>CAWEGN010000019.1:0-13811 GCA_963808805.1 uncultured Acidobacteriaceae bacterium | reverse complement strand
TTCTCTACGTATACCTTCGAACCGTCGTCTTGCTCGAAACTCTCGCCGGTTTGTGACCAGTCACGCAGAATCTCGAAGGCGTCGGCCTCGATCCAGTCCACTTCGGCGGAAAGCCGCGAGCGATTGGCTTCGAGATTGCGCTCGGCCACTTCGAGCGAGGCGCGGGAGGCGTCGATGCCCGTAACCTTGCAGCAGACCTGAGCGAGATGCAGGGCAAAGCCGCCCTGGTAACAGCAGACATCGAGCGCGCGGCCCCCTGATCCAGACCTTACCGCGCCGAGGCGCTGCGCCCAGTCGTGCGCGGCGGCGTAGTTGGCGCGCTGATCGAGAAAGGCTCCGGTCTTTTGGCCGGCGTTGGCGTCGTAGTGAAACGCGAGGCCATTGAGATGGAACTGCGTGGTGGTCGCGGGCCGCGCCGCATCGGCAAGCCAAAGCGGATCGAGACTGGGCGCGGGCAGGCCTTCCAACTCGCGGATGCGCGGATCGGGACGCTCGAGGATGGCTGCAGGCGCAAGTTCCTCGCGCAGTACGCGCACGCAGGTTTCGCGCACCACTGCGTGGAGCAGACCTTTGGTCAGCAGTTGCAAAACTACCAGCGCGCCATATTTGTCGGCGATAAGGCCGGGTAGCTCGTCGGCCTCGCTGAAGCAGAGGCGGCAGGCATCGTTGGCGTCGTCGAGCAGGGGCTTACGGCGCGCGATGGCCGCGCGAAGACGAGCGGCGAGCAGCTCGAGCCACGCGGCTTGATCGAGGGACTCGCGCGAGACGAGGCGCAGCGCGATCTGCGACGAAGGGCTGTAGAGCGCGGCGCCAAGGAAGAGGCCGCGATTGTCGGCCACAGGCAGGAGCGTTTCTTCCGGTTTTGGAGGAACGATTGCGAGAACGTCGGATGCGTAGACCCAAAGATGGCCGGAGCGCAGGCGGTCGGCAGCGCGGCGGGTGACCATGGCTCCCGGCGCTTGAACTTCGGGCGCGCTGTGGTCCGGTCGATTCCGGCTCATCCTACCATCTTCTCATCCACGGAAGTTTAGCCCGTAGAAAGCGCCGTTGCGGCAGCCGACGGCCCGGCTGAGATGGTGGATCACCGCAGAGTCCGGGATGCATAAACGGGCCTGAAAATCCATAAAACATCATAAGTTGCTTATTTCATTTCATTTGCATTGAATCCAATAAAAATTTTGCGCACCGCTTGACAAGATCAAGTGTATGAAGTATACATACACTAGACAGTTGGAGATGGCCATGTTCCTTACTCTTCAAGCCAACGACAAAAGCCCGCTCTACCAGCAGATCACGGATGGAATCAAGGCCCTGATCGCCGGAGGCAACCTGCGTGAGGGCGTGGCGCTGCCTTCGGTGCGGCAGGTGGCGGGCGACCTGGGCGTCAATCTCAACACCGTCGCCGCAGCCTACCGCCAGTTGCAGGATGAAGGCTTTGTTACCGTGCGCCACGGAGCGGGCGCGGTGATCGCGTCGCGAACTTCCCGACCCGTTGATGGGGCCGAACTCTACCGACCATTGCGCACGGCGCTTACGCAGTTGGTCCTCAGCGGACTCTCTGGCCGTGAGATCGAAGAGACGGTTCGTCAGGAACTCGCGCTCTTGCAACAGAAAGGAGGCGCTGAATGAGTGCGCCCACGCAATTTGTAATGATGGTACTTCTTACCACTCTGGTCGTTCTGACTTTTGCCTACACCCTGGTGAAATACCTGTGGAACTGGCCGCTGCGGAACGGTCCAGGCTTCTTCCAGGGCGTAGAGGTTCCGGCGGGCTTCTATGAGGGGCCGGGAAGAGCTTGGCTGAAAAGCTATCGCGCCGCCCTGGTCGCGCTGCACCTTCTCTTGGCGGTGAGCTTAGGGATCGTTTTCGCTCTGAGGCGTTTGGATTTGATGCCACTATGCATTGGGGGCTGGGCAATTCCGTACTTGATAACCTTGATGGGCCTTGATGCCTGGACGCGTCATAAGCTCGGAGCCAATCCGCCGGTACGCCCGGTAGCCCTCGCGCTCGAATCCCGCCGCCTCGGCGACTACATCTCCTGGCCGCAGGAATCGCTCATGTTTGCGCTAGTTGCATTTTGCTGGTGGCTCGAAATCCACCTTGCATCGCACAAGGAATGGCAGAACATGCTCATGATGACCTGGATCGCGCTTGGCTTGCTCCCCGCTAAGATCCTGCTCGTTCGCTCCAGCCATCCACTTCCAGTTGAACGAACAGAAGAGCACTACCGATATCAGGACGCCATGCGGCGAAGCTCAGTAAGCGTGTGGAACAGTGTCGCCTGGCTGTTCGTGCTCTTTCTTGTTAATGTTGCACTGCGAGACACATGGACTCCGGCCCGAACGGTCCCCGGGTTGCGATGGCTCTTCCTGAGCATCCCTCTGCTGTTTTGGTTTTATATCATGTTTCAGATTTTTCGTGGAATGCGGCTGACGGAGACGATGGGCCGCGATCTGCTCCCGCCCGGCAGTTGGTCAACGCCCTTTCGCGGAGCGCCGTGGATAGGAATGGTTGGAGCGTGTGGAATGTGGGGAAACCGTCCCTACATGATCTGGTTCGCGGTCTGGTTTGGCGGAATCCTGGCTTTCATCTTCTATCCGTATTTCCGGTAATACTCGATTCGCGGGAATCCAGGTCTCGCATCTGAGACCTGGAATTCCGCCGCGGCCTATGTATTCACCGCTGAAAACGCAAGCGGCCTATAATGAAGCATGGCGACTGTCCGGCAGACCATTCCGGCAGAGGGTTCTGGCGCGCCCGTTTCCCCCGCGCAGGAGGCACAAGTTCCCGCCCCGGCGGCGCAGGCCGGCCCCAAAGAGGAGCGCTCCATCGGCGAGCGGTTCGAGGCGCTGCTTCGCCAGGCGCAGGCCAACCGGCCCAATGAAGATATCTCGTTGATTCGAAAGGCGTGGGAGTTCTGCGTCGCGCACCACAAGGGACAGACGCGCCTTAGCGGCGATCCATACATTGTGCACCCGCTTGAAGTGGCCGAAGTGCTGGTGGAGATGAAGCTGGACGGGACGGCCATAGCGGCGGCGCTGCTGCACGATGCCGTGGAAGACACCAAAGCCACCAGCGAGGAGATCGCGGAAAAATTCGGCGATCAGGTGGCGCACATTGTTGAGGGCGTAACCAAGATCGACAAGATCCAATTTGCCAACCGCGAGGACCGCCAGGCCGAGAACGTGCGCAAGATGCTGCTGGCCATGGTTTCCGATGTGAGGGTGGTGCTGATCAAGCTGGCCGACCGGCTGCACAACATGCGCACGCTGGAGCCCCTGAAGCCCGACCGGCAGGAAGCGATCGCGCGCGAGACGCTGGACATTTACGCCCCGCTGGCGCACCGGCTGGGCATGGGCAAGGTGCGCGGAGAGCTGGAGGACCTGGCCTTCCGCTATACCGATCCTGTGAGCTACGAGCAGGTGGCGGCGGCGGTGGAGGCGCGGCGCGTGGAGGGCGAGCAGTTCCTGCGCGGCGTGGAAGACACGCTGGTGGAACAACTGCGGGAGAACGGAATCCAGGCGCGGGTGGAGTGGCGCATCAAGCGGCTGTATTCCATCTACCAGAAGATCGAGCGGACCAAGGTTTCGTTCGACCAGGTGTACGATCTGCTGGCCATCCGCGCGATCACGCAAGATGTGGCCTCGTGTTACGCGGTCTTCGGGCTGATTCACACGCTGTGGCGGCCGGTGCCGGGACGGATCAAGGATTTTATCGCCATGCCGCGGGCCAACCGCTACCAGTCGCTGCATACGACGGTGATGAGCGCGGCCGGGCACCAGTTCGAAGTGCAGATCCGCACCGAGGAGATGCACCGCATTGCCGAGGAGGGCATTGCGGCGCACTGGAAGTACAAGGCGGGCGGCAGCGCGGTGACGGCGCGCGACGAGGAACGGCTGAACTGGATTCGCCAGCTAGTGGAGTGGCAAAAGGAGATGACGGATCCCAACGAGTTCCTCTCCAGCCTGAAGATGGACCTCTATCCCGACGAGGTGTACACCTTCACCCCGAAAGGGAAGGTGGTGGTGGTTCCGGCGGGCGCCACGCCCGTCGATTTTGCCTACACCATTCACACCGAAGTGGGCCACACCTGCGTGGGAGCCAAGATCAACGGGCGCATGGCGCCGCTGCGCACCAAGCTGCGCACGGGCGACATCGTCGAGATCGTCACGCAAAAGGATCACAAGCCGAGCCGCGACTGGCTAACCTTCGTGAAGAGCCCGCGCGCGCGCAACAAGATCAAGCACTGGCTGAACGAGGACCAGCGGCGGCGCGCGGTGGAGATCGGACGCAAGCTGCTGGATCGCGAGGCGCGCAAGTTCAAGGTGCCGATGGCGCAGGTCGGCGACCAGGATTTGGGGCGCATCGCGAACGAATTCGGCGTGGCCACGGCCTCGGATCTGCTGGCGACGCTGGGCCAGGGCAAGAATACCGCGCATCAAGTGCTCGGTAAGCTGGCGCCGGGATTTGCCGCTCAGCCCGAAGCCGAGGCGGGCAAACCGGGCGAAGCGGGCATGACGGATGCGGTGCGCAAGCTGCACTTGGCGGGTTCGGATTCGCTCGAGGTGGAGGGGCAGAACGATCTGCTGGTCTATCGCGCGCGCTGTTGCAACCCCATTCGCGGCGAGGAGATTGTGGGCTACGTGACGCGGGGCAAGGGCGTGGCGGTTCATGCGCGCAGTTGCCCCAATGTGCAGAACCTGCTCTATGAGAGCGACCGGCGCATCAACGTGGAATGGTCTCGCGCGCCGGCCGGAGCCGCGGGGCAGGCGCAGCGTTATCCGGTAAAGATTACCGTCTACTGCGACGACCGCACCGGCATGTTGAAGGAACTGACCGCCGTGATTTCCGACGAGAACACCGATATTCGCGGCGTGGAACTGAGCCGCGACGAAGAAGGCGAAGCGATCATTGAGTTTGTGGTGGAAGCAGAGGATGTGCGCCACCTGAACCGGATGGTCCTGGGCCTGCGGCGTGTGGACGGAGTGCGCAATGTGCAGCGGGCGCAGAAGGTGTGAGAGCAGCTATCAGCTTTTAGCTATTAGCCTTTTTCGTGAAGATTCTCTTCTCCGTCAATGTTCTCCGAACATCTCCCTTACGAGTCCCCCGCAGACTCCGGCTCTGTGTATTTGCGATCCGCTTGCATAAGCAACCGAAAAGCTAGAGGCTAGGAGCTAGAGGCTAGAAGCTCGCGATCAAACCTATGCCGGAGAACAACTCCATTCTGCGCGGCGTCCATGTTATCGACGGCGGGCTGGCCACGGAGCTCGAATATCAGGGCGCGCGGATCGACGGTCCGCTGTGGTCGGCGCATGTGCTCGAGGACGAGCCGGAAAAACTGCGCGCTGTGTATCGCGCCTACATTGAAGCGGGCTCACAGTGCATTGCCACGTGCAGCTATCAGGTTTCGCGGATGGGCTACGCCGAAGTGGGAATGGCCGCCGAACGCGCCGATGCGGCGTTGCTGCGTTCCGTTGAGCTGGCGCGCTCGGTGACAGCCGAGTTTCCAGAGCGACGCGTTCTCGTTGCCGGCTCGCTTGGACCCTATGGAGCCGCACTGCACAACGGCGGCGAGTATCACGGCAATTACGACTGTTCCTACGACGATCTCGTCCTGTTCCACCGCGAGCGCATTGAAATTTTCGCGCAGGCGAGCGGCGCGCAGTCTCCCGATTTGCTCGCGTTTGAAACATTCCCTTCGCTCGACGAGGTCCGCGCAGTGGGCGAGGCGCTGAGGCCCTGGCCGGAGCTTCAAGCCTGGTTCAGCTTTTCGTGCCGCGACGAAAAACACGTGTCGCACGGCGAGCGCATGGCCGACTGCGCCGCGCTGGTTGCCTCATTCCCGCAGACGGTGGCCATCGGCGTGAACTGCGTACCGCCCAAATGGATCCCCTCGCTGATCGCGGAGTTGCGCGCGGGTTCCGACAAGCCGGTCCTCGTCTATCCGAACTCAGGCGAAGGGTGGGACACGGCGCGGCGGTGCTGGACGGGGACAACCGATCCGGCGGATTTCGGCGCGCGAGCGGCGGAGTGGTTCAAAGCGGGAGCGCAAATGGTAGGGGGCTGCTGCCGGACGCGGCCGGCGTATATTCGCGCGGTGGCGAGAGCGGCGCACCAGCAAACCTGACCGAGTCAGGGCTTCGATGAAGCGGCAGCGGGGTTGCGCCAGTTTTCGCCGAGCATGCGGTAATCGTATGCCGCGCGCCTCGGCATCGGTGTCCGCGCGAGTGGCTGAGGATGGTTGGACGCCAGCAGCCACCACGTCACAGGCGCCTGATCGATGTCGTAGCCGGCATCGCGGAGCAGACCGAAGCTGACGCGTCCGCTCTGATTTTCGGTCTTGATCAGTATCGTCTCTTGGCCGGCGCACGCCGCATCCGCGCCCAACCCGACGCCGGGGACGAAGAAGCCCGCAGCTACCGCGCCTAAACCAGCGGCAGTCAGCGTTTCCGACATGGTTTGGAACCGATACTCCTGCTTTTCCAGTACGCAAGCGATGTTGTCGGCGAGCACTGTGGTGAGCTGCGAGTCATTCTGCATGCGCTCCACGACCTGACGCGGCACCAGGATGATGCCGCTGGGCAAAGCGAGCGCGTCACGAAACCACTTGGTGTCGATCACCTGGAACCGAAAGTTGATTTTGGCCGGATCGGATTCGGGCAGAGCGCGCTGGTAAGCGGGAACAAGCCTGGCGCCGATTGCGCTTACCCGCGCCTGCATTGCGGCATCCTTGTAGGGCGGAAAGCGCTTCCCCTTGATGCCAATAATCATCGCGCTGGCCGTACTTTGCTTCGCCGAATGAGGTACGGCGGCAGGATCGAATTCGTACTTGGCGCGCAGCTTCTCTTCGCCCTCGCTGACAATGTTAGGACCGATCTTCACCGATTCCGCTTCGACGATGCCATCGGCGCGCTGCTTGCCCTTGTACTCGATCCAATCGCCGGCCGTCACGCCGGTGAGCGAACTGAGCGGCCGATCCAATGCGATCGCAGTCTTGCCGCCAATCAAAATCCGGTACCCATCCGCGCGCACCATAAGACTTCCCGGCTGCGCATCGGCGGAATCGGGCGCCGGCAGCGCATCGATTACCGCCGAACCCGTAATCTCGCCAGTGAACGCGGGCAGCAGTTCGATTCGCGCAGCTTCAATCGCGTGCCGCTTCTTTTTCATGGAGCCATAAATCTTCATGGGCCTGCCCAGATATGGGGCATCGGGCGGGCAGCCCTGGGTGGTCAAGAACTCTCCGGATTGGTGCTGCTCAATGCTTGTTTGAGTATCGGCTCCACAGAGGATGCGAAATCCGTTGACGTCGAAGTCGGAGCCGGAAGCTGCGCGCGTGACATACCCTTCAACCGCAGGCGCGGGCGTATCCTGGGCGCAGATGGCGGAGGCAGCCACCAGCCCGCCGAGCAGAAGAACGAACGGAGATTTCATTGTGAAAGAAGTATAGCGGGAGGCTTCTTTTCGCGGCGAAGGCTACACCAGTTGCAGCGCGGCCCTGCCTTTGCGCGGCGGAATGAAATGGCTGGCGCGGGAGGCGATGGCGAGCTTTTCGCGGCTGAGCAGCTTGCGAATCTGGCCGCGGGCATGGTCGGCCCAGGGGCCGCGGTTGTCGAGCTGGACATAGGCTCGCCAGTGGCGCAGGGCGTTGCGGTTCTGGCCGGTGCGCTCGTAGGCCAGGGCCAGATTGTAATGGGCGTCGGCGTAGCGCGGGGAGAGCGTGACGGCCTTGACGTAGGCGGCAATGGATTCGTCGAGCCGCTCGAGCTCGTCGAGAACGTTGCCCAGGTCGAAATAGGCCAGGACGTAGCCGGGATCGGCCTCGGTGGCGCGGCGGTAGAGCTCCTCGGCGCGGTCAAACCGGCGCAGATGGAAATAGACGGTGCCCAGGTTGATGCAGGCGGCCGCGTACTGCGGGTCGATGGAGAGAATCTCCTCGTAGATCGCGATAGCGCGCTGCTTTTCGCCGGCCTCTTCGGCCTGGACCGCGGCATGAAAGCGCTCCTGAAGGCCGCGGAGGCCATGCGCGCCGGGAAGGCGCAGCGGAGACGGCCGCGCGGCGGCGGAAGCGAGTGCGGGACCCGCTGTGCGCTCGAAGTCGAAGAGCAACTGGCGGCGAATGGGATCGACCATGGCGCCGCTGTGGCGGAAGGCGAGGCGCGTTCCGGTGCGCACAACGCGCGCCTCGAGCAGCGGATTCGACATGCCGGCGACGGCCTTCATGGCCAGGATGGATTCGCGGATGGATGCCGCGGGCACGTCGTCCTCGCGCAGCGAGCGCAAGGTGCGCAGTTGCCCGAGATCCTGAAAGCTATAGATCTCCTGTTGGGGAACCAGGCCGGCCCGCTCCCAGGCTTGCAACTGACGGGAACCGATCTGAAGGATCCGCAGAACGTCCTGACGGCGATAACTGGTCACGCTTGGATGCTCCCCCGGTGAAACCGTACGCTGCCGATATGTGAACCCAAGTTCCGCATTCAGCGGACCCTCTTAAATTCCCGGCCGATACCCTGCCCCCAGCACTCAGAACCGTTACGGAAGAATCACTCTTGCAGCGATTATGCCAAGAGTCGGCGTGGATAAACGGGGCGGAACCGACGCCGCAACAAAAAACTCGTGGATAACGAGTGTCTGATTTGGTACCTGCGCGCGCGAGAGCGGTAGGAGCGTCGAAAATCCGCGCTCTCACAAACCGGCGGTGTGAACGGCGGGGCAGCGGAAACGCGGACGGGCAGGAATAAGGGCAAGGCCCCGGAAGGCGAGATGGCCCGAAACGGTCTGCCGTCATCGGCGTTGTATCACCCCCGGAAAGTTGTATATAGATACGCCGCGGGGGCGATGTATTCGATGTGCCCTTGGCCTACGATTTTCATAGCTCCTGGAAACTCGCATATGCCAGGCTTATTGACAAGAGCGTGGAGCGACGCAGAGGAAACGGGCCCCATGTCTTACACCTCCTTCTGCTTTGCATTAAGCGATCCGCCCCGGCTGGTGTCGGTAGACGGCGATGTGGAAGGCCTGCTCGGCTACAGCCGCAAGGCGTTCCTCTCCGCGAAGGCGCATCTGAAGGATCTCATCCACCGGGAAGACGCCGGCGTTGCCGAGTCACTCTTTTCACCCGATCTGAAGGATCGAAGCGGCGTCTTTAACATCCGCCTGCGCCACGCCGACGGGCGTATCCGCTGCATCAAAGGCCAGTACGCCAAGAAGCCGGGCCGCGCTACGGAAGAAGTGCTTCTTGACATGATTCTGGAGGATGCGCGGAAGGTGAGAGAACCCGGCGACAACCTTCTGGTAAGAAATTTCAAGACGCTCATCGAGCAAACCGGGGACGATATCTACATTAAGAACCGCAACCATGTGTTCCTGGCCGCGAGCCGTGCCGTGCCGAACCTGACCGATACGGCAAAGGATCCCTCCGAACTGGTGGGTAAGACCGATTACGACATTCATCCGGAGGAAATTGCCGACATCACCTACCGTCTGGAGAACCTGGTCTTCGCCGAGGGCCAGCGCGCGAATAAGATCCAGCAACTGTCGAGGCAGGACGGGTCGAAGTGCTGGATCGACAACCGCAAATACCCCATCAACGGCCAGGACGGCGAGATCATCGGCATCTTCGGCGTGGCGCCCGACGTCACCGAGTACGTCGAGGCGGAACGGAAACTGCGCGAGAGCGAGGAATCTCTGCGCGACGCGCAGGAGATTGCGGGACTAAGCAATTACGTCCTCGATATTCCAAACAAAATGTGGTACATCTCACCGGAGCTGGAGCAACTGCTGGGGATCGATGCCGCATACGGGCGGGAACTTGAAAAGATATGGCCGCTGATCCATCCGGACGATCGCTCTGAAATGGCGAATCGCTTCAAGGACTACTTTACGGGCGAGCGCACTCACTTCGACAGCGAATACCGGATTCTTCGCCACACAGACGGAGTCATGCGCTGGGTGCATACCTTCGGACAGCTGAAGGTAGACAGCCAGGGAAAGGCGCTGGAGCTCCGCGGCACCGTTCAGGACATTACGGAGCGGAAACTGACCGAGGCGGCATTACGCGAGAGCGAGGAATCGTTACGGGAGGCACAGAGGATTGCCGGACTGGGCAACTATCGGTTAAATGTTGACGCTGGACTGTGGACCACTTCGGATGTCCTGGACCAGATATTTGGAATCGATAAGGAATATGAGCACACTTTCGAGGGATGGGTCGCCCTGCTCCATCCCGACGATCGCCAAACCATGAGCGACTATTTCCAACATGAGGTTTTGGGTCAGGGCAAGCCCTTTGACAAGGAATACCGCATCCTTCGCCGCAGCGACGGGGTGGAGCGCTGGGTGCATGGCATAGGCCAGCTGACCTTCGACGCCCACGGGCGGCCGGCGACGATGTATGGCACCATTCAGGACATTACGGAACGAAAACTGACCGAGGCAGGGCTGCGCGAGAGCAAGGAATTGCTGCAGATTTTCATCCAGCATGCGCCTGTAGCGCTGGCCATGTTCGACCGCGAGATGCGCTACGTGGCCGTGAGCAAGCTGTGGCTGAAGAGCCTGAACCTTGTGGGCCAGGAGGTTCTCGGACGATCGCATTACGACGTAATAACCAATATCCCGGAAACGTGGAAACTTGAGCACCGTCGTGCGCTGTCGGGCGAAACCATACGGGTCGAGGAGAACCGGATCGAGCATGCTGACGGCAAGGTGGACTGGCTACGCCGGGAGATTCTTCCCTGGCGGGCCGGCGACGGGTCGGTGGGCGGCATCGTCCTCTTCGCCGAAGACATTACGCAGCGGAAGGAGGTTGAAGAGAGGCTGCGGCTGGCCGCAACGGTCTTCACCGGCGCGCGCGAAGGCATCGTGATTACCGATCGCTCGGGGACGATTCTGGAGGTGAATGAGGCTTTTACGCGCATTGCCGGCTACACACATGACGAGGTACTGGGGCGCAATCCGCGGCTACTCCAATCCGGGCTGCAGAGCAAGGAGTTCTACCGGAACATGTGGGCTCTCTCCTCCGGGAAGGCCATTGGTCGGGTGAGATCTGGAACCGGGCCAAGAGCGGGGACATCTACGCCGAAACGCTCCACATCAACGCCATCCGCGACGCCAAGGGCGAGGTGCAGCAGTATGTTGGCCTGTTCTCCGACATCTCCGAAATCAAAGAGCACGAGCGGCAACTGCAGCACATTGTGCATTACGATGCGCTGACCGGCCTTCCCAACCGGACGCTGCTCGCGGACCGGCTGCGCCAGGCCATGGCCCATGCGCACCGGAGCAAGCGCTTGCTGGCCGTGGTCTACTTTGACATCGATGCATTCAAATCAATAAACGATGGTTACGGCCACTCAACCGGCGACGCGCTGCTGGCGGCACTGGCTTTGCGGATGAAGCGCGCCTTGCGGGAAGGCGATACGCTGGCCCGGCTGGGCGGAGACGAGTTTGCCGCCGTGATCCTGGATCTGGACAACGTCGAGGCATGTGTGCCGACATTGAACCGCCTGCTGGCGGCGGCAGCCGAAGAGGCCCAGATTGGCGAGGTGGTGCTGCGGGTGTCGGCCAGCGCGGGCGTTGCCTTCTATCCGCAGACGGTGGATGTGGACGCGGATATGCTGCTGCGGCAAGCCGGGCAGGCAATGTACCAAGCCAAGCTGGAGGGGCACAGTTGCTTCAGCGTCTTCGATCCCAGCCAGGACCTGATCGCCCGCGACCGCAACGAGAACATCGAGCACATCCGCCAGGCGCTGGCGACGGGGCAGTTTGTGCTGCACTACCAGCCCAAAGTGAATATGCGCACCGGCAAGGTGGTGGGGGCCGAAGCGCTGATCCGCTGGCAGCATCCGGAACGCGGGCTGCTGCCGCCGGGCATGTTTCTTCCCCTTATTGAAGACCATCCTCTGGCCGTCGAGCTGGGCGCTTGGGTGATCGAGAGCGCACTGAAGCAGATGGAATCGTGGCAGGCGGAGGGTTTTGAACTGCCGGTGAGCGTGAATGTGAGCGCGGTCGAGCTGCAACAACCGGATTTTGCCGATCGCCTGCGCGACCGGCTCGCGGCGCATCCTCAGGTGAAGCCCTCGAGCCTGGAACTGGAGGTGGTGGAAACCAGCGCGATGCAGGATGTGGTGCAAGCCTCGCAGGTGCTCACAGCCTGCCGCGAGATCGGGGTATCGATCGGCCTGGACGATTTCGGCACCGGCTATTCGTCGCTGATCTATCTGAAGCGCTTGCCCGCAAATGTACTGAAGATTGACCAGAGCTTCGTGCGCGACATGCTGGAGGAGCTGGAGAACCTGACCATCCTTGAGGGAGTGTTAGGGCTGGCCGCCGCCTTCCGTAGGCAGGTGATTGCGGAGGGGGTGGAAACCACGGAACACGGCTTGATGCTGCTGCAAATGGGCTGTGACTTTGCCCAGGGTTATGGCATCGCCGCGGCGATGCCGGCGCGCGAAATGCGTGCCTGGGCGGCCGCGTGGCGGCCCGATCCGCGCTGGGCCGATGTGCCTGTCGTGCGCCCCGATAACCAGTCCGTGCTCTACGCCACCGTGGAGCATCATGCCTGGCTGGGCGCCTTTGAGGCCTGCATTCAGGGCAGGCGCGCTACCCCGCCGCCACTCGATGCCAGCCAATGCCGGGTTGGCGCGTGGCTGGAGGGCGAAAAGCATTCCGCGCACGGTACGCTGGCGCCGATTCAGGCCATTGACACACTCCATCAGCGTTTCCATGTGTTGGCGGCGGAGATTTTCCGGTCGTACAGGGATGGCCGGAGCACGCAAGGATTGATCCAATTGCGCCAGCTCCACTACCTGCAGGATAAGTGCCTGAAAAGGCTCAAGGCCTTGCGTGACCCTGTCGCGGCTCAACGGTGCATGGCCGTGGCTTCGGCGTGGGTTTCTTCGGGAAAGGCCTGCGGCTCGCGCAGGGTGAGCACGGGGCAGCGCGCATGGGCCAGTACCCGGTAGATGGTGCGGTCGCGGGTGAGATTCTAGCAGCGCGGATCGCTGTGTGGATCCTAGAACGATGAGGCTGGCATGGCGTTCGGCTGCCTCGGCGAGAATTTCGATGGAAGGATTGCCGTGCGCGACGGCGGCTCCACCTGGCGCAGCAGCCGCGCGCCCGTCTCTCGGCGACGAGGCGCAACTCGTGCATGGCCGCCGAGTCAAGGCCGGTGGGCAGGCTTTGCGGTCCATTTCGTCAACGGGAGGTAAGACGTGCAGCAGAACAGCTTTGCGCGCTGGCTGGCGGCGATCTGGCAGGCAAGTGCCGCGCTCGGGCGAGAGGTCTCTCTGGTGTGGTGGCGTGGAGGACGACCTTTCCTCGCTCCTTCCACCGGGAGATGAGCCTCGGGTCCCACGGTCATGACCGGGAGATTGACCGAGCGCAGCACTTGTTCTGCCACGGAGCCGAGGAGCAACTTGCCCATCTTGCTCCGGCTCCGGGTGCCGAGGAGCACGCGGTCCGCCTGGAACTGGCGGACAGCGGCTGCGATCTGTTGCGGGGTTTCCTTCGCGTACCAGCGCGTCGCACGGATGCCGCGCCGGCGGCCAGCTCGCACCATGGCCGAGCGTCTGTGCGGCAGCTTCCAGCGCGCCGGCCGGGTCGTAGTAGGGCATTCCGACGGCATCGGCCGATGGCTGCGGCGGAGGAAGCACGTGCAGGAGAATCAGGCGCGCCCCGGTTTCGCCTGCTCGAAGGCGAACGGCATCAGGCGATCGAGGTCCCTCAGGGTCCGTGGCGACGAGGATCGCGGCCGGATGCGTCCAACGGCCGGGTCCCGAGTCCCGCATGGCAACCACCTCACACCGACAAGGGTG
>CAWEGN010000018.1:0-7779 GCA_963808805.1 uncultured Acidobacteriaceae bacterium | reverse complement strand
CAACGGCGCTTTCTACGGGCTAAACTTCCGTGGATGAGAAGATGGTAGGATGAGCCGGAATCGACCGGACCACAGCGCGCCCGAAGTTCAAGCGCCGGGAGCCATGGTCACCCGCCGCGCTGCCGACCGCCTGCGCTCCGGCCATCTTTGGGTCTACGCATCCGACGTTCTCGCAATCGTTCCTCCAAAACCGGAAGAAACGCTCCTGCCTGTGGCCGACAATCGCGGCCTCTTCCTTGGCGCCGCGCTCTACAGCCCTTCGTCGCAGATCGCGCTGCGCCTCGTCTCGCGCGAGTCCCTCGATCAAGCCGCGTGGCTCGAGCTGCTCGCCGCTCGTCTTCGCGCGGCCATCGCGCGCCGTAAGCCCCTGCTCGACGACGCCAACGATGCCTGCCGCCTCTGCTTCAGCGAGGCCGACGAGCTACCCGGCCTTATCGCCGACAAATATGGCGCGCTGGTAGTTTTGCAACTGCTGACCAAAGGTCTGCTCCACGCAGTGGTGCGCGAAACCTGCGTGCGCGTACTGCGCGAGGAACTTGCGCCTGCAGCCATCCTCGAGCGTCCCGATCCGCGCATCCGCGAGTTGGAAGGCCTGCCCGCGCCCAGTCTCGATCCGCTTTGGCTTGCCGATGCGGCGCGGCCCGCGACCACCACGCAGTTCCATCTCAATGGCCTCGCGTTTCACTACGACGCCAACGCCGGCCAAAAGACCGGAGCCTTTCTCGATCAGCGCGCCAACTACGCCGCCGCGCACGACTGGGCGCAGCGCCTCGGCGCGGTAAGGTCTGGATCAGGGGGCCGCGCGCTCGATGTCTGCTGTTACCAGGGCGGCTTTGCCCTGCATCTCGCTCAGGTCTGCTGCAAGGTTACGGGCATCGACGCCTCCCGCGCCTCGCTCGAAGTGGCCGAGCGCAATCTCGAAGCCAATCGCTCGCGGCTTTCCGCCGAAGTGGACTGGATCGAGGCCGACGCCTTCGAGATTCTGCGTGACTGGTCGCAGGCCCCCAAAAACTCCGACGCCGGCTTCGACGTCATCGTTCTCGATCCGCCGGCCTTTGCCAAAACGAAGCGCGCAGTGGAAGGCGCGCTGCGCGGTTACAAGGAGCTGAACCTGCGCGCGTTGAAGATGCTCCGTCCCGGCGGCCTGCTCATCACCTGCTCTTGTTCGCATCATGTCGCCTGGGCCGATCTCGAAGGCGCGGTCGCCTCTGCCGCAGCCGATGCCTCGCGCCGGGTACGCCTGCTCGAGCGCCGCAGCGCGGCTCCCGACCATCCGGTCGTGCTCAACCTGCCCGAGACCGAATACCTCAAGTGTCTGGTGCTCGAAGCGGAGTGAAGCAGGGAACAAGCCCTTCCAGCGGGCACAAATCGCCTGCCCCTGCTGCGCGGCCCGGCAGGGAACAAGGGATTCGGCAACTTCACCGGTTCAGCTTTACGGCAGGCGAAATGGGATCGTCAAGAGGATTTAACGGAGGCCAGGCCAATGCAAAGGTTGCCAATGTGAACCAGGACCCGGGCAAGCCGCATTCCCTGGTTTCCTCGTTGCTTTAGCCCCTTGTTCCCTTGTTTTATCGGTCCCTCGGACCCTTGTACTCCGGCCGCCCGCAAATCGGCCAGCGCCGCCTTCACCTCGGCCCGTAGCGCCTCGGCCTCAAAGGTGCACGAACGCAGATACGCCGAAACCGTCACTCCCGCTTCGGCAGCGCGCTCGTGCAGCCGCGCGCACTCCGCCTGGCTCAAGCGAATGGTCACACTCGCCTGCCGCAAATCCCGGTCATGCGCCGTGTTCGCCTGCACCGGCAGTTCTAGGCTGGTTCGCGCTGCGGGAAGTGGCGCAGCTTCCCGTTCATCGACCGTCTCCGGCCTTGCCGCGCGCGCCGTCTCCCACTCCCAGCGGTCCGCCGGTTTGTATCGCGCGTGCGCGCTCAGGGCGCGTTCATAGCTCAACGTCGCCACATCCTCGCCCAGATCGTCACTGTTCCATGCCGGAGTACGTTCCGCTTCGTCTCGCGAAGGCAAGGCAAGCGCCGCCAGCAACCCGGCAAAGCTGGGTGAGTTGGGGGAGGGCTGCGCCTTGGCGGAGGGCTGCATGGGATGGAGCATACCGCAGCGCACACATGCGGGCGTGAGAGGACTCCAATGAAAAAGATCGCGCTCCTCCCGAATCAGGAGAAAGCTCGGGCCATTCCCAATTCGGCGCCTCGGTTCGGCTCCGGTTATGAAGTGGCTCCGGCAGGCACCGCTTCGCAGACCTCCAGCGAGGGCAGGATGCGCCCAGGCAGGTGCAGCATCTCGCGGATGGCCTCGGCCGGCACGGGAGGGGAGAAGAGGAAGCCCTGGCCGAAACGGCAGCCCAACTGCCGCAGCAGGCTGTACTGCTCGATGGTTTCGATGCCTTCGGCCACCACGTCCATCCCCAGCACGCGCGCCAACTCCACAATGGTGCGCACAATCTGCAACGGCTGGTCGCCTCCTGTCATGCGCATGACAAACGAGCGGTCGATCTTGAGCACGTCGAAGGGCAGCGAGTGCAGATGGTTCAGCGAGCTATAGCCGGTGCCGAAATCGTCCATGCGGAGCGAAACCCCGAGCCGGCGCAGGCTGCCCAGAACCTCCAGCGCCGTGCCATGGTCGGAGATCAAGCTGGACTCCGTCATCTCCAGGCCGAGCAGCCGGCTCGAGACGCCGGACTGGCGCAGCAGCGCTTCCACATGATCGGCCAGCCCCTCCCGCGCAAATTGGCTCGCCGAAAGGTTCACGCATACGCGCGGCGCCGCGCAATCGGGATTCTCGCGGCTCCACCGCCGAATCTGGCTGCAGGCCTCGGAGAGTCCCCAGTCGCCGATGGGCAGGATCAGCCCGGTTTCCTCGGCGACAGGAATAAAGTCCATGGGCGGAATCAGCCCTCGTTCGGGATGCTGCCAGCGGATCAGCGCCTCCAGGCCAACGATCCTGCGCGTGGAAAGCTCGACCTCCGGCTGGTAATACAGCACAAACTGCCGTTTGTCCAGTGCGCGCCGCAAGTCCGACTTGCTTGGCCACATTCCGGCTGCCGTCTCGGCGGGGTGCGTGTGCCGCGCGCAGTAGGTGAGAAACGTCTTCCGCATCCTGCGTAGCTCCAACTGGCTGGTGACGATTTCGGCCAGGCTTTCCAGCATACGCAGTTCTTCCACGGCCATGCCGCGCCGTGGCTGGCACCCAAGCACGGTCAGCGTTCCCAAAATGCTGCCCTCGCCGGAACGGACTGGCGCGCTCGCGAACGACGCCACCTCTAGCCGGCGGATCGTCAGCCGGTCGCCTGCAATATCGGGATGCTTCGAGACGTCGGGTACCACCACCGGCCCGTCTTCCGCCAGCACCATTTCAAAGACGCTCTGCTTCCGCGGCAACTCGCGCACCGGTTCGCCCCAGTAGGACTTGATCCACACGCGGCTCTCATCGGCAAAGTCGAGCAGCACCGTGTCGGCTTTGAAATATTCGGCAGTCAGACGGGTAATGGCGTCGAAGCTCGGCTCCGGCGCCGAATCCAGAATCCCTGTCGCAGCCAGGGCCGTCAACCGCGCATCCTCACCCTGCCAATCCATCTTGCCGATCTGCAGTTCTGCTTGCGGCATGTTGACTCCGGGCCCCCGCTGCGCTGCCGGCAACTTCTTTGCCGTCCTGCGGCAGCCTGCATGTTCTTTGCGTCCGCCTTGTCCATACCGCCTGCGGCAACCTGCTCGCGCGCCGCGGGCGCTCTCCGGGACCGGTACCCTGCGGGCGCACTCCGGACATGCTTTATGCTTTCGTACACTACTTATCGGTAAAACTCCTCGCAGCATGAGGTTACGCGCGGACATGTCCTGTTTGAGTGCACGTGCCTTGTCTGCCGTGGTGGAGAAGTTACTTTTGCGCGCGAGTCTGTCCCGTTTCCGTCCACAGAAAGGTCAGTTGGCCGGTAGCGTCCTGGATCTCCTGATCCACGCTCACCCCCGCGGAATGCCCGCCGGATACGCTGTAGTGCAGCAACACCGGCCGCCCGCTGGATGAGTCCGCCTGCAAAAGCGCCGTCATCTTGCGCGCGTTCATCGGATCCACACGCGTGTCGTTCGCCCCCGTAAAGAAAAGCACCGCCGGGTACGCCGTGCCCTTCTTCACGTTCTGGTACGGCGAGTATTTGAGCAGATACTTAAACTGCTGTTCGTTGTCCGACGACCCATACTCGGTGGTCCAGTGCGAGCCCCTGCTCGAATTTCTGGTAGCGCAGCATGTCCAGCAGCGGATAGCCGCATTCCACGGCCGCGAACAGGTCCGGCCTTTGCACGATCGCCGCGCCCATCAGCAGTCCTCCATTCGACCTGCCCATAATGGCGAAATGCTCGGGCGAGGTGTACTTGTTGGCGATCAAATACTCGGCCGCGGCAAAAAAATCGTCAAACACATTCTGTTTCTTCTCAAACATCCCCGCTTCGTGCCATTTCTCGCCGTATTCGCCTCCGCCGCGCAGATTGGGCAACGCGAACCAGCCGCCCTTCTGCAGCCACCAGGCATATGCGGGCTTCCATTCCGGTGTCATGCTGATGTCGAATCCGCCGTAGCCGGTCATCAGCAGCCGTTCCGTTCCGTCCTGTTTCAGTCCCTTCTTGCCGGCGATGAACATGGGCGCCCGCGTGCCGTCCTTCGACGTATAGAAAATCTGCTTCAGCTCATACTGGCTGGAATCGAACGGGACTTTCGTTTGCGCAAAGACTTCCCGCTTGCCCGTCACCGTATCCAGCCGGTAGATCGTCGGCGGCACGATGAACGATTCGAAGCTATAGAAGCCGTATCGCTCTGTCGAGCGGCCCGCAAGGATAGTCGCCGATCCGATGCCGTCGGATTCAATGCTGCCGGCCGGCTTGCCATTCAGCGTGTAGACGGCCGTTTCGGTCTTCACGTCGTGCAGGCGATTGACATAGATCTTGTCGCCAACGATGTTGAAGCTTTCGATTGTATCCGTAGTTTCAGGCACGATCGTCGTCCATGCATCGGGCATGATGCCGGGGTCGGCCTTCAGGATTCTCCAGTTGGGCGATTTGTAGTTCGTGCTCACATACCATGCGCCTTTCACAGAGTCAGCCGAAAACTGCGAATCCACGCCCCAGATCAGGATCTCGAAGTACGAGCCGGGTTTGGTCAGGTCGCGGTAGACAATATCCACGCGCTTGGCCGGCACGCCGCGGTCGATCTCCACCACCAGATAGCGATAGCCGTCCGACAAGGTTGCCGCGATCAGGTCGTTCGGCCCCAGCGCCTCGCCGCGGAACTCCCGCCCGAAGATCAACGTGTCGTGCGCGGCCCTCGTTCCCAGCTCGTGCTCGTAGACCAGCGTTCCTTTCTGGTCCATGCGCGAGTAATAGAGCCCTTTCCCATCCGGCGTGAACGCCACGCTCAGGTAGATTCCGCTGGGCAGTTCGTCTTCGAGCGTCTTGCCCGTCTTTACGTTGAAGACACGCACCGTGGTTTCGTCCGCGCCGCCCTCGCGCACGCCATACGCCACCAGCGATCCGTTGCGCGACACATCCTCGAGTTCCACTGACGTATTCGGATCGCGGCTGAACTGCGCCGGATCGATCAGCCGCTCGTCTTTTCCCGTCCAGCCGTGGCGCACGTAAATCGACGGCTGGTCCTCGCCCGCCAGAAGTTTCGTAAAGAAGAGATCGTTGCCGCGCTGGATGGGCACGGTCCAGGTGGTCACTTGCTCCAGCGCCGTCAGCTCGTCGCCGATCTCGGGGCGAATGCGCGCCTGCTCCATGTAGCGTGCGGTGTAGGCGTTCTCGGCATCGATAAACGCTTTCGTCGCCGGGCTGCTCGCGTCCTCCAGCCAGCGGTAATTATCGACAATCTTGGCCCCGAAATAATCGTCCGTGGCCGGAACAACCTGAGCCTCGGGCGGCGCCGGCAACGTAACCCCGCCGCGCCCATGAATGGCCTGGCCCGCGGCAACCATCCCGGCGAGCGCCCACAGCGCCAAACCACATCCAAAAGTCCGGCGTACGCAGCACCACATAGGTACAGGATACCCGCGCAGCTTGGTGATTCGTAGCCTTGCCGTCACGACTCCCCGGTAAAATCAAGTGCAGTGGCCAGCCAGCCCTCAGACCGCAAATCGCAGCAGCCGGACTTTTCCGCCGGTGCGGAGCCTCAGCCGCCCGCGCGCCCATGGTGGTCGCGCGTGCTCCGTGTCCTGCATCCCTCCCACACGCATTCCATATTTTCGGCATCGGTGCTGCTCGCGGCGTCATCGGTTGCATCCGGTCTGGTGGGCCTGGCTCGGGGCAAATACATTGCCTGGGTGTTCGGTGCCGGTCCCCAGACCGACGCGTACATGGCCGCGTTCCGCCTTCCTGACCTGATGAACAATTTCCTCGTCGGCGGCGCCGTGTCCATCACCTTCGTCACCATTTTGAATCGCTACCGCGAACGTGGCGAAGAAGATGAGGGCGAGCGCCTTTTATTTACGGTGCTCAACCTGATGGTCCTTGTCCTCGTTGCCGCATCCATCGTGTTGATGTTTCTCGCCGCTCCGTTTGTCCGGTGGACCAATCCGGGCTTTCCCGCCGCGCAAGTCACGCTCTGCGCGCACATGACGCGGCTCCTGCTTCCCGCGCAGATTTTTCTTTTTGCCGGCAGCGTTCTAGGCGCCACGTTGCTGGTGCGAAAACAATTTCTCTACCAGGCGGCTACCCCGGTCCTCTACAACCTGTTCATCATTGCTTGCGGCGTACTGCTGCACCGCAGGCTCGGCGTCAGCTCGCTCGCCATCGGAGCTACTGCAGGCTTCTTCTTTGGCTCGCTCGGCATCAATGCGTGGGGCACGGCCCGGGAGCGGATTCGCTTTCGCTGGGAGATCGATCTTCACCACCCCGGTCTCCGCATCTGGTTGTTCATGACTCTGCCGCTCATGTTCGGCTTTACGCTGCCGTTCCTCGATCAGTATTTCGCGGGCTTCTACGCATCGCACGGAGCCGGCGACATCACGCGCCTGGCCAACGCCAAGCAACTGTTCTCTGCGCCAATGGCCATGCTGGCGCAGGCAGCCGGCGTCGCCTCCATGCCGTTCTTCGCACAGCTCTGGGCCAAAGATGAACACTATGAATTCGCCACCGGAGTCGCCGACTCCGTTTCTCGCGTGATTGCCCTCAGCCTTCTCGCTGCATCGGTAATGATCGCGCTCTCGCAATCCACCGTGGAGTTGATCTTCGGTGGCGGACGGTTCACGCCGAGCGACGTGAATCTCACCGCGTGGTTCTTTGCTTTCTACACAGTTTCGCTCTTCGCCTGGTCCGCGCAGGCTATCTATGCGCGTGCCTTCTACGCGGCCGGAATCACCTGGCTTCCCATGCTCGCCAGCACCATCATCCTCGTTATCGCCTTCCCGCTTTACGGGCTTGGATACAGAATGTGGGGTGCAGCCGGGCTGGCACTCGCGTCCGACGCCGGCATTCTTCTGCAGGCCGTCACGCTTGCCGTCCTGCTGCACAAGCGCCGTATGGTCTCACTCGCCAGCCTCGACTATGCAGAGATGGGCCGTTGCCTGCTGGCCGCCTGCGTGGGCGGTGCGGCCGCATGGGTTGTCGCCTGGTGCGTACGCGGCCTCTCGTATCATTTGCCGGCCATGGCCCGGCTGCCTTACGCGCGCTACTGGCTCGACACGGTAATTCTGCTCGTCGGCATCGTGGTCTGGACCGCGCTAGCCACGTTGATTCTCGAAAAAGCCGGCTCGGCCTTGCCCCGCGTCGCCCTGAAGAGGCTGGGGCT
>CAWEGN010000017.1:0-7934 GCA_963808805.1 uncultured Acidobacteriaceae bacterium | reverse complement strand
GAGCATTATCATAATAGCTGTACCCAGTTGAGAGTGAGTCTGAACCATGCCTGAGCGTTTTCCGGGGTGATCATTGGCAGGGAGTCGGCGACGGCCTGGTGGAGTGCTTCGCTGCTGCGCGCTTTGGCCAAGCGGAGTAGTTGTTTCAGTTTGGCCCAGGCTTTTTCGATGGGGTTCAGGTCCGGCGAATAAGGCGGAAGATAGAGCAGTTCGGCTCCGGCTCCCTCGATTCTTTGGCGCACGCCTTGCACCTTATGCGAACTGAGGTTATCCATCACCACCACGTCACCCGGCCTCAGCACCGGACACAGCGCATGATCCAGATAGGCCAGGAAAATATCGGCATCCGTGGCTGCTTCGATGGTCATGGCGGCGAGGATGCCGCGCGTGCTCATGGCGCCCAGAACGGTCATGATTTTCCAATGGCCGCCCGGCGTCGCCTCATGGATACGCCGGCCTCCCAGCGATCGGCCGCGTAGCCGCGTCATCGAGGTAGTGACTCCGCTTTCATCCAGGAAGATCAGCCGTTGCGGGTCTGTGGCGAGTATCCGGCGGTGGAACTCGGCGCGTCGTTCGCGGTTGGCTTCCGTGTCCCGCTCGACGGCGTGGAGCGACTTTTTTTGAGCCGCAACCCGAGCCGTTTCACCCACAGTTGGACCAGTGTCCAACTCATCCGAACGTCCTTTTCGGCCTCGATCCGCTCCCGCAATTCGGCGATGGTGATGTCGGCTTGTGCCTCCACCAGAGCCAGTATGTGAGCTCTTACCTGATCGGTTACCCGACTGCGAACGCCGAAGCGCGATTGCATCAGACGTCTCCTCTGCCCGCTGCGAAGATGCTGCTGGCGCACCTTGCGTACATACTCCCAACTGACGCCGAAACGCGCCGCAAGAGCGCGGCAACTTCCTTCTCCGCGCTCATAGGCATCCAATATCCTCAATCGCAGATCGTCCGAATACGCTCGACCCATAGGTCCGCTGTCGCGGTCACTTCACCAGAGAAAACAACTCTATCGCACTTTCGATCCGCCCGGGTATAGCTATGTTGATACTGCTCTAGTGGGCGATCGCCACGAAAGAGAGTCGCCATGTCTTTGAACGGATCCTGGCCGACTCCACAGGAGAAACGACTCGCGCTATATCGGACGCTACCAGCAGGCATTCGAGCTACGCTCTTCCTTGAAGCTTTACCGTCCATATATCAAGAATATTCCATTGCCATTTAAGCCAAAACCTCCTTTTTTAGGGCTGTTTCCCTCGATTTGTACCGCTGGTGGACGGCTCTTGGGAGCATTTGATCCGCATCTGTGGCCGAAAGGCGGAGCGATTCAGCATCATCCAGGACTCGGCCACGTGTACGAGAGAGTTTCTCGTCGATCTCTCTGACACTGCTCCACCCTCTCTCATTCTCAGCCATTCGGTTTGCATACTCTACAACCAGCCGTTCGTTTATCGGAATTAGCAGCAGCGCGATCCTCGAACCGTAATTGCCGCGCTTCCTCATCAGTTATTAAATACGGTCGCAGCCCATCCGCCCCCGACCGCGTAAATCGGTCTGCCATGTGATCTATCTCACATTCCCCGGTGCGCTCTGGCACATCACGGCACCTTGCCTGGTGGCACGCTTTCCGGTATGAGGTGTTCGCCATGCGGGATTCCGATATCGGCCGCTGGACGCATCCAGCCACCGTCCTCGTCGCCACGGACTTGAGCGACCTCGACCACCTCATGCCGTTCGCCTTGGAACAGGCCGGTGAAACCGGGGCCCGGCTCATCCTCCTGCATGTCCTCTCTTCCGCCGCGGCCATCAGTGCCGACGCCTCCGGAATGCCGTACTACGACACTGCGGGCGCTTTGGAGACCGCCGAACAGATGCTGCGGCCATGGTGTGAAGTGGCCGCCCGGCGCGGCATCCCGTGCGACACGCTGGTGCGCGAGGGCCGCCCCACATATCAAATTGCAGCCGTCGTCCGCCAATTTCACGTGGACCGCGTGCTGCTCGGGACCCGGAGCCGGAGCAAGCTGGGCAAGCTGCTCATTGGCTCCGTGGCAGAACAAGTGCTGCGCTCGGTCAACCTCCCGGTCATTACCGTGGGACCCGAGGCTCATCTCCCGGTGGATAAGGGCGAGGAACGCGTCGTCCTCCATGCCACCACACTTCGAGAGACCTCTCGCCCGAGCGCGGCGCTTGCCTGCCAGGCTGCCGCCACCCAAAATGCAAAGCTGATTCTGCTCCACGTGCTTCCACCCATTGACGTGATGGAGCGCAAAGGCATGCCTACCGGGCAGGACTCGGCTGCCATGGTTGAGCTGCGCATCCTCGCCGAGATGACAGGCGCGCGCTGCTGCTCCGCCGTCGAGCCGGTCATCGCGCACGGCAATCCGTCCATCGAGATACTGGCTCTGGCGTCGGAGCGCCATGCCGGCCTGATCGTGCTTGGCGCAACGCAACGCTCGGCCTTTGAGAACCTCACGCGCGACCGCACCGTCTACCGCGTGCTCGCTCATGCGCGCTGCCCCGTGCTCACGCTGCGCGAACCGCAGGCCTTTCCCGAGGAAACCCACGCCGAAGCCACGGCCATGCATCGTTGAGCCGCTACAGGGTCACGCGAAGGCCTTTAGCCTTTTCAGGCACTTGTCCTGCAGGTAGTGGAGCTGGCGCAATTGGATCAATCCCTGCGTGCTCCGGCCATCCCGGTGTGACTGGAAAATCTCCGCCGCCAACACATGGAAACGTTGATGGAGTGTGTCAATGGCCTGAATCGGCGCCTGCGTACCGTGCGCGGAATGCTTTTCGCCCTCCAGCCACGCGCCAACCCGGCATTGGCTGGCATCGAGTGGCGGCGGGGCAGCGCGCTTGCCCTGGAGGCAGGCCTCAAAGGCGCCCAGCCAGGCATGATGCTCCACAGTGGCGTAGAGCACGGACTGGTTATCCGGGCGCACCACAGGCACATCGGCCCAGCTCGGATCGGGCCGCCACGCGGCCGCCCAGGCGCGCATTTCGTGCGCCGGCATCGCCGCGGCGATGCCATAACCCTGGGCAAAGTCGCAGCCCATTTGCAGCAGCATCAAGCCGTGTTCCGCGGTTTCCACCCCCTCCGCGATCACCTGCCTGCGGAAGGCGGAGGCCAGCCCCAGCACTCCCTCAAGGATGGTCAGGTTCTCCGGCTCCTCCAGCATGTCGCGCACGAAGCTCTGGTCAATCTTCAGTACATTTGCGGGCAAGCGCTTCAGATAGATCAGCGACGAATAGCCGGTTCCGAAATCGTCCAGGCCGATCGATACCCCGATCTCGCGGCAGGCTGTGAGCACCTGCGAGGCTTGCACCACATCCTGCATCGCGCTGGTTTCCAGCACCTCCAGCTCCAGGCTCGAGGGCTTCACCTGCGGGTGAGCCGCGAGCCGGTCGCGCAGGCGATCGGCAAAATCCGGTTGTTGCAGCTCGATCGCGCTCACATTCACGCTCACCGGCAGTTCAAAACCCTCCGCCTGCCACGATTCCATCTGCGTCAGTGCGCTCTCGATCACCCAAGCGCCCAGCTCCACGGCCAGAGGATGGTCTTCAATAAGGGGAAGAAACATGCCCGGCGGCAGCAGCCCGCGTTCCGGATGTTGCCAACGGATCAGCGCTTCGGCCCCCACCACCTTGCCGGTGCGCATATTCACTTTGGGCTGGTAGTGCAGCACAAACTGCCCCGCCGCCAGCGCCTGGCGGATGTGTTCGATGTTCTCGTTGCGGTCGCGGACCATCAGGTTCTGGCTGGGATCGAAGACGCTGAAGCAACTGCGCCCCTCCAGTTTGGCTTGGTACATTGCCTGCCCGGCTTGACGCAGCAGCATATCCGCGTCCACATCCGCAGTCTGCGGATAGAAGGCAACGCCCGCGCTGGCCGACACCCGCAGCACCACCTCGCCAATCTGGGCCTCTTCGGCTGCCGCCGCCAGCAGGCGGTTCAATGTCGGCACACAGGCCTCGATGTCGTCCAGATCCAGGACCACGGCGGCAAACTCGTCTCCGCCCAGCCGGGCCAGAGTATCGCCTTCCCGCAAGGCGCGCTTCATCCGCAAAGCCAGTGCCGCCAGCAGCGCGTCGCCGGTTGAGTGGCCGTAACCATCGTTTATCGACTTGAATCCATCGATGTCAAAGTAGGCCACGGCCAGCAAGCGCTTGCTCCGGTGCGCATGGGCCATGGCTTGGCGCAGCCGGTCCGCGAACAGCGTCCGGTTGGGAAGGCCGGTCAGAGCATCGTAATGCACAATGTGCTGCAGTTGCCGCTCGTGATCTTTGATTTCGGAGATGTCGGAGAACAGGCCAACATACTGCTGCACCTCGCCCTTAGCGTCGCGGATGGCGTTGATGTGGAGCATTTCGGCGTAGATGTCCCCGCTCTTGGCCCGGTTCCAGATCTCACCCGACCATTGACCCTCCCGGCGGAGAGAGCCCCACATGTTCCGGTAGAACTCCTTGCTCTGCAGCCCGGATTGGAGTAGCCGCGGATTGCGCCCCAGTACCTCGTCATGTGTGTAGCCGGCAATGCGCGTAAAAGCCTCATTCACCTCCAGAATCGTCCCCGAGCGATCGGTAATCACGATGCCTTCGCGCGCGCCGGTGAAGACCGTTGCGGCCAGCCGCAGCCTCTCTTCAACCTCCTTCCGCTGCGTAATGTCTTCGGCGAAGAGGACGATGCCGCCCACCGACCCGTCGCCGGCCCGCCAGGGAAGAATCTCCCGGCGTAGCCAGTCCACCTTGCCGTCAGCATGCTCGATCCGGTTCTCCTTGACCCGTATGGTTTCGCCCGACAGCGCACGACGGTGCTCAAGTTTCCACGTTTCCGGGATATTGGTTATTACGTCGTAATGCGATCGTCCGAGAACCTCCTGGCCCACAAGGTTCAGGCTCTTCAGCCACAGCTTGCTCACGGCCACGTAGCGCATCTCGCGGTCGAACATGGCCAGCGCTACAGGCGCATGCTGGATGAAAATCTGCAGCAATTCCTTGCTCTCGCGCAGCCCTGCCTCGGTCAGTTTCCGTTCCGTAATGTCCTGAATGGTGCCATACATCGTCGCCGGCCGCCCGTGGGCGTCGAAGGTCAGCTGGCCTATGCCATGCACCCAGCGCTCCACCCCGTCGCTGCGGCGAAGGATGCGGTATTCCTTGTCAAAGGGCTTGCCCTGACCCAAAACCTCGTGTCGGAAATAGTCGCTCATGGTTTGGCGATCGTCGGGATGGAGCAGGGCGACCCATCCCTCGACGGTGTGCTCAAATTCCTTATCGATCCCAAATATCTGGTCCAAGACATCCGAACTGGTCCACAGTCCAGCGTTGACATTTAACCGATAGCTGCCCAGACCGGCAATCCTCTGTGCCTCCCGTAACGATTCCTCGCTCTCGCGTAATGCCGCCTCGGTCAGTTTCCGCTCCGTAATGTCCTGAACGGTGCCGCGGAGCTCCAGCGCCTTTCCCTGGCTGTCTACCTTCAGCTGTCCGAAGGTATGCACCCAGCGCATGACTCCGTCTGTGTGGCGAAGAATCCGGTATTCGCTGTCGAAGTGAGTGCGCTCGCCCGTAAAGTAGTCCTTGAAGCGATTCGCCATTTCAGAGCGATCGTCCGGATGGATCAGCGGCCATATCTTTTCAAGTTCCCGCCCGTATGCGGCATCGATCCCCAGCAGTTGCTCCAGCTCCGGTGAGATGTGCCACATTTTGTTTGGAATATCGAGGACGTAATTGCTCAGCCCCGCGATCTCCTGCGCGTCGCGCAGAGATTCCTCGCTTTCGCGCAGCCTCGACCTCGCTTCAATATACTCGGTGACATCCGGGGCGATGCCGAAGATGCCGATGATTTCGCCGTCCGGCCCGTTGATGGGGTATTTCCGGTTATCGATCCAGCGCTTCGACCCGTCCTGCGCCGCCAGTTGCTGGATTAGGTTCACGCGCTGGCCCCCGGCGAAGGCCTGAGCCTCCAACCGATAAGCGATGTCGGCGGTTTCCTCCGGATGAATGTCGTAATCGGTCTTACCCACCAGTTCGGAGGGATCCTTTGCCGTATCGGTCAGGTTCGGCACGGCACGGCTCGCGGCCAGAAACACATGGTTACGGTTCTTAATGTAGATATCGTCCCCGGTTTGCTCGATGAGCGTCTTGAAATTTCTTACCAGAAGGCCGTCGCCGGGCTCTCTCACCTTCCGCGCATCCTCCAGAATCATGTCAAGAAGCACTTCGTCCGTAGCGCGGCCCGGCTCCTTGGCGTACTGGCCTTTGATGCAGCGGATGCGCCCGTCGGCGTGGCGCAGGCGGATGTTAAAGACGCCGCTTCGATCCTTCAGATCGGGTGAAAAGAGGAATTCGGCAACGCCGGCGTCTTCCCGGTGGATGAGATCCTTCAGATGCGCCTTCGCGGAGAGGAACGACTTGCGGCTGTAGCCGAGCAGGCCTTCCACATCGCCGTCTACCGACACCAGCCGGGGCGGATCGCCTAATGCAAAGCAGAAGGAGGTGTTGGACATGGGGCCCGGTTCCTCTGCGTCGCTCCACGCTCTTGTCAATAAGCCTGGCATATGCGAGTTTCCAGGAGCTATGAAAATCGTAGGCCATGGCCACATCGAATACATCGCCCCCGCGGCGTATCTATATACAACTTTCCGGGAGTGATACAATACCGATGGCGGCAGACCGTTTCGGGCCATCTCGCCTTCCGGGGCCTTGCCCTTATTCCTGCCCGTCCGCGTTTCCGCTGCCCCGCCGTTCACACCGCCGGTTTGTGAGGAGCGCGGATTTTCGACGCTCCTACCGCTCTCGCGCGCGCAGGTACCAAATCAGACACTCGTTATCCACGAGTTTTTTGTTGCGGCGTCGGTTCCGCCCCGTTTATCCACGCCGACTCTTGGCATAATCGCTGCAAGAGCGATTCTTCCGTAACGGTTCTGAGTGATGGGGGCAGGGTATCGGCCGGGAATTTAAGTTGGTCCGCTGAATGCGGAACTTGGGTTCACATATCGGCAGCGTACGGTTTCACCGGGGGAGCATCCAAGCGTGACCAGTTATCGCCGTCAGGACGTTTTGCGGATCCTTCAGATCGGTTCCCGTCAGTTGCAAGCCTGGGAGCGGGCCGGCCTGGTTCCTCAACAGGAGATCTATAGCTTTCAGGATCTCGGGCAACTGCGCACCTTGCGCTCGCTGCGCGAGGACGACGTGCCCGCGGCATCCATCCGCGAATCCATCCTGGCCATGAAAGCCGTCGCCGGCATGTCGAATCCGCTGCTCGAGGCGCGCGTTGTGCGCACCGGAACGCGCCTCGCCTTCCGCCACAGCGGCGCCATGGTCGATCCCATTCGCCGCCAGTTGCTCTTCGACTTCGAGCGCACAGCGGGTCCCGCACTCGCTTCCGCCGCCGCGCGGCCGTCTCCGCTGCGCCTTCCCGGCGCGCATGGCCTCCGCGGCCTTCAGGAGCGCTTTCATGCCGCGGTCCAGGCCGAAGAGGCCGGCGAAAAGCAGCGCGCTATCGCGATCTACGAGGAGATTCTCTCCATCGACCCGCAGTACGCGGCCGCCTGCATCAACCTGGGCACCGTCTATTTCCATCTGCGCCGGTTTGACCGCGCCGAGGAGCTCTACCGCCGCGCCACCGAGGCCGATCCCGGCTACGTCCTGGCCTATTTCGACCTGGGCAACGTTCTCGACGAGCTCGAGCGGCTCGACGAATCCATTGCCGCCTACGTCAAGGCCGTCACGCTCTCCCCGCGCTACGCCGACGCCCATTACAATCTGGCCCTGGCCTACGAGCGCACCGGCCAGAACCGCAACGCCCTGCGCCACTGGCGAGCCTATGTCCAGCTCGACAACCGCGGCCCCTGGGCCGACCATGCCCGCGGCCAGATTCGCAAGCTCCTCAGCCGCGAAAAGCTCTCCATCGCCTCCCGCGCCAGCCATTTCAT
>CAWEGN010000016.1:0-16817 GCA_963808805.1 uncultured Acidobacteriaceae bacterium | reverse complement strand
CCTTCGGCTTAGCGCTTGGCTTCTTGGCGGACTTTGCCATGTGCAGTTCCTCCTGCGCAGGTGCGTTCGTTGCACAAGCGATCAACTTAAGAATACCGAAAAACGAGGTTTCCTGGAGCCGAAAGGCCACCCAAGAACCTTCCATGTAAACTTGCACCATGGAAGGACAATGATGCAGGCGCGCAGCCCGTGATTCATTGCACCGTCGCGAAACGCGTTGTTTACTTGGGGGTTATTCGCAGAAGGCGCACTGCAAACGTGCATCGTGGTTTCAAGTTAGAAAACTCATGACGTTCCTCGCCATCGATACCATTGCGCTCACCCGCCAATTCGGCGAGTTCACGGCTGTCAAGGATGTAAACCTGCGCGTTGCCGCGGGACAGTTCTTCGGCTTTCTTGGGCCCAATGGAGCGGGCAAGTCCACCACAATTAAGATGCTGACGGGCCTGCTGGCGCCTACCTCGGGGAGCATTCGCATTCTTGGCGAAGATCTTCAGCAAAACTCAGCGGAGGTGAAGAGGCAGATCGGGGTGGTGCCGGAAGGAATGGCTCTCTTCGGCCGCCTGACCGCGGACGAATATCTTCGATTTGTCGGCCGCATGTATGGCCTGGATCGCGACACCGCGCTGCAGCGCACCCGGGAACTGCTGGAATTCATGCAGTTGGCCGACGAGCGGAAGAAGCTCATCACAGACTTTTCGCATGGGATGCAAAAAAAACTTGCCCTGGCAGCGGCGGTCATTCACGGTCCCAGGATTCTTTTCCTCGATGAGCCGTTTGAAGGCGTGGACGCAGTGGCCGCAGGCACGCTCAAGGCAATGTTGCAACGAATGATCGCGCGCGGCGCAACCGTCTTCCTCACCTCGCACGTGCTGGAAATCGTGGAACGGCTGTGCACGCACGTCGCGATTATTCATCGCGGAGAACTGGTGGCCCAGGGATCGCTGGAAGAACTGCGCGCCGGCGCCGGCAGCGGCCAGACGCATACAGGAGAAGGAACCGCGCCAAGCGGCAGGGAGGACCGCAGCCTGGAAGAGATCTTTCTCGAAATTGTCGGCGCCGATCGCGAAGGAAACCCAGCGGCAACGGCGCCTGAGCAGGAGCTTTCATGGCTGAGCTAGCGGCCAGGGACACGCTTTCAGTTTCCACGCGCGGCATTCCTGCCCGCGCGCAACTCACCGCGGTTGCATGGTTGCGCTGGCGCATGTTTGTCAACAACATCTTTCGCCGGCGTGCAACGGGCACGCACCAGGCCGTTGGACTTGCGTTTGCCATTCTCCTGCGCATTATCGTCTGGCCCTTTCTTGCCCTGATGGTGGTTGGCCCAGTCGCCGGCAGCGGAATCCTGGCATGGATCGCGATCGCCGAAGGCCACCCGCAGGCACTTGCGCCGCTGCTGGCCGGCATCGTGATTTTGTGGCAGTTCGTGAGCATCAACGGCCTGAACATTGCTGCCGCCGTCTCCAGCTTCGATCCCGCATCGCTCACGCGCTTTCCGCTGCGATTCGGGCGTTATCTGGTTTTGCGGACGTTGCTCGGTTTGCTGACCTCCAGCACCATCGTGGGCTGCCTCGCCTTGCTGGCTGCCACGGTAGGAATCAGCTTAGCGAAGCCCGCGCTGGCACTGCCCGCGGTAATCGTTCTGGCGGTTTACGCGTTGATGAACATTTTTCTCACGCGCATGATCGGCGCATGGATGGAGCGCTGGCTTGCAAACCGCCGCTTTCGCGAAATCTTCGGCCTGTTGATGGCGCTCTTTGCCGTGGGAATCCAGTTTCTGAGTTTTCAGCGGGCTTCGATGCGGATTCCCGGAGCACACGACAACTGGTTTTTGCGGTTCTTGCACGGCTCTGGCCCGTATTTGCATTGGCTGCCGCCGGGCTTCGCCGCCAATGCCATTCTCCTCGCCCCACAACATCCTGCCGTAGCGCTGGCGCAATTCGCGGGCTTGCTGGCGAGCACCGCGTTGTTCGCGGCTGTTTTTGCGATTCGGCTTCACAAACAATTTCTCGGCGAGCACCTGAGTGAAGGCGTGAGCCGGCGCACTCCCGCAAACACAGTTACGCGTGCGCGGGCGCTCTCGCGGCCACCGGACGCCCTGGCAACACAGGCGCGGCCTCAGCCCTCCCGTGCGGCGTTCCCGCCTGTAGTGGGCGCGTGTTTGCGCAAGGAGTGGCTCATGCTGCGCGGCAACGGGTCGCTGATCATCAATATGTTCACGCCTCTGATCTTCGTTGTCATTTTCAGCCGCGGCGGCTTCGGCCAGCATTCCACATACTTGCTTCCCGGAGCGATTGCTTACGTTCTCTTTGGCCTTCTGGCGGGACTTTACAATATTTTTGGCGCGGATGGACTTGGCGTGCAACTTTATCTGCTTGCGCCTATTCGCATGCGGGACGTGGTTCTGGCCAAGAATCTTACGAGTCTCGGGCTGGTCGCCGTCGAAGCGGGGCTGGCGTGGGCCGCGGTGGTGATGCTTACGCGAACGCCGATTCCGCTCTCGCTGGAAATCTCCACCGCTTTATGGACGATCTTTGTGATTGCAGTGAATCTCGCTTTGGGGACATGGCGATCGATTCAAGCGCCGCATCGGTTTGTCCCCGGTCAGGTGCGGCAGCGAAGTACGCCGACCAATCGCACCAGCGGCCTTCTCATATTTTTGGTCTTGTTCGGAAGCATGATTTTGCAGGTTCCCGTAGTGTACCTGAGTCGTTCCTTCCACGAGCCGTGGCTGACCGCATGGATATTTGGCTTTCTCGCCGCCGCCGCCATCGCCGCGGACGCGCTGCTGCTGCGCAATGCCGATCATTTCATTCTGGCTCACCGCGACGTGTTTGCCGAGATCCTCTGCAAGATTTAGGCCGCGTCCGATTGAGACTTGGCGCCGCCTTGCTGTAAGCTCATCGCGCAGAACTAGAGTTGCCACCAATCGAGCAGAGACATCCGCGGATAATAGAGGCAGCCGCACAGGCTTGTGCTCTCGCCGCGCAGATTGCGCAGGACCTTTGCGTAGGCCTCGATCTGTGGCGCGAAGATGCTGTGCAATTCGGGCAGAGCCGCGGCGGGGTCGAGACCGTCTTCGTGGATGGTTTTATAGTTGACGATCCACCACGTGTCTTGGCCGCCGGTTTGAGGCTCGCGCCCGGCGCGGAAAACGCGATCGACTTGTACCGTGCGCAGGCTGCCGTTGACGACGCCGGTCCAGCGGGCTTCGTTGGCCGCATCGGCGTGCGGCGCGAGGATCCATTGCGCGCGAGGATCGCCGGCGGTCTTGAGTACAGTCTGCAACGCTTGCGCGGCGATGCGGCCGGCATGGCGGGGCTCGACGCCGGAGGCGCGGACAGTAGCGGCAATGCGGGGTTGCATTTGGGCGAGAGCCGCGCGGGCCGCTTCATCCGGCTGCGTGGCAAGAAGCTGTGCGTACTGCTGCAGGAGCGCGTGCACCGCTTTGCCAAGCGCGCGCGAGAGCAGCCCGCCTTCGTGGCGCTCGTAGAGGCGGCCCGCGCCGAGGAGCGGCTCGTCGGGCGCCACAGCAGAGAACTGCGCGGACGGCGGACGGTAGTCCGGCGGTAATCGGCGCAAGAGCGCTGGGGAGGGCACTGAAGGCATCACGGAGAGATTGCCGCCGGCGGATGCGGCGAGTGATTCGATGGTAGAGGGCTCGGCGGATAAAGCCGCGCGAGCAACCCACTTATCGAACTGGCGATGGACCTCCGCCTGCCAGGCTGGCCAGGCCGTGGCGAGTAAGCTACCGCGAGGATCGGCGAGGCTGAAGGAGCCATCCTGTTCGGTTTTGCAGGAGGGCCTCGCGAAGAAATGCAGCTCTTCGCGGGCGCGAGTAGCGGCGACATAAAGAAGGCGGCGCGATTCCTGTTTTTCACGCTCGCGGCGGACGCGGTCGACCCACTTCTTGGCGGCGCCGCGATCGGCGCCCTTGGACTGGAACGGCGCGACCAGAAACTCCGTGATCTCGCCGGAACCCTCAGGGCTGGATGGATCGCGCTCAGGCGGAAGGCCGCGCTCCAACCAGGAGAGCATGGTGGGGCTGCCGCCACCCACGCCGGCCTGCAGATCGGGCACAACGACGACTTCAAACTCGAGGCCTTTCGACCCGTGGATGGTCATCAATTGAACACCGCAATCGCTGCCGGCAGTGGGATCGGGCAGAGCCTTGAGGGTACGGAGGGCAGCGTCGAGCGTTGGGCCGAGGAGATCCGGCTCGCCGTGGGGCAGGCCGTCGAGGGTGCTCCAAAGCAGATCGAGGTTAGCGCGCGCGGCGGCGTTCGACACATTGTGCGCCGCCCACATGCAGCCAGACCTGTTCGAGCCAGGTCCCGGGCGCGGCAGAGGGCTGCGTGCAGTGCAGGCGTTCGGCGAATTCCATTGCACGCAACACGCGACCGGCGGACAGGCGGCCTTCGCCGCTGAGAATGTGCAAGCGCTCGGGGAGGAGTTCGGGCACGGGACGCGCGAGCAGTTCGGATGAGTCAGCGCCGGCGAGCGTGTGCAAATCCGCGAGCGAGAGGCCGCACCACGGGGCGCGGAGAACGCCGAGCCATGCGACGCGATCGTGAGGATTGAGGAGCGCGCGGACAAGGGCGAGCGCGTCGATGATTTCCGGACGGTTTTGCAACTCTTCGAGTTCCACGGCGCGGAAGGGGATGGATGCTTCGCGCAGCGCGGCGGCGATGGGCGTGAGCGACTTGCGCGCGCGGGCGAGAATGGCGACGCGGTACTTCTCCCGCTTTTCGTCGGGCTGCTTTTTCTCATTGACGGTGCGGGCTTTGCCGATGCGGGGCAGATGAGCGCGGACGATGGCGACGATTTCGTCGATCTGCCGGTCGCGCGCGGCTTCACGCCCGGCGGCAATTTGCTTCTTCCGGTCCGGATCGACCTTGCCGCGAGGCGAATCGGGCATGAATTCGAGGTGGAGCGACATGGACGGCGCGGACTCGGTGACGAGGCGCGGGCCGGGTTGCGCGGCGCCGTCGCGGGCTGGATCGGCCGCGGTGAAGACGACGCCGCTTCCGTCGGCGACAGCGAAGACGCGCGAGAACATCTCGTTGAGATCGTTGACGAGAGGCAGAGCGGCGCGGAAGTTGGCCGTGAGCAGGACAGGATCGAAGCGCAACGGCAGGTCGCCGGGAATTTCGAGGCCGAGCTGCTCGACGCGCGGGAAGAGCTCGGCGTCGGCTTCGCGGAAGCCGTAGATGGACTGCATGGGGTCGCCGACCACGAAGCAGGTGCGGCCTTCGCGTTCGGGCCAGGCGGCGATGAGGCGCGCGATCAACTGGTGCTGGCGGCGGCTGGTGTCCTGGAATTCGTTGACGAGCAGGTGGCGAATGCCGTCGGCGACAGCGATCGCCGCGTCGGTGGGGAATCCACCTTCACCCCGGAGCACATTTTGCGCGATCTGGGCGACTTCAACGAAGTCGGCAGCAGCAGCTTCCGCAAAGACAACACGAAGCTCGGCGGCAGCGTGACGCAGCACCGTGAAGCAGGCGCGTACGATGGACCACTCCGCGTTGGTGTAATGGGCCAGGGCGGGATCGCCGGCATTGGCGCGCGCGAGCGGACGCTCGAGGCGCTCACGGAGCGTCGGCCAATCGGGATCCCGGTCGAGAACAAAATCGTGCATCCAGCGATCGCGGTCCTTGAGCATATCGACGAGCTGGTTCTCAGTTTCCTGCCAGTTGTTATCGCGCCAAAGCAAAAGAGCCGCGATGGCCGCGCTCAGAGGCGTGTTCTCGCTTCCGATCTGCTCGAGAGTGCGCCGAGCGGCGCGGCGGTAGAGCTCGTCCGGCTGCGCGGCGATGTCGAGGCCGCCGCCGAGACCGGAGAGGAGCGGCTGCTGCAATGCGAGGTCGCGGCAGAACGAGTCGATGGTCTGGATGCGGAGCTGCGCGGGAAGATCGAGGAGGTTCCAGCCCAGTATCTGCGAGTGTTCGAGCGCACGCCGGGCGACCGGGCTGGGTTCGTCCTTTCGCAGCTCGTCGAGAACACGGTTGCGCATCTCCGCCGCAGCCGCGTTGGTAAAGGTGATGGCGAGTACCTGTCCAAGCTCGTCAACCTCGGCGAGCAAACAAAGAAACCGCTGTGAAAGCAGCGTTGTTTTTCCCGAACCGGCGGGCGCGCGCACGAGGACCGAGCGCCGCGGATCGAGAGCCTTGTCGCGCTCTGCCTGGTCGGGCGGCGGGATGCGCGGCCGCGGGCTAGGCATCGGCAGCCTCCTCGCCGTTCTCGCCGGGTTGCGGCGGATTCTCCTGAATGCGGCAGATCGCGTACAGACGACAATGCTCGCAAGTGTTCGGATAGTCGCGCGGATCCACCACGGCACGGCCGGAGAGAAACTCGACGGCGAGCTGTTCAATGCAGGCGCGCCACGCGGTAACCTGCTCCGCAGTGAGCGGCTTTTTAACTAAATTGGAGTTTCCGCTGATTTTGCCGCGCAGGGTTGCTTTGGCATCGCGGACCCGCCCGGAAAAGTCCGTTTCTCCCGTACGGACTTTGGCAAAGACGAGGCCGCCGAGCTCTTCGCTCTGCTTCAGAGCGAAGCCGGCGTAGAGCGGGAGCTGCACATCGTCAGGGCGGGGAAGATCCCAAGAGCGCGGATCTGCATAACCGGACTTGTAGTCGATGACCAGGAGGGAATTGTCGATTAGGCGGTCGATGCGGTCGAGGCGCAAGTGGAGCGTAAGGCCTGCGATGGACGCGGTGGCTTTCTGCTCCGTTTCGAGCACGGTGAAGGGCAGACGCGTGGATTCGCAGCGGAGCCATTCGGTGACGAGATCGGCGAGGCGCGTTTCTTCGAGCTCCAGATATCTTGGCGGCATGCACTCGCGCGCGCGCAGGGGCATGCGTGTTTGGGAGACGCGGCGCACATGGCTCTCGACGAAGGCAGGAAGGTCTGTCAACGCGAGGAGTTCCCGATGGGAGCGAATGCCAGCAGGCGGACCTGCCCAGATGGAGAAAAGAACTTCATGAAGAAGCGAGCCGCGTTCGAGGGCGGTGAGGCCGGCTTCGGCGGGGTCCCACGCTTGCGCGCCGAGACGAGAGGCGGCAAAAGCCTTGAAGGGGCACTGCGACTGCGCGGTAAGAACGCTGGACCCACCCGGTACGTCGCCTGCAGGGAAGGGAAGTTGGCTTGAGTCCTGAAAGGATACGGTGAGCGGTAGAGGAGCGGTTGGAATAACGAGATCCGAAGGCAACAGCTGCGGCTCACCGGCAATTTGCGCGACAATCCGCGACGGGCGCGTGTCGACGCCATCGCGCTGGTGCGGGATGCTGAAGTGGACTTCGGGCGCGGAGGCGAGCAGGCGGCGCGTGGTGGCGGCGGCAAGATCCCAATCGAGCTGCGGCGAGGCGTGGGGCATTCCGGCCTGGCGCTGAACGGCGAGAGGAAGCAGGGGATGCGTAACGCCGCGCGCCGGCCAGGAGTCTTCGTTGACGCCGAGGAACCAGATAGCGTCAGCGTTGAGGCCCGCGGACTCGGCGGGTCCGGCGATCAAAATGGGCGCGTCCCGCGACTCGGGCGCGAAGAGCGATTCGTTGGCGGCCTGGTCGAGCGCGGCAAGGAATTCTTTCCAATTGACGCGGCGTCCGTCGAAGCCCAGCGAAGCGCAGTCATCCACAGTTTGCTGCCAGCGGTGGAGAGCCTGAAATTCGGCGCTTGCGAGCGGGCGCGCTCCGGGCCAGCCGGCAAGTTGAAGCAACTGGGGCGTGAGCTCGGCCCACGCGAGCGGAGTTTGCGGGCGGCGCGCGAACTCCTGCAACCGGCTCCGGGCCTGCGCGATGCGCGCGACCCACGGAGCAGGCAATTCGGCTCCCGGTTTCTGGCGAAGGAACTCCGTAAGCAGCCAGCGTGTTCGCTGCAAATTGCGGTGTCGAAGGGCCTTTACGAAGGCAACGAGTGCGCGTGATTCGTGAGTTGACGCGGCGGCCATACCAGTTGAAAGCAGCCAGTCGAGTTCGTGCTCGCCGATGGGACCATCGAGCCAGTGGAGCAGCAGGCCCGCGCTGCGCGCCAAGGCGATTTGGGAGAGCGGCACGCCGAGCGAAAACTCGAAGAGCGCGGAGGAACTGGCCACGCTTCCTTCGGGTTGCGCAAAGCGGAGAAAGGCGCGCTCGATTTCGCCGCGGCGATTGGGCACATCCTGCGTGACGACGAGCATCCGCGCATAAGGATTGGCGGCAAGCCAGCGCTTACACCACAGTGCGCAGGCGGCAAGTTCGAGGGATGGATCGGCGGCTTGGTGAAATTCAATTTGCGCCGCGGTTTCGCCGTGAGCGGCTTCGCTCCAGTTTCCCCAGGCGGCGAAGAGCGCCTGCTGCGTGGGAACCATGCGATCGAATCCGGCGAGCAGAAGCGGCTGGCGGGCGGAGGCGTCTGCTTCAAGCATAGGGATCAATTCGAGCGGAAGGCGCGCGGAGCCGATCAGATTGCCGGTGCGGCAGATTTCATCGAAGGCCACGAGCCACGCGCTGAAGGCCGCGGCGTCCCGGTCCCAGCCGATGCGCGCCTTCTCGTTCAGCAGCGTTGGACAGTAGGCGCAAAGCAGGTTGTGCGCCTCCATGGCCAGGCCGGCAAGGCGATCGCCGGCGCCCGCGAGCCGCGTGGTATCCGGCGCGCCGGCGGCGGCAATCCCTGCCCAGAGCGATTGCTCTTGCAGTGGGTTCAGGACGATGCGGCCATCGAGGCTGCGCTCGTTCCAGGCGTTGCGGACAAAGCTTTGCCAGTCCTGAATGTTGGGAGCGGGCCAAGCGGTGAGCCCCTCGGCGCGCCGGGCGCGATGGAATGCCGCCGTAATGGACCGAGCGGCTCGCTCGCTGGCCGTGACCACGAGCGAGCCGCGCCGCAGCCACGCATCGATCTCGGATGAAAGTTCGCGGTTCACAGTTCGTAGTTTGCAGCCTTACGCCTAAGGATACCTCCGATGGGGCTCACCGTTCGCCGATCGCTGCGAACAGAGGAAGATTCTCTAAAAACCAAGAGAAATGAAAGAAAATCCGCGTCCTGATGTGGTCAGTCCACCGGTTGTACACTAAGTTTGTGATGCGCATCTCCCTCGCAAGCTGCCTTCTTGCCATGGCCACTCTGGCGGGGTGCCATTCCAGTGCGAAGCCCGCATCGCAGGGTTCCGCGGACACCGTAGTCACGGTGTATCACCTGCGCGGGAAGATCGTTTCCACCGATGTCGCACACGGAATCGTGGTCGTGGACCATGAGGCCATTCCGGGGTTCATGGATGCGATGACCATGCCCTACCAGCTCAAGGACCCCAGCATCGCCAGCGAACTGCACCCAGGCGACACGATTACGGCGGATGTGCTGGTCGAGAAGAGCGCCGAGGAAACGGTGGTGCTGGACCACATTGTTGTGATCGCGCAGGCCAAGCCGGATTACAAACCAACCGTGTTCTATCATGTGCCTGCGCCGGGCGACGCGGTTCCGAATTTCAAGCTGCGCAACCAGGATGGGCGCGCGATTCATCTGGAGCAATTTCGGGGCAAGGCGCTGCTGTTGACCTTCATTTACACGCGCTGCCCGTCGCCTAACTTCTGCCCTTTGGTAACGCACAACTTTGCCGCGATCGATCGCCAGTTGGCGGCGAACCCGGCGCTCTATGCCAAGACGCATCTGCTGTGTGTGAGCTTCGATCCGGAACACGACACGCCGGCGCGGCTGAGGGCCTACGGCGCGGAGTACATCGGCAGCGAGGCGAAGAACGCGTTTGCGCATTGGGATTTTGCCGTGCCGGCGAAGCCGGAGCTCGTGGAAATGGCGAAGTTTTTCGATGTGGGCATCACGCCCGGCCCTAACGACACGATTACGCACACGCTTTCGACCACATTGATCGACGCGCGCGGCAAGGTGGCGCAATTTTATCCGGGCAACGAGTGGACGCCGGAGCAGGTGGTTGCGGATGTGAAGAAGATAGCCTCTAGCTCCTAGCTGCTAGCTTCTAGCTCGGTCTTGCAGGTACGAGTTTCGGAGTGGCGTCGCAAAGCAGGGTGACCGAACGGAGTGAGCAGGAGGCCAGGAACGGCGCGGAATCTCGACGTGAATCAAGTATGGCGAATCCGAAATTCGTTGAAAAGCAACCGCAGATCCTTCGACTTCGTCCGCCGCGGCGGACTTCGCTCGGGATGACAGCGACAGTTATGATGCGAATTTCGGAGATAGGGAATAAGAGCGTTTTGGAATTCTGAAAGAAGCAAGGAGAGGACGATGAGTTACGGGCTGAATATCCGCAAGGATGGGGAGTTGGATTTCCTGGCATTGGGGGCGTTGGTGCACCGGCTCGATCCGGGGATCATTCCCTTTCGCAAGGCGACGGAGTGCAAGATTCACGTGAGCGGCGGCGAGTTCAATGTGGCCGCCAACCTCTCCGATTGTTTCCGGATGAAAACGGCCATTATGTCGGCGATGGTGGATTATCCCATCGGCGACATGATTGCCGAACGCGTGCGCGCCATGGGAGTGAGGCCGATTTACAAGCACTTCGAGCACAATGGCGCAACGGGCCCGAATATGGCAACGGTTTACAGCGACCGCGGCGCGGGAGTTCGGCCGCCGGTGGTGTTCTATAACCGCGCCAATGAAGCTGGCGCAATGCTGAAACCGGGCGACTTCGACTGGAAAGCGATCTTCGCCGGCGGTGTGCGATGGGTGCATTCGGGCGGCATCTTCGCCGCGTTGTCGCCCACCACGGCTCCGCTGGTGGCGGAGATGATGAAGGCCGCCAAGGAAGCGGGCGCAGTAACTTCATTCGACCTGAACTTTCGCGAGAAGCTGTGGAAGATTTCGGGCGGCGCGGACAAGGCCGTGGAGACGATCGCCACGATTGTAAAGAACGTCGACGTGCTGATCGGGAACGAAGAGGATTTGCAGAAAGGACTGGGCATTCCCGGTCCGGATGTCCACGCAAAGTCAAAACTCGATCCCAGCGTCTTCTTTGCAATGATTGACAATGTGGTGAAGAAACATCCTCACGTAAAGATCGTGGCAACCACGTTGCGCGAGGTGCACTCTACGAACCGGCATAGCTGGAGCGCGGTGGCATGGATAGACGATAAGACGTATGTTGCGCCGACAGCGGAGCTGGACGTGGTGGATCGCGTGGGAGGCGGAGACGGATTCGCTGCCGGATTCATCTACGGCCTGCTGACCGGCGAGAAACCCGAGGACGCGCTGAAGCTGGGCTGGGCGCACGGCGCGCTGCTGACGACGTTCGTCGGCGACACGACCATGTCTACCGTGGAGCAGGTGCGGGCGTTCGCGAAGGGCGGATCGGCGCGAATTCAACGGTAGAACAGTTCGCAGTTCAAAGTTCGCAGTTTACAGTTTTCGAACGATCGCGCCGCTGCTGCTGCGGAATACAGGGCCAGCGGCTGCGAACTACGAACTAAGAACTGCCAACTGTTATCCTTGCCATGCACATGGTTGGGGGTCAGGCATGGCGAAAGTCACCATTGTTTTTGGAGTTCTGCTGATTGCTCTCGGGCTGGTTGGTTTCTTTGGCACGGGGAGCATTCATTACACAGCGCTGATTCCCGCATGGTTCGGCCTGGCGCTCGGCGCGGGCGGCATTCTCGCCATCAGCCCCAGTGAGGCGAAGCGCAAGATATTCATGCACATGAATGTGACGATCGGGCTCGCCGGGTTGATCGGGGCAGCGGCTGAAGCGGTACGCGGGTATATACATGCGGAACATGCCGGTCTGGAGCCGGACCATATCGCGCTTGCGGCCAAGCTTACGATGGCGTGCCTGCTGCTGATCTACGTGAATCTTTGCGTGCGTTCATTCATCCAAGCACGCAGATCGCGTCAGGAATAACGCATGGGAACAATGCGCGGCGGGTTGGGAATGGGCATGCACGCCGAGCGCTCGCCGCATGGCCGCGGAGGGCGCGCGGCTCAGGCAGATATGTCTAAGCGCAAGCCGGATCTGAAGAGGATTTGGCCTGAGATTTGGGTACTGGTATCGCCGCGCAAGGGCCTTATTCTCGCCGGGCTTGTGCTGATGGCCATCAACCGCGTGGCCGGCCTGGTGCTGCCGTTCGTCTCCAAGCCGTTGCTCGACAAAGTGCTGTCTCCACTGCATCCGCATCCCGAGATGCTGCCCCGCATCATCGCCGCGGTGCTGACGGCTATGGCGGCGCAGGCGCTCACGTCCTATTCGCTCACGCAACTGCTCTCCAAGGCCGGCCAGCGTTTGATTGCCGAAATGCGCTGCCGGGTGCAACGGCATGTAGGCCTGCTGCCGGTGGCTTATTACGACGAGAACCGCACCGGAACGCTGGTGGCGCGCATCATGACCGACGTGGAAGGCGTGCGCAACCTGGTGGGCACCGGGCTGGTCGAGTTCCTGGGCAGTTCGCTTACCGCGGTGCTCACTTTCATTTACTTGATGGTTCTTAGCGCCAAGGTTACGCTCACCGTGTTCTCCATGCTGGGCGTGTTCGTCTTCTTTCTGCAGTACGGATTCAAGACCATTCGTCCGATCTTCCGCGAGCGCGGCAGGATCAACGCGGAGGTGACGGGCCGGCTGACGGAATCGCTGGGCGGGGTGCGCGTGATCAAGGGCTATCACGCCGAAGAGCGCGAGGCCAAGGTCTTTTCCGGCGGCGTGGAGCGGCTGCTCGATAACGTGATGAAGTCGCTGACTATGACCAGTATTCTCTCGTCGGCGTCTACGTCGGTTCTAGGAATTGTGTCGGGGTGCGTGATGTGGCTGGGCGGACACGACGTGCTGAGCCACACCTGGACCGTGGGAACGTACTTCCAGTACAACATGTTTCTGGCTTTTATGATCGCGCCGGTCTTTCAGATCGTGAATATCGGCACGCAGTTGACTGAGGCCTTTGCCGGGTTGGACCGCACGCGCGAGATCATGGCCGAGCTCGAAGAGAACCAGACACCGGGGCGAACGGTGAAAATGCCGCCCATCGAAGGCAGGGTGCGCTTTGAGAATGTGGAGTTTGCTTACACGCCGGAGAAACCGGTGCTGCATGGAATCAGTTTCACGGCCGAACCGGGAACGGTGACGGCGCTGGTGGGTTCGTCGGGTTCGGGCAAGTCCACCATCATCAGCCTGCTCTGCGCCTTCCATACGCCTGTCGAAGGCCGGGTGCTGGTCGACGATGTGGATCTGGCAGCGGTAGACCTGAATACGTACCGCTCGCAACTGGGCGTGGTGCTACAGGAGTCGTTTCTTTTCGACGGCACGATCCGCGAGAACATTCTGTTTTCGCGGCCGGAAGCCAGCGAGGAGCAGTTCCAGTTCGCGTGCCACACGGCGTGCGTTGACGAGTTCGCCGAGCGCTTTCCGGAGGGCTACGACACGATCGTGGGCGAGCGCGGGGTGAAGCTGAGCGGCGGGCAGCGCCAGCGGCTATCCATCGCGCGCGCGCTGCTGGCCGAGCCGCGCATTCTCATTCTCGACGAGGCCACCAGCTCACTCGATTCCGAGTCAGAGGCGATGATCCAGAGCGGCCTCGCGAAGCTGATGCAAGGGCGCACGACCTTCGTCATCGCCCACCGGCTGTCGACCATCCGGCGCGCCGACCAGATTCTGGTTGTGGAACAGGGCCGCGTGGTCGAGCGCGGGAATCACGCCGCGCTGTTTGCGCTCAGCGGCCGCTATTACGACCTCTACACCCGCCAGCACGGCCTGGAAGCCAATCTGTTTCTGGCGCCGGGCGAGGGCGATGAGATCGAAGAGGCCGAAAACGGAGAAGTATAGCTACGTGGACAGCCGCCGCGTTTTCAGCCTGGTCTTCAGGTTGAGCGCCACCGCGGCGCGTATGAGACCCTTCAGGGCTGTCTCGTTGACCTGGTCGCCCTCGTGGATGTCGATGGCGCGCCTTACATTCCCGTCAAGGCTGGAGTTGAATAGACCTGCAGGGTCCTTCAACGCGGCTCCCTTGGCGAAGGTCATCTTCACGACGTTCTTGTAGGTTTCGCCCGTGCAGACGATGCCGCCATGGGACCAGACGGGCGTCCCCATCCACTTCCACTCTTCCACGATCTCAGGGTCTGCTTCATGTACGATTGCGCGCACCTTCGCGAGCATCTTCCCGCGCCAGTCTCCAAGTTCGTTGATCCTCGCGTCGATGCATGCAGCGGCGGATTTCACCGGGATGGGCTTTTTCATGGCCGGCTCCAGCTCTTGCACCTATTTTCGCTGCACGCAGCGTAACGTGCAACCTTTGAAAGTATCCGAATCGTTGAAGAAAAGCCCGTTTCTGACAAGCGTTTGCCGCCGCCGTAAGAAGAAGTACGGGAGTCCTCAAGAGCACGCCGGCGGCCGTCCGGCCGAAGCCCATGCGTTTCACCAGTTGACGCGCGTCCCATCATATGAGAAGCTAAAGATGGACCCACTGGACGGAATAGAAAATCAACATGCGAGACACAACTCCCCAAGGCACTTACAAAGTTCAGGCACTGGATCGGGCTTTTGCCGTACTGGATCTGCTCGGTGAAAGTGAAACGCCGCTTGGCCTGGCGCAGGTGGCCGCATCACTGCAGTTGCACAAGAGCACGGCGCACCGCTTTTTGATGGTTTTGGAGCGGCACCGCATGGTCGAGCGCACCTCCAACGGAAAATTCCGCCTCGGTCTTCGGCTCTTCGACCTTGGCAACCGCGCCATTGAGCAGTACGACCTGCGCGACCGGGCCCAGCCGCACCTGCGGCGGCTGGTGGCCGAAACCGAAGAGACGGCGCACCTGGCTCTGCTGGAGGCGGCGCGCGTCATCTACATCGACAAGATCGAACCCACGCGCGCGGTGCGCATGATTACGCGCATTGGAGCCAGCAATCCCGTGCATTGCACTTCAGTGGGCAAGGCGATCCTGGCATTTTTGCCTCCGGAGCGCAGTGCGGAGATCCTTCGCCGCATCCGCTTCGAGCGGATGACGCACCGCACCATTGCCACACTCGAAGCCTTGCGCGCGGAGCTAGAAAAAACCCGCCGCCGGGGCTATGCCGTGGACGACGAGGAATTGGAGGAAGGGCTGCGCTGCATTGCCGTTCCGGTGCTCGACGCGCAGCGGCTTCCGGTAGCGGCGGTGAGCGTGTCGGGGCCGTCGTTCCGCGTGACGGCGGCGAAGTTGCCCTCCATCGCCAACCATTTGCTGCAGTGCGTGCGCGGCATTTCAATGGATATGGGGTACATGCCCTCCGGGCGCGGCGCCCGGGCCGTCGTCAGCGCCTGATCCGGTCAACAGCTACAGATTTTCCCGGTTCTCCGCGCATCCCGGAGCGCATGCATTTCTGATACACTCATGAATGTTGCCGCCGCGTGGATGCGCCGCTTCAGACGCGTTGAAAAACCGGCCACGCGCGCTGCGGGTAGCCCTTTCGGGCGTAGAAATGCGAGACTCTCAGGGGCCGCATTTCCGTTACACGGATTTTCCTTGGGGACGTAGCTCAGTTTGGTTAGAGCGCTGCCCTCGCAACAAATTCCTTTCTTTTCATAGACATAATGAATATGCTGTCCATCGTGCTGTCCATTTGACCGAGATTGCCGCTCAGGTTATCTATGCCAAGTCTCAATAGGAGGCTTGGCATACATGGCCAGAGCAAAGCAATACGCGGACCGGGTCAACATCATCAAGAGAATCAAACTGGGCTCCAAGTGGCCCTTTGCCTCCGTCGTAGAACACAACGGCCGGATTGTTCGCGATCATGTTTTGGTCGCAGGCCGTGAGGAGCACCACCCCGAGGGCCGCTATTACTTGGAGTGGTACGAGGGAGGAAGGCGCCGGCGGAAGCCGGTCCGCAAGTTCGAGGATCTCCTGCAGGCTGCCCGCGCAAAATCTATCGAACTGAATGCTCTCAAGGCTGGCCTCCTGCTCCCTACCGATGCTGCCTTCATCCCTCAGCCCGCACGTCTCACCATGAAAGCAGCCATCGACGACTACCTCGAATACATCCGCAAACACCGCAGCCTGCGAACCTACAGAACGTACCGGCCGGTGCTCAACGTCCTGTTCCGGAACTCGTACACCAAGACCTACGTGGATGAGGTGACCCGCGAAGACATCCTCAAGTTCACCAGCGACTGTTTCGACCACGGACTGGTCCCGCGGACGGTATACGACCGCCTCGTTACTGTGCTCCAGCTCTTCAAGCGGCACGGATACAAGGGGCTGGTGGAATCGAGCGACTGGCCCAGCTATGTCGAGACCATCCGCCCGATCTACGAACCCGAAGAGATCGCTGCGATGCTCCAGCACGCCAATCCAGACGAGGTGATCCTTATCAAGTTCTGCCTGTCCTCCGGCTTTCGCGACCGTGAGATCCGCTATGTAACCTGGCGCGACGTTGACTTCCGCAACTCGGTGGTGCGCGTCACCGCGAAACCGATCTGGAGGTTCAAACCGAAGAACTACGAAGAAAGAGCAGTGCCCCTGCCTGCGGCCATGATCGAGCAGCTGCAGGAGTTGAAGGCCCGGCGCAACGCGACGCCGGCGGAGCTGATCTTTCCGAACACTAAGGGAAAGCCAAACAGTCTCCACATCGAAGTGGTGAAAGCGGTGGCATACCGGGCCAAACTCAATTGCGGACAGTGCGTAACCAAGCACGGCAACCGGTGCGCCCAGGGCCCCTACTGTCAGCGGTTTTACCTTCACAAGTTCCGGCACACTTTTGCGACCGAGCACCTCCGTCACGGCATCGACGTTCGCACATTGCAGGGCTGGATGGGGCACCGCGACATTCAGTCAACGATGGTTTACCTCAAGGGGATTCAATCGAAGGATGCTTTGGAGAAGGTGAATGCCGGCTCGCTTGCTGCTTACGTCGCCTTGGCCT
>CAWEGN010000015.1:0-57383 GCA_963808805.1 uncultured Acidobacteriaceae bacterium | reverse complement strand
CTATAGCGTTTTCGGAATTGCTGTAGACCGAAGGAAAACACTCAAGTGGCTTTTTCCTCAAGAAAAAGCCACCTTTCACAATCCTGAAAAAGTCTACGTGTATTCCGAAAACGCTCTATTGGGCGTTGTCGAAGTGCTGCATCTGCGACAGGATTTTGTTGTACGCGCTGCTCGATGCCGCCGCGCGTGTATCGCAGCACAAAGCTGTTCACGATGTTTACTGGAAGCCGCTGCGATGGGACGGGGCCCAGCGCCAAAAACACAAAGGCGTTGGATAACGCGGTCACCACGAGCAATTTGCCGGTCCATTTGCTTGGAACCGACACAACGAGCAGAAGAATTGCGGCAGTCAGGTAATTGAGATATGGCGCATCCGAAATCAGGCTGAAGATAAAAAAGAGCGATCCCGGCGCGATCCAGATGAGCAACGACTTGATGCGCCAGTCGCTCCAATTGCGAAAAGTGTTTCTGAAGACCAGGCCCAATACCGGCCAGAAACCGGCGACCAGAGGCAGGACGTAGCGGACAGGATTCGCCAGCGTATACATTCTCACTCCGGTCAGGATCGATTGCTTTTTTGAAATGTATGTAACGTAAGCGGCGAACGCCTTCAGGCCGTCGTCGTAACGCTCAAATGCAACCCAGGTGGGGATGAGCCAGCCTATACAGAACAGCGTGATCAGCGACAGGAAGTCAGTTGCCTCCTTGCGCGGCATGTGGAAGATGGCGAAGTAAAGCACAAGAGGTATCAGGAACATCCCGTCGGTCGGCCGTAATCCGGCGCCTATGGCAAACAGCAGTGCCGTCAGCCACAGCAACCACTTTGCCCGGTCGCGCTCATAACAGAGAAGGGCAAAGTAAGTAGCTACGGGAAAGAGGATCTGCGAGGCGTAGGTGCTGTGTATCTCGCCGGAAAACCAAATATAGAAAATCGTCGAGTAAGCCAGCGCCGCCAGGAAAGCATTCACCCGGCCGGTGAAGAAACAGGCCGTGTAATAGAAAACGACGACTCCCGCCGCAGAGAACAGAATGTTCATCGCCGTAATGGCCAGCACCGGATCGGAGAATAAGCCGGCAATCCGGTTGAAAAGCCAGTACCCCGGGGCCTGGATGATGTAGGTTTTCGCTTCAATACAGGCGATGTGGTTAGGGCCGTCTCCGAAATACAGCGGGCCGCTGCACAGAATGCGCGAGACCAGGACGAAGACCGCGAGAATCGCGGGATAGGAGAAGCCCCTTGCAATCCTGGCAAATCCGGCTGAAGGAACAGGCTCAGACCTTGTGCCCATGCAGCCTCCGGGTGCGGATAAAAAATGCGTGCTCAGATTCAAATGCGCCGCGCATCCAATGATGCTCCCTCAGGGGAAGCGGTCGCTCGGAAGCGCGGCGCTGAGTTGGCAGCGAATCTGGAGAACGCCACCCTATGCTTCGTCGTAATTCAGGCCCTCGAGCCCCAGGTAGACCGCGCCCGAGCCCAGCTCCTCTTCAATGCGCAGCAACTGGTTGTACTTGGCGATGCGGTCGGTGCGGCTCACCGAGCCGGTTTTGATCTGTCCCACGCCGGTAGCCACGGCCAGGTCGGCGATGAATGTGTCCTCGGTTTCGCCCGAACGATGCGAAATCACTGAGGTGTAGCCGTAACGGCGGCCCAGTTCGATCGCTTCCAGCGTCTCGGTGATGGTGCCGATCTGGTTGAGCTTGATGAGGATGGAGTTGGCTACGCCCTCTTCAATGCCGCGCTGCAACAGCTTGATATTGGTGCAGAAGATGTCGTCGCCGACTAGCTGAATGCGGCCGCCGAGCTTGTCGGTCAGGATGCGCCAACCCTCCCAGTCGTCCTCGGCAAGACCGTCTTCGAGCGAGACAATCGGGTACTGGCGGATCCAGTTGTCGTAAAAGTGGACCATGTCTTCGCTCGACAGCTCGCTCTTGTCGCCTTTCTTGAAAACGTACTTTTTCTTCTCCGCGTCGTAAAACTCGCTCGACGCCGGATCCAACGCAATGGCGATCTGGTCGCCGGGCTTGTAGCCGGCCTGCTCGATGGCTTCGAGGATCAGCTCGATGGCCTCGGCATTCGATTTGAGCGAAGGCGCAAATCCGCCCTCGTCGCCCACCGCCGTGTTATAGCCCTTCTTCTTCAGCACGCTCTTCAGCGTATGGAAGGTCTCGGCCGCCCAGCGCAGCGCCTCGCTGAAGCGCTCCGCGCCCACCGGCATAATCATGAACTCCTGAAAGTCCACGTTCGAATCGGCGTGCGCGCCGCCATTCAGCACGTTCAGCATCGGAGTTGGCAGGATGCTGGCGTTGATCCCGCCCAGATAGCGATACAGCGGAATCTCCAACGTCTGCGCCACGGCGCGCGCCGCGGCCATCGAGACGGCCAGAATCGCATTCGCGCCCAGCTTGCCTTTGTTTGGCGTTCCGTCCAGCGCAATCATCGACTGGTCGAGCAGCCGCTGGTTGGCCGCGTCCATGCCTTCCAGCTCCGGCGCAATCACCGTCTCCACGTTGGCCACGGCCTGCAGCACGCCCTTGCCCAGGTAATGGCTCTTGTCGCCGTCGCGCAGTTCCACGGCCTCATGCTCGCCCGTCGAAGCGCCCGAAGGCACAATGGCGCGGCCCATCGCGCCGCTCTCCAGGATCACATCCGCCTCGACGGTCGGATTGCCGCGCGAATCCAGAACTTCACGGGCACCTATGGCAACAATCTCAGTCATATCGCTCCTCGCAATGCGGTGCTGCAGCCGGTCACTCAGTTGGGGACGGCGAACCACGGCAAGAGCCTCTCCGGCGGCGCTTTGAATGATATTCAAAAGCCCCTGCGCGCGCACAAAACTACCTCTCCGTCCAGCTAGAAAAATGCATCCCAAAAAATTGCCTATATCCGTTTGGATTCTAGCAAACCGGGCGTGCGCGGCCTGTGTGGCGACGGTCACACCCTGACTGACCACCGCCACATGCCTCTAGGGGTAACGGTGTTGATTCTTGGCGCCCAGTGCACCTGCCTGCCGCCCGCCCGTCCCGGTCTCTTCCATGCGCGCTACGCTTATGTTGGGCAGCTTTATACCCATGCTTGGCCGGCGCCAGGCCGGATGCAGAACTTTCCCGTTCCAGCCGGGTTTGAACCAGGCAAGGAGATTTTTGCTCACGAAAAGATCAGGGTTCCTGGCGGCCGGGCTCCAGGAAGCGGTCCTTGCTCCTTGGGGTGGTAAGGGCAGATCTTCGCCGTTGGGGTGGAAGGAGATCGGGATGACGCGGACCATTCTTGCATACGCCTTGTTCGCTGCAACCGCGGCCGCGCTAGGAGCGCAGCAGGCGAGCCAGTCGAACCCATACGAGGGTACCTCCAGTCCTCCGCCGGACGACACCATAACCACTCCCGCACCGCAACCTGCGCCAACGCCCAAGCCGTCACCCAACCACCCCGCCGCCGCGCAGACCGCTGGCCCTGCTCAGCCGGCAGATGTCGCGCAACCTCAGTCGCAACCGGCGGCCCGCTCATTGGACGGGTCGCTTTACACCATTCCTTCCGGACAAGCCGACGGTACGGACGACGGCATCGTGCAGGTCGCGCCAGACACGTCCTCTCAACCGGTCCTCAATGAGCGCTCCGCCGCGAGCGATCCCGATGGAGACATCGTCCATCCGGCTCCGCTGGCGCCGGGTGAGCTTGGCGAAGGAGCGGTTATCCGCGTCCGTCTTCTGGACCGCCTCTCCACGGCCGAGAACCAGCAGGGCGATCGCTTCCGCGCCCGCGTTGCCTCTGACGTGGTCCAGGACGGACAGGTGCTCATTCCCACAGGCACCGAGATCGACGGTCAAGTGGTCTCGGTATCGAGCGGCCACCTCGGCGGCCATGGATCGATGCGCCTGCAGCCTCAGACCGTGATCCTCCCCGACGGGTCGCGTTTCCACCTTTACGCCCAAACCACCGGCGCGCCCGGCTCCACTGACCGCGTCGGCAACGAGGGCGCCATCACGCCCGGCTCGCGCCTGAAGAAAGATGGCATCGAGTACGGCGGCGCGACCGGCGCCGGCGTGGTCACTGGCGCCATTCTCGGCGGGCCAGGCGGCGCGCTCGCCGGAGGCATCATTGGCGCCGGAGTGGTCACGGTGCACTTGCTGGTGGACCATCCGCAGGCCACGCTCGAAGACGGCACAGTCCTACTCTTCACGTTGAGCGAGCCACTCAACCTGGTCCCGGCTACCGCTCAGGCAACCCCTCTCGCTCCAATCAGCCCGACCGCTGCTCCCAGTCCAACCGAAAACTAGGGAGGGCAAGAAACCTGGCGCGCCGCGAGCCGAAACGTCCCTGCGCGCCTCTCCACATTTACACTGGAGAACGAATACCCGTTTCTCCGTTCGAGCGCTGAGTACTTTGGCGAATGATCTGGGCATCTCGGCGCTCGTACGGATGAGGAAAAAGCTGGAAGTTGAAGCCTGAGGGCCGATGGCCAAAAGGCAAAAGCAGCTGGCAGTTGGTACCTGGAAGCTGGAGTTATGGATAAGTTCGTCATTCGCGGCGGCAACCCCCTTGTCGGTACGATTCGCGTTTCCGGCGCGAAGAACTCGGCGTTGCCCTGCATGTCCGCGGCTCTGCTCACTGAGGATGAAGTTACGCTAGAAAACATCCCTCGGGTGCGCGACATCGAGACCGAACGGCGGCTGCTCGCTTCTATGGGCGCTGAGGTCGGGTTGCATGAGGGCGAGTCGAAGGACCATACCACCATTGATTGCCGCAGACTCTCCGATCCTGTTGCCCGATACGAAATCGTCAAGACCATGCGCGCCAGTTCGCTGGTTCTCGGCCCGCTTCTTGCCCGCACCGGTATGGCCCGAGTCGCCATCCCCGGCGGATGCGCCATCGGTGGCAGGCCCATCGACCTGCACATCAAAGGCCTGGAAAAGATGGGCGCGGCCATCACGCAGGAGCACGGTTATATTGAGGCCCGCGCAGGCCGCCTGCGCGGCGCACATCTGGTCTTCGGCAAAATCACCGTCACCGGAACGGAAGATCTGCTCATGGCGGCCGTACTCGCCGAGGGCGACACGCTGATGGAGAACTGCGCTCGTGAGCCCGAGGTCGTCGATCTTGCCGCGCTGCTCAACGCCATGGGCGCGCAAATCGAAGGCGCGGGCACGTTGACCATTCGTGTCCGCGGCGTTTCCAGCCTTCACGGCGCACATTACCGCATCAACCCGGACCGCATCGAGGCGGGAACCTTCCTAATAGCCGGTGCCATCACCGGAGGCGACCTCATTGTCGCCAACTGCAACAGCGCTCACCTCGGCGCCGTGATCGCCAAGCTTCAGGAGGCCGGCGCGCGCATTGACGTACTCGGTCCCGATGCAGTCCGCGTCCGCGCCGCCGCCAAGCTGCGCGCCGCCGACATCTCCACCGAGGAGTATCCCGGCTTTCCCACCGATATGCAGGCTCAGTATATGGCCCTCGCTACGCAGGCCGAGGGCGTCAGCATGGTCCGCGAGAACATCTTCGAGAATCGCTTCATGCACGTGCAGGAGCTTGTCCGCATGGGCGCAAACATCAAAGTGGACGGAAGCACTGCCACGGTGCGCGGCCCGGCGCGGCTCTCCGCCGCCGCCGTCATGTGCTCCGACTTGCGCGCCTCCGCCTCACTCGTGCTGGCTGCGTTGGTCGCCGAGGGCGAGTCCATCGTAGACCGCGTCTATCACATGGACCGCGGCTACGAGCGCTTTGAAGAAAAGCTGCGCGGCGTAGGAGCCCAAATTCAGCGCATGGGCAACGTCTTCACGCCCAGGGAAGCCACCGCTGTCGCCGATTGACCGTCCAGACTGGCCGCACATCCCGGGCGCAATCCATCGGCCCCATTTTTTCAACAGAGCGCAACGAATCCCCAACCGATGGGTTGTTATGATTAACCGCCAGGAAGAGGCTCCCCGATTCCTGGCACGTCCATATCCGTGGAGGTTAAGATTTCTGTGAAAAAGATTGCATTGGCAGTGCTTCTCGCTCTGTGTCTCACTCCTGCGATTGCAATGGCGCAGATCGTCGTCCGCGTTGCGCCGCCCGCGCCCGTCGTCGAGCACTATGGTCGTCCCCCGCACCCTGGATGGGTGTGGATCGACGGCTATCAAAACTGGAATGGGCGCCGCTACGTCTGGGTCAGAGGCCATTGGGCCCACCCGCCGCGTCCCGGCGCCGTATGGGTCGCCCATCGTTGGGAACGGCGCAACGGCGGCTGGGTTCTGATCGAAGGCCATTGGCGGTAAGCTGAGCCAACAAAGAGAGAGCGGGGCGCATGCCCCGCTTATTCCTGTGCAACGCTGCAAGGAAGCCGCTACTTGATCTCGATTACATCCGCCGCCGCTGCCGCCGCCTTCTCGGCCTGCTCCATCAATTTTTCCGCCATGGTGTAGAACGCCGCCGCCTGCGGGCTCTTGGGTCCGGCCAGCGCCACCGGCAGCCCGCGGTCTCCGCCTTCGCGAATCGCCGGTATCAACTCGATCGATCCAAGAAACGGCACGTTGAACTGCTTCGCTGTGCGCTCCGCGCCGCCGCGCGAGAAGATGTCGATCTCGTGGTGGCAATGCGGGCAGGTAAAGTGGCTCATGTTCTCCACAATTCCCAGCACCTCAACATTCACCTGCGCAAACATTTCGAGAGCTTTGCGCGCGTCCTCCAGGCTCACGTCGCTGGGCGTTGACACCACCACTGCGCCGGTCAGCGGCACCGTCTGCACCAGCGAAATCGCCACGTCGCCCGTTCCCGGCGGCAGGTCCACGATCAGATAATCCAGCTCACCCCAATTCACCTGCTGCAGGAACTGCCGGACGATCTGGTGCAGCATCGGCCCGCGCATCACCATCGGTTTGTCGCCGGGCGAAATGTAGCCGATGGAGATCGTCTTGACGCCGTGCGTCAGGTTGGGCTCGATCACGTTACCGGCGCCCACCTTCGGCGGCTGCGAGCTGCCCATCATCAGTGGCACGTTGGGACCGTAAACATCGGCGTCCATCAGCCCTACGCGCTGGCCCAGCTTGCTGAGCGCAATCGCCAGATTGACGGCTACCGTGGTCTTGCCTACGCCGCCCTTGCCGGAACCGATTGCAACAATTTTCTGAACGCCGGGCAAAGCCACCGGCGAAGGCATGGAGTGGGAATGAGCCATCGTCTTTTGTTTCTCCTAGTCGGATTTCTATGGTTCGATTGTCTTGCTTGTCAGAGTTTCTCTTGTTTGCCGTCCAACGCTGCGATCGTCCGTTTCGCCTCTTTGCGCCGCGCGTTCTCGCGTTCGCGGTGCTCGCGCCGGCGCAGCGCGTCTTCATAGCGGCGCATCTCGTTCGGCGTCTCCGGCTTCAGTTGCGGCACCTTCTGCACGCGCCCGTGCTCGTCGACGGCCACGTACACCATATAGGCGCTGGCCACATGGGATACGGCGCCAGTCCGCGTGTTCTCCGACCACACCTTTACCCCAATTTCCATCGAACTCGTGAAGGCGCGGTTCACGCTCGACTTGAGCGTGACCAGGTCGCCCAGGCGCACCGGCTGGATGAAGTCGATGTGATCCATGGCCGCCGTTACAACGTGCGTGCGCGCGTGCCGGTACGCCGCCATGGCGCCGGTCAAATCGATGAAATGCATCAGGCGCCCGCCCAGCAGGTTGCCCAGCATATTGGTGTCGTTGGGCAGAATGATCTCGGTCATCTCTGACTGCGTGCTCGCCACCGTGCGCATCCTTGGTTGGATTTCCTCGCTGCTCATGCCGCCTCCGCTCTATGTGCCATTCTCTCTCTGGTTTCGCCGCCATGATCCCGGGCCGGGTACAATGGGACTGGCGGCAGATTCGGTCTGAAGCCTTCGCCGTTACGTCTAGTTCCAGTTTCAGCAATCCCCGCCAAAACCGCAAATCCCCCAGAGTCCGGCAAGACAGGGCCGATCCAGACACGAGCAAGATGGACAAGATTCTAGGATTAAGAGAGATTCTCGCGCTCGACCCCAGCAGTAGCTTCGCACGCTACGGACTCGCCATGGAGCTGGCGAGCCGGGGCGACACGGCGGCCGCGCTTGCCGAATTTGACGCGCTGCTGGCCAGTGACCCGAACTACCGCTGGCTACTTCATGGCCGCGCAAACGCTTGCTGGCGCAGGCAAAAAGCAAGAAGCGATTGAGCGTCTCAAGGCGGGCATCCGCTGTGCCGCGCACTGTGGTAACAACCACGCCGCCAAAGAGATGCAAGAGATGCTTGAGGAATTGGGCCCGTAGTGGGGGAACCGTCCGTACAGACGGATTACTTCGCCCGCTGCCGATCCACGGTGCTGGCGGCCAAGACTGTCCATCGCATGTACTGGGAATGCTAAATACCTTCGCGTATCGTATTTGCGTCTAAAGTATAGATATGGCGAAATACTCGATCGTTGTACCCTTTCACAACGAAGAAGAAAACGTAACAATCCTGTACGCGCGGCTCAAGCAGGTCATGGAGCAGGTGGAGGACTCATTTGAGTTGATTCTCGTCGATGACGGGTCCAGCGACCGGACGTACAAGCTCCTGGAAGAGATTGCTGCCGTTGATAGCCGCGTTTTGGTCGTCAAGCTGCGCCGCAACTTCGGCCAGACCTCGGCTTTGGCGGCCGGCTTTGACCACGCGTCGGGAGAGTTCATTCTGGCCATGGACGGGGATTTGCAGCACGATCCCAATGATATTCCCGCTTTTCTCGAAAAACTCGACGAGGGTTACGACGTCGTCTCTGGCTGGCGCAAAGCACGCGTGGACAACTTCATGCTGCGCCGCCTTCCTTCCGCCTGCGCGAACTGGATGATGGCGAGGCTCTCCGGCGTCCCCATCCACGACTTCGGCACAACGTTCAAGGCCTATCGCCGCGAGGTCATCCAGAATATTCCGCTATACGGCGAGATGCATCGCTTCATTCCCGCGCTCGCCAGTTGGTACGGCGCATCCATCTGCGAAATCCCCATCCGCAACTTGAACCGCGAGCGCGGCAAGAGCCATTACGGTCTCGGCCGCACCTTCCGCGTCTTCTTTGACCTGATGACCATTCGATTCCTGCTTAAATACATGAACCGGCCGCTGCATTTCTTTGGCGGCTTCGGCGTCTTGTGCATGTTCATCGGCAGCGTAATGGCCGCATCCCTGCTGGGCATGAAGCTCTACCATCCGCAAATGGCCGTGATGCAGCAGCACGGCCCCATGTTTGTCATTGCCTCTGTGCTCATTGTCTCCGGCATCCAGTTGCTGGCTCTCGGCCTGCTCGGCGAGTTGCAGGTGCGTCACTACTACAACAACCAGCGTCCCGCCTCCTACACAGTAGACCGCGTGGTGCGCCTGGTCACCGCCGATGAACAGACCTTGCTCTCCGATCATCAGGACGAAATGCTGTGAGGCGTACTAATCCCTTGCCGTAGCCCGCCCTACGGGTTCATCCTTAACCCAGCATGAAAGCTATCCAGATACATTCCACAGGCGGACCTGAGGTTCTTCAACTTGACGATCTGCCGATCCCCCAGCCTGGGCCGGGCCAGGTTCTTATCCGCATTGAGGCCACGGGCGTCAACTTCATCGAGATCTACTTTCGCAAAGGCGTCTACAAGACCTCTTTGCCCATGACGCCGGGCAGCGAGGCCGCGGGTACTGTGGAAGAGCTCGGACCTGGCGTGACCGGATTCGCTGCCGGCGATGCGGTTGCTTCCACAAGCGTGATTGGCAGCTATGCCGAATACGCTCTCGTTCCCGCTGCGCAGTTGGTCAAGGTTCCGGACGGGTTGAGCCTGGAGTGCGCGGCCGCCGCCATGCTCCAGGGCATGACCGCGCATTATCTGGCCTACTCCACGTTTCCGCTCAAGAAGGGCGACACGGCGCTGGTCCACGCCGGAGCAGGCGGCGTGGGCCTGCTGCTCACGCAGATCGCCACGGCGCAAGGCGCGCGCGTCATCACCACCGTCTCCACCAAGGCCAAGGCCGGGCTCTCCCGCGAGGCCGGCGCCTCCGACGTGATTCTGTATGAGAACCAGGACTTTGAGGCCGAGGTCAAACGCCTCACCGAAGGCAAGGGCGTTGACGTCGTGTATGACTCGGTGGGAAAGACCACCTTCGAAAAGAGTCTCAACTGCCTGCGTCCCCGAGGCCTGCTGGCGCTCTTCGGCGCATCGAGCGGCCCCGTTCCGCCATTCGATCCCATCCAGCTCAATAGCAAAGGATCGCTCTATCTCACTCGGCCCACGCTCTGGCACTACATCGCCACGCGCGCCGAACTCGAGTGGCGCTCCGGCGACGTTCTCGGCTGGGCAGCCAAGGGCGAGCTCAAGTTGCGTACGGAGCATACCTATCCGTTGGCCGACGCGGCCCAGGCTCAAATCGACCTCGAATCGCGCAAAACCACCGGAAAAATCTTGCTCGTGCCGTAAAAATAGCTTCTAGCCGCTAGCTTCTAGCTGCTAGCTGTTCGTGCTGATTCGCAGTGCGTTGAATACAGAAGAAAGTCTCGGATGGCGCTTCGAAGCTGGAGGCTAGAAGCTAGCCGCTAGAAGCTGGAAGCTTGAAACTAATGTCTCAAATCTCTATCAAGCCCACCGACCGCGTCTTCGTCCTCACAGGCGCAGGCATCAGCGCGGAGAGCGGCCTGCCCACCTTCCGCGCCGAAGACGGCCTGTGGGCTGGTTTCCGCGTCGAGGACGTGTGCACGCCCGATGCCTGGCGTCGCGATCCCGCCGGAGTCTGGACCTTCTACTCCGCGCGCCGCGCGCAGGGCGCGAAGGCCCAGCCCAACCCAGCGCACATCGCACTCGCCGAGCTTGAAGCGCAGCTTCCAGGCCGCTATTTCCTCTGCACGCAGAATGTCGATGATCTGCACGAGCGCGCCGGCTCGCATAACCTCGTCCACATGCACGGCGAGCTGGCCAAATCGCGCTGCGAGCGCGAGTGCGGCCGCCCGCCCGTCGAGGACCATGCCGTTTACGCGAGCCTTGACGAAGTCGCCCGCTGCTCCTGCGGCGGCCGCCTGCGCCCTCACATCGTCTTCTTCGGCGAGATCCCCCTCGAAATGCCGCGCATTGAGCGCGAAATCGCCATATCCACGATGATGATCGTCATCGGCACATCGGGCAACGTCTATCCCGCGGCGGGATTCGTGAACTGGGCTCGCCAGTCCGGAGCGCAAACCGTCTACATCGGTCCTGAGCCGCCGCTCAACGCCTCCGCCTTCACCCACATCGTCGAAGGTAAAGCCGGCCAAGCGCTGCCCGGCCTTTTCGAGGTCCAATCCTGATTCGCCCGCGCACCTGTTGTTCAATTTTTCCGGCCGACCCGCTAACCCGGCAACCCGCCAACGCCCGCGAAGCGGGCGCCAACTTGCTAACTTGCTGCCCCGCTAAAAATGAAACCTATACCGCGCCTCCACCGCGATCATCCGCGGATCGTTATAGTGGAACCCTCCAATGGTGATCGAGTTATCAAGCAGCACGCGGTGATTGGTCACGTTGATCACCGTAGCCGACAGCTTCCAGTTCTCGCCCAGCGCGTGTCCCACCGACGAGTCGAAGGTCGTGTGCGCTGGAAGGTAGTTCCCCTGGTACGGCCCCTCGCCAGAGCCGGAGAGCCCGTTCGTGAACCCCGACCCGTAGTACACGTTGGTCGAGAACCACGTGTGCGCTGGCAAATTGGCCGTGAACCCCGTATTCAGCGTGTTGCGCTGGTCGTGGTCGACGGGCGTGTAGTCAGGGCCCAGGTCGCACGCCGGATCGCCCGCGATGCTGCATGTGAAACCGCCGATGACGTTACCGCGCTGTTCGGCGATCTGGTTGGAGTAGGTCACATAAAACTGCCCAAGGCGCCAAAGCGACGGCGAATGCAGCGTCATCTCCCACGCGCGGACCAGCGCTCCGTCCACCGCAATGGGGAAATACATGTTCGATTCGCCGATATTCGAGTGGTCCAGGAAGTTGTTCACGCGATTCTTGAAGGTGTCCACATCCAGCATCCATCCCCGGTAGGGAATCTCGATGCCGAATTGGCGCTCCTCGTCGCGCTCCGAGGGGATGGGCGTGAAGGCGTTTTCGCCGCCCCCAAGGCTGCTGGCGTAGCTCAGCACGGAGCTTGAAACTGTCAGAATCGGCGCCGGCTGGAAGAAGTGCCCGTAAAACCCGCGCAGCACCCAGTTCAGCCGCGGAATCCGCACCGTCGCCCCGATGCGCGGATACGTCGCGCTCTCGTCCAGCTCGGCGCGGTAAACCGAAAAACGCTCGCCGCCCAGCAGCGTCACGTACTGACCCAGATGCAAATGGTCGCCAAGGTAAAACTCTACCAACCCCGCGTTGGCGTTGCCTGGGGTGTTCGGATAGGTGACGTCGTTTTGGTTGTCGATCACACCGAATCGATCGCGTTCCGCCTGAACGAACGAGTAAAGTCCAGCGGAGAAGCTATTCCATCCCACGTCGAGATGCCCGTCGGCCTGCGCGCCTGCGTAGTTCGAGTTCTGATCCCAGGTTGTCGCCGCCGGCAGGTCGTTGGAGCGGGAATTGTAGTCCGATTGGTTGAAGTGGTAAAACGGCGCCACCGAAATCAGCGCCTGGGGAGAAATCGTGTGCACCCAGTTGCCAATCACAAACGAGTCGCGCTCCGACTGCGCGTCTCTCAATCCCGTGCTGCAGTAGTAATCCGAGCTGCATTCATAGTCGTTCGCGTCCGGGTCGTAAGGCACGTCGAAGTAATCCTGCCGGAATTGCGCATCCACGCGCAGTTGATCTTTGGGCGTCTGGTTGCGGACCAGCGACACGAACCCGCTTTCTGAATTCGTCGCATCGTGATAGATCGCCGCAATGGGCGTGGCCAGCCCGTAATTCGACCTCGACCCGGTCGCGCTGGCATACCACGCTGTCTTCTCCGAGTGATCGCCGAGCGCAACCTGCGCCTCGCCGGTATACAGATCGCCGGCATAGAGCATCAACTCGCCGTCGCGGTTGAACTCCCACCCGTTGCGCGGCAGCACATTGAACATGCCGTAGGTGCGATCCCCCAGGTCGGCGTCGTAGCTGCCGCGCGAGGCTTCCATGGAATCGATGTCCTTGGGATCGATCTGCGGCCCCACGTTCGATGCGATCTTGGTATTGGGAATCGCAACGCCGTCGATCAGCCAGGTCGTCTGGTGGCCGCCACGCATGTGCAGCATGTCGTGCGTCATGTACGCGCCGGGAACGTAGTCGGTGATCATCTCCGCCCCGATGGTCCGGTCCGCGCCGGGCGTCTCTTCAATCGTCTGCTGCGTAACCAGGGTTGTTGGTGTCACAGTGTCGGCCGCGTTCGCCGAAGCCTGCACCAGGACAGTCTCGGTTGCCGGGCCGACGGCGAGTGGAATATGCAGAACCGGGTTCGTGCCTGACTCCAGCGCGAGCGCCTGCGTTGCCGTGGCAAACCCGTTGGCTTCCACGGTCAACCGGTACACGCCGATCGGCGCCTCGGGCAGCTCGAATTCCCCGTCGGTATTGGTTGTCGTGCGCAGTACGAACTCCGAGTCGGCGGATTTAAGCGTGACGGACGCACGCGCGATGGGCCGGTGTTGCGGGTCGTGGACCACCCCGTGCACGGTGGCAAAAACAGTGGCAAATGCGGGAAGGGAAGCGGCCGCGAGCAGCGCTGCCGCGGAAAAGCAAAAATGACGTCGCATGATGGAAGACCTCCTTGCTGGTCCGGACCGGACGCAGGCATGCATCGCGCACAGAACTCGCCGTCGTACCATGCTTGGCAGCGTTTGGGGAATCGCCGGAAACAGCTCTCGCGCCCGAGGCAGACTTTTTGACCTTCAGGCATTACACGGCCCCAAGACACGCGCGCCGCCGTGAAGATGCGGGGCGCCCCGGCACTTCAGGGCCAAGTGTTCAGCGCGATTTCTAGCTCGGATTTGCCGCGGGAGGGCCGCGTCCAGCATGCGCGCGGCTCGTGATCGAGCGCGCGACCATGCGTTCGCGAACGGGCGCCGGCGAGCTTGTCAACGCCACGGAAACGCCGGCCGGCGAAGCCGTCAGCGCATGAGACGGCATCAGGATCGTAGCGCCCGCGCCTGGATAGGATGGGCAGGTTATGGGAGCGGAAAAGGCCGGATACGGATCGAGGGCCAAGTACGCCCGCATCGCGGCCATGCGCATGGCCATGGCGCATTGATGCGCCCCGTGCCGCCGGCAACAGGGCGGCAGGCTCGCGTCCTCGCTGCCTTCGAGCAGGACCGACAACGGTCCCAACCCGAAGAACAGGATCAGGAAAATGGAGAAGCCGCGCCGCATCTGGACTTCACGCTAGCATAGACAGAACGAAAAGCCAACAATGAAAAATCAACCGCCGATCCTGTTTGCACGAACCCGTTCGCGGTTCACTGATCCTTGACCACCGATCACGGGCTTCGTCGGGTATCATCAAGGTACTGCGTGCTTTTCTTCGTAGAACCCATAGCAAAGGAAAGTCCGGTGCCTGAAGCGCACAGCCCCGCATCTTCGCTTGAAACGTCTGCCGTGCGAGCGCTCAGGCCCCGCTCCGCGCGCCATCTGCGCATTGCCATCTTCGGCTTTGGCACGGTGGGCAGCTCGGTGGCGCGCATCCTCGTCGAGTCGAAGCCTCGAGGTCTCGAGCTGACCCACGTCTTCAATCGCGGCGTGGCGCGCAAGCGTGTGGACTGGGCGCCCGCGAGCGTCGTCTGGAGCGAAGATGCCGATGCCGTGCTGGCCTCGGATGTGGACGTGGTTGTGGAGCTCGTCGGCGGCCTCGATCCCGCCGGAACCTGGGCGCGCCGTGCACTGGAAGCGGGCAAAAGCTTCGTCACCGCCAACAAAAAACTCATTGCCTATCACGGCGTCGAGCTGGAGCGGCTGGCCGCGGCCAAAGGCGGCCATCTCAAATACGGCGCCGCCGTTGCCGGCGGAATCCCCGTCATTCCGGGCCTCGAGCAGGGCATGGCGGGCGACCGCATCGAGCGCATCGAAGGCATTCTCAACGGCACCTGCAATTTCATCCTCAGCAAAATGGAGGGAGGCGCGGAGTACGCATCCATGCTGGCCGAGGCACAGGCCAAGGGTTACGCTGAAGCCGATCCTACTGAGGACGTGGGCGGATTCGACGCCCGCGCCAAGCTCGCCATTCTGATGCGCCTCGCCCTCCGCGTGCAGGTCGATCCTGAAGAGATCGTTCCCCGGCCCATCACCACCATCACTCCCGTCGACTTCAGCTACGCGCGCGACCTGGGCTGCACCATCCGCCAGGTATCGCGCGCCGAGCAGGCAGAAGGCCGGCTCGCAGCCACGGTTGGGCCCATGCTGGTGGCATTGCGTTCGCCGCTGGCCTGGTCGCAGGGCATGGAGAACATGGTCATCGCCACCGGTCATTACGGCGGCGACGTGGTCTTTTCCGGCCATGGAGCGGGCGGTCATCCCACCGCGGTCGCCGTGGTCAGCGATCTTCTGGCTCTCGCCCACGGCTCGCGGCGCGTCGAGGTTCCGTCGTCACCTGCGCGCGTGGGCGCGGAATTCGAAGTCCCCCACTACATTCGCTTTCTGGTTCGCGATCGGCCCGGCATCGTCGCGGCCATTACCGCTGCGCTGGCAAAAGAACAGATCAATATCCGCGCCATTGTGCAGCGGGCGGGTTTTCCGGCCGATGCGCTGCCCTTCGTAGTCACCGTCGAACCGTGCAAAACCTCCGCGCTGCAACGCGCCCTCGCCCCGGTCCGCAAGCTGGATTGCATGTTGGTTGAGCCGCTCGATCTGCAGATGCTGGAGTAAAACAGGGAACGGGGATCGGCTTTATGCCCTACGGAGCCGCCGGACCGGTCAGCGGGTTCACCACCCGAACCGCTCCGTAGCGCTGTCCGTCTGCTAAATCCTCGGAGTAGAGGACCGATGCGCCCGCATCCTCGGCAGCCTGAACAATCAGCGCATCCCAGAAGGAAATCTTGTAACGCACCTCGATCTCCAGGGCTTTCAGAATCGACACGGGAGAATTTGTCACCACGTCCCATGTCGCGTAGTCGCGAATCAGAAGACGGACTTCATCCACGGAAAGAGGCTTGCCGGCCTTGCGGCGAAGATTGATGCACAACTCCTGCAGGACCTGCGTGCTCAATGCGCCCCGGCCTGAATCCCAAAGCTGTTCCACCAGCGCCCGAGCGCGCTGATGCTTGACCCCGGCGGAGCGGTCGTGCGCGTAGACCAGAATGTTGGTATCCATGAAGCACTTATCGCTCATGCAGTTCGTCTCGTGTGCGAGGAGGCGTCCACCTTAGATTGAAGCCCGTCCGCAGCCGTGCCACCGCGCGCCTGCGTGCCTGGTCGTATCCTTTGCGCTCGCGCACAGTTTCTTCCAGCCGGGCCGCCAGCAGCGCGCTGATGGATGATCCTTCCGTGGCGGCCAGAATACGGGCTTCCCGAAGCAGATCGGCGTCGATTTTCAACGTGATATTGGTCTTCATAGTCGCACGCATTCCAGTGTAGCACATTCTTACGTGCTAACCTCCCAAAACTCAGTCAAGGCAGGTGATGTGATAGATTGAGGTTCATCCCGGAGGTAGCGCCATGATCGGCACCATTTATCGATGTGAAATCTGCGGCGAGGAGAGCGACAATCCGCAGCGCTGGGTTGTGATCCACTGCAGCAGCGCGCAACTGACCATCTACAAATGGACCAAGGAAGCCGCCGACGCTACCGGCGCGCGCCACTACTGCGGCGAAGCTCACGCCCAGGTCTACGTCAGCCGCTGGCTTGAAGCCGCCTGCAGTTGAGTTCTCGGCTTAACTCCCGCTCTTCGCCGGCCCGGTTGACTCCCGGATGACCAATTCCGGCTCCACGACGATGCCGGATGGGAACGATTTCTTCCGGTCGGCAATCCGCTCCAGCAGGACTTGCGCCCCGCGCCGGCCCATCTCCAAAAGGGGTTGGCGGACGGTGGTCAGCGATGGGGTGACATAAGCCGCCGAGAGAATGTCGTCGAACCCCACCACCGAAACGTCTGCCGGCACGCTCAGCCCTGCGTCTTTCAGCGCGCGGATCGCGCCGATGGCCGCAATGTCGTTGAAGCAGAAGACAGCGGTGAATGCTCGCGTTCGCTCCAGCAGCGTTTGCATGGGCTTGTAGCCGATCTCCGGGGCCATGGGATGCTGCCCGGTCTTCATCGACCAGCCGGTTGCGTCGATGCGGATCGACAGCGCCGGATCGAGCTGTAGATCCATCTCCCTGGCCACCTGCTGGATGCTCTCCCAGCGGTACTCGGAGTCGGGAATCGCGCGCGGTCCGCGCATGATCGCGATCCGCCGGTGGCCCAGCGCGTGCAAATGCCTGAGCGCCTGCCGCACCGCCAGGTGGTGATCGAGAACGATATTGGTCACGTTCTCTACCGCGCAATGCGCGGAGATGGCCACCACCGGAACCGAAACTTCCAGCTCTTCCACGGCTGTATTCAACAGCAGAATGCCGTCCACCGCGCGCTCCACCAGCATGCGCGGATACATCTCGATCAGCTCCGGCTTCCAGTCATGGCAGGCAGTGAAATAGAAATAATGGGCTGCGGTCAACTCCTGCACCACGCCGCTCATCACGCGCGTGAAGTAGCCTTCGCTCAGGTCCGGGGCAAGAACGCCCACGCTCATTGACCGGCTCTGCCGCAGCGACCGGGCAAAGTAGTTGGGCCGATAGTTGAGGCGGTTTGCCGCTTCAGTCACCCGGTTGCGTGTCTCCTGCGGTATGGACTTGGCGCTCGGCGAGTGATTCAGGACCAGTGAAACCGTGGTTTGGGACAGGCCCAGGTAATCGGCGAGCATGCGCAGATTCACATGCCCGGAGGGTTCTGGCTTTTTCCCTTTTGACATGTTCGTGTTTGTAACACCTCTCTCGCCATGAGGATACACCGCTCTTGCTCTAGTTAATCGATTTTCTTATTGGGATAGGCCCCGGCGGGCACCCGGGATGCTCCCGCGCGCTGTTTTCAGGCTGCCGGCGCCTCCTTCTCCCGATTTCAAGCCTCCGATCCGGTCCGCCACTCCGGTCTCAGGATTCTCGCCGGGGCCCTTCGTATGCATTTGATTTTTCAGACTTGTAACCTGCCATTCACATTTCCCCGTTAGCCTGACTTCTGTGGACACCAGTGTGCCAGAAATTCGCATCTCACATCCACAGATAGAACCTCAAGCCGAGGCCGGCGCAGCCCAGCAGGCTCCGGTGGCGCAGGAGCATTCGGCCATCCGCCGCTACCTGCTTGCCCGTGGCAACTCCGCTATTGCCGACCGCGTTTTTAAGTCCCTCATGGTTCTGTGCGCGCTCAGCATCTTCGCCATTGTGGTGCTCATCGTCACGGAGTTGGTGCAGCGTTCCCAACTCACATTGCACGCCTTCGGCTTTCGGTTTTTCTGGAAAAGCTATTTCGACCCCACCACGGACTTGCCCGCTTACTGGGACCCGGTAAACGGCTACTTCAGCGCGTTGCCTTTCGTTTACGGCACGCTGGTCTCCTCGCTGCTCTCGTTGCTGCTGGCGGTCCCGCTGGCGGTCGGCGTGGCCATTTTTCTCACCGAGATGTGCCCCGGATTTCTGCGCGCGCCGCTGGCCTTTCTCACCGAACTGCTGGCCGCCATTCCCAGCATCATTTACGGTTTGTGGGCCGTCTTCGTTCTCGTGCCCCTTTTGCGCGAATACATAAACCCAGTGCTGATCAAGGGTCTGGGCTGGACTGGATTCTTCGGCGAAGACAATCCTACCGGGCTCGGCTTTTTTGCTTCCGGAGTCATTCTCGCCATCATGATCCTGCCCATCATCTCCTCGCTCACGCGCGAAGTGATGACCGCCGTGCCCCATTCGCAGCGCGAGGCGGTGCTGGCCCTGGGCGCCACTCGCTGGGAGATGATTCGTATGGGCGTCCTGCGCAATGCCCGCATCGGAATCGTCGGCGCCATCATCCTCGGCCTCGGCCGCGCGCTGGGCGAAACCATGGCGGTCAACATGGTCATCGGCAACACCCCTCAGATTAGCCGTTCTTTGCTGGCCACCGGGAGTTCGATGGCATCTGTCATCGCCAACGAATTTACCGAGGCCGTATCCGACATGCACCTGAGCGCGCTGATCGAGATTGGCCTGGCGCTGTTTATTGTCACCATTATCGTGAACGCTATCGCTCGCCTGCTCGTCTGGGCAGTCACGCGCGGGGCCCCGGTAACGCAACGTTAGGAAAGAGAAAATCGATCGGTAATCGCTAAAGAAGGGGAGCGGAGAGGAAGTGCAGAAAGAATTCCAATTGCGTACACGCCTCCGCTGGCTGGGTGACAAGACTGCAACGTTTCTGGCGGTCCTGTCGACCATCCTGGTCATTCTGCCCCTGGTGGCGATCTTCGTCTATCTCATTATCAAAGGCGCCAGCTCACTGAATCTCGACTTCTTCACCAAGATCCCCGCGCCTGTTGGCCAGTCGGGCGGCGGCATGGCCAACGCCATCGTCGGCTCGGTCACCCTCCTCGCATTCGCCAGCCTCATTGGCGTTCCCATCGGCATTGGCGGCGGCATCTTTTTGGCCGAGTTCGGCCGCGGCACCAAATTGGCCAATGGCGTCCGCTTCACTGCCGACGTCCTCAACGGCGTTCCTTCCATCGTCATGGGCCTCGCCGCCTACTCGCTCATCGTCGTGCCGCAACATCATTTCTCGGCTCTCGCCGGCGGCGTCGCGCTGGGCATCATGATGATTCCCACCATCTGCCGCACCACCGAAGAAATGCTTCTCATGGTTCCGCACGCGGTGCGCGAAGCCGCACTCGGCCTGGGCGTTCCCAATTGGCGCTCGGTCCTCTCCATCACTGTCAAGACCGCCTCGCCGGGAATCATTACCGGCTGCATGTTGGCCTTCGCGCGCGTCGCCGGAGAAACCGCGCCGCTCATCTTCACCGCCTTGGGCAACGACTTCTGGAGCACCAGCCTGAACGAGCCCATCGCCGCTCTTCCCTTGCAAATCTGGGTCTACGCAATCTCTCCCTACGACGATTGGCACCGGCTGGCGTGGGCGGGATCGCTGGTTTTGATTGTTCTCATCGTGCTCGCGGTTTCCCTGGTGCGCTTCGTCACCAGCCGCGGCGTTTTGAAAGGGGCAAGCTAAGTGGGCGTCGGCATAGAGGTAACGAATCTGAACGCGTGGTACGGCACCAACCACACGCTGCAGGACATCAACCTGAATATCCCCGCCAACCACGCCACGGCTCTGATCGGTCCCTCCGGCTGCGGCAAAAGCACCTTCGTGCGCTGCCTTAACCGCATGCACGAAACCAACCCCATCGCGCGCGTCACCGGCACCGTCCGCATGGGCGGTCTCGACATCTACAGCGGTACCTCGCCGGTCGAGATCCGCCGCCGCGTGGGCATGGTATTCCAGCGCCCCAATCCATTTCCCACCATGTCCATCTACGACAACGTCGCTGCCGGCCTCAAGCTCAACGGTTACTCCAACCGCCGCGCCCTCGATGAAATCGTCGAAAAATCGCTCAAAAACTCCGCGCTATGGGACGAAGTCAAAGACGACCTGAAGAAAAAATCCGGCGCCAGCCTCTCCGGCGGCCAGCAGCAGCGCCTTTGTATCGCCCGCGCCCTGGCCGTGGATCCCGAAGTGCTCCTCATGGATGAACCCGCCTCGGCCCTCGACCCCGTCTCCACCTCCAAAATCGAGGACCTCATATTCCAACTAAAGTCGCAGTACACCATCGTGATTGTGACGCATAATATGCAACAGGCGGCCCGCGTCGCGGAACACACAGGCTTCTTCCTCAACGGCCGCATGGTCGAGTTCGACTCGACGCACAAAATTTTCACCAATCCTTCCGACAAGCGCACGGAGGATTACATTACGGGCAGGTTTGGATGACACGCATTCGCTTTCAACAGAGCCTGGAAGACCTGAAAGAGAACCTCCTGGTGATGGCCGGGATGGCCGAGCAGGCTATTCAGCGCGCCATTGAGGCCTACCGGGTCCGCGACCTCTCCATCTGCGACCTCGTCAGCCGCAGCGAGATCGCCATCAACCGCATGGAGCGCGACATCGACCAGGCCGCGCTCGATTTGCTCGCCATGGAGCAGCCCATGGCCGTCGACCTGCGCTTCATCCTCAGCGTCATCAAGATCAACGCCGATCTCGAGCGTGTGGGCGACGCCGCCAAAAGCATCAGCGACCGCGTCCGCATCCTGGAGCGCATGGCCGCCGTCGACCTCCCCGTCGATGTTCCCCGCATGGCCTCGATGGCCGCCGACATGGTGCGCAAAAGCCTGCAGGCGTTCATTGAAGCCGACGCCGAGCTGGCCCGCGGCGTGTTAACCATGGATGACGCCGTCGACCAGATGAACCGCGCCGCCTTCCGTGCTCTCACCAAAGTGATGGAGGAGCAGAGCCATCTTGCGCCCCAGGCCCTTAACGCGCTCATGATCTGCCGCAGCCTCGAGCGCGTAGGCGATCACGCCACCAACATTGCCGAAGACGTCATCTTCTGGGTGCAGGGCGCCGATGTCCGCCACTACAAGAGCGTTGCGAAAGCAGCTGCCAATGCCGGCGCTGCCGCGTCCGCTGCTTCAGCTGGCAGCTCCGCTTCCGAAGCCCCTGTCCCGATCGACACTCCGGCGAAAAGTTAAAGCGCAAATCTTCGCCGGTGTCACAACTCAAACAAAAAGCCCCGCTCATCGTGGGGCTTTTTCGTGTCGTGGATTGAGGCCTGTGTCGTTACGCGAAACGCTTCGCCGCCAGGCTAGGAAGTGAGGCCATATTCTCCGTGACAGTTTGAGTGAGTGCTCGGACGGCGCGAAGCAGCTCGTTGTCTCGAACAAGCGGACAATGCGTCGTGATAGCGCTGGAACTCGCAACAATATGAGCGGATCCGTGCACGTCAACGAGATTCCTGTGTAGGATGGTATGCATATGAAGATGGCACAAAGAGACATGATCCTATGGGTCTTATTGTGTGGCGGGGTCGGAATCCTATGGGGCATTCGTCTCGAGATCGCTGCCTGGAACGGCGGCACGGGGGATTTTAGAATCGTTTACTCGGCTTCACGCTGTTTTCTTGACCACCGCGATCCTTACAGATTTGATAACCTCCGCAGCGAGTACTTGGCCGAAGGCGGCAAGCTTCCAGTTGATGCTACGTTGTTGCGGATGTATGAAGAATCGATGTTCACATGCCTCTATCCGCCCACGGCATTGTTCCTGATCTTGCCCTTGGCCGCACTTCCTTGGTACGCAGCTCATTCCATCTGGATCCCGTTGATCGTATGCCTCTCCTTGCTTACGGCCTATTTGATCTTTCGCGAATCTGTTCGCTACGCAACTGGGCCGCCGCTCATTCTTATCGGCCTTTTGCTGATCGACCTCGGCGATGCCATATTCTCCGGCAATCTCGCTGCTGTCGTCATTGGTCTGTCTGTTCTGTCAGCATGGCTCATGCTGAACGGAAAGCATCAGGTCGTAGCTCTCATTTGCTTGGCTTTAGCGGTCCTGATGAAACCGCACGATGCCGGCTTTGTGTGGCTCTATTTCCTGGTCGCACCTGGCGCGGGTCGCAAATACGCAGCGCTCGCGTTTGCGTTGGCCGTGCCGTTGGCTGTGCCGGGTGTGATCGTGGCTTCCTCCATTGCGCCGGGTTGGGCACAGGAATTAAGCGCCAATCTCCACGCTGATTCTGCCAAGGGGGGCGTTAGCGATCCCGGCCCGTTGTCTCCCAATTTTGGTGCTGCTCACGCCCCGATCAATCTGCAGGTCGCGCTGAGTATTTACAAAGACGATCCGCGGTTCTACAACTCTTTCAGTTACGCGATCTGTGGCGTGCTGCTCATGTTCCTGCTGATAAAAACTGCTAGAACAAAATTCACGCAGGAATCGGCATGGGTTGCTCTGGCGTCGCTTGCGGCGCTCACGATGCTGCCGGTGTATCATCGCGGCTACGACGCAAAACTCCTGCTCTTGACTATTCCGGCATGTGCTCTGCTTTGGCACAATGGTCGATGGAAGTGGCTTGCGCTCATTTTGAATGTTATCGCTGTCGCAGCAACCACCGTGTGGCCCTTTGCCTTGCTATCGCTCGCGCTGGCGAATACAGCCCCGTTGCTCCTGAGGCAACTTGCACCTCTAAGCCTGCTTGCATTGGGCATTTTCTACCTGCTCATCTACTGGCAAGGGCCTGAAAAACCCCTCAAGATGGGAGAGGCTGTCCAAATCTAAGAGCTGACTCCAGAAGCCGCCTCTCACCGCGTTGCCTTCGATTCCGTCTTCACCCCCAACGCCGTCAGCTTGCTGCGCGCCGTGTGTGCCTCCGGCGTCTGCGGATGCCGGCGGATCAGCTCGCGCAGTTCGTCGATACCCGCCTGCCGCTTGTCCATCGCCAGCAGGGCAAATCCCTTGTGCAGTTGCGCCGCAGGAGCCTTGGCGTTGCCGCTGAACCCCTCCAGCACCGCGTTGTAGCTGTTGATCGCCGCCGCATAGTCCTTTTGCTGGTAGGCAATCTCGCCTAGATAGAACTGCGCAGTTCCGGCCAGATCGTCCAGAGGATAGTAGTGCACCACCTCCTGAAACTCTCCTTGCGCCACCTGATACCGCCCGGCATTGTAGTCGCGCACGCCGGCCTGCATAGTCGCCTCAAGCGGCGGCGCCTGCTGCGTAGCGGCAGCGCCCGGCGCCGCCCCGCCTGCGGGAACGCCCGGTGAACCGGCTTCCTGGCCCGGCGCCGGATTCGCCGCTCCGCCCGGCGGCGTTGCGCCCGGCAGCGCCTGCGCCGCTTGCATGGCCTGCAGTTGCGCCTGCAAATCCTGCACTGTCTTGTCCAGCTTGGCGATGCGCGCCTTCAGCTCGTCGACCGAATCGTTCAGAGACTGCACCTGTCCTGAGACCGTATCCATCTTGCCGTTCACGGCCTCGCCCTGCGTGCTTAGCTTCTGCTGCAGAGCATTCACCGTGGTCGTCACCTGGGTCGCCTGGTCGGCGGTCTGTTGCGCCAGGTGCTCCAGCACGCCCATGCGCGCGTCCAGCGTGGATTGCAGCCGCTGCACCATGTCCAGCAACTGCTGCACCTGGGTTTGCAGCTCCACGATCTCCTTTGAGACCGCGCGCGCCGGTACCGCGGCGGGAACGAATAGAAGAATCGCCGCCGCAACTGCAAGCAGGCGATTGCGAAGATTCCGTGATCCACACATATTTTTCGACCTTCCTGAATACAACATACGGCAGCCCGGCCGGTAGGGCGAGGCTGCCGTGTCAAATCAAATCCGCTTCTCTGCCGCTGACTGGCGGCGGACTTTCATCCCTTCGCGAGCCGCGCCTACCCGGCCCTTCAACCCACCGCGACTGTCGCATCACCACCGGACAGGCTAGAAGCTAGAAACTGGGAGCTGGAAGCTGCCTTACCGGTCGATTGTGAATCCGTCTCGACGGTTCAACTGCCAGCACTCCTCGGTCGACTCCGTGCAGAACGGCTTCTCCTTGCCGTAGCTGATCACGCGGATCCGGTCGGCGGCCACGCCGGCCGTAACCAGCGCGGTCTTGGCCGCCTGCGCCCGGTTCTGGCCCAGAACCAGGTTGTACTCGTCCGAGCCGCGCTCGTCGCAGTAACCGCCAACCACGATCTTGATGTTGGGGTGCGCGATCAGATAATCCGCGTTCTTCGCCAGCGTGGCCTGCGCGTCGGGCCGGATATCGTAATTGTCGTAGTCGAAGAAGATCGGCTGCACGCGCGCACTGAACTCTTCCTCTTCGGTCATCGATGTGCTGGGCACGCTGACCGCAGGCGGCGCGTTCACCGTCACGTGCGCCGAGGCGTCGGCCGAACCGCCCTCTCCGCGCGCCACCAGGTGATAGGTGGTCGACTCCGTCGGCAAGACGGTCTTTACGCCCACGGAGGGAACGTCACCGATGCCGTCGATCGAAACGGAAGTTGCGTTGGTCGTCTGCCAGTGTCAGTTGTACCTGGTCTCCTGCCGAGATTACCGCCGGCGTCGCCGTCAGTTGCGCCGTGGGCGCGGGCGCGGTTGCGGGCGGCGCTGTCTCCACCGGCGGCAAGGGCTGATGCTTCTTGCATCCGGAGACAGCCGTCAAGGCCACAAACAGGAGAAAAAGGGTCAAAATGCTATAGCGTAGTTTCAAGTGAACTCTCCTTCACAAAAAAGCTCATCGGAATCGTTCCGGTGACCGGGTTTTCTTGTTACTCCCAAGCCGCCGTGTGTCCGCACAAGAAAATGATATTCCAGAGCGATGAAATACCGGTTGCTGCTCATGGTTCGTCTCGGGGCTTCATGTTCTGGCTCCGAAACTCATTTCCAGCTCCAGTTGGGCATCGTGTTGTCGCCTGAGTAGGTGAGTTGATGTTGATCGGTGCCATCGGCCAGCATCGTCCAAATCTGTGTACGATGGCCGATCTGGCGCTGGAACACAATGTGGCGTCCATCCGGCGACCACGACGGGAAGTCGTTAATGCCGGCTTCGTGCGTGGCTTGCAGCCAGTTCTTGCTCGCAATGTCCATGATGTAGATGTCGTATCCGCCGGGATCGCCCGGTCCGTACTTGCGGTTCCAAGCAAATGCCAGCATGCCGCCGCTGGGCTGCCACGAAGGCGAGATGGCGTAGCCGCCGTCGGTCATCCGCTGTACGTTGGAGCCATCCTTATCCATGATGTAAATCTGCGGCTCGCCCGTTCGCCCGCTCACGAATGCAAGCTGATTGCCGGTGCGCGGGTTCCAAACCGGCGCCACGTCCGAGCCGAACGGCGTTACGCTGTGAGCATTGGAGCCGCTCGCGTCCGCAACCCAGATATCGGGGTGTCCCGACCGCGCGGAAGAGAACGCGATCATCGATCCGTCTGCCGACCACGCCGGCGACTGGTTGCTCCCGCCCACAGTGCCCGTGGGAAAACTCACCAGCCGGCCTAGGTCCAGCGAATACATGCGAATCGCCCATCCTTCCTTTCCCAGCGAGGCAAACGCAATTCGGGAGTTATCTGGTGAGATGCGCGGAGAGAGCGAAATGCTGCCTAAATGGGTGATAGCGTGCTGGTTGGCCCCGTCGTAGTCCATCACCCAGATTTCTTTTGACCCGGTGCGGTTGCTCACGAAGTATATCTTGGTCTCCGCAATGCCGTTGATGCCGCCGCCCAGCCGCAAGATGATGTCGTCGGCAAAGCGGTGCGCCACCGTGCGCGCCATTTCTTCGCTGGCCGCCTCGTTGTACTGCCTGACCAGCACCGGCGCGCTCCCGGCAGTGCGCGCATCCATCAGCCATCCGTAGACCACCAGCCGGCCATTGGTGACGGCAAGCGCTCCGAAGGCAACCATGGCCGCGTTGGCCGGGACTGCCGACCATTGGCTCAGCACAATCTCCTGCGGCGAGCCGGGCATAGCCTGCGGCGCCAGGCTCTTTGACACCATGTCGAAGATGCCCGCGTTCGAGAGGTCGCTAAAGAGTGTGGAGTCGAAGATCGCCTTCAGCGGCGCCGTCTGGGGATCGCTCCCTACCGGTTTGAAATCCGCTGCCGCCAGGCGGATGCGCTCGTTGCCCAGGTTCGTTCCTGTGCGCACCCAGTCTTGAGCGGAGATTTGCGGCGTGAAAAAATACGCCAGGAAGAACAAATACAAGGGGAGGACCCGAATTGTTGCCTTCATGCGATGTGCAATCCTTCCTGTCTAAGCCTCCGGCTTCTATCCTTTAGGTACGATGTGCTGACGGACAGTTGCGGTTGTTTTCATGAAGCGCCATTTTCGCCGCGGGATAACTATAAAGGCACTCGCGGCAGGGAACTGGAGGCTGGTTGCACTCATCAGTACTCGCAGTAGTACGACACCTTCAACGTACTTTGATTATAGTTCGACGGCAGTGGGCCAAAGGTATCCACGCGCTGCACGCCGAGCATGCAGGAGTTGTCCAGCGTGGGGCTGCCGCTCGAGGTGTCGGTCTGCGGCTGGCTGTGGCTGCCGTCCCGGTTAATCGTAAAAATCAGGTACACTCGCGCGCCCTTCGGCGTGCGCGGATCCACCTGCCGCTTGTCCCAGCTCTGCGACATCTTCCGGTTGATCTGGTCTACATACCACGGATACAAACTGGCAAAGTTGTTGTCCCCGACGGTGGTCGGGCCGGTCGAGCCGATCTGCATCTGGTGCGGCATTACCGACCCCGCCTGCTCGCCGTATTGCGCCACGCTCTGCCGGGGCGGCGGCTGATGAAGCTGCGTCTTCGCCAGGTTCTTCTGTTTTGGCTTCACCTGCTTGCCCAGGATCGGAATCGCTGTCTCATCCACGCGCTTCTGTTCCTTGGGACTCGGCGTCGCCGGCGCCTGGCTGGGCGTCTCCGTAGCCAGAACATTCTGGTTCAACTGGTCGGCCGGCAGCGGCAATGCGCTGCTCACCAGCGTTACCTGCATCGATCCGCCCGCGCCCGTGCTGCCCCAAACATTGTGATGAAACAGCCCCAGCACCCATCCGTAATAGGCGAGCAGCCCAGCCACCAGGATGTGCAACAGCACTGAGCCTGTGGCCGGACCGGCAATCGGCTCCGGCGTCAGTTCCCGCTCCAGGTGCTCGCCGCCCTCCAGAACGCTGTTCATATTCCTGCTAGCTCCGCTAACTCCGCTAACCCCGCTAGCTCCGCTCTGTCGCTAATTCCCGCCGCTCCCCGCCGATCCCTTGGCTTCCAGCGGCTGGGTCACAATCGAAACATTCGTGATTCCCGACTGCTTTACCGCATCCATCACGCTGGCGAAGGCCCCGAACGGCACCCGTTCGTCGCTGCGCAAATAAATCGACTGGTGCGCCGGATCGACACCCGCCTGGTGCAGCATCGCCGGCAGATCGTGAACGTTGACAGGCTGATCGTTCAAATACACATTCTGATCGCGGTCGATGGTCACCACCATCCGTTGCTCCGTAATCTGCTTGACGGTCCGCGTCTTCGGTACGTTCACTTCAATCCCCGACTGCAGCACCGGCTCCGTGATCATGAAGATCACCAGCAGCACCAGCACCACGTCCACCAGCGGCGTAATGTTGATCTCTGCCAGCGACGATCGTGTTTGTCCGTTGATTGTTGTGAATGCCAAGCTGAACCTCTTGCGGAACTGGGCTAGCTCCGCCAACTCCGCTAGCTCCGCTACTTATAAAGACTGCGCTCCGCCTCGCGAGGCATCTCGGCAGGCGCCCGCGGCGGCGCCTGCGTCTGCCCCCGCACCGGCATCTCCTCCAGCGAGTTCAGCAGCTCGCGGCAAAAGTCGTCGATCGCCGAAGCGAAAATCCTTATCCGTGCCGTGAACTGGTTGTACGCTACCACCGCCGGCACGGCCACGAACAATCCCGCCGCCGTGGTGATCAGCGCCTCGGCAATGCCCGGCGCCACGGCCTTCAGCGACCCTCCGCCCGCCGTCGCAATCCCGTGGAACGCTTCCACCACGCCCATCACGGTTCCGAACAGCCCCACAAACGGGCTCGTGCTCCCGATCGTCGCCAGCCACGTCATGCGCCGTTCCAGCGCCGTCACCGCTTCGCTGGCAGCGGTCTGCGCGGTTCGTTCCAGGGGCGTCAGGCTGCGCGGAGGTCCCGACCCTCCCGTCTGCCGCCTGTACGTCTCGTATACGTCCTCGAATACCTGCGCCAGCGGGCTCGCGCTGTATTCACCGGTCAGCGCCGCAATCTCCTGCAAGCGGCTCGCCTTGCGGAACGCGCGGATAAACCTCCGGCTCTGTGTCGTCGCTTTCTTGAACGCCGACATTTTGCCCAGGATGACCATCCACGAGTAAAGACTGGCAATCAGCAGCAGCACCAGCACCGCGATCGCAATCGGCCCGATGTCGCCCATCATATTTGCCAGCGCGCCGAAGCCCAGCGCCGGCGCGGGCGCGCCGCCCGTGCCGCCGTCAGCCTGCAAAAAGCACGCCAATGTTGCCGTAAGAATCGTCAATCACCTCATTCTCCACGGTATCAGACAGTGTTCCCGCGCCCAAGTGACCGTTTGGATGCCCTACATGTTTTGGTTGGCCCATCCTTGGCCCTCGGTTTCTTGTGCCAAGAATGGGGTAACCTGCGCCTGCGGCAGGAACAAATCCCCTCCAGCCCCGCCGTTCATGCTATGCTGCGCTCGGATTCTCAACGTCCGAACACCAACCATCGAATTCGTTTCACGGGAAAAGCCATGCTCGTCGAACTCCGCGCTGAAAACTACGCCGTCATCGATCACGCCATCGCCTCCTTCGGTCCCGGCCTCAACCTCCTCACCGGCGAAACCGGCACCGGCAAATCCATCCTCGTTGACGCCCTGGCCCTCCTCATGGGCGGCAAATCCTCCGCGGAGGTGGTCCGCCACGGCGCCGACAAAGCCGTCGTCTCCTGCGTCTTCGAGTCCACGCCCGGCGCCGAATCCATCCTCGAAGCAAACGGCATCGACGCCGATGGCGCCGACGTCATCCTTCGCCGCGAAATTCTCTCCACCGGCAAGGGCCGCGTCTTCGTCAACAACCAGCCCGCCACCGTCCAGGTCCTCAAGCAGCTCGCGCCCGAGCTCGCCCTGGTCCACGCGCAAACCGAGAGCCTCTCCAGCTTCGACCAGTCCCAGCAGCGCATCCTGCTCGACCGCTTCGCCGGTATCTCTTTAGATGCCGTCTCCGAGGCCCACGCTCGCTGGCGCGCCGCCGCCGGCAAGCTCAACGATCTCCTTCAGGGCGAGCAGGACCGCTTGCGCATGGTCGATCTCTGGACCTATCAGCGCAAGGAGATCGAGCAGGCCCATCTCGAGCCCGGCGAAGACGAAGCCCTTGAAACCGAGAAGCGTGTCCTGGCCAACGCCGAAAAGCTCTACGCCGCCGCCATGAGCGCCTTCGACGAGCTCTACGAAGGCGGCTCATCCGCCGAAGCCGCTCTCCGCTCCGCTTTGCGAAATGTGGAAGAACTCGCCCGCTACGATGCGCGCTTCGCCGAATCCGCCCAGCAGCTCACCTCCGCCCGCGCCACCATCTCCGACCTCGCCGCCTCGCTGCGCGACTACGCCGAAGGCATCAACGCCTCGCCCGAGCGCCTCGCCGAAATCGAAGACCGCCTCGCCCTCCTCGACCGCCTCAAGCGCAAATACGGCAAGACCGTCGCCGAGGTCATAGCGTTTGGCGAGGACGTGGCCCGCAAGCTTTCTGAGGTCGAAGACCGCGACGAAATCCTCAAAACCCTCCGCGCCGATCTCGAGAAAGTTGCAGCTGAATACCGCAAAGCCGCCTCGGCTCTCACCGCCGAACGCCAGATCGCCGCGGCCAAACTCGCCAAGCTCGCCGAAGCGCAGATCAACTCGCTCGCCATGAAGGTGAAATTTGGAGTCGCCGTCACCTCCGCCAATGATTTCCATTCCGCAACTGGAACTGGTGCGAAGGCTGCGGGCTTTAGCGTGGAGGGAGGTCAGGGCTTTAGCCCTGGCAATAAGGCCGTAGGATCGCACGGGCCTTTAGGCCCGGAGACTGTTTCCGAGAAAGGGAGCACTGATAAGCGGAGCCTTGTGTCAGGGCACGACCGGGGAACCCACCCAGTGGGTGGGTCGCGTGCCGATGCCGCCGCAAAAAACGATGGGGCTTTAGCCCCTGAGGGAGACCACCCACACTGGACCCCCTCCGGCTGGGACTCGGTCGAATACTTGATCGCCACCAATCCCGGCGAGCCCCTCAAGCCGCTCATTGAGATCGCCTCCGGCGGCGAGCTCTCCCGCGTCCTGCTCGCTCTCAAAGTCGCCGTCGAAGAAGGCTCCTCGTCCAAGTCAAAAAAGAAAACCACGCCGCGCACCCTCGTCTTCGACGAAATCGACATCGGCATCGGAGGCCGCGCCGCCGAGGCCGTCGGCCAGAAGCTCAAGGCCCTCGGCCGCGCCCAGCAGGTCCTCTGCGTCACCCACCTGCCGCAGATCGCCGCCTTCGCCGATCAACATTTGGCAGTAGAAAAGCGTGAGCAGGACGGCCGAACCACCACCCGCATCCGCGTCCTCGACGACCGCTCCCGCACCCACGAAGTCGCCCGCATGTTAAGCGGCGCCAAAGTCACCGACACCAGCCTCCAGCACGCCGCGCAGATGATCGCCGGGAGCAAGTAATCCTATTTGACAATCCGTGCTGGCGTAGATACACTGTTGTATATACAGAGGGTCGGATGCTCTGGACGTGGGACCCCGCCAAGGCGAAAGCGAATTTCGAGAAGCACAGGGTCAGCTTTGAACTCGCCGAACGTGCCCTGGGCGACCCGCTGTGTATCTCGGTTCCCGACCCGTACCCGCATGAAGAACGTTGGAGAACCCTGGGCTCGCCAAGTTCGGATGGAATCGTAGTCCTCTATGTTGTCCACACCTGGCCCGAGGATGAATCCGGAGCCGGAAGAATCATCAGCGCGCGGAAGGCGATAAGCCATGAGAGGCAGGAGTATGAAGAGAGGCAATCCTAAACCGTTGACGCCGAAGCTGCGTGCTGAGCTAAAAGCGTTGGCCGCTATGCCTGAGAGCGAGATCGACACCGCCGAAATGCCGCCCATCACCGATTGGAGCCATGCCGTGCGCGGCCCGTTTTACCGTCCCATCAAGCGTCCCCTGTCGCTGCGCATCGATGCCGACATCGTCGACTGGTTCCAACGCCAGGGACACGGCTATCAGACCCGCATGAACCTGGCCTTGCGCGAGTACGTCGAGCGGCGCCGCAAACGTGCATGAGGCGCGACAGCCACCGACGCCAGCCCCCAGCACGCCGCTCCGATGATCGCCGCCAGCCGCTAGCGGCTCGTACAATGCACCGTGAGGATCGCGTCGCACTGATTCCTGTCCCCGCTCACTGTTCGATCCCGATTGCGTCTGAATCATGAACACATCTTCTCCCCAGCCCGACTACAAGGAGAACCAAGAATGCCTCTGCAAGCGGAGAAGCGCGTACTCCGAGCCGCAGTATTTTTGCTCGCCCTCTCGTTCCCCACTCTGCTTAAAGCCCAGTCCACTGCTTTCACCCAGCAACAGCCGTCAGCCCCAACGCAACAGCAGCCGCAATCCACGCCGCTACCCAAACCTCAGCAGCAGGCGCCCTCAGCCCAACAAACTCCGCCTGCGCAGCCCGAGCTGCCTAACGCGCCAACGCCCGCGGCGTCCCCGGTACCCTCCTCATCCTCGCAGGAGCCCTCGCTCTCCGATCTCGGTTTCACGCCGCAGCAGACGCAAGCCGACCCCAAGCTTCAGGCCGAGCTCAACAAGCGCACCGAGATGCTCAAGATTCACCAGCGTCTCGGCCTCATCACCCTCGCGCCCATGGCCGCCACGCTCATCACCGGGCCTATGGTCAAGGCCAAAGGCCGCAACGGCCAAACCATCACCGAGCCCTCCAACGCCAACCTCGACTTTCACGCCGCGCTCGGCGGCGCGACCACGGCCCTCTACTTCTCCACCGCCTACTTCGCGGTCTTCGCGCCCAAAGTACCCGGCAATCCCAAGCACGGAGCCATTCGCTTTCACGAGGCGCTGGCCTTCGTTCACGGCCCCGGTATGATTCTTACGCCCATCCTGGGCTACGACGCATACAAGCAGGAGAATGCCGGCGAAAAAGTCCATGGCATTGCCTCGCTCCATGGCCCAGTCGCCATCGCCACCGTCTGTGCCTACGGCGCCTCCATCGTCGCCGTCAGTTGGCCCATTCACCTCAAATTCCGGGAGAAATAATGCAGCGGAGGTTTCTGTTCGCCTTTTTATTCATACTCGTGGCTTTATTCGCTGCGCACTCCGCCCTCGCGCAACCGGATTCAACCTGGGTAGCCGATCAATCCACGCTCACCTATCACATGTCGCATCCAATGCACGAAGTGGACGGCATGAGCCATGCGGCGCGAGGCAAAGGCGTCTGCCACGACGGCTGGTGCGACTTTCTCATCGCTGTCCCTGTCAAAAGCTTCGACTCCGGCGACACCAACCGCGACCTGCACATGATCGAGGCCACGCGCGGCGCGCAATTTCCGCTGATCCAGGTCCGCGCTCACTTCGCTCAGGCCGAGACTGCGAAACAGTGGATTCACGCCGACCTCGAAGTTCAGTTCGCCGGCAATACCGCCCACTATGCCAAGGTCCCCTTCGAGCGCACTCAGCAGGGCAGTGAAGTGCACATTACGGGAACGATCCCGCTCACCTGTTCCGATTTTAAAATTGACCGACCGTCCTTCCTTACCGTCCCCATCAAAAACGAGATTCCCGTCCGCGCCGACATGAGCTGGCACGCGATGTGAGCACTCTGCGCTATAGCGGATTTCCTGCGGGTGTAGACCAAGGCACAATCGCTGACGCATTTCTCCCAATGGTGTATAGGGGTTCAAGACCGCAAAGTTGACGCGAACCCCAGTGAGCGGCAACCTTCGAACCATTGAGCACTCTTGAGGATTGGGAGAAATGCCTTAAGTGGCTTTTTCATCAAGAAAAAGCCACATTGAATTCTGTCCGAAATGGATCAGAGATGCAGGAGAACCGCCGTAAATCCGCCTACTCCGCTTGCTCCGCTGGCTGCCAGACTCTATCCAGCATCTCCGATTCGACGAAATTCATCATTTTCATATACCTGCAGGTCACAAATCCGTCGAATCGCTCCACTTGCAGGTGGAGTTTTTTCTACTTCTCCCGATGCGACGATTTTCCCTCGCGCCGCAGCGCAAGAAATCCTCCACCTGCAAGTCTCCGGTTTCTGCCCTTGGGAATTGCGTCAAGAAAGGATGTTAGCCAAAAATCGCCATGACGATGTGGTTGACCGCGAAGGCGGCGCCATAGGCCAGGGCCAGCATGTAGAGGAACTGGACGGCGGGCCAAAGCCAGCTATTGGTCTCGCGGCGGACTACGGCGATGGTGGACGTACACTGCATGGCGAAGGCGAAGAAGATCATCAGCGCCAGCGCGCCGCCCAGCGTCATGTCGTGGTGGAGGGCGGTTTGCAGGTTGAGCGCCTGGGTGCTGGGGTCCGCGCCGTAGAGCGTGCCCATGGTGCTGACCATGACCTCGCGCGCCAGCACGCTGGACAAGAGGCCGATGCCGATCTTCCAGTTGAAGCCGAGCGGAGCAATGGCCGGCTCGATGAAGTGGCCGAGGCGGCCGATGAGGCTGTCGGCCAGTTGCGGCGCAGTGAGCGCGCCCGCCGCGGTTTGGATGACGGGCAGGTGCGCGAGGATCCACAATGCGATCGTCACGCCGACGATGATGGTGCCGGCAGTCCTCATGAAGATGCGCGCGCGGTCCAGCAGCCGCAGAGCCAGCGAGTAGAGGGTGGGCATGCGGTACTGAGGAAGCTCCAGGATGAACGGCGTATCGCTCGACCTGAGGATGGAGCTTTTGAGCAGCCGCGCGGTGGTGAAAGCGGCGACTCCGCCGGCCAGATAAAGGCCGAGCATGACGAGCGTTTGCAGGCCGAGGAATCCGTGCAGGTAGTAGACGTTGGGGATGAACGCCGCGATGAGCAGCAGATACACCGGCAACCGCGCCGAGCAGGTCATGAAGGGCGTGACGAGAATGGTGGCCAAGCGGTCGCGCTTGTTGGCGATGGTGCGCGTGGCCATGATGGCCGGAACCGCGCAGGCGTACGCCGAAAGCAGCGGGATGAAGGCCTTGCCGTTGAGTCCGATCGAGCGCATTACGCGGTCGGCGATGAGCGCCGCGCGGGCCAGGTAGCCCGAGTCCTCAAGAATCCCGATAAAGAGAAACAGCAGAAGGATCTGCGGCAGGAACACCAGCACCGAGCAGATGCCCTTCCACACGCCGTCGAGGAGCAGCGATTGCAGCCAGCCCACGGGCAGCAGGGGGCGGGCAAGATCGGCCATGCGGGCGAGGAGATCGCCGAAGCCGTTGGAGAGCGGCTGGCCGAGGGCGAAGACACTCTCAAAGACGGCGATTACGACGAGGAGGAAGAGCAGCGGCCCCCAGATGCGGTGCAAGAGCAGGTTGTCGATCTTGCGCGTGTTCTCGGCGGACAGCGGAGCCCGGTAACCGGTGCGACGGCTGACCTGCGCGGCCCACGTGTATGTGCTGGCCGCGTTGCCGACGACTGGAAGCGCCAGCGGCTTTGCCTTCTCGCGGTCAGTTTGCTGGTTGAGGAAGAGCGGAACGGCATCCAGGCCCGTTCCATGTACGGCACTGATCTGCGCGACGGGAGCGCCAAGTTCGCGGGCGAGCTTCAGCGTGTCGATCTGCCCGCCTCGCGACTGCATTACGTCGGTCATGTTGAGCAGCACCAACGTCGGCAGTCCCACCGCCAGAACCGGCGCGGCCAGCATCAGTTGCCGCGTCAGGTGAACCGAGTCCAGCACCAGCAGCACCGCGTCGGGCTTGGGCGTGCCCGGCATCTTGCCGCGTAGCACATCGACGGCCACACGGGCATCTTCAGAGTATGGCGTGAGTGAGTAGATACCGGGTAGATCGATCAGCGTCAGGTCGTCGCGGCCGACGCCGGCCATCAGGCCCATGCGCTGCTCGACAGTGACTCCCGGGTAATTGGCAACTTTTTGGCGGAGGCCCGTCAGCCGGTTGAAGAGAGTGGATTTGCCGGAGTTTGGCGGCCCGATCAGGACAACTGTCTGCAGCGCGCCTTCGGGTGGCGGAGCCGCGGGCGGCTCAAAGACAGGTGTCTCGCAACAGGCGTTCATCGCGCGGCCTCGGCCAGTTGAGGAGCTTCCTCAGCCGCAGCTTTGAAAGGCCGAACCCGGATGCCCTCTGCTGTCTCGTGCCGGAGGGCGATTTCCAAGCCATCCACGAGGTAAACCGTGGGATCGCCGGCGGGCGCGCGGCGCAGCGCCGTTACCTGCACGTCGGGCACAAAACCCATATGCATCAGGTGGTTCTGGACAGACTCAGGCAGGTCGAGGGCAACCAGGATGCCGCATTCGCCAACAGCTAATTCGCTCAACAAACTCACCTGCCGGACCTCACGATGCCAGTCGCCGGGGCGACCAGCAGAAAAATACGACCGGAATGGTCGGATTTCAGTATACGGCGAAAATGCCTGAGTCCGCAATGCGGCTTTTCCGGGATTTTCGGCTCGGATATTCTCATGGCTGGACCTCCTGGAGAGGGAACCAGCCGGGAACCCCCAGCCCCCTCCCAACCCCTCTGGCGGATCCTCTGTTCAATTTATCGGGATGCAGATTCCTTTTTAGCAGCGGGAACGATTTCTGGATGTGATTTAAATCACAGTGCGCCGAAAAAAGATTGAGGATGAGCGCCGGGCCTAAGTGCAACACTGCGCTCGACGGCGGAAGACATTGAGATTCTTCGCCGGAGTCTGCCCGAGCATTCCTTGCGGGTCGCGGGCTCCGTGTTACAAGGGTTCCATGACGCTTGACGATTTCCGCGCCTCGCTCACGTTCGCCGAACCACCGCGCGAGATGCCAGCGCCGCTGGCGGCGCTCTGGTGGGACGCGAGGGGAGACTGGGCGCGCGCCCACGGCATGGTTGACGACCTCTCGACGCGCGAGGCAATGGCCGTACACGCCTACCTTCACCGCAAGGAGGGCGCCGCCTGGAACGCTGACTACTGGTATAGCCGCGCGGGGCCGAAAATTCCACCGCCCCATGCTGGAAGAGGAGTGGCAAGCACTGGTCGAAGGGCTGACAGGGGAATGAGCGCGTCCGCATTTGGAGTTCCGGTGTAGAATCCTCTTTCCGAATCAACAACACGAAAGGGGCCGGATATGCAATATCGCAAGTTTGGAAGGCTGGATTGGAAGGCTTCGGCACTGGGGTTCGGGGCCATGCGGCTGCCGGGCGCGGGTCCGCGAGCAGTACCAGTCGCGGATTACGATTCCATGCGCACAATGCGGGTACTGCATGCCGTGCCCCAACGGTGTAAACATTCCGGTCAATTTCGATCTCTTCAACTATGCCCACACGTACGATGACGGGGGCGCGGCGCGGTTTCGCTACAAATTTGTGCTCAGGGAGGAGCAGCGCGCAGGCACCTGCATTGATTGCGACACCTGCGAAGGCGTTTGCCCGCAACAGATTCCGATCTCGGAGTGGATGCCATAGGTGGCGGAACTGCTGGCATAGAGGAGCGACGATTCCAGTAGCAGCTCGGCGGCATGAGTAAGAATAGGATGCGATGGTGAATCAACTTGCTGTCGTGTTTTGCCGGGTGGCGCAGGTCTTGGTCAGTTGCGCCGTGCTGATGTCTGCGGCAGCGCCCGGGCCAGCGCAGACAGGCTTACAGTTTCCGCCGCTCCCATCCGATTTCCACGAAGAGCCGAAAGTCTTCGACCCCTATCCACAAAATCCCAGCCTGCCCCCTGCGTACACGATCCCGGTTGGCCCGCTCGGGTTCTCTGCGCCCGGCCCGTTCTACCTTCTGCATCGGTATACGCTGGTGAGTCTGGATTTTCTCGACGAGAATCGGCTGCTGTTTACCTTTCGCAAGCCGGGACTGATGCGCCGCGACGCCGCGGATGACATGGGCGACAAGGACCGGCAGATTCGAGCCGTCGTGGTGGCGCTGTCCGAGGGGAAGATCGAGTCCGAAGCGCTGTGGACCGTTCCCGACGAGGCGCGCTACCTGTGGATGCTTAAGGACGGTCATTTTCTGTTGCGGGACTCAGATGGCCTTGAGCAGGGCGACGCTACGCTGAAGACCACGCCGAACCTGCGGCTGCCGGGCCGTCTGCTGTGGGTGGAGCTGGATGTCGCGCAGAAGGTAATGATTACTAATTCGCTGGAACCGGGATCAGGGCAAGGGTCCGGCGAGGCCAGCAGTCCGGCGGCGGGCCAGACCGCGACCACGGGCGATGCGAAGAAGCTGGATGCGCTGCAGACGCTGGTGGTGCGCACACTCAAGCGGGAATCGGGCGAGGTGATCAAGACGATGCGCGTGCCTTGGGACGCGCAGACGAGAGACTGGCCCGTTAATGCGGACGGCTACGTGGAGAGCGTGCGAGGCAGCGCCGCGCAGTGGACCTTGAAGCTGAATCTCTTTGCCGACGGAAGCCGGGAGGTGGGCCAGGTGGAATCGAACTGCCAGCCAAGCACTGCCTTTGTCACCGAAACGGAGCTGCTGGTGAGTACGTGCGCCGTCGGGGGCGGGGGAAGGCTGACGGCGCTATCGACGGCCAATGGCGCGCAGCTTTGGCGAGTGACGACGGCGACCAATGCCATGTTGCCGCTCGTGGTGGCGGCGCCGGATGGCTCGCTGTTGGCGCGAGAAACGCTGCTTTTAAAGCACCCGGCCGCCCACTACAGGCACAAGAAACTGGTGGGCGCTGAGGACCTGATTGGCCAGGTGGTGCGCGTGATGGATGCTGCCGACGGCAAAGTTGTGCTGGAGGCGCCGCTGACTCCCATGCTCGATGGCGGAGGCAATGTGGCCATCTCGCCGTTGGGGCGCCGGATCGCGATTCTCAACGGCGGGGCGATTGAGGTGTTTGAGTTGCCGGCAGCGAGGGCGCCATGAGAGAGGCGGATTTTTAGGGCGGTGAGGGCACGGACGCCAAAGACCTTTGTGGTACTCCGTTTCTCGAGGACCGACACCAATGGAAACAGCCGTCAAATCACTGGCGCTGCTGATGCGTATCTTTAAGCTCGCATGGATCGTCTCGGCGTTCTTGTTCGTTTATATCGTGGTCACGATTCCGGCCGATGGACATCACTCCGTGAGTCCTGTGTTTGAGCTGGCGATCACGGTTGTGGCCTTCCTATGCGTTGTCGTCGGTTTCAATACGCGAAGATTCTTTTTTGGGGCTGGGAGGCGTGCATCTGAAAATGAGCCGCAATCAATCCAACTCAAACGATGGATGACGACCAATGTCATGAGCCTTGCATACTTTGAGGCCTGCATCTTATTTGGATTAGTCCTGCATTTTCTTGGGGCGCGTGTTCGGTTTGTCGAGCTTCTGTTTGTCGTTGGGATTCTCTCGATGATCTTTTGGAGCCCAGGAACTCCGCCGACTACTGAAGAGGGCAGGTCCTCTCAAGGCTGAAGCGGCCTGCCATTTCGCATACAGAGGAGATTCCGACGGAGGCGGGCTGGCCGCAAATTTCATCGGGCCACGTTCGAAGCCGAGTGGCAGTCGCTGGTCGAAAGCCTGCTCGCTTGATCGCGAGCCTCTTCAATTTCCGCTCGGCGCCCCATCTGGCTCAACCAGCAAACTTACGCGCTGTATTGCTCGTCGCTTACCTTCTCCATCCAATCGACGGTTTTGCCATCGAGCTTCTCCTGGATGGCGATGTGGGTCATGGCCGTGGTTGGCGCCGCGCCGTGCCAATGCTTCTCGCCCGGCGCAAACCAGATCACATCTCCCGGGCGAATCTCCTCGACGGGACCGCCCCAGCGCTGCGCCCGGCCGCAGCCGGACGTGACGATGAGAGTTTGCCCGAGGGGATGCGTATGCCATGCGGTGCGCGCTCCGGGCTCAAAAGTAACACTGGCGCCGGCAGCGCGGGCGGGATCGGGCGCGTCAAAGAGCGGGTCGATCCGCACAGTGCCTGTGAACCAATCGGCCGGTCCCTTGCCGGAGGGCTGCGAGCCGCTTCTTTTGATCTCCATTGCTGAATTCCCTCCCTTGATGTCATTGGATCGGGTCATCCGATTGCCAAGAATGCTCGAAGAGGCAGGCCAGTTGCGGGCCGTCTACAGTGCTTTACCCATTTCGTACGCTTGTTTCATGGCGCGGCTTGCCAGGATATCGCCAATTTCGCATGCGCCTGTGCCATAAACGATGCCTTTTTCTTTTGCTCCGCGCAGACAGGAGGTGAATCCTCGGAGACCTTCGATGGTCCGCTCCAGGGATGCCTTTCTTCCGTCGGCCGCAGTGACGATGAAATAGAAATCCTTGTTGGTGATTTCCGTATACTGTGCGACCGTCCGGTCAATCAGGGTCTTCAATTGGGCGCACATGGTGTAAAAGTAGACAGGCGTCGCCAGGACGATGACGTCGGCCGCAATCATTTCGTCGAGGATTTGCGCCATATCGTCTTTCTGCGCACATCTTCCACTTCCCATGCAGGCGTAGCAACCCCTGCAGTAGTTAATCTTCTTTTTCCCCAGGAGCACTTTATCGACCCGATGACTGGCCTCGACTGCACCTTTCGCAAACTGATCGCACAAGGCGTTCGAGTTCCCGCGTTTTCTGGGACTCGAGGAAAGTATCAGCACTTTCTTGCTCATTAAACTGCCTCCAAGCGAGCGCGCTCCTGTTCGCCGGCCAGGAGCAGGGTGCGGCCGACGCGCCATGCGCCGAGCATACCACCGGCATAATGACCACAAGAGTCATTCCATTTACAGTTTGTTGCACGATATAAACATCGTTCCATAAGGTGGGATTTCCGGCCCTCCCTGTGCCCCGCATCACTGCGGCTAACTGCCTCAAAAGAAGAGACTCACGATAGCAGCCGATCTTCCTCAAAGGCGGCACTGTGGAGCGAAGCGAATGAGTGAACTGAACACTGTGATTATGGATGGGAACGAGGCTGCGGCCTCCGTTGCCTACCGACTTTCCGAAGTCATCGCCATCTACCCCATCACTCCCTCGTCGCCAATGGGCGAGTGGGCGGATCAGTGGCGTTCGGAGGGGAAGAAGAACATCTGGGGCGCGTTACCCATTGTGGAAGAACTGCAGAGCGAGGGCGGCGCGGCCGGCGCCTTGCACGGGGCGTTGCAGGCCGGGGCCTTTGGAACGACATTTACGGCCTCGCAGGGGCTGCTGCTGATGATCCCCAACATGTTCAAGATTGCCGGTGAGCTGACCCCGGCGACGATGCATGTTGCGGCACGCACCCTGGCAACCCATGCACTGTCGATCTTCGGCGACCACTCCGACGTGATGGCCTGCCGCGGGACGGGGTGGGCGATGCTGGCCTCGAATTCCGTGCAGGAGGTTGCCGACCTGGCGCTCATCACACAGATCGCCACCCTCGAATCGCGCATACCGTTCATCCATTTCTTCGACGGCTTCCGCACATCGCATGAAGTGGGCAAGATTCTTCCCATCACCGACGAGACGATTCGCGGGATGGTAGACGACAAGCACCTCATCGCCTTCCGCAAGAACGCTCTCACACCGGATCGCCCATTCATCCGCGGGACGGCGCAGAATCCCGACGTGTTTTTCCAGGCCCGGGAGGCTTGCAGCCCGTTCTACGTGAAGGTGCCGGGCATTGTGCAATCGGTGATGGATCGTTTTGCCGTCCGGACCGGCCGCGCCTATCATCTTTTCGACTACTATGGAGCGCCAGACGCCGAACGCGTGATCGTGCTCATGGGTTCCGGCGCGGAAACCGCCGAGGAAGCGGTGGATGCAATGACGCGCCAGGGCGAGAAGGCCGGCCTGGTCAAGGTACGGCTCTATCGGCCCTTCGACAGCAAGGCGTTTCTGGCCGCTTTGCCGGTGACGGTCAAGTTGATCGCCATTCTCGACCGCTGCAAGGAGCCCGGAGGGGCCGGAGAGCCGCTCTATCAGGACATCCTGACCGTGCTTGCGGAGAATTCCGCCCATCTGCCTTTTGCAACCATGCCTGCCGTCATTGGCGGCCGCTATGGGCTCTCATCGAAGGAGTTCACGCCGGCGATGGTCAAAGGCATCTTCGATGAGCTTGCCAAGCCCTCCCCCAAAAACCACTTCACCATCGGCATCAACGACGACGTGAGCCACTCGAGCCTTGACTACGATCCCGCGTTTTCCACTGAGGATCCCAAGACCGTGCGCGCACTCTTTTACGGGCTCGGCTCCGACGGCACCGTAGGGGCGAACAAGAATTCGATCAAGATCATCGGCAGCGAAACGCCGAACTACGCGCAGGGCTACTTCGTGTACGACTCGAAGAAGTCGGGCTCGATGACGATGTCGCACCTGCGCTTCGGCCCCAATCCGATCCACTCCACCTACCTCATCACGCATGCCAGCTTCGTAGCTTGTCACAACTTCAGCTTCCTGGAGAAGATGAACGTGCTCGAAGCCGCCATGCCGGGAGCCGTCTTTCTCCTGAACTCGCCGTATGCGGCGGCGGAGGTGTGGGACAAGCTGCCGCGCAGCATGCAGGAAGAGATGCTGCGCAAGAAGATCGAGTTCTATGTGATCGACGGCTACAAGGTGGCGCGCGAAGCGGGCATGGGGTCGCGCATCAACACCATCATGCAGACCTGCTTTTTCGCTATCAGCGGCGTGTTGCCGCGCGAGGAAGCCATCGCGCAGATCAAGAAGTCGATTCAAAAAACCTATGGCAAGCGCGGTGAAGCTGTTGTGCAAAAGAACTTCGCAGCCGTCGACCACGCGCTGGCGCACCTGCACAAGGTTGAGCTGCCCTCGGCCGCCACTGCCAACTTCGACGTGACGGGGGCGTTTTCCGACAAGGCACCCAAGTTTGTTCACGATGTGCTGGGCCAGATCGCCGAAGGCAAGGGCGATCTGATTCCGGTGAGCGCGATTCCAGCCGGCGGCGCGTTCCCCTCGGGCACTGCGCAGTGGGAGAAGCGCAACATCGCGCAGTTTATTCCCGTTTGGGACAAGGATCTCTGCATTCAGTGCGGCAAGTGCGCCATGGTGTGCCCGCACGCGGTGATTCGCGCCAAGATTTACGACGGCAAGCTGGCGGATAAATCGCCGGCAACGCTGAAGTGGGCGAAGCCCAAGTGGCGCGGCATGGAAGACCAACGCTACACACTCCAGGTGGCCCCTGAAGATTGCACCGGCTGCGGCGTGTGCGTCGAAGTCTGTCCCGTGAAGAGCAAGAGCGACGCCAGCAAGAAGGCCATCAATATGGCGCCGCAAGCGGCTCTGCGCGAGCCGGAGCGGGAGAATTGGGAGTTCTTCCTCTCGCTGCCCGAAGTGGATCGCGCGAAGCTTTCGCACACGCAGGTCAAGGATCTTCAGCTTTTGCAGCCGCTGTTTGAGTTTTCGGGCGCGTGCGCGGGCTGTGGCGAAACGCCCTACATCAAGCTGCTGACGCAGTTGTTCGGCGACCGGCTCTACGTTGCCAACGCCACGGGCTGCTCGTCGATTTACGGCGGCAACCTGCCCACTACGCCTTACACCAGCAACGCGCAGGGCCGCGGGCCAACGTGGTCCAACTCGCTGTTTGAAGACAATGCGGAGTTCGGGTTCGGCATGAGGGTCGCGCTCGATCAGCAGAAGGCCTTCGCCGAAACGCTGGTGACGCGGCTGACTTCAGCCGTGGGCGCGGAGCTTGCGGCGGACCTGGTGGGAGCATCGCAAAAGACCGAGATGGAGATCAACCAGCAGCGCGAGCGGGTGAAACAACTGCGCGAGCGGCTGGCCGGCAACGAGTTCTTCGGATGCGAAGAATCTGCTGGCGATCGCGGATGCGCTGGTGCGCAAGAGCGTGTGGATTCTGGGCGGCGACGGTTGGGCCTTCGACATCGGTTTTGGCGGGCTCGACCATGTGCTGGGCTCGGGTAAGAACGTGAACGTACTGGTGCTTGACACCGAAGTCTATTCGAATACCGGCGGCCAGGCCTCAAAGGCTACGCCGCGCGGCGCGGTGGCCAAGTTCGCGGCTAGCGGCAAGCCGACCAGCCGCAAGGATCTGGCTATGGAGGCGGTCAGCTACGGCTCCGTCTATGTGGCGCAGGTAGCGCTGGGCGGCAACGACACGCACGTGGTGAAGGCCTTCCAGGAGGCCGAGGCGCATGACGGGCCGTCGATCATCATTGCGTACGCAAGCTGCATCGCCCACGGCTACGACCTGGTGCACGGGCTGGAACAGCAGAAGCTCGCCGTGCAAGCAGGCTACTGGCCGCTGATGCGCTACAATCCAGCACTGCGCGAAGAAGGCAAGAATCCCTTCCAGCTCGACTCCAAAGCGCCGGCGATCCGGCTCAAGGAGTATGCTTACCGCGAAGCCCGGTACACCATGCTGGCGCGAAGCAATCCGGATCTGGCTGCGGAGCTGCTGAAGGAAGCGCAGGACGACGTGGAGCGCCAGTGGCGCGTCTACTCCGCCCGCGCGGCCATGCCGGGCCGCGGAGAGACGCCACACATCGCGCCCCTGGAAAAACCTGAAGAAAAGCCGGAAGAAAAACTGGCGGCTGCGGCTGCCGGAGGTGAGGAATGACCGAACTTTCCATGCAATACCTCGGCATGAAGTTGAACGGTCCGATTGTGGTTGCGTCGACGCCGCTCTCCGAGTCGCTCGACAATATTCGTCACATGGAGGATGCGGGAGCTTCAGCCATCGTGCTCACATCGCTCTTTGAAGAGCAGTTGGCGCTGGAGTCGCGCGCTCTCGACGAAGATCTGTCGCGAGGTACGAATTCCTTCGCCGAGTCTCTCAATTACCTGCCCGAACTCAACGACTACCGCATGACCCATGAAGGGTATCTGGAGCATCTGCGGCGCGCCCGCGAGGCCGTCGACATCCCCATCATGGCCAGCCTGAATGGAGCCACCAGCGGCGGCTGGGTGCGCTTTGCCAAAGAGATGGAACAGGCCGGCGCGCAGGCCATCGAGCTGAACACCTATGCGCTGGTCACTGACCGCAGCCAGACCTCGGACGAGATCGAGCGGCTGCTACTCGAACTGGTTGCAGGAGTTTGTAAAGCCGTCAAAGTTCCCGTGGCCATCAAGCTCTCGCAGTCGTTCACCAGTTTTCCCAATCTGTGCGCGCGCCTCGAAGAAGCGGGCGCATGCGGCGTCGTCCTCTTCAACCGGTTCTATCAGCCGGATTTTGACATTGAATCGCTGGAGGTGCGGCCCACGCTGCATTTCTCCACGCCGTCCGAGTTGTTGCCGCGCCTGCACTGGGCGGCCATACTCTACGGCCATCTCAAGGGCGACATCGGCATCACCGGCGGCGTGCACTCCGCCGAAGATGTACTGAAGGCGATCATGGCGGGCGGCAGCGTGGCCATGATGGTCTCCGCGCTGCACATTCACGGCATCGAGCACATTGCGCGCGTGCTGGCGGACCTGCGCTATTGGCTGGAAAAGCGCGAGTACCCATCGCTGGCCGAGACGCGCGGCTGCCTCAGTCGCCGTTCCGTGCCTGACACCTCGCCCTACGATCGCGGCAATTACATCAAAACGCTGAGTTCCTACAGCCTGCGCCAGACGATGGCGGCGTTCTGAACTTGTCTATGCTTTCTTTGTGATCGGCGGCTGCGGCAAATGCAGCCGCCGCAGTTTTTTTGAGTGCGAAAGCCGATGTTCCGACGAGGTCACTTGCAATGACAAGAATCAAGCAGCAATTTCGCAAGAGTGCCCCTGCAAAGTGGGCGCTTTCGGTTGTCACGGGCCTCTTGCTGTTGAACAGTCAGGGCCGCGTGCCAGCGCAGGAACCACATTTCTGGTCGATCGCCCTGGCAGACACGCTCATGAAGCGCAATACCGGCGCGCCCGGAGATTCGCTCACGCAGTGGTCCTACTGGAAGGGCTACACTCTGAACGGATTCGAGCTGTTATGGCAATCGACCGGCGATCCGCGGTACCTGAACTACATCGAGCAGCAGATTGACCCGCACATCGATCGCAACGGCCATCTTGTGGACGTCAAGCTCGATAGCCTCGACAGCGCCATGGCGGGCAACATCGTGGTGGGCCTGTACGAGCACACGCACGATCCGCGTTATCGCGCAGCCGCGACTCAGATCCGCAGAATGTTCGACACCTATCCGCGCAACCCGGATGGAGGATTCTGGCACAATCCCAGGCTGCGCGGTGAAATGTGGGTCGATGGCGTCTTTATGGGCCAGATGTTTCTGCTCCGGTATGGTGACTCCATCGGCGATCGCAAATACTGCTTTGATGAGGCGGTGAAACAGATTACGGTCTTTGCGCACCACGCTCTCAAAGACAATGGCGGACTCTACTACCACGCCTGGGCAGCGAATCCCGATTCGGCCACGGTGGTCCCGCGAGGCAAAGTGCACTGGGCAGACCCGACGACAGGGCTTTCGCGGGAAGTGTGGAGCGAGGGGCTGGGCTGGTATTCCCTGGTGGTTGTGGAAGCTTTGGGGCGTCTGCCGGCCGATTATCCCGGCCGTGCGGAGGTGCTGGATATCTATGAGCGGCTTGCGGCAGGTTTGAAGCGAGCGCAGGACCCGGTGAGCGGAGGGTGGTATTTTATCGTCAACAAACCGGGCCGCAGCGACAATTGGATCGACACCTCGGGCAGCGCCATGTTCACCTATGCTCTCGAGCGCGGCATCGAACTGGGCCTGCTTGATGGCAAGGCATACGCACCGGTGGTCGCGGCAGGTTATCGCGCAATCACGCGCAATGCGCGCGTGAACAGCGACGGTCTCGTCGATATATTGAGCGCATGCGACGGCGTCTGCGTACAAGCCAGCTACGCGGACTATGTGGGCTGCAAACGAGTCATCAACGCAAAGGAAGCCGTCGGTGGGTTTCTGTGGGCGACGGCGATTGTGGAGAAGCCCGGCCGCCCCGATGAACACAATGCACGAGGTTTCGCGCCGTAGGCGATTCCAGGCTTCTTTCGATTACCCGGAATGTGAGGAGCTTCAACTCGCTCAGCGGCCAAGAAAGCGCAGGACGGCTTTCTCCAGAATGCCGCGCGCGCGTGGGATAGCGGCTTCGACGGGCGCGCTGAATGTTTCGCCCAGTTCGGTAGAGCCCACCCCGACGGTTAACAGCATGGCATGGGATTTGATTGAGCCATAGAGTGAGCGCGTCACACCTAAAAGTTCGGACGGCTTGAGGTGATGCGAAGACGGCGCTGAGCTGTCGAACAGGCGACGGGACCGGGATGAGCCTGACGCGTCCCGGGGGAGAACTCGCCGAGGAGTCTACGAAGAGCACGGAATCGGCAGCGGCAATGTCTTCGGCCAGGTCGGGAGTCCACTGCTGACGCGAAATGACGCGTACATCGGGTTCCTGACGGAACCGCTCCTCCGCCCATGCAGCGAGCTTCGGGCCTGCGCCGTCGTCGCTGCGCAAAGTATTGCCGCAGGCTAGAATGAGGCATCTGGCCGACTTCGTTTCCATTAGCGAGCAACCCGGTCCAGAACCGTGCCATCGGCAGAAACCAGCGTGAGCACCAGCGGCATCTGGCCGGCAGCGTGAGTGGAGCAGCTCAGGCACGGATCGAAGGTGCGCACCACAGCTTCCACTCGATTCAGAATGCCCTCGGTGAACTTGCCCTTCTTCACATAGTGCCTGGCGGCCTGCAGCACGCCCAGGTTCATTGCCTTGTTGTTCTGGCCGGTGGCAATCACCAGGTTCGCCCAGGTGATCTTGCCGTTCTCGTCCACCTTGTAGTGGTGATGCAGCACGCCGCGCGGCGCTTCGGCCTGGCCCTGGCCCTCGAGGCGATTGACGCCGGCCGTGGCGCGAACGTGTTTGTCGAGAATGCGCGGATCGGCAAGGATCTCTTCGATCTTCTCCACGCCGTAAAGCATCTCTACAAGCCGCGCATGGTGGTAATGGAACGAACTCTCGACCGGGCCCGCCGCCAACTGCTTGAACCCGGCGAGTTCCTGTTCGGCCTTGGGCGTGCCCATGCTCTTCACGATGTTCAGCCGCGCCAGCGGCCCCACGCGATAGCTTCCTTCGGGATACCCGAGCGGCTTGTAGTAAGCGAACTTGGTGTAGCTGTAAGGCTCCACCGCTTCGCCGATCACTTCGGCGTAACGGCTCGCCGTGATGCCTTCCTCGATCATTTTGCCCTTGGCGTCGATCAGGCGCAACGCGCCATCGGTGAACTCGATCGATTCATCCTCGTTGATGAGGCTCAGGTAATTCGACGGGAAGTTAGCGAAAACTCCGATCTCTGCTTTGAACGTGTCCGCGATCTTCTTGTACGCTCCCAGGGCCAGGTCGATATTTGCGTAGGCCTCCGGGATCATGGCCAGAATCTTGTCGCGCTTTGCGGCCGCAAGCGGCTCGGTCACGCCACCGGGCACAACCCAGCCCGGATGCACGCGTTTGTCGGCGAGCAGTTCGATGATGCTCTGCCCGAAGCGGCGCAGCGCGATGCCGGCGCGGCCCAGCTCGGGTTTGGTTGCCGCCACGCCCAGAATGTTCCGGACCTTGGGATCGGCCTCCATGCCCAGCAGCAGATCGGGCGAGGCGAGATAAAAGAAGCTCAGCGCATGCGATTGCACCATCTGCGCCAGATTCAACATGCGCCGCAACTGCGCCGCGGTGTGCGGAATGCGCACCGACATGATGGCCTCGCAGGCCTTGGCAGACGCAATCAGGTGCGAAACCGGACAAATGCCGCAGATGCGCGCCATCAGGCTGGGCATCTCGTAGAACGGCCGGCCCTCGGAAAAACGCTCAAAGCCGCGGACTTGCGTCACGTGAAAATGCGCGTCCTCCACCTCGCCCTTGTCGTTGAGCTGGATGGTGATCTTGCCGTGCCCTTCAAGGCGTGTTACCGGATCGATGGTGATGGTCTGGCTCATAGTGCTCATCTCCGAATGGTTAAGCTCCAAAGCGGGTAAGCGCCGGAATATCCAGCGGTCCGCCGTTCACCAGCGCGGTCAGCGCGGTGTGAAATGTGTCGGCGGAGGGCGGGCAGCCGGGCAGAAACACGTCCACCTTCACAAACTCGTGAATGGGACGCACCACACGCAGCAGCTTGGGCACCACGACACAAGGAATCTGCGCCTGCGCGCTGGCGTTCTCGATGTAGGCGCGGTCCAGAATCGCCTCCGGCCCGATGGGATTGCGCATCGACGGCACGTTGCCGGTTATCGCGCAGTCGCCCATCGCAACCAGCATCTTGGAGTGATCGCGAATCTTCTTGATCTTCTTCTCGTCGTCCACCGAAGCTACGGCTCCCTCAACCAGCGCGATATCCACCTCGTCAGGGAACTCCTTGGTGTCCACGATGGGGCTATAGACCACGTCTACCACTTCCGCCAGCTCGAGAAGCCGCTCGTCCATATCGAGAAAGGACATGTGGCAGCCGGAACATCCGTCCAGCCAGACTGTCGCGAGTTTCAGTTTGCTCATTGCGCTTCCCTCATCAGGTTCAGGTAGGGGAGAAAATCGGGATACTTAGGATGATCGGAGCCGATCTTGCTCTTGTCGAAGAGCGCTCCTGTGGGGCACACCTGCACGCACTTGCCGCAGCGGGTGCAAGCCGAGCCTCCCCAATCCTGGTGCAGGTCAGAGATGATCAGCGAATTGATGCCGCGGCCCATCACGTCCCATATGTGCGCGCCCTCGATCTCAGAGCAGACGCGCACGCAGCGCGTGCACAGAATGCAGCGGTTGTGGTCCAGAGTGAATCGCTCGTGCGAGGCGTCGACGCTGCAGCTCGGGGTTGCGATAGGGCAGGCGAATGTGCGTGAGGCCCTGTTCCTGGCCGAGCGTCTGCAGCTCGCAGTGGCCATTGGAAACGCACACTGAGCAGATGTGGTTGCGCTCGGCGAATAGCAGTTCCAGAATCGTGCGGCGGTGCTTCTGCAGCCGTTCGGTGTTGGTGCTTACCTCCATGCCTTCCTGCACCGTGGCCACGCAAGCCGGCAGCAGCTTGTTGCTGCCCTTGATCTCCACCAGGCATAGACGGCACGCGCCCACGTCGCTCAGGCCGTCGAGATGGCAGAGCGTGGGGATGTTGATGTCGTTCTCTCGCGCCACTTCCAGAATTGTCTGGCCGGCGCGAGCGCTCACTTCCTGCTCGTCGATGACAAGAGTTTTGACGTCGGTTTCCACGCTCATGCCACCACCTCCACGGCCGCTTCCATGTTGCAAACGCCGGCCGGACAGCGCTTGTGCAGGATGTGCTCGATGTATTCGTTGCGGAAGTACTTGAGCGTGCTCAAGACGGGATTGGGCGCCGTCTGGCCCAGGCCGCACAGGCTCGTCTCCTTCACCGTGGAGCAGAGATCCTCAAGCAGCGCCAGGTCATCCATGGTTCCGGTCCCGTTGCAGATGCGCGTCAGCAGCGTAAACATCTGCGCCGTGCCCGCGCGGCAGGGAATGCACTTGCCGCACGACTCCGTCATGCAGAACTCGATAAAGAAGCGCGCCACGTTGACCATGCAGGATGTATCGTCCATGACGATCATGCCGCCGGAGCCCATGATCGAACCCATCTTCAGCAGCGCGTCGTAGCTGACGCCGACATCGAGCATCTCTGCAGGGATGCAACCGCCGGAGGGCCCGCCGGTTTGCACGGCCTTGAAGGTATGCCCGTCCGGCACGCCGCCGCCGATGTCTTCGATGATCTCACGCAGCTTGATGCCCATGGGCACTTCCACGAGGCCGGTGTTGGCGATCTTGCCCGTCAGGGCGAACACCTTGGTCCCCTTGCTGCGCTCCGAGCCCATGTTGAAGAACCACTTGCCGCCGTTGCGCACGATCGGGGCAATGTTGGCGTAGGTTTCCACATTATTGATCAGAGTGGGCTTGCCCCACAGCCCGCTTGCGGCCGGATACGGGGGCCGCGGCTTGGGCGTGCCGCGCTGGCCTTCGATCGAAGCGATCAGCGCCGTCTCTTCGCCGCACACAAACGCGCCCGCGCCCAGCCGGATTTCCACGTCGAAGTTGAACGGCGTGTTGCAGATGTTGTTGCCCAGCAGCCCATGCCTCCGCGCCTCGCGCAGCGCTGTCGTCAGCCGCGACACGGCCACTGGATACTCCGCGCGGACATAAATGAACCCTTTGCTCGCGCCTACGGCATAGGCGGCAATGGCCATGCCCTCGATCACGCGATGCGGATCGCCCTCCATCACGCTGCGATCCATGAACGCACCGGGATCGCCTTCGTCGCCGTTGCAGATTACGTACTTCAGGTCGCCCGCGGCCTTGGCCACCGTGCCCCACTTCGAGCCCCGTGGGATAGCCGCCGCCTCCGCGCCCGCGCAGGCCGCTCTCCGTGATGCGGTGAATTACGCCGTTGGGCGTCATTTCGGAGAGCACCGTCAACAGCGCCTTGTAGCCGTCGCGCGCAATGTAGTCGTCAATCTTCTCCGGATCGATGTAGCCGGCGTTTTCGAGCACCACGCGCACCTGCTTGTCGAAGTGGTCATTCAGGTCGCATTGCAACTCGGCTACCGGCGCACCGCCGAGGCTCTTCACAATGGCTTCGGCGTGGCCCTCGCTCACGCGGTGGTAAAGCGTCTCCTCCGGATCGACGCGCACCAGCGGCCCGTGCGAGCACGGGCCCATGCAGCCGGTGCGCCGCACCAGCACCGTTTTGCCCGAGGCTTCGGCGGCCTTGACCAGTGCATCTTTCAACTTGCCGGCGCCCTGGCTGGCGCACGCCAGGTCCATGCAGACGTTGATTTCGTAGTCGTACTTCGCGTTCTCCTGTTGAACGCTTTTGGCGATCTGTTCGAGCTCCTCGATGGTCATTCCACGGCCCACCTTTCCAGTTGCTCGAGCACCTGTTCGCGGGTCACTTCGCCCACCACTTCGCCGTCGCACAAAGCCACGGGCGCGCGGCTGCACGCGCCCACGCAGCGCGCCGTCATCAGGCTGATCTCCCCGTCTTTCGTGGTCTGACCCTGCGCGATGCCCAGCCGCTTCTCCGCCGCGGCAATCAGTTTGTCCGCGCCCTTGATGTAGCACGCCGTGCCGGCGCACACCGTCAACGTGTGTTTCCCGGGCGGCTTCAGGCTGAAATAGTGATAAAACGTGGCTACGCCGTAAGCCTGGCTCAACGGCACGCGCAGCGAAAGAGCAACGAAGCGGATCGACTCGTCGTCCAGATATCCAAACGACGACTGCACCGTGTGCAGCGTCTCAATCAGCGCGTGACGGGCGAACCCGTTCTTGCGCATGGTGCCGTTCACGATCTTCCATCGTTTGTCTTCGCTGGGTAGTGGCGGGGGCGCGAATACAGGCACATTTCCTCCCTGGGGTGAACAACCGCAACTGCGCATCCGGTGCAGATCGGCAATGTTGCCCTCTGCGCCAGTTGCCTACTATTGTTGTACCTGCCTGGGGCTTTAGCAAACCGTGACAGCAGTCACGTGCGTGTGTGGCTATCCCATTTATTGGCATGGATTTCGGCCGCTCTTAAATGCGGCTGCCAGCCTCAGCGCTCAGTTGACAGGCAGCGGTGTCGCGGCGCACGGCGCCGAAGATAGAACGGCGCGAACGCTGTGCGGAAGATCACGCGAAAAACCCGATCCTCCCTTCCCACCCGCGACAGCCCCCGCCGCCGAACTGCCGGCGTCAATCTCCCGTGCCAGTAACTCTTTTACTTGCCCGGTTTGAGCTCGAGATGGTAGTCGCTGTAATCAACCATCACCACGGCCCGCCCAAACAGAAAGCTGTCCGATTCGGCGCGCGCATGCGTGGCCATCGGATAACCGTCGATGTTCATGTATTGCCGCATCATGTGTGTCGTCCCTGCAAAGATGGACGGCCTCTTTGAGGCGACACCTTCGACCTCGACAATCGATCCATCCTGAGCATCGACCCACAGTGTTCCGTCGATCATGTTGGTTGCCTTCTCTTTAGGCATAATAGCCAGGGCGAAACACTTGCGGCCGTTCACTCGCTGGACCCCGCCGGGTTTCAACTTCATCTCGTAATTCGCAGACGTGAACCACGACTTCTGAACGTTTCGCGGCAGGTTGATGTTCGTTTCGTCTTCCAGAAGCGGTTTCAATCCAAGCCGGATCACAATCGACGAGCCGCTTTTGGAGAGAACGGTGTAGGTTTTGCCTGCGCCCTTCCTGTAGGCGTCCCGGACCGTCATTTCCGCTACGGGATGCGTTTCATCGTTGCCCCGGTAGACGGAATAATGCTCGATGTCGGTGAATCCAAAGACGATTGCCACGCGAGACGCGACCTCCGTATCTAAAAGGCGAATAACTGCCGCCGCATCCGGTTCCTGCGCAGCCGTCGCCGCACCCAGCAGGACTGCAATCGCAACTCCCGCAACCGCGCCCGCCGTTCTTGATGGCCTGCAATCCATCATTCCTCTTCCGCCACACTCAAATTATGCGACTTTTCCCATGCTCGCGCCGCCACCCCCGGCCCAAATCATGCGATCGTAAGCGGCGCGAGCCAGGAACGCGCAGAACCCTATGCGCTATGCTGATTTCCTGAGGGAGGCGAAAACTTGACCCAGGAATCTCGTCCAGAACCAGGACGGCCCGAAGGGCTGCTGCTGCGGCGCGAACTGCTCACCGTGAGCGGCGTCGTGCAGGGCGTGGGCTTTCGCCCCTTCGTCTACCGGCTTGCCGCGGAGGAGGGGCTCGCCGGCTTCATCGGCAACGACACCGGCGGCGTTACCATCGCCATCGAAGGCTCGCCGGAATGTCTGGAATCCTTTCGCCGCCGCCTGCAAGCAGAAGCCCCGCGGCTCGCGCGCATTGACTCTGTAACCGTCCACAACGCGCCGCCCACAGGCGAAACCGGCTTCCGCATCGTCGCCAGCGAGGCAGCCGGCCAAGTCAGCACTGGCATTCCTGCCGACGCGGCTACCTGCGCCGACTGCCTGCGCGAACTGCTCGATGCAAAGGACCGGCGCTATCGCTATCCCTTCCTCAACTGCACCAATTGCGGTCCGCGTTTCACAATCACGCGCAGCATTCCCTATGACCGCCCGCAGACCTCCATGGCGCGCTTCAAAATGTGTGCGGCCTGCCAGGCCGAGTACGACGATCCCACCAACCGCCGGTTCCATGCGCAGCCCAACGCCTGTGCTGTCTGTGGCCCGCGCGTTTGGCTGGTGCAACCCGACGGGACCGAGATTCCTTACGCCGATCCTGTGATCGAGACGATTGACCGGCTCATGGCCGGAGAGGTTGTTGCGATCAAGGGCATCGGCGGGTTCCACCTGGCCGTGGGCGCAACCAACGAGGCCGCGGTGATGCGCCTGCGCGAGCGCAAGCATCGCTACGGGAAACCGCTGGCGATCATGGTGCGCGATCTCGACGCCGCGCGCGCGGTTTGCGAGTTGACCGGCGAAGAGGAGGCACTGCTCGAGACGGTTCCGCGGCCGATTGTTCTGGCCGCGCGCCGCGCGGGAAGCGGCATTGCCGATTCCGTGGCGCCGGGAATTCCCTGGCTGGGTGTATTTCTGCCGTACGCGCCCTTGCAGCATCTGCTCTTTGCCGATCTTCGTGTGAAAGCTCTCGTGATGACGAGCGCCAACCTGAGCGAGGAGCCCATCGCGATCGATAATGACGAGGCGCTGGCCAGGCTGGGCAAGATTGCGGATGCCTTCCTGATGCACGACCGCGAGATTCTGCAGCGCTGCGACGATTCTGTGATGGCATTAGTCGACGGCGCGCCGCAACTGGTTCGCCGCGCCCGCGGCTTTGTTCCCCTCGCCGTCCCATTGCCCTTCGATTCCCCGCCGCTTCTCGCCGTCGGCGGCCACCTTAAAAACGTCTTCGCCCTCGCCCGCGGCCGCTTCGCCTACCAGAGCCAGCACCTGGGCGATCTCGAGAACCTCACCGGCCTCGACTTCTTCCGCGAGTCGCTCGCCCACCTCATGCACACCTTCGAGATTGAGCCGGAGGCGGTGGTCCATGACCTGCACCCCGGCTATCTCTCCACTTCATGGGCGAAACAGTGGGCGCGCGAGCGCGGCCTACCGCTGATTGCTGTCCAGCATCACCACGCGCACATCGCCGGATGCATGGCCGAGCACGGCATCGAAGGCCCGGTCATCGGCCTCTCGCTCGACGGCACCGGCTACGGCTCCGACGGCCGCATCTGGGGCGGGGAAGTGTTGATCAGCTGTTTGGACAGATTTGAACGCTTTGCCCACCTCGACTATGTGTCGATGCCCGGCGGCGAAGCGGCGATTCGCGAGCCGTGGCGCATGGCGCTGGGGCATTTGCACGCGGCCGGCTTCGATGACAAGGGGCAAAGATTTCTCGCGGGCACCGGCGTAACAGAGCAAGAAGGTCGCATCGTTCGACGAATGTTGCAACGAGGTATCAATTCACCCATGACTTCCAGCGTCGGCAGGCTTTTCGACGCAGTGGCTGCAGTTGTGCTCGAACGGAGGAGAGTGGATTATGAGGCGCAGGCGGCCATTGAACTGGAGGGTATGGCAATAGATCAGCATGACGATTTGGAAGCGGGGCCATACGCATTCAAATTGGTCGAGGGCAATTGGCCAACTCGTGCGCCGATGAAAATCGTGGCTGCGCCAATGTGGCACGCATTAGTGCACGATCTGCTTAGATATCTTCGTGGGCAGGTCAGTAAGCCCGAGATTGCCGCCCGCTTTCATGCCGCTGTGGCGGGCGCATTCGTGCGCACTTCACTCCTTGCGCGCGAATCCACGGGTATCACTCGAATAGCCATGAGCGGCGGCTGCATGCACAACAGACGCTTAGTGCGCCTACTGCGCGAGGGGCTCGAAGAAGAAGGTTTCGAGGTTTTTCAGCACAAGCAGGTGAGTCCTGGCGATGGTGGACTGAGCTACGGGCAGGCGGTGATCGCAGCGGCGATCCTCGCCAACGAGAAGCGCGCTCGAGAGAGGGAGGAAAGTTGACCATTCGAAGCCTTTGCATAGTCGTCCTGAACGTTGCGGCGCAGGTTCTGGGCTGTGTGGTCACCCTCTACGGCTTGCTCGCAGTGCACGGCATCGACTTTCGCCAGAATCCCGTGCTCTCCGTGCTTTACTGCGCGTTACCTCTCCTCAGCCTTCCAGCATGCGTTCTTGCGCTGTTCGTGCGAAAGCTCGCGCTTCTGCTGGCGGTCTTCGCCGTGATCTATCTTACGGTCTATTCCGCGCTCGATTGGAGAACCTGCGCGGCGCTCGGGTACTGTGGCACGGTTACGGCCACAATTCTCACGACCTTCGAAACTCGCGCGGTCCTAGCGTACTTCGCCATGGCAATTTGCGGCTTTTCCGCCACTGGCCTGGATCCCCGGTCGAGGATTCGAACAAAGACCCCGGCTAGATGAGCCTGAAGGCGCTGGATGATCGAAGTTGACTCAGCCGGAGATCCGCACTAGCTCCTGCGCTTCCTGGCGCGGGCCGAGAAGCGACATGCGCGGAATGCGCCCGCGCACCATGGCTACCTCGTCGCAGCGGTGCAGCCGCGGGCAGGCCTGGCAGTCTTTGAAGATTTTGTCGGGCAGCTCCGACTTGTCTTCGACGATGCGGAAGCCGTACTTGAAGAAGAAATCCTGGATGCGCGTGAAGAGGCAGACGGATTGAACGCCGTGCGTCTCGGCCTCTTCGATGAGCGCGGCGAGAATGCGCCCGCCTGCTCCCTTACCCTTGGCCTCAGGCTTGACCACGATCGAGCGCACCTCACAGAGATGCGGCCCGTAAAGGTGCAGCGCGCCGCAGCCAAGAAACACGCCGCCCTCGGACTCGGCGACGGTGAAGTCGCGGATGTTCTCGCAAACCTCGGCGAAGGGGCGCTTGAGCAGCGTGCCATCGCCGGAGAGCGAGTTGACAAGATCGTAGATGTTGGAGGCGTCGTGCAAGAGGGCTTTACGCACCAGCATGAACGGCCTCCCCATCTTTCGATTTCGCCAGTGCTGCGATCCGCTCCGCCGCGGCATCGAGTGCCTCGCGCACGCGCTCACGCGCGGTCCCTCCCATTACATCGTGGCAGTTCAGCGTGGCGTCGAGCGCGATGGCAGCGTAGAAATCCTCGCCGAACTCATCGCCGAACTGGCGCAGTTCTTCGAGCGTGAGGCCGCCTAACTCGACGCCCTTTTCGATGGCCAGGCGCACCGCGTGGCCGATCTTCTCATGCGCCGTGCGGAAAGGAACACCCTTGTGGACGAGGTAGGTGGCCGCGGCCATGGCATTCAGGTAGCCCGACCGCGCCGCCTGGTTCATGCGCTCGCGATTGAATTGTAAGGCGGACGTGAACCGCGCAACGAGATTCAGCATTTGCGGCACGAAGCCGGCGGAGAAAACCGGCTCCTGGGTCTCCTGCATATCTTTATTGTAGGCCAACGGCAGCCCTTTGAGTTGCATCGCCACCGCCTGCGCCGCGCCGTGAATACGCCCCACTTTGGCGCGAATCAGCTCGGTAAAATCGGGATTCTTCTTCTGCGGCATGGCGCTCGATCCTGTCGAAAATGCCTCGGGCAGCGACACGAATCCAAACTCGGCTGTGGCAAACAGCGTGATTTCTTCCGCAAACCGGCTCAGGTGCAAGCCCACGAATGTGAGCCCGTTGAGGTATTCGAGGATAAAGTCACGGTCGCTGGTCGCGTCGATGGAGTTGGCGGTGGGCGCAGCAAATCCGAGTTCGCGCGCCGCGATGGTGCGGTCGAGCGCAATGGTAGCGCCGGCCACCGCTCCCGACCCGAGCGGGCAGAAGTTGAGGCGAGCGGCGCAGTCGTGCAACCGATCGGCGTCGCGAAGAGCCATTTCGACATAGGCAAGGAGCCAGTGCGCGACGAGAACAGGCTCGGCCCGCTGCAAATGTGTGTAGCTCGGCATCACGGCGCCGTCGGCTGCGCGGCCGTGTTCGACCAGAGCGTTTGCCCAGGCGACGAGGCCCTCGACGACGAGCTCTATTTGAGCGCGCACATACAAGCGCAGATCCG
>CAWEGN010000014.1:0-84225 GCA_963808805.1 uncultured Acidobacteriaceae bacterium | reverse complement strand
GCTCAGGCCGCCTCTCAAATAGAAGCCTTCCATCCGGCCTTCGCCACTCTCGTGTACAAGGAGATCACCCTTTCTTAGACTCCAGAAAGCTCTTCGCTCTCCCTCGGAGAAGAAATCGATGCGCCAATCCCCATGCAATTCGATCGTGGCGGCTAAGTTCTTCGAGGCGGCATGAATCTCATTCGCTGTTTCCGCTAGTTCGATCGGCAAGGAGGAAGTCGGAGAGAAAAGACCCGTATCCGGCCCATGCAGCCGGACGCCTCCGGTGGATGCAAGCGAAACATACGAGGAAACTCTTTTTTGCCTGCTCGAGCACGCAGAACAATCTGATCCGGCGTGCTGCTCGCGCTCTCGATCGCTTCAACCGGAGCCCACACGTCCTCCCTCGCATCTCCCGGAGCGCCATCCGCGAACCACGATTGCGAAACGCGATTGAAATGCCGGAGGAGTGAATCGAGAATCCGGCACGCCGTGGCGGCATCGCGATTCACCAACGCATCGTTGAATCGATGTCGCGCCGTCCATGGGTCAAGCTCGCCGGAACCGAGAATCCATGTTCCGCTTTCCGGATGGAAACTGAAGCCCTCCCGATCGAGAAGGTCGTACCAAATCTCAGCCAGGCGGACCCGATCGGGAAGATTGGTTTCAGAAGCCGGCTCTGCTTCGAGTTGCTGCTGCAGACGCTGAATCTGCTTCAGTTCCGCGCCAGTTGCGCGACGCAACGCAGCGCGCCGTTCCCATCGCCGGATCCCGGAGGGCAACGCGATGAGGCCGAAGCCCGCCGTCTGCGCATTCCTATTGCCCCCCAATCTTACTTCCATAAATTCGTCGGTTGCAGCGGGCGCGAGACTGGTCGAAACAGGCCCATCGTGGAAATCGACCGCCGAAGGGCTCAGCACCTCTCCTGTGATGAATCGCACGCGGGAGAGTTGCATATGAAAGACCTCCTTAGGCATTCCGCCGAGCGTGTCCCATGGAATTGCAAAATCCGCGACCCACTCCGTGTCTTTCAATGCGACAGTTGCGCCCTGCAATGCGCCTTTGTTCTTACCGTGGGTCACAAAGCCTTGGCCGGATTCGTCGATAGTAAATTGCCAAAGATCGTCTTGATTGGCTCCGGGCGGCAACACTCCCACTTCGACGCGGTCGCTCCGGCGCAGCCGGACTCCGTTGCGGTACACAGGATCGGGGTCGGCACAGCGAAAGCGAACATAGAGTGCTTTGGCATCCCACGCCACCCATGCGGCAGTCGGCGTAGTTGGCGCCGGCACGCCATTTGCAGGCAGAAAACGATCGAGTTTCAGCGTTGTGTCCCAATCGGCCTCAGCCGCCGGAGCGTGGTCAAGAGCGGCTCCGAGATCGATTGCAACCACAGCGCCCTGCGCCTGGCCAAAAACCATTCCACAACCGGCCAATAGAGTTACAGCGGCACACACTGCAATGCTTCGTTGAATCCAATGGTCGAACACACGTATGCCTTTCGTTTGAACCGGGATTTCCATTTTGCTTTTCCGGCCACAAGAGGATATACCCCCCGAGTGCCCGGCTCGCCATTTTTCTCGCATTAGTCCAGGGTCAGAGCCGGAGCGTGCCCGGCAGATGGAGCAGCCCATCCGAAGATTCGCAAGTCAAGGTCAAGATAGAAATGTGGGTTTCAACCTAGGCCCCATCCCGGCGCCCGTGTCGCTGTATTTTTTTGTTGCCGATGGTTTTTCCCGTCTCCAAAGTGTTGCGCCGGGCCTGGGTCCGCGTTCGTTGCCAGCCGCTGGCCAAAGTAGGTGAGCGATATGGACGAAATCTCGACTGGAAAGGCGCCGGCGGGTAATGCTTCTACGCCGGGGCCGGGTCTTCTGACTTGCCATCCCTGCTTTCGAGGGTGGGTTTGCGTTGGTTGAGATCGTCACGCGGCCCGATCCAGATGAACAGGATGATGGCCGGCAATGCGACGACAGTGGTGAGCAGGAAGAACCGTACCCAGCCGATCTTCTCCGACAATACTCCTCCTGAGGAGGCCACCACGGTGCGGCCGAGCAAAGCGAGCGAGGAAAGCAGAGCGTATTGAGTCGCCGTAAAAGCGGGCGAGCACAGACTGGAAAGATAGGTTATCAACGCGGTCCCGGCCATTCCACCCGTGATATTTTCGGCAGTAACACATAAAGCAAGGTAGCCGATCCGGTGTCCGCCTACAGCCTGCAGGACAAAAAACAGGTTCCCGGCCGACTGCAAAATGCCACAAAGAATCAGCGAGCGGCGAATTCCGAACCTGGTCGTCACGACACCGCCTAATAGAACCCCTGCCACAATCGAGAAAAATCCGAACACTTTGGAAACGGCCGCGATCTCAGGGAGAGAGAATCCCAGCGATATATAGAGCGGCGTTGACATCACTCCCGCCATCGCCTCGCCCAGCTTGTATCCGAAGATGGCGATCAGAATGACAGGCCAAAGCGGCCGGCGCATGAAATCGCGAAAGGGACCAATTACAGCGGTCGAAAACGCGTGGCGAATCGCGAGCCAGCCCGATCCAGCCGCAATCGAAGTTTCCGTTGGGACCTTCGGTTCGGGAGCCAGCAAAAACACCAGTAGTCCCACGCCGACGAGCGCAGCCATTGTGGCATAGGCCGCGAACCACCCTGCGTATGCTGCGATGAACAAGCCGCCAGCCCCGGAGACCAGCATGGCGATCCGATAGCCGGACTGAATCATGGCCGCTCCGGGAGCCTGCTGATCCGCATTCAGGCTCTCCACCCGCCAGGCATCGATCACGATATCCTGGCTCGCCGATAGAAATGCGACAAGCACCGCCAAGGCGGCCATCAGCGGCAGGTTGTGCTTTGGATTGCACGATCCCAGACAAAGAATTGCGCCGATCAGAAGAATCTGGATGGTGATTCCCCAACCGCGCCGCCGTCCCAAAGGCAGTGGCGGGGGCACGCGATCCATCAGCGGCGCCCAGAGAAACTTTAAGTGCGTAGGGAGTGCCAACCAGGGCGAAGGCGCCGATCGCTGCGCGCCGCACGTCGGTTGTCGCAAGCCATGCTGAAAGAGTTGAGTAAGTCAGCAGGAGCGGCAAGCCACTCGAAAATCCCAGTGCGAGCACTTCGAGAACACGCGGCTCAGTGTAGGCTGCGACCGCGCGCCGCCAGTTGGGTCGAACGTGTCCTTCGTTGATTCGGGAGTTTTCCTTCATCGAAACTGTCAGGCGCCCTCTTTCAGCCTAACTCGGCTATAGCGGTTCTCCAATTGGTGTAGAGCGAAGCCACATCCGCTAAGTGGCGTTTTCCCTTAAGAAAACGCCACCTTGAACATCGCAGATACTCCACAGGAATTGGAGAACCGCCGTAGCCCCGCTGACCCGCTCGCCCCGCTTATCCTGATTCCATGCGCCTCGGCATCGTCTCTGACACTCATGGTCTCTTCCGCCCCGAAGTCGCTCCGGCACTCAAAGGCGTCGACCGCATCCTGCACCTCGGCGACGTGGGCAAGGCGTCGGTCCTTCAGGCTTTGGAAAAGATTGCGCCGGTCACGGCGATCCGCGGCAACGTGGACCGCGAAGGCGCGTGCGCCAAGCTGCCGGAGACCGACGTGGTTCTCATCGAAAACCCACCCGGCCCCGGCCTCTACCTCTACATGCTCCACGACCTGAAGACCCTGCACCTCGACCCCGCAGCGGCAAAATTCGCCGCTGTCCTCCACGGCCACACGCATGTGCCCAACTTCTACACGAAGAAAGGCGTGCTCTACTTCAATCCAGGGTCGTGCGGGCCACGGCGGTTTGAGCTGCCGGTGACGGTGGGGCTACTGACGGTGAGCGCGGATGGGAGGATGGAGGTGAAGATCGTCCCGCTAAGCGTAGGTTAGACAAGATTACAATCCGGTTTGCCGGTCAACCGCTCCCTACGAAGCGAAAACATCATATGCTTACTGTCGTGTGGTTCGCTTCCTGCCGAAAGTTGAATCCTGGAGAGCCATAAGAAGTCCGAAAATGGCACCGCCTAGGAGCGAAGAGTAAAGGAGCTCAATCACGTTCTGAAGCTGTGGCTGGTCCGACGGATTGCCGTACAGCTTCCACCGGATGTAGTGATCGGCCAAGTCAAATATGAACAGACCAACGCCAATCCCAAGCATGCCGAATCCAAAATGAGCCTCAAATCCTATAGGTTCCTTTCCCCGGCGCTTAATTGGGTTCCAAGAGATTTTCCCATCCGGCGAGCGCAAGAGGAGCCGTGAAGACAGATAAGCCCAAACAAGCGCCAGAATGAGCGCGAACACGAAAGGCAAGACTTGATGGTTCATGATGATGGCATTCTAGCTCGTTATCCATTCCTTTTCCAGATGAACCTGCTCCTTGCCAGGTCCCCCAGCGCTTGCTATGAGTTCCGGTCGGTTGGTCGCCGACCCGGAAGATACTCGCCTGCCCCTCACCCGCGCATCCTCGGGTTCACCCACTGGAACACCACGTCCGTAAAGAAATTCGCCAGCACATACGTCAGCCAAATCGCCAGCAGGCACCCCTGCACCAGGGCATAGTCCCGGTTCGAAATCGCGTTCTTAGTTCCTCAGTCCCTTAGTCCCTACATGCCTGCCTTACGCGTACACCTCGGGAACAAAGTTCTGCTCATGGATTGGCGGCCGGACGTATTTGGATTTCACGATTCGCGGCAGCTTGAGCGGCGCCGGCGTCAGGTCGCGGTAGGGAATCGTCGAAAGCAGGTGGCGGATCACGTTGAGCCGGGCCCTTTTCTTGTTCTCCGCGTTCACCACGCGCCACGGAACCTGCTTGGTGTCGGTCACCGCGAACATCTCGTCTTTGGCCCGCGAGTAATCCGCCCAGTGCTTGCGCGACTCCAGATCCATCGGGCTTAGCTTCCATCGCTTGGTCGGGGTGTTCATGCGGTCCTGGAAGCGGCGTTCCTGCTCCTCGTCGCTCACGCTGAACCAGTACTTGATGAGGATGATGCCGGAGCGGACCAGCATGCGCTCGAACTCCGGGCAGCTCTGCATGAACTCGAGATATTCGCGCTCGGTGCAAAAGCCCATCACGCGCTCAACCCCGGCGCGGTTATACCAACTGCGGTCGAAGAGAACCATTTCGCCCGCCGCGGGCAGGTGGGCCACGTAGCGCTGGAAGTACCATTGCGTTTTCTCGCGTTCCGTGGGCGTGGCCAGCGCCGCGATGCGGCAAACGCGCGGGTTCAGCGACTCGGCGATGCGCTTGATGGCTCCGCCCTTGCCGGCCGCGTCGCGGCCCTCGAAGAGCGCCACCACGCGCAGGCCCTCGTGCCGGATCCACTCCTGCAGCTTTACCAGCTCGATCTGCAGGCGGCGCAGCTCGCGTTCGTAATCGCAGTCTTTGCCCAGCCGCAGGGGGACGGGCGCGGGCTTTTTTGCGGGGAGAAGGTTTCCGCCATACGCTCCCTTCTCTTCCTCGCACTTATGATTCTTCTTCCTTTTGTCTGCCACGATCTTTCTCCCGCCCTTTCGCGTTGCCCGGAACTCCGCCGTGTTTCGGCGCTCCACGGGACGGCGAGGAGCGCCCCGCTTCTGCTATCGGCAGAATGCTGCGCAACATGACCCGTATTGACGACGTTGACCCCGTAATGAACGAGGTACGGTAACTTTGCGAGTCACCGTGGGCACAGGTTCGAGACGCCGATAATCGAATCTGTGGAGAGCAGGAACAATCTCGCGCTTTTAAAGGATTATGAGGCCTATCTGCGCGTAGAGAAAGGACTTCGCCCGCTTACCTGCGAGGCCTATCTCAGCGACCTGCGCATCTTTGCGGAGTTTCTCGAGGGCCGGAACGCCCTGCTGCTCACCGCGGTCGAGGCGGACGTGGCCGCATTGCTCGAGCATCTGCGCAAGCACGGCATCGATTCCCGCTCCTCGGCGCGCAAGCTGAGCTGCCTGCGCGGCTTTTACAAGTGGCTGCTTCTCGACCGCCGCATCCGCTACGATCCGACCGTCAACATCGAGTCCCCCAAGGCGTGGAAGGTGCTGCCCAAGTCTCTTGCCGAGCCGGAGGTGGCGGAAATGCTGGAGCGCGCTGCCATGGCGGCTTCGCATCCGCAGGCCAAAGCCACGGCGCTGCGCGACCGCGCCATCCTGGAGCTGCTGTATGGCGGCGGGCTGCGCGTCTCGGAGGTTACTTCGCTGGCAACCAGCGATCTTGCACTCGACACCGGGCGCGTGCAGGTGCGCGGCAAGGGCGATAAGGAGCGCATCGTTCCGCTGGGGCGTTCCGCGATCCAGGCCCTGGAGCAGTATCTGCGCGAGGGGCGGCCGCACCTGGAGCGCATTTCCTCGGTCCGGAAAACCGGCGCCCCCGCAGGTGGGAGGCTCAATGAGCCGGGGTCCGCGAGGGGGAAAGCCGGAGCATCGCGGCCAGACCGCGCGCGCCTCTTTCTCTCGTTGCGCGGGATGCCGCTGACGCGCCAGTGGGTGTGGCGCCTGGTGAAACTGGCCAACCACTCCACCAGCCCCCATGGCTTGCGCCACAGTTGCGCCACGCACATGGTGGAGCATGGCGCCGACCTGCGCAGCGTGCAGGTGATGCTGGGCCACGCCGATATTTCCACGACACAGGTGTATACCCACCTGGCGCTGGGCCGGTTGAAGGCCGTGCATCGCATGCACCATCCACGCGGGGCGCGGCGAGCGCCCGAGGCCGATGCAAGCGCCGGGAAGGCTCCTGGCCTTGGCGCTGTCACGCAGCAGAGCCCCGGCGAGGAAACCCCATGAGCGCCACGGTTCCGCTGCCGGCCACGCCCGCAACCGATGCGTTGGTGCAGGCTTACCTGCAAATGCTGGCCAACGAGCGCGGCGCCTCGGCGCACACCTTGCGCGCTTACCGGCGCGAACTGCAGGGGTTCGCTGCCTGGCTGGCGGATCGCCAGAATGGGCTCAGCGTCGATCGCATCGAGCACACGCACATCCGCGCTTACCTGGGCGCGCTTTACGACCGCGGATTGGCGAAGGCCTCGGCGGCGCGGGCGCTGGCGGCCATCCGGAGCTGGTTCAAATGGCTGGCGCGCGCCAAATACATCGAGCGGAATGAGGCGTCGCTGGTGGCTACGCCACGGCTCCCCAAGCATCTGCCGCGCGTGCCCTCCATCGAGCAAATGAATCGCGTGGTGGACTCGGTGCGCGACGACGTGGCAAGCTGGCCCGCGCGCGACAAGGCGATCCTCGAATTGCTCTATGGGTGCGGCATCCGCAACGCCGAACTGACCGCGCTCAACCTCAACGACATTCACTGGGCCAACGAGGCGATCCTGGTGCGCGGCAAGGGCCAGAAGGAGCGCTACGTGCCGCTGGGCGACACGGCCGCCGTGGCCCTGCGCGCCTATCTTGCCGAGCGCGCGGCGCGACTGGCCGCTGCCGCCGAAGAAAAGCTGCCGGAAACTCCCGCGCTTTTCGTCAATCTGCAGTTGCGCGGCCTGGGGAAGGGCGGCCGGGCCCGGCTGACCACGCGCAGCGTAGGACGCATCGTCAAGCGCATCGCCATCCTGTGCGGCCTTTCCTCCGATGTCCATCCCCACACGCTGCGCCACGCCTTCGGCACCCACCTGCTTGAGGAAGGCGCGGATCTGCGCGCCATCCAGGAGCTGCTCGGCCACGAGCGCCTCTCGACCACGCAGCGGTACACGCAACTGACCGCCGCGCATTTGGCTGAGGTCTACGACCGCACGCATCCGCGGGCCAGGTAATGCCGCTCAATTCGTCTTTCCGGTCCATCGCTGGCAAAAACCGAAACTTTCTCTTTACATTCCACGGGGAAAGTGCCATATTTTAGTTGAGCCCCGGCAGTACGCCATCCACATTCGATCACGTGGAGGCCGATCCCGAGGGCTATTCTTTTTTGTGTAAGTTATGCCAACCGCTATTTTGATTGACGGCGGATTCTTCCTTCGCAGATTCCCATCCTGCTATCCCAATAAAGACAAAACCGACCCCAAGGTTGTCGCCAAGACTGCTTTCGAGACGGCGTTATCGCACCTCGAGGAGAAGTCCCTCCACCGTACAGTTCGCCACGAGCTTTACAGGATCTTTTTCTATGATTGCCCTCCCTTGATGAAGAAAGCCCATTATCCTAAGTCACGCACGGCGATCGATTTTTCCAAAACACCGCAGTCGGCATTTCGCCTGGCGCTCCATGACGAGTTGAGGAAACAGCGCAAAGTCGCATTGCGCCTCGGCCATTTGCTTGAACATGCCGAGTGGCGGCTCAGGGACGGACGCTTGAAGCAACTCCTGGATGGGAGCCTCGATTTTAGGAACTTGGTCGATGACGACTTCGAGTATGCGACGACGCAAAAAGGCGTGGATATGCGCATCGGGCTGGACATCGCATCCCTGAGCTTCAAGCGCCAGGTCGATCAAATTGTTCTGGTAGCCGGAGACGCGGATTTTGTCCCTGCTGCAAAGCTCGCGCGTCGCGAAGGCATCGACTTCATCCTTGATCCACTGTGGAGCGTAGTGCACCCATCGCTATACGAGCATGTCAACGGAGTCCGGTCCACCTGCCCGAATCCGCGTGCTGCGGCACGACAACTCCCAGCCACTCCCCGCAATGGCTGGGCGGAAGCAAGCAAGAAAATCGCGGCCGCGGGCGACGATGCTCTTATATAGCCGATTGGAAAACTCCGCGCGCTACGTCGAGTAGTCCGCATTGATGCGGATGTAGTCGTGCGTGAGGTCGGTGGTCCAGAAGACGCACGAACCGGGGCCTTGGTGGAGATCGATCGCAACCGAGAACTCGCGTTGGCTGACGTAGGCGTGGGCGGCGGCTTCGTCAAACTCCGCCGCGCGCCCGCCGTCGCGGCAGATGGGCAGCTCGCCAAAATGGATGTCGATGCGGTTGGGGTCGATCTGCGCGCCGGAGTAGCCGATGGCGGCCGCGAGCCGGCCCCAATTCGGATCGCAGCCCGCCCATGCGGTTTTCACCAGCGGCGAATGGGCGATGGCCTTGGCCACGCGCAGGGCGTCGGCGTCATTGGCCGCGCCGCCGATGCGTAGCTCCACCACATGCGAAATGCCCTCGCCGTCGGCGACCACCTGCCGGGCGAGCGAAGTACACACCTTGGTCAGCGCCGCGGCAAAGGCCTGGTCACCGTGCCCGATGGAGACGCCGCTCGCTCCGGAAGCGAGCAGAAGCACGGTGTCGTTGGTCGAGGTGTCGCCATCCACCGAGATGCGGTTAAAGCTGAACTCGATCGCGGGACGAAGATAGCCGTCGAGATCGGCCGGCGAGATTGCCGCGTCGGTGAGGATGTACACCAGCATCGTGGCGTGCGGCACGAGTTGCGGATGGATCATGCCCGAACCTTTGCCGAAGGCGGCAATGCGGACCTCGCGCACGGCGCCGTCGCGGCCAGCCAGATGGACACGCGCAAACGCCGTCTTCTCGGCGGTATCCGTAGTCAGAATCGCATGGGCCGCATCAAGAAAGTGCCTGGAGCCGGAACCTAGACCCGCGGCCAGCCCGGGGAGCGCGGCGATGAGCTTCTCTGCCGGAAGCGGAACGCCGATGATGCCGGTCGAGGAAGGAAACACCTCTTCCGGGCGGCAGCCAAAAACCTGTGCCGCGGCGGCGCAGGTGGCGCGCGCGGCGCGCAGGCCAGGCTCGCCCGCGGCGCAGTTGGCGTTTCCGGCGTTGATCGCGGCCACGCGCACCCGGCCGCCAGTGGCCGTCAGGTGTTCCTTGTCAATAAGGATAGGCGCGGCGACAACGCGGTTGGACGTAAATGCGGCGGCGGCGCTGGCCGGCGCATCGGCCACGACGACGGCGAAGTCAGGACGGCCGCTGGCCTTCAGTCCCGCCTTGGCGGCGGCGAACCGGAATCCGCAAGGGATGACGTGGTTGGCAAGATCGTGCATGGAATCGACCCCATTTAATCTAGCAGGTGGGGCTTGGCGAGCGGCAGCCGGGGAACGGGGACGGATGGGCGAGAGCAAAGAAAACCTGGCGGCATTTTTGGAACTGCGGAACGTGGATGTGGCCCGCGGCGAGCGCGTGGTTCTGCACGGCGTGAATCTCAACATCCGCACCGGCGAGCACGTGGCCATCCTGGGGCCGAACGGCTGCGGAAAGTCCACGCTGATCCTGACCATGACCTGCCAGCTTTATCCCATCGTTCGCCCCCGGATGTGCGTGCGCATCTTCGGCCGCGAGCGTTGGGATTTGACGGAGCTTCGTCGCCACTTCGGCGTGGTCGGCGCCGGCCCCATGGGAAGCGAGCTGCCCGGAGAAAGAACGGCGGTCACCAGCGGACTGGACGTGGTGACGGCGGGCTTCTTTTCGGCCTCCACGCTGTGGCCGAACCTGCACGTGACGGAAGAAATGCGCGCGCGGGCGTGGGAAGCTTTGGAACGGATGGAAGCCACGCATCTCGCCGCGCAACTGGTAGGCGCCATGTCGGCGGGCGAGAAGCGGCGGATCCTGATTGCGCGCGCGCTGGTGCACCGTCCGCAACAACTGCTGCTGGACGAGCCCTGCAACGCGCTCGACCTGGCCGCGCAGCGCGAGCTGCGCGAGACGCTGCGCGGGTTGGCCCGCGAAGGAACGGGACTGGTGATGGTCACCCACCACCTGGGCGATATTCTGCCGGAGATCGAGCGCATCATACTCATGCGCGGCGGGCGCATTGTGGCCGATGGGCCCAGGGAGCGGTTACTCACCGAGGCGAGGCTGAGCGGCCTGTTCCACACGCCGGTGCGCATCGGGCGCGATGCGGAGTGGCTGCATAGCTGGTGAGGAAAGACGGCGATTCTGGGCGCCGAAAGGTTCGTGAAGCGATATCCTGATGGAAGTTTTGGCCACTGTGACACAACCTGCTCGATGGAAAACCCTGCTGGCCTTCGGCATCATCTACTTTGTCTGGGGCTCAACCTTCTTCGCCATTCGCGTAGGCGTGAGCGAAGTCCCGCCCTTCCTTTTTTGCGCGATGCGCTTCCTGGCGGCGGGACTGTTGGTTTATGTTTGGGCCATCGCGCACGGCGAGCGCGGCCCTACCATTCGGCAGTGGATCTCCATCTTCCTCCTGGCCTTCCTCATCTTCGTTGTTGACTACGGTCTGTTGTTCTGGGCGGAACAGCGCGTGCCGTCGGGCATCGCCGCCGTGATCCTGGCCACGATTCCGGCATTTATGACACTTGCCGAGATTCTCATCCTGCGCACGCAGAGGCTCACGATGCGCCTGGCCGCGGCGCTGCTCGCCGGGATCGCGGGAGTCGCCGTCCTCATGGGCCGGTCGATTCTCCTGGGCGGGGCGCCCATCGACACGGCTGGCGCAGTGGCTCTCATCATCGGCGCCATCAGTTGGTCGGTGGCTTCGGCGCTGGCCCGCAAGCTGCCGCAACCCCCGTCGAAGGTGATGAGTTCGGGCGCGCAAATGCTCGCCGGCGGAATCATGCTGGCTGCGGTTGCCGCCTTGCGCGGCGAGTGGCGCGGATTTAATTCCCTGCATATGTCAGGCGCGGCGTGGACCGCATTAGTCTATCTAATCTTCGCCGGTTCCATTGCGGGATTCACAGCCTACGTTTGGCTGCTGCACCACGAATCGCCGACAAAAGTGGGAACCTACGCCTATGTGAATCCGGTCGTGGCCGTGCTGTTGGGCTATTGGTTGGGCGGCGAGCCGCTTGGCGCCCGCACAATCCTCGGCGGACTGTTTATTCTGGCCGGCGTGGTCACCATCACCAGCATGCGCACCAGGACGGCCTCTGTCGCCGCAGAAGACGCAGGATAAATGGGTTACGGCAAGCTCCGGCGCAGACCCGCACTGCTCGATCCGCACACCTGAAGTTTGTGTTACCATTCGGCCAACTGGTTACTTCTGCTTGCCCAGGCGGAGGAGGTCAAAATCATCATGAGGATTTCCAGGCGAGATTTCCTGAAGGCGGGCGCAGTCACGGGCGCGCTGGCGGGCGTCGGCGGCCTGCCCCTGCTTGCCGAGCGCGGAACTGCTTCTGACCTGGTGACGCTGGGGAGGTCGGGCGTAAAAGTTTCGCGCCTGGCATTCGGCACGGGATCGGATAACGGGTTAGTGCAGCAGGCGGTGGGGCAGGAGGGATTCACCCGCCTCGTGCGCCACGCCTACGACCGCGGCATCCGCTTTTTCGAAACCGCGGAGGCGTATGTTACGCCGCAGATGCTCGGCATCGCGCTGAAAGGGATTCCCCGGGACACCTACCAGTTGATGAATAAGGTGACGACAGCCAACGGTGTCGATCCGCTGAAGAAGCTCGACCAACTGCGCAGGGACTGTAACACCGATTATTTCGAAATCATGCTGCTCCACTACCAGCACAAAGGCACCTGGCCCGTTGACAGCGAGCGCTGGCAAGACGCTATTCTTGAGGCTCAGCACAGGAAAACGATTCTGACGCGTGGCGCCTCGGTGCATGGGCTGCCCGCGCTGCGCCAGGTCCCCGGGAACAAATGGCTCGACGTGGCCATGATCCGGCTCAATCAGAAGGGCACGGCGATGGACAACGAGAGCAACGACTGGGATGTTCCCGGCGACGTTGGCGAAGTCGTCACGCACATTCACCAGGCGCGTTCCGCGGGCATGGGCGTGATCAGCATGAAGCTGGTCGGCGCAGGCGCTTTCACCAGCCACGCCGACCGCCAGAAGGCCATGCGATTCGCGTTCCGCAATGCGGGCGTCGATTGCGTTACTGTCGGGTTCAAGAGCACGGCGGAGATCGACGAGGCCATCGACAACGTGAACCTGGCGTTTGCCTAGGCCTGTGCCGGGGTAGGCCACGCCGTTCTGTCCTGGCGCCGGAGCGAAGCGCCACCTGCCATCGATCTTGATATACTTTTTTAGGTTTACGTCCTTGCGGCAAATCCCGAGTTTGGGTTGCACGCTGGATAATCAACGGAGTGCGATTCCGCAACTTATCGGTTATAAAGGGCGGGAGTAGTTCAGTGGCAGAACGTCAGCTTCCCAAGCTGAATGTCGCCGGTTCGATCCCGGTCTCCCGCTCCAATGCACTCCACAATCCGTCCCTGCAACCTTCTCGCCGCTAAACAACCTCCTGTACCTTCATCACCAGGCAGGTGAGGGTATCGTCTTCCTTCACCAGCATCCGATGCGGCGTGCCCGCCGGCACGTGGGCCAGATCTCCCGCTCTCAGCGTTTGCCGCACCCCTCCCTCAATCCCGGTTCCTCGCGTTTCTCCTGCCGCAACCGTCCGCGCCCCGGCGACTACACCGCCCGTCACCAGCGTCGCCTTGCCGGCAAGCACGCAAAACAGATCAGCGAATTTCTCGTGCACCTCCGCCTCGCCGCTCCGGCTGCGAAACGAAAGCATGGCGCAGTGCCGCGGATACTCCTTCAGCGTCTCCGAGGCCGAACCATCTCCGTGCTTGGCCATCTTGCGCAGATATGCCGCCCGCTCCAGCAGAACTGCCGGAGACCAGTGATCCACCGGATTCTTCGGCCGATGTGGTTTTGGTCCGGCCTCGTCCAGATTGACATCCTTCAGGATCTCTTTCGATAACAGATCCATCTCATCTCCTTTTGCGCCGCAAGCAGCCTTTTTCCGCAATACGCCGTCCCGGCCACGCCCTTCACATCTCCGCCAGCTTGCGCGCCCGCTTGAAGACGGCGAGCAGCATCGCGCGGGTGAGCTTGCCGGTATTGGTGTTCTGCAGCGAAGGATGATAGCAGGCAATCGCGGCCAGCCCATCTGGCAGCGAATATTCCGCGCCGTGCCGAAACACAAATCCCGCGCGCGATGCGAGCTTTCCCGCCCGAGCCGCGTGCGCCAGCAACCCGTCAAACGCGATCCTCCCCAAACAAACCACTACGCGCAAATTCTTCAGCAGCTCGATCTCCTGGTCAAGCCACGGTGCGCAGTTGCGCAACTCTTCCGGCGTTGGCTTGTTGCCTGGCGGGGCGCACCGCGCGACTGACGTGATCCACAGTCCGGTCAGCTTCATGCCGTCGTCGCGTTTGGTTGCTGCAGGCTGCGAAGCAAACCCCGTCTCATGCAGCACGGGATACAGAAAGCCGCCCGATCCGTCGCCCGTGAACGGCCGCCCCGTGCGGTTCGATCCATGCGCTCCCGGCGCCAGCCCCAGCGCCATCACGCGCGCCTTCGGGTCGCCGAACGACGGCACGGGCCGCCCCCAATACTCCCACTCGGCGTAGGCGCGACGCCGCTTCCGCGCCACTTCAGCGCAGTACGCGCGCAAACGCGGGCAAAGCTCGCACGCCACGATGCGCGTATTCAGCACTGCCAGAGATTTGCTCTCGCCCATGAGGAAATTCTACGGCGCAGCGACGCAATCGTCATCGGTCCGCGCCGCATCTGTCTGTCGTATACCGTGTGCCATACTGAATTTGTCTTCGCAGTCCCCAGTAGATGGAGTGACCTCGAATGCCCGGCCAGCCCAACCCGGAATTCCTGCGCCGCGCCATCGCGCTGGCCACGCAGAATGTTGCCGAAGCGCGCGGCGGGCCGTTTGGCGCCGTCATCGTGCGCGACGGCAAGATCGTCGGCGAAGGCGTGAACTCCGTCACCGCTACCAACGACCCCACGGCGCACGCTGAAGTCAACGCCATCCGCGCCGCAGCCAAAACGCTGGGAACCTTCACCCTCGCCGGCTGCGAGCTCTACACCAGTTGCGAGCCTTGCCCTATGTGCCTCGCTGCCGCCTACTGGGCGCGTCTCAATGCCGTCTACTATGGCGCCAGCGCCGCCGACGCCGCCCGCGCCGGCTTTGACGACGCGTTTCTTTACGGCGAATTCCGCAAAGACTCGAACCAGCGCAAACTCCGCTCCATGCAATTGCTTAGTGGCGAGGCGTGGGCCAGCTTCGCGGCGTGGATCGCCTCACCGAATAAGATCGAATACTGAGGGCCGCATGAGCACTGCCGCTATGGCCGCAACTCCCGCCCCGCAAGACCGGGGTCCCCACAGACAGGTCTCCGTCTATGGGGTGGGAATTGGCTGCAAGCCGCTGCTCGTCCGCCGCGCCGCCGTTCTCGGCGCCGGAACCATGGGCTCCCGCATCGCCGCGCACCTGGCCAACGCCGGAATCCCCACGCTTCTCCTCGATCTTGCTCCCAAGCCCGGAACTGCGGAGCCACAATTGGCCCGGTCGGCCCTCGGCGCACTCTCGCGGTCCAAACCCGCCGCCTTCTTTGAGCCATCACTCGCTTCACTCATCGCTCCCGGCACCTTCGACGACGATCTGCCCAAGCTCGCCCAGTGCGACTGGATCATCGAAGCTGTCGCCGAGAACCTCGACATCAAGACGGCGCTGCTCGCCCGCGTCCTTCCCCATCTCGCCTCACACGCGCTCCTCACCACCAACACCTCCGGCTTGCCCATCGCGCGCATAGCCGCCGCGATTCCCGCCGTCCGCGGCCGCTTCTTCGGCACGCACTTCTTCAATCCGCCGCGCTACATGCGCCTGCTCGAAATCATCCCCACACCCGACAGCGACCCTGCCCTAGTCGCCGCCTTCTCCGCCTTTGCCGATCGCGTCCTCGGCAAGCAGGTTGTCTTCGCGCACGACACGCCCAACTTCATCGCCAACCGCATCGGTATCGCCGTGATGTTCAGCGCCGCCAATCTGATGCTCGAGCAGGGGCTCTCCATCGAAGAGGTTGACGCGCTCACCGGCCCCGCCATCGGCTGGCCCCGCACCGGAACCTTCCGCCTCGCCGATCTCGTCGGTATCGACATCCTTGCCCACGTCGCCGCCAACTTCCCTCAGGGCGTCACCGGCGGCAAATTCGCGTCCGTCCTCGATGAGCTGCTCAAGCGCGGCTGGCTCGGCGACAAATCCGGGGTCCCCGGCGACGGGTCTTCGTCGTCGGGGTGGAAATCCGGACAGGGCTTCTACAAAAAAGTCCGCGGCCCAAGCGGCACCGGATCTGACGGTAAAGACGAGCGCTTCGTCCTCGATCTCTCCACCTTTGAATATCGCCCCGCCGCAAAGCCCGCGCTGACTTCGCTCGAAATGGCGAAAAACGCCGCCACGCTGCCCGAGCGCCTGCGCCTGCTGCTCGCGAACGATCCCTCCAAAGACAAAGCAGCGGCCTTCCTGTGGCCCTTTCTTTCTTCCCTCTGGAACCTCGCCGCCGATTGCATCGGCGAGGCCGCTGACGATGCTCCCTCGATCGACGCCGCCATGCGCGCCGGCTTCAACTGGGAGCTTGGCCCCTTTGAAATGTGGGATGCCGCGGGAGTCGCCGATACCGTTGCCCGCATGAAGGCTCTTGGTCTTCCCGCCGGAGCTCCGGTCCAGGCTCTTCTCGCCGGCTCGCGCACAAGCTGGTACTCGGCCGATCGCGACGCCTGCTTCCAGCCGGCTGCCGGCCAGCTCATTCCCATTCCCGCTGTTCCCGGCCACGCCCGCGTGGCCGATTTCCGCCGCTCGCTTGGCGTCCTCCGCACCAACCCGGGCGCTTCGCTCGTCGACCTTGGCGATGGCATCGCCTGCATCGAGCTGCACTCGCTCAAAAACGCCATCGGCGGCGACGTTCTCTCTCTCATCTCCGCCGTCCTCAACCCCGCCTCCGATGCGGTCCGCGAATTCTCCGGTTTCGTCATCTCCAGCGACCGCGACAACTTCTCCGTCGGCGCCAACCTCATGCAACTCCTGCTCGCCGCGCAGGAAGGCGAGTGGGGCGAGCTGGCCCAGGTCATTCACCACTTCCAGCAGATGACCGCGGCCATCAAATTCTGCCCGCGTCCGGTAGTTGCCGCGCCCTTCGGACTCACCCTCGGCGGCGGCGCGGAGATTTGCCTGCACGCCGCACGCCGCCAGCCGCACGCTGAAACTTACATGGGTCTCGTCGAGGCCGGTGTCGGCCTTATTCCCGCCGGTGGCGGCACGAAGGAGATGTTGCTGCGCGCCCTCGACTTGGCCTCTGCGCTCAACCCGCCCGATCCCAGGGATCCGCCTTCGCGCTTCGCGCAGTCCGCCGAGTTTGCCACGGCGCTTAAGCGCGCTCTCGAAACCATCGCCCTGGCCAAAGTCTCCACCTCCGCCGTGGAAGCGCGCTCCCTCGGCCTGCTCTCGCCCGCCGATCGCATCACCATGAACCGCGAGCGCCTGCTGCTCGACGCCAAAGCACAGGCCGCCGCGCTCGCCGAGTCCGGCTACGCTCCGCCGCAACCGCGCACGCAAATCCCCGCTCCCGGAGCGGCTGCCCTCGCCACCCTCGAAACCGGCATTTATCTGATGGGCGAAGCCGGCTACGCCTCCGAGCACGATCAGAAAGTCGCCCGCTGGGCCGCTCATATCCTCGCCGGAGGCCGCATCACGCCCGGCACTCTCGTCACTGAGCAATACTTCCTCGACCTCGAACGCGAGGCCTTCCTTTCTCTCTGCGGCGAGCGCAAGACGCAGGAGCGCATCGCCTTCACGCTGAAAACCGGCAAACCGCTGCGCAATTGAGTCGCGCCGCATGCCTGCGGTTGCAGTCCTGCCGCACTCGGCATAGAGTTTTCGTGAGAGTCATTCATCGTGCGCGCTCGATCTGAAACCGGTCTGGTGCTCGTCCTCCTGCTGGGCCTTTGCTCTCCGCGTACACGCCCGCAGGATTCGGGCGCAAGTCCTCTCAACTCCTCCGGCCAGGTCGTCGTCAACGGCCACCTCACTTCCTACCTCATCCGCCGTCTTCCTGTGAATTCTTTTCCCCAGCTTCCGTCCGCCGTTCAAGACGCTCTCACCCGCCGGAACTGCCTCATTCCGCAAACCTACGAAGCGCACGGCCCGGAAAATGTCGTTCACGCCAGCCTCGAGCGCAATGGCTCCTCTGACTGGGCCATACTCTGCTCTGCCAATGGGACTGTCTCGCTGCTCGTTTTCTTCTCGAGCAATTCCGCCGATCCTACGGTCCTCGCCAGCGCGCCCGAGACGGAGCGCCTCCAGTCCCACGGCTCCAGCAATGTTCTCGGCTTCAACTGGGCCATCGATCCGGCATCGCCCGAGAAGGTTCACCAAGCGCAGCTCGGAATGCGCTATCCCCCGCCGCGCCTCGCCCACGACGCCATCGCCGACTCCGTCATCGACCAGCGCACCATCTACCACTTTTATTCCAAGAGCGCCTGGACGCTCATCGACACCGAGGATTAGCATCGCGACAGGAGTCAGTGGTGAATATCAACGCTGCGGAGACACGCATGACCCACCGCCCCAATGCTGACTTGCTAACTCGCTGACTTGCTCCCCGGAGCTTCTTAATGCCCGAAGCCGTCCTCGTCGCCGCCGTCCGCACGCCCGTTGGCCGCGCCCCCAAAGGCGCGCTTTCCACCACTCGCCCCGACGATCTTGCCGCAACAGCAATCACCGGCGCGCTCGACAGGGTTCCGGCTCTCGACAAAGCCGACATCGAAGACATCATCCTCGGCTGCGCGCAGCCGGAGGGCGAGCAGGGCTGGAACATTGCGCGCATGGCCGCCCTCCGCGCCGGCCTGCCGGTTGAAATTCCCGGCGCCACCGTCAACCGCCTCTGCGCCTCCGGCCTTGAGGCCATTGCGCTGGCCGATCACCGCATCCGCTCCGGCGCCGCGAGCGTCATCGTGGCCGGCGGCGCCGAATCCATGAGCCTCATCCCCATGGGCGGCAACAAGCCCAGCCCCAATCCCTGGCTTGCCACTAACTACCCTGCTTCGCTGCTCACCATGGGCCTCACCGCCGAGCGCGTCGCCCGCCGCTATGCTGTTTCCCGCGACGATCAGGACGCCTTCGCTCTTGCCAGCCACCAAAAAGCCCTCGCCGCACAAGCCGCCGGCCTCTTCGCCGAAGAACTCATCCCGGTCAAAGTTACAACCGCCGTCCCTGGCGAAAAAACCGGGGCTCCCGGCGACGGGTTTTCGTCGCTGGGGTGGGAAAATCCCGGCAAGCCCATCATCCAGGAATCGTTCTTCTCGGCCGACGAAGGCCCCCGCGCCGCTACCTCCGCCGAAGCTCTCGCCCAGCTCAAGCCCGTCTTCCATGCACAGGGCACTGTAACTGCCGGCAACTCCTCGCAAACCTCCGACGGCGCCGCTGCCGCCGTCCTTATGGAGGCCGGCCGCGCCCGCTCGATGGGCATTTCGCCGATGGCACGCCTCGTCTCCTACGCCGTCACCGGCTGCCTGCCTGAAGAGATGGGCATTGGCCCCATCACGGCGATTCCAAAGGCCCTGCGCTTCGCAGGCCTCAGGCTGAACGACATCGAACTGATCGAACTCAACGAAGCCTTCGCCGCGCAGGTTCTCGCCATCGTCCGCGCGCTCGATCTGGACCCCGCGCGCGTCAACGTCAACGGCGGCGCCATCGCGCTCGGCCACCCGCTTGGCTGCACCGGCGCAAAACTTACCGCAACTCTGCTCCGAGAGCTGAAAGCCCGGAGGGCACGCTATGGAATGGTCACCATGTGTGTCGGTGGAGGCATGGGCGCCGCGGGCATCTTCGAGCGGCTCACATGATCCGCGGCCTCGGCCCTCCCGGCCTCGGCCGCTGACCCTTGATCCCTGACCCCTGGCCCCTGGCCCCTAGTTCTTGAAAAACTCCCCATGCCCGCCGTTCGCCCACGGATCGTAGTGCAGCGCAAAGTCGGCGCGGTGTTGTGTGCTGGGATGGTTGTATAGCCAGAACTCAATGAAGGGGTTGGGATCGGGATCCTCGAGCCACGCATTGCCCAGCGCATTGAACGCAGCGACCGTCGTCTTTTGCGGGTCCGCAACGATGCCGTGGATCGCCTCCTGCCCGTACACATCGGCCTGGTGCTCAAAGTGGCGGCTGAAGGCGCTATCGGCGGGCTGCAGCAGAAAGCCCGCGATCGAGATCGCGAACAGCAGCACCACGAATCCCGTGCGCGAAGCCAGCTCCGTTGTGCCCCACTTCGCCCCAAACCGCCGCACCATCCATGCCGCCAGCACAGCGCACGCCCAATACACAAAGAACAGCGCCACGGCATACCCGGCAATGATCTTGGGAATGTGGTGCAGAACGTAATGCCCGCTCTCGTGCCCGAAAATGAACATCACCTCGTCGTCGGGCACGCGCCCGGCCGTCGTATCCCACACCACAATCCGCTTGGTCGCGCCAATACCCGACACGTACGCGTTCAGTCCATTGCTCTTCACGCTCGCCTTCATTAAGTACATGCGTTGCGGTGGGATATTGGTTCCCGTCCGCGCCACCACCTTCTCCAGTTCCACCACCAGGTCAGCGTGATTCTTCTGGAGGGGCTCAAATTTATAGAAGATCGGTTCCAGGAACGGCGATACGAAGATAAGAAACACCAGGATCGGCAGCGTCACCACCCAGATGCCCAGCCAATAGCGCCGCGGCCAGCGCCGCACAATCCAGTTAAAGAGCAGCAGAATCGGCACTCCAATCAGAAGCGTCAGCCCCAGCGCCTTTCCCTCGTCCCCCAGCCAGCTGCCCCATCCCTGCACGCTAATGCCGTACGCGCGCTCGTAGTGGTTGCCGAGCCAGTCCAGCGGCAATCCTGCCACCGCGCTGATCATGAAGTACGCGGCGAAAAACACCACACCCTGAATCCAGCGCCGGCCCGAAATCCGCTGCGCCCATCGCTCCACCCCCGCCCACGCCCGCGTGGACAGCAGCAGCCACAAAAACACAATGCCCCAGATCGATCCCGCGATGTTCAGGATGTTGCGAATGCGGCTAAGAGCGATCGCCTTGGCCAGCTTATCCGGCGGCAGCGTGTAAGCCTCCTGCGGATTCGCCGGCGCGGCCGGCGCTGCCGCTTGTGCCGGCGCCGCCGCCGCGGCCGGAGCAGCCTGCGCACCCGGGTTCGCGCCACTCTGCGCAGCCAATTGGCAGTTGGGTCACGCCTGCCAGAAATACAACCCAGCACGCCGCCATCCGCAAGTATCGCCGTAAACTCATACCCATTCTCCTTTGCCGGGGAACTCTGCGACAATCAGGCATACACATGCATTTGCCCAAACCCCAGAGCCACTTGCCAAACGATTCTACAGCCGCGCTGCGGCGCCGGGCGATTGGATTCCCACACCTCGCACCCGTGGCCGCCGTTATTCTGTTGCTCGCCCTCCCGGCCGCAGCGCGCGCGCAGCAGCCGGTTCCGGTTGTCCTCGACGCCATGACCGCCGAGCTGCATCGGGCCTTCACGTTGCTGGGCAGGTCCGCCTCTCCGCAACCGGCAGACGCCGCATCCTCTGGCAGCCAACAGTTGCCGCCCTATTTCCTCAGTTACTCGGTCAGCGATGCCAGCTTTGTCTCCATCCGCGCGCAGTACGGCGCGCTGGCCGACAGCTCTCAAGGCCGCGCGCGCGTCGCCGACGTGCAGGTCCGCGTCGGCGATCCCAAGCTCGACAACACCCACGGCACGCACCGCGGCTCGGCCGTCAACAGCGTGCAGCTCCCGCTCGGCGACGATCGCGAGGCTCTGGAGCGTGCCCTTTGGCTTGCCACCAACAACGGCTACGGCAATGCTCTCGAAAGCTATCTGCGCGTCAAGACTGAGGCCGAGGTCCGCGCCAAGGAAGAAGACACCTCGCCCGACTTCAGCCAGCAGGCCCCGGAGACACACATCGACGCCGCGGCTCCGACCGTCGCCATCGATCGCGCCGAATGGGAGAGGCGGGTGAGGGGACTGTCGCGCATCTTCCGCGACTACCCCGACGTGTATCAGAACATGGTCATGCTTACCGTGCAGAACGAGACGGACTACTTCGCCTCCTCGGAGGGCTCGCAAATCGTCACGCCGCATTTGCAGGCGCGGCTTGTGGCCATCGCCGTCACGCGCGCCGACGACGGCATGGACCTCTTCCGCGAACAAACCTTCGAAGCTGAAACCCTCGACGGCCTGCCAAAACAAGCCGATCTCGAAGCCGCGGTGCGCGACCTGGGGAAGAGTCTTGAAGCTTTGCGCAAGGCGCCGGTCACCGAGCCCTTCGACGGTCCGGCTATTCTCTCCGGCCGCGCTGCCGCTGTCTTCTTCCACGAAGTGCTCGGCCATCGCCTTGAAGGCCAGCGCCAGCGCGGCGACGAGGAGGGTCAGACCTTCACCAAGGACGTCGGCAAACCGATCCTTCCCGAATTCCTCTCCGTCGTCGACGACCCCACCCTCACCACCTTCGGCAACACCTGGCTTAGCGGCAACTATGAGTACGACGACGAAGGCCAGAAAGCCGAACGTGTTGACCTTGTCCAGGACGGAGTGCTCAAAAACTTTCTCATGTCGCGCCTGCCCATCGCCAGCTTCAACTCGTCCAACGGTCACGGCCGTGCTGAAACCGGCCACGTCCCCACCGGCCGCCAGGGCAACCTCATCGTCACCTCAACCAGAAGCGTCTCCGAATCCGAGTTGCGCAAGGAACTGATTGAAGAGGCAAAGATGCAGGGCAAACCCTACGGCCTCTACTTTGAAGACATTTCTTCCGGCTTTGCCGTCACCGAGCGCGCCTCGCCGCAGGCTTTTCAGGTGATTCCCCTCGTCGTCTGGCGCGTCTACGTCGATGGCCGCCCCGACGAGCTGGTGCGCGGCGTCAGCATCGTCGGCACACCGCTGGCCGCGATGAAGAGCATCATCGCTACCGGCGACAGGAGCGAAGTCTTCAACGGCGAGTGCGGCGCCGAGTCGGGCACTATCCCCGTCAGCGCGGTCGCTCCCGCTATGCTCCTCAGCGCCATCGAGACGCAACGCCAGCCGCAGGGAACCGCTCGCCCGCCTATCCTGCCCATTCCCAGCGCGGACGCTCAAGCCTCGCAAAAACCATGACCGAATCATTGTGGAGTAACCGGTGGAACTTGCGAAGACAATGAGAAACGTACTCAAGATCATCGGGGCCGGTGCCCTAGTGCTCCTGATCTTCTGTGTTTGGTATTGGTTCGCTGCTGATTACAGTTACAACGCCGTTTCCGGCACATATTCATTTCAGTCGAACGGAGAGTCATCAGTCCTGATTCTCAGGGAGGACAAAGTGTTTCTTCAGGAACGGACGTCCCACGGAAGGACTGAACGCACCCAAGGAACTTGGCGTCGTGTTGGCGAAGGTGGCGTAGTTTTTTCGGCGGAATTTCTTCCCGTTGGTCAGATCAACGCTGGATCAGATGGAAGCGTTTATGGGGAGGTTCAAAAGAGTTTTCTCGAACTGATTCCCTCAATCGTTCTCTACAACGGACCGAGATTTCACAGAACGCTATTCCATTCCAAGGAACTGGATACCCGATGAAATGGTTTCGTCTGATTTCGACCTATGCGGCTACAGCGATACTCGTCGCCCCGCTCGTCAATGCTGCACAACCCACCCGTGCCGGCGCCGAAAAAGATCCCGTCCTCAGAGCTATGCTGGAAGAGCTCGACCGCAGCATGGGCCAGCTCCAGTTGCAAGGCTTTGCCAAGCCCTTCTTTATCCAATACCGCATCGAGGAAATCGACGACTTCCAGACCAAAGCCGAGTTTGGTTCGAGCGAGGGCTCCAACCGCGCACACCAGCGGCTGGTGCGCGTCACCGTGCGCGTCGGCGACTACAAGACTGACAGTTCCAGCGCTCGCGGCGACGGTTCGCTCGAGATTGCCGCGCTCGACAACGACATCGTCGCGCTCAGCTCCTCGCTTTGGACCGCAACCGACCAAGCCTACAAGAGCGCTCTCGCGGCCTATGCGCAAAAGCAGGCGGAGCTCAAGCAGGTGCAAACGCCGCCGCAGGCCGACGACTTCAGCCAGGTAAAACCCATCCTCTCGCTCGCAGATCCCATCGTGCTCGGCCTCGACGAGAATGCCTGGGCCGATCGCGTCGCCCGCGCCAGCGGCCTTTACCGCACGGCCGCCCCCGTCAGCACCAACCAGCGCGACATCGAGTACTCCACCGCCAGCTTTAGCGCCCGCGCCACCACCACCTGGCTCGTCACCAGCGAGGGCGCCATCGTCCGCAAGTCCTCCGCCGAGTACCAGGAGTCCTTTGCCGCGGGTACACAGGCGCCCGACGGCATGCGCCTCGACCGCTCGTACGCCTCAACCGGAGCCTCGCTCGCCGACCTCGATCCGGAGGCGGTCTTTAACTGGCACGCCGTCGATGAGATCGCCTCGCTCGCCGATCTGCGCAAGGCGCCGCTTGTCGAAGAGGAGTATCACGGCCCGCTGCTGATGAGCGCCGATGCCGCCACCGACACGCTTCGCGGTCTGCTCGCTTCCGCGGTCACGGCCACGCGTCCCGCACTCGGAACGGAAGCGCGCACCAACGGTCCGTTCGCCTCCAGCTACCACGCGCGCGTGATGCCCGATTTCCTGAATGTGGTCGACGACCCCGGCCTCAAAACGTATAACGGCAAGGGACTCATTGGCACCTACGAAGTCGACGACGAGGGTGTACCCGCGCAGCCGGTCAAACTGGTTGATGCCGGGCGCCTCGACAGCTACCTCATCGGCCGCCAGCCCGTGCGCGACTTCCCGCAATCGAACGGCCACGGGCGCGCTGGCATCACCGGATCCGCGCATCCCATGATCGGCGTCCTGAAAATCTCGGCAGAGAATGGCCTTTCGATAGACGAGCTCAACCACAAGCTCCTGGATATGGCCAGGGATCGCGGCCTCAAGAGCGTCTATTTTGTCAACACGCTGGGCGGCGAGCGGGTGCCGCGCCTGATCTACCGTGTCAGCCCAGACGGCCGGCGGGAATTGGTGCGCGGAGCCGTGCTGGACGACATCGACGTGCGCGCCCTTCGCTCCAGCATCGAAGCCGCGGGCAACGATCTCTGGGTAGCTAACTACTTTGGCGACCCGCCGGCCACCGTTCTGGCTCCGGCGCTGCTCTTCGACGATGCCACCGTGCGCCGCGCGAACAAGAAAAATGAAAAACTGCCCTTCTATCCCCCGCCCGGCTAGAGTTTGTCAGTGGGCCGGGGCGAGCCAAAACCGCCCCATTTTCACTCGATTCATCTCACTCTATGAACTTTCTCCGCACCCCAACCGCCGGTTCGCGCATCCATCCATGCAGAAGACTTTGCTGCCGCATGTGACGGTTCGATTACATTGGCGACGCCTACCCTCATCCTGCGCCGTATTTGTTGCCTCACGGCGCCGGATTCAACCCCAACACGCTTCAATCGGGCTTAACCCGCACAGTACAATCCGAATGGAGGAGATTTCCCCTATGGCATACGAGTTACCACCGCTTCCCTACGACTACAACGCGCTGGAACCCTTCATCGACACGGAAACCATGAAGCTCCACCACGACAAGCATCACCAGGCCTACATCAACAACGTGAATGCCGCGCTGGCCAATCACCCCGCACTGGCCGCTAAAACCGTTGACGCCCTCATCGGCGATCTCAACGCGGTCCCCGAAGACATTCGCGGCACGGTCCGCAACAACGGCGGCGGCCACTCCAACCACACCATGTTCTGGAGCATCATGGGCCCGGCCAACGCGCCCGGCATCGGCGGCCAACCCTCGGGCGAGCTCGCCAAACAGATTTCCGCCGACTTCGGCTATTTCGACGCCTTCAAGAAGGCTTTCAACGAAACCACTGCCAAGCAGTTCGGCTCCGGCTGGGGATGGCTGGTCTTCACGGGCGGCAAGCTGAAGGTCATCACCACCGCCAATCAGGACTCGCCGCTCTCGCAAGGGCTCTATCCCATCCTCGGCAACGACGTGTGGGAGCACGCCTACTACCTCAAGTACCAGAACCGCCGTCCCGAATACCTCGCGGCCTGGTGGAACGTCGTCAATTGGGCCGAAGTCAACAAGCGCTTCGCCAAAGCCAAAGGGTAAGAGCGCGCCCAGCCCTCAGCCTTTAGCTTTCAGCTTCTCCGCGCCCGGTTGCCGCCCTTCGTTCCCGCACGTCAAGCTGAAAGCTGAAAGCTGAGAGCTGAAAGCTGTCTCTCAAAGGCGCTGGAGGTGAATGAGCGATGGCCACTATGCAGATGAGTGTTCGCCCCGAGGATCTCTCCCAGCTCCCGCAAGCAGCCGAGCGCATCCCCGATCCGGGCGTCCTCGTCATCTTCGGCGCCTCGGGCGATCTCACCAAGCGCAAGCTGCTTCCCGCGTACTTTCACCTCTTTCAGGCGAACCTTCTGCCCCGGCAGTTCGCTATCGTCGGCGTCGCGCGCCGTCCGCTGGGCGACGCGTTTGCCGCCGACATGCGCGCCGGCATCGTCGAGTTTGGCGGCGTTGAAGCCACCGACCCCAGGCTCGACAGCTTTGTCAGCCGCATCAGCTACTTTCCCCTCAACTTCGACGATCCCTCGCACTACGCCGCCTTGAAAACCGAGCTCGATCGCATCGCGAAAGAGAAGGGAATCGGCGACGACCGCCTCTTCTATCTCGCCACGGCTCCCGAGTTCTTCGCCGGCATCATTGAGAACCTGGGCGCGCAGGGCATGGCCCAGTCCGAAAAAGGCCGCGTCGCCGTGGTCATCGAAAAGCCCTTCGGTCACGACCTCGACTCCGCCCGCGAGCTCAACCATCAGGTCAACGCCGTCTTCCAGGAAAGCCAGGTCTTCCGCATCGATCACTACCTCGGCAAAGAGACCGTGCAGAACCTGCTCGTCTTCCGCTTCGCCAACGGCATCTTCGAGCCCATCTGGAAACGCAACTACATCGACCATGTGCAGATCACCGTCGCCGAAACGATCGGCGTCGAAGGGCGCGGACCGTTCTACGAAAAAGCCGGAGCCCTCCGCGACATGGTGCAGAATCACATGATGGAGCTGCTCGCGCTGGTTGCCCTTGAGCCGCCCTCCAACTTCGAAGCCGAAAGCGTGCGCCGCGAGAAGCTCAAGGTCTGGCAGGCCATCCCGCCCATTCCCATCCTCAACACGGTCCGCGGCCAGTACGGCCCCGGCATCGTGTCCGGCGAGCACGTTGCCGGCTACCGCGACGAAAATCGCGTCAATCCCGAGTCCGGCACGGAAACCTACGCCGCCCTCCGCCTCACCATCGAGAACTGGCGCTGGGCCGGCGTCCCCTTCTATCTCCGCGCCGGCAAGCGCATGAAGAAGCACGCCACGGAGATCAGCATCCAGTTCAAGCAGCCCCCGCTGCTCATCTTCAACCGCATGGCGCTCACCGGCCCATGCAGCGAGATTCAGCCCAACCTGCTCACCATCCGCATTCAGCCCGACGAAGGCATCTCCCTGCGCTTCGGCGCCAAGCTGCCCACCACGCCCGAGATGACCGTCTGCCCCGTTTATATGGACTTCGACTACGAAGCGGCCTTCGGCAAGTCCAGCGCCAACGGCTATGAGCGTCTGCTCCTCGACGCCATGCTCGGCGACCAGACCCTCTTCGCGCACCGCGACGGCGTCGAGACCACCTGGGCCCTCTACACGCCCATCCTCGAGGCCTGGGCCGGCAAGAATCCCGAGGTCTTCCCCAACTACTTCGCCGGTTCCTGGGGCCCCGAATGCGCCGACCACCTCCTCGAAAGGGACGGCCACGCCTGGCGCAACGACCTCGGCCTAAAAGCATGAAGTGCAGGGAACGGGAGGTGGGAAATAGGGTATAGCTTGCCCGCCCTGCCTGCGGCTCACATTCTGAGCGGCTGAAGTCCGCGCGGCGTACAAAGGAAGTCGTAAAATCCGCAGTTGTTTTTTGCGCCCGAGGAGAAGTCGCGGCTTTAAGCCTTTGCCCGATGCGCCTTCCCCGTGATCCGCTCAATCTGAATCCGGATCACAGCCGCGTCCCGGCCAGCCCTGTTTTTCCGCATATGCTCCTCGAACTGCTTGTCCGTCTCCTCGCCCGTTCCGCAGAAACGCTCCATCAGCAGCTTCAATGCCCGGCGCTTTTCATCGGCACCGGTCACCAGCGCCGCGCGTCCAAAGACGATCGCGCTCTCGTAAAGGGTCGAGAGCATCGACGGCACAACCGTTGCGCTGGCCACCGCGCAGTAGGAGACTCTCTCGTTGTGCGCAATATTCTCCAGCTTGTGCCCCTCGAATGCGCAATGAACATAGAGAGCATCGCCAATGAGAACGTGGTTGAGCGGCGCCGCGTAAGGCCATCCGTCTTCTCCGGCGGTCGCCAGCACGCCATAATCCGCGCGCGCCAGAATCTCGCGAGCCTCCGCCCCTGCAAGCGCCCTCTCGTGCCTTCGCATCTCCCGAAACGCCATCTCTCCGCTCCCGTCTTTCTGTTCCCGAGTCTCGAATCCCTCTTCTCTGGTTCCCTGGCCCCCGCTCCGGTCTAGGGCCTGTTCACACTATTGGGGTGGATGGCGTTCTGCCCCAGCGCGCAAAGACCGCGCGCCGGGGACCCCAAGCGAGCGAAAATTCGGCCAGACGAGGCGACGGCCGAAGGCTGTGGCAGGCCCCACCGTCGAGGCCGGCAACGAAGTATGGACGGATTTTCGCCGCAACCCGAAGGGACGGAGCCAGTTTTCCCGATTTCGTTGTCGCTCGTCGCTCCAGTGGTCCACCACAGCACGCTCCTCGCTTCTAGAACTCGGAAAAACTGGCTTCCGTCGCCGCCATCCCAATAGTGTGAACAGACCCTAGGCCACGGCAATCTAACCCCGCTAGCCCCGCTTGACCCCTTCCAGCGTCAGCGTCTCCAGCCGCAGGAACCCCGCCGGCCGCCGGCCCTCATTCTCAATGTTGCGCAATTCCGGAGATCGGCTCTGGTTCAATTCGCACCGCTCAATCTCCGCGAATCCGGCTTCCTCCATCGCCATACGCAGAGCCTTTTCGTCGTAGATGAACTGGTGTCCCCACTCCCGCACGAACCGGTTGATGACATGCGTATCCAACGCCTTCACTCCCGGCTCTTCTGCCTCCCGCCGTATATATTCCTCCTGCAGGGGTGACTTATCGCCGCGATAAAGTTCCACGAGGAATTTGAAATCCGGCGTTGAAATCCTGATTCTGCCTCCGGCCTTCATGACTCTGAAGCATTCGCGCAGCATGTGCCCGGCTTGGGCATAAGAAACGTGCTCGATCATGTGCTCGCTGAAAACAAAGTCAAAAACCCGGTCGGGAAGCGAGAATCTCTCCGTAGCATCCAGATTCACCACCTCCTTCGACACAGGATCGAAGTCCACATTGAGCCACCCCTTGAGAATGTTCTCGCCGCACCCCAGATTCAGCTTCTTTGCGTCCGCGCCTGAAAGGTATCCTGCCACCCTCCTGTTGTCTTTCCCGCCGAGCCGGCGGCGGAGCTTGCGCCAATCGCGGCGGAGGTTGTACATCACCAACCCAAGGCCCACCCGCTTCAAATACGATCTTGCCTTACCAGCCATTGCTCAATTCCCCTTGCCCGATCTTCCCAGTCCAGCCCCGCCTTAGTCCCTAGCCCCTAGTCCCTAGCCCCTGTCCTTTATCCATTGCCTCATTCGCCAGCCGGTCCGCTTCCTTGTTCCCGCCCCTCAGCGTGTGCCGCATTTCGAACCCCTGCAGCTTGAGCGCCCGCTGCTGCGCCTCCTCCCACAGTGGCCGCAGCGTCGCGCTCTTCACCTTGTACCGGCCCTTCATCTGCCGCACCATCAGCTCGCTGTCTGAAACCACGCGCAACCGCCTCACTCCATTGGCGAGCGCCCACTCCAGCACCGCAAGCAGCCCTTTGTACTCGGCATAATTGTTGGTCCGCCGGCCCAGGTACGCGCTCAGCTCGGCCACCACCTGCCCCGCGGGGTCTTCGATCACCGCTCCGTACCCCGCCGGCCCCGGGTTTCCCCGCGACCCGCCGTCGCAGTGCGCCGTGAACCATCCACCTGCCGTCTCGTCCCCGGCTCTTTCACTCCCAAACAGATTTCCGCTCATGGCTTTCCAGTGTAACGGAGACCGCATGGCCGCCCCTCCCTCCGCGCCGCGCAAATACGCGTCTCAAAACCCCGGTAACCCGCTCCGGGGTGACCAAACCTGTCGTTCCGCGTCCATTTTTATAGATACAGGCTTTATCTTCCGGGAGCGGAGAAGCGATGGCAGCGGATGCGATCAGTTTTTCTTTGACCCCGGCGCAAGCGGCAGAGGCTTTAGCTTGGCCGGCCGGTCGAAGGGTACAATCCTCTCCAGATATGACTGCGACGAGGGCTATGGGCGGTGCGAGCCGGGAGGATGCGAGCCAGGGTCAGGAGCGAGCGCAGAACCGCGCGCACGAAATGGACCTCATCCGCGAGGCCCAGGCCGGTTCCCGGGCCGCTTTCGATGTCCTGGTCCGTCAGTATGAGCACCAGGTCCTGCGTTTAGCGCTTCACCTTACCGGCTCGGAACCGGACGCCGAGGATATTTACCAGGATGCTTTTTTGAAAGCCTTCCGGTACCTCGGCAACTTCCGCTTCGAATGCTCGTTTTACACCTGGATCTACCGCATCGTCACCAACCTCTGCCTGGATCAGTTGCGCCGGCGCAAGACCCGCCGCGAGGACCACGCCGTGGTGGTGGACCGCGGCGGCGACGAGATCGACGTCCTGGCGTCTGTCTCCGACAATCGGTCGTTTTCCAACCCTGCCCGGGAACTCGACCGCAAGCTGCTGGGCGAGAAGATTCAGGCGGCGCTGACCAAGCTGACGCCGCGCGAACGGATGGTCTTCGAGTTGAAGCATTACCAGGGACTTCGCCTGCGCACCATCGGCGAGATGTTGAACACCACGGAAGAGACCGCCAAGAACACTCTCTTCCGCGCAACCAAGAAGTTGCGGGCGCAACTGGCGGAGTTGCGATAAAACGCGAGCAGCCGGCGAATGGCTGCGGGTTTTTCTGGATAGGGCAGGTCATTGATTCAGCACGATGAGCTGCAAGCTGATAGCTGAAAGCTGAAGGCTGTTCTTACGAGGCTTAGAGGACGTAACTATGAATTGCGAACTTGCACACGAACGAATCGTTACGGCGGCATATGGGGAGCTGCCCGACGAGCTGGCGCATGAGCTGGAGCGCCACGTGGCTGCTTGCCCAGACTGCCAAAAGGAGCGCGAGAAGGTTCTGGCGCTTAGGGTTGTCGCCGATGCGCATTCTGTCGCCGAGCCGTCTCCTAATCTGATCGCCCGCGCGCACCTGCGCCTTGACGAAATGCTCGATACGCTGCCGCCCAAGCGCTGGTATGAGCGCCTGAGTGAGCGCATTCTGAACAACTTTGCCAGTCTCCAGGCCGCACCCGTGGCGGCGTTGCTCCTGTTGGCTGCGGGCGCCGGCGCCGGCCTTCTCGGCGGGTACGAATTCGCGCTGAACCGCGCCGCTCACGCCGCAACCACGGCCCAGACAGCCGTGCCCGCCGGCGCTCAGGTTCAGTCCGCCTCGGCTATGCCCGAGTTGGCCAACGTCGCCGGAATCTCCAGCATCGTGCGCCAACCTAACAGCCAAATCGTCGAGGTCAGCTATAACCAGCTTGTCCCGCGGCACGCCGAAGGCCCGGTCGACGACCCGGCCATCCGCCAATTGCTCATGCTGGCCACGGAAGACGCAGCCTCGCCGCGCGTTCGGGACGACTCCGTGGTCCTGCTTGCCGCGGAGTGCCGCGCAGGCCGCGGCTGCCAACCTTCGGGCATTCGTGAAGCGCTTATGGTCGCGCTGCGCTACGACCGTAGCCCCAGGGTGCGCCAGAAAGCCCTGGAGGGCCTCGAACCCTACGTCGCCGACGATGTGCGCGTCCGCGACGCTGTCCTTGAGGCAGTGTTGAGCGACAGCGACCCGGCGATCCGGACCGCTGCGATCGGCTTGTTGGATCCCGTGGACGCCGATACCAGCGTCCGGCAAGTGCTCTATTCGGTCTCCAATTCGGACCAGAATTCTCAGATCCGGAATGTTTCCCGGCAGGTTTTGAGCCGGGTGCCGGAAATTCAGTAATTTCGCCTATCCTTCCGGCCACTGCGCCGTCTTAAAGAGCGCGGACCGGACGATGAACTACCGGGGAGTAAATGCAATGAATCGCCTTTTGAGGCCGTGCCGGACATCTCATCTGAACTTTGCTCTCGGCGTGTTGACCGCCGCTGCAACCTGCCTGCTCGTCGCGCCGCCCGCGGCCCACGCCCAGGCGCGGGAACTGGCGCCCTTCTTTGAGGACGCCAGTCCGCTGCTGGCCCACACCGGCGCGCCCGGCTACCTCGGTGTCGACGTGGCCGACGTGGATGCCGACAAGGCGCAAGCGCTCAAGCTCAAGGAAGTCCGCGGCGCCGTCATCACCCTCATCGACCACGACGCGCCCGCCGGCCAGGTCGGGCTCAAGGTCAATGATGTCGTCCTCGCCATCAACGGCCAGAACGTCGAGGGCGCCGATCAGTTGCGGCGCATGCTCCGCGAAATTCCTCCCGGCCGCAAGATCAGCCTCGAGATCAGCCGCGATGGCAACATCCAAACCCTGGCCGTGCAACTGGTCGACCGCAAGGCGATGGAGCACGACATCTGGGCCCGCATCGGCATCGATGCCGACGGCATCGCGCCCTTTTCCCCTCCGCCCGCCATGGGCCTGATGGGCGGCGCGGGCGATGTGCCGTCCGGCGGCTTCCACATGTCCATCTTCACCAGCACCCTCAACGTGGGCGCGCTGGTGGAGCCGCTCACCTCGCAGATGGCCGAGTATCTCGGCGTTCAGGGCGGCCTCATGGTCAAGCAGGTGGCGCGCAAAAGTGAAGCCGCGGCCGCCGGATTCAAGGCCTTCGACGTGATTCTCAAGGTCGGCTCCGATTCCATCATGACCTCCGCCGACTGGGACCGCTCACTTCGCTCCAACCAGGGCAAGCCCGTGCAGGTCACCATCCTGCGCGACAAGAAGCAGCAAACCCTCACCCTCCAGGTCGACTCCAAGCACCGCGGCGCTGTCGAGTACCAAGATATGTTCTCCGGTGATGACGGTTCGCTGTTGGCTGAGATGACGCCGCAGCTCGATCCCCGGCTCATGGAAGAGCTTTCCGCCCAGGCCCGGGCCGAAGCAGCGGCTGCAGCCGCCCAGGCCGATGCCCTGCGCAAGCAAATGGAGAACCTGCACCTCCAGATCGGTTCCGAGCAAGCCGAACAACTTCGTCAGCAAGCCGAAAAGCTGCGCGAAAGCATGAAGGACTTCAGGATCGACCCGCAGCAGATGGAGCAGCTCCAGAAACAAATGCAGCAGCTCGGCCAGAGCTTCAATTCCAACGACTTCAAGATCGACCCCAAACAGATGGAGCAGCTTCGCCGGCAGATGGAGGAGTTCCGCAAGAACTTCAATCAGAAACAAATGGAGCAGCTTCAGCAGCAGATGGAGCAGTTCCGGCGCCGGATGGAAGAGTGGCGCGAGCAAAGCTCCGGCAACTTCGTCTGACGCGCTCCTCCGCTTTGGCCATTACTCGGGCGCCGCATAACCGCCGGCGCCCGATGTGCCTAGCGCCAATTTCGGCGGTAAATCAGCTTTGATAAATGGTGCCAATAGTGATACCATAGAAAAAGCATGGCAACTTCGAAAAAGATCCTCGAAGCAATGCGCCGCGCGCCCACGAATGTCCGATTCAGAGATCTGTTTCGGCTATGCGTGGAGCATTTTGGCGAACCCCGCCAGTGTGGCACCAGCCATGCAGTATTCAAGACCCCTTGGCCGGGCGACCCGCGCGTCAACATCCAGGAGGAGAAAGGTAAGGCCAAGGTGTACCAGGTTCGTCAAGTTCTCGCGGCCATTGACAGACTCAAAGGAATTCATGATGAAGCGCACACAGAGAAGGAATCCCAAAGCTGACCGCTTTACTTATCGCGTCACATGGTCTGCGGAGGACAACGAATACATCGGCCTCTGCGCGGAGTTCCCCTCACTCTCCTGGCTGGCGCGCACTCCTGATGATGCGCTCGCTGGAATTCGCAAAATCGTGAGGGCCGCTGTCAGGGACATGGAGGATGCGGGCGAGTTGATTCCCACTCCCCTGTCCGTGAAGCATTACAGCGGGCAATTCCGCGTTCGCATTCCGCCTGAGGTGCATCGTTCGCTGGCCGTGCAGGCCGCCGAGCAGGGTGTCAGCCTCAATCGGCTAGCCAGCGCCAAGCTGTCCTCCTAGCGCACACGCCAACTATAGCGGGTCTCCTGCAGGTGTAAACCAAGGCACAATCGCTAAGTGGCTTTTTCATCAAGAAAAAGCCACCTTGAATACCGTCGGAAATGGCTCATAGCTGCAGGAGAACCGCCGTAAACTAGTCCCATGGAACTTCTCTACGGCCTGCACCCGGTCTCCGAAGCTCTGAAGGCCGGCCGCCGCCGCTTCGATCACGTCCTCGTCGCCCGCGAGCGCCGCGACGCCCGCCTCGAACGCCTCATCGCTTTCGTTCGCACGCGGCGATTTGAAGCGCTCCGCGTGCCCGGCTAGCGAGCTTGCGTTGGCGAACCGAATCATCTAGTATGAATCTAGATTGATCGGACGAGTGAGGTCCAATGAGGACAGTTGGATTGTTTGAGGCCAAGCAGCGGCTTTCGGAATTTGTCGATGAGGCGGAGCGCGGACAGGCTGTCGGCATCACCCGGCGCGGCGTACTGAAGGCTGTTTTGGTTCCCGCTCCACACCAGCCCAGGCGGCCTCTGGCTGCTGTTCTTGCGTCGTTGCGCGGCAGCATGACGATGCCAAAGGGCGTCACTGCCAAAAGTCTCATTGAGGAAGGCCGGCGCTGGTGAACGGATTCGTACTGGATGCTTCGGTGGCCTTGGGCTGGTTGCTTGACGATCCGCCGTCCGCGTATGCCATGCGCATCCAGCGGCTCATGATTGGCGGGGCGCGGCCCGTGGTTCCCGTTCATTGGCATCTGGAGATTGCCAACGCCCTGCTCATGGCGGGACGGCGAAAGATCTTGCGCCGGCAAACCGCTGAGATTTTGTACGACATTGCTTCCCTGCTGCCGTTCATTGAAACCGATGGCCTTCCCGACGACATCGGCACGCTGGTTGGGATTGGGCAACGGCAACGGCTCACGGCATATGACGCTGCCTATGTCGCGCTCGCCGCGCGCCTCAACTTGCCCTTGGCAACTCAGGATACGGCGATGACCTCGGCGGCGCGCGGCATAAAGATTCCCATTCTTCGTTGACCGCTGCGCGCGAACTACACTATCTCCATGGAAGTTCTATACGGCCTGCACCCGGTCTCGGAAGCTTTGAAAGCCGGCCGCCGCCGCTTCGATCACGTCCTCGTCGCCCGCGAACGCCGCGACAGCCGCCTCGAGAGTCTCATCGTCCAATGCCGCCAGGCCCGTATCCGCGTTCTTGAGCAGCCGCGCGAGCAGCTCACTCTCGCCGCCAAAACTCCCGGTCACCAGGGCGTGGTCGCGCTTGTCCGCCCGCAGGAATTCCTCACTCTCGAAGACCTCTTCGCGCCCGCCCACTCCGCGAGCAACCCCTCCGCTGCCCGCCTCGTCCTCGCTCTCGATGGCGTCGAAGATCCGCAGAACCTCGGCGCTCTGCTCCGCGTTGCCGATGGCGCCGGAGTCGACGGCGTCCTCCTTACCGAGCGCCGCGCGGCGCCCTTGAGCCCCGCAGCCGTTAAAGCCAGCGCCGGAGCCGCAGAGCACCTGCGCATCGCCCGCGTTGTGAATCTCGTCCGCGCCCTCGAGGACCTCAAGCGCCGCAACCTCTGGATCGCCGGCCTCGACGAGCGCGGCCCCGTCAACTACGACCGGTTTGACTTCACCGGCGACCTGGTTATCGTTCTCGGCAGCGAGGGCGCGGGCCTTCACGATCTCGTCCGCCGCACCTGCGATCACCTTCTCCGCATCCCCATGGCCGGCGGCGTCAGCTCGCTCAACGTCTCCGCCGCCGGAGCCGTCGTCCTCTACGAGGCCGCTCGCCAGCGCCGCTCCGCCGTCAGCCCGCGCGCCGCCAATGCTTCTGCGGCATCGAACGCTCGCGCCGCCTCTCCGGCCGCGTCCAAAACAAGAACGCAGAAAGGCCTCGGTTCATGAAGTTTGCTTTCGTCGGCGCCGCCGGGCGTCCCATGTCCCGATTCCTGGGCATGGGAAACCAAAAGACGCGGCTCTCCAGCATCGCGGTTTTTATTTCGATCGCGTTCATGTTTCTCGCGCGTCTTTCCGCCATCTCCCAAGCCCCTCCCGCCACCCCGCAGAACCAGCAACCTCACGGCACGGTCATCTTTTCCCGTTCCACCGACGAAACCGGCCAGACCACCACCACGGCCGGCCCCGCCGCAACAACGCCGGGCGGCCAACCGGTCACCGCCCCCGTCGCCACCGACGCCGAACGCGAAGCCGTCACCTTCACCGCCTTCGACATGGAGGTCCATCTCCGCCCCGCTGCGCAGCAAATCTCCGTCCGCGCCCTTCTCACCGTGCGTAACGACGGCAAATCTCCCCTCGCTCATATCCCCTTGCAAATCTCCTCCTCGCTCACCTGGGAACAAATCCGCGTCGCCGGCCGCGACGTCGCCTTCACCGTCGCCACGCTCAACTCCGACGTCGATCACACCGGCCAGCTTCACGAAGCCGCAATCCCGCTTGTCGCCCCGCTCGCCCAGCCGCTCGCTCCCGGCGCATCGCTCCAGCTCGACGTCACCTACTCCGGCGCCATCCCGCAATCCGCGCAGCGCCTCATAGCCGTTGGCGCGCCCAACGATGTCGCCCTCCACACCGACTGGGACTCCATCGGCGTAGACTTCACCGGCCTGCGCGGCTTCGGCAACGTCGTCTGGTACCCCGTCTCCAGCGTTCCCGTCATCCTCGGCGACGGCGCCCGCGTCTTCGACGAGATGGGCGAGCACAAGCTGCGCATGGCCGGCGCGCATTTCCGTCTCCGCCTCAGCGACGAGTTTCCTCACGGCCAGGCTCCTACCGTCGCCCTCATCAACGGCCACCTCGCGCCGCTCACCATCACTCAGCCCGCCACCGCAGGCGCTGAAGTCCCCGGCGTCGCTACCGCCAGTCTCGATGTCCCGGCCCTCGGCTTCGAAGCCCCCAGCCTCTTTCTCGCCATCCGCACTCCGAAGCAGGCCGCCAACACCACGCTCTTCATCCTTCCCGGCGACGAATCTTCCGTCGAGGCCGGGGCCCCCGCAGACAGGTCTTCGTCTGCGGGGTTGGAAGGCTGGGCCTCGGCCGCTGCCTTCGTCACGCCGTTCCTGCAGGGATGGCTTGGCCAGGCGCCCCGCTCCCAACTCACCATCCTCGACCTGCCCGACCCCGGCGACGCGCCCTTCGAGACCGGCGCGCTGCTCGTCACCGCCATTCGCCAGGCCACGCCCGAGCAGCTCGATGGCGTCCTCGCTCACGCCCTCACCCACGCCTTCTTATGTACATCGACGTCCTCGCCCCCCGCCTGGCTCTCGGAGGGCGTTGCTCACTTCATGGGAACTCTTTGGATCGAAAAGCAGTCCGGCCGCCGGAAGGCGCTCGAATCGCTCGAGTCCGGCCGCACTTCCCTCGCGCTCGTTGAGCCCTCCAGCCCCGGCGAAAGCCCCGGCCAACCGCTCGCCCAGGCCATCTCGCCCGCCTACTACCGCACCAAGGCCGCATACGTCTTCTGGATGCTCCGCGACCTCGCCGGCGACCCCGCTCTCTCCGCCGCTCTGCGCGCTTATCATCCCGACGACGCCCGCGGCCTCGGGCCAAACGCAGGCTCAGATTACTTCGAGAGGCTCATCGAGCATGCCGGGGTCCCCGGCGACGGGTCTTCGTCGCTGGGGTGGAAGGCCGGCCAGCGCCGCGATCTCTCCTGGTTCTTCTCCGATTGGGTCGACGCCGACAAGGGCCTGCCCGACATCGCCATCGACAGCGTGTTTCCCTCGCACACCGAGGGTGACAACTGGCTCGTCGCCGCCAACCTCTCCAACTCCGGCTACGCCGCCGCCGAAATCCCGGTCACCGTCAGCAACCCCGGCGCCTCCGTCACCCAGCGCGTCATCGTCCCCGCGCGCGGCAAAGCCACTCTGCGCATCCTCATCCAGGGCCGTCCCACGCAAGTACAGGCCAATGACGGCGCCGTCCCTGAGACCGAAGCCAGCGTACACATACTCAACCTGGTCGGCACAGACAGCAACTCGTCGCCATCGCAGCCGGGCAGCGAGCCGCAGTGATGGGGTTTTGCTATCCCGCCCTGGCCGCGAAAATCCACCGCTGCGGACGGCAAGGCTGGGGCGCCCAAATCTTCATCAACCGGCAAACGGCAGAGGTGCTCTACGGCGGTTCTCCTGCAACGATGAGCCATTTCGGACAGAATTCAAGGTGGCTTTTTCTTGATGAAAAAGCCACTTAGCGATTGTGCCTTGGTCTACACCTGCGGCAGACCCGCTCTAGCTGGTCGCGGAGGATTCGTCGTCGGCAGTTGCCGACGTATCCGTTTCAGACGACGAGTCCGTCTCCGGGCCCAGCTCACCGCCGTACTCGCCTTCTGCCCCGGAATTGTCGGCGTTCTCCTGCTCGTTTTGAGCGGCGTCGCCGTAGACCTCGGCGCCTTGAGCATCTCCTGCCTCGGCGTAGCTCTCGGCGCTCTGTGAGTCCTCGTTGGCGGTTTGCTGGTCCCAGTTGGCCCAGCTCTCGTCTTGCATCGCACTCCAGGTCGTGTCGGTGTTGTCTGGGCCTCCGGCGTTGGCCACGTCCTCAGAGGCCTGATAGGCTTGCGTGGCATCGTCCTGCGCCGCTGAGTAGTCGCCTGAGGCGGCGGCCTGCGACTCCGACTGCTCGGCCTGGTCGAGATTGTATTGAGCGTCGCTCTGCGCATCGGACTGGGACTGGGCATCCGGATCCGTCGCGCCGGTCGTCGAATCGCTCGTCGCGCCGGTTGCGGTGGCGTCGGTATCTGTTCCTATAGTCCCCCCGGTGGTATCGTCTGCGCCGGCGATGGTTGAATCGCCGGTCGTCGAGTCGGCCGGGGACGTGTCGCCAGTGGCATCGGGAGACGCATCGCCGGCAGGAGCTTCGACCTCACCCGGTTCGGCGCTGCCGGCGCCGGTCACCGACGGATCGCTGTAACCGGGTTCGCTTGCAGGCGAGTCCGTCTGGTCCGGAGTGTCCGTCGCCGACGGTTGGCCTTCGGTGTCAGTGGTGACGCCCTCGGCCTCAACCACAATCACTTCTTCCACCGCTGCGGTTCCTTCAGTGGGGGTGCCGCTGCTCCCAAGCGGATCCAGGACGACATCGATAATTTCTTCTGTCACCGATCCGGGATCGGAGGGATTTGAAGCGTCAACCGGGTTGGCGGTTGGATCGCCGCTCGCTTCCGGCACAATGACTACAACTTCGTTCGGATTATCGTCTGCCATGGTCTAACCTTTCTTTCCTGAGTTCCTCCGGATCACTTATCCGAACCGGCAGGAGCCGGAGGAGCAGGGGGTTTGGGGCGCAACGTAAGTACGTTGCGACATTTTGGACAGCGCACATTGAGGCTCGTTTTACCGCGCAGGACGGTAAATGGAACCCGCATGGCTGCTTGGCATTTTGTACAAATCACCCGGATGGAATCGGCGGGCGCCGGCGGCGGCGCCGATGCGGCGGCCGGCTTCGCCTGCTCCGCTTGCGCTGCCGGGGCGAGACGTTTGCGAATGGGCTGGATGGTCTGGCTCCAGCGCATCAGCTCGGGCTCGCGCGCCGATTCGCCGACCAATCGCAGGCGGCGCGACGTATACATCGACGACGAGGTTGTCATTTCGGAGATGCGCGTCAAGGCGTCGTCGCTCGCCTGCTCCTGCTTCATCCATTCGTCGAGATTCACCTGCTTGAGGAGCCGGTTCGAGCGGATGGACCAGGCGAGAAGAACGCGGCGCGCGAGAGCCTCGTCGCCCACCGCGAGCAGACCGGCCCGGTCGGCGGTTACCTCCGACTGGCGCGACCATGCCATCAGCGGCATCTCGATTGCGCCCTCGATCAGCTTGGTAGGGCTGATTGCATTCAAAATTCCCTGGGAGAGAATGCCGCTGTGCACTCCGGTATCGCCGGCGAGGAAGCGAATCACCGTCTTCCATAGAGCATGGCCTGCGCGGCAATGCCCCATTTCACGCGCCAGCAGGAAAAATACCTCGTCGTTCTGGAAGTTGGTGAGGATGGCAGTGCCCATCACGATGAAGGAACTCGTGTCGGAGCCAAAGGTATATGACTCCCACATTTGTCCGCCCGACACGTAAACATCGGGCATAGTGGGCAGGCCAAGGACGCGTGCAGCGAGTACGGCCTGCTGCCAGATTTGCGGCAATTGGTTTGGGCCGAGCAGTATGCCGTTGTATGTCAACTCGATCCAGGGGCGGCCCACCCTGTCGGAAACCGAACGCACGATGGAATGGAGCGCGGGAAGCTTCTGCAGCCTCATCATTGCTTGGCCGTCCTGCTTCCATAAGAAGATCGAGCGATCGAGCTGGTAGCCGGGGAGCAAAGGACGCAGCCACCCGCATTCCGGGCAGACATTCTCGGAAGGCTTCAGGCCGGCCCCTGTGTTGCCGCACAGAGTGCACTTCTTTGTCGCCTGGAGCGACTGCGGCATAGGCGGCAAGAAGGAAGCGGGCTGCGGCTGCGGTTGTGCGGGAGGCGCCGCCTGTGCCTGCGCCGCGGGGACCGGCTGTCCCGGGGCGGGAGGTGGCACAAGCCCGCTGCCGCACCAGGTGCAGAATTGCGAACCGGGGATTCCCGGTCCGTGCCCTTGCGGACAAATGAGCTGAGGCGCGGTGGTGGGCGATGGAGTCGTAGTCGCCAAGGGCCGTTCCTTTCTGGCTGGATGCCGGGCTTTCAGTATCCAACAAAGTGAAACGTCGCTAACTTGAAAATCCAGCTAACGAAGTAAAGGGCTGTTGCGGCGTACAGGGATTTTGGGAAGAGATCGTGCTCGGTAATCCGCCGAAACGAAATGCGCCGCAAAAGAAGAACGATCGCCGCCGGAATCATAAAAACGGTTGCAAGGAAAGCCAGCACACCGAACGGATTGGCGAAAAATGCTTTGCGGAATTGCAGCCGAACCGCCCAGGCGAAGCAGGTGGTGAGCCCGCAACTGGGGCAGGGCAGGTGCGTCAATCGCAGAAAATTGCATGGGGGGAGGCCGAGCTGCATGTGCGTTCCGTAGCCCGCCGCGGCCGGTTTAAGCCAGGCCGCAACGGCAAGTACGGCGCAGGCCGACACCAGTGCGCCGATGGCAACCGACTTGTCGGAGCGGCCGTACATGCAGTCACCTCAATCGTCCTTAGAATCTGCCCAATCCGCCCAGGCCCCTCATGCTCACCCACAAGCAAATGAACGCAACAGAAAGCACAAGGGAAATAATGTTCAGGTAATAGGTCCCTTTGGCCCATCCTTCGTTCAGGTGCGGCGCTTGGCCGGAAGCGATCGCGTCCATATCCTTCTTGGCCATAAAGATCCCCGGGATCGCCGTGAAGGGTCCGCAGCAGAAAAAAGAGGCGATGCCCAGCCCGAGAGCCCACTTGGTGTTGTCGCCCATCGGCTTTGCAGTGGGATAAGGCGGCGGATACCCTGCCGGCGGCGGTGCATAGCCACCGGGCGGCGGAGGTGGATAGGCGCCCGGAGGAGGAGGCGGCGGATATGAGCTAGGGGGCGGAGGTGGTGGCCCGCCGGCCGATTGCTGCCAGCCCGCGGACGGCCCCGCTGGAGGTGCGGGAGGGACCGGAGGGGGTGGTGGAGGAGGCGCGGGTGGTTGAGCAGCGAGCGGCGTTCCGCAGGTTCCGCAGAAGGCCGCGCCTGGCGCGTTCACCGCGTCGCAACTTGGGCAGCTAATACTATTCATCGAGCATCACCTTGCAATTGCATGATGAGATTCAAAGCACGAATGGATTGCACACGGCGCTCCCGTTCAACCTGAACATCGCATCCGGAGCAGCGTGGACACCGATTGCGCATTGCATGATCCGATTTTGCGTCCAACAGGGGGAGAAAGAATGGCGCGATTATACCGGACCGCCTGTGGAGAAGCAACGCCAATATCGCGCAGGCTCGACAAGGATTCCGGGCGGCCGGGCGGGGGCCCGTGTGCTTTCATCCCGCCCTAGCCCTTGCGCGCGTGCCGTTCCCTCACTTTGAACCAGATCGGCGTCCCCTTGAACCCGAACGCCTCGCGAATCCGGTTCTCCAGAAACCGCTCAAAGGCAAAGTGCAGCTTCACCTCGCGGTCCGTAAACAGCACAAAGGTCGGCGGGGCCACGGCCGCCTGCGTCATATAAAGAATCCGCATCCGCTTCGCCATCGGCACCGGCGCGCGTTGAAAGTCGATTCGTTCCAGAAACCGGTTCATCGCGCCCGTCGACACGCGCTTGCGCCGCTCCTTTGCTACGGCTACCACTTCGCGCAGCACCCGCGTCATGCCTTTCCGCTCCGGCCCGATCGCTTCCAGCGCAGACAGGAAAATTACCGGTGCATAATCCAGATATTTGAGCGCCGCGCGCACTTGTTTCTCAAAAACCTCCCGGTCGGCGGGCTTTTTCCCATTGCTCCGCCCCGTAGTCACCAGGTCCCACTTGTTCACGATGATGATGACGCTGCGCCCGCTCTCGTGCGCGTAGCCGCCGATAGTCGCGTCGCTCGCCGTCACGCCCTCCGTCGCGTCGATCAATACCAGCGCCACGTCCGCGGCCTCCAGATGCCGCCGCGCCATCACTACGCTAAGCTTCTCGGCCATCAATTTCGTCTTGCCCTTGCGCCTGATCCCCGCCGTATCCACAAACCGCAGCGTCTCGCCCTCGAACTCCACTACCTCATCCACTGCGTCGCGCGTGGTCCCCGCAATCGGCGACACAATCGCCCTCGTAGTCCCAGTCAGCGCGTTCAGCAGCGTGCTCTTGCCCACATTCGGCCGCCCGATGATCGCCACGGAAGTCTCGCGCTGATCGAACTCCCCATGCGTTCGGATCCGTTTCTCGTCTTTCTCCTCGCTGGCCTCCGCGTCTTCGCTCTCTTCCGCGGGGTGCTCCACCCTCGCGACGTCTTTGTTTTTGTCGCTAGGGTGGGTCTCTGCTTCTTCCCGCTCTGGAACCGCCTCCGCAATCGCGTCCAGCAACTCGCCCACGCCCTGCCCGTGCTCCGAACTCACGGGAAACACATCGCCGACCCCCAGCCGGCGAAAGTTCTCCGCCTCGGCCGCCAGCCCTTCGCCCTCCACCTTGTTCACCGCCAGAAACAGCGGCTTTCCCCCGCGCTGCAGCAGGCGCGCCAGGTCGTAGTCGGGCCGCGCCAACTCTGTGCGCGCATCCACCACCATCACCAGCGCGTCCGCTTCCTTGAGCGCCACCTGCGCCTGCGCGAAAATCTCCGCCGCAATCAGCTCTGGATCGTCCGGCACAATCCCGCCCATATCCACCAGCCGGTAGCGCCGTCCCGCCCATTCATATTCCCCGTAAATCCGGTCGCGCGTGATTCCCGGCTCGTCGCCCACAATCGACCGCCGGCTTCCCGTGATCCGGTTGAAGAGCGTGCTCTTACCCACGTTGGGCCGCCCCACGATCGCCACCAGCGGCAGCTTCGCCGCCCCAGCTTTCACCGGCACAACCGATCTGCGATACGTCGGCAAAGCTCATCTCCCTCTCTCGCGTCCACTCGTTGCCGGCGCGTCTGCTCATCTACCGGTTCGGCTTGCCCTAACACCCTTGGCACCAGCAGCCATTCTTATCTTATGTTCTTCTGCTACTTGCTTTGTCCAACCCACCCCCATCCTCGTATAAACTAAGCCAATTCCCCCGTCCGCAAAGGAGGTCGTCTCCATGCCAAAGTTCGTTATCGAACGTGAAATCCCCGGTGTCGGTTCCATGTCGCCAGAGCAGTTACGGGCCATCTCGCAAAAATCCTGCTCCGTGCTGCAGAATCTCGGGCCGCAGATTCAGTGGCTGCACAGCTACGTCACTGGCGACAAAATCTACTGCATTTACATTGCGGCCAACGAGCAACTGGTCCGCGAGCACGCCAGCCAGGGCGGATTCCCCGCAAACCGCATCTCTGAGGTGAAGACCGTCATAGATCCCACCACAGCCGAAAGCGCCGTCTGACCGCGCCGTAGGCGCGGCATGGGAGAACCCAGCGACTAGGCGTGCGGCGGGCTGGATCAAGAACCAATGCGCGTCCCGTAGGGACCGCGCGCGCCTGCTGTCCCAAAAAGTCGATTCAACACGGAAGATCCGCCGATTTCACTCGGTTCTGACGGCCTGCAGGTCATAATTTTCCCCGGTTCCTCTACCTCCAGGTGGAGTTTTTCGCGTGCTCGCAATGCGACGATTTTTCAAACACGCCCGCGTTTCCGATTCCTCCACCTGCAGGTCATACACGTTTCGCATCTTCCCGTCCACAGCCCCTAGTTCCTTAGGTCCCTGTCTTTCTATTCCCTATTGGCTACTCCCTATTCCCTGCTTTCCATATGATGGAAGCAGTACTCTCCATGCCCTCCTCCGGCGCCACAACCCGCGCTCTTCCCACGCTCCACGAGTTCTTCGCGCCCGGCGGCATCCTCGCTGGCTCCGCGCTTCCCTACGAGGTCCGCCCCGGCCAATACGAAATGGCCAAAGCCGTCGAGCGCGCCCTCGCCGAGCGCCGCCATCTCATCGTCGAAGCCGGCACCGGCACCGGCAAGACTCTCGCCTATCTTCTGCCCGCCCTGCGCACCGGGCAGCGCATCATCGTCTCCACCGGCACCAAGGCCCTCCAGGACCAGCTCTACTTCCGCGACGTTCCCTTCCTCGAAACCCTCCTCGGCGAGCTTCGCGTCTGCTACATGAAGGGCCGCGCCAACTACCTCTGCCGCCGCAAGCTCTTCGCCCTCCGCGATCAGCCCATTTTGTCGGGATTAGACGAAATCGACGAGTACCGCCAGATCGCCGAGTGGGAGCAGATAACCGAAACCGGCGACCGCGCCGAACTCTCCGGCCTGCCCGAATCCAGCGCCCTCTGGCACAAGCTCGACGCCCGCTCCGAAGCCTGCCTCGGCTCGACCTGTCCCGACTACCGCCGCTGCTTCATCACCGAGATGCGCCGCCGCGCCCTGGAGTCCGACCTCATCATCGTCAATCACCACCTCTTCTTCGCCGATGCCGCTGTCCGCCTTGCCGCCGCGGGCGCACCCGACGCAGGCATCCTCCCCGAATCCGCCGCCGTCATCTTCGACGAGGCCCACGAGCTCGAAGAGGTCGCGTCGCAGTACTTCGGGCGGTCGCTCTCCAACGTCCGTTTTGAGGATCTCGCTCGCGACACTACCGTCCTCCTCAGCGGCAAGACCGGCGCTAGCCAGATCCCCGCCCTCGCCCAACAGCTTCGCGAGCGCGCCCGCCTCTTCTTCGCCACGCTGCCCATCGCAGGCGACGGCCGCCATCCCTTCACTGGCCGCGAAGATTTCCTCGAGTCCTCCGGCGACCTCTATCTGGGCGTCACGGCGGCGCTCAAAATCCTGGAAGCTGAGCTTGACCGCCTCGGCGATGTCGAAGAAGCCTCCGGCCTCGAAGCCCGCGCTGCCTCGCTCCGCGCCGACCTCGAGTTCCTGATCGAGTCCACGGCATCGAACATGGTCTTCTGGCTGGAACGGCGCGGCGCCGGCTCAAGTAACTCAAGGGCGCAAAGGCCCTCCGCGCGCAGCGCCACCACGGTCCTCCAAGCCACCCCCATTGACGTCTCCGAGCTTCTCCGCGACCTCGTCTTCGACCATATCCCCACCGCCGTGCTCACCTCGGCCACACTCACCGTGCAGGGCGGCTTCGAGCACCTGCGCCGCCGTCTCGGCCTAGCCGAATGCCGCGAACTCGTGGTTCCCTCCCACTTCCGTTACGACCGCCAGGCTCTCCTCTATCTCCCGCCCGAGATGCCCGACCCCCGCGCCCCCCAATTCGTCGAGGCCGCCGCCCGCTGCATCGAGCGTGTCCTCACGATCACCCGCGGCCGCGCCTTCTGCCTCTTTACCAGTTACGCGCAAATGCGCGCGCTCTACGACCTGCTCCTGCCCGTGCTCGACTTCCCCCTGCTCCTCCACGGCACGGCCCCGCGCAAAGCCCTCCTTGAGGAGTTCCGTTCCACGCCCAACTCTGTCCTCTTCGGCACCGCCAGCTTCTGGCAGGGTGTTGACGTGCAGGGCGAAGCGCTCAGTTGCGTCATCGTTGACCGGCTGCCCTTCGCCGTTCCCTCCGACCCCGTCGTCCAGGCGCGCATGAAGGCCATTGAAGAAGAGGGCGGACGTCCGTTTTTTGACTACCAGGTCCCGGAAGCGGTGCTCACGCTCAAACAGGGTTTTGGCCGGTTGATCCGCTCGCTCGAAGACCGCGGTGTGCTGGTACTGCTGGACCCCCGCATCGTCAAGCAGCGCTACGGCCAGGTCTTCCTGCAATCCCTGCCGCCCTACCGCATGACCACAACCATCTCCGACGTCGAATCCTTCTTTGCATCCGATCCAGCTTGAACGTACGCAAGGCAGGAACTCCGGCCCGCATGTCCTGGGACCGCGGCCCTTCAACCCTCATCTTTTCATCCTGAATGCATTGCGGCGCGCAACCGTTTCCGATTGCGCGCCGCAGAAACTCGCCCGCCGGAGAACCGCTTCAACAGCCTCAGTTGATCTCAGCTTCCTCAACCGTCGCCGCCATGGGAATCACGCAGTCCATCTTTGTAATCTTGAAGACCTCCCGGACCTTCGGGCTCAGTCCGGCGGCTATGACCCTCAGGCCCTTTTTCTGGCACCGCACATAATGCGTCGCGATGATGCCCAGGCCGGAGGAATCCATATAGGGACACCCGGTCAGGTCCAGAATGTTTTTTACCGGCGGCTCCTCGCCCGGCGCCGGGTTCAGTTCCAGCACATGATCCAGCTCTGTGGGCTGCAGGCAGGTGTACGCGTCGCGTACCGTAAACGGCCCGCGGAAGCTGACAATCACCGTGCCCGGCGCCTTGCCCGATTTGCGCTCGATGCTGAAGGGTCCACTGTTCCACGTCTGCCACGCAAATGCCGCCATTACAACCTCCCTGTCCGGGTTACACACCTCACCCGCCGGCCGGATGGGCCGCACATTGAATTGGATATGCGATCTTCCGCGCCGCGTCCGTCGCCGATACTCCTGGGGACCTCCCTCGGCCAGCGCTGAATACCTTGGATTCTTATCGAGTCTCGCAGGGAATTGCAAGAACTATTCGTCAATTACGTTTAAAAAAACGCGTGCCGGCCGCCCCAAAACCCGATTTTGAGCCCGGGAGGACCACAAACCTCAATCCAGGATTAAGAACGGAGAGATGTTCACTGTCCACTGCTCCTTCCGCCGAGCGCCTGGAAGAGCGTGGCGGAGTCCGTGAAGCGGCTGGCCGCGGCATTGGAGCGGTCGAGAGCCGTCTGCAACTGCTGGCGCTGGGCATCGAGCAGGCTGAGCTGGCTGATGCCGCCAGCCTGGTAGCGCTCGGTGGCGATCGAGTAAGCTCCATCGGACTCGCCAGCCGCCGCGGTGCGCGCGCGGAGCGATTCGGCATCGCGCTCGATGGCATTGAGCGCGTCGGCGACTTGGCCAAAGCTCAAGAGCACGGTCTGGCGATAGACGGCGGCGGCTTCGTCGTACGCTTCGACTGCCGCGCGCTTCTCGGCAGCAAGCGCTCCGCCGTTGAAGATCGGTGCGGCGAGCGACGCGCCCACGTTCCACACGCTGCCGCCCGAGTCGAACCGCGTGCCCAGGCCGCCGCCCGAGCCGGTGAGCACGATCTGCGGATACTGGTTGGCCGTGGCCACACCCACGTTCGCTCCAGCCTCGTGCAGCAGAGCCTCCGCCGCGCGAATGTCGGGCCGCTGCCGCACCAGCCCCGACGGGACGGCGAGCGGGAGATCGGCGGGGAGTTGCAGTTGCGCTAATGACAGCGCGGGGACGCGCGCCTCGGCGGGGCTGAGGCCCATGAGCACGGCGAGTTGGTTGTCGATGGTGTCGAGCTGGAGCTCGAGCGGCGGAATCGAGGCCTCGGTTTGCGCCACCTGGGTTCGCTGGCTGCGCAGATCGTAATCGGAAAGTCCCCCCGCGCCGTGGCGCTCTTCCGCAATGCGCAGTTGTTGCTGCTCGACCGCCAGCAGTTGGCGCGTAATTTCGATCTGCGATCGAATCTGCGCCTGGCGGATGGCCGCCGACACCACGTTCCCCGCCAGCATCAAGCGCGCGCCCTCAAGCTGCCACGCCTGGTAGTCGCGCTCCGCGCGAAGGCCCTCGATGGCGTGGCGGTTAGCGCCGAAGACGTCGAGCGCGTAGGAGACGGCAACCGAGCCGTTGAGCAGAGTGAACGGCGACGGGTTGGGGAAGGGAACTCCGAGTGCGGCAAGGTTGAGCTGCTCTTCGGTCACACCGGCGTTGCCGGTCACGGCCGGATATTTGGTCGCGCCGGTGCGGGCATTCACCTCTTCCTGCGCCTGCTTGAGCCGCGCCATGGCCTGCGCGAGCGTGGGACTGTTGGCGAGAGCCTGCGCGACCATGCTGTCCAGCTCCGGCGAGTGGAACACGGTCCACCATTGCGCCGGAACCGCCGATGTCTCGCTGAACCGCTGCGCGCCGCCGGCAAGCCCCGCGCTGCTCGCGGTCTGGGCCGGCAGCGGCTGGGGAGTGTAAGTGGTCACGGTGGGCGGCGCCGGGGCATGATACCGCGGTCCCACGGTACAGCCCTCGAACATCGCGAGCGCGGCAAGCGCCGCCACTACCGTCATCCGCTTCGCATCCGTTAATCGCCGCATGGCCTCACCCTCCTCAATCCAGAGTTCTGCGGTATGTGATCACAGCCACGCCCATCAGGACCACGGTGAACAGCATCAGGGGCCACACGCTGGGCCAGGAATCCGCCCAGCCGTTCCCCTTGAGCAGAATGCCGCGGATGAGGCGATTGAAATATGTGAGCGGCAGAACGTTTCCGATGACCTGCGCCCATCCCGGCATTCCTTTGAACGGGAACATGAAGCCCGAGAGAACAATGTTGGGAAGAAAGTAGAAGATGGCCAACTGCACGGCCTGAAGCTGGTTCCGCGCCAGCGACGAGAAGGTGATGCCGACGGTGAGATTGGCCGCGATAAAGAGCAGGGCGGCAAGATAGACCGCTCCGATATTCCCGAAGAAGGGCACGAAAAACACGTAGCGCGCGGCGAGAAGAATGATGGATGCCTGGATGAGGCCGATGCCGATGTAAGGGACAAGCTTTCCGGTCATGACTTCCAGCGGCGTCGCCGGCATGGCCAGCAGGTTCTCCATGGTGCCGCGTTCGCGCTCGCGGGTGATGGCCAGCCCCGTCATCATCACCATGGTCAGCGTGAGGATCATGCCCATCAGCCCCGGCACTACGTTGTACTGCGTGATCTCGTCAGGGTTGTACAACTGGTGCACGTCCACGGTGAAGGGCGCCGAACCCGCCTCCCACCCCAACGACGAAGACCCGTCGTTGGGGGCCCGGCCTGCAGACCGGAGAGGGGCCCCGTAAGCTCACGCTGGACGACCGATTGCGCGATGCCGTTCACGGCAGCCAGCGCGCTTCCCGTAGTGGTGGGATCGGTGGCGTCGGCTTCGATCAGGATCGACGGGTGCTCGCGGCGCAGCAGTTGCCGCGTAAATCCGGCCGGAATATTCACCACGAACATCAGCTGGCCTCGCGCCAGCGCCTCGCGCCCCGCTTGTTCGTTGGGCAGGCGCTCGACGATTTTGAAATAGGACGAGTTCTGCATGGCCTCAATAAAGCTTCGCGTAACGTTGCTCTCATCGGCGCTGACGATCCCGGTATCCAGATGCCGCGGGACGGTGTTGATGGCGAAGCCGAACAGGGCCATCTGCATAATCGGAATTCCCACGATCATGGCGAAGGTCAGCCGGTCGCGCCGCAACTGCGTGAACTCCTTGAGCACGACGGCCCACCATCGCGCGGCCGAAAATCGCTGGCGCCCCTTCACGCGTTTCCTCCTGCATTGCGTTCCGCGTGGCCCATCAGGTAAATGAAGACGTCCTCGAGGTCGGTATCGATCTTCTCCGCGCGCCTTCCGCTGGAGACGACTGTCTGCTCAATCTCGCGCTCGAGCAATTCGGCGTTCGTTCCGCTCACATGCAGCACGTCGCCGAACGTCACCGTCTGCGCCACGGCCGCTTTCTTGCGCAGCTCATCCTGCAGCTCCGCCAGGCGATCGCCGCGAATGGCCCAGGTGCTTAGGTGTTGCCCCTCGATGATCTCCCCGGCGGTGCCCTGCGCCAGCAGCGTTCCGGCGGAGATGTAGGCCAGCTTGTGGCAGCGCACAGCTTCATCCATGTAGTGGGTGCTGACCAGCACGGAGATGCCGCCGGCCGCGAGCGTCTGAAGCTCGTCCCAGAAGTCGCGCCGCGCGCGTGGATCGACGCCCGCGGTCGGCTCGTCGAGCAGAAGCAGTTGCGGAGAGTGCAGCATGCAGGCGGCCAGCGCCATGCGCTGCTTCCACCCGCCCGACAACTCGCCCGCAAGCTGACGCGCGCGCGACGTCAGCCCGAGCGTTGCGAGCGCTCTCTCGACTGCCTGCCTGCGGCCGGGAACCTGATACATCCTGGCGACGAAATCAAGATTCTCGGCGATGGTCAGATCGTTCCAGAAGGAAAAACTCTGCGTCATGTAACCCACGCTGCGCTTGATTTCGGCGCTGTCGCGCAGAATGTCGTAGCCCAGGCAGTTGCCGGTTCCCGAGTCGGGTTTCAGCAGCCCGCACATCATGCGGATGGTGGTTGTCTTGCCGCTCCCGTTGGGGCCGAGAAAGCCGAAGATCTCGCCCCGCCGCACGCGCAGCGAAACATCTTTCACCACGTGCTTGCCGTCGAAGTGCTTGTTCAGCCCCTGCACGTCGATGGCGTAGTTGGATTGCGCGGCCGGCGTCATGGAACCGTCACCTCCACCGGCTGGCCGGGATGCAGCGTGGCCGCGGCTTCCTGCGATGGCTTGGCGATCACCAGGAACACGAGCTTCGCCCGGTTCTCGTTGCTGTAAATCACTGGCGGAGTGTACTCGCTCTGCGGCGACACGAAGGTGATGGTTGCCGCAACCGCGCTGGAGCAGCCGTCGCACGTCATGCGGACGCTCTGGCCGGCGCGCAGCCCGCCCACCACCGTCTCCGGCACAAAGAAGCGAATCTCCACGTTCTCCGTAGGAAGAAGCTGGACCACGGGATTTCCCGCTGCAACCCACTCGCCCTCGCGGTAGAGCGTGTCGAAGACCAGGCCTTTGCGCGGCGAGGCGATCCGCTTCTGCTCGAGCCGCCACTGCGCATCCGTCAGCGAAGCGCGGTCCGCCGCCACCTGGTTCTCTTGCGCCTTGATCTGTTGCTCCCGCGCCGGCAGCGCGTCCACGGCCAGATCGGCTTGCAGCTCTCGCACCTTCGCGGCGCTCGTTTCCGCCGCAGCCCGCGCCTGGATAAGCTCCATCTGCGCGATGCCTCCTGCCTGGAACTGCGCCCGATCGCTGGCCAGAATTGCGTCTGCCTCTTTCTTGCCGGCAACCGCCTGCGCCAGTTGCGCGCGCGTCACGTCAATCTCCGCGGGGCGCTTTCCGGTCTCCAGGTCGCTGAGCCGCGACTGCGAGCTTCGCAGCACCTGCGCGGCCCTCCGCTCTTCCGACGCCTCTGGTTCGCCGTCCAGCGCGAACAGCGGATGGCTGGCGGCCACCGTTTCGCCGCGCGTGACGTCCAGTTGTTCCAGCCTTCCGCTCTGCGGCGATGCAACGTAGACGAACTTGCCTTCGATGTAGCCCTGGTAGGAGTTCGTGGACTTCCGCGCACAGCCGGCAATCAACACGAGCGCCATTGCCGCAACTGCGCCCGCCACGGTTTTGCCTCGGAGAACACGCATCTTCCCCTCCATACTCACTTACGGCCCGATGTTGCGTTTCGTTTCCTGTGCCGGGCGGGTTCCAACCCATGCAACAGCAATCCCGTGATGTGACGGCTGAGTGCTTCCCGGCTGGGGGCTTTGCGGTCAAAGATCTCAGCCCATAGCTCGATCGTCGCCATGTGCATCATCACCAGCCCGATGAGCGAGAAGGCAATCAATCCCGGGTCGAGCTCGGGATTCGTCTCGCCGCGAGCCTGTGCCCTCGCCAGGCTTTGACTCAGGGCCCGGACTTTGCCGAGCGGCAGGTGGCGCAACACCCGGCCGCGCAACAAGCCGCCCTCGTTCAGCACTTCGCGCATCCAGGTCGAGGGCACCCAGGGCATGCGCTCGATCCCCGCCAGCATGCGCTGCACGATTCCGCGGATCAGTTCCGCGGGCGCCTCGCGCGCCTCTACCGGACCCCACACCGACCGAATCAGCGGAGCCAACCGCTCCTCCACCACGGCGTCCAGCAGTTGTTCGCGGTTGCGGAAGTAGTAGTGCAGCATGGCCGGGGTCAGTTGCGCCCGTTGGGCGATGGTTGCGAAGGTGGTTGCCGCCACGCCCTGCGCGGCGAAAAGCCCGGTGGCCGCCTTCAGCAGCCGGTCGCGCGCGTCAAACTCCGGGCTGGCGGCGGGGCGTCCCGGCTTGCGTGCGGATTTGCGTAGCGTTGGCATACCCGAAATAATTAACTAATGCATGAATTAAATACCGGATGTGGTTTCTTGTCAAGCCCCGGCTCCGCGCCGGCCTGGCTGCCCGATTGGAACTTGCCGGAGCAGATGCTCCGCGCCCGCAATAGCTCAATCGAGGCCGCCAGCCGCGTCATCGTTGTGGCTGGTCACGCCAAATTCGGCCGCTGCGGCATGATCCCCGTGGCTCCGCTCAACGCGGCACACACCGTCGTTTCTGACGCGGAGCCCGGTTCCGAATACGCTGCCATACTCCGCGTCAACGGCATTGAAGTTCTTCTGGCATAATCGGAACTACTGTAGGGAGTCCCGATGCAAATCGACGCCCACGACGTTCTCATCGTCACCGACGTGCAAAACGACTTCTGCCCCGGCGGCGCGCTCGCCGTTCCCCGCGGAGACGAGGTGATTGCGCCCATCCATCGCGTCGCGCCGCGATTCGAGCACATCGTTCTCACCCAGGACTGGCACCCCTCGAACCACTCTTCCTTTGCCGCTTCGCATCCCGGCAAACAACCCTTCGAGTCCATCGAGCTTTCCTACGGCGCGCAAACCCTTTGGCCGCCGCATTGCGTGCAAGGCAGCCACGGCGCGGAGTTTCACCCCGCGCTCCATTTGCCACAGGCCGAACTCATCCTGCGCAAGGGCTTTCGCCCGTGCATCGATTCCTATTCGGCCTTTTTCGAGAACGACCGCACCACGCCCACCGGTTTGGCCGGGTACCTGCATGAGCGCAGGCTGAAGCGTGTGTTCCTCGCCGGCCTCGCCTACGACTATTGCGTCGGCTACTCGGCACTCGACGCGCGGCGGCTCGGTCTCGACGCATTCGTCCTGCGCGACGCCTGCCGCGCCATCGATCTCCATGGTTCCGTGGCCGCGATGGAAACTGAATTCGTTAATGCACAAGTCGTTGCGATCGAAACTGCGCAGCTTGTTGCTGCAAGCTGAGAACCGAACCCACCGCCTATCCGGCCAGATACAGATGCGATACACTGGTAGCACCGAATTCGGTGCTTCGGCAGGAGTCAACATTGCTCAATATTGCGACCGATATCCAATCTTTGACGGCATTCCGGCGCAATTCCGCCGACATGATGAAACACCTGCGGAAAAACAAACGTCCGCTCGTGCTGACAGTGAACGGAAAGGCTGCAGCAGTGGTGCAGGATGCCGGGGCGTACCAGCGCCTGCTCGATGCTGCTGCGCGCGCCGACGCCGGAGAAGGCGTGCGGCAGGGCCTGGAAGACGCCCGCAAGGGAAGAACTCGCCCGGCAATGGAGTTCTTCAGCGAATTCGAGTCCGCACGTGGCCTATCTCGTTAACATTACAGCCCGGGCCGAACGTGACCTCGCTGCTATCTATGAAGAAATCGACGCCGAAAACTCCGCCGCGGCTCAAAGGTGGTACGACGGACTCAAACGGGCGGTCCTCGATCTCGAAGGTCATCCATATATCTGGCCGGCTACACACGAGGCACGCAAGCTTCGGCATATCCTCTACGGCCGCCGGCCTCACAGTATTTATCGTGTGATCTATCGCGTTCTTGAAAGACGAAAGGCGGTTGAAGTGCTGCACATTCGCCACGGAGCAAGGCGCCGGTTCCAAACATCGGATATGAAGTGAGAGGTGAGCGTGCTGCTCTTCCAGGTAGAATCGCAACAGGCCCCGCATCGCCGCGCCTTCACGCGTATGTCCCGCAACTTCTACATCCTCGCCGCCACGCTCGGGTTCTTCGCGCTGCTCTCGGCAGCCATGACGCTGGTGCCATCCAGTTTTCAGCCGGGTTTGCCGGCCAACGGCACGCTGTGGCGCACCATGTCGCTGTTGCTCCTGCTGGCGGCTCTCGCTTCTGCTCTCATCGGCGTACTGAGCAACCTCTTTGAGCAGGTGGACCGCCGCAGCGAAGAGGCCCGGCGCGCCGCACGGCAAAGGCGGCGGGGTAACCGCGGATAGCCGTACGTCCGCGAGGCGGAAGACGCCCGGCAACAGCGAGCGGCAACCGCGCCGGTCCAATTAGAATGAGAGGGTGCAGGGCACTTTTCCCGCGCAGGATCGAGCAGACGCCCATGTTTGAAGTTACCGTGGAGGCAGATTTCTCCTCAGGACACTATCTCCGCAACTACAAAGGAAAGTGCGAGAACCCGCACGGCCACAACTATAAGGTCCGCATCACGCTGGCCGGCGCAGCGCTCGACGAGGCCGGCCTGCTGCTCGACTTCAAGCTGCTCAAACACGTGCTGCGCCCGGTCATCGAGCGCATCGACCACCAGATGCTCAACGACCTGGAGCCGTTTACGACACTCAACCCCTCGGCGGAAAACATCGCCAAATACTTTTACGACGAAACCAACCGCCAGCTCGCGGGAATGACCGCGGGCCGCGTGCGCGTGAAAGACTGCACCATCTGGGAGACCGACACCACCACGGCAACCTACTTCGAATAGCCTCTTTCAGCACAGTGAGCTGCATCGCCCGGGCTTCGCAGCGGCTTCCCGGATTCAGTTGCCGCCGGCTTGATCCTGCGGGCTTGCCGAATACCAGTCTTCGCGGACAAGGGGGAGCCGGCTCTTGCCGCGGTCCGGCCGGCTGAGCAATACCTGATAGACCGCAATATCTCCCCTTAAGAAGGCGGCTGCCGATCCCGCCATATACAACAGCCAGATGCGGTACGTCGGTTCATCCACGTAGGCCCGCACGTTGCCCGCATTCCGCCGCAATCGGTCTACCCAGCAGCGCAAGGTCAGTTCGTAGTGTTCGCGAAGGTTCTCCACGTCGCGCACTTCAAGGCCCGCCGACTCCGCGGCTTGAATCGTCTGCGTCAACGTCACGAGCTTTCCGTCGGGAAACACGTACCGGTCAATGAATGAATCCTTGCGCGCGGCGGACCCAGGCGCGCGCGCGATGGCGTGATTGAGAAAGGCGCCGCCGGGTTTCAGCAAGCGGCGCGCGATGCTGAAATATCGGAGCAGGTTTTTCAACCCTACGTGCTCGAACATGCCCACGCTGGCAATCTTGTCGAAGGATTCATGCAGGTGCTCACACTGGCGGTAATCGCGCAATTCAACCGCGCAGGTCGCGTCCAGCCCCGCCTGTTCGATCCTTTGCTTTGCCACGTTGTTCTGCTCCCTGCTCAGCGTAATACCCAGCGCATTCGCGCGGCGCGCGCCGGCAGCACAAAGGATCAGGCTTCCCCATCCGCAGCCGATGTCAAGAAAGCGCTCGCCCGGCTGCAGGCGCAGTTTCCGGCAGATCATCGCCAGCTTCTGCGCCTGAGCCCGATCGAGCGAATCGCCGGGGCTTCGAAAATACGCGCAGGAGTACGCGAGCGATTCGCCCAGCCATGGCCGGAAGAATTCAACCGGCTGATCGTAGTGGTATGAAATCGAGGAGAGGTCTCTCGCCATGGAGTGCCGCGAGCCATACCTTAGCCATCGCCGGGCGCCGGCAACTGTGTGCGCCAGCGTCTCCACCAGTTGTTGCCTCAGCCCACGGGCGACATTCAGGAGATGTTCCGCAACCGGAAAGACCGCGAAGATATCTCCCTCGATCTCCAGTTCCCGGTGGATGAACGCCTCGCCGAGAGCGATCTCGTTGGGCTCGGCCAAGAGCGCTGCCAGCGCCCTCGGGGTCTCGATCGCAATCGTGCAGGCCGGCGCCCCGCCCGGCGACGGCGTCCAGCGCCAGCCATCCCACATGCGAATGGCAAAAAGGGGGCCTCGGTAATTCTGAAAGAGAGCCGTCAATACCCCGGCTCTTTGCGATTGGAGCAAGCCAGACGCCATCTCGCGACCTCGCTGCCTCACTTGCGCGGGAACGGGTCAAGCGCACACCGCGCGAAGTTTGCGGGGAACCTGGACCGCCAACATTCCGGATCGCAAACCGGAAAGTTACAGCCGTTTCAAAAGTATTGTAAGGGCATTTGCGGCCTTCAAGCCTGTGCGTTTTCAGGAATCGGCGCCCCGCGGACAGGTCTTCGCCCCTGGCAGAGGCAGCGAAGGCCTGAGCGCCCTTTTTGACTGTGCAGGTTTGCCGAAACTGCTCTAATTCATCTGGCTCGACTTCGACTGTAGGTACTTGTTGAAGGGAATCTCGAAATAGAAGAGTTCGTTGCCGTCGGCGCCGCGCAGCGACCGCAGATAGAGCTTGGCGCCCACCAGCGGATGGCTCAGCCCCGAAACATCGTAGAACAGGAAGCCGGCGCGCGTGGTGTGCGGTTCTACCGCCAGGGCCGAATATTCGAAGGTGTCGAAGTCCTGTTCGATCTCCTTGTTACTGCCTTTGGGCTTGGTGTGGATGGGCGGCAGGGGCGCGGGCAGGGGGATCCTGCTTCCCTGCTGCTGTTTGCGCGTCATCATTCGCTCCACGTCTTCCGGCTCGGCAGCCTGAATCCGTTCTCCGTCCGCCGTCACAAAGAGGATGCGCGCGTCGCGCAGCGAGATGGGCCGGTCGCCGAGGTTGGTCACGATCAGCCGCACCGGCATCACGCCGTGGCTCAGGTAGTCGACGCGGAAGATGGACTCTTTCTCCCTGGTGTCGTATGGCTCGACAGCAATGGCCACTTGCTCATCGGGATGGACCTCGACCGCCGGGAACGAGGTGGCCGGCTGCACCGGGGGCGGCGCGTGGTCGCTGGCGCTCACCGGCAAGGCGAGCCAAAGCAGAACCAGCGGGATTGCCCGCAAAATTCTCATCGTGTGCGACTGTATCATTCTAGGGTCAGCCATCTAATCCGGAGCGGATTCGAAACCGTAGGGTTAGACCGCCGGAGATCAGATTCGGTACCACATGATTCTTTTTTTCTACAACATGGCCTTGATTGCGGCGCTGGTTGCCGGCACCCCGTGGTGGCTGTGGCGCATGGCCACTACGCACAAGTACCGCGAAGGGCTGTTTGAGCGCCTGGGCCGCGTTCCGCCCCGGTTTGCTCCAAGCGGCGCTCCGGCCGGAGGCCGTCCTCTCGTCTGGCTCCATGCCGTCTCTGTCGGCGAGGTTTTGGCCGTCACGCGCCTGGTCAGGACCCTCAATGCCGCTTTTCCGGACTTTCTTGTCGTCATTTCCACCACCACCCGCACCGGCCAGGCGCTGGCCCGCGAACGCTTCGGAGCCAATCGCGTCTTCTACTTCCCGCTCGATCTGCCCTGGGCCGTCCGCGCCTACCTGAACGCGCTCAAGCCCCGCCTGCTGATTCTGGCGGAAACCGAGTTCTGGCCTAACCTGCTTCAGGGCTGCTTCCGCCGCGGCATTCCCGTGGCCGTGGTCAACGCCCGCATTTCCGACCGCTCCTGGCCGCGCTACCGGAGGCTACGTCGCCTGTGGCGTCCACTGCTCAGCCGCCTCAGCCGCGTGCTTGCCCAGAGCCAGGCCGACGCGGAGCGTCTGCAAGCCATCGGTTGCCGGCCCGGCCGCCTCTCGGTGGCCGGCAATCTCAAGTTCGATGTCCGCGCCGCCCGGGAATCCGAGGCTGCACGCCTACTGAGGTCGATGGCCGGCGGCTTGCGGCTCTTTGTCGCCGGCAGTACGCTTGAAAGCGAGGAGTCCGCGCTGCTTGAGGCGTGGCCGCGGCTGCTGGCCGCCGATCCGCAACTCGCCATGGTGATCGCCCCGCGCCATCCCGAGCGTTTCAGCGCCGTCGCGGCCCTCCTTGGCAAGTCCGGTGTCCCGTGGCGCAAACGCTCCGATTGGCCTGTCGAGCCATCCAGTGCTTTGCCCACGACCGCCAGCCCGCTCCATCCCGGAGAGATCGTCCTGCTCGACACCATCGGCGAACTGGCTTCTGTTTATTCGCTGGCCTCTGTTGCCTTTGTCGGCGGCAGCCTGGTTCCGGCCGGCGGCCACAACCCCCTCGAGCCGGCCCAGTTCGCGGTCCCCATCGTCATGGGCCCGCACTACGCCAACTTCGCCGCTATCACCGACAGCCTGCGCGGCCACAACGCGCTGCGCATCGCCGCCAAGGAAGAATTGGCCGCGACGCTCATCGAACTCATCGGCGACCGCGCCGCCGCCGAGGCCATGGGCGCGCGCGCGAAGGAGGTCTTCGATCGCCAGGCTGGGGCGACCGATCGGTGCGTTGAAGCGATCCGTGCGTTGCTTGCGCCCGCAGCCGCGCCGGAGGCTTCGCGATGACACGCGCCGCGCGCCCGCTGCTTTGGCCGCTCGTGCCGCTCTACCGGCTTGGCCTCGCCCTCCGCGAGCTGCAATTGCGCTCGGGCCTCAAGCCCGTTCGACGGCTCAACCGGCCCGTCGTCAGCATCGGCAGCCTCTCTGCCGGCGGGGCAGGGAAGACTCCGCTGACGATTGCGTTAGCCAAGGCGCTGGCCGCGCGCGGCCTGCATGTTGACGTGCTCTCGCGCGGCTACGGCCGGCGCTCCGCGCTCCCACTCCCGGTCAACCCTGGCGGCGCAGCAGAAGATTTCGGCGACGAGCCGCTGGTGATTGCCGGCGAAGCCGGCGTCCCCGTCTACGTTGCCGCCGAGCGCTACGAAGCGGGAATGCTGGCCGAGCGCGATGCGGTTGAGCAAACCGGAGTGCATTTGTTGGATGACGGCTTTCAGCACCGCCAGCTCGCACGCAACATCGACATTCTGCTTCTGAGCCGGCGCGATCTGACCGACCACCTGCTTCCCGTAGGTAACCTGCGCGAGCCGCTGCTTGCGGCAAAGCGTGCGGACGTAATTGCCATTCCAGAAGACGAGCCGGAGGTCGCGGAGTACATTCAGTCCCGCGGTTGGCAGGGCGAAGTGTGGCGCTTGCGCCGCCGCATGGAGATTCCCGGCATCAACGCGCCCGCGGCGGCATTCTGCGGCATTGCGCGGCCCGGGCAGTTTTTTCAGGGTCTTGAATCTGCCGGCATGAAGCTGGCAAAGCGGTTCGCTTTCCCTGACCACTACCGCTTCACGGTGCTCGATCTCGACCGCATAGCCGTCGCCGCACGCCAGGCCGGCGCCAGCGTTCTGCTCACGACGGAAAAAGATCGGGTCCGCATGGGCATTCGCGCCGATGCACTCCCGGCAACGCTCCCGCTCTATATCGTGGGCCTGCGCACGGAGGTTGTGGATGGAGCCGCCGCCATCGGGTGGCTGGCGGAGAGGCTCAATGCGTAACGAGCGCATGTCCCATAATGCGAATCACGCAATCGGAATCGCCATGAACGCAGAGTCCTAAATAACAATCTTGTATAGATTGCCTTTGTTATCTCTGGCTACACCCTTGACCTCGTTTAATCCGTCTGATGTATCAGGCCGATAAAGTTCCACGCTAAGCACGGTTCCCTTGGTTCCCGTCAGGACTCCCTGCACATGCAGCTTTGAGCCAAGAATATGAGAGGTGTAGAAGCCCTGCCCATATACTGCGTCCCATGCTGATGAGAGATCGGCTGTTGTTGTTGCACTTCCGGTGTTTCCTTGGGTTGGTGCTCGATTTACAGCGCCCCACGCGCCTTTGCACACTTCACCATTGGTCAAGGTCACCGTCATATGTCCAGAATTGAAGGCCCCGGTCAGCTTAGCAGCAAAGATTGGCGATGGAATCTGTGTTGCCAGCGCACCTTGAACCGGATACAACCTGAGATTCATATAGCAGCCGGATACCGCGCAGGCAAATAAAAGAATTGGTGCTAAAACCAGTTTTGCTTTCACGATTTGAGTGCCTTTCCTAACGGAGACGTGGAAACTATAAGAAATGCTGCATAGTTGTTCCGGCTTACAGCCGCTCTTCCATGGGAATCCAGGGCGAAGGATACGCGGGGCCGATGTACTCGGCGCGCGGCCGGATCAGACGGTTGTCATCCAGTTGCTCGATCACGTGCGCGGCCCAGCCGGCGATGCGGCTCACCGCGAAGATCGGCGTGTAAAGATCGATGTCGATGCCCAGGGTCGCGTAGGTCGAAGCCGAATAGAAGTCCACGTTGGCGTTCAGCTTCTTGTCCTGATTGATGTAGAGTTCGATGGCCCGCGACATTTCGAACCATTTGGGCTGGCCGGCATCCTTGCCCAGTTGCTCGCTCATCTTGCGCAGGTGCGTGGCCCGCGGATCCTCGGTCTTGTACACGCGATGCCCGAAGCCGGAGATCTTCTGCTTGGCGGCAAGCATATTCTTCACGTACTCCACCGGATCGGCGCCCAGCTTGTCGATGGTCAGCAGCAGCCGCATCACGCCTTCGTTGGCCCCGCCGTGCAGCGGGCCTTTCAGCGCGCCAATGGCGCCGGTAATGGCGGAATGAATGTCGGAGAGGGTTGCGGCAATGACGCGGGCGGCGAAGGTGGAGGCGTTCAATTCGTGGTCGGCATGAAGAACCAGGGCAATATCCAAAGTTCGCGTGGCTGTTTCCGAGGGCATTTCGCCGTTCAGCATCCACAGAAAATTCCCTGCGTGCGAGAGCGAGCGGTCCGGCGGCACAATCTCCTTGCCCTTGCGCATCCGGTCGTAGATCGCCACAATCATGGCGATCTGCGCGGTCAGGTTATAGGACTTGCGCACGTTTGCGTCGTGGGAGCAGTCCTTCTCGTCGGCGTCGTAGAAACTCAACGCCGAAACTGCCGTGCGCAGCACCTCCATGGGCGTAGCCGACGTGGGAAAGCTGCGCAGCATGTCGATGAGGCGCTGGTCCAGCGACCGCGCAAGGGCCAATTGCGATTGGAACTCGCGCAGAGCCAGCGCGTTGGGCAAGATCCCGTTCCACAGCAGGTAGGTGGTTTCTTCGAAGGTCGAGTGCTCGGCCAGCTCGTGGATGTCAATGCCGCGGTAAGAGAGAATTCCCGCTTCTCCGTCGATCCAGCAAATGCCGGAGTTCGCGGCGACAACTCCTTCCAGGCCCTTTCCTGCGACAGCAGTCGGCATAGCCTTTCCGTCTCCCTTATTTTCCATGACAGCTCGGCACTTGCGGTAGAGATCCAGGCCGCAAAAAGCAGGCCCGCGCCGAAATATGCAGTAAAGATGTTTATAACCTAGCTGTTCCATGCTTGTCACGGAGGGCGGGACGATGGGCGGCGGAAACTGCCTGGCCGGAGAACGGGGGAGGGAAAGGCTGCACAATTCCCATCCATCCCATTTATCCTATAGGTGTCATGCGTCCGGGGAGTGGCCCACCGTGCTTTCTTCGGAGGCGCTTCCATCGGGTAAGATCGTGAATCATGGGGATTTCCGGAACGATTGAGATCATTCCCTCCCGCCGCGGCGTCTAACCGGATAGGATGCCGCCATGACGCCAGGCAGGGCTTGCTCGGAACGGCCGGCCTGCGCAGGAAAGGTAACGAATGAGCGAAATTGATGATGCCCCCCGAACTTACTCCGGCGCGTTTTTGGCGGCAATCGCCATCGCCCTGCTGGCCGCGATCGGCAGCCTGATCTGGTGTTTCACATTGGGCAGCCGGTTAACCACTGCCCAAGCGGAGCTGGCCGACGCCAAACAGCAGAGCACGCAACTTGCCGCCGAGTTGCGCGAAACCGATGCCCGCTTGCGGGTCGCCACTGATGAACTGGGCAAATCCGTCGGCCTCACACAGAAGGAACTGGACGAGCGCGCCCAGGCGATTATCCAGCGCGAGCAAGCTGACAGTCAGCGCCTGGAGAACGCCCAAAAGCAGACCGCGCAACAGGTGAGCGCCGTCTCCAACCAGGTGTCCAGCGTGCAGTCGGATGTCGGCGGCGTGAAAACCGATCTGAGCAAGACCCAGACCGACCTGGCCACGACCATCAGCCAGCTGCAACAAGTACGCGGCGACCTGACCAATACCAACAGCGTCATTGCCCGCAATCACGATGAACTGGTGCTGCTGGAGCACAGGGGCGACCGCAACTACTACGAGTTCAGCCTCGACAAGGGCCAGAAGAAGCCCGTGGGCACGGTCAGCCTGGAACTGAAAAAGACCGACCAGAGGCGCAACCGCTTCACGCTCGACGTCTTTGCCGACGACAAGGTCTACGAGAAGAAAGACCGGAACGTGAACGAGCCCTTGCAGTTCTACAGCGGCAAGGAACCGGTGCTCTTCGAGATTGTGGTCAACAACCTCAATTCGAAGAACCAGGTTTCGGGCTATCTTTCGGCGCCCAAGAGCGCGCCCGTTCCGCCTACTGCTCAGTAATCGCCACCTTGGGCGCGAGCACCAGATTGGGCTGATAACGGAAACCGAAGGTGTAGTCCAGCTTCTTGCGCGCGTCCCACTGTTGTTTCGTCATCATGAACGCCGAAACAAATGTTCCCTCGACTGTCTGGCCAGGGTCAATCGTGGTGTCGAGCGGCGAAATGGGCTGCAAGTGCGGCACAGGAATGTTCGGGTAGGCGATAAAAATCCGGTCGTAGTCGGCCTTGTTGGCCGCATAGCTGGAGTGAATGCCGTCGTCCAGGGTGACATTCGTCAGCACGTTCGCCAGGAACAGCGGGTGATCGGTCTGGTTGTGCAGCTTCACCTCGGTGAAGACCATCACCTGGTCGGCGACTTCCTTGGGCATGGGCATCCCATTGGCATCAAAACCCGATGTCTCGGTATGCTGCGGATGCGCCCATACGGCAACGATCTCTCCGGTCGCGACGGGCGGCTTTTGTCCCGCAATCACGTAGATCGCAATGGCGATGCTCACCACGACGGTGGCGAGGATGGCGGCCCAGACCACGTGGCTTGTGCCTCTGGTCAATGACTCGCCCCGCGCGGCATCGTCCACTTCCGTCGAATCCTGCTGCAGCAAGCTCATGGCAACCTCATCCTCGTTGCGCCCTTATCTTATCTCCAATTGCGCACCACAAGCCAAGGATTCCCGTAGCTCCACTCAACTCCTTTGTGCTCAATAAGGTGACTTATTTGGGATGGGGCAGGAGCCAGGGGAAAAACAGATGGATTCTTCAAGGCCTCGTTCTTAGCCCCGCCAGAAAATCCTCCGCGTTCCGTGTATTCAGCACATTCTCGGCCGTGAGCCAGGCTCGCCGTAACTGCCTTAGGCCGTACCCCATCTTTCCCAGGTTGCGGCTGTCATGCGAGTCGGAAGACATCACGATCCGGCACCCCAGTTCCCTGGCCAGCCGCAGGTCGCGATCGTTCAGGTCGAGCCTCTCGGGAGCGGCGTTGTGTTCCATGGCCACGCCCAGATCGGCCGCGCGCTTCAGCACCGCTGCCATGTCCAGCGCGAACGGCTCGCGGCGCAGCAGCAGCCGGCCCGTGGGATGCCCCAGAATCCGCACATAGGGATTCTCAATCGCCTTGAGCACCCGCTCCGTCATCTCCTCCCGGCTCTGCTCAAACCGCGTATGCACGCTGGCGATCACCACGTCCATTTGCGCCAGCACTTCATCGTCCAGGTCCAGCGCGCCATCGGCCAGGATGTCGACCTCGATGCCGCTGAAGACGCGAATGCGCCCCTCCATCTCCCGGTCTACGCCGCGAACCTGTTTGATCTGTTCGAGCGCGCGCTTCTCGTCGAGGCCGTTGGTCATGGCCAGGTTCTTCGAGTGGTCGGTGATGGCGATGTATTCATACCCGCACGCCAGCGCCGCCTCGGCCATCTCGCGGATCGAATTGCGTCCGTCGCTGGCCGTGGTGTGCATGTGCGCGTCGCCACGAATGTCGCTCAGATCGATCACCCTGGGGAGCTTGTGTTCCGCCGCAGCGTCGATTTCGCCCAGGTTCTCGCGCATCTCCGGTGGCATCCAGTCCATCTTCAGGGCGGCGTAGATCTCCTCTTCCGTCGCCGCCGCGACGGTCGAGCCGTCGTCAAGCCTTGTCAAGGCCCACTCGCTCAGCGTGTAGCCCATCTTGAGCGCCCGCTGCCGCAGCGCCACATTGTGCGCCTTCGATCCCGTAAAGTATTGCAGTGCAGCGCCATAGGAGTCGGAGGGGAGCAGCCGCACGTCCACCTGAAGGCCTTGGTCGACGTGGAAGCTCACCTTGTTCTCGCCCTTGGCGATCATGTCGCGGATGCCGGGGTAGGCGGCCACATAGTCCACGGCGGCTTGGGTATGTCCCGGCGCACAGGCAGGGCCAGTGGCCAGCAGGTCCAGATCGCCCACGGTCTCCCGCCCGCGGCGCAGAGAGCCGGCAGGGACCACCTTGTCAATTCCCTTGAATTGGAGCAGGTAGGCAGCGATCCTTTGCGCTTCTTCGTCGGCCACGTCGATACGGAAGCGGCCGACGCTCCGGCGGTAGTCTTCGATCCCCTTGCGCAGCTTTTCGATCTGCTTTGAGCCCATCCGCGGCAGGCCGTTCAGTCGCCCCGCCTCGATCGCTTGGGCCAGTTGCCCCACGCTGTTGACGTTGGCGCTGCCGATCACGCCCGCATCCCAAAGCAGCGCCACGGTCTTCGGCCCCATCCCCGGCAGCTTCAGCAACTCGAGGACTCCGGCTCCGTACTTGGCCAGCAGCTCATCCCGCTGCGGCAGCGTTCCCGTTGCGGCGATGGCCTGCAGCCTGGCCGCCATGCCCTTGCCGATGCCGTCTATCGCCAGCAGCCGCGACGTATCGCCGGCTGCCTCCATCAGGTCTACGGTGGTTTGCTCGGCGGCCTCGGCGGCGCGACGGTAGCTGCGGATGCGAAAGCTATCGGCGCCATCGATCTCCATCAGATCGGCCGTCTCCGCCAGCAGGCGGGCCATGGTTTTGTTGTCCATCGGGTGGCCCTCCGCTCGCAGTATCGATCATCCATCGCTATTTAGGCCACTACGGCGGTTCTCCTGCAACTATGAGCCACTTCGGACAGAATCAAGGCGGCTTCTTCTTGATGAAAAGCCCCTTGGCGATTGTGCTTTGGTCACCACCTGCAGGAGACCCGCTATGGGCAGACCTCCACGCCGAAATCGCGACAACTCCGCGGCCACCCGAAAGAGATTACCTACCACTGTGATGAAGAGAAGTGTGTCGGGCGCAACTCACCTCTACCGCCGGGCGGCGGTCGTGCGGGAACGCCCGGGGCCCTACTAGCGCCTAGGCGGCGCTGTGGGCGGCGCTTGCACTATCCCGATTGCGGACTACGGCATCCGCCTGCGGGCCTTTCTGGCCTTCAACGATATCGAACTCGACCTCATCGCCTTCTTTGAGCGTTTTGTACCCATCCAATTGAATCGCAGAGTAGTGGACGAATACATCCGGCCCGTCTTCGCGTCCGATGAATCCGTAGCCCTTGGCGTTGTTAAACCACTTGACCTTTCCCTTGTACTGAGCCACAGGATCTGCCTTCCTTTTCTCTTGCATGTTTTCTTGCCTGGTTACGGTGAACTTTCAGGGGAATTCACATCGTACTTGTTAAGACGCCGGAAAGATGCGAAAGGTTGATTCATTTTTGGTCGTTCCACGAAGTGAAACGGCGGGCTTGCCCCGCACGCGGCAAACGCATGGATTCCTGTGGGGAAAAATGCCTGTATTAGAGAACTATTTTCTTCGCCGAAGGGCTTGCTTCCGCGCGTACAAGAGCACGCTGGTCAGGGTTTTGCCGTCCAGAATCGCCCCGCGGTCAATCATCTTCAACACATCCTTGAGCTTCACCATGCGGAACTCGATCTCCTCGTCTTCCTCCGGCCGCGCATCGCCCGCCTGCAATCCCTTTGCCAAGAAAACCTTCATCGACTCGCCAAGAAAACCGGGACTGGCGTAATACTCCATCAGCGGCCGCCACTGTTTTGCCGAGTATCCGGTTTCTTCGGCCAGCTCGCGCTTCGCCCCCTCCAGCGGCTCTTCACCCTCGTCGATCTTCCCCGCCGGCAGCTCCCACAGATACTGGTTGGCAGCGTGCCGGTACTGGCGCTCCATCACGATCCACGGATCCCGCTTGCTCTTCGAGTCGTCGAGGGCCAGAATCACCACGCTCCCGTTGTGGCGAATCACGTCGCGCTGGTTTTGCCGCCCGCCCGGCTCGATCAGCCTGTCGCGCAGCACGCGGAACAGCGGCCCCCGAAACACGACCTCCGAGCTCAGCACGGTTGCTCTTTCCATCGCCGCAGCCGTCTTTACTGCCTTCTTTCCCTTTGCATTCCTGGTCTGATTGATCTTTCCCATCGTTTTCCTGGGCATTTCCACCTCTATCCTTTTTGTGAGCGTTTGCCGGGCTCGACTCCTCCTGAGTATACGCAGAGCGGGCGATTGTCTTTCGCCGCTTCTGCATCGATAGGGCACGCCGTGGCATCCTTAACACAGCACTATCGTCGAAACTTCGAGCGAAGACATTCACCACCCGCCAAACCAAACGAGCCATCCGTGAACGACTTGCTGACCGCAGAATGTTATTCCGTAACCGTGGCGCCGGGGCAGAGCCGGCTCTTTGTGGATTTTTGCGCCGGGGCGCTTGACGCCTTTCTCCCACCGGATGACCCGAGGCAGGCGCGTCCATCCCTTCCCGCGCACTGGCCGGAGCTGCTTCGGCTGCTGGCAGAGCAGAATCCATCTCCCGCTGCCGCGCTCTCGCTTGCCTCCCTCGCCCAGGGAGCCGGAGCCGTCCTCACCGGGCAACAGGTTGGTTTGTTCGGCGGCCCGCTCTTTTGTCCCTTCAAAGCCGCTACGGCTATCGCCCGCGCGCGCCAGGGCACGGCAGCAGGCCACCCTCACGCCGCGGTCTTCTGGCTCGCCAGCGAGGACCACGATTTTGCCGAGATCAACCGGGTCGCGTTTCCCGCCGGGCGCAAGCCGGCGGAGCTGGTTTATTCCACTGCGCCCGCGGCGCCTTTACCGGCCGGCCGCATCGTGCTCGACGATTCGATCACCCCGCTCGCGGAGCGCGCCGCGGAGCTTCTCGGGCCCTCCGAAGCGACGGATGCTCTCGCCGCCGCTTACCAGCCAGGACGCACCTTCGCCCAGGCCTTTGCCGATTTCTACTCCACCATCTTCGCCGCGCAGGGCCTGCTCATCGTGGACGCTAGCGGACGCGAGTTCCATCGTCTCGGCGTGCCTGTTCTGCGGGCAGCCATCGAACGCGCCGACGAGTTCCATGCCGCGCTGACTGGCCGCAGCCAGGCTCTTGAGGCTGCCGGGTATCACGCCCAGGTGGCAGTCACGCCGCAGTCGAGCCTTCTGTTTTTGATCGATGAAAAGACCGGCACCCGCACCGCGCTGCGCCGCACCGCGCCCACGCCCGCCGAACCCAACGGCCTTTGGCAGGCCGACAGCGAACGATATTCGGCTGCCGGCCTTCTCGGAATCCTGGACGCTGAACCGGAACGTATTTCGCCGGCGGCATTGCTGCGCCCCGTGTTTCAGGATTTTCTGTTCGGTACCTCGGCGCAGATTGGCGGCCCAGCCGAGATCGCCTATCTGGCACAGTCCGCAGTTCTCTTCGAGCGCATCCTCGGCCGCCAGACACCGCCCATCGCGCGCTTCTCGGCTACGCTCATCGAGCCGCCGGTCGCCGAGCTGCTCCGCAGGCACGAGTTGACGCTCGAGCAGGTCTTCGCTGAAGAAAGCGCAACCTCGCTCGCCCAGCGCCTGGCCGCCCGGTCGATGCCCATCGAAACCAGGCAACGGCTGGCTGCCGCCGGCAACGCCCTCGACGGCGAACTCGACGCTCTCGTCGGCTGGTTGCAATCGCAGGACAAGGGACTGGGCCAGTCGGCCGAGACCGCGACCGGCAAGATGCGCTACCAGATGAACCGCCTGCGCACCCTGGCCGCCAACTTCCAGTTGCAGCGCGAGGCGACGCTCACGCGCCATGCCGACGCCCTCTTCAACGCCCTTTTTCCCGGCGGCGTTCTGCAGGAGCGCGTCCACGGCGCGGCGTACTACTTCGCCCGCTACGGCCTCGATCTTGCCGAAACTCTCTGCGCCCAAGCCGCAAACTCCTGCCCCGGCCACACCGCGCTTTGGCTGTAGAACAGTTTCTCGTCGATTCACTGCGCTCGCCGGTTTTCAGTAAGCGCGACTCAGGCTTTTCAGATGCTGTGTTCCCACGCCTCCGTTCCTGATCTCTGGCTCCGCGCGCAGGGGCTGCTGGCGGTGGACAAGGCAGCCGTGGGGGCAAAGCCGTAGAAACGCAGCTTCCAGCTCCTAGCTGCCAGCCTCCAGCTTTCATCTCGTTCGGTCCTCGCGGTAGTTCAAAGGCATATCCCAGATGAGCAGGCCTCTGCCCGCGCCTCGGAAGGCGAAGGATGGTTGGATGTTCTCTGGGCACGAGACGAGTTGCTAGGAGCTAAAGGCTAGAAGCTAGAGGCTAGAAACTAAGAGGCGGGCCGCCTGCTTCGGGAGTGGAAGGACTTCCCGAAACGGGCGACCCGCTGGACCCTGGACCGGGTCTAGGTGGTAAGTTAAGTCTAGGCTCATTTTGGGCAAAATCAAGTTCTTTTTTGGTAGGAAATTCCCGCTTCGTGATAGGTGTCACAAATGGCCGGTTTTGCTGCCTCTCCGCGTTGACTTGAGGGGCAGCCCCTGATACAAAAAAGTGTTCCACTTGCAAAATTTTGTCGTAATGGGCGCAGCAGCCCGGTACCTTCATGCAGGACATCCTTCAAAAAGTCGCAGAGCTTCTGATTGGCGCAATTCCAACGGCTCTGCTCTTCATCGTGTTGGTCTTCGCCTATCAATTCCTGATGCAGGGCCCGTTGACGGCTGTGCTCGAAAAGCGCCGCGCCCTGACGGAGGGCGCCAGGGAGGACGCCCGCAAGGCCATCGCCCAGGCCGAGGCCAAGACGGCCGAGCATGCCGAGAAGCTCCGGCTGGCCCGCGCCGATGCCTACAAGATTCGCGAGCAGCGCGTGAAGCAGTGGAACGCCGAGCGCGATGCCGCCCTGGACGCGGCCCGCAAAGCGGCCGGCCAGAAGGCCCGCCAGGCCAAGGCCGAGCTGGAGAACGAAGCGGCTGCCGCGCGCCAGGCGATTCAGGCTGCCGCAGCCGATCTTGCCAGCCTGGCCGTTCGCGCCGTCCTTCCGCTCGCCGCCGGAGGATCGCGTTGAAATATCCCCTTGCGAAGATGCGCCGTTTTGCCCATTTCCCGACTCCCGTGTTTGCCGTGGCGTTTGCCCTTGCGCTGGCCCTGGCGCCCTTCCGTACCTCCGCGCAGGCGTCCGCTCCCGGCGCCTCGCCGGTCGCGGCAAGCGCTCCTTCCTCCGCGTCTGCCGCATCCCCAGCTCCCAAGTCAGAAGCTCCCAAATCAGAGGAAGAGCAGGAACAGGCGTTCCTCCATTCGTCCGTTGTGCAATCCATGGCCCGCATCCTGCACCTCAGCCTCGACACCACGATCGATCTTCTGCTGGGGATTAACTTCGCCATCATCTTCTTCGCCATTTTGATACCGCTCACCAAGCTGATGCCCAAGATCGTTCGCAAGCGCTCCCAGGCCCTGCGCCAGGACCTCGAAACCGCGCGCGAGGCGACCGCCGATGCCCAGGCCCGGCTCAGCGCCGTCGAGGCCAAGCTCGCCGGTTTGGGCGAGGAGATTGAGAAGTACCGCGCCCAGGTGGAGCAGGAGAGCCTGGAAGACGAACAGCGCATCAAGGCCGCGCTTGGCGAAGAAAGCGCCCGCATCGTGGCCGCTGCCGAGCAGGAGATTGAAGCCGCCGTTGCTCAGGCCCGGCGCGGCCTGCGCCACTTCGCCGCCGATCTCGCCATCGACCAGGCCGCCAAACAACTGGCGCTCTCGCCGGAAACCGACCGCGCTCTCATCGCCGAATTCATCGCCGGCGCAGCCGCTGACGCCTCGGGCAAAGGAGGTTCGAACTAAATGCCTGCCTTTGTCGCCCGCTACGCCACCGCCTTTGCCGAAGTGGTTCGGGATGCCAAACTCGACGCCGCCGCCATCGACCGCCAGCTCTCCGATTTTCTCGCCACCTGGGATGGCAGCCCCGAGCTGCGCGCATTTTTCGTGAACCCCGCCATTCCGGCGGCGCAGAAGATCGCCATCCTGGACAAGTTGAACGCCAAACTAGGCCTCCAGAAGGAGCTGCGCAACCTGCTCGCGGTGCTCATCCAAAACGATCGCATCGGCCACGTGGCCGAGGTCGCCGCGGCGTATCGCGGCATTCTGCAGGAGCAGTTGGGAATCCGCCCGGCTGAGATCGTCACCGCGCGCGAGTTGGGCGCCGACGAACGCAGCGCGCTGGTGGCCGAAGTGGCCAAACTCGTCGGCGCGAAAATCGACCCGAGCTTCAAGCTCGACCCATCCATTTTTGGCGGCGCCGTGGTGCGCATCGGTTCCACGGTTTACGACGGCAGCGTACGCGGCCGGCTCGACCGCTTGAAAGAAGCATTAACCAGCTCCTAGCTGCTAGCTTCTAGCCGCTAGCCTGTTTGGCCCGGCTGAAGCAACCGCGCAGGAGAACGGACCAGCTAGAAGCTAGGAGCTAGAGGCTAGCGATTGTGAACTAAGCGATACGGACAGGAAAGCAAATGGCTCAAATCAAGGCAGACGAAATCACACAACTTCTTCGCGAGCAGATCGCGAACTACGATGCGAAGGTCCAGGTTGACGAGGTCGGGACCATTACCTCGCTCGGCGACGGCATCGCCCGCCTCCACGGCCTCGACAAGGTCATGGCCGGCGAGCTGCTCAGCTTCCCGCACGGCATTGCGGGCTTGGCGCTCTCGCTCGAGGAGGATCAGGTAGGCTGCGTGGTCCTCGGCGATTACACCGAGCTCAAGGAAGGCGAAGAGGTCAAGCGCACCGGCAAGATTCTCTCCGTCCCCGTCGGCAGCGCCATGATCGGCCGCGTGGTCAACGCCCTTGGGGCGCCCATCGACGACAAAGGCCCCATCGCCGCCGCCGAATCGCTCCCCATCGAGCGCCTCGCCCCCGGCATCGTCGACCGCCAGCCCGTGCGCGAGCCCATGGCCACCGGCCTTAAGGCCATTGACTCCATGATCCCCATCGGCCGAGGCCAGCGCGAGCTCATCATCGGCGACCGTCAGACCGGCAAGACCGCTGTCTTGCTCGACACCATCATCAACAACGCCAAGAACGATCTCATCTGCATCTATTGCGCCATCGGCCAGAAGCGCTCCTCGATCGCGCAGGTGGTGCAGACGCTCACCGAACACGGCGCCATGGGCCACACCATCATCGTCGCCGCGTCGGCCTCCGAGCCCGCGCCGCTGCTTTATCTCGCGCCCTACGCCGCCACCGCCATGGGCGAGTTCTTCCGCGACAACGGCAAGCACGCCCTGGTGATGTACGACGATCTCTCCAAGCACGCCATGGCCTACCGCGAAATCTCGCTGCTGTTGCGCCGCCCGCCCGGCCGCGAAGCCTATCCCGGCGACGTCTTCTATCTCCACTCCCGCCTGCTCGAGCGCTCGTCGAAAATGAGCAATGCGAAGGGCGGCGGTTCGCTGACCGCGCTGCCCGTCATCGAAACCCAGGCCGGCGACGTTTCGGCCTACATTCCGACCAACGTAATTTCCATTACCGACGGCCAGATCTTTTTGGAAACCGATCTCTTCAACTCCGGCGTCCGCCCGGCGGTCAACGTCGGCCTCTCGGTATCGCGCGTCGGCTTTTCGGCCGCCATCAAGGCGGTCAAGCAGATCGGTTCCACGCTCAAGCTCGATCTGGCCCAGTACCGCGAACTCGCCGCCTTCGCGCAGTTCGGCTCCGACCTCGATCCTCTCACGCAAAAGCAGTTGGCCCGCGGCGTACGCCTCACCGAGCTGCTCAAGCAGCCGCAGTTCCACCCGCTCACCTGGCAGCAGCAGGCGGTGGTGCTCTTCGCCGGCACGCAGGGCTATCTCGACGATCTCCAGGTCTCTGACATTCGCGCTTTTGAGGATGGCCTGCACAAGTACTTCGCCGCCTCGCAGCAGGCGCTGCTCGCCGACCTCACGCAAAAGAAACAACTCGACGACGATCTCCGCGGCCGCCTGCACGCGGCCATGAAGGAGTACTTGGCAAACTTTAAGGCGGAACTGGCGGCGGCAAAAGCGTGAGAAGCAGCTTCTAGCTCCTAGCTTCTAGCTGCTAGCTAGAAACGGCACGAAATGAGCTAGGGGCGAAGCTAGAGGCTAGGAGCTAGCAAAGAACAAAATGGCAAACGTACTTGATTTACGGCGGCGGATCAGAAGCGTGAAAAACACGCGGCAGATCACCAAGGCCATGAAGATGGTCTCCGCGGCCAAGCTGCGCCGCGCGCAGGAGCGTGCCCTCGCCGCCCGGCCCTACGCCCGTATGATCGTGAGCGTCCTTGAGTCGCTCCGGCGCCGCGTCGATCTCTACGACGAAACCACCGGCAACCTTTGCCACCCGCTGTTTTTAACGCGGCCGGAAAAACGCGTTCTGCTCATCGTGGTCTCGGGCGACAAGGGCTTTGCCGGCGCATTCAACGCCAACATCCTCAAAACCGCCTATCAGTTCATCGCCGGCAACCCCGACAAGGAAATCGACATCGAGGCCGTGGGCCGCAAGGGCCGCGACCAGTTGCGCCGCCGTTATCCTACCGCTGCCTACACTGAGCAGGCCGACGAAAACGGCAAGTTGCGTCAGGTCAGGTCACCGCGCCATGGCCCGGTCGAGCTTACCGGAGACCACCCCGGACTGCTGGTCAAGCTTGAAGCCTCGCGCGTCGAGGATCTCGCGCACAACATTATCGCGCGTTACGTGCACGAAGAGATCGACGCCGCTTACATCGTCTACAACGAGTTCAAGTCGGTCATCGCGCAGCGGCTCGTCGTCGAGCGCGTGCTCCCGCTCATCGATCTCACCTCTCCGCAGATTACCGGCGCCGTCGAGAAGACCGCGGAAGAGAAAGAACGGCTGGCCGAGGCTGCCCTCAGCGCGGGCATCGAGCTCGAGCCGGCCGACACCACCGAGGCCGAGGAGGAAGCCAAAAAGTTCGGCACCGCCAACGTCGACTACATCTACGAGCAGCCCGCCGGGGAACTCTTCCGCGGCCTGCTGCCGCAGTACATTTTTTCCGTTCTCTTCCACGCCATGACCGAGTCGGTCGCCGCCGAACACGCGGCGCGCATGACGGCCATGGATTCGGCAACCAACAACGCCTCCGACATGATCGACGCGCTCACGCTGCACATGAACCGCGTGCGCCAAGCCGCCATCACCAAGGAGATTATTGAGATTGTTTCCGGCGCCGCTGCGCTTTAAAAGCAGCTTTTAGCTGCTAGCTTTTAGCCTCTAGCTCTTCGCACCGTATGTCGCGTCGGCAGAAAGAGCAGAGTTGGAGTTGAGAAGGAAAAAGCTAGAAGCTAGGAGCTAGAGGCTAGGAGCTTCAAACATGGCAGAAAACATCGGCAAAGTCATCCAGGTCTCCGGCCCCGCCGTAGACGTTCAATTTGAAGAAGCCACCATGCCGCCCATCTATCAGGCGCTGCGCGTCACCAGCGACGGCTTCAAAGTCCCCACGCCCATCAACGTGATCCTCGAGGTGCAGCAGCACCTGGGCGAGGGCCGCGTGCGCACCGTGGCCATGGAAGCCACCGACGGCATGGTTCGCGGCATGAACGCCATCGATCTCGGCGGCCCCATCCGCATGCCCGTGGGCAAGGAGACGCTGGGCCGCGTCATCAACGTCATCGGCGAGCCGGTCGACGAGCTCGGTCCCGTCGGCGAAAAGATGCGCATGCCCATCCACCGGCCCGCGCCGCTCTTCGACGAGCAGTTGACGAGCGAGGAAATGTTCGAGACCGGCATCAAGGTCATTGACCTCATTCAGCCCTTCCTCAAGGGCGGTAAGATCGGCCTCTTCGGCGGCGCCGGCGTGGGCAAGACCGTCGTCATCATGGAACTCATCAACAACGTGGCCAAGAACCACGGCGGCTACTCCGTGTTTGGCGGCGTGGGCGAGCGCACCCGCGAGGGCAACGACCTGTGGCTCGAAATGACCGAGTCCGGCGTCATCAAGCCAGGGCATTGGCAGGACTCGAAATGCGCCCTGGTCTACGGGCAGATGACCGAGCCGCCCGGAGCCCGTCTGCGCGTGGCCTTGAGCGCGCTCACCGTCGCCGAGTACTTCCGCGACGTCGAAGGCGCCGACACGCTGCTCTTCATCGACAACATCTTCCGCTTCACCCAGGCCGGCTCCGAGGTTTCCACGCTCCTCGGCCGCATGCCCTCGGCCGTCGGCTACCAGCCGAACCTCGCCACCGAAATGGGCGAGCTGCAGGAGCGCATCACCTCGACCAGCAAGGGCTCGGTCACCAGCGTCCAGGCCGTCTACGTCCCCGCCGACGACCTCACCGATCCCGCACCGGCCACAACCTTCGCGCACCTCGACGCCACCACCGTGCTCAGCCGTCCGCTCTCCGAGCTGGGCATTTATCCGGCTGTCGATCCGCTGGCCTCAACCTCACGCATCCTCACGGCGCGCGTCGTCGGCCAGGAGCACTACGACGTGGCGCAGGGCGTGAAGAAAATTCTGCAGCGCTACAAGGACCTCCAGGACATCATCGCCATTCTCGGCATCGACGAGCTCTCAGAAGACGACAAGCTCACCGTGGCCCGCGCGCGCAAGGTGCAGAAATTCCTGTCGCAGCCCTTCCACGTGGCCGAGCAGTTCACCGGAATCCCCGGCGCGTATGTCAAGATCGCCGACACGGTGCGCGCCTTCAAGGAGATCATCGAGGGCAAGCACGACGATGTTCCGGAGCAGGCGTTTTACATGAAGGGCGGCATCGAGGAAGTGCTGGAGACAGCCAAGAAGTTGAAGGCAACCGTGTAAGAAGCAGCTTCCAGCCTCTAGCTTCTAGCTGCTAGCTTTTTTCTCGTAGGTTTGACGAATTCGGACCTCGCAACATGAGCTAGAAGCTAGAAGCTAGAAGCTAGGAGCTAGGAGTCAAGAATGCCAGACAACACAAACCAACTCCGCGTCCGCCTCGTCACCCCCGAACGCATCCTCATTGAGTGCGGCGCCTCCGCTGTCGAGCTGCCCTCGAAGTCGGGCTACATGGAAGTGCTCTACGGCCACGCTCCGCTTGTCGCCGAGCTGGGCGCGGGCGACGTCACCATCCACGGCGGTCCGGATGGCCCCGACGCCATCACGCGCTACAACGTCAGTTGGGGGTTCGTCGAGGTCCTGCCCGGCCGCGTCACCATCCTCGCCTCCGACGCGCTCAAGCCGGAGGAGATCGACGTGCCCCGCGCCGAGCAGCAGCGCGAACGCGGCGAGAAGATGTGGAAGGAAGCCGGCGAAAGCGAAGAAGCCTACGACGAGGCCCTCCGTGTCATCTCCGAAGCCGAAGCCAAGATGGCCTCCGCCGCCGAAGTCGAAAAGCACTAATTCCGGCGCGGCTCAGCCCGCTTCAATCAAAAGGCCCTGCTCGTGCGAGCGGGGCTTTTGCTCTCATCCCCCTTGCTCTCCACGCCTCCCGCCCGCTAAAGTTTCAGCCGAGGCTTCTTCCCCGCCCGAATCCTGGGTGCCCCATCCTTGGCGCGTCTTTGTTCTTGCGCCAAGGGTGGGATAGCACTCCCAACGCTCTTCCCTAAGAACTTGTTGAAATAGGTACCTGTGGAGTCGCGGTGAAGAGGTAGGTCGTCTAACAGACATGCGTGGAGACGAGCGTACTCAAGGCGGGATGTTCAGCTATGTTTCGTTGGAGCAGCGGGTACCTGCGGATCATCCGCTGCGAGCGGTTCGCAAGTTGACGGACGCGGTGCTGGGTAGGCTGAGCCCGGACTTCGATGCGCTCTACGCAGCCTCCGGGCGGCCGTCAATCGCGCCGGAGTATATTCTGCGGGCGCTGCTTTTGCAGGTGTTTTATTCGGTTCGTTCGGAGCGATTGCTGGTCGAGCAGATCGACTACAACCTTCTGTTTCGCTGGTTCGTGGGCCTGGGCATGGACGATGCAGTGTGGAACCATGCGGTGTTCTCCAAGAACCGCGATCGGTTGCTGACTTCGGATGTGGCCCAGCGGTTCTTCGCCGAGGTGAACAAGGAGGCGAAGAAGTTCATGTCCGACGAGCACTTCACCGTAGACGGCACTCTGATCCAGGCCTGGGCTTCGCAGAAGAGTTTTCGCTCCAAGGACGGTTCTGACGATGACGATGGTACGGACTTTCGCGGACAGAAGCGCAGCAACGATACGCATCAGTCCACCACTGATCCCGATGCGCGGTTGTACAAGAAGAGCTACGGCAAGGAGTCGAAGTTGAGTTATCTTGGCCATGCCTTGGTAGAGAACCGCAACGGGTTGATCGCCGCGGCGATGGTGACTCATGCTGACGGCTACGCAGAGCGCGATGCTGCGCTGTTGATGCTGACCGAGAAGCAACAAGGCCGTGGCCGCCGTATCACCGTGGGCGCCGACAAGGCGTATGACAGCGAGGATTTCGTGCGCACCGTACGGGAGCTGAATGTGACTCCGCATATCACCAAGAACGACAAGAACCGCAGCAGCAACCTGGACCGCAGAACCACGCGACAGCCTGGCTATGCGATCAGTCTGAGCCGCCGCTGGCTGATCGAAAAGGGTTTTGGGTGGCTCAAGCAGACCGGACCGTTGCGGCAGGTGAAGCTGCGCGGACTCGAAAAAGTGGACTGGCTGTTCGTCTTCAGTTGCGCTGCACACAACCTGATCCGGCTTCCCAAACTCATCGCTCAACCACCGGGAATGCTCTGGGAGAAGTGTGCCTGAACCGTGGTTTCGGGCATCGGGACTGCATCCCCGATGCCCCAAAACCACGATGAGGCCTGCCGAAATGCAAGGTTCAAACAGATTTCAACTTAGCAGAAACGCAAATCCCCAATGAGTTCGCTGCTACGCGGCGAATTTCAACGAGTTCCTAAAGGACCCTGCATGTCTTCCACGCCCACTTCCGTCGCCAACCGGGATATCGACTCCACGCTGCGCGAAAACCGCGTGTTTCCCCCTCCGCCGGAGTTCAGCGCCAAAGCCCGCATCAAAAGCCTCGCCGAGTACGAAGCACTCTACAAGCAATCCATCGACGATCCCGAAACATTCTGGGCCGGCGTGGCGAAGGAGCTGCACTGGTTCAAGCCCTGGGACAAGGTGCTGGACTGGAATCTACCGTGGGCGAAATGGTTCGTCGGCGGTCAGCTCAATCTCAGCTACAACTGTCTCGACGATCAAATCCAGGGCGGGCGCGCCAACAAAACCGCCATCATCTGGGAGGGCGAGCCGGGCGAGATTCGCCGCCTCACCTACGCCGAACTCCATGCTGAAGTCCAGCGCTTCGCCAACGCCCTCAAGTCCCTCGGCATTCAGAAGGGCGACCGCGTCGCCATCTACATGGGCATGACGCCCGAGCTGGCCATCGCGCTGCTCGCCTGCGCGCGTATCGGCGCCGTCCACTCCGTGATCTTCGGCGGATTCGCCGCCAACGCCATCGCCGACCGCGTCAGCGACTCGGGCTGCGTCGCCATCATCACGCAGGACACGAGCTACCGGCGCGGCAACGAAATCAAGCTCAAGGCCACCGTTGACGAGGCCATGCCCGCCTGCCACACCGTCAAACACGTCGTGGTCTACCGGCGCACGGGCTCGCCCGTCAACATGGTTGAGGGCCGTGACCATTGGTGGCACTCGCTCGTCGCCAAGGCTTCGTCCGAGTGCCCCGCCGAACCCATGGACTCCGAAGATCCGCTCTACATCCTCTATACGTCGGGATCGACCGGCAAGCCCAAGGGCCTGCTGCACACTACCGGCGGCTACGCCGTCCAAACCTACCTGACCTCGAAATACGTCTTCGATCTTCGCGACGACGACATCTACTGGTGCACGGCCGACATCGGCTGGGTCACCGGCCACTCCTATGTTGTTTACGGGCCGCTGCAGAACGGCGCCACCGTCCTCATGTACGAGGGCGCTCCGAACTGGCCCGACTTTTCGAGATTCTGGAAGATCGTAGACGATCACCGCGTCACCGTCTTCTACACCGCGCCCACGGCCATCCGCGCTTTTATCAAGTGGGGCAATGAATTCGTCGACAAATACAAGCTCGATTCGCTGCGCCTCCTCGGCACGGTGGGCGAGCCTATCAATCCTGAGGCGTGGATGTGGTACCGCGAGAAGATCGGTCGCAATCGCTGCCCCATCGTCGACACCTGGTGGCAAACGGAAACCGGCGCCATTATGATCACACCTATCCCCGGAGCCATCGCCACCAAGCCCGGCTCGGCCACGCGTCCCTTCTTCGGCATCCAGCCTGAAGTCGTTACGCGCCCCGACGCCGAGGGCAAATTTCACGCCGTCCCCGCCGGCAGTGGCGGCCTACTCGTCGTCCGCAAGCCCTGGCCGTCGATGGCCCGGACGATTTACGGCGATCCCGAGCGCTACCGGAAGACTTACTGGTCCGACGTGCCAGGCTGCTACTTTACCGGCGACGGCGCCCGCCAGGACGCTGACGGCTATTTCTGGCTGATGGGCCGCGTAGACGATGTGATCAACGTCTCGGGCCACCGGCTCGGCACCATGGAGGTCGAATCCGCGCTCGTGGCGCATCCCAAAGTTGCCGAAGCCGCCGTCGTCGGCCGTCCAGACGATCTCAAGGGCCAGGCCATTGCCGCCTTTGTCACCCTCGAGTCCGGCAATCAGCCCACCAACGAGCTTAAGGACGAGTTGCGCAAGTGGGTCACAAAAGAAATCGGCTCGCTCGCGCGCCCAGACGATATCCGCTTTACCGAGGCTCTGCCCAAGACGCGCAGCGGCAAAATCATGCGCCGCCTCCTGCGCGAGCTGGCCACGCACGGAGAAGTCAAGGGCGACGTGACGACGCTTGAGGACTTCACTGTGATCGCCAAGCTTCGCGAAGCGGAAGAAGGCTAAGCCTGCCTCAATGCGTTTACTGGCGGCGTAGCTTCCGAGTTGACAACAACACATCCGAAACAAAGCATGTGGATGCCCATGAGTCACTGCGTGCCGATGCCGCATCCTTTGCAAATGGGTGTAAAGTGTTGGTTATGTTACGAAGGCTCACGCTCCTGGTCATACTCGCTTCTGCGCAGGCATTGGCCAATGAAACCTATCGCCAGGAGCCGTGCAAAATTCCTGAAATCGCCTCGAGCTGTTTACGCATCCATGGCAGACTTACTGCCGGCAATGGCACTCCCTCCACAAGGCTCTGGCCCATAGGGACTCACCACCTTTATGGCATCTACAGCAATCGATACGGCTTCAAGCACGATAGTCCGACTCTTGACAATGAGGCTCCCGAGCTCCATTTCACCTTTCCCAGAGGTCTGCCTGAACAGGGTGGATGGACTGTCTACGGCGACTTCGAGGTCTGCCCTTTAGAGCCCTATAAACAGGGTCACATGCAAGCCGCCTGCATCGCGGGCGCAACCCATATCGTCGTGCCGAAGCAATAATCCGCATGCGGGCGCTCATTGGGGGCGAGTGACCGGCAGCACGGGCATAGCCCGCACTTTCGCGCTTCGTGATGCTTCGCTCCTCACCTACTTATAATGGATAGGGGTTGGCTGAGTATTCTGTGCGCTCGCCGCCTGATCGACCTTACTGTTTGGGGAATGCATGGCAGCACTGCTTGAAGCAATCACCGTAAAGCGCAAGATGGTTTTTGAGTTTGAAGGCACGCCGTATTATTGCCTCGAAGCCGAGATCTCCACGCCCACGGCCCGCGGCGGCCAGACCCTGGTCCGCCTGAAGATGCGCAACCTGCTCACGCGCGCCGTCTTCGACAAGACCTTCAAGGCCGGCGAGAAATTCAAGGAGCCGGATCTGGAGCTTGTCGAGTCCTCTTACCTCTACAGCGACGGAGATGGTTCGTATTTTCTCGACCAGCAGAGCTTCGAAACGCACACGCTCTCCCCAACCATGGTCGGCGACGCGATGGACTTCCTGGTCGAAGGCTCTCTGATTCAGTTGCACAAGTTCAACGGCAACCCCATTGGCTTGCAGTTGCCTGCCCAGGTTGAGCTCAAGGTTGCCTACACTGAGCCCGGAGCACGCGGCAACACATCGGGCGACGTCACCAAGTTCGCCCGTCTCGAAACCGGCCTGGAGATCAAGGTTCCGCTCTTCATTCAAGAGGGCGAGAAGGTCAAGGTGTACACAGAAACCAGGGAGTTCGCCGGCCGAGCTTGAGTGTCCTTAAGCCAGAAGCTAGGAGCTAGCAGCTAGCAGCTAGAAGCTGCGCCTTTCGTAATCCCGCGCCCCATTTTCCGCGTCCATCTTGTTGTGAGTCCTGCCGTCGAAGTGCGCTACCGTTGTCCGTGCTGTGGATACAAGACTCTCGAAGCGCCCGGAGCCCTCAAGCTTTGTCCGATCTGCTGGTGGGAAGACGACGGGCAGGAAGACCGTGACGCCTCTGAAGTCCGGCTCACCGTGAACGGCCAATTGAGCCTGAAGCAAGCGCGAGTCAACTTCGCCCAGTACGGCGCAGCCGATCCCCGTTTTCTTTCTTACGTCCGTAAGCCCCAGCCCGCCGAACAGTAACGTGCCTTTCCCGATGCTCCTTGCCCTTACGGCCGTCGCGCCGGTTTGACCCCTGCCTGCAAACCCCCGTACCATAAGACGAGGTATTTCCCCGGCCAAACGGAGCTGTATTGCCATCACCGGCAGCCCGTGGCCGCAGTCTCATCGGCGCGAGCGCCCGGAAGGTACAACGTTGAGTTCCAGCAGCACCCTCGAAACCAAACCCGAAACGGCGGAATCCCAGCACGATCGCGATCACGCCGAAGAGACCCACTCGCACCCGCACGGCCCGGTTCTCAATCCCGAATGCACCCGTGAGCTGGTCATCGATGTGCTCCGCCGAACGATGTCGCCGCGGCTTGGCGCAAGGTCGCCGGCAGTTATCGCAAATTCGCCAAAATTCCCGGCTTTCGCGCCGGCAAGGTTCCTGAAACAGTGATCCGGCGCCGCTTCGCCAGCGAGATCCGCAAGGAAGTCATCGAAACCCTGATTCCCGAGCGCTTCAACAAGGCGGTCAACGAGCTGAACGTCCGCCCCGTCGGCCAGCCCCAGCTCACCGAGCTTACCCTCGATGAGGGTGGGCCGCTTCACGCCAAGGCTGTCTTCGAATTCATTCCCGCCTTCTCCATCGACGGCTACAGGGATGTGAAGGTCGATAAGCCCTCGGACGAGATCACCGAGGAAGAGTTCCAGCACGAGATCGAGCACTTGCGCGAGTCGCGCGCCACCATCGAGCCGGTCGAAGAGGACCGGGCGCTCAAGGACGGCGACTGGGCGCAGATCAGCTACAAAGGCCAGATCCAAAGCGATCCGGCCGCGGCCGAGGGGGATGCGCCCGCGGCCGAGCCGCAGCCCATTTCCGGCGAAGATACGCTGGTCGAAATTGGCGGCAAAGACACGGTCGAGGCCTTTACTAACGCACTTCGCGGCACGAAGCCCGGCCAGGAGCTCAAGGTCGAGGTCCTCTACCCAGCCGATTATGCCGAGACCAAACTGGCTGGCAAAACCGTGGCCTATGACGTCGCAGTGAAAGCGATAAAAAAGCGCACGCTTCCCGAATTGAACGACGACTTCGCCAAAGAACTTGGCCATTACGAAAGTTATGCCGATCTTGAAGCCAGCATTCGCGAGCATCTGGCCAACCGCAAGCGCCGCGGCGTCGAGGCCGAAACCAAAGACCGGCTCTTCGCCGCTCTCACTGAGCGCTTTCCCTTTTCGGTTCCTGAGTCGTTGGTCCAGGACCAGATTGACACACGCCTGGAGCGTGGCCTGCGTGCCCTCGCTGCCCAGGGAATGGAGCCCGATCAGATGCGCAAGCTCGACTTCGCCCGCCTGCGCGCCGCGCAGCGCGATAGCGCTCTGGCCGAAGTCAAGGCCCACATCCTCCTCGACCGCATTGCCGGTGAGGAAAACATCACCATCGGCGATGAGGAATTGGACAAGGAATTGCATCTCGCCGCTCTTCAGTCCCGCGAACCACTGGATGCCCTAAAGGTACGATTGACCAAGGACGGCGGACTGGCTAGGATCAGGGAGCAGCTAAGACGAGACAAGACTGCGTCCGTTTTGTACGAACGGCTGCCCGCGTAAACGGAGCAAGCACTCAGGGCTCCGATGCTGGAACCCTTGAAAACACAGCCCGCACGGGCACAAGAAAGCTAGCAGCTAGAAGCTAGAAGCTAGGAGCTAACAAGGTAATGGCATTAGTTCCCATGGTGGTTGAGCAGACGAGCCGGGGCGAGCGCGCCTACGACATTTACTCCCGTCTGCTGCGCGATAACATTATCTTTCTTGGTACCCCCATCGACGACCAGATCGCTAACCTCGTTGTCGCCCAGATGCTCTTTCTCCAGGGCGAGGACCCGAGAAAGACGTCTCGCTTTACATCAATTCGCCGGGCGGCTCCATCACCTCCGGCCTCGCCATCTACGACACCATGCAGTTCATCAAGAACAACGTGGTCACCTACTGCATCGGCCAGGCCTCCAGCATGGGCGCATTTCTGCTATTGGCCGGAACCAAGGGCAAGCGCTTTGCCCTGCCCAATTCGCGCATTCTCATCCATCAGCCGTCCATGGGCGGCTTGAGCGGGCAGGCCACCGACATCGACATTCATGCGCGCGAAATCCTGCGCATTCGCGAAATCACCAACAACCTCATCGCCCGTCACACCGGGCAGCCCCTCGAACGGATCGAGCGCGACGTCGAGCGGGACTTCATTATGAACGCGCAGCAGGCCAAGGATTACGGGATCGTGGACGAGATCATCGACCGGATCCGCACATAGCCGGACTTGCGGATTTGGATTACACTCGTTCAGGGGAGCCACTACCATGAAGACGCGCACCGGGCCCGAGGAGGCGCTACGCTGCTCCTTCTGCCATAAATCGCAGGACGCCGTAGCCAAGTTGATCTCGTCGCCCAGCGACTACCCTCGCGCCTACATCTGCGACGAGTGCGTTGCCGTCTGCAACTCCATCCTCGACGACGACCGCAGCGGCGAAGCTCCCGCCACCACCGCCGGCCACCTGCCCAAGCCCACTGAGGTCAAAAGCTTCCTCGACGACTACGTCATCGGCCAGGACCAGACCAAGAAAAAGCTCGCCGTCTCCGTCTACAACCATTACAAGCGCATCCAGATGAACCGCGCGCGCAACGGCGAAGTCGAGCTCTCCAAGTCCAACATCCTGCTCATCGGCCCCACCGGCTCCGGCAAAACCCTCCTCGCCCACACCCTGGCCAAGATGCTCGACGTGCCCTTCGCCATCGTCGATGCCACCACGCTTACCGAGGCCGGTTACGTCGGCGAGGATGTCGAAAACATCATCCTCAAGCTGCTCCAGGCCGCCGACGGCGACGTAACCCGCGCCCAGCAGGGCATCATCTACATCGACGAGATCGACAAGATCGGCCGCAAGGACGAGAACCCCTCCATCACCCGCGACGTCTCCGGCGAGGGCGTGCAGCAGGCGCTGCTCAAGATTCTCGAGGGCACCGTGGCCAACGTGCCTCCGCAGGGCGGCCGCAAGCATCCGCACCAGGAGTTCACCGCCGTCGACACCACCAACATCCTCTTCATCTGCGGCGGAGCTTTTGTCGGCCTGGAGCGCGTCGTGGGCCGCCGCGTGGGCAAGAAAGCCCTCGGCTTCCGCGCCATCGATGCCGATGCCGACCAGGCCACCACCCGCTCCCATCGCGACACCGAGCTGCTGCGCCAGACCGAGCCGCAGGACCTCATCAAGTACGGCCTCATTCCCGAGTTTGTCGGCCGCCTGCCCGTGGTCGGCGTTCTCGACGAGCTCGACGAGGCCGCGCTCATCGAAATCCTCACCAAGCCCCGCAACGCCATCATCAAGCAGTACCAGCGCCTCTTCGAGTACGAGAACGTCCGCCTGCACTTCACGCAGGAGGCCGCCTGCGCCATCGCCCGCGAAGCCATGGCCCGCAAAGTCGGCGCCCGCGGCCTGCGCATGATCCTCGAGGAGCTGATGCTCGACCTCATGTACCACCTGCCCTCGAACAAGCGCGTCCGCGACCTCGAAATCACCAAAGATATGGTCGAGCGCCGCGACCTCTCCCTCTGCCTGCTCGAAAAAGCCGGCTGATCTCAGCTCCTGAACTGTTCTTGATCGCCTCGCCTGGGCACAGATGCGCGCCTTGGGTGCGCGCGCCGCAAATCCGAATCTTCGAAATG
>CAWEGN010000013.1:0-14465 GCA_963808805.1 uncultured Acidobacteriaceae bacterium | reverse complement strand
GAGAAATGGAATCCGTTTCAAAGATGGCCGATCCTGAATCCCCGGGTCAAAGTAATACCACCAGGCGCGAATTTCTCAAAACAAGTCTCGCGACTTCGGTTGCAGCGGCTACGGTTGGCGCTGCCGCAATGGGGGAAAGCGCCGCCGCGACGCCTGAATCAAAAGCAGAACCTCCATCCATCATCACAGTGACCAATGCAACGCCTTCCGCACCGTTGCGAAGACCCTGGAAAAACGGATTTGTCGTGGACGTGCCTCTCTTGCTCTTACGGGAGGACCTCCAGCACCATCTGGCAATTTTGCAGCGTGACATCGGCTATCGTTACTGCCGAACCTTTGGGTTCTTTCAAGACGAGATGGCCATTGTCGCACGCCGGAAGGACGGAAGCCTGGCGTTCCGATGGGCGCAGGTGGACAAGGTTCTCGATGCGTTGCTGCGGCTCGGTTTGCGCCCTTTCTTGAATCTATTTCCGATGCCGGTTCCGCTGGCTTCCGGAACAAAAACCTTCTCTGATATGGAGTTGAACGTCACGCCGCCCAGCGATTACGCCGAATGGGGCCAGTTGCTGGGGGCCCTCGCCCGTCATTGTGTTGACCGCTATGGCCTGGATGAAGTCGCGCAATGGTATTTCGAGGCTTGGAATGAGCCCAACGGCCCCGATTTTTGGACGGGTTCGCAGAATGACTACTGGAAGCTCTACGACGTCTCGGCGAAGGCGCTCAAGGCAGTGAGTCCGCGCCTGCGTGTTGGCGGGCCCGTCTCGGCCCAGGCTTCCTGGATCGCAGAGTTGATTGCACATTGTTCCACGGGGGGTGTGCCTCTGGATTTCATCAGCACTCATAGCTACCCGCAGGATGAATGGATGCTATATCCAGGTCTCCGGGGTAGCCCGCATAAGCCCGGCCAATATGTTCCGGATGTAGTGCGAGCCGTGCGCCAGACCGTCCGTCAGTCAGCGCTTCCGAATCTGGAAATCCACTGGACGGAGTGGGACAGCATGGTTCCATTGCCCGACGGGAGGATTGATTGGGTTGATAATCCAAGTTTGGATGATTTGTCAGGAGCAGCAACCGTTTGCGATCTGGCTACGGCGGTGGATGGAGACTGCGACACTTTTGCCTGGTTGTTGGCCAGCGATATCGAAGGGGAAGGTGGCACGTCGTTTAGCGAGTTTTCGGGCAGCTATGGGTTGCTGACGCTCAATGGTATTCCGAAGGCGACGTTTAACGCCTTCCGCTTTCTCAACCGCCTGCGAGGCGGGCGGCTGGAACTCAAGCAAGAGGCCCTGGCGGCCGGTTGCGGCTTGGTGGCCACGGCCGGAGATGGGAGCCTGCAAGTCTTGCTTTGGTACCGGGATCTCACTGTCTATGGAGTGGGGACGCAGCAGCCTTGGATGGGCGCGCTGGAATTGCCTTGGGCAGGATCAGCCAAGCCTTTGCTGGTGCAGGAGCGGATCGCGGCGGGCGCGGGCAGTTGCTATGAGACCTGGCAGTCGTTAGGCAGCCCGCAAAATCTTTCGCCGATCGAGCACCACTTGCTGGAAGTCCATGCTGCACCGGAGGCGCAAGTGTTCCATCCGGACGCAGGCAACGGCCAGGTGAGTCACAATTTCCGTCTGCTTCCCGGAGAGGTAGTCTATTTGGAGTTGCGCGCGCAGGAAGAGGCCGCTCTTCCCACAACCCCGCTGCGGCAGGAACTGGCGGAGTGGTATGCAGCCCGGCGCGAAAAGTCAAAATGAGGGTTGGCACGAATAAGTGATAAGGAGTCGGTTTCCACGATGAACGATACTGAATTCCCGGGCCAAAGTAATACCACCCGGCGCGAATTCCTCAAAACAGGTCTCGCGACCTCCGTTGCGGCGGCTACGGTTGGCGCTACCGCGATAGGGGAAAGCACTACCGCAATACCTGAATCAAAGACAGAACATCCATCCGCCATTACAGTAACCGGCGCAAAACCCTCGGCGCCGCTGCGAAAACCGTGGAAAAACGCCATTGCCACGGGACACGCATCCTTGTTGTTGCGTGCCGACTTGCAGCAGCAGCTTGCAACGCTGCAGCGGGAGATCGGGTATGGCTACTGCCGGTTCCACGGAATCTTCCACGACGATATGGCGGTTGTGGCGCGCCGCAAGGACGGGAGCCTGGACTTCCGCTGGGCACAAGTGGACAAGGTTCTTGACGCGCTGCAGCAGATCGGGTTGCGTCCCCGCGTGGAATTGTCCTCGATGCCGGTTGCGTTGGCTTCCGGACCCCAGACAACGTTCGATTGGGAATTTAACACCACGCCCCCCCGCGTTTACGCCGAATGGGGCCAGTTGGTGGAAGCCTTCGCGCGTCATTCCATGGAACGCTACGGCTTGGATGAAGTTGCGCAGTGGTACTTCGAAGTATGGAATGAGCCAAACATCAGCTTTTGGTCCGGATCGCAGGCCGACTACTGGAGGCTCTACGACGCTTCGGCATTTGCGGTCAAGGCGGTGAGCCCGCGCCTCAGGATAGGCGGACCGGTTTCGGCCATGGCCGGCTGGGTCACGGAGTTGATCGAGCACTGTTCCAGGCAGAATGTGCCCCTCGATTTCATCAGCACGCACATTTACCCGCAGGATGAATGGGTGAAATATCCCGGATTGCACGGCAGCCCGCATAAGCCCGGTCAATTTGTTCCGGATGTGGTGCGAGCCATGCGCCAGACGGTCCGCCAGTCGGCAATGCCCGGCCTCGAAATCGACTGGACGGAATGGAGCAGCCTCATCCCGTCGCCTGACACCGACAAGCTTCCTCTGGGTATGAATCCCAGCTTGGATGAAGCATCCGCCGCTGCAAATGCCTGCGATATTGCCGTGGCAGTGGACGGAGACTGCGAAACATTTTGCTGGTGGGAGGCGAGCGATATTTTCGAGGAAGGCGGCATGCCGCAGAGCGAGTTCTCCGGCGAGTATGGACTGATGACTCTGAACGGCCTTCCCAAGGCGACCCTGAATGCCTTCTGTCTTCTCAACCGTTTGCGTGGTGGACGATTGGAACTGCGGCATGAACCCTTGGCGCCAGGTTGTAATTTTGTGGCAACCGCCGAGGGGGAGAACCTGCAGATTTTGCTTTGGTGCCGGGACCTCTCGGCGTATGGGCTCGTGGACCAGGGCCCCTGGATGGGCGTCCTGGAACTGCCATGGGCCGGAACAGCCAGGCCCTTGCTGTTACAGGAGAGGATCACGGCCGGCGCCGGCAGTTGCTACGAAACCTGGAAGTTGTTGGGGATGCCGCAAAACCTCTCGCCCCAGGAATTTCGGGTGATGCAGGCTCATGCTGTTCCGCAAGCGCAGGTGTTCAGTCCCAATGCGGAGAACGGCCGCGTAAGCCATGAATTCCAGTTGGCGCGAGGAGAGGTGCTTTACCTGGAACTGCGTCCGCAGGGAGAGACTGCCCTTCCGGTATTACCGCTGCGGCAGGAATTGGCGGAGTGGTATGCAGCCCGGCGCGAAAAGTCAAAATGAGGGCCGGGCGCGAGTAAACGGTACCGAGCTTTGGCGAACGTTCCGAGTTGGCAAAGAGGCGTTTCGCGGACGGAATGTGGTTCATGAGTGATGGGAACAAACTAAAATCAATACCAATATGAACAAATCCAATTCAAGACGCAGATTTCTGAAAGACGCCGCCATTGTCTCGGGAGTTGCCGGAATTTCCAGCGCTGTTTCTGGATCGGTTTCCCGTGCATGGTCAGAGGCTACTGGAACAGGTTCAGTCCAGAAGATCGTTGTCTCTCCTGACGGTCCCGTCAAGACTCTCCTGGAAGCCCGCGATGCCGCTCGCGCTCAGCGCCGGTCGGGCAAAGCTGGGCCCATCACGATCACGATTCGCGCAGGGAGGTATTTCCTCCCGGAAACGCTCATTCTTGGTCCTGAAGATAGCGACACCATCTGGGAGGCGCCCCATGGCGAGCATCCCATCATAAGCGGCGGCCGGCTCATCTCCGGCTGGACAAAAAAGGAGGCGGGCAGTGCCTGGACAGCACATGCCGCAGGACCATACTTCCGCCAGCTCTTTGTCAACGGACGGCGTGCTGCCCGTGCGCGGAGCCCGAAGTACGGCTTCTTCCGCATCGTCGGAGAGAGCCCCAGGATAAGCCCTTCCAGCTCCGGTACCGCGGCAACGATATCGAAGAAACGTGGGCCAAAGGGGACGACGTGGAGGTTGTCGCCTATCTTGCGTGGAGCGATTTCCGGATGCCCATCGTAAAAGTGGATCCGGCTGCGCATCTGGCCACTCTCGGATCCGCTCCGGACGCGTATGCGATAGAGCCGGATGCGCGCTATTTTGTGGAGAATGCACCCGATGCGCTGGACATGCCGGGAGAATGGCACTTCGACAGAGCTGCTCAGGAAGTAACTTACATCCCCTTTCCCGACGAGAACCTGGAACAGGCCGAGGTGATTGCTCCAACGTTGGAACGTCTGGTCTTTCTGGAAGGAGATCCCGACTCAGGGCAACTGGTGCGCAACATCGAATTTCGCGGCCTGACCTTCGCACATGCGGAGTGGACGATGGACCCGGAGGGCTACGTTGACGGGCAGTCCGGCTATCGCGCTCCCTATGCCATTCAGGCCGTTGGGGCTGTTCATCTTCGCGTCGAAAATTGTACCGTCGCCCACTCCGGGGGATATGGTCTTTTTCTCGGGCGGGGATCGAAACATAACCAGGTGCTGGCCTCCCACTTCTACGATCTGGGTGGTGGTGGAATAAGAATTGGCGAAGAAAAACCGAGCCCCAGCGAGGCGGGCCAGAACTACGACAATCTGATCGCCGACAACGAAATTCACGATCTCGGCCTCGTCTACGCGTCAGCTAACGGCATCTGGGCGTTGCAGAGCTCACGCAACCAGATCATCCACAACCATATCCACGATCTCTACCAAGTAGCCATCTCCGTGGGATGGACCTGGGGATATGAGCCGAATCAGTGCAACCACAACATCATTGCTTTCAACCACGTCCACTCGATTGGGAAGGACATGCTCAGCGATATGGGCGGCATTTACACGCTTGGGATCCAGAATGGCACAATCATCCGCAACAACCTGATTCACGATATTTCCTCCTTCACTTACGGAGGCTGGGGGATCTACCCGGATGAAGGCTCCAGCTACATTTTGATCGAAGACAACATCGTCTACAACTGCAAGAGCGCGGGGTTTCATCAGCATTATGGCCGCGAGAATATGGTGCGCAATAACATCTTCGCCTTCAATTGCGAGTTCCAGCTCATGCGCACGCGGGCCGAGCCTCACATTTCATTCACGATGGAAAGAAACATCGTGTACTTCGACCAAGGCGGACTGCTTGGGAGCAACTGGACGGGCGAAGGTTTTATCCTGCGGAACAACATCTACTTCGACCGGCGCGGGCCGGATATTCGCTTTGACGGCAAGTCATTTTCCGATTGGAAGGCCTTAGGCCACGATCAGGGCTCGATCATCGCCGACCCGCTCTTCGTCAACTCCGGAAACTTCGATTTTCGATTGCAACCGAAATCGCCGGCAATTGCGAGGGGGTTTCATCAAATCGACATGACCAATGTCGGTCCCAGGTTCCGGGCTGGCGCCGATGCCTGGTAGGCGCCCTTACAAATAACGCCTCTCTACTTGAAGCCAAAGCGGAACCACCAGCCCGGAAAGGTAGCCCACTTGGCAAGCGGACTGAACTCATTTCTTGTGCGCTGTATTGCCGTCGGAGCCCTGGGCGGGCTGTTGTTCGGATTCGATACGGCAGTCATCGCCGGCACCACGCACGCCTTGACCGCGCTCTATCGGCTCTCGCCGGGCGAGCTGGGGTTCACGGTCTCCAGCGCCCTGTGGGGAACCGTCCTCGGGGCGATGCTAGCCGGCATGCTCGGCGATCGTCTTGGAGGACGCGACAGTCTGCGCATTCTGGCTGCCTGCTATATAGTATCCGCGCTCGGGTGCGCCTTCGCCTTCAACTGGCCTGCACTGATTCTCTTCCGTTTCATCGGCGGACTGGGCATCGGGGGATCGTCTGTGCTGGGGCCGGTGTACATTGCCGAGATCGCACCGGCCCGTTGGCGCGGGCGGCTGGTCGGCTGCTTCCAGATCAACATTGTGGTGGGCATCCTGGCCGCTTACCTCTCGAACTACCTGATCGGGCTGGCGGGTTTCGGCGCGTACGAATGGCGGTGGCAACTGGGCATTGCCGGCCTTCCGGCCATACTGTTCCTGGCCATGCTCTTCGGGATTCCGCAGAGTCCGCGGTGGCTGGTGACAAAGAACCGCATCAAAGAGGCCGGAGAGGTTCTGCAACAACTGCGATCGGGATCCGCGTTTGCCGAGCTCAAGGAGATTACAGACTCCATTCATCCCGAGAAGCTCGCCGGGTCCGAATCCCTGTTCCAGGCGAAATATCGACGGCCGATCTTTCTCGCCGTGAGCATCGCCATGTTCAACCAACTGGCCGGAGTGAACGCGATACTTTACTACCTCAACGACATCTTCGCGATGGCCGGCTTCGGCAAGGTCTCGAGCGACCTGCAGGCGGTAGCCATTGGAGCGATGAACCTATTGGCCACGTTCGTGGCGATGGCCCTCATCGACCGCATCGGGCGGCGGATGCTTCTGCTGATCGGCTCAGTTGGGCTGGCGGTTTGCCTCGCCGGAGTCTCACTCATCTTTCTTCTGCACGAATACCAGCGCTGGCTGGTGGTGTTGCTCGTTGGCTACATCGGATTCTTCGCCGTATCCCAGGGAGCGGTCATCTGGGTCTTCATCGGAGAGGTATTCCCCAACCGCGTACGCGCTAAGGGCCAGGCGCTGGGCAGCTCGACGCATTGGGTCATGAACGCCGTGATTTCGGGCATATTTCCACTGCTTGCAGCCCGCTCCGGGGCCTATCCCTTTGTCTTTTTCACCTTCATGGTTGTGCTGCAGTTCGTTGTGGTCTTTTTCTATTATCCCGAGACCAAGGGACTCACGCTCGAAGAGTTGCAAAATAAGCTGGCGGCCATTTGAACATATGAGATCGCATGATGCCGATCCAGGTGAACGGGAAGTCCTCCCATCGCGCCGCTGGGCCACTCCAGCGTGACTTTGGCAATTTCCGGACTCCCGGCCTAGAGTCCGCCTTTGGCGTTTTGCGGGGAGGATTGCATGACAGGACGGATATGAGCAGAGTTGATGTTTCCAACGATGACGAATGTAAACTATGATCGTTCTGGCTATAAGATGGCTTTCGCTGCGCGCACGGGTTTCCCGGCAAGCCGAAACCGTGCGTCAACGATATCCTCACTCGAGCGGGGTTTGCCGCCAATTTGCCGGCGGAAGCGTCTGCTTGATTGACTTAGCTTCGTAATCTGCCTGCTTTCGTATAAGAACGATAGGTTCGCAATTCGCTGAAGAGGTTCAAACTATGCAGGTTTCCGCAATAGGCGGTCCATCGCAGGGCGAAGCAGAGGCCAAGTCTCCCCTTTATGTTCTCTTCCTTGCCGTCGTTGCCGCCATCTCCGGCTTTCTTTTCGGCTTTGATACCGCCGTCATCAACGGTGTCCTCCTCTTTCTCCGGCGCCAGTTATCTCTCTCCAACATCGAAACCGAAGTTGCCGCGAGCGCTCTTCTACTGGGCTGCCTGCTTGGCGCGGCGGGCGCCAGCCTGATCAGCGACCGGGTTGGCCGCCGCAAATCGCTTCTGCTGGCCGCGATTCTCTTCGCTATATCGACCGTTGGCGCAGCCCTGGCGAACTCGGTACTGATGTTTTCCATCGGACGCCTGGTGGGTGGGCTCGCCATTGGCCTCGCCTCGGTAACCACCCCGGTCTACATCGCCGAAGTGTCGCCGGCGCGCTCGCGCGGACGGCTGGTCTCAATGAATCAACTGGCGATCGTCGTAGGCATCCTTGCCGCTTATGTGGTGGGGTGGGGCCTGGCCAGTCTCGGCGACAACAGTTGGCGCTGGATGCTGGGCGCGGCCGCCATTCCGTCACTGGCCTTCTTTCTCGGGCTGCTCGCGATTCCCGAAAGCCCGCGCTGGCTGATCAGCAATGGGAAGCAAGAAAAAGGAAGGCTCGTCCTCTCACGCATCTACGGCGCCGAGCAAGCCGATCTCCAGGTGCGGGCCGTGGAAGAAGCCGCCGCCTGCGAGCAGGGCACATGGAGCGAAGTCTTCTCTCGCCCCATGCGGCGGCCGTTGATGGTTGGGCTGGCCATAGCGGTTCTCTGCCAGATCACGGGGATCAATACCGTTCTCTATTACGGATCGATTCTGATCAGCGAACACTTCAAGGGAGCCAGCTTAAGCACGGCGCTGATGGCCAACGTCATCATCGGCTCATGCAACTTTGTCTGTACCTTGATCGCACTTCGCTGCCTCGATCGCTGGGGCCGGCGCACGATGCTGCTGACCGGCACCGCGGGTATGGCCGTCTCGTTGGCTCTCTTCGTGATGGCGTATCGCATCCCCGGCATCTCGCCGCTGCTCATCCTCACGTGCATTATGAGCTACACCGGGTTCTACGCTTTCGCGATGGGCCCCATTTCGTGGATTGTGATTTCAGAGATATTTCCCAACAAGATCCGCGGCCGCGCCGCCTCTATTGCTACTTCGACGCTCTGGACAAGCACCCTGGTCGTCACTTTCACCTTCCTTTCCTTGGTACACGCGCTGGGCATATCGGGAACTTTTGCGATCTACGCGGCACTCTGCGTGGTAAGTTTCGTGTTTATATGGAAAATGGTTCCAGAGACGCGAGGGAAAACCCTCGAGCAGATTCAACGCGAATGGGGGGCCTGACCCCCATGCGAAAGCGGCGGCCCGTTGTGGTGAAGCGTAAATTCTCTTGACAAGCGATCGGGTGGCGGGTTGTCCTATCTTCACCCCGCTTCACGGTCCACGGCCGCAAAAGCCGGCTTCCCCGTTTCCCGGCCGTGCGCAGCAGTGAAGCAGCACTCCCCCGGCCCAGCGTTTCGATCGAAAGGAGAGTTGCGATGGCTGAACCGAATGCAGCAGGAGCCACTTCAGGACTGTCAGACGACGCCGCTAGCGGTATTGCCTACCTGACTTTCATTCCGGCGATCATCTTTCTGGTGGTTGCGCCCTACAACACGAATCCCAAGGTGAAATTCCACGCCTGGCAATCGATCTTTCTGACGGGCGCATGGATCTGCGTGTGGGTGGTCAACATTGTGCTTGCCTTCGTGCCGATCATTGGCTGGCTTATCATGCTGGTCCTGGGTCTGGGACTCTTCATACTTTGGCTCATCAGCATCATCAAGGCATTCCAAGGCCAGAAATTTGTGATCCCTGTTATAGGCCCCCTGGCCGAGAAGCAGGCTGGCGCGTAGGCAATCGGAGCTCCGCATCCAGGGCCAAAAGAGGTCCGGGCTCAGCGCCTCCTGCCCCTTTTGATTCGCCGCTTGCCCCCATGCCGGGGCGGCGAGAAGGTGTTTTTGCGTTTTTCCTTCTTCGGCTTCGATGAGGGGCGAGCGGACTTCTTGCCGGTCAACTTTAATTCTTCTTCGACGAGAGCAAACTGGAGCTTGCGCTCCTGGGCGAGGACGCGGTCGAGAATGACCTGGACGCGGTCGCCGGCGCGGAAGCGGCGGCCGGTGCGCTCGCCGACGATTTCGTGCGTGTTTTCGCGAAAGGTGTAGCGGTCGGCGCGCAGCGTGTCGATGGGGACGAGGCCCTCGACGAAGAGATCGGTGAGCTCGACAAAGAGGCCGAATTTGGCGGGGTTGAGGATGAGGGCGGCAAACTCGTCGCCCACGCGGTCCTGCATGAAGCGAACCTTCTTCCACTCGACCAGCTCGCGCTCGGCCTCGGCGGCGCGGCGTTCGGCGAGGCTGGATTCTTCGGCGATCTGGGCAAGTTCGGGTTCGGGGATGGGGGGATCGATGAAGGATTGACTTCCCATCCCAGGTCCCCAAGTGCGAGGGACCTGGGGCACCCCCGTTCCTACCCTAGTTCGTCCTGCGGACTCGCCAGGATGGGGCGCCCCTAGTTTGGTTTGACCTTCGTTGGGATGCGACCAGGGCGAGCCGAGGCGATCTGGATCGATGGTGCGATGGCCCGAGACGCCGGCGCGGAGCAGCGCTTTCGCAATGCGATGGACGATGAGGTCGGGATAGCGGCGGATGGGCGAGGTGAAGTGGGTGTAGGTGGGCGCGGCCAGGGCGAAGTGGCCTTCGTTGATTTCGGAGTAGCGCGCCTGCGAGAGCGAGCGCAGCATGAGGTAGCTGAGGATTCGCTCTTCCGGCTTGCCCTCGATGCGCGCGGCGAGCTTCTGGTACATGCGGGGCGTAACGGCGATGTCTTCCGGTACTTCGTGCTGGCGGGGATTGCGGCCCTGACCGCGGGATTCGCGGCGCTCGGCGCGTGTTTGAATGCGCTTGACGGGGAGGGGCCCGAGACCAAGCGAGTAGCCGAAGCTAGCGGCCAGCTCTTCGAACTGGACGACGCGGCGCGGTTCGGGCTTCTCATGGATGCGGTAGAGCGAGGGCACGCCGAGGTCCTCAAGCCAGACGGCCACGCACTCGTTGGCGGCGAGCATGAATTCCTCGATGAGCCGGTTGGCCCAGGTGCGCTCGGATTTCGTGACGCCGCGCATCTGGCCGTGCTCGTCGAATTCGATCACGGGCTCGGGCAAGTCGAAATCGATCGATCCACGTTCTTCGCGGCGCTGGTTCATGAGGATGGCAAGTTTTTTCATGCGCTCAAAGCGCTCCCGCGCCTCCGGGTTTTGGACGAGTGTATCGTTCTGGTCGAGGATCGCCGATACCTGGGTGTATGTCATGCGCGCGGCGGAGCGAATGACGCCTTCGAGAACCTCGAAGCTCTCGATGTTGCCCGCTGCGTCGAGCTGCATGATGCAACTGAGCACGAGGCGGTCTTCATTGGGGCGCAGGCTGCAGATGTCTGTCGAAAGCTCCTGGGGCAGCATGGGGATGGCGCGATCGGGGAAATAGACGCTGGTGCCGCGGATGCGGGCTTCAAGGTCGAGGGCGGAGCCGGGGCGGACGTACTCGGCCACATCGGCGATGTGAACCTGAAGCTCATAACCACGATGGGCGCGCTCGCGGACGAGCACGGCGTCGTCGAAGTCGCGCGCGGTCTCGCCGTCGATGGTGACGATGGGCAGCGCGCGGAAGTCGGCCCTGCGGGTGGCGGCGTTTTGGTCGAAGTGCGCGACGCGGCGGGCCTCGGCGAGGACGGCCTCGGGAAAGAGGCGCGGCAACTGGTGCTTGCGGATCATCATCTCCACGTCGACGCCGAAGTCGTCGGGCGAGCCGAGAACTTCCAGGATGCGGCCGATGGGCGGACGCGTGGGCGTTGGCCAACTGGTGATCTCGACATCGACGACGAGGCCTTCGATACTGGACGGGCCCTCCGGGTGCTCCGCGCTTTGAGGTTTTGGACCAGCCTTCGCTTCACGGCCCAAAACGCGATGCGGCGTGGAGGGGCCGGCGGCGTTAGGAATTTCCGCGCCGGGAGGAATGAGGATGAGCTGCGTCATGCGGTCGTCGAAGGGGATAACCACATTGTTGCGCCCGCGATCGGGACCAGCGAGACGAAACGTCCCCACAACGGTAGGATTGCGGCGCTCCAGGACGCGCAGGATGCGGCCCTGCCGGCGGCCGTCGGCTTTGGGCGGTTCGGCCTCGACCAGAACCTGATCGCCCTGCATGGCGGCGTTGATCTCGTTGGGCGGGATGAAAATATCCTCGGCCGCCGCGGTTCGGCTTGCGTCCCCTGCGGCGGGTTTTCGATTCGGGCGAACGAAGCCGTAGCCGTCGCGGTGCAGATCCAGACGGCCGGCGACGAGATTGTCGCGAGGTGCGGCAGTTGGGCGGGAAGCAGCCTGGGGAAGGCTCCAGCGCTCGCGGTCGAGTTGCACGAGCCGGCCACTCGCAGTGAGGCGCGCCAGTTGCTCGAGGAGGAGACGGCGGTCGCGGCCACCGGCGAGCGAGAACTCGCGGACCAACTGCTTGTATGCGGCCTTTTGGCCGGCGGAGGCGGCGATCCGGGCGAGCAATTCGCGATCGGTCATACGCCAAGATTACGGCAATTCCAAGAACCGCAATGCACATTAGAAAGCCTGCCTCTCCGATACCTGCGCCGGCCGGAAAATTCGCTGAAATGTTTCCGCACCATGGACTTCCCGGATTAGGGTAGAGCGAAGCTGTATGCGCAACAGGCTTTAATTTCAGAACCATGCGCCGGGGAGGCAGGATGGCGGCTCTACAGGAATTCGAGGGATGCCGTAGAATGAGGGGGACGCACGATCCTGGCGGAGCCGGAAGAGCGATTCGTCCGATTCCCGGCCGCACAGGAGATCGCCGCAGAGAAGAGCAAGGGCGGCGAACGCACTTATACATTTGGGTTCGAGCCATTGGCCTTGCCTTGGCATCCCCCAGTCCCCAGGCGGACAGAAAAGGAAGAAACCCTTGAGCGCTATGTGGAAACCAAGTCAGACCGGTTCGACGATCCCCAATCCCATGCCGGAGCCGCAGCACGCTGCGCCACCGGCATTTGTGCCGGAAACGCCGGCGCGCATGCAGGCAAACAACGCGGAGCAGGCCACCATCGGCAAGGGACTGTTTATCAAAGGCGAGATCGCAGGCTCCGAGTCGCTGTACATCGACGGCAAGGTGGAGGGCGCGATCAACCTGCCGGGCAACCGCGTGACCGTCGGCCGCAACGGCCAGGTCGGCGCCAACATCACCGCGCGCGAGGTGGTGGTGCTGGGCAAAGTGCGCGGCAACATCTCCGCTTCAGACCGCGTGGACATTCGCGCGGAAGGATCGCTGCACGGCGACGTGGCGGCGGCGCGCATCAGCATTGAAGATGGCGCGTTCTTCAAGGGCGGGATCGATATACGCAAGCCCGACGCGAAGCCGGCGCCTGGCGCGGCGGGCCCGGTTGCGGCGCCTGCCCCGGCAGCGCATGAGACGCGCAACACTGTGCAGGCGTAACGATTGCCCGGACGGCCGGGCGCCTGCGGCAGTACACAAATTCACATGAGAACGAGCGCCTCTGCCTCGGCAGGGGTGCTTGTGTTCCAAGGGGCAGCATGGCAACAAACGGCATTGGGACGAATGGCATTTCGGTCAGATGAGACCCAGGACGAAGAATGAAATGAATTGGAAATTACTTTGATATAATTCGCTAATAAAAGAAAATAATTGACTTATAATCAATAAGATGGAAAAATACGAGTTGGAAATGAATCTGAATTAAGTCAAGAAATCATATGATTCGCTATGAGCTGCCAAAACGCTGGATTCTCTACGACGCAACCGCTGTCATGGCGGCTCTTGTCGAGGCCAAGTCGGCGGTGCAAGCACTCACCTCTCTGCCTTATCAGAAAAGCTGGGTTGAGGCGCTGCAGGAATTGCAACTGAAGCGCGAGGTCGCCGGGACCAGCCGAATCGAAGGCGCGGAGTTCACCGAACGGGAGCTCGAAGAGGCGATTCGGCCCAGCGCAACTGCTGAGGAGTTACGTACCAGATCGCAGCGGCAGGCGCGTGCCGCGATGCAGACTTATCGCTGGATCGAGACGATTCCAATCGACAGGCCAATCTCTGCCGACCTGGTTAGGGAGGTCCATCGCAGCATCGTGGCAGGCTGCGACGAGGATCACTGCCCACCAGGTGTCCTTCGCGATCGCGATTACAATGTCACATTCGGCATTCCGCAGCATCGAGGAGTGGAAGGCGGACCCTCCTGCGAAGAGGCGTTCGCGGCGCTGCTCGAATCGGTTCAAACCGAGTTCCGCAATCATGACCCGCTGGTTCAGGCACTGGCGCTGCACTACCATCTTGCCGCCATGCATCCTTTCCTGGATGGCAATGGGAGAACAGCGCGGGCCATGGAGGCGCTGATGCTGCGCCGCGCCGGGCTGACCGACCGGGCCTTTGTGGCCATGTCGAATTACTATTACGACGAAAAGCCGGCGTATTTGAGCACTCTCAGCGAGGTCAGGCGGGGCGAGTACGATCTGACGCCTTTTTTGAAATTCGCACTGCTCGGCGTGCGCATTCAGTGCGAGCGGCTGACGGTAGAGATTCGCAGGCACATGCAGCGCGCCCTCTTCCGCGACACCATGTACAGCTTGTTCAACAGGCTGAGGACCAGGCGAAAGCGAGTAATCGGGGAACGGCAGATTGAGATCTTGAAGATTCTGCTTGATGAGGAAACCATACCGGAACCCAGCCTTTTTGAACGTACCAAATCGCTGTACTCCTCGATAAAGGGTGGAACGAACGCCTATGTGCGTGACTTAGTGCAGTTGAGGGACATAAGAGCAATTCACGTGACGGTGGTGAAAGGGGACCCTTCGGAAGCGACCATTGCGATAAACCTCGATTGGCCGCAGGAGATCGACGAAGGCGAATTCCTGCGGCGCATGAAGACCATGCCTAAGGGCAAGACCTTCAAGTTTCTGCCCTGAGATCGCCGCTATGCCA
>CAWEGN010000012.1:0-15801 GCA_963808805.1 uncultured Acidobacteriaceae bacterium | reverse complement strand
CCTTCGCGAAGCGGGCGGCGCGGAACAGAGACTCGGCGCTCGCCATCAGGAAGCCTAGTACCGGGAGGCAACAGCTCGACCTAGTCCCACAGCGGCTCCCGTTACTACGGCTATCTTTCCCATCAATCTCATGGATCCCGCTCTGATTTTTCCTCTTCGGCATCCACGAGCTCCGGAGTGCCTTGAGGCAGAACTTGATTTCGTCATAATATCTGTTGAGAACCGTTGCGTCTCTAAGGATTTTGGAAAGTTTTGTTGAAGCACAACGGCAGCTCAGGGAGGGTCTCTGAACCACCATAGTATTCCAACATTCATTTCGCGGTTGATTATAGCAATCCGACCATTGGGTATCGCAGCATTAAACCCGGATTTCCCATATGCGCTTCACAAAAGAATGTTATTGACCCACATTTCCATTTTGAGCCTTAATTATGAAACCTTGGATCGTCGCCATCGTCAATATTCATAGGGGTGTGAATGCGATGAAGACGCTCCGGAGGTCAGTACCCAATGGGTGAGATACAAAATCGGCCCTTTCAGCTCTCCTTCAACGCCTCTCTCAAGGTCGAGTTCCAAGGCTCCCGCGTCACTTCGGACGGTGGCCTGATCCTGGTGCGCGAACTCGACGAGCGGCTCGGATTCGGCGAATTGATCAAACAACATCTGAGAGACTCGCGTGGGAAGAACGCGCAGTTTTGCTTCGCCGACCTGCTGCGGCAATCGATCTACAGCCGCCTGGCTGGCTACGAAGACCTCAACGACGCCGAGAGGCTTTCCCAGGACCCGACATTCCGGCTAATCAGTTCGGAAAAGATATGGGATCGAGGCGTCGCTCTCCCCTCGCGGTTGCAGAGTTTCGAGACCGAGATACTGGCCGAGGACGCGAACTTCGCCCGGCTGGCGGGGCTCAGCCGGGCATTGATCGCGAAAGCGGAGGCGCTGGATTCAGGGTACCGCACGGTCCTGGACATGGATTCGACGGAGATTCCGGTGTACGGTGCGCAAGAAGAGAGCGCCTACAACGGGCATTTCGAATCGACCTGCTTTCATCCGCTGCTTCTATTCAGCCGAGACGGCGATTGTCTGGCGGCAAAGCTGCGTCCCGGCAACGTGCACAGCGCCGAGGGCTGGGAAGAACTCCTGCTGCCGGAGATCGAGCGGCAACAGAAGCTGAGCAAGGAAGTGGCGTTTCGAGCCGACGCCGCCTTCGCCAAGCCAGAGATTTACGAGGCGCTGGAAAGCCGGGGCGTGAAGTACGCCATCCGTATTCCGGCCAACGAGAACCTGGAGCGGGATGTGGTTGAACTGCTGCTGCGCCCGGTGGGGCGTCCCAGTCACAAACCGATCGTGTGGTACAAGGGCTTTCTCTACAAGGCGGCCAGTTGGACGACGGCGCGGCGAGTGGTGGCGAAGGTCGAACATCATGCCGGAGAGTTGTTCCCGCGCATCGGGTTCATCGTGACCAATCTAGAGACGCCGAGCCGGGCGGTGGTACGGTTCTACAACAAGCGGGGCACGGCCGAGCAGTGGATTAAGGAAGGCAAGCAGGCGGTAAAGATGACGCGGCTGAGCTGCCACCGTTTCCGATCGAACGAGGTGCGGTTGTGGCTGAGCGTGATCGCATACAACCTGGGCAACCTATGGCGGCGGCTGGCGCTGCCGAAGGGAATCGAGAAGTGGTCCTTGACGAGCTTGCAGCAGCGGCTGGTGAAGACTGGTGGACGGTTGGTGAAACATGCCCGCTACTATTGGCTGCTGTTGGCAGAAAGCCACATGACCAGGCGGCTATTCGCCAGCATGGTGCGGCGAATTGAGGCACTACCGCTGCCCACCGGATAGCGAGCTGAGGATGTGGCAAAGGAAATCAAGGGAATAGTAAGGAGGCACGGAGAGGTGTCAACGAAACCGCTTGAAAACTCACCTTTTTTGTCCGGTTGGCTCGATGAAGCAGCGCCGGGTCGGCCTCTGGCGACCTTCAGGAGCTGCATTGCTCCGTCGGGCGGCGGCGGGGCGTACACTGGCTCTGATAGGGTCGCCAAAACGGGGATTCCAGATTGACGGAGTATGGAGCCGCATAGACAAAGGTTTTTATTTATGTTGAAGCAACAAAAAGCTGAGGATCGAATGGGTGCGAGTGAAAAAACAAACTCTGCGGGTAACTTTCGATCGTCGAGTGTGCCGAAAGGCACAAATATCAACAATGCGCTCCTAAAGAAGGCCCACGCCTGTCGAGGACCAGAGACCAAATGGGGAAATGTCAAATGCATAAGTTGAAACCTTCACAGCCGGGCAATGGGCTGACGCGCCGCCGATTCATTCAGACTTCCACTACGGCTCTGGCCGGCGCGACGTTCCTCCCGCCGCTGGTAGCGGCAGGCTCGGAGTTGGGCAATGCCGCGCCCGCGCCGGCACCGGCAGCCGGACGACGGACTATCTCGGCTGGATGGCACGTGGCAACTGGCCGAAGGACAGACGGACCAGCGGCCGGCCCAGTTCGACCGCAAGGTCCCGGTGCCCGGCCTGGTCGATATGGCGCAACCGGGCTTTGCCCGGGACACTTTCAAAAACACCAAACGCCGGTTTGGGCCGGAGGATGCGGCCTTGGCGCAGCGCTCCTACTGGTATCGGCGCGAGTTTGTCATCGAGGGCGAGGTGCCGGCCGTCGCCACGCTGCTGGTGCGCAAGGCGGCCTATGGCTCGACGGTGTATCTGAACGGAACCAAAGTCGGTGAGAGCCTGGCCAGCTTTACGGCCAATTGGTATGACGTGCGGGACGCCTTGCGCGGCGGTGGCGCGACCAACGAACTCCTCATCCGTGTGGGCGCCTCACGCGCTTCCCTGCCGCCGTCGGTTCCCACGGGCTGGGATTACGAGAAGGAGTACTACATCCCTGGATTGTTCGACAGCGTCGAGTTGACGCTGTCCGGCACGCCGAACCTTGCGCAGGTGCAGGTGGTACCCGAGATTCGAACCAAAGAAGCGCGGGTGGTAGTACGGGTGGCACAATGCGGGAACCCCCACGAGCGCACGGCTGAAGTTCGTTGTGCGGGAGGCAAAGTCCGGCAAAGTCGTGGGACGGGCCGAGAGCAAGTTGCTTTCGCTGGCGGCTGGCGCGGACCAAACGGTTGACGTTCGCATCCCCGTCGCCCATTGCCAGCTCTGGTGGCCGGAAAGGCCGTTTCTCTACACGTTGGAGGTGAGCAGTGGTGCGGACAGTTTCGAGACCCGATTTGGCATGAGGGAATTCCGGTTTGAGCCGCGTCACGGCGACACGCCCAGGCCGGGCTTATTTGAACGGCAAGCCCTACTTCCTGCGCGGCAGCAACGTCACTCTATATCGGTTCTTTGAAGACCCGGAGCGGGGCGATCTGCCTTGGCGGGAGGATTGGGTGCGGCTGCTGCACCAGCGCTTCAAGGAGATGCATTGGAATTCACTGCGCTACTGCATCGGCCTGGCGCCGGAAATGTGGTATCGCATTGCGGACGAGGAGGGAATACTGATTGAAGATGAGTTTCCCATCTGGGAGGGGGGCAGGCGCATCGACTGGCCTCCAGAGCTGAAGCGGGATGAATTAGCCCGGGAATACACCGCCTGGATGCAGGAGAGGTGGAACCATCCGTGTGTGGTGATCTGGGACGCGCAAAACGAGAGCTTGACCACCGAAACCGGCGCCGCCATCGAGCAGGTGCGTGGCTTGGATTTGTCCAATCGGCCCTGGGACAACGGTTGGAGTCCCTTGGGGTCTCCGGCCGACATGTGTGAGGCCCACCCCTACCACTTTCTCAACCCTCAGATGACCCTCGCCAAGGCCCTATCCGATCCCGGTGGGGATGCCCTGGCCTGGCGGGGATTGCAAAAACCCGGGCAATCGGAATGCTTATATCATCAACGAATACTGCGGGCTTTGGCTGACCCGCGATGGGAGACCCGCAAGCAGGAGTAGGGATCTTCTCGCCAATCTGGCCGGGAAAGACGCGCCGCCGGCGAAACTCTATCACCTGGCGGCACGCGTGCTGGCGGCCGAAACCGAGTACTGGCGTTGCCATCGGCAGGCGGCCGGCGTGTTGCAATTCTGCGCGCTGGCCTACTCGCGGACGGATGAGCCGACCAGCGACTGCTGGGTGGACGTCAAGCAACTCATCTGGGAGCCGGAGTTCTACCGTTACGTTCGCGACGCCTTTGCGCCCGTCGGTTTGATGGTTGATTTCACCAAGGAACGCGTCCTGGCGGATTCGCAGCCGACCCAAGTCCCCGTGGTGGTGATCAATGATTTGGAGCAACCGTGGAACGGCCCGGTGATTCTGCGCCTGAAGCTCGGCGGGCATGTGGCTGAGGAAATCAAGCAGGAGTGCCACTTGGAGCCTTGGGGCCAAAGCACTCTGAAGTTCGAGGTGAAGTGGCCGGCCCAGACCGGACCCTGCATCCTGGAAGCCGAACTGACCGGAGCAGACAGACAGCCGGTGCGGAGCCTGCGGGACACCCAGCTGGTGGATGCCAGCTAACGTAACTCTCGTCAGGCAGGGAGGGGCCAGGGCCGACGCATATAAATTGCTATATGCCGGAGGGATGTAGATAGGCGACAAGGGGATATGGAAAATCCCCTGAAGTATTTTGCAGAGTTGCGCGATCCACGGGTGGAGCGGAACCGGGAACATTTGCTGGAAGAGATTCTTCTGATCTCGATAGCCGCGGTGTTGAGCGGAGCCGAGAGTTGGAACGACATAGCCGAGTACGGCGAAGACAAGCTGGAGTGGTTGAAGACGTTTTTGACGCTTCCATCGGGCATTCCATCGCACGATACGTTTAACCGGGTGTTTGCGGCGCTGGACCCGGAAGAGATGGAAAAGGGTTTCGTGGCTTGGGTTTCGTCGATCGCCAAGCTGACGGCGGGCGAAGTGGTAGCCATCGACGGCAAGGCCTTGTGCGGCACACGCGAGAGCGGTAAAAAGACCCTGGTCCATATGGTTTCGGCCTGGGCCGAGGGCAACGGACTGGTGCTGGCGCAGCGCAAAGTCGATGAAAAATCCAACGAAATCACGGCCATTCCCAAGTTGCTCAACGCGCTGGAGTTGACGGGAACGGTGGTGACCATTGACGCCATGGGCTGCCAACGCGGGATCGCCCGCCAGATCGTCGCGAAGAAGGCCGACTATGTATTGGCAGTCAAGGAGAATCAGGGCCTTTTGGCCGAACAGGTAAAAGACTCGTTTCTGACTGTTGGACTCAGACGCAGTGGCCGAGGAAATCGATTGTGGCCACGGACGGGTCGAGCGACGCAAGTGCTCGGTGATGGCCGATCTTGGCCTGATCGAAAAGGCATCCGAATGGGCCTCTTTACAGGCGTTGGTGCGTATCGAGTCGGAACGGTACCACAAGGCCACGGGCAAAATCGAGCGCGAGATCCGCTACTACATCACCAGCCTCAACCCCGATGCGGCGCGGCTGAACTCGCGTGATCCGCCAGCACTGGGGCATCGAAAACAAACTGCACTGGGTGCTCGACGTCGGCTTCGGCGAAGACCTGGACCGCAAACGCGCCGGCCACGCCGCGCAAAACTTCTCCATCCTCAACCGAATCGCCCTCAATCTGCTCAAACACGACAAATCTTCCCAACGCGGAATCAAGGGAAAGCGCCTCAAAGCCGCTTGGAACATCCCCTATCTGCTCAAACTACTCGGAATCTGATATGCGTCGGCCCTGGTGGATTGAGCGGCGAGGGCATCGAATTCTGGACCGCGTGATCTGGCATGAGCGGTCGAAAGCTGGAACCAATGAACGAAGCGGCTTTGCCGCCGAGATGCACATCAGGATCCCCTCCGAGTCAGATTTATTTGGTAGAATTTGAATCACGGGACATGGACAGATGTTCTGGGTTGCGGGTCGCCTGCAGCGGCATTGACGGCAAAGTTTCATGCTGTCCATGCTGTCCATTAATCGCGGAATTCCGTTAGATTCCGTGGAAAACGCGGAAGCGGGAGAAAAGATAGACAGCAGCGATGGACAGCAAATTCTTAGACTTAGCGTAAGTCGAAGAAAAGAAAGAGGGGACGTAGCTCAGTTGGTTAGAGCGCTGCCCTGTCACGGCAGAGGTCGCGAGTTCGAGTCTCGTCGTCCCCGCCATCAATCAGTTGGTCCCACGATTGATGGCTGTTCCCAAAGTGTTCCATTCTTCCATCGATACAATCTTCATCGCTTCGCAGTCGATGGATGCCATCGAGCGGGTACGACTACTGAAATGCCTGGCTCAGGGCCATGGGATCGAAGCCCGAAAGGAATCTCTGCGCCTCAGCGGTAAGGGCGCTTTGGACCGCGGCCCTGGGCGCACCCGAATGCAATCGATCGATCCGAATCATGATGGGAACCGGATGCGCGCCCGACGCGGCAAGCTCGCTTATCCGCGGCTTGAGAACGATAAAGCTGAACCGGCCACGCGAGGCTAGCTGCTGCGACTGCGAGCAGGAGCCCGGAGTGCAAACAGCGTTCACCACAATGCTGTCGGTAACTCCGTCGCTGTAAAACCCGGTGCTGAGATCGGCGGATTTTCCCTGCGCGGTGACGAATGGCAGGGCCGTAAGAAGTTCGGGTTGCAGGCCGCGCGCCAGCCAGCACGAATTCGGATCGTGGAAGTAGCCGGACGGCGCAACCCAGACGGCAAGGATGATTTCGTCCGATCCGGGCGCGGAATACGCTCCGCTTTGCACCAGCGTTTTGCCGGCGACTTGTTCGTACCAAGCGCGAGTGAGTGCGAAGCCGCCGATCTGCCTTGGGAAGCGGGCGAGGGATGCGGCCGACGATAGATTTGAGGCCAGCGCCGGTTGCCGCGATCGGAGCGCCGAGGAGGGCAGGGCAAGAACCGCCAGCAGCGCGGCTGCGAATGCAGCGCACTGTAGGAAGAGATTTCGAACGCGCGGCGATGGCCCTCCATCGACAGGCGCGAGATTCGCCGCAGCCGGGTTCTGCTGCTTCTGGCGCGCGAGACGCAGAAAAATAAGCATCGCGACCAGGAACAGACCGGATCCAATGGCATAGTCTGCCTGTTTGGCCACGCCCTCGAGAACCGGATGACCAAGGGCGATCCGGTAATAAACGACGAGAACGCAGAGCCGGATGAAATTGAAGAGATAGCCCAGCAGGACGCCTCCGGCCACATACGCGGCCCACCGTCGAAAGGAAACGCGCTTGAGATAGCCAAGCACCAGCGCCACATATCCCAAGGCAACCGCGCCGCGAATGCCATCGCAGCCGGGCGCGATAAACATGCCGAAGTCCGGCGAGAACATGAGGCGCAGTTGCGGAGTTGTCGGCGCAAAATGGATCAGCGTAGCGAAGGAACGCGCGACGCGGGCCGAGATGTTTTGCAGCGGGATATCGATCATGCTGCTGGAAAGAATGGGCACCGGCTGGGAAAGCAGCAGCAGCCCCAGGGGAAACCATGCCTTGCGCCACACGCGCGCGCCGGCAAACAGCAGGACAACGCCGCTGCCATAGACATAAACAGGCAACGCCAGCGGAATGAGAGAAACCAGAACTCCTCCGCCGGCGACGAAGAGCAAGGCACTTTCGCGGATCAAGCTGAGGATGAAGGAGAGTCCGATCGCCAGCAGGCCCCACCAAGTTCCGCGCATCTGCCAGCCGTTTTGCCGCCATACGCGGAGGGTGAGCACAATGCTAACCGGAGGAATCAGCATTCCGATCGAGCGCAGGGGATCGGTGGTCCAGCATCTCCAAAGAAGAGCGATCTCGCGATAAATTCCCAGGCAACCGGCCGCCGCGAGAATGGCGATGCAGCACCACAGCGCAAGGGGCGGCGAGGCCGGCCGGCTGGATTCCAGTTCTGGTTCAAGCCCTGACTCGGCAGGAGTTGGTGACTCGATCTCCAGCTTTTCCGCCATGAATGCTGCCAATCCTTTATTGGATATCATCGCATCCCGCCGCGTTACGGTGACTGCGGCGGACCAGCCAGGGGAGTTTTTACGGGCGCCGCGATCCCGATAAACTGCGTAAGCGTATTCTTGCCGGGGTTCGACACCCAGATGCTTCCGCTGGCATCGATGGCAAGGCTGTAGGGCTCGAGCAGGGAAGCGTCGTCGCCAAATCCGCTCGGCGGCGAAAGGAAGGTCCCAGACGCGGAGCTGGAGGCGCCTTCCAGATCAGAAAGGGAGTTGCCCCGGTAGTTGGCGACCCAGACGGTCCCGGCGCCGTCGATCGCGATTCCTTGAGGGCGATCCACCCCTCCGCCCTTGGCGGCATCCAGTTCCAACGTTCCGCATGTATTCACTTCGCTGATGCTGTTGCCGTAGTAATTCGCGATCCAGACGTTGCCGTTCCGGTCCGTGGCGATGCCGGACGCTCCATTGCAATCGCAATCGTAGTTGGTCACCTGGGAGCCGTCCGCTGAGATTTTGGTGATGGGAACTTCGCCAGCCTGGTTGGCCACCCAGACGTTTTGATTGGCATCGACTGCCAGAGCGACGGGGAATGCAAGGGACGCGCCACCCCAGCCGCTGGAGCTCGAGACCGGCAGGCCGGAGCTGTCCAACAGCGTAACTTTTGAGTCGCCATAGTCGGCAAACCATATATTGCCGCGTATGTCGGCGGCGACCGCGATGGGAAAGTCGATACCGCCGCCGGTGAGACCGGAAGCAATCGCTTGTCCTGAAGGGTTCAGCTCGGTCACGTTGCCGGGCCCGTTGTTCGCGGTGGTTTGCTCGTTGGCGATCCAGACATCGCCCTCGCTATCCAAGGCCATGCCGTAGGACTGGTTGATGCCGGAACCGGTGATCCCGTCAGGAAAGATGGGAGCGCCGACGGGCGAAAACTCCGACACGACGTTGAAGTAGCTTGAGACCCAGACATCTCCGGATGCGGCTATGCCGACTGAAGTGGGCACATCCATGCCTCCACCCGAGACCGTGTTATAGAGCATCCAGTCCGGAGGCGCCGCAGTGAGGGCCGGAGAGAACACGGCGCTGCTCGCGGCCAGGGCGTATATGGCCGCAACGTTGCTGCCGGGAGAACGCGCAATATTGAGCGCTGCATTCAGGGTGTTGGAGGGAACGACACTACCAGCGGTTGCAGCGTTAAAGAGCGAAGCGCAGGAGCCGCCGCCGGCAGATCCGGTGCAGGAAGCCAGAGCATTGGCCAGTGTGTTCAGCTTGCCGGTGGGCACGGTCAGCGTGGAGGGAATACCCGATCCCGGCGAAACGCCAGTGGTGGCATTGGCCAGGCTATTCGCCGTGAGGAAGGCGTTATCCAGCCCTGTTGTGTTGGTGCAACTGGCGCCCACCTTGCCGCCGCTCGACATAAACGGAGCCAGCGCCCAAACGGAGGCCGCGGTTGTGACTTCGTTCAGGACGAAGGAGCTGCCGGCATTGACGCTGCCACAGGGGCCGAGTGCGGTCATGAGCCAGAGGGAGGAATTGGCCGCGGAGGCGGAACCTGGCTGGCCGCCCTTGGAGATCAGATAGACAGGTATCTGCGCCGAGGGACAGGCGTACCCGGCGGGAACGGTAAAGCTTCCATCGGCGCCAGTGGACACAGCGGCCGGCAGAAGCGGCGTCGGCGTGGAGCCATTGCCGCTGTTCCCCGCGGCATAGAGTTGCACGGATGCCTGGCTCACAGGCTGCGAGGCGGCAAGGACCGTTCCGTTGAAGGATACTCCCGCCACGGGAGTTCTTGCCGGACACGATACCGGCGTGCTGGAGCTGGAACTGGCGCTGCAACTCCCGCCCGACGAGCCAGTGGGAGAAACTGCGCCGCCGCAACCGCCCAGTGCAGTCAAAGAGAATGGAACCAAAAACCAGAGAAGAATACGCGGAAGCTTCACGGCCGCATTCACCATTCTAAGAACGGGCAGGATCGGCTCGCATCTCGAAAGCTACCTCTTGCGGCTGCGTGCCGCCCGTACACTCGCCGCCAGCGCGCCTGCGCCGCCCACAAGCGCCAGTACGATGGTCGGATCTTCCGGCGAGTCGTCGCAACCGGTTTGCGCGCGCAAGGGAACGGCAACGGCGGCCAGCATCAAGGCCAGGAGAAGACTGCAACGGCGAATCATACGGCTCTCCTTCCCTTTATCGACGAGCGGTCGGCGCAAACCCAGCCGCACCCGTGGGGCGAACTTCACGGCAATTGCCTCTAGCATACACGGAAAACTGCCTGGGGTTGGTATGCCCCGAAAGGGTGATACCAGAACAGTCACTTGCAAGACCGCCTGAAGAGGGCCGAGCCGGGCACGATAGCCGTTTGTTTCGGCCCAAGTGTGCTTGCGGGCGCCGGCAGGCTGGATATTGAGCAGAAATGTGCGGAATGTTCCTCGGGCTGCACTCAAACGGGCGGCCTGGAACCCATCCTGCGACCGGATCAAACGCCGCACGAAGCCGTTCAACGATCGACGGCGTTCGAACGATCGAAGATATGGCCCATCTTTTCCTGCTTCGTCCGCAGATATCGTTCGAAGGTCTCCTGCGATTCGACCTCGGCGGACACGCGCTCCGTCACGGTGATTCCCGCCGACTCCAGTGCGGCCACCTTCTCGGGATTGTTCGTCATCAGCCGCACCCGCGCGACGCCCATCAGCTTGAGCGCCCCGGCGGACAACTCGTACGCACGGCAATCCGCGGCGAAGCCCAACTCCTCGTTTGCCTCCACCGTATCGAACCCCTGGTCCTGCAATTCGTAAGCCCTTAGCTTGGCCATCAAGCCGATTCCGCGGCCCTCCTGCTGCTCATAGAGCAGAATGCCGGCGCCTTCTTCGGCGATCTTCGCCAATGCCAGCTCCAGTTGCAGCCGGCAATCGCAGCGCAGCGATCCGAAGACGTCGCCCGTGAGGCACTGCGAGTGAATGCGAACCAGCGGCGGCGCGGAGTGCACGTCGCCCATCACCAGCGCGACCAGGCCCTCGACGGTTCGGGCCGGTTCGCAGCCGGGTTGGCCTTCGGTCCGGATGCCCTCGAAGCCCAGAATGCGAAAAGCTCCCCAGCGCGTGGGAAAGTCCGCTTCGGCGATCTGCTTCACGCTCTCGAATCCCATGCTTCCATTCTACGAGGCGCGGACAAATCCGGCCTGGAATACGGAATTCTCGTCTTCGGGCGGCGCCACGCGATACATTGATGGGGTGAACGACAATCTGATCTGGATCACGCTGCTGGTCAAGCTGGGCGTGGTTGCCTCAGTAGCCAGCGTGCTGGCGCGAGTTACCACATTCCGGCGCCTGTTTTTTGCCGAGGAACGCAGTCGCCGACAAACCCTGGCGTTGCTGGCTTTTTTCCTTGTACCACTCACTCTCGGGGTTTGGTTTCGGTTTCGGGTGCCCAACTTTCTCGCCGCCGATATCTCCTTTGAGACCATCGTTCTGCTCGGATTACTCATCGGTCCAGGGTGGGCCATGCTCAGCGGCGGCGTGTTATCTGTCCCCGCCGTTCTGCACCATGAGTTTCTCGCGCTGCCGTTCAATGTTGCGCTCGGTTTTGCTTTCGGCATGATCGGCCGCTTTGTCGAAAAGGAAGAAATCTGGTCGTTCACGCCTTTCATCGATCTCAGCCTCTGGCGTTGGGTGCGCCGCAACCTGATTAAACCGCGCATCGACCGCCAGATTCTGCTCCTGGTCCTGATCGCCGTCATGGAGATGATTCGCGACTGGATCGCCCACACCTTCCCGCATCGCCTGTTCGCACTGGTTTCCGACCGAATCTGGCTGCAGGCGCTGGTCTGGCTCTGCGCGCCCATCAACGTGGGCATTGCCCTGAAAGTGTGGAATGCCCTCCGCGTCGAAATGTCGCTCGAAGAGCAGAAGCGGCTGGTGCTCGAAGCCCGCCTCGATGCGCTGCAGCGCCAGATCAATCCGCACTTCCTTTTCAACACCCTCAATTCGGTTGCCGCGCTGGTGCGCAGCCAGCCCGAGCTGGCCCGCCAGATGACCGTCAAGCTAGCCGGCATCCTCCGCGCCCTGCTCAAGGAGCACGATGCCTACGTCCCCTTTCGCGAGGAACTGAAGTTTACCGACGACTATCTCGACATCGAGGTGGTCCGCTTCGGCGCCGACAAGCTGTGCGTTGAAAAAGACATCGATCCACGAACACTCGAAGTTTTGGTGCCCAGCATTCTGCTGCAGCCGCTCATCGAGAACAGCATCAAGCACGGCCTGGAGCCGCGTATCCACGGCGGCACTATCACCCTGCGCAGCCGCCTCGAGGGCGACCGCATCTCGATCGAGGTCTCCGATGACGGCGTGGGCATGACCGGCCGCCCGGACTCCGCGATTCGCCGAACCGGCTCCGGCATCGGCATGAAAAATGTGCAGGAGCGGCTTGAGGTGCTCTACGGCAACCAGGCCCGCTTCAACGTGGTCAGCAGCCCCGGTCGCGGCACGGTGATTTCCATAGAGATTCCGGCGTCGATGGCCGGGTCATCCTGAGCAACCCAGCAGGGCAGACGCCGCCAACAACCTTATTAAGGGATGTTTTTGGTTGGCAGTGGAGCGGTCTTCCCGCAAGGCGCTTGCAACCGATTCTGGCTCATCCAGGCATTCACTTCATCCTGTCCAAGCGCGTCGTCAAAACCGATCCACCGCGGCGGCAGCGCGAAGACATACTGGCCGTTGTCGCCCAGTTCCTCAGGACCTATGGGCGCCGCGCTTACCGACATGGTCACTGCCGCCACCTGCGTCCATTCCGCAGGCGTGAAGACCATGATGGGAATGTCCTGGTAGGGTTTCTCCTGCGTCCAGCCCGGATGGCGGATGAGCAGTTGCGGGCCGTGAACGGCCTGGCCGGAACTGAGGATCGTGCCATTCCATTGCTCAGAGACGATCGTGTATCCCGTCCAACTTGAGGGCAGGAGAAAGCAAAAGCCATACTGCGCATTGCGATAAACGATCGTGGCTTGCGGGGCGGCTGGTTGGGGCGCCTGGGCCGGAGCAGTCTGCGCGCTCGCACGCGCCGGCTGCATCACGGCGCAAGCAAGCAGGACAGGAAAAACGGAGAGAAATTTCATGGCCACTCCCTTCGCTTCACATCTCCGCCTTAGGAGAAACTCGCCAAGCGGCCAGTCAGGGCCGCACGGTCAGGCGGTTTTAGTTCTCGGCCCGTGCAGTTGATTGTATTCTCAATCCATGGTGCGCTTCACGGTGCTGGCCTCGGGATCGAAGGGCAACAGCACGGTTGTCTCCGGCGGGCGCACGCGCATCCTGGTGGACGCCGGCCTGAGCTGCCGCGAACTCTTCCGGCGCATGCGGCTCGTGGGCGAAGCCCCCGAAACCCTCGACGCCATCGTCCTCACGCACGAGCACCAGGACCACGTGAACGGCCTTGCGGTCACCGCCCGCAAGCTCGGCATTCCGGTTTATTTTACCGAGGGCACGCATCGCGCCTGGATGCGCTGGCTGACCCCGCGCCGCCAGATGACTTACACCCAATGGCTCGAGCTCTGCCGCAAACAGGCTGCCGAGCGCGAGGCCGAGCCGGAAACCTCAGCCGCTGAAGACCCGGTTGAGGAGAGCGATCCCGAAGAAGCAGAGGCCGATAGCCAGCCCCAGGCCAACGGACACGTCCAGCTTAAGAACGCGGAACCCGGCCCGGCTCCGGCTTCGACGGAACAGCCGTCACTGAAAGAAGACCCCACCTGGTTGCCGGCGGTTGAGTACTTCCAGGCCGGCCAGCCCTTTGCTATCGGAGACATCGGCCTAAGTCCCTTCACCATTCCCCACGATGCCGCTGACCCGGTGGGCTTTGTCTTTAGCGCCGAGGGCATCCGGCTGGGCTTCGCCACAGACCTCGGCTACATCCCGCCCAACGTCAGGGAACAGCTCCAGAACCTCGACCTGCTTCTGCTCGAATCCAACCACGACCTGGAGATGCTCCGCGACGGCCCCTACCCCTGGGCGGTCAAGCAGAGGGTACTTTCGCGTGTTGGCCACCTCTCCAACGAGGCCGCAGCAGAGTTCCTCTCCACGGCCTACGACGGCCAAGCCGCCTACGTGATTCTAGCGCATCTATCTGAAAACAATAATCTTCCAGAGTTGGCCAGGCTCACGGCCGAACACGCTCTCCTGGGCCGCGCAAGCCTTTTGGCCAACCGCCTGTTGCTTGCGGAGCAACATCAGCCACTTTCAGCTATCCGTTTCTAGCCAGAAAGGGTAAAATTAGAGTAAGTTACGGCCACAAACAAGATGTGAGACGGCCGGAGCAAGGCGCCAGGCAAGTTGTCATGGCGAAGTGTATTTGCCCGGAGCTTTGCATCCACAACAGCGGATCGGGCGTCCAATAAGGCAGCTTCCGATAGAGTTCGCCAATCGGAAGCTCGTCGGTTCAACTGAGCTTTTTTTGTGGGTGAGTCTTTATGTCTACAGCAGCTAACCGATGTACAGACCGGGTCGTAGGCGCAATTCTGGCAAGCTGGCGTTATGACATCTCGGGGATCTCCCCGGAGATGCGCCGGGACTACGAGCTTCATTTTGCCGAATGCGCCCATTGCAGCGCCCGTCAAAGGTTCCATCGGAGCCTTGACGTTACGCTCGCGGTCCTTACCTCAACCGCTGCTCTTTTCTTTCTCTTCGCCCTCGCTGTTCTCAAGCACATCCGGCCCCTGGAGCACGTGGCCTTCAATGTCTTCGGCCTCGACATCGAGGACATGTATCACATGCTGTTCTCGGCGGGCGTCGCCGGTCTGATTTTCTCGGTGATCGCGCTCGCGCTGGTGCTCATGACCACTTCCGCTCCGTCGTACCTTGGCGGAATCGCCGCCGAGCGCGCGCGGCTGATCGAAGAGCATCTGCCCGCGGCCATCAAGTCGCTGCGTCCCCGGTAACGCCAACGCTACGCTCCCAATGCTAAGGCCTCCCCGTGCGGGAGGCCTTCTTGTTTTGGTGCTGCATCGCGGCTTATTTCGTGATCGGCGCCCGCATGTCCCCGCCCGTCATCTCTTTCGCATCGGCGATCTTGAGAATGCCGAGATTTCGTATAATTGAAGCGAATCATCAACGAAAAAATGAGATTCCAGTCCAGGAAAGAGAGCCTTGCAATGTACAAAGTCGTTTTGCTGCGCCATGGAGAGAGCATCTGGAACAAGGAAAACCTGTTTACCGGCTGGACAGACGTTGACCTGTCGGAGGAGGGCAGAGAAGAGGCCACGCGGGCGGGCCGGACGTTGAAGGAGCAGGGATTTTCCTTCGACATCGCCTTCACCTCGGTGCTGAAGCGCGCGATACGCACGCTGTGGATCACGCTGGACCAGATGGACCTGATGTGGATCCCCGTGGAGCGCGACTGGCGGCTGAACGAACGGCATTATGGGGCGCTGCAAGGCCTGAACAAAGCCGAAACGGCAGCGAAGTACGGAGAGGATCAGGTAAAAATCTGGCGCCGCAGTTACGACATTCGCCCGCCGGAGCTGGAAGAGTCCGATCCGCGCTATCCGGGGAAGGATCCGCGCTATCACCAACTTACCAAGCAGCAACTTCCCCTCAGCGAATGCCTTAAGGACACGGTCAACCGCTTTCTGCCCTGCTGGCACGAAGCCATCGCTCCCAGCATCCGGTCGGGGAAGCAAGTGTTGATCGCGGCCCATGGCAACAGCCTGCGGGCGCTGGTGAAGTATCTTGAAGACGTTCCGGACGAGAAGATTGTCGATCTCAACATTCCGACAGGCGTGCCGATGGTGCAGGAACTGGACGACAGCCTGAAATCGATTCGCCATTATTATCTGGGGGACGCCGCGCAAATCGAGCAGGCGGTAAATAAGGCTGCGAGCACCGGCGGCACGAGCCGTTAATAGGCCAAAAGCGCGCGCAATTCGCCGGCTATAT
>CAWEGN010000011.1:0-98773 GCA_963808805.1 uncultured Acidobacteriaceae bacterium | reverse complement strand
TTGCGATCTGTTCGTTGCGGCTGCGTCCGGTGTGCAGCTTCAGGCCGAGATCCCCTACCCGCTCAACGAGCTTGAGCTCGACGAAGTGATGAATGTCTTCGGCCGTCGGATGATCGCGCACCTGCGCCTTGCCCGTCTTCCGATGCGTGTTCGGCGGCAATCGCATCCAGCGCCGCGCGCAACTCCGTTGTTTCAGCTTTGGACAAGATTCCTGCCGCGACAGAGAGCAGACGCGTGCGCCTTGCTGGCGGCGACTTCGAAGCTGAGAAGCCGCCAATCGAAAACAATCGAGCGCTGCCACGCCTCGAACTCCGCGTCCAGCGGCTCGCGGAAGCGGCCGGACCACATCTTCCCGGATTGTTGTTCGTTGGACATTGCTTTAAGCGTACCTCTGGCTATTCCTTGTCATTATTCCTTATTCCTTTTCAGGGCCGCTCAAGAGCTGGGGCATTTCGCTGCCTTTGCTGAGCGTGAGGAGGCCGGTTTTGGCGTAGGTGAGGAGCTTCTCCCGGGTGTCGGTAATGTCGAGGTTGCGCATGGTGAGTTGTCCGATGCGGTCGCGCGGAGAGAACGCGGATTCAGTCTTCTCCATACTGAGGCGCTCGGGATGGAAGGTGAGGTTGGGCGACTCCGTGTTGAGGATGGAGTAGTCGTTGCCGCGGCGCAACTCGAGTGTGACCTCGCCGGTGATGGGTTTGGCGACCCAGCGCTGGGCGGATTCGCGGAGCATGATCGCCTGGGAGTCGAACCAACGGCCCTGATAGAGCAGGCGGCCGAGCTTGCGGCCATGGTCGCGGTACTGCTCGATGGTGTCCTCGTTGTGGATGCCGGTGATGAGGCGCTCGTAAGCGATATAGAGCAGGGCGAGGCCCGGAGCCTCGTAGATGCCGCGGCTCTTGGCCTCGATGATTCTATTTTCAATCTGATCGGACATGCCGAGGCCGTGGCGGCCGCCGATGCGGTTGGCTTCGAGGAGGAGGGCGACGGGGTCCGAGAATTGCCGGCCGTTGAGGGCGACCGGGCAACCCTCTTCGAAGCGAATGGCGACCTCTTCGCGCGGGATCTCGACATCGTCGCGCCAGAATGCCGTGCCCATGATGGGGACGACGATCTTGACGGACGAAGAGAGATGCTCGAGATCCTTGGCTTCATGGGTTGCGCCAAGGATGTTGGAGTCGGTGGAGTAGGCCTTTTCCGCCGGCATTTTGTAGGCGAAGCCGGAACGCTCGATGAAGGCAGACATCTCGGCGCGGCCGCCTAATTCGTCGGATGAAAGCGGCGTCAAGCCAGGGCTTGTAGACCTGGAGGTTGGGATTGACGAGCAGGCCGTAACGGTAGAAGCGCTCGATGTCGTTGCCTTTGAAGGTGGAGCCGTCGCCCCAGATGTGGACATCGTCCTCCTTCATGGCGGCCACCAGCATGGTGCCCGTGACCGCGCGACCGATGGGAGTGGTGTTGAAGTAGGGGACGCCGGCGGTGGTGATGTGGAAGGCTCCGGCTTGCAGCGCGGCGAACCCTTCGCGAACGAGCGCGCCGCGGCAGTCGATGAGGCGAGCCTTTTCGGCGCCATATTCGAGGGCCGCGCGCGGGATGGCGTCGTAGTCGGATTCGTCGGGCTGGCCGAGGTTGGCTGTATAGGCGTAAGGGATGGCGCCCTTCTGCTTCATCCAGTGCAGGGCGGCGGAGGTGTCGAGCCCGCCGGAGAAGGCGATGCCGACCTTCTGGCCGATGGGCAGCGATTCGAGAATTACGGACATGCGTGCGAGACCTCAAAGCAGCGATCAGTTAGCAGTGGACGGTGATCAGTTTGTCCGCGCTCCTACCCGCTGCTGACGTTGAATTCCAAACTCACCTTTCGAGTAGTGAACTTCGAACCGATGCACATCAGTGCGCCCCTGCCGCTGCCCACTGTTCACTAAACGCAGCTACATTCGCCAATCCGCCCAGGAGCAGAAGCAGCAACGCCTTCTGTGCGTGCAGCCGGTTCGCGGCCTGATCGAAGACGATGGATTGCGGGCTGTCGATCACCGCGTCGGTCACCTCTTCGCCGCGCCGCGCCGGCAGGCAGTGCATGAAAACCGCGCGGCTCGAAGCCCTCGCCATCAGCGCCTCGTTCACCTGGAACGGCCGGAAGATCGGCTGCCGTTTCGTCAATTCGTGCTCGAAGCCCATGCTCACGCAGACGTCGGTGTAGACGGCGTCGGCGCCTTCGACCGCCGCCTGTGGATCCTGCAACAGGCGGATCTCGCACCGGTTGGCCTCAGCGATCTCCCGTGCTTTGGTCACGATCTCGATATCCGGCGAGTAGCTGCGCGGCGTGGCCACGGTCACGTTGGCGCCCAATTGCGCGCCGGTCAGCATCAGCGAGTGACACACATTGTTGCCGTCGCCGACAAACGTAAAGTTAAGCCCAGCGGCCGTGCCGAAATGCTCCTCGATGGTCATGAAATCCGCCAGCGCCTGGCAGGGGTGCTCGAAGTCCGAGAGAGCGTTGATGACCGGGACGCGTGAGTTGGCGGCCATCTCGGTGATGGTGTCGTGCGCATAAGTGCGCAGTACGATGACATCCACCCAGCGCTCCAGGTTCCGCGCCACGTCGGCAATGGTCTCGCGTTCGCCCAGCGGCGAACTGGTCTGATCGACAAAGATGGCGTTGCCGCCCATGGTGTTGATGCCTGCCTCGAATGCCAAGCGCGTGCGCAGGCTGGCCTTCTCGAACATGAGCACCATTTGCTTCGCGTCCAGGGCATGCCGGTAGTCGCGCGGATTGCGCTTGACGTCGTGACCGAGTTTCATGATGGCGTGCACTTCGGCGCTGGAGAGATCGGCGATGGAGCACAGATCCTCGCCGGCCATGCGCGCAGCCGCGGCAAGAACATCGGGGTCTCGTTGAATGGGAACAGCGGACACGGGCTGCTCGGTGAGAACTTTGCTAGCCATGAGCTGCTTCTCCTTCCTTGCCGGCCGCGACTGCCACGCCGGCGTTTTCGGTAAAGAATTCGTCGAGCGCGGCCACGGTCTGATCGACGTGCTGATGCTGGAAGATATACGGCGGCAAGAAGCGCAGCACAGTGTCCGATGTGCAGTTGATGACGATGTGCTTCTTGAGCAACTCCGTGACGGCGCGCTTGCCCAGATCGGCCGAATCGAGTTCGATGGCCAGCATCAGACCCTTGCCGCGCACGTTCGTGATGCAGGTGTGCTTTTGGGCCAGGGCGCGCAACTGCTGCTGGAAATACTCACCGGTTTCGGTCACATGCTCCATCAGGTTTTCTTTTTCCACGTAATCGATGAAGGCGATCGCCGCGGCGCAGGCTAGCGGGCTGCCGCCGAAGGTGGTGCCGTGCATGCCTGCGTGGAAGGCGCGCGCCACTTCGTTGGTGCAGAGCGTGGCGCTCATGGGAATGCCGCCCGCCAAGGGCTTGGCGAGCGTGGTGACGTCGGGCTTCACGTCGTAGTGCTGATAGGCGCACCACTTGCCGGTGCGGCCGCAGCCCGCCTGAATCTCGTCGACGATCAGCAGCGCGCCGGTCGAATCGGCCAGTTTGCGCGCCTCGGCGAAGAACTCGGGGGTAAGCGGGCGCACGCCGCCTTCGCCCTGCACCGCTTCGAGAAGAATGGCGCAGACATCGCTGGAGAATTTAGCGCGCAGGTCTTCGATGTCGTTGAAGTTCACGAATTCGAATCCGGGCACAACTGGACCGAAGGGAAGACGGTATTTTTCCTTGTAGGTGGCCGAGATGGAGCCGAAGGTTCTGCCGTGGAAGCTCTGTTCGAGCGCGAGAAATTTCGTGCCGATGGCGCGGCCCTCCTCACGCAAGAGACCGGCGTGCGCGCGCGCCAGCTTCAACGCGGCCTCCACGGCCTCGGTGCCCGAGTTGCCGAAATATGCACGATCCATGCCCGTGAGCCGCGCCAGCCGCTCGGCCAGCGGAGCCATTTTTTCGTTGAAGAAATAATTCGACGCGTTGATCAGCTTGCAGCTCTGCCCGGCGATGGCATTCTGAATCGTCTTCGAGCTGTAGCCGAGCGCGTTGACGCCGATGCCGCTCAGCAGGTCGAGATAGCGGTTGCCATCGTCGTCGATCAGATATACGTCTTCGCCGGCGACAAAGACAACAGGGAACCGGTCGTAGGTGTGGATGAGTAACCGCTGCTCGGCGGCTTGAATTTCAGCAAGTTTCGACATTTTCTCTCCTTAGGCCACCATCACTTCTGTGCCCTGGGCTACGCGCGAGCTGCACAAATCGGGCAAGGAACCCGCAGCCTCAGCGGGCAGAATTCGTACGCGCTTGACGCCGTTCAAAAGAGCATCGCGGCAAGCCGCCAACTTCGGCAGCATGCCTCCGGAGACGACTGAGCTTTTGGCCATTTCCGCAATCTGATCGATGGAGAGCCAGCGCAGAACCTCGCCGCCGGCTCCTTTGACGCCGGGAACGTCGGTAAGGAAGACGAGCGCATCGGCGCGGCAGGCGATGGCGCAGGCCGAGGCCATTTCGTCGGCGTTGATGTTGTAGTATTCGCCGTCGAAGCCGAGGGCCATGGAACAGAGCACCGGCACGCCGTTCAATTGCCAGATGGCTTCAATCCAGCGTGGGTCGCTGGCGGCGATCTCGCCCACGTAGCCGAGATCGGGCACGGTGCGCTTCTTACGCGCGCGGAAGAGCAGTCCATCGCCGCCGGAAAGGCCGACCGCCGGCTGGCCCAGCGCGCCCAGGGCGGCAACCAGCCCCTTGTTCACGCGGCCGGCGAAAACCATCAGCGCCGTATCGCGGGTTTCCGCGTCGGTCACGCGCAGGCCATCAATAAACTCGCTTTGCTTGCCGAGCGCCTTGAGCGTTTTGGTCAACTGCACGCCGCCGCCGTGGACCACTGCAACCTGGTTACCGTCACGCACAAGATCGGCGATGGCGCGTATGCAGCCTTCAAGCAGCGATGGAGTTTCGAGGCCCGCGCCACCGAGTTTGACAACGTACTTCATTCCAGGCCCTCCGCGGCAAATTTCATGCGAGACCTTCCGATTCGGGCCAGCCCAACATGACATTCAGGTTCTGCACCGCCTGGCCTGCTGCGCCCTTCAGCAGATTATCGAGGCAACTCACAATCACCACACGCCTGCCGCACGCATCGAGTTGAAACCCAATGTCGGCATAGTTGGTCCGCACGGAATACTGAATCTGCGGCAGCGACTTCTCGTAGAGCCGTACCATTGGACTGCCAACAAAGAACTCGCGATACACCTGAGCCACGCTCTCGTGTGTTTGCGGCTTTCTGAAATGTACGTAGATCGTCGACAAGATGCCCCTCGGAATCGGCAGCAAATGCGGCGTGAAGACGATCCCGCTCGCGGAAACGCCGATCTGCTCCAGCAGTTCGCCGGTGTGCCGGTGCGCGAAGATGCCGTAGGCCGAAAGATTGTCCGCCGCGGACATAAAATGCGTCTTCGCCGTGGGAGCCTTGCCCGCGCCGCTTACGCCGCTCTTGGCGTCGGCAACAATGCCGCGATCCAGATCGACCAATCCCGCCGCGACTAGCGGCTTGAGCGGCAAAATGACGGATGTTGCGTAGCAACCGGGGTTGGCGATGAGTTGCGCGGACGCGATCTGCTTGCGATACAGCTCAGGCATGCCGTAGACGGCTTGTGCCTGCGTGGCCACGGCCACTTCGGTCCCTTCGTCCTTAAAAGCGTATACAGCGCGATGGGCCGCCTCGTTCAGCCGCCACGCTCCGCTCAAATCGATCACGCGCAACCCGCGTTCGAGCGCTTCCGGAACCCACTCGCGGGACTGTTCATGCGGGGTGGCGAGGAACAGCACATCGACGCCGCGCCCGGCCAGCAGTTCCCATGAAAAGGGCTCCAGCTTCCAGCCGCCGCTTTCGTTGTTATCTCGGAGTTGCGGGTGAATTTCCGATAGCGGAACCCCGCCGCGCGCCAGATCCTTGCTGTCCACGCGCCCGGCAAAAACGGGCGGCTTGCCTTTGAGGCGAGGATGGTGAAGCAGCAACCGCGCCAGCTCGGCGCCAGCGTACCCCGTTACTCCCACAACCGCAGTTTGCACGATCTTCGTCATGTTTCGAGCATCTTTCTTAACCGGGCTTCGACGTCACCAGCGAGGCGCGCATCCTGGCAGACAACAAGAATTGTATCGTCACCGGCGATGGTGCCGATCACCTCCGGCCAGCCTTCGCGGTCCAGAGCCGCGGCCACCGGCTGCGCTCCACCCGTCACCGTTCCCACTACCACCTGATTCATTGCACGGCGCACCCGCAAGCCGAAGCTATCGATCATCTCGTTCAGGGAAGGCGGCCGATCGTCTTCCCCGTCCGCGCCCGCCGCGCCGTTGGCGAGCGAGTATCCGCGCGGACCCTTGAAAAGCCGCAGTTCATGAATATCGCGCGAGAGCGTGGCCTGCGTCACATGGATTCCGCGGCGGCGCAGCTTGCGCCGCAACTCGTCCTGGCTGGCGACAGGCGTGCCGGCCAGCACTTCGCGGATTACGTTGAGGCGTTGAACCTTCATCTTATCAATTTCCGAGGCCCGCCGGAGCCAATTCACCGTACAGTCCGGCAAACGAAATCAGGACTGAATAAATATACATCATTGCCGTATAAGTATGCAAGTGCCTCTTTTGAGGCGACGGAAGCCCTGTCCCTGCCCCTGTTCACCGCCGGAGTGTCTTTCGTCCGATTGCGGCGTACCTTCCGCCGATACGGCAGGCAGGGAATCCCAGTGACGCTTTCACTTCAAATTGCTCCAGTTGGGGCCAAACGACAGGTCAGCGATGAGCGGTACATTCAGCTTGACGACGCCTTCCATTTCCGCGCGCACCAGCGCCGCGGCTTCGTCCTTTTCTTCGAGCGGCACCTCGAACAACAGCTCGTCGTGAACCTGAAGGACCATGCGCGTTTTCAGCTTGCGCTCCGTCAGTTTGCGGTCGAGAGAGATCATGGCCAGCTTGATCAGGTCCGCGGCTGTTCCCTGAAGCGGCGTGTTGATGGCCGTGCGCTCGGCAAATCCCCGCTGGTTGGGGTTGCGGCTCTCAATGTCCGGAATGGGCCGCACTCGTCCGAACATGGTGCGCACGCAGCCCTCGCGGCGCGTCTGGGCGAGGGTTCGTTCAATAAACGCTTTGACGCCTTGATAACGCGCAAAATAGCGATCGATGTAGGCCTTGGCTTCGGCCTGTGGAATACCGAGCTGGGCGGCCAGCCCGAATGCCGAGATTCCATACACGATGCCAAAGTTCACCGCCTTGGCCCGATTGCGGGTCTCCTTTTCCATCGTCTCGACAGGGACACCGAAGACCTCGCTAGCCGTCAAGGTATGAATGTCGATGCCTTCGGCGTAGGCGCGACTCAGAAGCGGGTCGCCGCTGAAGTGCGCCAGGAGCCGCAGTTCGATCTGGGAGTAATCCGCCGAAAGCAGTTGCGTGCCCGGCGTGGCCGTGAATGCCGCACGAATCTCGCGCCCCAGCTCCGTGCGCACAGGAATGTTCTGCAGATTTGGATTGACCGACGATAACCGGCCCGTCGCCGTGGCAGCCGCTTGAAACGTGGTGTGCACACGCGACTGCGCATCGGCGAGCAGCGGCAAAGCGTCAACGTAATTCGACTTCAGCTTGGACAGATGGCGATACTCGAGGACGAGGCGAGGGACCTCGTGTTTTTCGGAAAGGAATTCCAGTACGTCCTGCGCGGTGGAAACGGCCTTGGTCTTCCCGCGGCTTGGCGGAGCGGGCAACCCCAATTTTGTGAAAAGCACCACTGCAAGCTGTTTTGGCGAGTTGATATTGAACCGCTCGCCGGCCAGCTCGAAAATCCGCTCTCCGACTCGACCAATCTCCACGCTGAAACGCCTGGACAGCCCGTCGAGCACGCCCGTGTCAATGCGCACGCCGGCTTTTTCCATCCGGTACAGCACGGGCGCCAGAGGCAAGTCGATTTCAGCGTAAACGCGTAAAACCCCGGTTTTGTCAGCCTCTTCACGCAGGGAGGGAACGAGCGCATGAATCGCCGCAGCCGACGCAGGCAGCGTCGATGGCGGCGCTTGACCGTTGCGCGCGGCCACATCGGCCAGCGATTGCGTTGCGTGCGTGGGGTTCAACGCGTACGAGAGAAGCATGGTGTCGTCCACCGGGCCGCGCAGTTCGACGCCCATTTCGCCGAGAATGTGAAGGGCGAGCTTCCAGTCGTGAACGCGCTTGGGGATGGCAGCGTTTTCGAGAAGTGCACGCAGTTCGGGCGTGAGCGGCAGACGCAGTGCGCGAGCGGAATCGGCGCAGACTCCCAGACTGAAGTTGGTCTTTTTCTCAGCGGCCTCAGCGACGTCAAGCAATGACCGCGCCGCCGGTTCTTCGTCTTCCGCATTCTCCGCAGGGGGCCCTGCCGCATCCAGCGCAAAGGCAAATCCATGCTCACGCGCAGCGCCGTAAAACGCGGCGGCTTGCCCGGCGGTTGGCTCTTCGATCAGCTCAACCGCAACCCCGCCCTCCGCGGGAGCCAGATCGCGCAGCATCGATGTGAACTCAAGCTCGGTGAACAACGCGCGGCAAGCCTCGAGGTCCGGCGGCTGCGTCTCCATTGCGCCCAGGTCCAGCTCCAGCGGCACATGGCAGTCGATCGTGACCAGATCCTTCGACAGCAAAACCGCGTCCCGGTTCTGTTCGAGCGATTCGCGATACGATTTGCGCTTGACCTCGGCCGCGCGGTCCAGCACGGCCTCTACCGTGCCGAATTCCTTGATCAAATCTACGCTGCCTTTGTCGCCGATGCCCGGAGCTCCGGGAATGTTGTCTACGGAATCGCCGCGCAGCGCCATCACGTCGATCACTTTTTCCGGCGGGACGCCCAGCGCCTCCGTAACCTTGGCCGGATCGAGAATCAGGTTGTCCTTTTGCGGATTCAGAATCTTCACCCGCGGCGTGACCAACTGCATCATGTCCTTGTCGCCGGAGACGATAAGGACCTCGTGCTCCTGTTCGGCCGCTTCGCGCGCCAGGGTGCCGATCACATCGTCGGCCTCAAAACCCTCGGCCTGCAGAATGGGAATGCGCAGCGCTTCCAGCGCGCGGCGAATGTAGGGAATCTGGCGCCGCAGATCCTCGGGCATGGCTTCGCGCTTGGCCTTGTATCCCTCGTAGCTCACGTCTTCGAAGCGCTGCGTTTTGCTGTTCCACCGGCGTAGCGTCCCAATGGAGCGGGCGCGCTCGTCGCGGAAGACTTCGCCGCTCACGTCAAAGACCGCCGCGAAATACTTTGGCGCAAAATCCTGGCGCAGCTTCTTGATCATGTTCACGAAGACGTAAGTCGCCGCCGTCGGCAATCCCGAGCGCGTAGACATGGGCCGGCTGTGCTGCATGGCGTGATAGGCGCGAAAGATGAACGACATCGCGTCAAGCAGGAAGACGGGCGGCTTGGGGGACTGGTCGGGCACGATTCAGAGTCTAACAGGGAGCAGAGATCGCTCGTCGGGGATTGAAAAATCATGCGATGAACATGCAATCGCCATAGCTATAGAACCTGTATCTTTCCTGAATTGCGTGCCCGTAGGCGGCCAGAATGCGCTCGCGCCCCGCGAAGGCGCTCACGAGCATCAGCAGGCTCGACTGGGGCAGATGGAAGTTGGTCAGCAGTGCGCCGACGAGGCGGAATGTGAAGCCGGGCGAGATGAAGATCCCGGTTGCTCCGCAATGAGGTTTGATCCTGCCCACGCCGCCAGCCTCAAGCGCGGCGGCTTCCAGCGCGCGCACCACTGTGGTGCCGACGGCTACGATGCGGCGGCCCTCCGCGGCGGCGCGATTTACCGCGCCGGCAGCCTCTTCGCCGATCGTGTAACGCTCGCGATGCAGGCGCACCTCGTCCACGCGCTCGACTCGCAACGGCGCGAATGTACCCAGCCCCACGTGCAGCGTAACGCGCGCGATCTCCACTCCGTTGCCGGCCAGCGCATCAAGCATCTGCGGCGTAAAGTGCAGCCCGGCCGTGGGCGCGGCCACCGAACCACGCTCGCGCGCGAATACCGTCTGGTAGCGCTCGCGATCCGCATCCGCGTCGTCACGGTGGATGTACGGCGGCAGCGGCGTGTGGCCAATGCGCTCCAGCACAGTAAAAAAATCGTCCACTGGAGCGAATTCAAGCAGCCGCTCGCCGTACAAACCGCGCTCCAGAACCTCGGCTTCGAGGACGATCTCGCCGTTCGCCGCCGGAAAGACCAGCCGTTCGCCAATGGCGATCTTGCGCCCTGGCCGCACGAGCGCGCGCCACTGGTTTTTGCCCGCCGGCTCGGTGAGCATCACCTCAATGCGGCCGGTTGGCTTTTCGCGGTCGCGGCGTAAAGTGCGTCGCGCGAACAAGCGCGCAGGAATCACACGGCTCTCGTTCAGGACCAACAGGTCGCCCGGCCGCAGATATGTTCGCAAACTGGCGAAGGAGCCGTCCACCAAAGCGCCGGTTGCACGGTCCATTACCAACATGCGGCTTGCGCCGCGCTCCGCGGGAGGCTGCTGCGCGATCAACTCCTCGGGCAGATCGCAGTCGAAATCTTCGACGCGCAAACCAGTATGTTGCCCGCTCATTCGACGGTCTTCCCGAGATGCTTGAGCGCCCGGATGCGCGCGCTCTCGATGGCCGCGTTCAACTCCTCGCGTTTGGGCTCGAATTGGTCTTCGGCGAGATCCGCCGGAACGCAAGTCCACTGCGCCCAGCTAACTACGATGCGCGTGAACGGCTTGGGCACCAGGAAACGATCCCAGGAACGCATGGTCCAGGCGTGCTCGGGCTGGAGGTGGAAGACTCCGATGGGCGCGCCTGTCATGGTAGCGAGCATGATGGGGCCCATCTTAGTGCGGAAGATCGGACCGAGCGGGCCGTCGGCGGTAAAGATGGCCGTGCGGCCGCTTTCGATCACGTGCTTCAGGCCCAACAGCCCTTCGCGCGCGCCACGCGAGCTGGAGCCGCGCACGGTATCGTAGCCAAACCTCTTCAAAATGCGCGAAATCAATTCCCCGTCGAAGCTCCGGCTGACGAGGATAATGGCGCGCGAATAACGGAAATATACCGTGCACGGCAGGACGCACTGATGCCAAAAACAGAAGATCTTCGCTGGGGACCTCTCGCCCAGGAGGATGGGCGTGACGCCTTCCTCGGCGATGACCTCGAAGCGCCACGTTCGGCCCACGACCCACAGCAGCGCCCACACCACGCGCGGAACCACCGCCAGCGCCAGACGCTGTACGAAGGTGAATCTCCGGCTGGTTTTGTTGGCCACTCAAACGATTTTAGCTGGGCCGCAGCCAGCGCAGCAGCTCAGGCGGCGTGGCCAAGGATCTGGGCAGGCAGCACGATGGAACGGTGGATGCGCCAAAGCGGCAAGGGCGGATGTATACTTTGTCAGCCTTCGATCCCCCAAAGAAGGAAACTTTCCCTGAAAGGTGATTCCCCATGGCAAGCTATCTGGTGCAGGTGTCGTACACCTCTGAAGCGTGGAGCGCTTTGATTGCGAAACCGCACGATCGCAGCGGAGTTGTGGGCAAGGTGATTGAGAAGCTGGGCGGAAAGACGATCGGGTCCTGGCTGGCGTTTGGCGACTACGATCTGGTGATGATCATCGAAATGCCGAACAACGTAGGCGCCGCCGCGCTGGCGCTGGCAGCCGCCCCGGGCGGCTCATGTAAGACCGTGAAAACGACTCCACTGCTCATGATCGCGCAGGGATTGTCGGCGTTGAGGAAAGCGGGCACATCGGGCTACAAACCGATCGGGGCCAGCAAGTAGCGGTCTCAGGTTTGCCGGGCGCGCACGAGCCCTGAACGGGTGAGAGAGTTGTGTAGTTCGCCGTCGGAGGCTTCCCGGTGATGCCTAGATGGGCGCCAAAGGCGATCATCCCCTTGCTACATCAGCCTGCGCCGTACGAGGTCGAGCGCCTGCTGCGCGGCCCATTCGCGAACGCGGTTGCGATCGCCTCGGAAGGTACGCTCCACTGTGCCGGCGCCCTGTGCGTCGCACACGGCAACGTGGACGAGGCCCAGGGGCTTGGATTCGGTGGCGCCTGCAGGACCCGCGATGCCTGTAACTCCCAAACCCAACGTTGCTCCGGTGCGAGCGCGGATGCCCTGCGCCAAAGCTTGTGCCACCTCTGCGGAGACGGCGCCGTGTTGCGCGATCAACTCCGCCGGCACGCCCGCCAACGAGGTCTTCAGTTCGTCGGAGTATGCAACCACGCCGCCGAGAAACGAGCGCGAGGCACCGGGAACGCTGGTGATGCGTTGGGCGATTAAGCCGCCGGTGCAGCTTTCGGCAACGGCAAGCGTGGCTTGGCGCAGCCCGAGATAGTAGAGCACGATCTGCTCCAGCGAATCCCCCTGCGAAGAGTAAAGCCAGTCTTCGAGGGTCTCTTCGATACGTTCGGCCAGCTCATCGACGCGCTCCCTGGCGGACTCGGCGTTCGCTTTGGAGCACGCGAGCGTGATCTGCAAATCGCCTGTATGCGCCAGGAGTGTCGTTTCGACGTCGGCGTACGCGGTGTAGATCGGAGCCAGCAGCTTATCGGCTTGCGACTCGGGAATCATGGCGGCTTTCAGCGTGCGCACCGCGATGAACCGCGGAGGAACGATTTGGCGCAGCCGCGGCAGGCATTCGGAGTCAAACAACGGCCCACACTCGTGGGGTGGTCCGGGCAGAAGCATCACGAGCTTGCGATAACCGCCGAAGGTCATATTGAGCCACTGGCCCGGAGCGCTGCCATTGGGATTGGACAGCAGAGTTGCTCCTTGCAATACGTCTGCCTGCTTCAGATTGTTCTGCGGCATGGTAATGCGCCACGTAGCGGCGCGGGCATGAAGCGCAGCAACCTGTTTAGCGTCGCGGCAGAGGGTCAGCGAAAGAGCCTCGGCGGCGGCTTCGCGGGTCAGATCGTCTTCCGTGGGGCCCAGACCGCCCATCAGGATGAGAATGTCGATGCGGCCAAGAGCCGTCTGAATGGCGTTGACCAAATCCTTGCGCCGGTCGCCTACCACGGTCTTGAAAGCGACGGCGACGCCGATTCCATTGAGCTTTTCTGTGAGGTAAAGGGAGTTGGTGTCCTGCCGGTACTGTGTGAGCATCTCAGAACCGACGGCGATGATTTCGGCTTTCATAAAAAGCAATCAGCTCCTGGCTTCTCGCTCGATGCTCTCAACGCGGGCTTTGCCAGCGCGTCCCGGCTTTTCCGCATCGGTTCGGGGAGTGGCGGAAACGCCTGTATTTCCGCCACACAAGCTGGAGGCTGAAAGGCGGCTGCAGGAAGCTACAACAGGCTCAGTCCTTCCACTCCCAGGTTCACATCATAAACGGCGTCGTTGGTGGCGAGGATCGTTGTGCCAAGAGGAGAAAACGCAACGCCCACCAGGTTCGATCCGGCCAGGACGAGTGACGCCTCGCCTTTGGGCGTCACACGCACCAACCCATGCCGCCCATGCAGGCATGCAGCCAGATAGACATCGCCTTCGCGGGAGATGGCGAGGCCCTGCGGACGCCCGAGACCGCGGTACCACACGCGGGTGTCGCCGTTTGACTCGATTGCCCAAATGGCGTCGTTCGAGGAGAGAGACGGCGCAGTGACGAAAAGCGTGCCAGTGGCGTTTACCGCCAAGTGATATGCCGCTACGCTCGGCTCAAGCGTCGCATGGACAAAGATCTTCCGCTCCGTATTGATCTTGAAAATGGTGCCGCTGCGGTCGCCGACATACAAGTTACCCTCGGCGTCGAAAGCCGCGCCCGTCGCCACCCCCATGCCTTCGGCGTAGACGGTGAAGTCACCGGTCGCGTCCACGCGGTACACGTTGCCTTCGGCGCGCGAGGTGACAAACAGGCCGCCGTCGGGCGAGAAGGCCAGCCCGGTCGCATTCAGGATCCCGGTGACGAACGGAGTGGCCCGGCCATCGGGGCTCACGCGCACTACCGAAACAGTGGTCTGCTTGCCGCGCGGGCCGGAGATCGTCGCGTAAACCATCCCGGAACGGCTGACGGCGGGGCTGGTGACGGGGTGCAGTCCATCATTCAGTTGGCGGGCTACGCGCAACCCCGCGGCGTTGGCCAGCCCAACCGGGGTGCGGACCTCAATCAGGCCGGTAGAAGCTTGCTCCGGCACGCGAAAAACCACGCGCGTGGGCCGGCTCATCAGTACACGGGCTGGATGGCCGTCGACTGAAACGGATGGCAGGCCAAAGCCGTTGGGGCCGAGAAACACTCCTGTCAGTTCCACTTCGCCGTGGGGCAAAGCCGCCGAGGGAACGACGTCGTCAACGCGGGGCAACTGGGTGGTTCCAGCAGCGGATTGAGGGGAAGTGCGACCCATATAGGTTCCATCAAACCCAGATGCGCAAAATAGACGCTACAAGCAAAGCATACAGGCCGGCAGCCACATCGTCGAAGACGATGCCCCAGCCGGCAGGCAGCCTCTCCAGCCGCCGCACGGGAAACGGCTTGACGATATCGAAGAGGCGAAAGAGCACGAGCGCGATCAGGCCGTGGCGCCAATCGGCGGGGCTCGCGAGCAGCGCGATCCATTGTCCGGCGACCTCGTCGATAACCACGAAGCCGGGATCGTGGCGGCCGCTTTCGCGCTCGGCGATGGTGGCCGCGGGAATGCCGAAGACCAGCGCAAGGGCGATGCCAATGGCCAAAACCAAAAAGAGGCCATGCGCCGAGAGGCGCAAACTCCAGGCCGCGCCGGCCCAGAGCAGAACAGCCGCTGCCGAGGCCCAAGTGCCCGGGCCGGGCTTCAAGTAACCTGCGCCGAAGAAGGTGGCGATGGCGAAGGCCCATCCGCTCTTTTTTGAAGGCTGGTCTTGGACCGGCGGGACGGAAATGTCATTCATGCGAGCCTCCGCCGCGATTTGTGCCCAAGCCGCCGAGGTCTTCAAGAACTTCGGGATCGATGACCGGCGAGCTGATCTTGTATACGCCCATCGCCCATTTGCCCAGGTCGATCTTGCGGCAGCGGTCGCTGCAGAAAGGGAAGTCCTCGTCCTGGGGGCGGACAATCATGCCGCAGGTGGGGCAATGCAGGAGCTTTGCGGATTTTTTCTGGGCGGACATCGTTCTTTCCGCGCGCGCGAGCGCCGCGGTCAACCCATATACTACCGCGCCGGCGCGCCTCGTTTCACCGTCGCAACTTGCCGCGCGGGTCACTTTGTGGATACGCTGTGTGCAGCCATCTCAGGGAGGGTCTGCGCTTGGAGAACTTTGACGCGACGGGAATGCAAACCGTGACCAGCTATGCGCCGGTGCGGATTGTGCTGCTGGCCGTGATGCGAACGATTTTCGGATTGCTGATCGGGCTCATGGGAGCAATTGCCATCTGGGCCACGTGGGGCGGAGATATGAAACCGACCCAGCCGGGAGATATGCCGGTGTGGTGGATGTATCTGGTGGGCGCGGCGCTGTCGTTTACCGGCTTCTGCTTTGTTAGCGGCGGACTGGGGCGCATCGTGAGCGCCCTGGCTCGGAACTGCTACTTCAAGGTTGGGCCGGATGGGATCGCGATCCGCCTGCCCAAACAGGGGTGGTTCGGGCGTTTCCGGCTGGTCGAGTACAACCTTCGCTGGAACGAGATCAAGCAATTGATTCACTTCACGCACCGAATCAACCTGATTCCCGTGTCGGCCGAGTTGCGGATCGAGTTGCAGGCCGGAGGGAGGGTGACCATTGAACGTCACTTCTTCTCCGCTGGCGTGAAAGAGATCCAGCAGAAGCTTTCGACGATCGAGGCCGCCGTGGGCCGGTAGCGCGGCGCGCTTTGCATCCCCCCCCTGGCAGTGTCTTCAGGCGCTTCATGCCTTTTCAATGCGCGGAGTCGAATTCGCAGGGTTGGTGTAGGCAGGCTTTTTTGCCGGCATGCATGAGGCCATCGCTGACAGGCAACCCGCGTTTGAGTTGAGGAAGGCGCGGTCACTTGCCGGTGTAGATGACGTGCCAGATGGAGCGGGAACCGTCGTCGGATACGAAGAGGGAGCCGTCTTTGGCGACGGCAACGCCGACGGGGCGGCCCCAGACATCACCGTCGCCGCTGCCGACGGTGAAGCCGGTCAAAAAGTCCTCGTACTCGCCGGTGGCGTGGCCGTTGCGCATGGGCAGGCGGATGACTTCATAGCCTGCGCGCTGGGCACGGTTCCAGGAACCGTGCTCGGCGGCAAAGGCGTCGCCCTTGAACTCGGCGGGGAACTGCGAGCCCTCATAAAAAGTCATCTCGAGCGATGCGAAGTGAGGCTCTAACAGAATGTCCGGCGTGATGACCTTGGAGCGCAGCTCAGGGTGCTTGCCCTGCAGGCGCGGATCCCAGTGCCCGCCCATGTAAAACCAGGGCCAGCCGTAGAAGCCGTGCTCCTGGACGTGGGTGATGTAGTCGGGGACGAGGTTGTTGCCCAGGGCGTCGCGCTCGTTGGTGGAGCACCAGAGCTCGCCGGTGATGGGGTTGATGGCCTCGCCCACGCAGTTGCGCAGGCCCCAGGCGTAGACCTGAACGAATTTGCCCTCGGGCGTGAATTCGAGCACGTCGGCGCGGTGGAATTCCTCGGGGTGGGTGTCGGAGTCGTCGACGTTGGAGTGCGAGCCGACGGAGGCGAAGAGTTTGGAGCCTTCGAGGGAGAAGGCGAGGTCGCGGGTCCAGTGGCCGCCGCCGCGCAGACGTCCGCCGCCGGGCAGCTCGGCGAGCTGCTCCATGGGGCCGCGGGCGGTGAGGTCACCGTTGTGGTAGGGGAAGCGCACGATGGCGTCGGTGTCGCCGATGTAAACCCACTGCGGATTGGGGCCGAGGGGATAGAAGGCGATGCCGAAGGGCTGGTGCAGGCCGGCGGCGAAGACGGAGGCTTGTTGGGGATTGCCGTTCGCGTCGACGCCGCGGAAGACCTTGATTTTTCCGGTTTCGCTTTCGGCAAGGAAGAGATCGCCGTTGGGGGCGAAGCGGATGAGGCGTGGGTTGTCGAGATTGGCTGCGTAGAGCTCGACCTTGAAGCCTTTGGGCGCGACGGGCCATGCGTTGGCGGGGCGGGGAACAATGTTCGGGCCGTTATCGACGGACTGGTCGGGAGCAGGCTCGGGCAGGTCGGCGACGGTGAGATGGCGGCGGATGCCGGGGGACTCGTGGGCCGCGTCAGTGAAGGCGGCCTGGCCGGTGAGGACGGGCTGGGCAGGCGCGGGTTGTTTGGGGACGGACTTGGCGGAGCCGGAGGGAGCGATGAGAGCGGATGCAAGAACGACGAGACTAAGAAACGCCGGAGCTTTCAAGAATCGATGCGGATTTGTCATGGAACCTCGCGGGGGTGGGAAGTGGAACAGGCGGATCGGAAAGCCAAGAACCATTGTTTCAGATGCACGGGAAGGCGGGGAAGGAGCAAAGAAGAGAGGGAGCAAGTCAGAAACCGGTGGATCAGCGAGCGGGCGAGGAGCGATCCTCGCGGTCGAACGGCCGCTTATTTTGGATTGCCGGAGGGACGGGCTAGTAACCTGCGAGGGAGCCGGCGGGTAGCGTGGCGGTGACGATGACGCGCTCGCCGTGCTGGCTTACTTCGGCGGTCTTGAGAAGTTCCTTGAAGGCGTTGTTTGCGGTGGTATCGGCGAGGGGCTGGGCGAGGCCGCGGGCGAGAGTGACGAGAGTGGCGAGGGCGGCGGCTTCGCTGGCGGCCTTGTCTACGCTGGGGGCGATGTCTTCGACACGAAAGCGCAGGGCGCCGAAGGAGCCGGGCACGGGGAAGGCGGGCGCGACACTGGCGACGATGGTGGAGTCCTGCTGGAGGGGCAGGGCGAGGCCGAAGACGTGGATGGAGCCGCTCTCGGAGAAGGGAAGGCCGATTTGGCCGACACCCCAGGCGAGCGAGAGCAGAGGCACGTCGTGGTAGTGGTGCTCGAGGAGCGAGGAGCCGGCGAAAGGCAGAGCGGCGGCGCGATGGCGGTCGAGGATGGAGTGGATCTGCTCGGTGGTGGGGGTGTTGGAGACGGCCACCATGTCGTAGCCGATTTGCGCGACGCGAACGGTGCGGCCCTCGGAGAGGATGCTGTAGATGGTGTGGCCGACGTAGGTCTCGCGCGAGGTGGCGTGAGCGTCGAGCCACGCGTTGAGGCGCTTGCCGGTGATTTTGCCGACCAGGACCATAGAGTAGGCGACGGGGCCATTGGGGCCATTGGGATCGGGCATGCGATGCAGGCCGATGGCCACCTGGTCGAGGTCGCGTTCGGGATCGATGCCGATGGCGTCGATGAACTGCTGGTACTCGGGGACGCGGTTGGGCGGCTTGATCTCCCTGTGGAAGATGGTGCGGATGGCCTTGAGGTTGATGTAGACGATGCCATCGGACTCAGGCAGCAGGCGCGCGGCCTCGGGCGGGGCCTTGGAGCGCAAAAAGACGGCCACGCCCAGCAAAAGCAGGATCGCGGCAACGATGAGAAGCGTTTTGCGCGTGCGTCGGTTCATTCTTGAAGGCTAGGCAAAACCATCAGGAATGAGCCTATCACTGCCGGCTGGGGGACGTGTCAGCGCGCGGTCATGGCTTTGCCGGTTCGAGCTCCGCTGCAAGGTTGCGCGACTCGCCGCCCTGGGTTTCAATGGACCGCACCCAGGGCGTATATCCGGACAGGGTCATTTTGATGGAGTGGGCCCCGGGTTTGAGGTTGACGGTGCTTGGCGTGCTGCCCACGTAGTTGCCGTCGATTGTGATTTCGGCTCCGGTGGGGTCGGATGACAACTGGACGGAAGCGACAGCGTCAGGGCCGGCAGGAGCGGTTGCGGAAGACGGCGCGGCGGCAGCGCCGGACGCTGCGGGGCTGGAGCCGGGCGCCGCAGGAGGAATACTGGACAAGCTGACGCCTTTGAGGGCCTGCCTGACGAGATAGGCGGTCTGTGCGCCCGTGTACTCGGCTACGTTCTTGTCCTTGTTGCCGGGAGATGACTTGAATGGGACCTTGGCCGTGGTGGTCTTCACCAGGGCGCGATCGCTCAGGCGATAGATGTCAATCTCCACTCCGAGGCTGCCGGGCGCGAACAAGCCGCCTTTGCTGAATTCCGTGAACTTGCCTTCGATCACGATCGAGGCGGCGGCATCCGCGGCGGGCACCGTGGCTCCCTCTTCAACAACCTGGCCGGCAATCTTGATCTTCTCCAGTTGGACGACCAGTGAGTCGCAGAAATAATTGATGAATTCCTGCGACTGGCCGGCCCCGTTGGAGTTGATGAAGTGCTTGACGACGATGGTTTTGTATTGGGCGGCTGGCTCTCTTTGGCGGACAGCGGCGCGGCTGCAATGAGAATGGCGAGCGAAAGAAAAAGCGGCGCAAGGTGTTTCATGGCGAGTTTGCCCTCACAGCAAGGATCGGCCACGATGCTACTCCCCTTTATAGTTTTGTGACGTAATCCCCGTCACAGTGGGACCGCGGACTGGATGAGGGCGTGCTGCGTATAGTGCGGCGGGTGTTGCGCGAACCAAGCACAGCCGCAAGCCGAGCTTAACGGGGTACCCGGCGAAGTGATCGGCCAACAAGTCCTGAACGAGCCGCATAGGGACTGCGCTACTCGGGAATGCTTACGGAGTAGATTTTGCCTCCGCTGGCCATGTTCGAACTGGTGTAGGAGCCGGGAGGCAGGAGGCCGTATTCGCCCTTGCCCAGCGATTGATCAAGGGTGATCTGGTAGACGCGAGGAGCGATCTTCTGCGATTGAAACTGGACGTTGTCGCGGGTTGCACCGCCGGAGGAGTGAATGACGCCGCCAGTGACGGAGCGAAACTCGCGCGCATTGCCGCTTAGGCGAAGACGCAGCAGTTGATACTCGGCGATGTTGACGCCCTCGGGCACGTAGACCGCAAGAATGACGGGAAACGTCAGGACGTTCTTCGAGCTCTTGCCCTGAATGTGGCCGTTGACGTCACCTTTGACGAGGCCATCTGTGGCGATGCTCTTGAGGAAGCCGCCGGTCTTAAAGTTCACGATCTCCGGCTCGAGAGGTCCACGCGCCGTTCTTATCTCCGGTAGTAAACGCCGACATCATCGATGCCAGCGGGGCGGCCGGTGGACGCTGGAACCGCAAAGGCGGCGGGAGGCGGCGTGGAAGGCGCCGCAGCCTTGGCAACGACTGCCGCGATGACCTTGTCGCTGGCGCCCGCGGTCTTGAGGGCTATGATCCCATCCGCGGAGGTGTCGTAGGTACCTGGTGACGAGTTGATGGTGGTGACGATGAGATCGTCGGAGAGGCCGGCTTTGACCAGCTTGATGACGGCATCGTTGTTCATGGCCTGCTGAGCGAACGCGAACGAGCAGATAAGCAGAAAGAACACGGCAAACAGAAATTTACGCATGAAGCTTCTCCATAGGTTTCCGAACTGGAAAAACCAGTGCAGGATTGCAACAGAATCATCTAACGAAATGCGGATTTCCGCAAGAGAACTTTCGTTGTAGGCTGAGGAGGCAAGAATGGACGGCAGGCGCAATGGGTGTTGCGCTGACCTTATCCCGCCCAAGCCCGGCTTGGGCGGGGTACCCCGGCACCCGGCAGGGGCGGGACATGAATGGGTCAGTTCTTCACAGTCATCGTGTCGGAGTCAACGGCTTTCTTGCCGGTGATCCCTTCAAGTCCCGCTAGCAGGCCACGATAATCGCTCTTGTCGGCTTGAAACGCGATTCCACCCTTTTGGCCGTTGTTATCCCAAGTGATGCCGACAAAGTGCTTCTTCGATTTGGACAGGGCTAGCAGGGCTCCCAGACCGAACGAAACCACGGCGACACCGATGGCCGCGCCTACGCGCCTGTGCACATCCTGTCCGTAGCTTATTTCGGTGACAGATGCGGCCGGAATGACCGCAACTTCAGACCCGCGACTCATGATCCGGATGTTTGCGCCTTCAATGTACAGCTTCATGTCCGTCCCGGCCTTGGAGGTGGGAAGGGACCCGCCGTCATAGACGATTTTGTAACCGATATCGCCGGCAAACGCGCTGATTGGAAATAAAACACAAAGAAGGATGGCTAGTAGCTTGTTCACCTTTTACCCCTTTCAACACACGACCGCCCTTGGTGTTTGGAACGAGAGAAAGTGCTTTGGAATCGTACCCGAATCATCTACCCAATCGCCGGTTTGCGCAAGAGTTTGTTGATTTGCAGGCCACTCGCAGCCCCATTGAAACGGGGGGAAGGCGCCGCGCCGGTGGTTGCAGGGCTCGGCTTAGTTGACGATGGCGAAGGTGAAGATTTTGCCGGAGCTGGGAGGGGCTTTTGAGGAGGCGGTGTCTTGCGGCTCAAGAAAACCGAATTCGCCCTCGCCAATCTCCGAGCCCAGCACGATCTGGTAGGCGGACGGGCCGATTTGCTTGCTGGAGAAATCGATCTCGTCGCGAAGCGAGCTGGCGGATCCATGCTGAAGCTCAAGGCCTCCGGCGACGGACTGGAACTGCCGGTTATTGCCTGCCACATGCAGGCGAACCAGCTCGTAGCCGTTGGCGGTGCGGCCCTGCGGGACGTGGAGTATGAAGGTGACGGGGGTGCTGACGACGAGCCGGCTGCGCATGCCCCCGACGAGGCCGTTCAGATCCTCTTTCATGAGGCCGGCGGAGGCGACGTGCTTGACCAGGCCGCCGGATTGAAAGATGACCACCTCAGAGGGAAGCGGCTGCCAATTGCCGCCGCTGTCTTTGTAGTAAGCGCCGATGTTTTCGACACCGGGAGGGAGCGGGGTTGCGGGCGCGGAGGCATCGGGGGTGGGGGGCGCGGCGGAATCGGGTGCAGCGGCTGCTCCCTTGGCCACGATGGCGGCAATCACTTTGTCGCTGACGCCGGCCTGCTTGAGCGCGATGAGGCCGTCCGGCGAGGTGTCAAAGGCGCCCGGCGAGGCATTGATGGTGGTGACGATGACGTCGTCGGAGAGCTGAGCCTTGACCATCTTGATGATGGAGTCGTTGTTCAGCGCCTGCTGGGCGATGAGGAACGGGCAAAACACCAGGAACAGAAACGCGCATACGGCCTTGCGCATAAAGGAGCCTCCAGTCGTCAATCGGGACAGAGAAATGTGTTGCAGGGTACCAAGAAAATGATCCACTGTAGAGCGGTAGTTCAGCAATACAACTCTGGAGGGTTGCGCGGCCGGCGCACCTGGATTTGCACTGCCTTGTCTTTAGGCCGGCCCCCGATTCCGTTCGCTGTGTTCTGCCGAGCCATGGGCCGGACGTTCCGTGCCTTTTCCGCGTTTGCTCCGGCTGCGGCGCTGTGCTAACCTTGATTTCTGTGCCGTCTACGCGGAAAATGGGAGTGTGTCTGCGTACTTTTCGGCCTCCGGGAAGGTTTCCCGTGGGATGGTGGTCCGCAATGGCGGGCGCCGGAGAGCTGGCGTAGCTCAGCTGGTAGAGCATCTGATTTGTAATCAGAGGGTCGGGGGTTCAAATCCCTTCGCCAGCTCCACAAGAAAGAAACCCGAACCGGAGACGGAAGCGGCAGAGTTTACCGGCGGGCGCGAGTGGCGGACGCCGGACCTCGGCACCACAGTGATTCCACTTCAGGCGCAGGATCGCAAGGTCCGGAGGCACTCCGGAGGTTGCGGCGTGCGCGGAAGCGGGCTGAACGGGCATTTTGGTTGCGTGGATATTTTGGAGTTTCCCACCCTGGCCGCAAAAAAAGACAGGCGGCGAGGAGGGCACTCAGGGTTGCCGATGTTTGTGATTTGGGCACAGGTGGCCGAGCGGTTAATGGCAGCAGACTGTAAATCTGCCGCTCCTTGCGAGCTACGGAGGTTCGAATCCTCCCCTGTGCACCAGAAAAGCAGGGACTAGGGACTAGGGACTAGGGAACAAGGATCAGCGGGTAGCGGGCAGTGATGAGCGCCGAAGCGGATTTAGACCGGAAGTTCTGGGCGGCGCTGGCCATGTTCGCGGTTTTGGCGGCTCTGGCTTGGCTGACGATGGGCGACGGTTCGGTACTCGTGTTTGGCAGACCGGTGGAGTTAAGGCTGGTTCCGCTCTTCATCATTGGCGGGCTGGCGTTGAGAACGGTTTTGGCCCGTCATGCGGAGAAGATTCGCAGGGAGAAAGACAGCTCCTAGCTGCTAGCTCCCAGCTTCTAGCTTCGGTAGTGCAAGATCGAGGCGACGAGGCACGGGCGAGCAGAACGGAGTTAGAAGCTAGCGGCTAGAAGCTAGTGGCTGGCTTTTGTGGGTTTAGCGGGCTGATGTAGCTCAGTTGGTAGAGCACTCCCTTGGTAAGGGAGAGGTCACCAGTTCAATCCTGGTCATCAGCTCCAGAAGTCAGCTTCTAGCTACTAGCCTCTAGCTTTTAGCTTGGCGGCGGCGGACGAGCCGCCGAGGCTTGAAGCGGAACGGTCGGGCTAGAAGCTAGTGGCTAGAAGCTAAAGGCTGGTTTTACGGGCGGGAGTAACTCAGTGGTAGAGTCACAGCCTTCCAAGCTGTTGGTCGCGGGTTCGAGTCCCGTCTCCCGCTCCAGAGACAAGCTACTAGCTATTAGCTCCTAGCTTCTAGCTTTTGTAGTGGCAGGTTGAACCTCTGAGGTTTGAGGCGGCAAGATCGAGCTAGAAGCTAGTGGCTAGAAGCTAGAGGCTGTTTTTGAGGTTTAAGGATGTTTGAGCAGGCAGCGATCGCGGTCAAGGATGAGCCGGGATATCAGAGGCTTCACGCGCTCATCGATGCAGCGTTCGATGCGCGCGACGTGGAAGTCTTCCTGAACCGGGTGAGCAAGGCCAAGCGGCGCATCCGCGATTACGAGGGGATTCTCGATCGCGGGTTGCTGGGTAAGGACGCGATCGGTTTGTACCAGGCGCTGCCGGTTTCAGACCAGGCGCTGACGCGAGAGCGGTATTTGAGACTTGTGGAAGCGGTGCCGCTGGAACTGAGGCAGAGGTATTTGAAGGCGTACGCGTACTACTGAGAAAGGCAGGGAACAGGGATCAGGGATCAGGGAACAGTTTGAGGCGCCGCGCATGATTGCCGACGAGATCATCGGCCGGGCGCAGGGGAAATGAGAAAGGCAAGCTATTAGCTACTAGCTTCTAGCTTGTAGGGTGGGAGATTGAGCCGATGTGGCTTGCAGAAGCAGGATTGAGCTAGTAGCTAGTAGCTAGTAGCTAGAGGCTAGAAGCTAGAAGCAGCTTTTGAGGTTTTGGGGGCTGGAGTTCGCGGCGGCGAACGCCCCCGGTGTGGAGAAGGCAGTAACACGAGGAAAGGAACTTGAGGCTTTATGGCGAAGGAAAAGTTTGATCGCAGCAAGCCGCACGTGAACGTAGGGACGATCGGTCACATCGATCACGGCAAGACGACGTTGACGGCGGCCATCACCAAGGTATTGCAGAAGCACAATCCCAAGATTGTGTTCCGCTCGTTCGACTCCATCGACAACGCGCCGGAAGAGCGGGAGCGGGGCATCACCATCGCCACGGCGCACGTGGAGTACGAGACCAAGAACCGTCACTACGCGCACGTGGACTGCCCGGGTCACGCGGACTACATCAAGAACATGATCACCGGCGCGGCGCAGATGGACGGAGCGATTCTGGTGGTGGCGGCGACGGACGGCCCGATGCCGCAAACTAAAGAACACGTTTTGTTGGCGCGGCAGGTGGGGGTGCCCTGCATCGTGGTGTTCCTGAACAAGTGCGACGCGGTGGAAGACGGCGAGCTGATCGACCTGGTGGAGATGGAAGTGCGGGAACTGCTGACCAAGTACCAGTTTCCGGGCGACGACGTGCCGGTGATTCGGGGATCGGCTTTGGGCGCCTTGAACGGGGAGGCGGAGTGGGAGGCGAAGATCGACGAGCTGATGGATGCGGTGGACAAGTATGTGCCGCGGCCGGAGCGCGCGGTGGATCAGCCGTTCCTGATGCCCATCGAGGATATTTTTTCTATCTCCGGACGTGGGACGGTGGTCACCGGCCGCATCGAGCGGGGCAAGGTGAAGGTGGGCGAGGACGTGGAGATTGTGGGATTCCGCGAGACGCGCAAGACGGTGTGCACGGGCGTGGAGATGTTCAAGAAGCAGTTGGACGAAGGACTGGCGGGGGACAACGCGGGGATTCTGCTGCGCGGCACGCCGAAGGAGGACGTGGAGCGGGGGATGGTGCTGGCCAAGCCGGGATCGATTACGCCGCACACGAACTTCAAGAGCTCGGTGTACGTGCTGAGCAAGGAAGAGGGGGGGCGTCATACGCCGTTCTTCAAGGGCTACCGGCCGCAGTTTTACTTCCGCACCACGGACGTGACGGGAGTGGCGGAGCTGCCGGCGGGGGTGGAGATGGTGATGCCGGGCGACAACGTGGAGCTGGAAGTGGAGTTGATCACGCCGGTGGCCATGGAGAAGGGTTTGCGGTTCGCCATCCGCGAGGGCGGCAGGACGGTGGGCGCGGGCACGATCTCGGAAATTATCAAGTAAGTTCGTAGTTCGCAGTTTACAGTTGACGCGACTGTGGCTGGCGACGGGATGAGCGGCGCAGCGGAAACTGAGAACTACGAACTAAGAACTGAGAACTGAAGGGGTTTGAGATGCGGGAAATCATTACAATGGAGTGCACCGAGTGCAAAGAGCGGAACTACTCGACGACGAAGAACAAGAAGACGGTCACGGGCCGTCTCGAGCTGAAGAAGTTCTGTAAGCGCTGCCGCAAGCACCAGGTGCATAAGGAAACGAAGTAAGGCAGCTTCTAGCCGCTAGCTTCTAGCTCCTAGCTCCGGTATCGGGAGGTTTAGTATTCGGTTCTCCCCCGGCCAAGCTAGAAGCCAGAGGCTAGAAGCTAAGAGCTGATTTCAGGGGCGTAAGCTCAACGGCTAAACTGCCGGTCTCCAAAACCGGACTTGGGGGTTCGAATCCCTCCGCCCCTGCCAGTTTGAGAGACAGCTATTAGCTGTCAGCTTTCAGCTCTCAGCTTTTGCAACGGTGGATGGAGCGGATGAGGCAAGCGCAAGCGGGATGAAGCTGAAGGCTGACGGCTGAAGGCTGAAGAAGGGTTGGAAATATGGCGACGAAAACGGCAATCGAGAGAGGCGAAGAACGGTCCGCGAAACGGCAGGAGCCTGGGGCCCTGGCCGAGTTTGGGGGCGGCGCGCTGAGCAAGTGGAGCGAGTTTACGGACTTTCTGCGCGATGTACGCGCGGAGATGCGCAAGGTGGTTTGGCCAGGGTGGAAGGAAGTGAGGGTGACGACGGGCGTGGTGATCGTGGCGACCTTCCTGTTTGGGTTGTTCTTCTTCATCGTCGACTTCATTTTCAAAACCGCCATAATGGGGCCGCATGGGATATTGAGCCTGCTGGGCGGATCGCAGTAACCGGCGCAGCACGGAATCGAGAGCAGAATGGCAGATGAGTTGGAACAACCCGTAGAGGCGCAGGTAGAAGCACCGGCAGCGGTAGAAACGCAGGCCGAGGCGGAGGCGCAGGCGGGCGAAGCAGAGGCGCGGCCGCAGCGGAACGAGCGCTTCCGGTGGTACATACTGCACGCCTACTCGGGCTTCGAGCGCAAGGTGCGGGAGTCGATCGAGAGCCGCGTGCAGGCCTTTGGGCTGAAGGAACGCGTGGGGCGCGTGATGATTCCCACCGAACCGGTGACGGAGATCATCAACGGCAAGAAGCGCACTGTGGAGCGGGTGTTTCTGCCCGGTTACGTGTTGGTGGAGATGGAACTGGACAACGACCTTTGGCACGTGCTGAAGGACACGCCCAAGGTAACGGGATTTCTGGGCACCGGCGACAAGCCCGTGGCGCTGAGCGAGGAAGAGGTGAGTTCGATTCTCTTCCGCTCAGAGACGGTCAAAGACAAGCCGCGGATGAAGCTCAAGTTTGAGAAGGGCGAGCAGGTGCGCATCACCGACGGGCCGTTCGCCAACTTCAACGGCGTGGTGGACGAGATCAACGAAGACCGCGAGACACTGAAGGTGATGGTGACGATCTTCGGGCGGTCGACGCCGGTGGAACTGGAGTTTGGCAAGGTGGAAAAGATTGAGTAAAGCGAGCTTCTAGCTTCTAGCTCCTAGCTTCTAGCCGGTTCATCGTCTAGCGGGGCCGGTTGGGGCAAAGCTGAGGGTTTCGATCTCAAAATTTGTAACAAAAAGGATGAGCTAGCAGCTAGCGGCTAGAAGCTGGAAGCTGGTTCCGAAGGAACAAAATGGCACCTCCGAAGAAGATTACTGGCTATGTGAAGTTGCAGATCGAAGCCGGGAAGGCGACGCCGGCGCCGCCGGTCGGCCCCGCGCTGGGCCAGGCGCAGGTGAACATCATGGAGTTCTGCAAGCAGTTCAACGCCAAGACGCAGAACAAGGACCAGGCCGGGCTGATTATTCCGGTCGTCATCACGGTTTACGCGGATCGCACCTTCAGCTTCGTGACCAAGACGCCTCCGGCAGCGGTGCTGCTGAAGAAGGCGGCGGGGATCGAGAAGGGATCGGGCACTCCGAACAAAGAGAAGAAGGGCAAGGTGACGGAGAAACAGGTGCGCGAGATCGCCACGCAGAAGATGCCGGATTTGAACGCGGCGTCAGTTGACGCGGCGGTGAAGAGCATCAAGGGGACGGCGCGATCAATGGGGATTGAAGTGGTGGCATAAGCGGCTGCTTCGTCTGGCAGGAAACGGAAGGCTCTCCGCGATGCGGAGGGCCTTTTTGTTTCTGGTGGGGGCGAATAATGCCGAGCGGGCGGACGGCGGCGCTCCTTGACGGTCACGCACGCGCCGGTTCGATTCCCAGGATCTCGATCTCGAGGCCGCCGAAGTCGGGATGGTCATTTTCGCGGATGCGGTAGGCGAGATCGATGAGGCTGCCTCGCTCAAGCCGGAGTACCATGGCGCGCTCGGCGAGGTTCCATCCGACTGCGCGAATGGAGCTCGAGGGCGCTGGGCTGGCGGGCAGGCGAGTTGAGGAACCGTCGGGCGGGGATGCGGTCGCCGCGGCGACCTGCGCGAGGTCGAGCGCGAGGTGGCGGCTCTTCATGATGCGCGGCGCGGAGAGCAGGCGCGCGCCGCGGGCGAGGAATACGGGCTCGGGGTTGCCGTGGCCGAGGGGTTCGAGTTTGCGGAGGAATCCGGCGAGCACGGGCGTGATGCGGTCGAGCGGCAGTTCGGCGTGAATGCGCAAAAGGCGCTCGGGCTCACGCGCGGCGAGGTGCTCTTCCGCGTAGGCGCGCAGGCGGCGCCTGAGGCCGGGAAGCTTTTCCGCGGGCAAGGCGAAGCCGACAGCGAATGCGTGGCCGCCGAAGCGGGTGAAAAGATCTGCGCAGGATTCGATGGCGGCCAGGAGCGGGAAGCCGTTGACAGAGCGGCCAGAGCCATAGGCGATGCCATCCTCGACGCTGACGACGATGGCGGGCTTGGCGGTGCGCTCGACAACGCGCGAGGCGAGGATGCCGATGACGCCGCGATGCCAGCCTTCGCCGTCGACGACGAGCAGGCGGTCGGCTGCGATCTCGGCGTCGGACGCGAGGCGGGCCTCGATGGCGGTGAGCGCGGCGGCCTCGACGTCGCGGCGCTCGCGGTTGAGGCGATCGAGCTTGGCGGCAAGATCGGCAGCGCGATGGGAGTCGCGCGTGGAGAAAAGCTCGACGACGTCGGTGGCGACGTCCATGCGGCCGGCGGCGTTGATGCGCGGGGCGAGGCGGAAGGCGACGTCGAAGCCGGTGAGCTGCTTCGAGGCGGGGTCGAGCGCGGCGGCGGCGAAGAGCGCGCGGAGGCCTGCGCCAACGGGACGGCGCAGCTCGCGCAGGCCGAGGGCGGCGATGGTACGATTTTCGCCGCAGAGGGGAACGGCGTCGGCGATGGTAGCGATGGCCGCCATCTTGAGAAAACTAGGCAGTGTCTTCTCGCGTGCGCGGGTTGGATCGCGGCGCTCGAGCAAGGCCTGCGCGAGCTTGAGCGCGATGGCGGCGCCGCAGAGGGATTTCTCCGGGTAGGAGCAGCCGGACTGATTGGGATTGAGGATAGCGAGCGCGGCGGGAACGGCGTCGTGGGCGGCACCACTCCCCACGGACGAAGACCTGTCTGGCCCAAATGGCGCCCCGGCTCCGGCCGGCAGGTGATGGTCGGTGACGATGAGGTCGAGGCCGAGGCGGCGCGCGGTTTCCGCTTCAGCGAAGGCCCTCATGCCGGTATCGACGGTGACAACGACGCGGACGCCCTCGGCGTAGGCCGCTTCCAGCACGCTCGACTGCATGCCGTAGCCTTCGCGCAGGCGATGGGGAACATGGAAGCGCACCACGCCGCCGAGCATTTCGATGGCGGTTTTGAGCAGGACGACGGCTACGGTTCCGTCCACGTCGTAGTCGCCGTAGAGAAGTATAGGCTCGTGCGCGGCGACGGCGCATTCAAGGCGCTCGACGGCGGCTGACATACCGAGCATGAGAAACGGGTCGTGAAGATGGGCGGGCTCGGGGCTCAGGAAAGCGAAAGCCTCAGCGGCTGAAGCGATGCCGCGCGCGACGAGGAGTTCCGCGAGGACGAGCGGCAGACGCGCTTCGCGGGCGAGGACAGCGGCTTGTTCGGGGTGCGGTTCGGCGAGGATCCAGCGCTGCGGCGGTCCATTCGAGGGCCTGCGGTCGCCATTTGCGGCAGTAGTTTGATTCCCAGCCCCGGCTGCGCTCACACGGATTACTCGTCCTCGTCGTCGTGCGAGTGGGCGTCGTCGATGACGATGTCGTGAAAGCTCTCGATGTTTTCGAGCAGCGCCTGGTAACGCTCATACCACTCGGTGGTGGTTTCGTGTAGAAAGATAATGCCTTGGTAGATGAAGCCAAGCTGAATGTAGCCGAGCTTGCCGGCGTACTTGCGCAGCCAATTGGCTTCGACGAGTTCGGCGGCTTCCTCGTCGGGGAAGTTCATCTCGCCGGCTTCCTCGATGAGGGCGTCGAGCTCCTCAAGGTCCAGCGTCATTTCGCTAAAGGTGATAAAGGGAGCGCCCGCGTGTTTGGCCATCTCCACAAAGTCCTTCCATGCGTCAGGATTGCCGCGGCCCTCCCAGAGGATGGAGGGAATGTCCTCGGTGACGTAGCCGGGCAGTCGGCGCAAGCCGTGGCCCTCAATAAAGGCCACCATGTCGTCTTTCAGCGAGAGTAGGTTGTCGGTGCTCATCGTCAATCCCTCATTCTCGCAGATGGGGGCGGGGTGGGACATGGGATGAAAGAGAAACTTTGCCAGTTTGGAGGGTAGCGGCTGTGGAAAGGCTCGATTGGCCAAGGCGGGCTAAAGGGGCAGTAAAAACGCCGCCGGAGCAATTCCGGGGCGCCGGAGCTTTGATGCGGCATTTCCACAAGGCCTAAAGTCTGTTTCCTTTCGAGTGGCTTGACGTACGGATGAAGCCCGCACCCTTCAAAGCAAATTCAAACTCGCTCGGAACTGGGCACCGCGCGCGGCGCGAAGTTGTTACTCTGGAGTGGACTTAATCGAGGAGGATCGACGCTTGCCCGCGTTTGAGTACCATGTCTTTGTCTGCCACAACACCCGCCCCGCTGGAGCGCCACGGCCCTCCTGCACCGCCGATGGAAAAAGCGAACTGCATGCGCGGCTGCAGCAACTCTGCCGCGAGGCTGGGCTGGGCGCCAGGGTGCGGATCAACAAGTCCGGCTGCCTGGACCAGTGCGAGCACGGACCGACGGTGGTGGTGTACCCGGAGGCGGTGTGGTACTCGAATGTGCGGCCAGAGGATGCCGAGGAGATCGTGCAGGAACATCTGGTAGGCGGACGGCCGGTAGAGCGGCTGCGCATGGCCGAAGAGTGCCTGAATACGAAGAGCTGCCCGCATCGGAAGAGGGACTAGGGACATAGGGACATAGGGACTAGGGCGCTAAGGAGCGGAGCAAGCCGGAGCCGGGATTTGCGATGAAGCGCAGAGAATTTTTGAAGGTGGCGGCGGCGGTTTCGGCGGCGAGCGTTGCGGAGGGCGCGCTGGCGCAGGCGGGACACGGCTACGCGATTGCAATCGACGGGAACGATCCCGTGGCCGGCGCGCCGGCCGTGCGATGGGCCGCGGACCAGCTCCGCGGAGCAATTGCCGCTAAAGGCAGATCGTGCCGGATAACGAGTTCCACTGAACGCGTGTACGGAACGGGGTTCTATGTGCTGGTGAACTCCACGGGACTTGTGCCGCCGCAGAACGCCTCGCACGCGCCCGGATGGCAGGCCGGCGCTGAGAGTTTTAGCTTGTCGCCGGGCCGGTTTGCCGGGATGCCGGCAACAATCGTCTCCGGCGGTGACGTGCGCGGCTACGTTTATGGGCTGCTGGAACTCGCGGAGCGCGTTGCGTTCGGAGCCGATCCGCGCGTGGCGCTGCATATGGCGCAGCCGATTCTGGAGAAGCCGGCCAACGAACTGCGTAGCGTGGGACGCTACTTCTGCAGTGAAGTGGAAGACAAGCCGTGGCTCTACGACCGCGATTTCTGGATCGGGTATCTCGACGTGCTTGCGGCGAGCCGCTTCAACCGCTTCTGTCTTGCGTTCGGGATCGAATATGACTTCCCGAAGGGGGTCACGGACGATTATCTGCACTTTCCTTATCCGTATCTCCTCAAGGTTCCAGGGTACGGCGTGCACGTGATGCAGCTTGCCGCGCCTGACGGCACGGTGCTGCCGGCGCCGGTTGTGCTCAGCGATCACGAACGGCAGATGAATCTGGATGCGCTCAAATTCATTGCCGCGCAGACCGCGGCGCGCGGATTGCACTTCCAGCTGGGAATCTGGACGCACGCCTACCAGTGGACCGACAGCCCCAATGCCTATCACCGCATCGAAGGACTCACTTCCGATACGCATGCGAATTACTGCCGCGACGCGCTGGCGATGCTGCTGAAGGAATGTCCTGAGATCCAGGGTTTGACGATGCGTGTGCACGGCGAGAGCGGCATACCCGAGGGCCGTTACGATTTCTGGCAGACGCTGTTCGAGGCTGTCACGGGCTGCGGCCGCACCATCGAGATTGATATGCACGCCAAAGGCGTGGACGAGAAGATGATCTCGATCGCCGTGGCTACGGGCATGCCGGTGAAGCTGGGCGCGAAGTATGCGGCCGAGCACCAGAGCCTCGGCTACCAGCAGGCCGACATCCGCGCGCTGGAGATTCCCAAACCCGGGCACACAGGCGAGGGACCGTTCAGCCTGAGCTCGGGCGCGCGCTCGTTTACGCGCTACGGCTACGCGGATTTCCTAACGGCTGGCGCACCCTACAAGTTGCTCTTCCGCCTGTGGCCAGGTACGCAGCGGCATTTGTTGAGTGCGGATCCCGAGATGGCGGCGGCCTACGGGCGCACGGCGCATTTTTGCGGCGCCGTAGGGCTGGATCTGATGGAGCCGTTGACCTTCAAGGGCAGGGAAGGCTCAGGGCAACCCGGTGGGCGATGCGCGTATGCCGATGCGGCGCTCAATCCCAAATACGATTGGCAGAAGTTCGAGCTCTACTATCGCGTGTGGGGACGGCGGCTCTACGATCCCGACGCAAACCCTGAGGCGTGGCGGCGCTGGATGCGGACGCAGTTTGGAGCGGGTACGATGGCGGCGGAGACAGCCGTCGCGAATGCCAGCCGGATTCTGCCGCTGCTCACCTCGGCGCACCTGCCTTCGGCATCGAATCACTCGTTCTGGCCCGAGATTTACGCCAATATGCCGATCGTGCGCGGCAGCGAGCCTTCGCCGTATAGCGACACGCCGGAGCCCAGGTGTTTCGGAACCGTGAGCCCGCTCGATCCGCAACTATTCGCGACCATCGACGATCACGCCGCGGATCTGCTCGCGAACGCCGCGAATCCCAGGTACTCGCCGATCGAGGTGGCGCAGTGGATGGAGGATTGCGCGAACGCCGCGAGCACTGCGCTGGATGACGCGCGCCGCAGGACCATTGCACGGCGGTCGGCGGCGTTCCGGCGGATGGAAGCGGACGTGGAGATTCAGATCGGGCTGGGACGTTTTTTTGCGACCAAGCTGCGCGGTGGCGTGCTGTACGCGATATTTGAGCAGTCGCAGGATATAAACGCGGGCCGGGAAGCGTTGGACGAGTACAGGATGGCGCGCGAAGCGTGGGCGGACATGGCGGCGCGCGCGGCAGTTGTCTATCGGGCGGACATTTCGTATGGCAGCGTACCCATGCGGCGCGGGCACTGGAGCGACCGGCTGAGCGAGATCGACAAGGACCTCGAGGCGCTGGCGGAGCAGATCAAGAGTGTGGGACGAACCGATGTATCAACCGAAGATACACGGATCGCGATCGGCGCCGCAACCGGCAGGCCGGGCCGGCCGCTCGCAGCGTGCGTGCATTACCCGCCGGTGAGCTTTGAGGCCGGCGCACCGCTTGCGCTGCCGGTGGCGGTCCTGGTCGCGGGCGAAGTCACCTCGATGCGCCTGCACTACCGGCATACCGACCAGGCCGAGCGGTGGAAGCAGGTGGACATGCAGCAGGATGGAGAGAGCTTCACCGCGGCGATTCCGGCCGACTACACGCAGTCCGATTTTCCACTCGAATACTACTTCGACATGGAGGCAAAAAACGGCGCCACGCGGCTCGAACCGTTATTCAATGCGACGCTTTCGAACCAGCCATACTACGCGTTGATGCGGCGGGGGCGAAGTTTGACAAGAAGCGGCAGGAGTGCAGCGCAAACGTCCGCCGAGCCGCAAAACGCTGACAAAGATGCCCTTTAACAGATGTACAGACAGAGGTGCAATGCGCTATCCTGAGCTATAACCCATGATCTTTTCCCGCGACTACATTGGGTATCTCGCCCGCCGTACGGTCAAGCACCTCATCGACGCCAAGATGATCACTACCAGCGATCTGAAGGTGACGGAGGAGCGCGTCAACGCGGCCCTGCTCGACGAGCTTTCGCTGGAGGACCGCATCAACGAGGAAGTGCGCGTGATTCTGGACGCCTACTCCGAGGAGATGCGCAGGAGCGGGGCGCAGTACGCCGAAATGTTCAAAAAAGTGAAGACCGAGTTGGCCAAGAAGTACAAGGCGGTGCTATGAGGATCGGGGAAGCGCAGAGCGGCGCCATGAGGATCAGCCGCGACAAGCTGAACAAGATGGCCCACACGGTTGCCGACACGCTGGCCGAGATCGACCAGGTGGGGTTCCTCGAGGATCGCAACACGATCCGCCAGGAGTCGCGCAAGGCGCTGGAGGTTCTGCTCACCGAGGAGGCGAAGATCGACGCCATGGCGCGGCAGAAGATCGCCAACCAGAGGAAGATCATCCTGGAAGGCTCACAGGAGTGGGACATTCTGTACCGCAAGTACTACAACGAGGAAGTGCGCAAGCTGGGGATTTGAGCGGCATTTCATCTCACGTCATGCCATTGGATTGACGCGGTATTTTTGCTAAAGTAAGAGAGTTGCCTGCGTTCGCAGGCAGCTTCCACACAATGAGTGGCGCTATCGTCTAGGGGTTAGGACGTGAGATTCTCAATCTTAAAACCCGGGTTCGATTCCCGGTAGCGCTACCAGAGACTGGCCGCGAAAGCCCGCTGAATCAGCGGGCTTTTTGCTGGCCCGAAAAACTCCTGGCGCGTGCTTTTCGCAAAATCCGCGAATTCTATGACCCAGCCTGGGGCCAAGCCCCTTTTGAAGATTTCGAGACGTACCCCTTCTTACGGACCCATGCAACGCCGAATTCGTTTGCCTGACATGCGGGACCGTGCTAGTGTGGTGTCTCCAAAGTTCGCATCATAAATCCAGTTGTCATCCTGAGCGGAGTTTGGCCGTTTTTCGGCCAAACGGAGTCGAAGGATCTGCGGTTGTTCTTCGCTCATTTTGTCACGAAATTCGGGGACACCACACTAGGATGGCGCGCAACATTCCAAAATAGAAGGAGACCACGATGAACTTAGGCCACGTTGTGCAACTTGTCGAGAGCCTTCGCACGAGCGTCAAGATCATCTGCCTGCTTTGGATGGTGCTGGGAATTCTTTACATTCTTACGCTTTCCAAGGCGCTCAAGAAATGCTCTGCGCCATCGAGGACGATGCGGCCGGGGATGGTTTGGTTGATGTTGATACCACTGTTCAATATCATCTGGCAATTCTTTGTTGTGCTGGGGCTGGCGCGATCGCTCGGTAACGAGTTTCAGACGCGGAGGATTCCGAGTCCCCAGTCCGGACCGGGGATGTCGGTTGGCATGGCCATGAGCGTCTGTACAGTGTGCGCGATCCTTCCCTTTTTAATTTTTTTCCTACTGAGTAAGGTGGACAGCCAGTCAGCGACAACGGACATTCCGACCTGGGCCATCCCGGTAATCTTCCTGATTTTCATCGGATTGCTCTCGGCGCTCGCGTATCTGGTTCTCTGGATCATTTACTGGAGCAAGATCGCGAGTTGCTCTCGGATGCTGGATCGGAATTCGGCCGCAACCGTCCCGCCGGTCTACGCGCCACACGCATAACGACGCTTGACTCGGCGCCGCTAGGATCGCGCAAAGGCCAACAGTGGTAGCATCGAAGTTGACCGATGCAAACAAAAAAGCTGCAAATCATTCCCCTTGGCGGGCTGGGCGAGTTCGGTATGAACTGCCTGGCTTTGCGCTGGGAAGACGACATCATTGTGATCGACGCGGGCCTGATGTTCCCCGAGACGGAGTTGCTCGGCGTGGACATTGTTGTGCCCGACATCACCTATTTGATTGAGAACAAGAAGCACGTTCGGGCCATCGTGCTGACGCATGGGCACGAGGACCACATCGGCGGGCTGCCGTGGATGCTGAACGAGCTGAAGGTGCCGGTGTACGCCACCGAGTTCACGTTGGCATACGTGGAAGACAAGCTGGAGGAGCACGAACTGCTCGACGAAGCGGAACTGATCGAGATCGAGCCGAAGGCGAAGTTCACGATTGGGCCGTTCACCATCGAGCCCATCCGCGTGACGCACTCGCTGGTGGATTGCGTGGCGCTGGCGATCGAAACGCCGGTCGGCATCGTTATTCATACCGGCGACTTCAAGATCGACCTGGCGCCGCTGGACGACAAGGCCTTCGATCTGCACACCTTTGCCGAGTATGGCAAGCGGGGCGTGCTGGCGCTGCTGCAGGACTCGACCAACGTTGAGCGGACGGGGTACACGCCCAGCGAGCGGGCGGTGATTCCGCGGCTGGACGAGGTGTTCACGCAGACCAGGAAGAAGCTGTTCTTCAGTTGTTTTTCGTCTTCGATCTACCGCATTCGCATTGCCATGGAACTGGCGCGCAAGCACGGGCGCAAGGTGGCCGTGGTGGGCCGTTCGATGATGGAGAGCACGGAGATCGCGCAGGATCTCGGCTACATCGACGTGCCGCCGGGGCTGATCGTGAATCCCGGGCAGATCCGGGACTTTCCGCCGGAGCAGATGATGGTGCTGATCAGCGGAACGCAGGGCGAGCCGCTGAGCGCCTGAGCCGCGCCGCTGTGGACAATCACAAGCACGCGAAGATCGAGCCGGGCGACACGGTGGTGCTGAGCTCGCGGATTATTCCCGGGAACGAGAAGGGGATCTTCCGCGTGATCGACCACCTGAGCCGGCGCGAAGCGAACGTAATTTACGACGACGGGCAGCATGGACTGATCCATGTGAGCGGTCACGGCAGCCAGGAGGAGATGCGTCTGTTGATTAACCTGGTGCGGCCGAAGTTTTTCATCCCCATTCACGGTGACTACCGTTTTTTGCGGAGGCACGCGCAGGTGGCCATGGAGACGGGCGCGGTGGACCACGCCATTGTGCTCGAAGACGGCGACGTGCTGGAGCTGGATAAGGACGATGCGCGCAAACAAGAGAAGGTGACGGCGGGACGAATCCTCATCGATTCCGGCTCGTCGATCGACGTGGTGGAGGACCTGGTGATTCGCGACCGGCGGATTCTGTCGGAAGACGGCGTGGTGCTGGCGGTGATGGCCATCAACAAGAGGACGGGCAAGGTGGAGCGCGAGCCGGAGGTGCTGATGCGTGGGTTCGGCGGCGCGGACATTACCGACCAGGCGCGAGAGACGGTGCTGAAGACGCTGGATGGGCTGAGCACAGAGCAGAAGTCAGACTACGGCGTCGTGAATGAGCGGGTGCGCGTGGAGCTGAAGCGGCTGATCCAGAAGAGCACGGGACGGCGGCCGATGATCATGCCGGTGATTCTGGAGATCTGAGCGGCGGCGTGACGTTCACATGACAATCGATGTGGTTTCGCACGCGGCAAACAGAGGCGGTGGATAGCGTTTTCGCCTCGGGCGGAACAGGCGGGCAAGGCGCGGTTTGCTGGGATGGACGTTCCAGAATGCAGCTTCGCATATGCTTCAGGCTACGAGCGCAGATGCTGTGTGAGATCGCGAAGGCCTGCGCAAGCCGTCATGGACAATCTCATTCGCAGGGGAACGGGCAGGGGGCTGATGGTATGCAGCGGATAGGCGACCGATAGCATGGCAGGGAAGCGAGCGCGTGCCGATGAAGACCTCGCCCACAGTCAGGCGGGCATTGCCTTCGAGATCGAGGAATCCAGCTTGATTTTCGTTGCAGAATGCTTGCGCTTCGGGTGAAAGATAAGGCGCGATGAGGACAGGTGTAGTGTTGGCGGGGAGATGAGCTGCACTGTCGCGTAAACCGTGCAACGCTGTGCGCACGTGACCCGGTTCTCCGTCGGAGTGCACTTCACATGCCAATGTATGAGTGTGACCGAAGACATCGATGCGGGCCACGATCTCGACGGCCCGGCCACCGGCTGGGGATTCACGTCTCATTTCTTTCAGCCTGATACCGGAAAACCGGGTGAGCAGCGCCGCCAAAGCTTCGGCAGCGCGCGCTCCCAACTCGGTCGGGGCCATATCAGTTGTCATTGGAGTCTCCGCTTTTATCGCCCGCCTGTTGTGCGCTCATGCCGGCGGGGCCAAGGATGAATGAGTTTTTTCCCGACGGGATCATGGCCATCGGGATCGTCGCGTGCCCGTTTCCGTTGCGATGCTTCGATTCCAGCCAGAGGCACAACCGGGGGTCGTGAATCTCCGGCTGGTCCCGCCAGAAATTCGGCGCCAGCCCGCACTCGATGCGCAGGTGATCGAGCTGCAATTCAATCTCGGTGATGCCCTTGCGGAAGTAGCGGCGCACATTGCTGGCGCCCACATAGAGCCCTGTCACCCTGCGCCCGATGCATTGTGAAGTGACGACCATAGAACCCTCCGTTCAGCGCCTTAACGGTTGAGGGCGATGGTGAAAGAAAACCACCGCGAGAGGAAACCCGCACTGCGGATTTCCCGCGGAATCTGCATCTTGCATGCGCCAGCCGGCGAAGATCCGGTCGAAAGCGGAAAGCCGTCTAAACCTGCAGGATCGGCGGGTGCCAGCATGCGCACCGATAGAGGCCTGCGACGCGCTCAAGCCCTCAGCGCCAAACCGTTGAACAGTTTCGAGTGACGGCGCAGTAACACCGGCTGAAGAACCAGGGCGCAACAACCTCAGCTATCGAGGAGGGGAAAAGAAGGAAAGCCAGGATATGATTCTACGTGCGCTAGCGGTCACCCTGACCGCCTGCGTCAATCCCCTTACCTTCTGTGGAAATGTTGCCTCTAATTTTTTCTCCTGTCAAGACAAATTGATGAAATTTCCGTCAAGGATGGCTGTCTTCCTGTGAAAAACGCGGGCGCGCACGCCGTTGCGCTGCTCGTCCGGCTACGGCGCGGGGTGAGCCTACCTACGCCGCGAAGAAGCTTCATCAGAGAAGATCTGGCCGTCGCGGATGTGAACGACGCGATGGGCGAACTGCGCGATATCAGCCTCATGAGTAACGAGTACGATGGTGTTGCCGCGGGCGTGGAGCTGATCGAAGAGGGCCATGATCTCGAGGCCGGTCTTGGAGTCGAGATTTCCCGTGGGCTCGTCGGCGAGGATGATCGACGGATTGTTGACCAGGGCACGGGCGACGGCGACACGCTGGCGCTGGCCGCCCGATAGCTCGTTGGGTTTGTGCATCATGCGCGATTCCAGCCCCACGTCGGCGAGGGTCTGCTTGGCGCGCGCGATGCGCTCGGCAGACGGGGTGCCGTTGTAAATAAGGGGCAGCTCCACATTGTGCAGCGCAGTGGCGCGGGCCAGCAGATTGAAGGTCTGGAAGACGAAGCCAATCTCCTTGTTGCGAATGCGCGCGAGCTGATCGTTGTCAAGATCGCTGACCAACTGGCCGTTTAGCCAGTAGCGGCCCTTTGATGGGGTGTCGAGGCAGCCGATCAGGTTCATCAGGGTGGACTTGCCCGAACCGGAGGGCCCCATGATGGCCACATATTCGTTGTGGCGGATGCGTAGCGAAATGCCGCGCAGGGCTTGCACCTGCTGTTCCGAGCCCATATCGTACGTGCGCCACAGATCCTCGACGACGATCATGTCGTTCGCGTTGACGACCGTGGTCCGCGGTAGTTCCTCAATGCCGATACCGTTCAAAGCCATCTAAGACTCATCCTCTTTCGAAATTGAACTGCAGTCAGCCAGCGCACCAGCGCGTCAACTGGAGCTGCCCGTCAACAACGCCAGTGCGGACTTGTCGCGTTTGAGCAAAGCGCCTCCCTTAAGGTCGCGCAGAGTTTTGTAGGGGCCAGTGACGATTTCTTCACCCTGGTTCAGGCCGGAGAGCACTTCGATGTCGGTGGCCCCGGTAATGCCGGTGGTAACGGGAACGAATCTGGCGCGCAGCCTGCCGTGCGGATCCTTCTGAACGACGAAGACACCCTGCACGGGGTTGGACTTCACGGGAGCAGACGCTGCCTGAACACCGCCGCCCGGCTTGGCAACGTCGGTGGCCGGATCGTGCATGGTGAGAGCCTGGATGGGCAGTGCGAGCACATTGGTCTTATGCGCGGTGGTAATTTTGGCAGAGCACGAAAGGCCGGGGCGAAGCTCATCGGAGGGATTGTCGAGCGTGACCACGACCTTGAAGTCTTTGGCTTCCTCGGTGCCCGTGGTGGACTGCGATGTGGCCACACCCGTGGAGCGCAACAGAGCCTGATCGCCGACCAGGGTGACGTGGCCCTTGAACACTTTGTTAGGCAGAGCGTCAACGGTGACTTCGGCGGGCTGGCCGAGTTGCACGTTGATGATGTCGGTTTCGTCGACCTTAACCTCGGCGGTGATGATGCTCATGTCGGCGAGCGTCATCAGCGTGGAGCCCTCGCTGTTCTGGATGCCTGTGACAACGGTTTCGCCTTCGCGGACAGGTTCGTTCGTCACTATGCCGTCGAAAGGAGCCGTGGCGATGGTCTTGTTGAGGAGATCCTGGTCGGCGCGGAGGTTCGCGATAGCCGTCTGCAGATGGCCGCGGGCTGAATCAGTCTGCGCCTTGGCCTGATTGAGTCCGGCGACGGCTTGGCCCAACGAGGCAACATCGAGATCGTAGGCGGCCTTTTTGGCGTCGTAGTCCTGCTTGGCCATGATGCCGTCTTTGTAGAGGGCCTGGGCGCGGTCCCAGTCGAGCTTTTTCTGCTCGAGGTCGGCCTGAGCGTGCTCGACATTGGCCTGGGCGGTTTTCTCAGCGGCGATATATGAGGCGATGTCGGTCCTGGCGGCGTCAATGGTGGCCTGCTGCGCGTTGACCGTTGACTCTTGCTGCACATTCTCGATCGTGGCCAGCATCTCGCCTTTTTTTACGCGGTCGCCCTCCTTCACGAAGAAGTGGGTGATGCGGCCAAATGACGTGGCTCCCACGTTCACGTAGCTCTTGGGCTTGATCTGGCCGGTGCCGCTGACGATGGTGGACAGGTCCTCGCGCGTCAAGGCGGCGGTGTAGACCTTGGTATAGCCGGACTGCTGCTTGATGACCATGAAGGCTACTAATCCGGCGGCCACAAGCACAACCAGAGCGATAAGAAGAATTTTCTTCATGAGCGCATCGAATCCCAGTTTTTTCTACAATCCAGTGTACGCGCCCGCGCGGCGAATGGTTCCTAAGGGGCTGAAATGCCGTTCCCGGCCGCACAAGCTGCCTGTCAACCGCGAGTACCGATGAAACATCGCCCGTTTGGATGCCCGTCTGCCTGCCAGGCGTGTGGAGCGTGGCAGATACAAGCCTGACGGTTGGACGTCGGGAGGCCCTTCCAGCGAGCCATTCAGGTCACGAATCGTGTGAATTCCCACTCTTGCCAGCCGCTGAACCGGTGACATTGACGCCGCTGATACGTCCAACAGGCGAAAGGCTGTGCACTGAACCTTGCCCGACGTCTCACGTAGCCGTAAAATGAAGTCATAGCAGGAGTATTCAAGGCAATGACGTTCTTCAGCCGCCGTCTTCTTTTCACTGCCCTTGGTTGCGGCCTGGTTTTCATGCCCGCGACCGGGGTTTTGGCGCAGCATAACGACGCGGCGCCTACCGCAAGTCAGGCGCAAGCGCCCGCGAGCGATCAGGATCAGGAAGCAAACCCCCTCAACCGGCCGCTCTCGGATAAAGAAAGATACAAGCAGCAAAAGGAACTGCGCCAGGAGTTGAAGGGCACCTACAAGACCTGGCTCAACGAGGAAGTGCCCTACATTATTACCGACGATGAGCGTAAAGCGTTTCTGAACCTGAGCAACGATGAGGAGCGCGAGGCGTTTATCGAGAACTTCTGGCAGCGGCGCAACCCCAATCCCGACTCACCGGAAAATGAGTTCCGCGACGAACACTACCGGCGCATTCAATACGCCAACGATCACTATGCAGCGGGCAAGCCGGGATGGAAGACGGATCGCGGGCGCATCTACATCATGTGGGGTCCACCGGACTCGATCGATTCCCATTCCTCGGGCGGAGAGTATGAGCGACCGGAGGAAGAGGGCGGCGGCGTGACATCCACGTACCCGTTCGAGACTTGGCACTATCGCTATCTGGAGGGCATCGGCGAAAACATCGACATCGAGTTCGTGGACACCTGCCAGTGCGGCGACTACCACTTTACCATCGACCGCACCGAGAAAGACGCGCTGAAGGAGGTGCCTCAGGCAGGGCTTACCCAGTATGAATCGATGGAAAAAAACCCGGACAAGTCGGACCGGCTCGAAGGTGGTGGCATCGAACAGTTCGGCGCTAACCCGATGTTTAAGGGCCAGGGCCAGGAGGCCAAGGAGTTCGACCGCATCGAGTTGGCCGCCAAGCTATTCGCGCCCCCACCGATCCAGTTCAAGGATTTGGATGCTTTTGTCTCCGAGCACAAGGTGCTCACCGGCCCGCCTTTTCCATTTGATGTGCGCACGGATTTTGTCAAGGTGACCGACAGCATGGATCTGGTGCCAATTACCATCCAGATCCGCAACCGCGACGTCACTTTCGTGACCAAGGACGGAGTCTCCAAGGGTGTGGTGAACATCCTGGGCAAAGTAACCACGATTATGCACAAGACGGTGCAGACGTTCGAAGACACGGTGGAGATCGATCAGCCTGCCGAGCTATTGGAGAAGACCCTCGATCACAAATCGCTCTACTGGAAGGCGCTGCCTCTTCCGCCCGGCCTCTACCGTCTGGATATCGCGATTAAAGACGTGAACAATCCGGATCACATCGGAATTTACGGAAGAGGAATTGATGTTCCGATGTACCAGGACGATAAACTCGGGGCTTCGTCGCTGATTCTGGCGGACGAAATGAACACGGTTTCCTCACGGCAGATCGGCAGCGGCAACTTCATCATCAGTAATACGTTTATCCGGCCGCGAGTGGCCTCGAACCCGGCTACTCCGGTAAGCTTCAAGCGCGACCAGAACCTGAATTTCTGGATGCAGTTTTATAACCTTGGGATTGACGAAGCTACCAAGAGTAACTCAGCCACGGTTACCTACCAGATTACCGATGCGGCTGGGACTGTGATTCTTCAGAAGCAATTGGAATCAAAAGATTTAGGGGCACACAGCGACCAGCTTACGGTCGAGAAGTCCCTCAATATTGCCGGTCTGGGGCCCGGCAAGTACAAGGTGATAGTGAAGCTCGATGATGCGATCTCAAAACAAGAGATTGCACAATCGACTCCTTTTGTCGTCGAATAAGAAGCAATCCGTACAAGCACCAACTGAACCGGAGAATTCGGTGGGCTGTCGGGTTTTTGTTTATAGGGAAGATGCCAGGGACGCGGCGGGTTTTCCGATCTGCTGATGAAGCTTTGCACCCATCTCGCCGGTTTGGCCGTGCTGATCGTTTTTGGGGCCGCTCCAGCCTTTGGAGCGGCGGCGGCGTCTGTGTCGGGCTACGTCCACGACTCGGCAGGCGTGCCTCAGATCGGCACGGAAGTTCAGCTTCTGCGGCCCGACTTAAGCGTGGTCACCAGCGTATATACCGACAGCAAAGGCCGCTTTCTGATTTCGTCGCTAGAGCCAGGACGTTACGCTCTGAAGGCGATGGGGCCCGACTTTTTGCCCGCACTGCGGGAAAACGTCAAGGTCCGCGGCGCCGTCGTGGTGAACCTCACGCTGAACACCCTGTATGAGGTCATTCAATGGCTTCCGGCTGAGCCACGCGCCGGCAACTCGCAAAAGGACGACTGGGCGTGGACGCTGCGGTCCGCAGCGAACCGGCCGTTGCTGCGCTGGCTTGAGGATGGGCCGTTGGTGGTGGTTTCCGATGGCACGGGAGTTAAGCCAAAGCTGAAGGCTCGCCTAATGGCGACCGGCCAGGCGGGAACCTTCGGCGAGAGCGGCGAACGCTTTACGGCGGCAGTAGAAGATACGCCAGCCAACAGCCGGGAGTTGCTGGCGCGTGTGGATTTTGCGCCCGGCACCGATGCCGGCATGGAGTCGATGCTGGGCTTCCGGCAAGATTTGGGGTTTGCGGGTTCAGTACAGTCCGTAGCGGCCGTGCGGGTTGAGCCGGAGGTGGAGGGGTCGGGAGACGAGGGGCTGAACGAAGCGGTGGTGCACAGCTCTGAGATGATGCATCTGGGCGAAGCGATCGAGGCCGAGGTAGGTTCAACCGCTGTGCTGGGGCGCCTTGGCGGGCCTTCGCCGGAAATGGCTACCGCCATGCTGCCCTTTGCTACGGTTACTTGGCGCGGCGGCGCCAATGCTGTGAGCTACCGGATGGCCACCATGGTTCAGAGCCATGTGGCCGGAGAAGACGAATCCGAGGCGGGCGCGTGGCTGCCGGCGATGGCGGAGCGCGGCGGCAAATTGGTGGTGGAACGTGGTCTTCACCAGGAGATTGGCTGGGAGAGGCATACGGACGCTTCGGGCGCGGCCGTTGCGATTTACTCGGACGACCTCGACAATCCTGTGATCGAGGCGCTGGGCCATTTTGCAGAAGGCGATTTCCCGACGACAGATCAGGTGCTCTTCGACCGGGCGAGCAACCTGCTCCGCGCCGCAGGACCGGCGTTCTCTTCCGAAGGGTTGCAGGCCAGCGTGGACCATCGTTTACCCGGCGGCAATCGTATCCAGGTGAGCTATGCGAGCGGCAGCGCGTTGGTGATGCCCGCTTTGCCGCAGGCCATTCCGCTCAGCGAGGTGCTCGCTTCCGTCCGTCCGCGGCACATGCAGACCTACGCGATCGCGCTTTCTGGCACTCTGGACGGCACCGGAACCCACTGGAGCGCCAGCTACCGCTGGCAGCCTGACGATGCCGTGACGGAGGTCGCCGCCTTTGCGCAAGATGCGGCCGCGCCGTTTTTCAGCCTTCACCTGAGCCAGCCTATTCATGTGACGCGCGACGGGTCGGGCGGCCTGGAGGCTCTGCTGGACGTGAGGAATCTACTGGCCGAGGGTTATCGCCCGTATCTGCTGAGCGATGGTTCCCTGCTCCTGTTCGCAACGAATCAGCGCAGCGTGCGCGCCGGCCTCGCCTTCACGTTCTAAACTCGGCCGTAACACCAAACGAACCTAGCCATAGTGCGCCGTGTTCACCTTTTCCACGCGCGGTTGCACCAGCGGCCGCGCGCGTGGCGGCGCTGGATGAACGGCAGTTACCGCCGGGGCTGCTCGGGCCGGTGCGCCTGATCTCCGTGGCTGGGCTGCAGCCCGCGAAGTAAGTTGAGAGGCGCCACAAAAATACTTGTAATTTGCAAGGGAAATTGGAAAGAATAGCCGTGCGGCATTCCCCAGGGGCTGGACTTCCGGCCCGCATCGCCGGAAAAAGCCAGATCGTTGGAAGGAAACAAACAGGAGGTCGAGATGAGCAGTGTGCGAGTACTTGTAGGAACGCACAAGGGCGCGTTCGTTCTCAACTCAGATGGCAAGCGTAAGGACTGGAGGGTGAGCGGGCCGTTCTTCGCCGGCTGGGAGATTTACCACATGAAGGGCTCGCCGGTGGACCCCAACCGGATTTACGTTTCGCAAACGAGCGGGTGGTTCGGACAGCTGATTCAGCGATCGGATGACGGCGGCAAGACGTGGCACCAGCCGGGCGTGCCCCATGAAGCGATTCCTCCTCCGGGCCCGCCGGCTGCATTGCCGAACCGGTTCGTGTACGACGCTTCGCCGGAGACGGGCAAGCCGCTGACGACGCACCAGTGGTACGACGGCACGCAGCATCCATGGGAGTTCAAGCGCGTCTGGCATCTGGAGCCGTCGCTCACCGATGCGGACACTGTCTACGCCGGCGTGGAAGACGCGGCGCTGTTCCGTTCCACTGACGGCGGGGAGAACTGGCACGAATTTGCCGGGTTGCGCGGGCACGGAACCGGGCCAAAGTGGCAGCCCGGCGCGGGCGGTATGGGGCTGCACACGATACTTCTCGATCCCGGCAATCCCAAGCGAATCTACATTGCCATCTCGGCCGCGGGGGCGTTCCGCACCGACGATGGGGGCGCCACATGGAAGCCGATCAACAAGGGGCTCCGCAGCCAATACATTCCCGATCCAAACGCGGAGATCGGCCACTGCGTGCACCACGTGGCCATGCACCACTCGCGGCCCGATGTGCTCTTCATGCAGAAGCACTGGGACGTGATGCGGTCGGACGACGCCGGCGAGAACTGGCGCGAGGTGAGCGGCAACCTGCCCACCGACTTCGGATTCGCCATCGACGTGCATGCGCACGAGCCGGAGACGCTCTATGTTGTGCCGATCAAGAGCGACTCGGAGCATTTTCCGCTGGATGGCAAGCTGCGGGTTTACCGCAGCCGCGCGGGCGGCAACGAGTGGGAACCGCTGGCCAAGGGGCTGCCGGAAAAGGATTGCTATGTCAACGTGCTGCGCGACGCGATGGCCGTGGATACGCTCGACGAATGCGGAGTCTACTTCGGCACCACGGGCGGCCAGGTTTATGCCTCGGCCGACGCGGGCGATAACTGGGCGCCGATCGTGCGCGATCTGCCGGCGGTGCTGTCGGTTGAGGTGCAGACGGTGAACTAGGGAACAGAGAACAGAGAACAGGAAGGCAATCTTGGGGAGGTCCATGCCTTGAGAGAGGCGGCGAAGACGAGTGCGGCGGCGGTGCGCGTGGGGCTGCCGTATTATTTGCGCAATTTGGCGTGCGTCGAGGGCGATGTGCACGTCGAAGTGCGTCCGCCGGTTACGCTGCGCGCCGTGCTCGATGCTCTGGAAGCGTGCTATCCCATGCTGCGCGGGACGATTCGCGACTACTCGACCGGCCAGCGGCGCGCGTTTCTGCGCTTCTTTGTTTGCGAAGAAGATTGGTCGCTGGAATCGCCGGACAAAGCGTTGCCAGATGCGGTCGCGGCGGGACGGGAGCCGCTGCTGATTCTGGGCGCGATTGCCGGAGGGTGAAGAAAACAGGGAACAGGGAACAGGGAACAGGGAACAGAGAACAGAGAACAGAGAACAGAGAACAGAGAACAGAGAACAGAGAACAGAGAACAGAGAACAGAGAACAGAGAACAGAGAACAGAGAACACTACTGTCCGGTTAACTGATGCGTTTCATTTTGCAAGCTGCTGATGTGCGCGCAGTTGCAGACATTTTAGAGTGGTGTCGATTTGAAATTGCCGCGATGCTGATTCCAGAGATTTGCTCTGGAGGCAGCGATGAATGCCGGCAAGGTGCTGTTTGCGCAGTTGATGGACTTCGTGCCCTGGACCTCGTTCGCACGCAGCGTGGCCCGCTACGACGGCGATGTTCGCGTCCGTGTGTTGACTTGCACCGAGCAGTATCGCGCCATGGCCTTCGCGCAACTGACCTACCGCGAGAGCCTGCGCGACATCGAAGCGTGTCTGAACGCGCAACCCAACAAGCTCTACGCCATGGGCTTTCGCGCACCGCTGCGCCGTTCTACCCTGGCCGATGCCAACCATCTGCGCGACTGGCGCATCTACGCCGAGCTGGCGCAACGGCTGATGGCGCAGGCACGCAGGCTCTATGCCAGCGAAAGCCTCGGTATCGATCTCGATGCCGCCGCTTACGCGCTGGACTCGACCACCATCGACCTTTGCCTGAGCCTGTTTCCCTGGGCGCATTTCCGTTCCGCCAAGTCCGCCATCAAGGTGCACACGCTGCTCGATCTGCGCGGCTCCATCCCCGCGTTCATCCGCGTCACCAGCGGAGATCGACACGATGTCAACACGCTCGATGAGATCCTGATCGAGCCCGGGGCCTATTACGTCATGGACCGCGGCTATATGGATTTCTTCCGCCTCCATCGCATCCACCTCGCCGGAGCGTTCTTCGTCACCCGCGCCCGCAGCGATCAGCGCGTCCGCCGCGTCTATTCCCGTCCCGCCGACAAGCCCAGCGGCATCATGGTGGATCAGCTCGTCAGCCTGGAGGTGTTCCGAACCCACCGCGGTTATCCTTCTCACTTGCGCCGCATCCGCTTTCACGATCCGGAAACCGGCAAGCGGCTGGTCTTCCTTACCAATCAGTTCACGTTGCCTGCCAAGACCATCTGTGCCCTCTACAAAAGCCGCTGGCGCATCGAGTTGTTCTTCAAATGGATCAAGCAGCACTTGCGCATCAAAGCTTTCTACGGCACCACCGAGAACGCCGTCAAAACGCAGATTTGGATCGCCGTCTCGGTCTATCTGCTGGTTGCCATCATCAAAAAACGCCTTCAACTACCCGGCTCTCTCTACACTTTTCTCCAGGTGCTCTCAGTCACCTTGTTCGAGAAAATGCCCATTTCACAGGCCCTTCAGCAAGCCGATTACACAATCGCAACCATCCCCGATCCCAACCAACTGACTCTGTTCGACTTTTAACCGGACAGTAGAGAACAGAGAACAGAGAACAGAGAACGGAGAACAGGGATCAGAGATCAGAAATAGCGCCTCCCTTGAGGCGGCGCGCCGGTGTTGACTACTTGGTACCCCCGCCCCCCCTCCCCCCATCTCTGAAAATAAGTTCCATGGATTCATGAGGTTAGCGTATGCCTTTCGCTATAACCAATTGATTCTAAACCACTTCTTTACAGAGTCTAGACAGCAAAGGAGTTAAAGACAGGGATCAGGGATCAGGGGTCAGGGATCAGTGAAGCCAGTAGCCAGAAGCCAGTGAGGAGGCCTGGTTGAACACTCATGGAATGAGTATGCGCCGGGAGGAAGAAATGATCGGCAAAGTTGGGGAAGGGAATTTAGCGAGTGTTTTGTGCGGGTTGCGGGGATTGGGGGCGTGGGAGGGGGTTGACACGGGATGAGGTGAACCCCTTGAGTGAGACAGTTTGTAATTTGACAGTTTGCCGTTTGCTGTAAAGTGCTGTTCATTTTGTTGCCTCTGCGGCAGACTCGGTTTCGGTTGGTGAAGCGGAGACAGGCTCTGGTGGAGACCAACCTGTCAAGGAATAGCCAACTGGTGACTCATCGATCGGGTGAGTTGGGGAGCTGGGTGGAACCGGCTCCCCGCTTGCTTTCGGCGGCCGGCCTCGGCGCTTTTTCCAGGATCGATAGATTACCTCATGCCTTGGAAAACTCACGCTCGGCCCTGCCGAGGCAGTTTGGTTGGAGCACGCGGCTTCGAACTCCTCCGGGGTTCTGTAGCCCAGTGCCGAGTGCAGCCGGAGCCGATTGTAGTACTGCTCGATGAACTGTTCCAGATGGGCGTTCAGCTCATCGATGTACTGGTACCGGTGGGCCGAGATCTGCTCACGCTTGAGGGTCTTGATAAAGCTCTCGCAGAAGGCGTTGTCGTAGGGGTTGCCGGGGCGGCTCATGCTGGGCAGGATGCGGTGGATTTCGAGCAGGGTGGTGTACTGCTCGGAGGCGTACTGGATGCCGCGATCGGAGTGGTGCACCAGACCGGGCGCGGGCTGGCGCAGGGTGATGGCGCGCTCCAGAGCCAGCAGCGGCAGCCGCGCTGTAAGGGTGCGATCCAGCGCCCAGCCGACCACTTTGCGCGAGAACACATCCAGCACCACGGCCAGGTAGACGAACTCCTGGCCGAGCCGGATGTAGGTGATATCGGCCACCCATAACTGGTTGATGGCGGTCAGCTTCATGCGGCTGGCCAGGTTCAGGTAGACCTGCCGGTCGTGGTCCGAGCCGGTGGTGGCAACGAAGGCCGTGGGCTGGACGCCCAGCAGGTTGTCTTCGCGCATCAGCCGCAGCACGCGCTTGTGGTTGACACGCATGCCGCGGCGGCCGAGTTCGGCGCTGACCCGCCGGTAGCCGTAGCGGCCCCGATGCTCAAGCACGATCTGCTGGATGGCGTTGCGCACTTCCATCTCTTCCTCGCCGGGATAGCGCGGTTGGAGAAAACGGTAGTATCCGGCGCGGCTGACCTGAGCCAGCCGGCACATCGGCTCTATACCAAGGCTGTCTGCGGTCGGCATCATTTCCCGGATCGCTTTCCAGATGCCATTGCGCCAAAGCCGGTACTGGCCCGGCGCAGAGCCTCGACCTTTTCGCAGGCAGCCTTCAAAAAATCCACTTCCAGGGTCCTCTTCAGCAGCGCTTTTTTGAGCTGAGCGTTTTCCTGGCGCAGGCGCTGCTCGGCCCCCTGAAGCTGCTTTTGCTGCTCACGCTGCTCGGTATCCCGCCACTGGTATAACAACTGCCGCGAGACACCCAACTCCCGGCACAACTGCGCTACGTTCGGCGCCAGCGCCAAGCGGCGCAGCGCCGACTCCCGGAATTCTCTGCTGTATTTCACATACCTTTGGCCCATTTGCAGTTCTCCCTTCACTGCAAACTGTCAAGATACAATTTGTCTCACTTTAGGGGTGCAGTCCAGGAGGAGAGCGGAGTTAGCGGGGTTGGCGGAGTGGCGGGGGCAGTGCGCCTCAGTCTCAATCATCGCCGGGGAGCAGGGGTAGTGTGAGGTTTTCGGCGGGGGCGGGGCGGCTGCGCGGGGCCTTTTTGAAAGTGGCATCGCGGCGGTGGGCAGGATAGTCGGGTTGCTTACCGTCCAATATCTGCTGGATGGTGAGGATTTGCAGGCGCGGGTAGGTGCTGCCGTCAGAGGATTTGTAGAGTCCGGCTTCGGCGGCTTCGCGGAGCATGGGACGGGTGGGTTCATCGAAGGTCAAAAAGACGCCGATCTCGGCCTTCTCGCGGCTGAGAACTCCGGCAAGATCGCGTACCTGCGAAGCGGTGATGTGGCCGCCCTTGACGGAAAAGATGATCTGCTTCGATTTGCCGGAATCGTTGTCGTGGAAGTAGAGGCGACCATCGATGCCGCGGTCGGCGCCCTTCTTCTGATCGACTGGCCGCGCGCCGACTTGGCCGAGCGCCCACCACTGAAATTGATATTTGTCTTCTTCGGCCAGTTGCGCCGCGCCTGCGTAATCAGTGGGTTCTCCGATCACGTCGTAGGTGCTTTTAACTTCGGGTCCAAAGACGTCGGAGAGGCGCTTCTTGATGAGGCCGATGGCGAGATGGGTAATATCGATGCCGATCCAGCGACGATTGAGGCGCTGCGCGACCTGGACGGTAGTGCCGCAACCGCAGAAGGGATCGAGGACGAGGTCGCCTTCGTTGGAACTGGCTTTGATGATGCGTTCGAGGAGGGCTTCGGGTTTTTGGGTCGCGTAACCGAGCATTTCCTTTGATCGATTATTCGGCGGAGGGAGGTTGTCCCAAAGGTTCTGGATCGGTGCGCCTGGCATCTCGTCCAAATATCGCTTGTACTGTGGGACCGCACCGGGACGGGTCTGAATCACGCGCCCCTCCGCTATAAGCTGATCCATCTTCTCCTTCGAATACCGCCAATAACGCGTTACTCCCATCACTTCATATTTAGGGTTTCCCTTCGCTGCGCCGCCGGGGCCGCTCAAATCGCCAATTCGATACCGTCTCCCATTCTCGTCCACCCTGCGGTAATCGCGTTCAACGTACTTTTCGTCGTACGGCCTGTACAGCGGATTCCAGATCGCTCTGTCACCTCTTGAGTAAAACAATAGGATATCCGTGATTCTGCCGAAGTGCTGAGCGCCCTGTTTGGCGTCACTGTGTGCGTGCGATCTCTTCCACGTGATTTCGTTACGAAAGAACTGCGGCCCGAACACGGCGTCCATCAGAACCTTGAGGTAATGGCTGGCGGTGGGGTCGCAGTGGAGATAGATGGAGCCGGTTTGCTTGAGGACGCGGCGGAGCTCGACGAGGCGCGGGGCCATCATGGCGAGATAGGCCATCATGTCGGTGTTAAAGAGGAAGGTTTTGAAGGCGCGCATGGTGTCGGCGACGCGGCCGGCCTGCTCGACGATCTCCTCATAGGCGCGCATGGCGTCGGTGTTCCACTCCCATGTGTCCTCGAAGGCGTGGATTTGGGAGCTGGATTGGGAGCCGTCTTTTTCGGCGAATAGGACGTTGTAGTCCTGGCGGGAGTTGAAGGGCGGGTCGAGGTAGACGAGATCGACCGACTCGTCTTTGACGTACCTGCGGAGGACATCGAGGTTGTCGCCGTAGTAGAGCTTGTTTTTTTCGGTGGTCACGGTTTCCGGCAAAACCAGAGAAGGAGTTTCCCGTTTGTCTGTCTTCAATGTCGCCGCTCCCTGGTGGTCGCGTCGACTTGAGTGTATCGGCTTCGCGCCGGGAAGTCTCTGGTTTTGCGATGGGTTGAGGGTAGCACAGCGGAGACGGCGCGGCGAGCGGGTGAACCTTGGAGGTCAAGGGGCGCGGCTTCGCCGCGTACTTTGTTTCTTACGAGGGTGGTGGCGGTTTGCGGCACGACTGAAGTCGTGCCCTTTCAAAACAGCGAAAAGCAACCGCAGATCCCTCGACTACGCTCGGGATGACAGTGGGCGGGGTCGGGCGCGGCTTCGCCGCGTACTTTATTTCTTAAGAGGGTGGTGGCAGTTTGCGGCACGACTGAAGTCGTGCCCTGATACAAGACTCGTGGAGGTGAGGTTCGTGGTATCCCACCCTTCGCCAGAATTTCAAGAAGCAGATCCTTCGGCTCCCCCCAGCGTCGGGCCGCTACCCCATGATCGCGTTGCGATCACGGGGCCCCAAGCGCGCTCCGCTCAGGATGACACTTCATTGGGAGGTGGACGGTGGACAGGGACAGGGAACAAGGAACAGGGAACAGGGAACAGGGAACAGGGAGATCAGTGTTCTTCTTTGCCGGGGCGGAGCATGAGGTCGCGGATGGCTTCGCGGGGGTCTTTGGCTTGGTTGAGGATGAGCTCCATTTGCTCGGCGATGGGCATCTCGACGCCGTGCTTGCGGGCGAGGCCTAGAGCGGCGTGGGTGGTGAGGACGCCTTCCGCCACTTTGCCGCCGAGCGATTCGAGAATTTCAGGCAGTTTGCGGCCCTGGCCGAGTTGTTCTCCAACGGTCCGGTTGCGGCTGAGCGAGCCGGTACAGGTGAGCACCAGGTCGCCCACGCCGGAGAGGCCGGCGAGGGTTTCGCGGCGCGCGCCGCAGGCCACGGCGAGACGCGTGATTTCGGCGATGCCGCGGGTGATGAGCGCGGCAGTGGAGTTGTGACCCAGGCCCACGCCGACGGCGATGCCGGCGGCGATGGCGATGACGTTTTTGAGCGCGCCGCCGAGCTCGACGCCAATGACATCAGTGGATGTGTAGAGGCGGAGGGATTCGGAGGAGAACTCCTGCTGGATGAGAGCGGCGACTTGCGGGTCGCTGAAGGCCACAGTGATTGCAGTGGGCTGGCCCTGGGCGACTTCGAGAGCGAAACTGGGGCCGGAGAGCGCGCCGATGAAAAGAGGCAGCGGAGTTAGCGGAGTTAGCTGGGTTAGCGGAGTTGGGGACGAGCCCTGAGCCAGGCAGTTGGCGAGGACTTCGGTCATGCGGCAGAGGGTGCGGTCCTCAAGGCCCTTGGTCGCGCTCACGACGAATTGGCCGTTGCGCAGATGCGCGCGGATGCGAAGGAGTGTGGGCCGCAGAAACTCCGAGGGAATGGCGGAGACCAGAATATCGGCGGTGGTGATGGCTTCAAAACCGGCGGTGACGGCGATCGCAGAAGGGATGGGAAAGCTGGGAAGGAACTGCGCGTTTTGGCCGGCGTCGAGGATCTGGCGGGCGAGCTCGGGGGTGTGGGCCCAGAGAGCGAGTTGGTGGCCGCCGCGGCGGTGGAGGGAGAGCGCGATGGCGGTTCCCCAGGCGCCGGAACCTAAGATGGCGATGCGGCTCATGCGGGCTCTTTCGCTCCGAATCGGGATTCCGTGCCGGCGAGCAGGCGACGGATGTTCTGGTGATGGCGGGCAACGATGAGCAGGGCAACCATGCATTGGACGGCGAAGAAAACAGGCGGGCGCGGCCCGGCGACCAGGAACCAGGCGAAGACGGGAAAGCTGGCGGCGCCGACGATGGACGAGATCGAGACGTAGCGGGTGAGGGCGAACAGGATGGCAAATACGCCTATGGCAGCCAGAGCGGCCGAAGGGGCGGCGACGAGAAAAACGCCAAAGCCGGTAGCCACGCCCTTGCCGCCGCGAAACTTGAGCCAGACGGGGAACATGTGGCCGAGTACGGCGCAGAGAGCCGCGATGGCCTGAGCGGAGCGCAATGGAACGGCGGGCATTAGGATCGCGCCGAGCACGCCGCCGAGCCAGACCGAGGCGGAGCCCTTGAGGACATCGAGGACAAAGGTGGCGGCGCCCAGAGCTTTGCCTCCGAAGCGCAGGACGTTGGTGGCGCCGATATTGCCGCTGCCTATGGAGCGAATGTCCTGACGGCGGAAAAGGCGGACGAGCAGGTATCCCGTGGGGATGGACCCGAGGAGGTACGCGGCGGCAGCGATGGCAAGACCGGCAAGGAGCACAACGTGTGAGTTTAGCAGGTGAGGGGGCGCGGCGACGGCGCGCTGCCGCGCTATGTGGGCCGCTCGCGAGCCGGGCATTCCCGTGATGTAGGGCGCGACGGCGAGTGCAAACATGCTTCCAGATTAATAGAGGGCTTTGCGGGCGCTGCGGACCTCCGCGGCGAGGACTTTGAGCATTTTGAGCGACAGGAGCGGATGCGCGTTCATGAGCGCGGTGAATTCATCGCGGCCGACGAAGCTGATCCGCGCGCCGGCGCGGGCGGTTGCGCTGAGCGAGTAGGGTTGGCCGCTAATGACGCCGGGGAGTCCGAGCAGGGAGCCGGGAAGCGCATGCACGGCAAAGAGCGATTTGCCGTCCTGCGAAATCATGCTCAGCGTGACCGCGCCCTGGCGGACGATGTAGAGTCCGGCGGCGGGGTCGCCCTGGCGGAAAAGAACGTAGTCCGAGCCGCACGAAACGGGGGTGGAATGCGCGCCGAGCGCCTCAATCAGCTCCTGATCGCCGACAAATGCGGTTGAATCAAGTTGCACGAAAGACCGTCCGTTGGTAGATGAAACGTTCATCAAGGTGCGCCGGTAACGAGCGTCGCGATCATGATTTCACTGAAGGAATACGGGATTATGTGATCCGCGTCACGCTCGCCGGGTCAACAGAACGGAGCGGTGCACGAAATGGGCGAGACGGCGGGGCAAACCCTGGCTGGCGGTGACGCCGGAGAGGGCGTCCGGCTCCGCTAGACTGGGGACAGGAAAAGCGCATGGCAGGCATTCTGAACGAGATCGGGACGACGCTGGAGATGATCAAGTGGGAGCACTCGATCTTTGCGCTGCCCTTTGCGCTGACGGCGATGCTGCTGGCGGCAGGCGGGCTGCCGGGGTGGCGGACCGTGGCGTGGATCGTAGTGGCCATGGTGGCGGCGCGGTCGGCTGCGATGGCCTTTAACCGCTGGGCCGACGCGGATCTGGACACCGAGAATCCCCGGACGCGGAACCGGGCGATTCCGGCGGGGCTGCTGAGCCGGCAGTTTGTGCTGGGGTTTACGTGCGTCGCGCTGGCGGTGTTCCTGGTGGCGGCAGCGGAGCTGAACCGGCTGACGCTGGAATTGGCGCCAGTGGCGCTGGCGGTGCTGCTGGGGTACAGCTATCTGAAGCGAGTGACGCAGTGGTCGCACCTGGGGCTGGGGCTGGCGCTGGGGCTGGCGCCCACGGCGGCGTGGATTGCAGTGCGCGGTAGCCTGGACGTGCGCATCCTGGTGCTGACCGCGGCTGTGACGCTGTGGGCCGGGGGGTTCGACGTGCTGTATGCCTGCCAGGACTACGAGCACGACCGCGCTGCAGGGCTGCACAGCCTGCCGCAGGCGTCGGGGCTTGCAGTTGCTTTTTGGGCGGCGCGCGGGATGCATGTGGCCATGCTGGCGCTGCTGGTGTGGTTCGGGCGGCTCTTCGATTTTGGAATGGCCGGCTGGTTGGGCGTTGGCGCCGTGGGGCTGCTGCTGAGTTACGAACACGCCATCGTCTCGCCGCGCGACCTGCGCCGGCTGAATGCGGCGTTCTTCACCATGAACGGGGTGATTGCGATGGTGTTTCTGGGGTTTGTGTCGGCGGACGTGTGGATGAGAAGATAAGCGGCGTTTAGGCCGCGATGAGTTGCGGAGGGAGCGGTGCCTGGCAAACCTCACTGTCGCAACTGCCCGGGCACCATCAACCGCGGGCCCAGACCGGCCTCGATGCCCCAGATTTCCTCCCAAACCAGCGCGCGGTCCCGCTCGTTGGTGCTTGTGGCGTACCACGCGCGATAGTGTGCCGCCGCCTTGCTCAGGAATTCAGAGTTCGCAAGGGCATTCTCGCTGTCCTGTGCTGCGGTAATCGAGTAGGCCTCGGCAAGGAGCAGATGAACGCTCGGTGTCCATTCGTCCGCTGGAAAGCGTGACAGAAAACCCTCCCCCGATTGGATGAAGTCTGCGCAGTCCGCATCGGAAATCGCGGACCATTGGCAGCGTTGGTCCAGAGTGGCGATCCACGAAAGCTCGTTCACGACTCCGGTGGGCGCCAATTTGCGCGCCTGCGCAATCAGATTACCGGTGTAGTACTCCGGGCCGGGCCGCGCAGATTTGTCTGTCTTAATGCCCAGTTCCGCCAGGTTCTTCTTCAAATCGTCGTAACTTCCGTCTAGCAACTTGTCCACTTCGGGGGGAACGTAGTCATTCGAATCGATAAATTCCTCGCAGTCAGAGAGTCGATCGGCGACCGCATCGGCGACAAGCAGAGCAGCGGCATGCTGCTCCGGCGCGTTTCGAGCGGCAAGGGTAAACCAACTGCGCAAAACGGGGACGAGTTGCCTGTCGCAGAAAAATCGGGGCTGCTCCCATCGGTCGCCAGCCTGCGGGGCAAGAAACGAGAACATTTCGAGCGTGGGCGCCTCGGGCAGCCGGGCAAGCATGGCGGCGCGCAGGGCGAGCCAGGGCTGTCCCGCCTCAGGGTCGATGTCCTTTGATGATGGCTCTCCGTAGTCCAGGGTTCCCGCTTCCCACTCCAAAAGCACGGCGGGATGGTCGGCAAAACCATGGGTGAAGAGGAAGTAGAAGCCCCGGCTGGCGCGGGTAAGGTTAGCGAAGGAATAGACGGGCTTCCAAAAATCACTCCACGAAGAGCGATCGATGAATTTGCCGGGTTCTTCGGAGCGTTCGCCTGGCAGTCGCCTGGCAATGGTCTCCGCCAGGTCCTGAGGGCTGGTGTTTCCTTCGAATTCGCTGAGGATTTTGACCAGTCTGCACCCGTGCTGCCTCAGAGCGCCCTCCGTTTCGGCGGGGAGGGGCGGAAGGGGCTTATTGTAGATTTGCTCGACCAGCGGCTGATAAAAGAGGGCGATGCGGCGAACGTGTACGCCGCGGGCAAAATCAATGTTGGCAGTGGACCGCAGGCACCAGCGCCCTTCCCATTTCCGGACCTGTGCGTCCCGCGCACCTTCGGATTCGGTATTTTTGCCGCCGGCTCCGGGTGTTTCGACGGTCTCGCCCGGGTGCCTCGCCGACCACTCCGAAATGTTCGCAGGAGCCGGCTGCTTCGCCTCACTGGAAATCTGCGAAAGATAACTATCGAGGGCTGCTTCCAACGTTTGCGCATCGCCGTGAGGAGGGACGTTGAGCAGCATCAGGATCACGGTTGTGCTTGCGAGTTTTACCCTATTCAACATGGATGCACAGTCTCCGTTTTCCGAGCAGATTTGTCTGGATTGTATAAGCTGCCGTGTTATGGTGCGAAATGGAAGCGCGGATGAGGCTTTGTCCCTCGCCACGCGGAGCCGAGGGCAAGAGACGACAGCATGAAGATCGCCATTCAGGGTGAGCCGGGCTCGTTCAGCCACGAGGCGGCGCTGAAGCTCGTACCGGACGCGGAGATTGTTCCGTGCGCGCTTTCTGCGGAGGTGTTTGCCAAGCTGGACGAGGGCGCTGCCGATGCCGCGGCGATTCCCATTGAGAACAGCCTGGCGGGGTCGGTGCTGGAGCACTTTGACTTGCTGCTGCATCACGACGTGAGGGTGGTGCGGGAGACGCTGATTCGCATCCGGCACAACCTGATCGCCGTCGCGGGCGCGTCGCTGGGCGAGATCGACCGCGTGTACTCGCATTCCGTGGCGCTGGCCCAATGCCGGCGCTTCCTGGCCGAGCACAAGAAGATGAAGGCCGTTGCCTTTTACGACACCGCGGGCAGCGTGAAGCAGTTGGTGGGTCTGGGCGATCAACATGCGGCGGCGATTGCGAGCGAGCAGGCGGCGGCGTACTACGGCGCGGAGATTCTTGCCCGCGGGATAGAGGACGATGCGGAGAACTACACGCGGTTCTTTCTGGTGCGGCGCAGCAGCGAGGCGGAGACCGATCCGGAATCGAACAAGATGAGCGTGGCCTTTACGCTGGAGCACCGGGCGGGCTCGCTGGTGGCGGCGTTGAGCGCGTTGAGCGCGATGGGGACGAACCTGACCAAGATCGAGTCGCGGCCGGTGCAGGGCAAGCCGTGGGAGTACATTTTCTATGCGGATTACCAGATTGGCTCAAACGAGGAGGGAACGCGCGCTCGGGAGGCGCTGGGCGCGCACTGCGGCATGGTGAAGGAACTGGGCCGCTACCGGGAGGCGCGCAGCGTGGAGACCGGAAACCCCTGATGGGAGCCGAGTGATTGTGGAATCCCGGAGCAGGAAAAAGGGGATCGGCGTTGGCCGGTCCCCTTGTTTTGAGCTTGACCCGGAAGCGGGTGTTTAGAAGTGGTAGGCCACGCCGATGGTGGGTACGCTGATCCAGGGCCTGTACCAGCGGTTGGTGGTGAATTGGGTGTCGCCGAAGGTAGGGACCTTGGTGACCCATCCACGATACTCCGCGCGGATATCGAAGCTGGGGCTGACCTCGTAGGCGATCCCGGCGCCGAAGATGGCGCCAATCTGCGTCTGCTGCTTGACGTCGAGATTGGTGGTGCCCGAATTGCGGATAGGTAAGAAGATGAATCCCCCGGCTCCCCCTTCCACAAAGGGATTGAAGCTTTTGAATACGAAGGAGCGGACGTAAGCGGCGGAGATCTCCTGGGTGCGAGTCAAGACTTTATATTGATTGGGGGTAACGTGGTAGCCGAGGCTGTTCTGGTAGGTTATGCCGTAGTTGGCCTCAACGGCGCTGGTGGGCGTGAGCATGAAGCGGTAGCTGAGCATGGCGCCATAGGCGGTGGTGGAATGCACCTGAACGGTGGTGGAAGAAGCCATGAACGGCTCAATCAGCCCTATACCGCTCAGGCTGATGTCCTGGCGGCTTTCCTGAGCGCGGCCTGCGGCCACACCCACGGCCAGCAGAAAGATTAAAAAAGCGATCTTCTTCATTCGATCCTGATCCTCATGACTGCACAACCGTGCGGCTGGCAAAATCTTAGCGATTTCCGCGCACTGGTCCGGCGCGCCGGATGGTTCCGGGCCCCGCTCTCAGCATTGTAACTGGCCGGGGCGGGTTAAGGCCTGCATGGAAACTTCTAAAGCTATAGACGCGCGGAGCGGGAAGAGGAAAGAGGGACTGGTTTCCTGCTCCCTGTCTCTTCAGCCGACACGCTCGACATGGTAGTAAAACGGCGGTCCCATCTCTTTGGCCAGGGTTCTGAGCGTGTGCAAAAAGGCCTTGGCGGCGTAGGAGAGCGTGGCCTGGCGGCGGTGAGCCAGGCGGAGCACACGGCGCACGTCCAACTCATCGATCGGCACGCGCACCAGGTCGCCGATTTCCAGCTCGCGCGCCACCGTGAGGTGGGGAACCAGGGCCACGCCGTTGCCCATGGCCACAAAACGCTTGATGGCCTCAATGGTGGGCAGTTCAATACCCATGTGCAGTGGAGTGCGGTAGCGCTGGAAGGCCTCAATGACCTTGCGGCGCAGCGGCGAGGCTACGTTGTGAGCGATGAAGGTCTCGTTGCCGAGGTCGCGGATGGAGACGCGTTTTGCCCTGGCCAGCGGATGGCTCGGGCCCACAATGAAGGCCAGGCTGTCGCCATAGACGGCAATGGTGCGGATCTGCGCGGGGTCGGGGCGGAAGGAGATGACGCCCAGCTCGAAGGTGCGCAGATTAAGCTCCTCGGGAATACGCGAGGCCAACATGCGCTGCACGGTGACGCCCACGTTAGGGAACTCGCGCCGGAAGGCGTCGATGGCCGGCAACAGGACCATGCAGGTGTATTCGTTGGCGCCCAGTTGCAACTGGCCGCGCTCCCGGTTCTTCAGCTCGTCGAGGGCGCTCGAAGCCTCGCGCCGCAGGGCCAGGAGGCGCAGCGCGTAGTCGCGCAGCAGAGCGCCGGCGGCGGTGAGCGAGCCGTCGCGCGCGGACCGGTCAAGAAGTGTTTCGCCCACCGCTGCTTCAAGCTTGCGGACGACCTGGCTGACGGCGGGCTGCGTGCGATGCAGGCGCTGGGCGGCGCGGGAAAAGCTGCGCTCTTCGGCCACGGCGAGAAAGGTTTCGAGCTGGCTGAGTTCCATATGCGCTCCTTTGGAGCGCAGGGAATAGGGAGTAGAGAATAGGGAGTAGAAAGAAGCTAAGCGGCCCTCCCGCCGCATTTGCCTAAGAGACCTCCGAACAATTCCAATTTGCGTGGTGAACGTTCCTCAGGGGCTGAAGCCCGCCTTTGTCTCACCGCATTTACGGCACGACTGAAGTCGTGCCCTTTCAAACATCGACTCGTTCAAGGGTTCCCTATGCGCCTGCTTTCTGTTCCCTATTCCCTAATACCTGGTCCCTGCTTCTATAAGCAATACTAATTCATTCTCAAAGAATTATAACTTTGCCTTATACGGCCCGGATAGGCGACAATGAAATGTCTGGACGAGGCAAGTTGTTCCAGCAGGCACACAGATGAGCAGCGATCGTGTAGTTTTCTTCGACACCACTCTGCGCGACGGCGAGCAGTCGCCCGGTTGCAGCATGACCACGCAGGAGAAGCTCACTATGGCCCATGCCCTCGACGACCTGGGCGTGGACATCATCGAGGCCGGATTCGCCATGGCCTCGGAGGGCGACTTTGCGGCCATAGCGACCATCACGCAGGCCATACGGAAGCCGCGTATCGCGTCGTTGGCCCGGGCAAAAACCGAGGACATCGAGATGGCGGCGCGGGCGCTGCAGTTTGCCGATCGGGCGCGCATCCATGTGTTTCTGGCGTCGAGCGACCTGCATCTGGAATACAAATTGAAGATGAGCCGCGCGGAGGCGATGGAGCAGTGCGGCGAGAGCGTGCGGCTGGCGCGGTCGCTGGCCGACGACGTGGAGTTTTCGCCCGAGGATGCGACGCGATCGGATCGCGACTTCCTGGTGGAAATGGTGCGCGTTGCGGTCGAGGCGGGCGCGACCACGATCAACATGCCCGATACCGTGGGTTACATCACGCCGGAGGAGTATGGGCAGATGTTCCGCGAGGTGCGCGAGCGGGTTCCCGCGATCGACGAAAAGGGCGTAGTGCTTTCGGCGCACTGCCACGACGATCTGGGGCTCGCAGTCGGCAAATTCGCTCGCCGCAATCCAGGCGGGCGCGCGGCAGGTGGAGTGCACGATCAACGGCATCGGCGAGCGGGCGGGCAACGCGGCGCTCGAGGAGATTGCGGCGGCGCTTTACGTGCGCGGGGACCGCTTCGGCGTGACGACAAGCATAAAACTCGACCAGCTTTATCCCACCAGCGAGGTGCTGGGCCAGCTCATCACCTTCAAGCCGTCACCCAACAAGGCGGTGGTGGGGGCCAATGCGTTCGCGCACGAGTCGGGCATTCACCAGCACGGTATGCTGGCGAATCCGCTGTGCTACGAGATCATGACGCCGCAACTGGTGGGCGTGGCCAAGACGCACCTGGTACTGGGCAAGCACTCCGGACGCGCCGCACTGCGCCATCGGCTGGAGCAACTCGGCTTCACGGTGAGCCGCGACGAGCTGCAGCACGTCTACTACCGTTTTGTGGCCCTGGCCGATCGCAAGAAGAATATTTACGATCAGGATTTGGTCGGATTGCTGCCTGACAACATTCGCGAACGGCGCAGCGAGCCGGTGAGCGAACTGGATTGAGCGCCAGAGAACAGAGATCAGAGAACAGAGATCAGAGAACAGAGATCAGAGATCACTTTCCCCTGAGTGAAGTGCGAATTGCAATAAACAATCGACGATGAGGAGAAGAAGACAAGAATGAAACTGAAGATTCTGGTTACGCCCGGCGACGGCATCGGCCCTGAAATCACCGAGCAGGCCATCGCGGTATTGCAGGAAACGGCGGACGTGAGCGGCCACACACTGGAGCTGGACGAACGGCGTATTGGCGGCGTGGCGATTGAGCGGGATGGCACGCCTCTGCCCGCCGACACCGTTGCTGCCGCATTGGATTCCGAAGCGGTTTTCCTGGGCGCCGTGGGTGACGACAAGTTCAATGCTCTCCCGGCGAGCAAGCGCCCCGAGGCGGGCCTGTTGCAACTGCGCGCCGCGCTGGGCGGCTTCGCCAATCTGCGCCCCGTGTTCGCCTTCAAGGAAATCACGGTCAACAGCCCGCTGCGGCCGGAGATTATCGAGGGCACCGACATCCTATTCGTCCGCGAGCTGCTCGGCGGCCTCTACTACGGCAAGCCGCGGGAGTGGAACAAGGAAAAGGGCGTAGCCTTCAACACGATGTACTACACGCGCGATGAAGTGGTCCGCGTGGCCCGCGTAGCCTTCCAGTTAGCGCAGAAGCGCCGCAAGCTGGTGACCAGCGTGGACAAGGCCAACGTGCTCGAAGTCTCGCAGCTTTGGCGTGATACGGTGACCGAGGTGGCCAAGGAGTTCCCCGATGTGACGCTGGAACACCAGTTCGTCGACGCCATGTCGATGCACCTGATGAAGCGGCCGCGCGACTTCGACGTGATCGTAACGGAGAACACGTTTGGCGACATTCTGACCGACGAGTCCTCGGTGATTACCGGCTCGCTGGGCATGTTGCCTTCGGCGACCGTCGGCGGCAAGATCAATTTGTATGAGCCGGCCCACGGCTCCGCGCCCAAGCACGCGGGAAAGAACATCGCCAATCCGCTGGCCACGATCCTGACCGGCGCGATGCTTTTGCGCCACTCCTTCGGGCTTTACGCGGAGGCAGATGCGATTGTGGCGGCGGTCCGCAAGGTGCTGGAGCGAGGCTTCCGCACGCAGGACCTGGCGCGCACCAATCCGGAGGGATTGACCGTGCTGGGAACCCGGGAGATGGGCGCGAAGGTGCGGGAAGCGGTGAAAGAACAGCTTCTAGCTCCTAGCCGCTAGCTTCTAGCTCGTCGTGCTGGAACGAACGGTAACGTCGTCATCGAGAAGGGCGCGGTTTTCGATAAAAGTCGTGACGCTTTGAATGGGTAGGAACAAGCTAGCAGCTAGAGGCTAGAGGCTAGAAGCTAGCGTTTAGGAGTTTCATGAGTAGCGAATCGAAAACATTGTTCGAAAAGGTGTGGGAGCAGCATGTGGTGGTTGAGCCGAAGGGCGAGCCCACGCTGCTCTACATCGATCTGCAACTGGTGCACGAGGTGACCTCGCCGCAGGCGTTTGAAGGGCTGCGGCTGACGGGTCGCAAGGTGCGGCGGCCGGATCGGACGATAGCCACTGTTGACCACAACGTGCCCACGACCATCGAGGGACGGCTGAACATCGTGGATCCGATCTCGGCCGTGCAGATCGCCACGCTGCGCAAGAACTGCGCGGACTTCGGCGTCGAGCTCTACGATGTGGACTCGCGCGAGCAGGGCATTGTGCACGTGATCGGGCCGGAGCTGGGACTGACCAAGCCGGGCATGACGATTGTGTGCGGAGACTCGCACACGTCGACGCACGGCGCGTTCGGGGCTTTAGCTTTTGGAATCGGCACCAGCGAGGTGGAGCACGTGCTGGCCACGCAGACGCTGCCGCAATCGAAGCCGAAGACCTTTCGCATCGCGGTCGAAGGCAAGCTGCCGCTGGGCGTCACGGCGAAGGACGTGATTCTGGCCATCATCGGCAAGATCGGCACCGATGGCGCGACGGGCTGCGTGATCGAGTACGCGGGCTCGGCGATTCGCGCGCTTTCGATGGAAGGCCGCATGACCGTCTGCAACATGAGCATCGAAGCAGGAGCGCGAGCGGGCATGATCGCACCGGACGAGACGACGTTTGCGTACCTGAAGGGGCGGCGGTTTGCGCCGGCGGGCGCGGATTGGGACAAAGCAGTGGCCGAGTGGAGCAAGCTGCCGTCCGATCCCGGCGCGAAGTTCGACCGCGAGCTGACGATCGACGCGGCCACGCTGGTTCCTTACGTGAGCTGGGGAACAAGCCCCGGCATGGTGGCGCCGGTGGTGGCAAAGGTGCCCGATCCGGCGAATGCGAAAAGCGAGATCGACCGCAAATCGCAAGAGCGGGCGCTTGAGTATATGAACCTCAAGGCCGGTACTCCGTTCGAGGAGATCGAGATCGATCGCGTTTTTATCGGCTCCTGCACCAACGGGCGCATTGAAGATTTGCGCGCGGCGGCAAAGATTGCCGCGGGCCACAAAGTGAGCGCGCACGTAAGCGCGATGGTGGTGCCGGGCTCGCAGCAGGTGAAGGCGCAGGCGGAGAAGGAAGGCCTGGACCGCATCTTCCGCGAGGCGGGATTCGACTGGCGCGAGCCGGGCTGCTCCATGTGCCTGGGCATGAATCCCGACATTCTGTTGCCGGGCGAACGCTGCGCCTCGACGAGCAACCGCAACTTCGAGGGGCGGCAGGGACGCGGCGGGCGCACGCACCTGGTTTCGCCGGAGATGGCCGCGGCGGCCGCGATCGCCGGGCACTTTGTGGACATTCGTAACTGGCCAATTCGTGAATCTGCCCGCGAGGAGGTAACGGCCTGATGGAACCGTTTTGCACATTGACCGCGCTGGCCGCGCCGCTGGACCGCGCCAACGTGGACACCGACCAGATCATTCCCAAGCAGTTTTTGAAGCGCATCGAGCGCACCGGCTACGGCGATTATCTGTTCTTCGACTGGCGGCAGACGCCCGACGGCACGCCGATCGCCGATTTTGTTCTCAACGATCCGCGTTACAAGGGCGCGAAGATTCTCATCGCGGGCAAGAACTTCGGTTGCGGATCGAGCCGCGAGCACGCCGCATGGGCGCTGAGCGACTACGGCTTCCGCGTAGCGATCGCGCCGACGTTCGCCGACATCTTTTTCTCGAATGCGGGGAAGAACGGGATCGTGCTGGCGCGGCTGAGCGAGGAAGAGGTTGACACGCTGCTCAGAAACGCGCAGCAAATTCCGAATTATCAGCTCACCGTTTCGCTGGAAGCGCAAACGGTGGCCGATGGGCGAGGATTCACGGCGAAGTTCGAGATCGATCCCTTCAGGAAGTTTTGCCTGATCGAGGGACTGGACGATATCGGCCTGACGCTGCGGCACGCCGCGGCGCTGGACAAGTTTGAAGCCGCGCACGATGCGGCGACATGGTTAAAAGCGAAGTAAGGCAGCGGAGATTGCGGTGCCGGCGGAGCTAGCGGAGTTAGAAAAGGCGCCGGCGCGCACGGTCAATCATTAACTCCGCCAACACCGCGAGCTCTGCTCGTGCAATGAGAAGGACGGTAAGGAGAGAAATGACCATTGAAGGCAAGCGACAGAGCATTCCGTTGACCGAAGGGCCGAGCCGCGCGGCGGCGCGGTCGTATTTTCGCGGAGCAGGATTCAAGAAAGAAGATCTGCACAAACCGATTATCGGCGTGGCGAACACGTGGACGGAGATCGGCACCTGCAACGTGCACCTGCGCGGGATCGCGGAGGCGCTGAAGGAAGGTATTCGCGAGGCCGGCGGCACGCCGATGGAGTTCAACACCATCACCATTCACGACGGTCTCACCATGGGCACGCAGGGCATGAAGGCGTCGCTGGTTTCGCGCGAGGTGATCGCCGACTCCATCGAGCTGGTGGCGCGCGGCAATTTGTTCGACGGGCTGGTGGGCATCGGCGGCTGCGACAAGAATATGCCGGGCATCATCATGGCGCTGTGCCGGCTCGACATTCCGGGCATGATGCTTTACGGCGGATCGATCGCGCCGGGCAAGCTGAACGGTATGGACATTTCGATTCAGGATGTATTCGAAGGCATCGGCGCCTATGCCGCGGGGCGAATCGACGAGGCCCAATTGGAAGCCCTCGAAGCCAACGCCTGTCCCGGCGCGGGCGCGTGCGGCGGCCAGTTCACGGCCAACACCATGGCCATGAGCGGCGAAATTCTGGGCATCTCGCCGATCGAGCTTTCGGGCGTGCCCGCCACAGCCCCCGGCAAACTCGACGCGACACGCGCGGCGGGCCGCATGTTGATGGACGCGGTGCGCGCCAACCGCCGCCCTTCGCAGATCATCACCCGCAAATCCATCGAAAACACCATTGCCAGCGTGGCCGCAAGCGGCGGCTCGACCAATGCCGTGCTGCACCTGCTGGCCATCGCACGCGAGTTGGGCATCCCGCTGAGCATCGACGATTTTGACGCCATCTCGAAGCGCACGCCGTATATCTGCAGCCTCACGCCGGCCGGAAAATACCTGGCGTGGCACTACCAGGCAGCGGGCGGCTCGCGGCTGCTGGCGAAGCGCATGATCGACGCGGGGCACGCGGACGGATCCGCGCTGACCATCAGCGGTAAAACGCTGGCCGAAGAAGCCGCGCTCGCGCACGAAACACCGGGACAAGACGTGATCCACACTTTCGAGAAGCCCATCAAGCCGAACGGCGGGCTGGTGATTCTCAAGGGCAATCTGGCGCCGGAAGGTTGCGTGATGAAAATCGCCGCGGCGGGCAAGTACGAGCATCGCGGGCCGGCGCGCGTCTTCGATTGCGAAGAAGATTGCTTCAAGGTCGTCCAGGCAGGCGGCATCAAGCCCGGCGACGTGGTGGTGATTCGCTACGAAGGGCCGAAAGGCGGGCCCGGCATGCGCGAGATGCTGCAGGTGACGGCGGCCATCAGCTCGAACGCGGAGTTGAGCGCGCAGGTGGCGCTGCTCACCGACGGGCGATTCAGCGGCGCGACGCGCGGATTCACCGCGGGCCACGTGGCTCCCGAGGCGTTTGTCGGCGGGCCGATTGCAGCGGTGCGCGAAGGCGACATGATTTCATTCGACATCGCCAAGCGCACGCTGAACGTGGAGATCAGCGACGCGGAGATGGCGGCGCGGCTGAAAAACTTCAAGCCGCCGGCGCTGCGCTGGCCGAAGGGCGTGTTCCGCAAGTATGTGGATCGCGTGAGTTCGGCGTCGGAAGGGGCAACGACGTAAAGGGCAGCTTCTAGCTACTAGCTTCTAGCTGCCAGCTACAAGCCGAAACGCACCGGATGGGACGGTTTGGTTTGTGCGTGGTTTTGGAGATCGGTGAAACAGCACGGATCGAGGACAGGACAGCGCCGGAATCAGCGAAAACGAGCTAGAAGCTAGGAGCTAGAGGCTAGCCCCTTTCAAGGAGTTCTTATGGGACACAAGGGAAACGCCAACACGAAAGCGAACGCAAACGCATCGAACGGAAGCACAACTGCGCCGAACGCGGCTGCGCAGAGCGCAAGCGCATCGGGTTCGCATACGCATCTGACGCCGCCGGCGAAGTTGACCGGCGCGGAGATCATCTGGGCTACGCTGGTCGGCGAGGGCGTGGACACGGTCTTCGGTTATCCCGGAGGGACGATTCTTCCGGCGTACGATGCTCTGCGCAAGTTTCCCGTGCGGCACATTCTGGTGCGGCACGAGCAGGGGGCGGCGCACATGGCCGACGGCTACGCGCGCGCGTCGGGCGGTGTGGGCGTGGCCATCGCCACCAGCGGCCCCGGCTCGACCAACCTGGTTACCGGGATTGCGACGGCGATGCTCGACTCGATTCCCATTGTCTGCATCACGGCCAACGTGTCGAGCAAGCTGCTGGGCACCGACGCGTTTCAGGAAGTGGACATTACCGGCATTACGCTGCCGGTGACCAAGCATAATTTTCTGGTGAGCAAGGCAGAGGACATTGCGCCGACGTTGCGCCACGCATTTCAGATCGCGCGTTCGGGCCGTCCCGGTCCAGTACTGGTGGACATTACCAAGGACGCGGAGCAGGCGACGACGGAGTTCGATTTCGAGGCGGCCAAGCCGCGGCCCTACCGTCCGCATCCCATGTTGCACGTGGACGACTTGGGGCTGGCGCAGGCGGCAGAGCTGATTCGCAATTCGAAGCGGCCGGTAATTCTGGCCGGCCACGGCGTGATGGAGTCCGGCGCGATGGAACAGGTGCGCACGCTGGCCGAGCGCGCACAGATTCCCGTGGGGCTTACGCTGCTGGGGCTGGGCGGATTTCCGGCGTCGCATCCGCTGTGCCTGGGCATGATGGGCATGCACGGCGAGTCGTGGGTGAATTCCGCAATTCAGGACGCCGACCTGCTGATCGCCTGCGGCATGAGATTCGACGATCGCGTGACGGGCAAGCTAACGGAATACGCTCTCAAGGCGAAAAAGATACACATCGAGGTCGATCCCTCGGAGATCAACAAGAACGTGAAGGTGGACGTGGCGCTGGTGGGCGACCTGCGCGAAGTGCTCGATCAATTGCTGCCGCGGGTTTCCGGCCGCGACGGTTCGACGTGGCTCAAATCCATCGAGGCGAAAAAGGGCGCGGTGGCCGTGCACGATATCAAGAATCTGCCCGACTCCGGCCATCTGTACGCGGCGCACGTGATCCACGACCTGTGGCGAATGACCGGCGGCAACGCCATCGTCGTTACCGACGTGGGCCAGCACCAGATGTGGGAGGCGCAGTACTTCCGCCATGAGCAGCCGCGTACGCTCATTACGTCGGGCGGTTTGGGCACGATGGGATTCGCGCTGCCCGCGGCCATCGGCGCCAAGGTGGCTTGTCCCGAGAAAGAGGTCTGGGTGGTGGTGGGCGACGGCGGATTCCAGATGACGGCGGCGGAGCTGGCGACCATTGTGCAGGAAAAGATCAAGATCAACATCGCCATCATCAACAACGGCTATCTGGGCATGGTGCGGCAGTGGCAGGAGTTCTTCTACGAGCGGAACTACGAAGCCACGCCGCTGGTGAGCCCGGACTTTGTGAAGCTGGCCGATGCGCACGGCATTCCGGGGCGCGCGGTGCGCAAGCGCGGCGAAGTGGAAGAAGCCGTGAATGCGGCGCGCTCGGCGACGGGCGCGTACCTGCTCAACTTCATGGTGGAGAAGGAAGACTCGGTGTACCCGATGATTCCGGCGGGCAGCGCGCTGCACGAGATGATTCGGCGGCCGGAGAAGGATCCGCTGGAAGAGTAGCAGAGATCAGAGAACAGAGATCAGAGATCAAAAACAGAGATGAGAGGAAAGTTTTGCCGGGGGTCAGACAGGAGCAGTAGTTCGTGGCGCAATCATTCCGGGAATTGGTTGTATGGCAAAGAGCCATGCAGTTGACTGTTGCAATTTATCGTTTGACGAAGGAATTTCCGCGAGAGGAGCTGTACGGGCTCACGAATCAGATTCGGCGGGCCGCGGTTTCGCTGCCCAGCAACATTGCCGAAGGGCACGGACGATTGAATTCCCGCGAATTCCGGCAGTTTCTGGGCGTTGCCCGCGCATCGAATTTCGAACTGCAAACGCAGTTGCAAATTGCCCGCGAGCTTGAGATGGGGAGTCCGAAGCTGATTGACCACGCTGAGGGTTTGTCCCATGAAGTTGGCAAGATGATTTATGCGGCTCTGAAGTCATTGAAGACGTAATTCGGTGAAATGGTCTCGGGAATTGATCTCTGTTCTCTGATCTCTGTTCTCTGGAAAGGCATTTATGCTGCATACATTCGTTGCATACGTTGAAGACCGGCCGGGCGTGCTGACGCGCGTGGCGTCGCTGTTCCGGCGGCTGAACATCAACATCAACTCGCTGACCGTGGGGCGCAGCGAGCGGCCGGGGCTATCGCGGCTCACGCTGGTGTGCGAGGCGTCGGCCGAAGCCGTGCATCGCATCCGCGCCAGCCTGTTTAAACTGGAGAATGTCGTGGACGTGGACGACATCGCCCAGGCGCCGAGCGTCACGCGCGAACTGGCGTTGATCAAGGTGGCCGCGTCGCCGCGCAACCGCGCGCAGATATTCGATCTCGCCGAGGTCTTCCGCGCGCGTATCGTCGATCTCACCTCGGAATCGCTCATTATCGAGATGACGGGCGTGGAAAGCAAGATCGAAGGACTCATCGAAATACTGCGCGAGGACGATGGACGGATCCTGGAGATTTGCCGCAGCGGCAAGATGACCATGCGGCGCGGCCATCACGTGAGCAGCGTGGTCAAGGCCATGGGCGTGGGCGAGGCGGCCGTCGAGGAAGATGAGTCCGCGGACGAAGGCGCGGCGGACGAGGTTCAGTAGGGGATTCGGCTCGCGTCCGCACCGGAGAATGACGCGCAAGGGGTTCCGCGCGCAACATGCGGCGGACGGTTTTTCAACATCAGTATCTGACAAGAAAAAGGAGAAACGAGGAACAACATGGCGAAGACTTTCTACGATCACGATGCCGATCTCGCATTGATCCAGGCCAAAAAGGTGGCCATCATCGGGTACGGCTCGCAGGGGCATGCCCACGCTCTCAACCTCAAGGACTCAGCAGTGCAGGTGAAGGTCGGCCTGCCCGCAGTGGAAGCGGAGTCCATTGCCAAGGCGAAGAAGGCGGGCTTCGATGTGGTTCCGCCGGCCGAGGCCGCGAAGTGGGCCGACGTGGTGATGATCCTGGCTCCCGACCAGGTTCAGGCCAAGGTCTACGCCGAAGACATCGGGCCGAACCTGGCGCCGGGCAAGCTGTTGATGTTCGCGCACGGATTCAACATCCACTTCAAGACCATCGTCCCCGCCGCGGGGATCGACGTGGGCATGGCCGCGCCCAAGGCTCCCGGCCATCGCGTGCGCGAGATATTTATAGAGGGCGGCGGCGTGCCCGGTCTGATCGCCGTGCACCAGGACGCGACCGGCAAGGCGCACGCGCTGGTGCTCAGCTACCTGAAGGGCATCGGCTGCACCCGCGCCGGGGTTCTGGAGACGACGTTCAAAGAGGAGACCGAGACCGATCTCTTCGGCGAGCAGGCGGTGCTGTGCGGCGGCATCAGCGCGCTCATCAAGGCGGGCTATGAAACGCTGGTCGAGGCCGGCTATCAGCCGGAGAGCGCCTACTTCGAGGTGCTGCACGAACTCAAGCTCATCGTGGACCTGATCTATCGCGGCGGGCTCGCCTACATGCGCTACTCCATCAGCGACACCGCCGAATACGGCGACTACGTGAGCGGTCCGCGCGTGATCGGCGCCGAGAGCCGCAAGGCGATGAAGCAGATTCTCGCTGAGATTCAGGACGGCAGCTTCGCCAAGAAGTTCCTCGCCGACCAGAGCTCGGGCAAGAAGGAGTTTCTCGCCTTCCGCGAGGCCGAGGCAAAGCACCCGGTCGAAATCGTCGGCAAGCAACTGCGCGCGCAGATGCCGTTCCTCGATCCGGTGACGGTGGAGGAAGTGTCGAAGACGCGGTAGGCTCCATAGCGATCTTTCGGAACGCCGGACGGCCCATGACTGTCCGGCGTTTTTCGTTTAAGCAACCGTTCTGCTCCGCGTGCGACGGGTGTCGGCTTTCCCCGGCTACAAGCTTGGTTACCGCCGGCGAGCCCCCTAAGCCTGTAGAATCAAGCTGAAATCCCGCCTCAAACCGGCAGTGGAGGGTTCTTGCTTTACTGGCTGCTCTACGAAAAGCTGTTTCCGTTCTTCCACCCGTTCCGGATCTTCCGCTACCTCACGTTTCGCACCGCGTTTGCCTCGCTGACGGCGCTGCTGATCGCGCTCTTCATCGGGCCGTACGTGATCCAGAAGCTGAGGGAGTTCCAGATCGGGCAATTTGTGCGCGAGGACGGGCCGCAGTCGCACCTGAAAAAGACGGGAACGCCGACCATGGGCGGCGTGCTCATTTGCATCGCCATTCTTCTGCCAACGGTGCTGTGGTCCGACCCGGCGAATCCGTTTGTGTGGATCGTGGTTTTCTCCACGCTGGCGTTCGGGGCGATCGGCTTTGCCGATGACTACATCAAGGTGGTGCAGCGGCGCAGCCTGGGCTTGACGGCGCGGGCGAAACTGCTGTGGCAGGGGCTGGCCGGAGCGATGGTGGCCGTAGCGCTGGTGGCGCTGGACGAGTTCAAGGTGTTTTCGACGCGGCTGTCTGTTCCGTTCATTAAGAGCTTGCGGCCCGATCTGTTGTGGCACGCGTGGCCTAGTACGGTTCCGCATCTGGCTCTGTTTGCGTTTGTGCCGTTCGTGTTGTGGGTGGTGCTGTGGCTGGTGGGCACATCGAACGCCGTGAACCTGACCGACGGACTGGACGGGCTGGCGATCGGCTGCACCATCATCGCCGCCGGGGCGCTGGCGGTGCTCACTTACATCAGCGGCCACGTGGTCTTCGCCGACTATCTGGAACTGCAGCGCATGCCCATGGTGGGCGAGTTGACGGTGTTTTGCGGGTCGATGGTCGGCGCGTCGATCGGCTTCCTGTGGTACAACGCGCACCCGGCGGAGATCTTCATGGGCGACGTGGGCTCGCTGGCGCTGGGCGGGGCCATCGGCACCGTGGCCATCGTGATCCGGCAGGAGCTGCTGCTGCCGTTCATCGGCGGCGTGTTTATCCTTGAAGCGGTTTCGGTGGTCCTGCAGGTGGGCAGCTACAAGCTGCGCAAGAAGCGTATCTTCAAGATGGCGCCGCTGCACCACCACTTCGAGCAGTTGGGCTGGAGCGAGTCAAAGGTGATCGCGCGCTTCTGGATTGGCGCCCTGGTGTTTGCATTGTTTGCACTCACCACCCTGAAATTGCGCTAGAGACAGCCCGCGCCAGAGGGCCGCGGTGCACAATAAAGTTGTCGCGCAGCCTGAGGATCGGTCGAAATGATGGAGTTGCAAGGCAAGAAGGTTCTGGTTGTGGGCCTGGGGAAGTCAGGGCTTGCGGCGGCGCTGTTTTTGCGCCACAAAGGCGCGCAGGTGACGGTTTCCGATATTCGGAGCGCCGAGTCGCTGGCCAGGGAGATTCCGGCGCTGCTCGAGGAAGGGATCATGGTGGAGGCCGGCGGGCACGGACTGTTGACCTTCCGCCGCCAGGACCTGATTGTGGTAAGCCCCGGCGTGCCGCTGGATACGCCGGAGCTGGTGCAGGCCAAAAACTTCGGCCGCCCGGTGATCGGCGAGCTGGAGCTTGCGGCGCGATTCCTGAAGGGCAAAATTCTGGCCATCACGGGATCGAATGGGAAGACGACAACGACGACGCTCGCGGGCGAGATTCTGAAGGAGACCGGCTATCCGACTCTGGTTGCCGGCAACATCGGCGTGGCGGTTGCGGGCCTGATCGAAGAGAGCGCAGACGACACGTGGTCGGTGCTGGAGGTGTCGAGCTTCCAGCTTGAGAGCACGGAGCAGTTCCACCCGAAGATTGCGGTGATCCTGAACATTACGCCCGATCACCTGGACCGCCATGGCGCCTTCGAGGACTATGCGCTGGCCAAGGAGCGCATCTTCGCCGCGCAGGACGCAAGCGACAGCCTGGTTCTGAACGCCTACAACGCGCGCGCCGCCGAGGCAGGGGCGCGGTCGAAAGCTCCGGTTTACTGGTTTTCTGTCAAGCACCCGGTGGAGCAGGGCGCGTGGGTGGAGAACGAACATGTGGTCTATCGCTCCGCGCCGGGGGCGGCGATCGAGACGATTCTGCCGCTGGCGAAGATTTCGCTGAAGGGCGAACACAACGTGGAGAACGTGCTGGCGGCGGTGTGCGCGGCGCGGCTGGCGGGCGCGCCCGGCGACGCGATTGCCCGCGCCATCGAGAATTTCCACGCCGTGGAGCATCGCCTGGAGTACGTGGCCACCATCAAAGGCGATCGAATTCTACAACGACTCGAAGGCCACCAACGTGGACGCGACGGAGAAGGCCGTGGCCGCGTTTCCCGGCGGGATTCATCTGATTCTAGGCGGCAAGGACAAGGGCGCGCCCTATACGCCGCTTTCGCCGCTGCTGCGCGAGCGGGTGCGCGCCGTGTACACCATCGGCTCGGCGGCGGCCAAGATTGAGTCGCAACTGAGCGGGGTGGTTCCGATTCATTCCTGCGAGACGCTGGCCAAGGCGGTGAACGCGGCCGCCGCCGCGGCGCAGCCCGGCGACGTGGTGCTGCTGGCGCCGGCCTGCTCCAGCTACGATCAGTTCGAGAATTACGAGCACCGCGGCCGTGTGTTCAAGCAGCTTGTGGCGGAACAGCAGGATTGGAAGGCAAAGCAGAACGCGTAGAGATCTATGGCGAAGCGAGTCGGCGTCGACAAATGGCTGTTCTTCACCACGCTGGTGCTGGTGGTCACCGGGCTGGTGATGGTCTTCTCCGCTTCGGCCGTGGTCGATCAGGAAAGGTACCACTCGGCGTACACCTTCATCCTCACCCAAGCCGTGTGGGCCGCGGTGGGCGTGCTCACTTTGCTGGTGCTCATGCACGTGGACGTGAGCCACTACAATTCGCCACGGTTCATCTATTCCGCGCTGTGCGTTACCACGGTGCTGCTGGTGCTGGTTTTCCTGATGCCCGGCTCGCACCACACGCATCGCTGGATTCGCTTTGGCGATTTCTTCACTTTTCAGCCCTCGGAGATTGCGAAACCCGTGCTGGTGCTTTTTCTGGCGTGGTTTTTGCACACGCGGCTGGGCGCCATGCGCGACTGGAAGCATACGCTCGCGCCGGCGGCGCTGATTCCGGGGCTGTTCATCGTGCTCGTGGTGGTCCAGCCCGACCTGGGCACGGCGCTGGTGCTGGCGGGCGTGACCGCCATGGTGCTGGTGCTGGCGGGGATGGAGTGGAAGGCTCTGCTGGGCGCCGCCGCCGCCGCGTTGCCGGCGCTGGCCGCGCTGCTGTTCTGGGTTCCGTGGCGGCGCGCGCGCATGCTGGTTTTTCTGAATCCCGAAGCCGATCCGATGGGCGCCGGCTACCACATTTACCAATCGCTGATCGCCGTGGGCACGGGCGGGCTGACCGGCCGCGGCTATATGGAAGGGATGCAGAAGCTGTTTTATCTGCCCGAGGCCTCGACGGACTTCATCTTTGCCAATATCGCCGAGGAACTGGGCTTCATCGGCGCCATGTTCATCGTGTTGCTGTTTGTCCTGTTTGGCGTACGCGGGCTGCGCACGGCGTTCCGGTGCAGCGATCCGTTCGCGCGGCTGGCAGCGTTCGGCATCACGACCACGATTCTGCTGCAGGCCTTCTTCAACATCAGCGTGGTGCTGTCGCTGGTTCCCAACAAAGGCATTCCGTTGCCGCTGATCTCGCACGGAGGCACGTCGCTGTTTTGCACGCTGGCGAGCATTGGGATTCTGCTGAATATCTCGCGGCAGGCGGAGTGAGAAAAGCAGGGAACAGGGACTAGGTGTGAGGTTTCAATAGATTGTCCATCTGATCTGAACCTGTAAAGCTGGGTTTGCGAAGACTCAGCGATTCAGGAGACCAGATGGACTATCACCAGAATGCACGAACCATGGTTTGGAGTCGAGAAGAGATGGCGAAGCGGGTGATCGAGCAGGGAAGCACGTTGGCGGCGGCTGCAGCCGCCGCCAACGTGAGCCCGAAGACCGCTGCCAAATGGGTGGCGCGCTATCGGGCGCTGGGCCTGGCCGGGCTCGCAGACCGCAGTTGCAGGCCGCTCCGCCTGCGCAGGCCCACTAAGCCGGAGCTGGCGGAGCGGGTCGAGTTGCTGCGTCGCCAACGCTGGACCGGGTTGCGCATCGCGCAAGCCACAGGCCTCAGCCGGGCCACGGTTAGCCGTATCCTGCGCCGGCGCAAGCTCAGCCGCATACGCGATCTGGAACCACGCCCACCCGTGCTGCGCTATGAGCACGCCGCGCCCGGGGACCTGCTGCATCTGGACATCAAGAAGCTGGGCCGTATCGCCAAGCCCGGCCATCGCGTCACCGGCAACCTCGCCGACCGCACCCGGCGCGTGGGCTGGGAGTACGTCCACGTCGCCATCGACGACCACTCCCGCATCGCCTTCTCGGCCATCTTCCCGGATGAAACCGCGGCTTCAACTGTCGCTTTCCTCTGCCAGGCTGTGGCCTACTACGCACGGCTGGGCATCCGCTTCCGCGGCCTGCTCACCGACAACGGACCGGCCTATCGCTCGCGCCGCTTCGCAAAGGTATGCAGGGAACTCGGCATCAAACATCGTTTCACCCGGCCCTACACCCCGCGCACCAACGGCAAAGCCGAACGCTTCATCCGCACTGCTCTACAGGAATGGGCCTATGCCCGCATTTATCAGAACTCCGATGAACGCTGCGCCCAGCTTCTGCCCTGGATACACGAATACAACTGGCACAGACCTCACGCCAGTCTCAACCACTACACTCCCATCAGCAGAGCAGGCGCAGATCGGAACAATCTGTTGACACTACACAACTAGGGACTAAGGGACTAAGGCGCTGAAAGCTGCGAACTGTGAACTCTGAACTGCGAATCCTTATTGCCGGCGGCGGAACGGGCGGGCACATCATTCCCGCGCTGGCCGTGGCGCGCGCGCTGGTCGAGCGGCACAGGGCTGAAGTTCTGCTGGTCGGCACGGCTCGCGGGTTGGAGTCGCGGCTGGTGCCGGAGGCGGGATTCCCGCTGCGGCTGATCGACGTGGGCCCACTGAAGAGCGTGTCGCTGATGACGCGGTTGCGGACGATGGTACGTTTGCCGCGTTCGATCGGCGACTGCAAGCGGCTGATGCGCGAGTTCCGGCCCGGCGCCGTGCTGGGCGTGGGGGGCTACGCGTCCGGTCCGGCGATGATTGCGGCGCTGTGGCTCAGGATTCCCGCCATGGCCTTCGAGCCGAATGCCATGCCCGGCCTGGCCAACCGTCTGGTGGGCAAGCGGGTGCAGGCCGCGGCTATCAACTTTCCTGTTGCTGCCAAATGGTTCCGCAACGCCGAGATCACGGGCGTTCCGGTGCGGCCGGAGTTCTTCGCGCTTGAGCCACCCGCTGGCGTTCCGCACCTGCTGGTCTTCGGAGGATCGCAGGGCGCGCGGATCTTCAACACGCATCTGCCGCACATCATCAAGTCACTACTCGATGCCGTTCCGGGGCTGACGGTTCTGCATCAATGTGGAGCGCGCCACAGCGAGGCGACTGAAGCGGCCTATGCGGCGAGTTGCGCGGACCCCTCGCGCTGGGATGTGCGGCCTTTTCTCGACGATATGGCGGCGTGCGTCGGCCGGGCGCATTTGGTCCTATCGCGCAGCGGAGCTTCGACCGTGGCCGAGCTGGCTGCGGCAGGCAAGCCCGCGCTGCTGGTTCCTTTTGCTGCGGCAACCGACCAGCACCAGCGCCGCAACGCCGAGGCCATGGTTCAAGCTGGAGCGGCCGTGATGCTCGAGGAGACGGACCTCGACATTCCCGGCGTGCTGCTCGAAACGCTCATCCGTCTGCTGAGCGATCCAGCACGGCTGGCCGCGATGGCTGCCGCGGCGCGCACGCAGGCGAATCCGGGCGCGGCAGAGAGGATAGCGGATCGGCTGGCGGAGATGGCGGGGCTGGGAGTCGGCGAGTCAGTGATTTAGGCACGCAACGGAAAAAGCTGAGTCATCCCACCCTTGGCGCAAAAGCAAAGACGCGCCAAGGATGGGGCACCCCTGGCGTGGTCGTTCGATTGACGGAACAGGCCCTGATGCGGGACGCAAAAAAGCCCGCCTGCCGAAGCAAGCGGGCCTTTTCATGAATCAGCGGAATTTCAAACTTCCGCCGTAAGCCGGGATTAACGGTGTCCACCACCGCCACCGCCGTGGCCGCCGCCTCCACCACCGTGGAAGCCACCACCACCGCCGCCACCATGGAAGCCGCCTCCGCCTCCACCATGGCCGCCACCACCGCTGAATCCGCCGCGCGCGCCGCCGCTGGATCCGCCACGAGCACCGCCACTGAAGCCGCGGGCTACGCCGCCACCTGTGAATCCGCGAGCTGGGCCACCAGCGTATCCGTGCGCGCCGCCTGCATATCCGCGACCTGCGTATGCGCCGCGCCCGCCATATCCATATCCACCGCGCCCACCGTAGGCATATCTGCCGCGTCCGCCGTAGCCATATCCGCCGCGGCCCCAGCCGTAACGGCCCCATCCGTACCACGGCCCAGCACCGATGAAGACACCGCTGTAGAACCAGCTAGGTCCGTAGTAGCCATAAGGGGCGCAGGCATAGGGGTAGTACGAGTAGTAGCCCCATTCGCAATCCGGGGGGCCGTAATCGCCGTAATATCCGGGATCCACCACCGCGGGGCCAACGCCGATTCCTACGCCTACCTGGGCGTTCGCCTGCGATACAAAGACGAACGGCAGAACCACAAGCATTGCCAGCAAAACCAAGCGGAGTTGCTTCATAACACCCTCCTTGTGCTGCCCGATCCTTGCCTTGCCCGGACTGGGACCCGGAGTCGCCTCCGGCCTCAGCACCACCCGGCCTCTCTGATTTGCTCTTGCGGCCGGCCTTCAATTCCTTAAACAACGTTTCCGCCCTTTTGTTGCGGTCCGATGAAAGAATCCGTCACCCCGCCAAAAAGAGCAAGAACTTTCCTTTTTGCATGGCCTTGGCCATTACCCCAAAGGGAGTTACGCCACATTCTAAGAGACGCTTCAAATCGCGAAACGGCCCAAAAAAGCGGCCCCTCCAGTTTGGAGAGGCCGCATGGTGCAGGCAGCAGAAGGCGAAACTACCTGCGAAAACGATTGTCGCGATCAAAGTGCCGGTCGTCACGGTCATGGCGGTCGAAATCGCGGCGATAGAAGGCCGGTCCGCGATCTACAACGACGCGGCCTCGGACGATCGGGCCGCCCACGCGGACGCCCACGAAGTTCCAGTAGCCGGGCGTCCAGTAGCCGTTATTCCAGTAGCCGGCCACCCACACATAGCCCGCTCCGGGGCATGGGGGAATGTACGCTGCCGGCGCGCCGACGTAGATTCCTACGCGAGCTGCCTGGGCGGGCATTGCGCTCAAGCCCAGAGCCTCCGGCTGCCAAAGCTGCTCCCAACATCCATTGCTTCATGATGCCCATAAAACCTCCATTCCAGCGGGCCGCTTTCGCATCCGCCCCGGCTGGCCCACCACCTTGGGGCTGGCCGGTTCTGCCCTATGCAAACACCAGTGGCTCAAAAGGTTGCGGGAGCGGCGTGCAAATAAATTTGCGCAACTTTCCGTGGGAATCGGGTTCATGACGCCTGCTTTTACGGCGGTTCTCCTGCAACTATGAGCCATTTCGGACAGAATTCAAGGTGGCTTTTTCTTGATGAAAAAGCCACTTAGCGATTGTGCCCTGGTTTACACCTGCAGGAGACCCGCTATAGCGCGAAAGTGCTGCTTCGGGAGCTGCGAAATGCGGCTTCCGGAAAACCACCGCGAAGTTTCCACCGTCCATGGGCTGTTCCGCGCTGCTACAGTGGAGATTCACCTTCCATGTTTGCCACCTCGCAGCACGCGCACTTCATCGGGATCGGCGGCATCGGCATGAGCGGCATTGCCGAGATCCTGCTCAACCTGGGCATGAAGGTCTCGGGCTCCGATCTGAGGCGCAGCGCGGTGACCGACCGGCTGGCGCGACTGGGCGCAACGGTTTATGAGGGGCACAACGCGGCCAACGTGGCCGGCGCTACGGTGGTGGTGACCAGCTCGGCGGTGAACGCAAGCAACCCAGAGGTGCGCGAGGCGCATGCGCGCAAGATTCCCGTGATTCAGCGCGCGGAGATGCTGGCCGAGCTGATGCGGCTCAAGTACGGCATCGCCATCGCCGGTATGCACGGCAAGACGACGACCACTTCGATGGTCGCATCGGTGCTCACGGCGGGCGGGCTCGATCCCACGGTGGTCGTTGGCGGGCGCGTGGATGCGCTGGGCTCGAACGCGCGCCTGGGCACCACGCAATATCTGGTGGCCGAGGCCGACGAAAGCGACCGCTCGTTCCTCAAGTTGTCGCCGATTCTCGCCGTGGTCACGAATCTCGACCGCGAGCACATGGATTGCTACCGCGACATGGCCGACGTGGAACGCGCCTTTGTGGAATTCATAAACCGCGTGCCATTCTACGGAGCGGTAACGGCCTGCGTGGACAATGAGCTGCTCAAGGGGATTCTGCCACGGGCGCGGAGGCGCGTGTTCACTTACGGTGTGGCCGCCGAGGCTGACTACCGGCTGGAGCGGATCGATTCGGGACAATCGTCGAGCCAGGAGTCGGGGCAGGGAAGCAGCTTCTCGCGCTTCCAGGTGAATACGGCCGCAGGGCCGCTGGGCCCGTTCGAGCTGCACGTGCCGGGGCGGCACAATGTGCTCAACGCAACGGCAGCCGTGGCCATCGGGCGGCAACTCGAAATGACGCCGGGAAAAATTGCCGAGGGGCTCGCGCACTTTCGCGGTGTTGACCGGAGATTTCAGCAGCACGGCCAGGCGCGCGGCGTGACCGTAGTGGACGATTACGGCCACCATCCCACCGAAATTCAGGCCACGCTGGCGGCGGCGCGGGAGTGCGGCCACGGCCGGATCCACGTGATCTTTCAACCGCACCGGTACTCCCGAACGCTTGATCTTTTGGACGAGTTCTCAGGCGCATTCAAAGACGCCGACACGGTGATTGTCCTGCCCATCTACGCGGCCAGCGAGGAGCCGATTCCGGGCGTCACGGCGGAGCGGCTTGTGGAGCGCATCAAAAATGAGCCAGGGGGGCCGCGCGTTGCGTTCGCGCCGGAGTTTGCCGAGGCCGTCGTCGCGGTTGCGGCCGTTGCGCGCGAAGGCGACCTGATTCTGACGCTGGGCGCGGGCAGCGTGAGCCAACTCGCGCCGCAGATTCTGGCGGCGCTGGAAGCGAAGTCCTGATCTTTGCGCCCTCGCCCCGTTGGTCTCTGATCTCTATGTCTACCCCGTAACCCCACGGATACCCCCGCCCATCTCACGGAAGACTCACATCACAGCGCGGGCTATAGTGAAATCTGGCGATTGTCACGACCAGCTCAGCCGTGACGAATCAAGGAAATACGACAAACCGGCCCCTGTTGTGGGAAGACGAACCGCCCGTGGAGATTCGCGCGCGGCGCACGCGGGAGGATTCGTCCCTGCCGGGGCAGTTTCGCCCCGCAACGGCGGGCAGGCGCAGCCCGGGCATGCCGCTGGAGTTTGACGATCCGGACGATGATGGCGTGCCGCGCCCCACCGCGGGCCGCTTTGGCGCGCCGAAACGGCCCTGGTGGCGGCCGGAGAGCACCGTTGGCCGCGTGTTCCTCACCGCCGGCGTAGTCCTGGTGCTGGGCGCCTTCTCGACGGCCGGCCTGATGCTCAAACACTACCTGGAGCGCGATGCGCGCTTCCGCATCGCGGGAACCGAAAATATTCAGGCCACCGGCCTCGCCGAAGTGAGCCGCGCGGAGATGTTGCCCGTCTTCGGCGAAGACATTGGGCGCAACATTTTTTTTGTCTCGCTGAGCGAAAGACGGAGACAACTCGAACAGATCCCCTGGATCGAGCGGGCGACGGTGATGCGCCTGCTGCCCGATCAGATTCGCGTTGCAGTTGTCGAGAGGCAGCCGGTGGCGTTTACGCGGAACGGACAGCAGATCGGGCTGGTGGACGCGAGCGGCGTTTTGCTCGCCATGGCGCCGGCGACGATGGCCAAGCGCCACTACTCGTTTCCGGTGTTGACGGGCATCGATCCCGGCGACCCGGCGAGCTCGCGCCAGGCGCGTATGGCGTTGTATCTGCGGCTGATGACGGAGTTGGACGCCGATGGGAAGCACAACTCCGAGCAGATCTCGGAGATTGACCTGACCGATCCCGAAGATGCGCGCGTGCTGATGCCGGAGCAGGGCGCCGACATTCTGGCGCATTTTGGCGAGGATCATTTCCTGGAGCGGTATCAACGGTACAAGGCGCACATTGCGGAGTGGCGCCAGCAGTATCCAAACCTGGCGGCAGTGGATCTGCGCTACGACAACCAGGTGGTGCTGGAGATGGCGTCGGGCAAGGAGACTTCGGAACCGTCAGTGAGCGACGATGCGAGCCCCAGCGCGGCGACGCATGCCGCCGGCGATACAGCGGCGCCGAGCGCGCATGGGAATGGAGCGGCGAAGCCGTTCGCGCGTGCTTCCGGTTCCGGCGCGCCCACAGCCAGGAAGAACAAGACCGCGCAAGACAAGAAGCACGCAGCTCCCGCTAAAAGGACGGCGGCGCAGAACGGAACACGGCGGAACTCCGCCGCAACATCCCGTCCGGCCGCAGCCAACACGCTAAGGAGTAAAGACCGCCTGCTGAGAATCCAAGATGCTGCCGGCGCGCAGGGCGGGTGAAAAAAGAATGAGCCAGAGGCAGGACAACCCGATCGTGGTGCTCGACATGGGCAGTGCATGGACACGCGTGCTGGCGGCCGATGTGAATGAGGGAGTGCTGCGCTATCTCGGCCATGGCGCGGCGCCATCGGCAGGAATGCGCAAGGGCCTCGTGGGGGAGCTTGCGCCCGCGGCAAAGGCGGTGCGCGCAGCCAACGAGCAGGCCGAGCGCGTGGCCCACATCAATATCGATGAGTGCGTGGTGGGCGTGGGCGGGCCGCACATTCGCGGGCTGAACAGCAACGGCGGATTCCAGTTGAGCCGCGGCATGCGCGAGATTACTGGCGAGGACGTGCGTGCCGCCATTGGCCGGGCACGCGCCATCGAGCTTCCCGCGGACCGCGAGATTCTGCACCTGCTGCCGCGGCAGTTCATCCTCGACGAGCAGCCGGGCATATTCGATCCGGTGGGAATGGTGGGCGCGCGTCTGGAAGTGGAGCTGCACATCGCCACGTGCGCGGGCAGCGCGCTGCAAAGTACGGTCACCTGCGCCAACCGCGCGGGGCTGGAGGTTTCGGAAGCGGTGCTGGAGTCGCTGGCCGCCGCCGAGTGCACGCTCTCAGCCGATGAGCGCGAGCTGGGCGTATGCCTGCTCGATATCGGCGCGCAATCGAGCGATCTGGCGGTGTTTTTCGAGGGCGCGGTTGCTTATACCGCATCGGTTCCCATAGGCGGAGCACACTTTACCAACGACCTGGCCATTGGACTGCAATTGCCGGTGTCACAGGCGGAAGAGCTGAAGCGGCAGTATGGGAATGCGGTGGTGACGTCGGTTCCGCAGTTGGCGGAGATCGAAATCACTACACAGCAGGGCGCGCCGGCCGCGCTGCCGCTGCGCACCATGGCGGAGATTCTGGAGCCGCGGGCGCGCGAGCTGATGTACTACGTGAAAGAAAGCCTGCGCTATGGCGGGGTGGTGGATGCGCTGGGCGCGGGCTGCGTGCTCACCGGCGGCGGGGCCATGTTACCCGGCATGCTCGACGTTGCAGAGAGCCAGCTGCGCGCTCCGGCGCGTATGGGCGTGCCGGTGCGGCTGTCGCACATGCCGCAGGAACTGAATCACCCGGCCTGGGCCGTGGCCATCGGCATGGTTCTTTATGCGAACCGCACCAGAATGACGCGCGCGGCCGAGGAGAACAACAGCAGCTTGCGTAACAAGTTGCGCGCCATGTTTGCAGCGAGTTTCTAGAAACAGGGAACAGGGATCAGGAAAACGGTGGCGGAGCGAGGGTGATGACGCTGAGGAAACAGACAAAAGTAGAGGAGAGCGGAGCCCCAATGGAACAGCCAAAGAATGAAGCCGGAGAGATGCGCATTCAATTCCACGAAGAGACCATGCGCGACGCGCATATCAAGGTGATTGGAGTGGGCGGCGGCGGCAGCAATGCCGTGAACCGCATGATCCAGGCGCACCTGGAAGGCGTGGAGTTTATCGCCGCGAATACCGATGTGCAGGCGCTGAAGCTTTCGCAGGCGCCGGTGAAGCTGCAACTGGGAGTGCGGCTCACCTCGGGTCTTGGCGCGGGCTCGAATCCCGACGTAGGCCGCCGCGCCGCGCTGGAGGACTCGGAGAAGATCATCGAGGCGCTCGAAGGCGCCGACATGGTGTTTGTGACGGCAGGCCTGGGCGGCGGCACGGGCACCGGGGCCGCGCCGGTGATTGCCTCGCTGGCCAGCGAGATGGGCATATTGACCGTAGCCGTGGTCACGCGGCCGTTTGCGTTTGAGGGCAAGCGCCGCCTTACGCAGGCCGAGCGCGGGCTGAAAGAGCTGGTAGAGAGCGTGGACACGATGATCGTGATCCCCAACGAAAAGCTGCTGGTCGTGGCCAAGGATGCGGGGTTCTTCGAGAGCTTCCGCATCGCCGACGATGTGCTGCGGCAGGGGGTGCAGGGAATCAGCGACATCATCACCATCCCCGGCATCATCAATCGCGACTTTGCCGACGTGAAGACCACCATGGCAGGCATGGGCCACGCAGTGATGGGCACGGCGGTGCGCTCGGGCGCCAACCGCGCCGTGGAAGCGGCGCAGGCGGCGATGGCTTCGCCTTTGCTGGAGGCGGGCGCCATCGACGGGGCGCGCGGCATCCTCATCAACATCACCGGATCGACCTCGCTGAAGCTTTCGGAGGTGAATGAGGCGTCATCGTTGATTCAATCGGCCGCGCACGAAGACGCCAACATTATCTTCGGCGCCGTGCTCGACGAAAAGATGAATGAAGAGGTGAAGATCACCGTGATCGCCACCGGCTTCCGCGACCAGATGCCGGAGCGCCGCGCGCGCATGCTGAACGTGGAGGAGACGCCGGTGGTTTCAGTGCCGGTGGTCGCGCCCAACAACTGGATGCGCGAAAGCGAACCGGAGCCTGCCTCCGCACCGGCGCGCTTTCTAAGCGAGGAGGAGGAAGCGGCGACGGAGAGCGCGGATAGCGGGTTCTTTTTTGCCGCGGCCGCGCCGGGCGTGGCGACCACAGTAACCGTAGCCGCTCCGCAGGAGAAAGCGGCAGCGGAACATGCGATGGAGGCTGGGTCGAATGGCGGGAGCGCGGCCGCAGCGCCGGAGCCGCGATTCGAGGGGATGGAGACGGGATCCCGGCCCGCGCCCAGGGACTATGCCGCGGATTTCGCAGAGACTCCGCACGGCGTAGTGGAGACGGAAGAGGCCGGTACGCAGCAGCCAGCGTCACTCTACACCGAGCCCAATGAGCAACACGAGCGCGATCTGGATGTGCCTACGTTTCTGCGCCGGCTGAAGTTTTAGAGGCCGGTCGATCGTCTTGCCTGAGGGGGAACGGGAAAGGTTCCAAAATGGGCGCAGAGGGGTTATAGTAAACAGGACACCCCGAAAGTTGTATGTGGCGCAATCGCTGAGTGGGGGAAACTACTGTTCTCAAGGCTATTGTGGAAGCGGGCAATGGCCGGCGGGTGGAATCGTTCTCGATCGCGCAGTTGGGTTGTCGAATGACGCGGGTTCGGTAAGAGAATTTCGCCGGACTGCAGCGAATACCAAAGCTGGACGCGTTACGGGTTGAATCGCACGAAGTGCGCCGCTTACGAGCGAAAGCGTGGCGCGAAATTCATGTGGAGAGGTTGTTGGCTGGATGAAGCTGCCCCGCGTTGCATCGCTTGGCTCGATTTTGATTCTTTTCGGCATCGGCGCCGCGTGCGCGAGAGCTTTCGACACTCCGCAAAGCACGCTGCATCATTCGAAATCGAAGCCGGCTACGCACGTCTCGGAAACGCATCGTACGGTCGCGCATCGCGGCGCAGCGCACACGGCTGCCGCAACCGCGACCCACTCTGCCGCTGGACACACAGCCGCGACGCACACCACGGCGCATCGTGCTTCTACGGCGCGTTCCGCGTCCGCGCATGGGTCCACGCATGGGTCCACGGCGCGCGTCACGGCGAAAGCCGCCGCGTCGAGGCGCGCCACAACCACGTCGAGAGCGCGCGTGCGACGGACCTCCTATCATCGCCGCCATCATTATTACGAGAGGTTCACGGCCAGTTCGTATCTTCAGGGCGAGATCGGCGCGGGCGATGTAACGGCGGGCGAGGATCCGGTGGTGCGGCAGGCCGCCATCGATGCGCTGGGCGACATGAACGGCACTGCCGTGGCGATCGATCCCGCGAACGGGCGCATCCTTGCCATGGTGAACCAGAAGCTGGCGCTCTCATCGGGCGCCGAACCCTGCTCGACGATCAAGCTCACGGTGGCGCTGGCCGCGCTTTCAGAAGGGCTGGTCACGCGCGACACCATGGTGCAGTTGCCCGGCTTCCGCATGAACATGACGCAGGCGTTGGCCAAGAGCAACAACCTCTACTTTGAAGAGATGGGCCGGGAGCTGGGCTTCGAGCGCGTGCGCCACTATGCCACGCAGTTCGGCCTGGGCGAACTGGCCGGTTACAACATTCCCGGCGAACAGTTGGGCGTCTATCCCGATCAGCCGATTCCTGAATCAGAGGGCGGCGTGGCCCGGATGTGCAGCTTCGGCCAGGGCGTGTCGCTCACTCCGCTGCAACTGGGAGCGCTTGTCGCGGCCATCGCCAACGGCGGAACGCTCTACTATCTGCAGCATCCCGCCACGCCGGAGGAAGCCGCCGCATTCCAGCCGAAGATCAAGCGCACGCTCGATATCGCCAAGTTCATTCCCGACCTCGAGGACGGCATGGCCGGCGCCGTAGAGTATGGAACGGCGCGTAGCCTGCGCGCCAACTTCCGCGAGCTTCCGGTCTTCGGCAAGACCGGAACCTGCTCCGACGACGGAACACGCTTCGGCTGGTTCGCCTCCTATTCCGAGTCGCCGCAGGGCGGCCTGGTGACAGTCTTTTTCCTCGAGGGAGGCAGGGCCACCTTCGGCCCGCGCGCCGCCGAGCTGACGGGCGCGTTTTACAAGGATTTGTGGGACCACGACTATTTCACGGTAAAGAACCAGGAAGCGCAATCGTCGCCGGCTCGAGTCCCTGCACAAGGTACTGTGTCTCCATCGACGCCTACCTACGATTCAGCGGCCCCCGAGCAATAACCCCGCAGCCCTCCCATATTCAGAGACCATTGAAGCCGCCTCCGGGCTGCTTTTTTGCGCGGACGCACTGGAAGCAATTTATTCTGGCGGAAGCATGAACACTGTCAACTGGGTTGTCGCGGGAATCGGCGACGTCGCGCGAAAGCGAGTGATCCCCGCCATTCAAGCCGAACCGCGAAGCGTGCTCTATGGCTTTGTCACGCGCCATCCGGCCAAGGCCGCGGCGTATCCTGGCACGCGGACATGGCCGACAGTCGAACAGGCGGTTGCCGATCCGGCAGCCGATGCAGTTTACATCGCATTACCCGTGGCGCTCCATGCGGATGCCGCGATTACGGCGCTGCGCGCGGGCAAGCACGTGCTCTGCGAGAAGCCGATGGCAATGAACTTTACCGAGGCGCAGCGCATGGTCGCGGAGGGCCGCGCGTCCGGACGCCTGTTCGGCGTCTCGTATTATCGCCGGCTCTATCCCAAGCTGATCCGTACGCGGCAACTCATCGCGGAAGGCGCGATTGGCCGCCCACTGCTGGCGGAGGCCTATTGCCACAGTGGGCTGGAGATCGAGGAGCGCAAATGGCTCAGCGATCCGGCGCTGTCGGGCGGCGGCCCGCTCTACGACATCGCCTCGCATCGCATCGACGCACTGAACTTTCTCTTCGGCAAGCCGGAGCGCGCCTGCGGCCTGCTGTCGAACGCCGTGCATCGTATCGCCGTGGAAGACTCCGCCACCGTGTTGATGCAGTTCGCCGGCGGCGTGCACGCCGTTGTGGATGTGCGCTGGAACTCGCGCGTGGCGCGCGACCAATTTCGCATTATCGGCGAGGACGGCGAGATTGACCTCGATCCGCTGAACGGGCCGGAGCTGCATGTTGCCGGCCGCGTGGAGATGCTGCCTCCGCACGCGAATCTCCACTATCCCGTCGTGGAGAACTTCGTCGATTCCGTGCTGGCCAACGACCCCGGCCGGCTGGTTTGCCCCGCCGAGCAGGGCAGTTGGACCGACTGGACCATCGAACAGGTTGTTTCGGCGCAGGCCAGGCCCGCCTGACCCGTGCCGCGCATTTTTCTCCGCGCCTTTGCAACGAATTCCGCCGAGCCTCATCCCATAAGATGAGGCCGCGTTTTCTTCCGCGTAAAAGCCAGCGGAGCCGGGGCGGCCTGATTTTCCACGCCGGCACACAGGACTTCCCATGGCGCTGCCCACCGACATTCTGTTGATGTACGGTTACCTGCTGCTCTTTGCCTGGGTCCTGGTGGAGCAGCTTGGCATTCCCCTACCGGCTACGCCGGTGCTGCTGGCAGCCGGAGCGCTTTCGGCCGAGAGGCAGATCAGTTTTCCCCTGGCGCTGGCGGTTGGGGTGGCTGCCGCGCTCACCGCCGATAGCGTATGGTTTTTTATCGGGCGCAGGCACGGGCACCACGTGCTGCGCCTGCTCTGCAAACTATCGCTGGAGCCGACCACCTGCGTCCGCCGCACCCAGGACTCGTTTGGCCGGCGCCGCGGCACGATGCTCCTGTTTGCCAAGTTCGTGCCCGGTCTGTCTACGCTGGCGCCGCCGGTGGCAGGGCAGAATGGCATGGAGTTTGGCCCGTTTCTGCTCTACGACGCCATCGGCTCGTCGCTCTGGGTGGGCGTGCTGCTGGCCTGCGGCAGATGTTTTGGCGATCTGCTCAAGCGCGATCCCAGCCTGCTCAACTGGGCGGGCCGATTCTCCGGCGCACTGCTCATTCTGGGTGTTGCTGGATTCCTTGTCGCGCGCGTCATTCGCCGCCGCGTGGTGCTGAAGAATCTCGCGGCCTCGCGGCTGGAGCCGGAAGAGCTGAAGCGGCAGCTCGACGCGGGCGCAGACGTATTCATCGTCGATCTGCGCCATCCGCTCGAGCTCTTGCCCGACCCGTTCACGTTGCCCGGCGCTGTGCACCTCTCGCCGGAGGCTCTGGCCGCGCGCCACCATGAGATTCCCCGCGACCGAGACGTGGTGCTCTACTGCACCTGCCCCAGCGAGGCTACCGCAGCCAAAACCGCCATGGAGCTGCACAAGCTAGGCATCGATCGCGTGCGCCCGTTGCGCGGCGGCTTCGACGAGTGGAAGCGGCTGGGCTTCCCGCTGGACGCGATTCCGCCGATGGATTCCGCGCCAACGGCCGCAGCGACGCTATAAGCTAAAGGGTTGAAGGCGGCCATTACCGCCGGGGAGCATGCCCTTGGCAACCGACGATCTGCGCGACTGGATCAAAACACTCGAAAAACACGGTGAGCTAAAACGCATCCGCGAAGAGGTTTCGCCGGAGCTCGAGATCACCGAAATTACCGACCGCGTGAGCAAGATCGGTTCGCGTGGCGGGATCGGTTCACGATCCCACCCTTTCCGCGAAGAGCGCGGAAAGGATGGGGCACCCGCGATGCAGGAGAAATATGCTCCCGGAGGACCGGCGCTGCTGTTTGAGAACGTCAAAGGGCATCCTGGGCACAAGGTTCTGATCAACCAGTTCGGCAGCGAGCGGCGCATGGCGCTGGCGCTGGGCGTCGACCGGCTCGACGAGATCGCGAAACGAATCAGCGAGCTGATGAGCGTGAAGGCTCCCGAGGGCCTGCTGGACAAGCTGAAGATGCTGCCGCAACTTGGCGCGCTGACGAGTGCGTTTCCCAAGACAGTGGCCGCGAAGGATGCGCCGTGCAAGGAAATGGTCAGGAAATCGCAGGGCAACGGCGGGCGCGAGCGCTTCGACCTTAACTATTTCCCCATTCTCAAGTGCTGGCCGCACGACGGCGGACGATTCATCACGCTGCCCTGCGTGCACACGCGCGATCCGCGAACTGGAAAGCGCAACATGGGCATGTATCGCATGCAGGTCTACGACGGCCAGACCACGGGCATGCACTGGCAGCGGCAAAAGGTCGCCGCCGAACACTACCGCGAGGCGCTGCGCAACGCGGCTGCCGCGTCGGCCGATCCCACGCAGAGCGCCGAAGCCGCACGCGTGGCCATGATGGCCGAATCGGCGGGCGGAGCCGTCACGATTCCCGACGGGCCGCTCGCGGGCACGCCGCAAGTGTCGGTTGGCGCCTTGAAAGGCTCGCGTCTCGAAGTCGCGGTGGCCATCGGCACCGATCCGGCAACGACGTTCGCGGCCGTTGTGCCCGCGCCGCCCGAGGTCGAAGAGTTTTTGATCGCGGGATTTTTGCGCGGCAAGCCGGTGGAGATCGTGAAGTGCGAGACCGTCGATCTGGAAGTACCGGCCAACGCCGAAATTATTCTCGAAGGCTACGTAGAGCTGGGCGAGCTGCGCGCCGAAGGCCCCTTCGGCGACCACACGGGCTTCTACACGCTTGAGGACGAGTACCCTGTATTCCATGTCACGTGTATTACCCATCGCAAAGATCCCATCTACGCCGCGACGATCGTGGGCAAGCCGCCCATGGAGGATGCGTGGATGGGCCGAGCCGTCGCCAGCATCTTTCTGCCCGCGATGAAGATGACCATTCCCGAACTGGTGGACATTCATCTGCCCGTCGAGGCCGTCTTCCACAACCTGATGATCGTGTCGATCAAAAAAGCTATCCCGGCCATGCGCGCAAGGTGATGCACGCCATCTGGTCGCTGGGCCAGGCCATGTTCACCAAGTGCATCGTCGTGGTGGACGAGGATTGCGACGTGCAGAACATTCCCGAGGTCGTGCTGCGCGTGGCCAATAATATCGATCCCGAGCGTGACATTCAGTTCACGCTCGGGCCCGTGGACTCGCTCGACCACGCGAGCCGCTTGCCCAACTACGGATCGAAAATGGGAATCGACGCCACACGCAAGTGGAAGGCCGAGGGCTTCGAGCGACCATGGCCGGCGATGATCGAGATGGACCGCGCGACCAAGGCGAAGGTGGATGCTATGTGGGAGAAGCTGGGGCTGTAAAGCCGCAATAGTATTTGCAAAAGAATGATCGAGAGAGGGCAGACTTTATGGACCGGCCTGAACACCCCTTGATTTTGACGGAGCGATTCACAAGTGCAATCGACTATGCCCGTCGGCTCCACACGGAGTTCCGCAAGGGCACGCAAATCCCCTACATGGCGCACCTGCTCGGCGTCGCTTCGCTGGTGATGGGCGAAGCCGGCGGCCGGATTCCCGTCACGGAAGACATGGCGATCGCGGCGATTCTGCATGACACGGTCGAAGACCACGGCGGCAAGCCGCGGCTCGACGATGTAAGAGAGAAATTCGATCCCAATGTCGCGCGCATGGTGGAAGGCCTCTCGGACACGCTGGCCGAAGATCACAACAAAAAAGAAGGCTGGGAGGAGCGGAAGACCACGTATCTAGCGCGCCTGAAGACCGAGCCGGAAGACGTGTTGCTCATCTCCGCCGCCGACAAGCTCTACAACGCGAAGGCCATTCTGGACGACTTGAGAGAGATCGGCCCGGCGGTCTGGGACAGGTTTAAGCGCGGCCCGAAGGAACAGCTCTGGTATTTCCATGCACTGCTTGAAGTGTTTCAAGCGCGCCTGCACAGCCGCATGGTCGACGAACTGAAACGCGTTGTCGACGAGATCGCATATTTGGCCGCAACCAAATGGCCCGGGGGGCGAGGCGCGACGCCGTCCGGAAAAAGCTGAACGAAAAGCTGAACCAAAAGCTGAACCAGGATCGGCAAGAATCGACGCAATTTGAACCGGCCAGCCGCCCTCCTCGCCTGTGCTACGCTTCCCTTGTGCACCGCCTGCGATTCCATCTGATCCTCTGCCCGCTCTGCGCGCTCGCTCTGCTTCTGACTCTCGCCGCGGCCGCGCAGCAGGCGCCGTCGGGGCAAAAGATCATCAAGGACCAAGCCGAATACAACGCCTACATGGCCGCGTTGAACACGCAGGATGCCACCGCGCGGGCCGAGGCGCTGGAATCTTTTGCGCAGCAGTACCCTCGAAGCGTGGTTCTGGTTGGCGCGCTACAACAGGAAATGGCGGCTTGGCAGGCGGCCGGCGACTCGGCGCAGGTTAGTAAAGTGGCTAAGCGGTTGCTGGCCGTGGATTCCGGCAATGTTCGCGTGCTGGGCATTGTGGTGGCTCTGGACCGTGTGAGCGCGGAGAAGGGCGACACCGCGGCGCTAAACGAGATGTGCATCGACGCGACCGGCGGGATGCGCGCGGTTCCCATTTGGCGCAAGCCGGCGAACATGACAGACGCCGACTTTGCCTCATTGAGCAAGCTGATGAACGATATCTTCATCGGCGCGGAGGGTTATTGCGCGGTCGAGGAGAAGAACTACTCGCAGGCCAGGGACTGGCTGACGCGGGCGATCCAGATCGATCCCGCGAACGTGCAGGACTTGTATCAGCTTGCCATTGCGGACCTGGAGACGACGCCGGCTGACGCCAACGGTTTCTGGTACTGCGCGCGAGCGATTCATCTCGCTCAAACCGCTGCCATGCCGCAGAGCGCGAGCGGCATGGTGAACTACTGCAAGGCAAAGTATACGAGTTACCACGGCGCCGACGATGGCTGGGATGCGATGGTAGCGGGGACTGCGGTGCAGGACACGCTGCCACGGAATTTCGCGCGAGAGATCAAGCCCGCGCCCAAAGCGCCTGCCTCACCGCAAAAATAGATCCGCTCGCGGCGCGCGCGATTGACGGCGCAAAAGGGAGTGACTGGCCGCTCGCCGATCAGCGCGCAACCTACCGGCCCGAATCGTACACTTCGTGCGGCAGCATGGTCCGCTCTGCTATATCTAGACCCATGCAGGTGGACCTTTCCAGGCGCCTCATCGCTGTTTTTGCAGCGCTGGCCCTTTCCGCTTCCCTCGGCGCCCAACAGACTTCGGGCTCCTTTCGCTGGATCGATTTTCACAACCCGAAGGATCAGAATATCGTCGCCTGGGTCACGCGCTCGCTGCAGGTTGAGAAATGGACGGCGATTCGCGAGATCGGCGTGGTTTACGACGCGGCGCTGGTGGTTTCCGCCGACCGCTCCGGGCCGCAATCGCCGCCCAGCGATGACACGTTTACCATCTGGAACGTCTCGCTCACCAGCCACGTGGCGGCGCCGCTGCTCAGCGGCGTGAACCTGCGCTGGTTCGACGGGGAGCACTTTGCCGAGAATGCGCCCGAGGAACCGACCGTTCTCTACGACAACTGCCACGACTGCCCGGCCAGCACCTACTTTTCCTCCTTCTACTACGATGTCCCGCATCACATGTGGGCGGCGCGCTGGTTGCGCGGCGGCCAGGGAGTTCTGGTGTGGAATGCGGCCGGGCCCAGCGCCAGCGGCATCGCCTGGACGCAGCTCTACGCCGTAATGGCCGGCCCCGATGGCCGCGCCTTTCTCGTCACCTGGAACCACTTCGAATACGGAAAGGCGAGGGGGCCCAGCAACACGCTCTTCCGCTACGACGTGGACCCTGCCAGCGGTCTGGAGCGAACGGTCGAGCTGACTCGCGACGATGCCGACGCCATGGAGCTGCGCATGTGCCGCGGTCAGGATGCCGTGCAGGGCCTGGCTCGCGGGCAGGACTCGGTGCTCTGCCAGCAACTGCTGGATGCGCAGCCGCAGCGCAGGCCGGTGACTACGCCGCCAGCCAACAACCGCGGCCGGTCCGTGCCGCTGGCCGTTCGACATTGACGGCTCTCGCCTGGCATGTACGCACCTCCGGTTTTTTGCACTCAGAACTTGCGTTTCGAATAGCCTTTCTCCACCCGGCTGCGCTAGACTTGGGAACCTCGGATAATATCCGATGACTAGGAGCGTGCTATGAACCGTCTTCCTCGGATTGCGCCGTGGATCGTGTTCGCTCTTGCAGCTGCCGTTTTTGTGGCAGTCTGTCACCAGCGCCAGATCCCCATCCTTCCCACCGTCAGCGCCGCGGTCGCGAGCGCGCAGGACCAGGCCCCCCCGGACCAGGGGCCCGATCCCGCTGCCGTCAACGAGGCTCCCTCTGGTCCGTCTTACACCACCGAAACTGCTCCGCCTCCGGATCAGTCGGCTGCACCGGGTCAGCCTCCCGACGACTCAACATACGCCGGACTGCCCACAGAAACAGCAAACGAGGCTCCGCCGCCGCTGCCCGACTACGATCAGCCCCCTGCGCCCGGCGATGGCTACCTCTGGACACCGGGTTATTGGGCCTGGGGCCCGAACGGCTACTACTGGGTGCCGGGCGCGTGGGTCGAGCCGCCCTACATGGACGCGCTCTGGACGCCCGGCTATTGGGGCTTCTACGGCGGCCGCTACCTGTTCTATCCCGGCCACTGGGGCATGCACATTGGCTTCTACGGCGGCATCAACTACGGCTTTGGCTACGTCGGCTTCGGCTACGAGGGGGGCTATTGGAATTCCGGCCACTTCTTTTACAACCGAGTGTACAACCACGTGAACACGCGCGTCGTGCACAACGTGTATAGCTATAACGCCGGTAATCGCGGCTCCGACAATCGCGGCTCCGACAATCGCGGAAACAACAACTACAACAACAACCGCAACAACAACAATTCTCGCCCCAGCTTCCGTGGCGGAGCGGGCGTCCAGGCTCAGCCTCGGCCATCTGAAGCGGCGGCAGCGCGCGAACCGACTGCTCCGCGCATGAACACGCAGGTGCAACATGCACAGAACTACTCCGCGGTTCGTGGTCAGTCTGCAGCCCAGAATCACGGCAGGCCTGCCACCCCGGCCATCAGCAGGCCGCTTCCGTCAGACCGCAGCGCGAGGCCCGCACCATCGAATCAGAGTCACGGCAACAGCGGCGGCGGCAACAGCGGGCACCATCGCTAGCTCTTGGCCGCGGTACTCTGGAGCAGCAAGGCCGCGCGCAGTATCGTAGCTGCGCGCGGCCCTCTCTTCCTTGCGGGCGCGCATCCAGGCTTTGCCTGGGTGGGGTAGTTACTCCGCCGTCATCACCTTGATCGCTACCAGATTCCGCACCCAGCGCGCCGGGTGCTTGTCGCGCGTATCGATAAGCTTCAGCGGGCCATCGCTTGCGAGCGGCTGGCCATTTTCCGTGTCGGCCACGATCACTGTGGAGTCCTGCACGGCGGGGTTCACCTCGGCCAGAGAGTACACCGCTTTGTATCTGTCGGAGCCTTCGGCCACCAGATAGATCCGCATTGCCGCGCCGTGCGGGCCCGCGGGAACGCCGAGCGGGGTGAGCAGGTCCATGAGCGGCACGCCGGAGTACGTGTCATCGGCCTTGGTGTGCTCGTTATGGACGGTCACTGTCACATGCGGCAGGTTGGCCAGCGTGGCGGGCGTCCAAGTGGCAGTTTTGCCGCCGAACTGGATCTCGAGCGGACCGGCCGGCGGTGCGGGCTTGTGCATCTCGCCCATCTGCCCCATGGGCATCGATGACTGTCCCATGGGCATCGATGGCTGCTGGTTTTGCGCTTGAGCGGCAAGGGGGCACAACCCCAACGCCGACTGAAAAATGACAGTACATACGATGGAATGCTTCATGATCCGCTCCCAACGTCCATCGTATACTGGACGCATGTCGATCGTGCGCAACGTCGCCGGGATCGCCAAGGGCATGAGCATCACCCTGCGCGAGATGTTCGCGCCCACAGAGGTCGAGAATTACCCCGACGGCAAGGGCCCACTGCGCGGAGCGGTTCTGGAGCCGCGCTTTCGTGGCGCGCACGTGCTGGAGCGCGATGAAAACGGGCTGGAGAAGTGCGTGGCGTGCTTTCTGTGCGCAGCGGCCTGCCCGGCCAACTGCATTTACATCGAGGCCGCCGAAAATACCGCGGAGAACCGTATCTCCTCGTCGGAACGGTACGCCAAGGTCTATAACATCGATTACAACCGCTGCATCTTCTGCGGCTATTGCGTGGAAGCCTGCCCCACCGACGCCATCACGCATGGCCATGGCTTCGAGCTGGCCACGCTCAATGCCACGAATCTGGTGATGCGCAAGGAAGACATGCTGGTTGCGGTCGAGGCGCTGACGGCGAAGTAGCACGGGGTATTGTTACTCCACCTCCGCCAGCAGCCCTCGCTTGCGCATCTCCGTCATCACCCGCTCCACCTTCCAACCTCGCCTGCAACCCTAGGGTGTATCCACATATACGGGTAGTCAGCGTTGCGAGCGGAAATTGGGCCAGACAAGGCGGAGGCCGAAGGCTTTGGTGGCTCCAAGGTCGAGGCCGACAACGCAATATGGCCCAATTTGCGCCGCAACCCGAAGGGACGGGGCCATTTTTCCCCATTTCTTTGTCGCTCGTCGCTAGCAGACACCCGGTATGCGTCACTCCTCGCTTCTCGAAATGAGAAAAAATGGCTCCCGTCGCTGACCACTCGTATATGTGGATACACCCTAGAGCGGGTAGCCCGGCTCACGGTTCCATTTCCACGCTTGCTGCGATTTTTGGCGCCAGCCGCTGGAGCAATCCGGCAAGGCGGCTCTCGACCCAGCGGCCGGTTTCGTTTACCTCTTCGTGGCTCAGCGGCGTGGTGCTCAGCCCCGCCGCCAGATTGGTGACGCATGAGATGCCCAAAACCTCAAGCCCCATATGCCGCGCTACAATGGTCTCGGGTACGGTGGACATGCCCACCAGCGCTGCGCCCAAGGCCCGGAATGCGCGAATCTCCGCGGGCGTTTCGAAGTTCGGCCCCGGAGTGGCCAGATAAATGCCTTCTTCCAACGCGAATCCTTCTTCAATTGCGGCCTCTTTTGCCAACGCACGTAGCGTCTTGCTGTACGCCTCCGTCATGTCAAAGAAGCGCAGCCCCGCACCGGGGCGGAAGCCGAAGCGGGGGTCATTGGGGCCGTTGAGCGGGTTCCAGCCCATCAGGTTGATGTGGTCGGTCAACACAACGAGTTGGCCTACGTGGAGACTGGCCTGGATTGCGCCGGCCGCATTGGTCAACACCACAGCGCGAATGCCCAGAGCGCCCAGCACGCGCATGGGAAAGGTGACCTGAAGCGGCGAGTAGCCCTCGTAGAAGTGGACGCGCCCCTGCAGGATAATGACCGGCGCGCCGCCGAGGAGCCCGGCGACCATGCGACCGGAGTGGCCTTCGACCGTGGATAGCGGGAAGTTAGGAATTTCGCTGTACGGAACGATGACCGGATCCCGGATCGCATTGGCGACAGCGCCCAGTCCGGATCCCAGCACGATGCCCAGGTGCGGCTCCAGCGAGCCTAGCCGAGCTTTAAGGAATGCGACAGCCTCTGCGACCTGGTCGTAGTAAGTCATAGGGAGCGGGCGGTACGCTTTCGACATTCTACAGGCCGGCGAGGGGCGGTGAGGCTGTGTAAATTACAATCCCAGCCGAGGTGGAAGCGGCGGCCATCACTTTTCGCCAATTTGACCCGGCGGTATAATGCCATCCGGACTGAGACCAGCCATTCCGCTTATGGACCCTCATCTCGCGCCGGCTGCGGCACAGGAATGGAGTGTTGACGATGACAACGCAACAGGCAGAACACGAGCTGGTTCTGGCGCGGCGAATGGCGCGGTTGGGCACGGAGACGGCTTTTGAGGTTCTGAGCAGGGCGACGGCGCTGGAGCGCCAGGGGAAGCAAATTATTCATCTTGAAATCGGAGAGCCCGAATTCAATACGCCGAAACACATCGTCGAAGCGGCCGTAGACGCTCTGCACGAGGGATGGACGCACTACGGGCCCTCAGCGGGGTTGCAGGAGCTGCGCGAGGCCATCGCGGGCTATGTAAGCCGCACGCGCAGTGTCGCCGTGCGGCCTGAAGAGGTGGTCGTAGTCCCGGGCGGCAAGCCCATTATTTTTTACGTTATGCTCGCGCTCGTCGATGAAGGCGACGAGGTCATCTACCCCAATCCCGGTTTCCCCATCTACGAGTCGATGATTCGCTATGCAGGAGGAGCGGCGGCGCCGATTCCGCTGCGCGAAGAGCTGGATTTTGCGATGGATGTGGACGAGATGGCGAAGCTGATCACGCCCAGCACCAAGTTGATCGTTCTGAACTCGCCGCATAACCCGACGGGCGGCGTGCTTAGCCGCGCCGATATCGAGCGCGTAGCCGAGACCATCGGCAATCGCAACATCATGGTGCTCAGCGACGAGATTTACAGCCGCCTGCAATTTGAAGGCGAGCCGTTTTCGATGCTGAGCGTGCCCGGAATGCAGGAGCGGACGATTCTGCTCGATGGCTTCTCGAAGACCTACGCCATGACCGGGTGGCGCATCGGCTACGGCGTGATGCGGGCGGACCTGGCGGCGCAGATCGCCCGCTTGATGACCAACTCGAACTCCTGCACGGCAAGCTTTACGCAGCGCGCGGCGCTGGCGGCGCTCAACGGCGATCAGAGCGCAGTGGAAGCGATGCGCGAGGAGTTCCAGAGACGCATCCGGGCGTTTGTTGACGGCCTGAACCGGATCAAGGGATTCAGTGCCCGCATGCCCAAAGGCGCGTTTTACGTCTTCGCCAACATCGCCGGCACGGGATGGACGTCAAAGCGGCTTGCCGACGCGCTGCTGGAAGAGGCCGGCGTGGCGGCGCTTGCCGGAACGGCGTTTGGCGGTTACGGCGAGGGCTACCTCCGCTTCAGCGTGGCCAATTCGATGGACAACCTGATGGGAGCGCTCGAGCGTATTGAAGCATGGGCCGGGGCGAAGCTGTAGCGGCAACGAAGAGCCATTCCGGACAGAATTCAAAGCGGCTTTTTCCCGGTGAAACAGCCACTTCGCGATAGCGCCCTGGTTACCACCCGCGGAGGCCCGTTATCGGGGCTGTGCGCAAACAAAATCGACAAAATTTGACGACGGTTTCGAGGATGAATCGTTGATTCCAGAGGAGTTATGCGGTTTTTTGTGCCTCCGAGGGGGTGAATTTTTTTCTTTATTTATTTTTCCTCCGTCGCGGAGGATTTGGGCGGGCGGCCGAGGGGCCTGGGCTCGCCGGTGAAGGGCTTTGGCTGGCGGAGGACGGCGGAAAGAGCGAGCTTGGCGTTGGCGAGGTATTGCTGCGCTTTGATTGGACTGATCAAGTCGATCATGCACGCGAAGTTGATGCAGGCAATGAAGTCGCAGATGTTTTTGTAGCCGGCGAGGGGAGGCGTGGCGCGGAGATAGGCTTGGTTGGCGGCTTGTTTGGCCTCGTAGTCGCTGTCGTCCTCGTCGAGATCGGCAGCCTCCTTTTTATAGGCGTAGTTCCAGGCGCGCATGCAGCGGACGATGGCCTGGTTTGCAGTATCGTCTTTGGGCGTCCCCGAGCCGGCGGGGGCGTTCGTGTCTTCAGGTGCGCCTGGGGCGGTATCGGTGGAAACGGTGGTGTCTGCCATGAAGATGCTCCTTCATCTTCAAGGCTAGCGATTGCGGGGAATTAATCTGCAAACTTTGGAAAATTTTTGAGCGGGGCGCAGGGGATAGAGGGGTAAGGGGTTAGGGTGGGTTTGGGGGTGTTGCTTGAGACGGTGGGGGGTTGACAGCGGAGT
>CAWEGN010000010.1:0-53970 GCA_963808805.1 uncultured Acidobacteriaceae bacterium | reverse complement strand
GGATCGAGGGAAGCCGGATGAGGAAGTGTACGAACGCTGATCGAATTCGGCGCATTTTCTCCGTTGATGCGCTTTCACGGGCAGAATCCGCGCGAGCCGTGGTTCTACGGCGATGCAGCTATCGCAACTTACAGGAAATATGCGTGGCTCCGCGAGAACCTTCTGCCGACATTTACGGATCGGCGCAGGATGCGCATGCCACCGGTGTGCCGCTGATGCGTGCGTTGCCGGCGTTGGCCAACGATGGGTATATGTTTGGCGGCGACTTGCTTGTAGCCCCTGTGCACGCGCCCGGCGAGCGCCGTGTTGTATCCCTGCCCGTGGGGAGTTGGACGAGCCTCTTTTCCGGTTTGCCCGCGGCCAAAGGAGCATACGAAATGCACGTACCGCTCGATGAGATTCCCGTTTTTCTCCGCGCGGGCGCGATGGTTCCGATCCGTGTTGCTCCGGACTTCACGCTTGGGGAATCCCTATCTGCCGGCAGTATCCCGGCTCTGCTGGTCACACCGCCCGATACGTACCCCACTTCGCGCGCCTGGAAGCTTCCGGGAACAGCGTCGAAACAAAACTTGAGAACCGTTGTGAGGGCGCCGGGTTTCGAGCTGACGATCGACGGATGGCAGGACCTCCGCTTCCTGGTGATTCTAGGCATCCAGGGGCACATCGAGAGTGTGACCGTTGACGGACGCCTGCTGCCCCAACTCGATGCACGGCTGGCAGACTCATTCCCGCCGGGATGGCGGCAGATTGATGCGGGCAGGGTCGTTGTACGTTTCCCTGAGGCTCCGAATCATGCAGTGATCTTTTCCAACCGAAAGGTGCAGTAATAACGTTGAATATTTTGCGGCAGCGAAATCTCTGAAGTTTTTGCGCGCGGGTTTGTTGTGGCTGTAGCGCTGGCGATGCCTGCGCTTGCCGCGGCGCAGATGTACTCGCCCGCGGCTCAGGATCCAGGCGACCTTCGCGCACAGGCGGAGCAGATTTTTGCGCTGGCCAACCAGGCTCGCGCGCAGGCGGGTGTGGGGCGGCTTGAGTGGGATTCGGCGCTGGCGGCCGCGGCCTTGCAGCACTGCATGCGCATGGCGGCCGAGGGGCCGATTGCGCACCGCTACGGCGGCGAGCCGGACCTGAGCGCCCGCGCCGCGCAGGCCGGCGCGCACTTCAGCGTGATTGAGGAAAACGTGGCGGTGGGGATGTCGGCCGACGCGATTCACGAAGAATGGATGCAGTCGCCAGGGCATCGCGCCAACCTGCTCAGCCCGGATGTGGACCGCGTGGGTGTGGCCGTGGTGGCCGCTCGCGGCGCGCTCTACGCCGTGGCCGACTACAGCCGCGCCGTGCAACAGCTAAACGCCGCGCAGGTGGAGGCGCGGGTGGCCGCGCTCATTCGCGTAAGCGGGGTGGCGATTCTTCGTGGCCCGAGCGTGGCGCGCGCGGCATGCGCGATGGATGACGGAATGCCGCCTACCGCAGGCGGGCCGATGCCGCGCTTCGTCATGCGCTGGCAGGCCGGAGATTTGGACCAGTTGCCCCAGGCGCTGGTGGGCAAGCTGGCGTCAGGGAATTACCGGCAGGCCGCGGTGGGCAGTTGTCCGGCGCAAATCTCGGAAGGGTCGTTCACTGCGTACCGCGTGGCCGTGCTGCTCTACTGAGCGCGGCGCAACGCCACCGAAGAGCAGGTGGCGAACAAGCGGCCGCGGTGCTTGGTGCGCCGGCCGCCATTGCTCACCGCCATTGCCGTCAGGGTGGATGGAAGCGGCCGCCTGGCACGATGAGCCAGCCGCGCCCTACACCGGCCGTAGCCAAAGCACCGGTTGGCGTACGGGGAAGTAGCGCAGCACAGCCGCGGTTTCCGGCTGGGACGGCAGTGAGCGCCACAGCGCAATGTACTTCGGCTCGCGATACACCAGCCCCGCGAACAGCAGGCTCGGTCTGCGGCCGGGCAGGTCGCCGAAAGATTCTGCGTCGCGCGCGTAGGGCCACTTGCTCTTGTCCTCGATGTACGGAAACAGAAAATCGACGGCCGTCTTGTAGCGGATGCCGCTGGTCAGGGCAAACTGCCAAAGATCGTTCGTCGCGCCATCCGGCCCCGGGCCCCCGGCCGATGCGAGCACGCACACCATCGCCAGCAGGTCCAGATTGAAAAGCGAGAAATTGTAAGGCGAGGACTGCGCCAGCTCCGCCGGAAAGCTCCCGTCCGCCGCCATCTGCTCGGGCAGAAGGTGGTTGCGGAACCGTTCGCGGCAGAGCGCCATGGCGGGTTCATTGCCGGTGTACGCCGCAAACGCCGCCGCCTGAGCCGCCCAGCAGGTTCCACGGTGGTTCTTCGCGGCCTCTTCTTCCTGCCCTGCCGCCGATGCGCGCATCCAAAGCAGATACTCCGCGAACCACTCGCGCAGGCCTGCAAGCTCGCCCGCCGTCATCGCCTGCGCGGTTTCCAGGTGCCGAGCGGCCCGCGTCACCTCAAGCAGGTGCACCGTGCCGGCGATTCCGGCGCCGCGGATGGGCGCCGCTCCCTCAACCGTCTGCGCTTGCGCCAGCGGAGGATCCATCCGCGTCGCCGGATCGAGGAACCACGCACGCAGGTGCTTAGCCGCGTGCTCCGTGTAGTGCTTCTCCCCGGTAATCAGCCACGCGGCTGTCAGCGCGGGCACAATCAGGCTCATCCGGATCAGCGCCTCGTCATGGCCGCCCGGGTTCCGCGCGTGCGTCGAGCCGCCGAGCGCCCCAGGCGGCGCCGTCATCGTTATAGGAGCCTCTGTAAGGTACTCGCCGGCTGCGCGCAAAACCCGTTCGCGGTCGATGCGCTCGATTTCGCTCAGTGTGATCAGCGGTCCGTTGACCGGCGCCGGAGCAGCCGGTGCGGCCAAAGCGCCAGCGCGGGTTAAGGCAGCGGCGGCAGCGGCAGAGAGGCAAAACGTGCGGCGGTTCATCTCACTCACCTTCACGCATGCGCAGGGCCTAGAGCCTGTTATGAACTTTCGCGTGGCCTGCGCTGGGAGCCAATTTTTCCGAGTTCAAGAAGCGAGGAGCGACGGATACCGGGCGTCTCCTAACGACGAGTGACGCGGAAATCGGGAAAACTGGCTTCCGTCGCCGCCATCCCAATAGTATGAACAGGCCCTAGGATTCCAATTCGACTTTCGCTTCCCAAAACGCCCGCGCCTTCAGAACCGGTACACCACGCCGAACGTCCCGCGAGCATTCCAGGTGCGATTGGTTGAGTAGCCCTGTCCCGAAGTGTTGCCGGGCAGCGAGAACGATGCGGCGACGCGGTCGCCGGTAAGTTGCACGCCCCAATTGCGGCCTAAGTTATAGGCCAGGCCTCCGCCAAAACCACCGGCAAAGGAGATACTGGGCGTCATGCTCTCGCCCCCGGTATGCTCTCCGCCCAGCTCGGCGAAAACCTCCCCGCTCAGTTTCTCGTAAATGTACACGTGGAGCCCCGGCCCAACCAGGAACGTGTAAATCGACGGGTCGCCGGGATTCGCTAGTCCGGCGTGGCCGGTCCCCACCTTGTAGTAGTCAGCCGATCCCATGAGCTGAAAATACTTTCCCCAATCGCGGGCCAGTGAGATCTTTCCGCCCACCAACCCGCTGTACGAAACGGGTACCTGCCTGAGGCGGGAATAGGCTACGCCCGCGAACACCTCGTACTTGTAGGGTGCAGCTTGCCGGGGGCCAGGCGCCGCTTCAGGGCTCACCTGTCCGGCAGCCACTAAAGGCGTGAGCGTGGCCGCAACCGCGGCCAAAAAACAAAACCACAACGTCCTCTTCAACGCAAGAATCTCCTCGATTGTTACCGTGCGCAAAACAAACTGGCCCGAATCCGGGCTTTGGCTCGGAGCAGGCACCCTGGCTGGTTTCCTGTACCCTCCTAGACTATCCTCTTCCCCCGGCTTTCACGAAGCCCCGTCGGCGCGGAAAACGCTCAAATCTTTGACTGGGTTCCGCGCAAAAGGTGCGCGCTTCTGTCCCGCCGCCCGCCCCGTCGCTACCGCCTGTTCTCCAGATACCACGGAATATTGATCACCACGATACGCCGGTTGCCGCGCATGAGCAGAATCGCCTTCAGCAGTTCCGAGCGCCGGTTGTGCAGCAGACCCTCCCACCAATGCTGCACCACCAGCTCCGGCACCAGCACGCACACCTTGCAGGTCTCGCGTTCGCGCTCCACGCCCAGCACGTAATCCACGATCGGGTAAAGGATGTACCGGTAGGGCGACTTCAGCGTTACGAGCTTGGGGATGCAGCGGCCGGCCGCGCGCAGCGGCGCCGCAATGTCCTTCTCCCACGACTCTGCGAACGAATCGGCCGCTTCTCCCGTCCGCACGTGAACGCAGCGAACGTCGCGCGACATCGACAGCGCAAACGAGAGCGCCTTCTCGCTGACGCGGCTCCAGCGGTCCACCGGCAAAACCACGATGGGCTCGCCCACCTCGGCGGGGACGAAGGGCCCATCGATATCGATCTCGCGGTTCACGCGCGCGTAATGGCGCTTTACCGCGCGCATGAACAGGATCATCGCCAGCACCAGCAGCGCCGTGATCCACGCGCCCTCCGCGAACTTCGCCACCAGCACCACCAGCGTGGTGATGCCGGTTGCAACAGCGCCCAGGCCATTCACGAGGATGTGCGCCGCCGAGCCGCCGTTGCGCTTCCAGTGCATCACCATCCCCGCTTGCGACAGTGTGAACGCCATGAACGCGCCGATGGCGAACAGCGGAATCAACCGGTCCGTCACGCCGCCAAACAAGATCAGCAGCAGCGCCGTCAGCGCCACCAGCACGTAGATGCCCCACGAATACAGCAGCCGCCGCCCGCGAATCAGAAAAATGTGCGGCATGTAGTCGTCCAGCGCAATGGCCCGCGTCAGACGCGGAAAATCGGCGAACGCGGTGTTCGCGCTCAGCGCCAGCACCAGCAGCACGGAAACGATGGTGAGGTAGTAAAACCATCCCTGCCCCATCACCGCGCGCGTCAGCATGGAGAGCACGCTCTCGTATCCCGGCTTGCCCGGATCGGTTGCCGCAATGCGGTAGGCGCGGCAAAGCAGCGCAATCCCGGCCAGCAGGATGGCCAGCAGCGCGATGATGATGGTCAGCGTCGCCTTCGCGTTCTTGCGCGTCGGCTCGCGGAAGGCCATCACGCCGTTGCTCACAGCCTCCACGCCCGTCATCGCCGTGCACCCCGAAGAAAATACCTTCAGGATCAGCCACCAACTCACCATCGCGGTTGCCGCCGGAATCGTGCGCAGCGGCGTCGCCGGCGCCGGATGCCCCGCCGCATGAACCACCTGCCACCCGCCCACGGCGATCACGATCAGCAGCGTGGCCGTGAACAGATACGTCGGGATCATGAACACCACGCCCGTGTCGTGCACTCCGCGCATATTCACGATGGTCAGGATCGCCAGCACCAGCAGGCATAGCTCCAGCGTGTGCGGTTGCAGGCTGGGCACGGCCGAGATCAGCGCGCCCACCCCCGCCGAGATGCCCACGGATGCGGTCAGGATGTAGTCGATCATCAGCGCCGCCGCGGCCAGCAGCCCCGCGCCCTCGCCCAGGTTTTCGCTGGCCACGGTGTAGGAGCCGCCGCCGCGCGGATACGCCTCGATGGTCTGCCGGTAGCTGAAGTACACAATGGCCAGCAGGATCACAATGGCCGTGCTCACCGGCACGATATACCGGACGCCCATCAGGCCCAGCGGGATCAGCAGCGTCAGCGCCGCCTCCGGCCCGTACGCCGCCGAGCTCAGCGCGTCCAGCCCGAAGACCGGTATCCCGGCCAGGGGCCCGATGTGCTCGGCGCGCTCCTCGCTGGTCCTGAGCGGCCGCCCAAACAGCAAATTGAAAAAACGTGTATAGACGCCCATGAAAAATCCACCGGCGGACGTGGACTCATTGCGGGGATTGCCGCCGATGCCAGTGTCTCATGGCGCGTAATCCCCCAGTCTTGAATTGCCTGCGCATCCGTGGAAAGAGCGGATTCCATCCCTCAATGGAATTCGAGAATCCCCCAAACCGGTGATGAAACGCCGTCCGGCTGAGAATAAAATGGGGAAAAGCCGCAACTGTCAGTCCGCAACCGGGCCCCAGTTTGGCTTCGCATTCGCTCGCGACAACATCCGCCCGGAACCGCATTGCGCCGCGGCTGTTGATCGCTCATGGATTGTGCTAACGTAATTCTGCATTGCCGGTCAGTGACTCTCCACAGTGCGGCGCCGGATGCGCCCTGCTGAGCGTTTCATCGGGACCCATGAAGTGGCGGATTCGATCATGGCTGAGGATCGTTACGATGTCTTCATCAGCTACAGGCGAGGTAAGGCAGCGGCCGAAGCACGCCTCCTGCGGGAGAATCTGGCGAAGCACGGGTTACACGTCTTCCTCGATGTAACCGATCTGGGCCGCGGATACTTCGATGACTCGCTGTTGCACCGGATCTCCGATACCCCGAATTTCCTCTTGATTCTGTCGTCGCGCAGCCTCGACCGCTGTGCCAACGAAGGCGATTGGGTGCACCGGGAGATTGCCCACGCCATCCTGACAGAGCGCAACATCATCCCTGTAATGCTGCCCGGATTCAAGTTTCCCAAGGATCTTCCGCCCAGTATCGCGAGCCTTCCAAGGTATCAGGCAGTTGAGTATTCGCATACCTTCTTCGAGGCAACATCCGGAAAAATCTTGGAAATGATCCAGGCCGGGACAGCGGAGCAGCCACGAACGCTCAAGGCCAAAGCTCGGCTGGAGCCCGTTACTCCGCGAGCGATCTCGAAGAAGGCCAAGCTGGCCTTGATGGTTACTCTGGTCTTCGTCGCTGCGCTGGCTGGCGGGCTTGTTCTCTTGCGGACGCTGTGGTCTCCGCACACAAGGCTTCTCTCACTGGCTGCCCGTCTGCGCAATGACTTTCACGCGGCGCTCTCCGCCATGCCGCCCGCGGGCGCCCCCGACTTCACCAGCACCGAAAATGACATTCGGGGGCTGTTGAGCATCGATCCCGGCAGCGGCTACGGCGTCTATTATTCCGGCGAGGTCAAACGGGTTCGGAACCGGTCTCTGTTTACTCCCAAATCCTGCGTAATTCCGGGCGCTCTAAAAGGGCAGCTGAACACCATGGACTACTACGAGAGCGATTTCATTCGCTACCTGGAAATCGAGCGCACGCTCCCCGCGGCGGTAAAGGGAGGAGACTATTCGCTGGCGCCCTGTTATTCGCGCCCCGAGGGATTCTGTGTTCAGCGGACGGCGTGGATCGAGCACCTGTTGGCCGACGATAGCTACCAGGAGGCATTGGTGGCCAGCGATCGGCAAATCGCTCAGCAGGATCTGCAGAGCGCGATCGACTACGCGCAGAAGGTTCTCGCAAGCTATCGCGATATTAACAATCGGCCCGGATTTGCGGAATGCACCGGCACGCAGGTGCTTCTGCAGGAGGCGCAGCAAAAGCTCGAAGATCTCAAGAAAACCGGCGCTCAGGCAAAGCCAACGGCAGGACCGGGCGCGCGATGATCCCAAGCTTACTGAAGCCGGCCGGATACCGGATCTTTCTGGTTGGAGTAGCCGGGCTTGGCGCCCTGCTCTACGGCATGGATATTGGTGTGATCGCGGCGGCCCTCCCGCATTTGATCGCCACCATCCAGATGTCGGTCGCTCAGACGTCGTTCATCGTTGCCGCCGTGCTGGCTGGAGGCATGATCGCGTCGCCTGCTGCCGGCTACCTCGCGGACGCTTTCGGGCGGCGGACGATGCTCGCCGTCAGTGGCGCGATCTTCAATACCAGCGTCTGCCTGGTGGTCGCCTCCCACGGATTCGCCGCGCTTTTTGCGGGCAGGCTGCTTCAGGGGATCAGTTGCGGGATCATTGCCACCGTCGCGCCGCCTTACCTCGCCGAGTGCCTCAGCTCCAAGGTTCGCGGCCGGGGAACCGCGGTATTCCAGCTCATGCTGACCTTCGGCATCGCGGTTGCGGCCCTCATTGGTTGGCTGTACACCCGTCGGGCGGAGCAATCGATGTCTCTGGTGCAAGGCGATGCCGGCCTGATCTTTGGCGTACAGGATCGCGCATGGAGGCTCATGCTCCTTTCGGTGATTTACCCCGGAGTCTTGTTCATGTGCTGTACGGCGTTCCTGAGCGAGTCGCCGCGCTGGCTCTTTTTTCGAGGCAAAACCGGGCGGGCCATCGCCGCCTTGCGCCGCGCCTGCTCTCAGCAGGAAGCCGAGGCTGAGTTATTGGCCATGCAGACCGCCGCGGCCTCTGATGTGCGGCGCGGCAGTTCCGAGTCTTTGCTCAAACGAAAATACATCGTCCCATTCCTGCTCGTATGCCTGGTTTTGGTCTGCACGCAGACCACGGGAATCAACTCCGTGCTCGGCTACCTGGTGCTCATCCTGCGCCAGACGGGATTGACGGCAGTCAATTCGACTGTGGGCGACGTATTGGTGAAGGCCTTGAATTGTCTGATGACGATCGTGGCCATAGCGCTGGTCGATCGCAAAGGCCGCACCTTTTTGCTCAAGGTTGGCACGGCGGTGATCGTCTGCTCGCTTCTCGCGGCCGCCATTGCGCTTTCTTTGGCGGAATCGAAACGGTGGGATGCCAAAGGCGCTGTTGAGGCGGCCATGAAAGGAAACTCCGTAACTCTGGACCTGCGTACGGCTGCGCTTGGCGCGCAAAGCGGAAACCAGCCCGGTATCCTGACCGTTCTGTATACGTGGGGAGACGGCAATCGCATGGCCTCTGTGTCCACCGGCGACGAAAGTCCTGTCCTGCGCATCGTCCCTCCCGCCAAAAACCAGAACGCCGCGCTGATCATTCGACGCGCCACGTACGGCCCGCTGCCGTCAAAGTGGGTCGGCTGGTTTGTGGCAGGTTGTCTGGCCATTTACATTGCGGCTTTTGCCGCCGGTCCCGGCGTCGTCGTCTGGCTCGTCTTGTCTGAATTGATGCCCATGCGCATTCGCTCCGTAGGCATCGGCGTGGCTCTCTTTCTCAATCAGAGTGTCGCGGCCGGCAACGCGGCGGCCTTTTTGCCCATCGTAGGGCGCTTCGGTTACTCCAGCATGTTTTTCTTCTGGTCGGCGGCGACCGTGGTCTATTTCCTCACCGCGGCATTTCTCCTGCCCGAGACCAAGGGCAAGGTCCTCGAGGAAATCGAAGCGATGTTTTAAGGCCCGGTCAGTCCGAACCGGCATGCTGCACCGGTTGGGCCAGATCCGAAAATGGACTTCCTTTTGCCCGCCGCCCGTTATCCGGCGCCAGGCCCCGCCGCCGGCAGCGTGAACAGGAATCTGCTTCCCTTGCCCACTTCGCTTTCGGCCCAGATGCGCCCGCCGTGCTGCTCCACGATGCTGCGGCACAGCGCCAGTCCCAGCCCCGTACCGCCCAGCGCGCGCGCGTCGCTCGCGTCGCCCTGGTGGAAGCGCTCAAAGATGCGCTCCAGCTTCTCCGGCGCGATGCCGCGCCCCTGGTCCTCGACCATAAAGCACACCTCGCCAACCCCCGAAGCGCCTGCGTCCGGCGTGCTCGCCTCCATGTTCCGCGCGGCCAGCCGGATGGTCGTGCCCGCCGCCGAAAACTTGATGGCGTTGGTCACCAGCTCATTCAGCACCTGCAACACCCGATCTTCGTCGGCATACACCGTCGCGGCGTTCACGTCGAAACAGAAATCGATATGTGCCTGCGTGGCTGCGTTGTGCGCCACGTCGGCCGCGCGCCGCAGCAGCGTCATCGGTTCCACCGTCTCGCGGCTCAGCTGCAGCCGGCCTCTTTCTCCGCGGTCGAAGTCCAGAATGTCGTTCACCAGCCGGATCAGCCGGTCGCTGTTTTCGATGGCCATGTCGATCATCTGCCGCTGCTTCTCCGGCCGCTTGTCCAGCGTGCCCGACTGGATCAGCCCCAGCGACGCGCGCAGCGAAGTCAGCGGCGTCTTCAATTCGTGGCTCACCGTGGAGATGAACTCGTCCTTCATCTTCTCCAGCCGCCGCCTTTCGCTCACGTCCTGGAAGGCCACCACCATACCGGAGACTCGGCCATCGTCCAGCAGCGGATTGGCGCTGTACTCCACCGGAATCGCCGTGCCGTCCTTGCGCCAGAACACCTCATCCCGCATCCTGATCGGCTCGCACCGCCGCAGCGCCTGCAAAATCGGGCTCGTTGATAGCGAATACGGCGTCCCGTCCGCGTGGCTGTGGTGAATCCGTTCGTGCAGGTCGCGCCCCACCAGTTCGTCGACCGCATATCCCAGCGTCCGGGCGCCGGCTTCGTTGATGAAGGTCACCTTACCGTCAAGATCCATGCCGAAGATGCCGTCGTCTACGGCTTCCAGAATCAGCTCGCGCTGCCGTGTGGCAATGTGCAGCGCCTCTTCGGCCTCGTACTGCTCGGTCACGTCCATGCCGTGGATCAGCACAAACGGCCGTTCGCCCGGCAGTTGCATGCGCCGGCTGCGCACCGCGATGCGCCGGTACACCGCGTCGCTCCGCCGCAGCGGCAACGCCCCCTGCCACTCTTCCTCGCTCTCCAGCGTGTTCAGGCAATCCTGGAAGGCCGCCGCCCCCTCGGCGTCCATCAACTCCGTCACCATGCGCCCCACAAGAGCTTCGGCGCGGTAGCCCAGCGTCTCGGCCGTAAAAGCGTTCAGTGAGGTCAGCCGTCCCTCCATCGAGCAGGTGAAGACGAAGCCCAGGCTGTTCTCCACCACCTCGCGATAGCGAGCCTCGCTCTTGAGTAGCGTCTTCTCCATCTCGCGCTGGTCGGTCACATCCTGGCCGCTCACGATCAGGTACTGGATCTCCCCGTTCGGGCCTTGCAGCGGCCGCAGCGTCCAACTGATGCGCCGCGTCTCGCCGCCGCTCACCCGCCACAGCGTCTCATGCGGTCCTGAATCCTGCCCCGCCGAAGCCTCGTGCAGCTTGCCCGCCGCCCAATCGTGGTCGTCCGCCTCCAGAAACTCCTCGACAAACAACCGGCCCACCGCGTGCGCCAGGCTCAACCCGGTCAGGCGCGCGCAGGCATAATTCATCCGCACCACGCGCCCCGCCGTGTCCAGCACCGCCACCAGCGCGGGAATCGAATCCAGCGTTGCCGCCACAAAGCAGCGCTCCATCGCCAGCGCCTGCTCCGTGCGCTGCAAGCGCCGCTGCGCCTGCTCCTGTATCCGGATCCGGTTGTACAGCTCCAGCCGTGTCACCGCCTGGCGGCCCAGAAGCTCCAGCAACGTCAGATGTTCCGGCTTGAACTGGTCCGTCTTGCGCGCCAGCACCGCCATGGTGCCGATCATTTGTTCATCGCTGCTGAACAGCGGCGCGGCGGCGTAGGAAAGGCAAGGTCCGGCTCCGGCCAGCGGTATCCCCTCGGGAGGAAAGCGCGGATCCTGGCCGGCGTTCGCAATCAGCAGCGGCTCGCCCTTCTCCAGCATCCAATGGCACGCTGTCGTCGCGCGCGGCTGGTCGGCCGCCTTGAATCCGAAGCGCGCCTTGAACCATAGCCGGTTGAAATCCATCCACCCGATGTAGGCATAATCGGCGTCGCACAGCACCGCGGCAAGTTCAACCAGCTCGTTCAGCGCAGGATCGGGGTTGCGATCGAAAAGGCTCATCTCGGGGCGCACGGCCTCATCCTGGTTCTCTCCGGCATGCGAACCGACCGTAGCGCTCATAGATACACGTTCCCGAGTGTCCAGTATCATTGAGATTGACAATCTTGGCTCTTCCACGATCCGGTGATTCAGAGGAAAACGCGGTACCACCCAAGTACCCGCGATTTTTGTCCCATTCGATTCCAAAGGTGATTACTATAGACACCCACCGATTGGTTTGTGCCCCACTTCGTCAAAAGGCTCAACCGAAACCGATGCCGATCTCTGCCCTCTGATCCCTGACCCCTGGTCCCTGACCCCTGGTCCCTGACCCCTGCCTCTCAGTGCCCCGGAAGCTTGCAGCAGTCTCCCGCCTCAGGGGGCTCATTTGCGCCCGCGTCCAGAACCACCCTCCAACTGCCATCGGGCTCTTTGCGCCACATCGTGATGTATCTCCCGCTCGTCAGCACGGGATTCCCGTTCGCATCCTTGCTGCGCCCCTCGTAGTGGCCCCACGTGTAGCCCATATCGCCTGAAGGCCCCATCGTGGCATCCGTGGGCGTCCACGTCAGTTGGTAGTCCTTGGGCGACCAGTTGGCCGACTTGGCAATCGCCACCTTGCCGATCAGCGGCGCCGCCCCGTTGCCCAGCACCACGCCGTCGCCGGCAAACCACTCCGCAAATCCTGCCCCTCCGCGTTCCAGTACATCCTTGGCAAAACGCGCCTCCAGGTCGAAGAGCACCATCTTGCCCGGCTTCACCGTCGTATCGGACAGAGGATTGGGCGCCTGCGATTGCGTCCCCGGCTCCAGCAACTGCGCCCACGCCGGGCTCGAACCCAGGCCCACCGCCAATCCTGCAATCACCGCCAAAGAAGAAAGATTCCGCACTAAAAAGAAGCACCGCCATCCAGTCACGATCCAACCCTCCAACGAATTTGAAATCTATGCGCTCATCCTACAACGCTGGGCTCCGCCGCTGCTGCGCTCCCCATTCCCGCGCGCCCGCTCGAACGGCGTTATTATGTTGTCGCGGGAGAACGCATATGTCTCAATATGTCTTCTACTGTCGCTCCTGCAAGAAGGAATTCACCCAGGTTCTCCACATGGCCGACCGCGATAAGAGCAAAATCGTGTGTCGGCATTGCGGCGGCAAACGCGTGCAGCAAGTGGTCACGGCTTTCTCCGCGGTGACATCCAAAAAGAGTTAGGGCGCGGATCGGCGGAGTGCCTCCTCGGCGGCCTTTAGTCGCCCGCCCGCGGATTAGCGTGACGCTATCGATGTTGCCCGGTTTAGACGCCTCGACAGGCGGGGCAGAATCGGAACCCGAAGCTGGCGGTGTGCTGACCTGCCGCGCCGACCGCGGGGAGATGAAGCACCAGGCCGCACCGCTAAATCAAAGTTCGCAATTTCAAACGCTCTGTGTTCGCTCCCCTACTCATACTTCCCCGCGTACTTGGCCCAGGCATAGAGAACGCCCATAAGATGTCGTGACGGGCGGATTAGGTGTCTTCCCAATTCCCCGCTTTCAATTGAACGTAGGGTAACCAAATCCTTGGAAAGGAACTCCAGACGCTCCACTTCCCACTTATCTCTAGCCTTTCCTTTTTCTCGAAACTTGCCGAGGTCGTAAGAATTCAGTTCCGTTTCCAGGAGCGCATAGTAGTTAGGATCGCGGCCATACCTTAAATTGAAGCCTGCGCCAATAAACACGACTGACCCCTCTTTGAGCTCTCCGCTAGGTATCCCTGTCTCTTCGCATAGCTCGCGAATGACCGTTTTTTTAAGGTCCCAAGTGCGGCATCTCGCTCTCTCCGGCCAGTTTCCGGCTAGGTCACGCTTGTAGTCGGCAGCGCCGGACACGGAACTAATGAGGTTCCCAATGCCGGACGCCACACGACTGGACCTTCGTTGCAGCACAAAGTGATTGTCTCCCGTAGACAACAGGCCAGCCACGCTCAACCGCATCGAGTATGTCGCTGCAGCCTTCTTGCAGTCAGACAGGTCAAGCTCGCCGCTATCCCAATCCCGCCCCTCAAAAAGTCTCCGCATATCGGGCAAAACACCTGGGGCACATAGGTTTACGGAAAGCTCTCTTGCGACAAAGTCGTTGTATTGGCACTCAAAACCGTTAACCCGATACTCGCTGCCGTCCGGTGATAGCTTGGGATCGGAAATGCAGCGCAGGTGCCTCTCCGCACTCACTGCGCTCAATGCATAGCCGCCCTTTTCGACCGACCACCGCCAAGTTGCAAATGCACCCCAGTCAAGGCCCGCCTCGGCAGCTCTTTCTTTCAGCTCGTAGCGAAGGTTGTCGCTCGCTTCAATAACGGTGGCGCGAAATGACCGGCCCTCTTCGGGCATAATCAGAAAGTATATGGGGACATCGGGAATAGGCATTTTTGCGCGACTCTCGTCGGAAGGCATGCGACATTGATACGCACGGCACACCTCAATATCGGAGGGTGTGCCCCATCCTCCGGGAGGTATTCGGAAAACCGGAACTCGCCCAGCCTTTACTATTTCCTTTGCTGCTTCCCATTTTTCGATTGTTTCTTTGTAGTATGTTAGAAAAATTCCGGCGACTCCCGCCGCGGCAATGGTGAAAGTTGACCAAGTCGCTATATCAACCCAGCTTGCCGACCCTTGGCCGATCCGCGAGTATACCAGCGAAAGCTTGATAAGCCGCAGTCCATATCTGAGAAATGGCAATGTGCCGATTACTAGGCAAGCCAGAATGAATCCACTGCCGATGCTATAGCGCAACCTTTCCGCCTTGGCAGCCTTTATTACTCCCGCGGAGAGCCTAACGTGCGAAGAGGGGGGTGTGGCAGGCTGTGCCGGTTTCGTGATTCTTAAATACCAATGTGAGGCCCATGCGCAAGGCTCGACCGGGGTCTTCGAGCTTAAGTACGTCTGAAGAACGCTAACAATTTTTTGTTGGTCCGGGTCGTCCGTCGTATCCAAGGTTAGCGCGATCGGAAATGGATCATAAGCGTTCGCCAATTCCATCACCCTCGAATCCGTGAGGTCGGACCCTGCGTGATGTGGCTCCATTCGCAAGCGATAATGAAGCCTCTCGACGGCTTTAGCTGGGGAACATACGCACTGCACCACGTACAAATCGACGCACATTCTTCGTGCGATCTCAGCAAGCTCCGCGCGCGCCGTCATCGGAAAGTAGACCGCTGAGAGTGCGACCGAAAATTGGTTGTCAAGGTCCTTTGCAACCTGGAAGTGCATGAGCCGGTATGCCGCTGCTCTTCTATCCTCATTATGGATCGGCCCGGGAATCATTTCGGTCCTTACCGTGTCCATCTCATAGACCTTGAATCTACGCCCCTTAAGGTCGTGAAAGGACTTAGCAACAATGTCGAGTGCATGGCTCTTTCCGGAACATGGATGTCCGCAGAACACGATGAGTATCTGTTTCGGGCCTGTGCAATACATCTGACCTTGCATAGTAGAGACCTACCGATTTGAAGGTGGGGTGACGCGAACCACACTGGGATTTCAGCTCATGTCCTTTGCACTCCCTAATATACCGCTAGCCGTTCAGGTGGCCCAATCGGGTTTCTAACGTTTATTTGGATCACAAACGCGTTCCGTCGAAACGATCTCAGTGACACCCGCACGTTTGCCCAAACCCCTCCCCTGCCCGCCCGTCTAATCAACCAAATTCCTGCTCTGCCGCGCAGGTATACTAAGAGTTGGCAAAGCAGGGCACAAACACTCTGGAACCATAGACCCCCGTCTCAGGGGGCTTTTTGCCACAGCGGACCTCACTCAATGCCCGGTCTTTCCCCGGCTGAAGGAAGCATATGGGAACTCTGCTTGACTCCATCCAGTCTCCCGCTGACCTCAAGCGCCTGGATTCCGCTCAAATGGTCGCGCTGGCGGAAGAGATCCGCGAGTTCCTGATTCAAACCCTCTCTAGGACCGGCGGTCATCTCGGCCCCAATCTCGGTGTCGTCGAGCTCACTATCGCCCTGCATGCCGTCTTCTCCACGCCCCAGGACAAGATCCTCTTCGACGTCAGCCACCAGGCCTACATCCACAAGATACTCACCGGCCGCCGCGAGCGCTTTGAGACCATCCGCCAGCCCGGCGGCCTCAACGGCTTCATGCTGCGTACCGAGAGCGAGCACGACTGCTATGGCGCAGGCCACGCCGGAACCGCGCTCTCCGCGGCGCTGGGCATGGCCGTGGCCCGCGACCTGGCCGGCGGCCACGAGCACGTCGTCGCCGTTGCCGGCGACGCCGCCTTCACCAACGGCATCTCCTTTGAAGCCCTCAACAACATCGCCGCGCAAACTCGGCGCATGATCGTCGTTCTCAACGACAACCAGTGGTCCATCGACCGCAACGTGGGCGCCGTGGCCCGCTACTTCCACCGCATCGTCACCAACGAGCACTACCAGCACCTGCACGAGCGCGCCACGCGCCTCATCGAGCGCTTCGGGGGCAAGACCGCCGCCAAAGTCGTACGCCGCGCCGAAGAGGCCGCCAAAAGCATGTTGTGGCCCTCCATCCTCTTCGAGGAGTTCGGCCTGGAATACTTCGGCCCCATTGACGGCCACAACATCCCGCTGCTGGTCGGGACCTTCAAGTTTCTCAAGACCCTCGACCACCCCGTCCTGCTCCACATCCTCACGCAGAAGGGCCGCGGTTTTCAGCCCGCCATCGACGGCCAGAAAAAGTTTCACGGGCTCGGCCCCTACGATCCCGAGACCGGCAAAACCCCTGACGGCTCGCCCACCTGGGCTGAGGCCTTCGCTGCCACGCTCGCCGATCTCGCCGTCAAAGACGAGCGCATCGTCGCCATCACAGCCGCCATGCCCAACGGCACCGGCCTCGATCTCTTCCGCCCGCGCCACCCCAGGCGCTACTTCGACGTGGGCATCGCCGAAGAGCACGCCGTGGTCTTCGCCGCCGGCATGGCTACGCGCGGCTACCGCCCCGTTTGCGCCATCTACTCCACGTTCCTGCAACGCGCCTTCGATCCCGTTGTCCACGACGTCTGCCTGCAAAAGCTTCCTGTGCTCTTCTGCATGGATCGCGCCGGCCTCTCCGGCGACGACGGCCCCACCCACCACGGCCTCTTCGACATCGCTTACCTGCGCGGCATTCCCGGGATCGTGCTCATGGCGCCCAAGGACGAAGACGAGCTGGCCGACATGATGAAGACCGCCCTCGAGCTTCCCGGCCCTTGCGCCATCCGCTATCCGCGCGGCGCGGTTGCCGGCGTCGCCCGCAAGCCCGAGCCGCAATTGCTCCCCATCGGCAAGGCCGAGGTCCTCTCCGACGGCTCCGATGTCGCTATCCTCGGCCTCGGCCCCATGATCGACCTCGCGCAGCAGCTTGCCGCCGCTCTCGAACGCGACGGCTACTCCGCCGCCGTCGTCAACCCTCGCTTCATCAAGCCGCTCGACCGCGAACTGCTCCAGCGCTACGCCTCCCGCGTCGCCGCCTTTGTCACCTTCGAGGACCACGTGAAAATGGGCGGCTTCGGCTCAGCCGTCGTTGAAGCGCTCGGCGAAATGGGCCTCGCCCTTCCCGTCGTCCGCATCGGGTGGCCCGATCAGTTCATTGAGCACGGCAAAGTCGACCGGCTCCGAGCCAAATACGGCCTCACCGTCGATGCCGCCCTCGCCCAGGTCCTCCCGCTGCTAACACGCCGCCGCCGGCCCACCCTCGTCGCCTCCTGAGCGAAGTCGAAGGATCCGCGTCTCCGCTCCCGTCGTCATGGCGGCCAGGGTCCGCTACCCGCTGACTGGCTGACTTGCCGACTCGCTAACTTGCGTTGGGTTTGCAGCCTGAGGTCAAATTGAGATTTCCATGAGGTCAAAATAAGATTTCCATCAGACCTAAGTGTTATTTAAAAACTGCCGATTAGAGAGCTATTATGAGTTGTTCCAGGTAGGGTAAAGCGCAGTGCTCATGAGATTTACACTGCCGTTCTTAGCTTCGGGCATTCTGGTGTCAGGCTTGGCAGTCGGACCCGTCGATGCGGCGACTCCCAACGCCTCAATCAGCGTCAGTGTGAAGGTACAGACCTCCTGCCTGGTTTCCGCCACCGCCACGGCGTTCAGAACCTACACTGCGGCAGTGGACGCGGCATCCACTGTCTCGGTCGTCTGCAGCAGCTCTACCCCGTACAACATCAGGCTCAGTCCAGTGTTGCCGCGCGGAGCCACTGAGGGCATGCAGGAGATGACCGTTTCTCGCGTCGCCCTGCTGGGTCATTTGCTCAGCTCAAACCCCCGAGGCATCGTCAACAGGCGTCAGGCCCTGGGCGAGGATACAGCGGCCGCTTCAGGCGCCGGTTCCGCTCCGGCCGGCGCAAATGCCGATACGGTCACAGTCGTCGTCACTTATTGAGCTGTTCCTGTCGTGGCTTATTGACCTATTACTTTCGTGGCTCATTGAACGGTTCCTGCCGTGGGCACATATCGAGCTATTCCTGTCGTCGTGTCGAATTGAGCGATCGCGCCCGCGGCGAATCAGCCACAAGGATCATTGCAAACACCTCAATCAGTTACCTCCCCGCAATCGTCGCCAGAGATGCATCTGATCGTCCTCGCCGGCAGTGATTTAACTGCCTGTTTATTACCTTGGTACACATGGCCGTATGACCTAAATGTACTATTGTAGCCAACTATCGTAATCGATATTGTCCCAATAACGCTCAACGACAGCTTGTCGGGCGAGGGCCTCGCTGAAAAACTGCCCGCACCTGAGAATTCGTTGATCATGGGCCCTCGCGCACATTGAACGCTCGGAGACTGTATTTCAGTGCTCGGCGGCAATGGAATGCAGAGTTGTGTTGGTACCTCGTCCGCTCTGATTCCAAATTGCCTGATTCAGTAAATCACTGATCCTGTTTGACTCACCATCGGACGACCGAAGATCTCAAATTCGAACGCTTGTTAATTCAGGAGTGATTGTCATGAAGTTTTCAAACCCTTTAAGGTTCACGCTACCCGCCGCCATTCTGGGGCTGGTGGTGCTGGGCCTGACCCCCATATCTGCCGTTGCACAAGCCGACCCGGCAACTACCACGTTCGGCGTCTCCGCGACGGTACTCAAAGACTGCATCGTCTCGGCCACCGCCATGCCATTCGGAAACTACACCGGAGCGGTCAACACCGCACAGTCCACCGTGACCGTTACCTGCACCAATACCACGACCTACACCGTCGGGCTTGGGACAGGACTTGCAACCGGCGCCACCGTAACCACGCGCCAGATGCAAAATGGCACAGCCTTGCTAAACTATGGTCTGTACTCGAACGCCACGTGGACAACCAACTGGGGCAACACCTCGGCAACCAACTGGGTGAGCGGGACGGGCAACGGGGCTGCCCAGGTGCTGAATGTCTATGGCCAGATTCCGGCGGCGCAATATGTGACGCCCGGGTCCTACACCGACACGATTGCTGTTACCGTCACCTATTGATCGTTTGCAACATTTGCAATTTGGATTCCCATGATCTTGCGAAACCCATGCCCGCTGTTGGCGGCTGCCCATGCGCTCGCCGCATCAGCCGTCCTTCTCCTTTTGGCAGGCCCGCCGGCCAGAGCACAGGCGTTGTCGGTTCTGCCAGTCAACATTTTCTTTCTGCCCGGACAGAAGGCTGCGTCCCTGACCGTAACCAACATGGGGACCAGCGAAACCGCCATTCAGATTCGCGCCTACGCCTGGAGCCAGAAGGATGGCGACGATCAACTGACGGACACAGACGCAGTGGTGCTGAGTCCTCCGCTTGCCAGTATTGCTCCGGGGGCATCACAGGTGATCCGCCTTATTCTGCGTCAGCCGCCGCAAGGCCGTGAGGCAACCTACCGCATTCTCATCGACCAGATTCCACCTCTGGCAGAGCCGGGGATCGTGCATATGGTGCTGCGCTTGTCGATTCCGGTATTTGCACAGCCGCCGACGCGTGCGGTTCCGCATGTGCAGTTTCACCTGGAGATCGATGCCGGGAAGCTGATTCTCGTGGGAATCAACGATGGCCTTCGCCATGAAGTGATCCACGATATCGTGCTGGCGACCAGCGACGGCCGCAAGCTGAAGGAAGAGTCCGGCGCAACGCCCTATATTCTCGCCGGCGCCAACCGCCGCTGGCCCATCGCTGCGCAGGGTCCCCTGCCGCTACCGAGCGAAACCCTGCAGTTGATAGCCCACTCAGACGCCGCCGCCATCCAACAGCAGGTCGGCTTTGTTCCGGCGCCATGATCGTCGAGGTGCGATGGCCAGGTGGCTCGGCTGCGCTGCGATCGTTCTCCTTGTGATGGCCTTCACGTCAATTCCGGCGGTGGCCACCGGCCCAGTTGCCTCCTCAGCGGCCCCTGCAGCTCCCTTTCCGGCGACCGGCGCAGACAGCGACGAGACACTGCTTCTGGACGTTCAGGTCAATGGTCATTCTATCGGCAAGATCGGCGAATTCACCCTGCGCCACGGCTTGTTGATGGCGCGGCCAGACGAACTGCGCGCTCTCGGTTTCCGGGTTCCAGTGTCTAACGCCTCGGCAACCGGCGGTCTCATCGGATTGTCCGACTTGCCAGGAGTGGCCTGGACCCTCGATGTGAAGAATCAGGTGCTCGAAGTCACAGCCATCGATAGTGCCTTGCTGCCAACGTTGTTGCAGCCTTATGGACGAGGAGGGGAACGGGGCCGTCGTGTGATCGAGAGCGGCACCGGCGTCACGCTCAATTACGACACTGTGGGAACATTCTCCAGCGGCCAGAGAGGCGGTAGCGGGTCCTTCGAGATGAGAGCCTTCTCGCCCTGGGGAATCCTGAGTTCAGAATGGCTTGGCTATGCGGGCGCAACTCCGGGCCCCTCCGGCGCAAACACGGCGATTCGCCTCGATTCAGCCTATACCTTTGCCGACGTCAATACGCTGCGCCGCTATAGCCTGGGCGATTTCATCACCGGTGGTCTTGCTTGGACCCGTCCCGTTCACCTTGAGGGAGTCCAGATCAATTCAGATTTCAGCATGCGCCCCGATCTTGTGACGTTCCCAATGCCCTCGATCGCGGGCTCGGCCGCAGTCCCCTCCACCGTAAACGTGCTCGCGGACGGCAACCTGACGGTTTCCGGCCAGGTCTCTGCCGGCCCCTTCGAGATCCCGCAACTTCCGGTGGTCGAGGGGGCAGGCACGATCTCGATGACGGTGACCAATGCGCTGGGCCAACAAGTCACCTTGACGCAACCCTTTTACGCTAGCTCCACGATGCTGGCCCCGGGTCTCCAGACCTTCGCCGTGCAGTCCGGCCTGGTGCGGCGCAACTGGGGCGCGGTCAGCAACGATTATGGAAAGATTGCCGCCGCCGCCATCTATCGTCGCGGTCTGACCCGGAACTTCACGGTCGAAGGCAGCGTTGAAGGCACTCCGGGTGCGTTCATGGCGGGCGTAGGCGGGGTGGCGCAGATCGACAATCTGGGTGTAATCAATATCGCCGTGGCGCCCAGCTTCGGCTCCGGGCAAGCCGGCGCGCAGTTCTCCGCGGGGGCCCAGCGCATCGGCAGAGTCTTCAGCCTGGGCGCCTCCGCGATCATGGCGGACCGCAACTACCGGGATGTAGCATCGATGAATGGAGGCGGGGTACCACGGAAGCAGCTCAGCGCCTTCACCGGTTTGTCTCTCAGGCGGCTTGGCTCCGGCGGCGTTGCGTACGCGGCGGTAGACCAGGATGCTTCACCCGTCCCGCTCCAGGTTAGCGTTGCGCCGGCGCAGCACTCCCAGGTCGTTTCGGCCAACTATTCGCTCCAGATCCACCACGCGTTTATCTATGCCACGGAGTTTCGCGACCTCGTGAACAGAGGCAGCAGCGGACTGCAGATTGGCCTGACCATTCCGTTCGGCAGGCGCAACTCGATGACCTTCAGTGGGGGGTCGGACGGTTCGGCGCAGGTCGAGGTGCAACAGCCGGCACCCATGATCGGCGATCGCGGCTACCAGGCGTATATCTCCTCCGGCGATACGACCCATGTATTTGCCCAGGGGCAGTACAAGTCGCCGGTAGGCCTGTTTACGGCCGGCATCGACAACGACAACGGTGTGACGACTCTACGCCTCGAATCCCAGGGCGCATTTTCGCTTGTCGACCGGGGCCTGTTTGCTTCCAATACGGTCTACGACAGTTTCGCCATTGTTGACACCGGTCCCATGCCGCACGTCCACGTTCTGCAGGAGAATCGCGACGTCGGTAGCACCAACTCCTCGGGGCGGCTACTGGTGCCGGATATGCGCTCCTTCGATCTGAACCATATCGCCATTGAGCCGACCGATATTCCCCCGGACGCCACAATAAACGTCGCCACGCGCGAGGTGAGGCCCCAGGATCGCTCCGGTGTTGTGGTCAGGTTCCCGATCAAATTCAGTCATGGCGCATTGCTGCGATTGGTCGATGAGGCCGGAGTAGCGGTGCCGCTGGGCAGCACGGCAACCCTCCGGGCTACGGGCGTCGTCGTCCCGGTTGGCTACGACGGCGACGCCTACGTTGAGGACCTCAGTCTCCACAACGAACTTGCCATCGAGTTTCCGGACGGGCGGCGCTGCACTGTCGCCTTCGACTACAAACCAGTAGCCGGAGATATTCCCTCGATTGGACCGCTTCGTTGTCTGGAGGAAAAGCCATGATGCGAAGACTGGCCCTTGCGCTGCTGCTCCTGCTCGCCTTTGTCGCCCGGCCGGCGGCGGCAGCAAATTCCTGTTCAGCGTCCGCCACGAGCGTCGCATTCGGTAGCTACTATGGCACGGTCGTAGATATCACCGGCACGGTGACGGTCACCTGCACCAGCGGCCAGGCCTATGATATTGGCCTCAATGCCGGGTTGGCAAGCGGCGCGACCGTGACCACCCGGTCAATGCAGAATGGCTCGATTTTGTTGGGCTATAAGCTATTCAGTAACGCCGCGCGCACCGCCAACTGGGGCAACTCCTCAAGCACCGGTTGGGTAGCCGGCACGGGCAACGGAAGCGCCAAAGTGTACACCGTATATGCCCAGATTCCAGCGGGGGAGAACAGCGCGTTGGGCAGCTACACCGATACGATCACCGCTTCCATATCAGGCTCCGGCATTACTACCGCTACCGCTCAATTCAGCGTCACCGCGTCGGTTGTCAAAGACTGCACGGTTTCGGCAACGAATCTGGCCTTCGGCACTTATTCGGGCGCGGTGATTAACGCCACATCCACGATCTCAGTCACCTGCACGAACACCACTCCGTACGATGTCGGCCTCAATGCCGGCACGGCAACCGGCGCCACCGTGGCTAACCGCAGTATGACCGGTCCTGGCTCGGCTCTGCTGCATTATGGGCTTTTCAGTAATTCCGGTCACACCACCAACTGGGGCAACACCTCCGGCACCAACTGGGTGAGCGGGACAGGCAATGGAGCTGCGCAGCCCCTCACCGTCTACGGTCAGCTTCCGGCGGGACAGTTTGTCACACCGGGGAGTTACTCAGACACGATTACTCTTTCCGTCACTTATTGACCATCGCTCACTGCCCACCCTCCTTTATGCGACAATCCTTTTAAGACTGTCATTTACATGCGACTGCTTCATTTTTTCCCGGCTCTGCTGATCGTTGGTTGCTCTATAGCGGCTCTCCCGGCCCATTCCCAGCCCGAGTCACAGCCGCCTCCTGTTCCGCTGGTTCTTGCCGGCGGCACGGTGGTTGACGTCACCAACTGGGGCCGCTCCGCGCGCGACATTCCCGACGCCGTCGTCGTCATCAGCGACGGCCGCATCGCCGAAGTCGGCCTGCCCGGCGAAGTGGCCATCCCAAAAGACGCGCGCATCATCGACTGCACCGGAAAATTCCTCATCCCCGGCCTCATCGACGGCTATGCCGGCATGAACTCTCAGGCGCAGGCCAATGCCAACCTTTACATGGGCGTCACCACCGTCGTCGCCCGCGCCGACTCCGAGCGCGGCTTCATCGACACCGGCGCTCAGCCCAGCCCGCACATCTACCCCATCGACACCATCGGCGTCACCGACAACTGGAGCCTGCTGGCCCGCCATCCCGAGTGGGTCTCCAAGCTGCGCGAGGGCGCGCATCCTGTTGAGCTCAGCCCGCAGGATACCGCCCGCCAGATGGTCGATACCGCCCACATCGGCACGCGCGTGCTCCTGCTTACCGCCCATCTCACCGCCGCCAACTCACAGTGGATCGTCGCCCGCACTCACGAGATGGGCCTCGTCACCTATGGCGAATTTGTGGCCACGCCCTACCGCGTCGGCGTCGAGGCCGGCGTCGATGCCCTCGTCCACATGGACCACTACATTCTCGGCGTCATTCCCGACGAACTGCAGCGGCCCCTGGTTGACGACCCCGAGGGCCCCTCGGCCGACACCGCCTTCGACTACTCCGAGCGCGTTCCCCCCACCGACGCACGCCTGCGCGACTACTCCCATTTCCTCGCCGCGCACCACGCCGCACTTCTGCCCACCTTCAGCCTCGATTACGCCGAGCTCCCCGGTCACCGCAATCTTTGGCGGGAGCCCGCCGCCGCCCTCCTTGATCCCGGCCGCATGTACGATCCCACCGATCCCGCCACCGGCGACATGACCTACCCGCTGCCCGCCTGGTCGCACCATCTGCCCGGCATGGCCCAGCACTGGATGGAAGAGGATCTCCAGAAGAAAGCCGCCCAGTCCGCCCTCCGCCTCTGGCGCATCAACGAAACCATCTTCTCCGCCTTCCCCCACTACCTCGCCGGCTCCGGCGCCGACGCCATGGGCGCCATGCCCGGCATCTCCCTCCACACCGAGCTCGAGCTGCTCGTCCGCCTCGGCCTCTCGCCCCGCGAAGCTCTCGCCGCCGCCACCAACAATTACGCGCTCCAGTTTGGCTGGAACGAACTCGGCCTCATCGCTCCCGGCCGCCGCGCCGACGTCCTCGTCCTCGACTCCGACCCCACCGTCAACATCTGGAACGCCCGCCGCATCTCCCTGGTCCTCCTCGACGGCGAACCCCTCGACCGCAACGCCCTCCTTCATCTGCGCAAGTAACCCCGCGGGGCTGACCCGCTAACCTGCGAACACGCGCGCAACGCGGCCAACTCCGCCAGCCCCGCTAACCCCGCTGCTCCCCTCATCATGTAACCTTGATTTCAGCGCCCTATTCCCGCCATCATGCCCCGCAAACCCAACCGAGCCCGCCCCAAACACCATCGTCACAACCGCTGGCTGTTGCTCATCGCGTTCTACAAATTCCTTCATGCGCTGCTCTTCTTCGCCATCGGCCTCGGCGCCCTGCGCCTGCTCCACAAGGACGTTGGCGATCTGCTCTCCGATCTGGCCGACCATCTCCGCTTCAATCCCGAGTCGCACCTGCTTAACTTCATCCTCGACAAGGCCTCGCTCCTCAACGATCCCATCCTGCGCCGCATCGGTTTCGTCGCCTTCTCCTACGCGGCCATCACATTGGCTGAGGGTATCGGCCTCTATCTCGAGAAAGCCTGGGGCGAGTTCCTCACCCTCGTCATCACCGCTTCCTTCCTGCCTTTGGAGCTCTTCGAGGTCTTACGCCGCATCACCTGGATCCGCGTTGGCCTCCTCACCATCAACATCCTCGTCTTCCTCTATCTATTGCGCCTTGTCCTCGACCGCGCCCGCCTCCGCGTCAGAGCGGGTCTCCTGTAGGTGTAGACCAAGGCACAATCGCTAAGTGGCTTTTTCATCAAGAAAAAGCCACCTTGGATTCTGTCCGAAATGGCTCATAGTTACAGGAGAACCGCCGTAAAACCCGCAACAAGTCCTCCGCTTGACCGGCGCCGCCGCCCCACCGGCTCGCCGGCCTGCAGGAGATCCGCCCTAGCGCAGTTGCAGTTCTTCTACACGCTCTCCGGCATATTCCCGCCGGCAATGCATCACTGAGCTGGTGATGCTGTTCAGCACGAACTCATCGCTGATTTCGAAGGGGTAAATGATCTCCAGGAAAGCCGGGACATCTTCCAGTCCGGCTGCGCGCACCTCGGCAGCGAAATTCAGGACGTCAAACAATCCCCTCTTGTCCGGCCAACCCCAGTGCGAGTCGCTTTGAAAGTCGGTATTTTGCAGATGGAATGCCCCTATGGATCCGCCCAGGCCATTCAACCACTCGGGCATTCTTGCATTGGGACCATAGAGCGGCTGATACAGCGCGTGGCCGACGTTGACCAGGAGCTTGACCGGAACGGCGCAACTCGTCTCAAGATCGGCAAGAAACCGCTTGGATTGTTCCACCGTATGCGGCAACTCCCGGGCCAGCGGAGTGCATTCCACCTGAATCCTCTCCAGCCCTGCCTGTTTTGCCGCAACAGTCAATTCCGCCACGGCCTCCAGCAGATCGCTGTACCGCTGAGCGCACCGCTTGGGATCGGCGGCGTCGGCCACGCTCATGCCGCCCAGCGGACCGCCCGATGCCTTCGCTCCAACCGACGCTGCCACGTCGAAAGCCCGCTTCCACCATTCCCGAGACGCGCTTCTGCCTTCCGCCTCGGGATGCAGCAGGCCATCGAAGCAATAGTTGGCCAGTCCGCTGAATGCGCTCTCGATTTCAATACCCCACTCCTCTGCCGCCCTGCGCACTCGGGCCGCCATCGTGTTCCGGCCTGCATCGGGCCACCACGGGTCGAGCAGGTCGTAGGTGAACTGGACGAGGTGTACGCCGAGCCTCCGGCTCACCAGTTCCGCCCATGCGTCAGGCTCGACCCAACGCTTGATTGCAAAGCTGAGATTGACTCCAAATTTCATTGCGACCCCCTCCTTTTTCTTTACTCCAGATTCGTGTGCCGTTCGCGCATCTGCTCCGGCGTCTGCCCGGTTCGCTCCCGAAGCAGAATCGAGATCAGGTCGAAGAACACAAGTTCCGCCGCTTCAAAGAGGCTTCCCATGGGCAGCAGGCTGGCGTTCGAGTTCTGATCGCTGGCCATGGTTTGCGCCTTCAACTCAATCACCGCATCGGCTTCCCTGGCTGCGCGTCCTGCCGTCTGCGCCGTCACGATCATGACCCGCGCCCCGGCCTGGTGCGCCATGCCTTCCAGGGCCAGCACCGTCGAGAACGCGCCGGGACCGGCGCTGGCGATCAGCAGATCGCCCTCCCCGATGGGGGGCGTGGTCATGTCGCCGGCGTAGTGCGCGTCAATTCCAAGGTGCATCAGCCGCATGCACAGCGCCTTCATCATCAGGCCTTCGCGCCCCACGCCGTAACATGCAACGCAGCGGGCTTTCAGAATCTCCTCGCACATCCGCTCCACGTCGTCGGCAGAGGTCCGGGCAAGAACTTCGGCAACGTCTTTCATGGCCGTCTGGGCCATCTGGTTGAAGTTGTGATCTTGAGTTTTCATCTCAGATTCCTGACTGCGCGTGAGGCGTTTCAGACTGGAATAGACTACACCTTCCCTGTGCGAAGCACCCCAGCAATCTCCAGGTTAGAGGGTGCCCCGGTGCTCACGAGAGCAAACTCACCACGACAGGGGGTGCCCCAGGTCCGGGGTCCTCACGGACACCGGGGTCCCCGGCGAGCGATTTGTGCTCGCTGGGGTAAGGTTAGGTCTTTGTCCGTGGGCTGGAGGTGCCACGTTGTTGCGCATGTGGGATGGCCGCCGTCACACGCATCGACTTCATCGTTTGATTTGGCGACTAGGCCTCATTCGATAAAGCCTCGTCGCTTGCTGGATGTTGCTTCTCATTGAAGTGTCCTAATCGCGCATCTTCGACGCTGAATCGAGGTGAACAGCTTGGAAATCCCGGGAGTCATCCACAATTCCAAGGGAAGCCGGGCAGGGATAATGAGGACTTCGGCTGAGGAAACTTTCCCAAGAAGGTTATGCGCTCCCTCGACACCCAGGACAAAAAATGCCGTGGATAAGCCATCGGCAGCCGTTGCATCTGAGGTCAAGACAGTCGCGCTGGCTGTTCCTGATACCGGATATCCCGTCCGTGGATCGATGAGGTGGGAGAATCGCTGCCCGCCGATGTCAACGAAGTTCTCGTACCCGCCTGAAGTTGCAAGCGCCACCCCGCCGGGCAATGCAATCTTCCCAATAATGGCAGAGCGATCAAACGGGTTGCGTACGCCAATTTGCCATTGTTTTCGCAGCGCTGGCTGTCCTGAAACCCGAATGTTCCCGCTAAAATTGAAAAGAAAATCTCGAATACCGAATCCCCTGCAGCGGTCATAGGCGCAATCAACTGCGTAACCCTTCCCTATTCCCCCCAAATCCACCGCCATACCTTTCTGAGCGAGAAAAGCCTTACCATCGTGAAGAATCAAACGACGGTAATCGACAAGTCTTAAACGCTCTTGGACGTCTTCTGCTGACGGGAATAACTCGGGCTTTGATCCTCCGCTAAATCCCCACAGCCGGACAAGCGGAGCGGCCGTCGCATCGAAAGCGCCTTCGCTCAGATATGCGAAAGTTTGGCCGCGATCGAGAACCCGGTAAGTGTCCGGCGCGACCGTAACTTCAGTCATACCTGCTTTGGCCGAAAGCTTCCAAATAGCATTGTCTCGACGATATGCGCTCATCGCAAATTCTAAATCGTCGAAAACCTCGTGAATCTGTGTGATTACTTGGTCGATGGGGTCAGTACAAGTAGGAGCGAGAGTCAACGTAGCCGTCGTTCCCATGGAACGAAAGGATTCGCTACGAAAGTCAAGCAACCTCATAACTTTGCTCGTAAGGTAGACATGCTCCGTTATCAATATTTAACAAGAAAGGCTTATCGTCTCAGATAAGCCTCTCTCTTCGCCGTGATCACTTAGTCGGGGGCATTCCCCACACGTCACCGGATACCTAACTATACCAGGGGCGTGTGCGGCCATTCAAGCTAGACAACACATCAATGGCGACGTTGACATCTTCTACCATTTGGAAATCGAATATTCCTGCGCATATGAAATCGGCGCCATTCTCAAACGCGAATCTGAAGCCGTCTTTGGGTTCGAAGGCCCCGGCTGCCATTACCTTGAACGCGATCCATGGTTTCTTGACGGTTCCCATAAAAGCGATGGTCTGCTCTGGGAAAAGGTCGAACATATTGTCATGGAACTTGTCATGATCGGGTGATTTTCCAGCGTCCACCGAGAACTCGACTCGATTCTGACGCGGAGTTGCTGACCAATAGTTGTCGCTATGCAAAGTCTTTACGTAGTAATCGGGGTTTAATCCGGCTTTTTCACATTGGATGGGAACCTGAATGGAATGCCCGCCAATGCCTCCCCAATAACCCTGTTTCTTGATGTGCTCAAGCGCCTTCCCAAGAAGATCGATCTGGCCATTTTTCACGAATACTTCTGCAACATGTCCCTGGACATACATGGTAGTGACGCCATAATCGATGGCCTTGTTGATATCCGTTGTGAGGTCAGCTGCAGTTGGAAAGACCTGGCAAATTGTTTGCATCTTCGTCGAAGTCAACTCAAAATACTTGTTAAAGAGAGGCATCTGGTCGTTAACGCAGAAGACGGTATTGATGCCTGCTCGCTGAGCCAGATCGAAGGTATCGAATACCTTCCGGTCGGTGTTGTATGCCTTGAAGAGCTCAGACACGTAGATCAGATCCCGCGAATGGGCCCAACCCCCTATCAGATTATTTCCCAAAATGATCCGGCTGATTTTCAAGTTGCCAAGGGTTCCTTTGGGGAGCTCACCCTTTAAATCCTTCAAACTTAGATCCTGCAGCTTGATGGTCGCGCCAGTAATGGCATGCAGCTGTTCCCATTTTTGCTTTTTGTGCGTTGCAAAACCCAACAAGCCGACGAATGGAACGCCGATAATATCCGCCAGCAATTTGCGGCGTGTCCAGGGGCCGTCCGTTTGCACCAGATCGGTACTCTTTGACTTAGGCCTCACCGCTCGCCATCTACACAGCAGACGATCAAGCCCCCATAGCGCGCCCGACGGCACGAACAGGAAGATCGCGAGAACGAGCATTTCGACCACCTGAATGCTAATCAGAAGATAGTGCCCCTCTATCGGGATTCTGTAATCTGTCCGAATCAACGGGGGCTGCGCCAGGTAATAGAGTCCTATAAGAACAACACCGAAAGCACTCGCAAGGCGAGTGAATAGGCCGAGGACAAGTGCAATCCCCAGGAGAATTAGGCTCCAGATGTTGATAAGATCAACAGCGCGCAACAAGGCCGGGTTCGATCCCAGCCAGTGGAAGAAGGCCGAGAATGGGCCCTCAGACAGCAGGAGATAGGGCCCTGCTGACCAATCCGGAACAAGTAACTTTGAAAGCCCCTCGTAGAGGCACAGCCATCCTATCGCGATTCTCAAGCACAGCAGGATCGCTTGAAGAGACTTCGAAATAAGCGACTGTTGGTTCGATTGGTTCGTATTCGTTTCGCTCATAACTCCTCGTTACAGTTTCGGGGGACGTCTCAGAATACTACTGGGACGCGTAAAGCGCTTTCTCCGCTGTGTCGCAGGGCAGCGCGCGCTCCGCGTGAACTTTATCGCGGAGAATCATGGGGCTTGCGCCGGCGCGGGGCGAGGGTGAGAGAACGTGGAGCCTTCGGTCATGCCGAGAACCCATTTGATGGCCTCGCAGTACATCGTGCGGATGTCAGGGTCCTGCCATGACTCTTCTGTGTGCCCGAGCGTTGAGTAGAAGACCCGGCCCTTGCCGTAGGTCTTCGCCCAGGCGACGGCGAAGTCGTGGTCGGTGCGGTGGATGCGGGGATTGTTGGCGTAGTTGAGGCGGGCGGGGTCGAGGCTGAGCAGGACGTTGACGTTGTCGCGGGACCAGTCTTTGGGCTGGTAGATCTCGTCGTATTTGACGAACTCATGCGGGAAATGGCGGACGGCCGGGAAGCTGGGATCTTCGTTGATGATGGGCGCTTCGAAGGTTCCCCAGGGATGCTCGTCGAAGTATCCGCCGATCATCTCGCCGTACTCGGGCCAGGTGTAGTTGTTATCGAGGGCGGCGTGGATGCCGACGAAGCCCTTACCATCGTCGTGGATGAAGGAGAGCATGTCTGCCTTCTGGCTGTCGTTCATATCGAGCTCGCCGGTCGTGCTGGCGAAGACGATCGCGTCGAAGTAGCTCAGGTTTTTCGCGTTACGGCCCAGGTCTTTTTTGGTGAGGAGCTCGGTGTCGGTGCGCGTGACCGTGTCCCAGAGGCCGGTTTCCCTGCCCATTTCGTAGACGGCAACCATGGCGTCGGTCACCGAGTCGTGTTCCCAGCCCTTGGTCTCGCCGATGACGAGGACGTGCTTGCGGTGGACGGTGCCGGCGTGGGGCGGGGGCGGCGTGGACTGAGCACAGGTCATGAAGGCCGCAAGGCTGACGGCGAAGAAAATGGCGGCGGAGCGAGAGAATGCAAGAGGGTTCACGACGATCTCCTTCGGTTTCGGGGTGCGTCTCAGGATACTACTACTGGGAATAACAAAGTTAGCTGCGCCTCGGAAGCGGCGGTGATTGTCATGTTGTGATTTGCATCACGGCTCGCTCCTTTCAGCCGCACACCATGTATTGCTGCCAGAGTCCCGATCCCAATCACCGAATTCTCTAGGAATGTGCGTCTTTGCATTTCATCTCTTCTTTGAGAGGAGACGGCGGGTGACCCACTTCTCCTCAAAGCAAACTCACCACGACAGGGGATGCCCCATCCTAAACGCGCTTTCGCGTTTAGGGTGGGATCAGGCGTGTGCCCCCGTTCTCAGCGAAGCCGCCCCGCCACTTCGGGGGCGCCCCATCCAAGCCCCGCTTGGGTGAGGGGCTCACTCGCCAACTTGCGAACACGCGCGCAGCGCGGCTAACTTGCTAACCTGCCAACCTGCCAACACGCGCGCAGCGCGGCTAACCTGCTAACCGCCCACCTGCCGCCCCGCCACTTCAGGGAATGCCCCAGCCAAGCTCCGCCTGGGTGGGAAACCGCGCGAACAGAGAGCTCCCGCAGGGAGCGCAAGAGGTTAGCCCAGGACGCAAGTCCTGGGAAAGCTGCCCACCCCACTCGGCCAGCCCCGTAGGGGCGGCAGAACCCCGGCGACAACTCCCAACGTAACCGCCCACCCATTTTTCAAGAAATAAAGTACGCGGCGAAGCCGCGCCAAAACCTCGCCTCACCAATGCGCTGTCATCCTGAGCGAAGTTCGCCTTGGCGAACGAAGTCGAAGGACCTGCATTTCGGGCTCTTCCCCACCCACAAGAGCTAGTCACGTGATCGCGGCCCATCAACCGCCGCTCTTCCTCCCGGAGGGAGAGCAGAGAATAGCCCAGGGCGTCAGCCCTGAGAACCGCGCCGTTCTTACCGAAAAATAAAGTACGCGGCAAGGCCGCGCTGAGCTAAGCGCCGAAACTCTTCTTCGTTTCCCCACTCCCGGAGGGAGAGCAGAGAATAGCCCAGGGCGTCAGCCCTGGGGACCGCGCCGTTCTTACCGAAAAACAAAGTACGCGGCGGAGCCGCGCTCAAACCTCACCCGCTGTCATCCCGAACGAAGCCGAGAGCCTGCCCTGAGCGGAGATCGCGAAGCGATCGGAGTCGAATGGGGATCTGCGGTTGTTTTTCGCCCTGTATCAGGGCTTGGCTTCAGCCATGCCGTAACGCCCACCCATTTTTCAAGAAATAAAGTGCGCGGCGAAGCCGCGATTGAAACCACGTCTCAAAACCCGATCGACCACCCGGCCAGACTCCCCGCCTGTGCGCACGCCCTGCGTGTGCCCCTGTTCCTTGGAAAGCCAACTTACCACGTCAGTGGGTGCCCAGAGCCTGCCCTGAGCCTGTCGAAGGGTCTCGCTTTTAGACATGGGATGTAGGATGTTGGCATGGCGAAAGGCGCGCTCCGCGAGTCCTGCTACGTTTACGACGCCGACGGCAACCGCGTGGCCAAGGGGACGATCACCAGTTGGAGCTGCGACCCGAGCGTGAACGGCATTCTGACGTCGAACAACGAAACCGACTACGTTCTCGGCCCCGGCGGCGAGCAGGTGACGGATCTGGCGCAGGACTCCAACGGCACGATGAACAGCCCGCTCTCTGGCGTTGATCCGCAGGGACTATCGTGGTGCGGTGATGAAGACGGCAGCTCAGGAGCAGCAAGAAAATCACGAAAAAGGCCCACGCTGGTCGTAGGCAAGAAAGCAAATGGGAAATATCAATTTGATCCGGTCAAGCAATGAAGGGAGCATGAACTATGACTATGAAGGGATGCTGGATTCTCGCCTGGGCGCTGGTCATCGCGCCGGCCCTGGCCGCCGTGGCGGTTGGAGCGGAGCCAGGCGGGGAGATCCGCTTTGGCAACTCGAAAATCGAGCTGCGTTTCGATAAGACTACGGGCCGTTGGCTCTCGTTGCGCGACCCCGCGGATGGCGAGACGTTGATGGACGATGGCGGCCTTGCCTCCGTGCTGCTAACTACCGACGGCAAGACCACTATCACTACTGGACGGAATCACATCTGGTCGCTGCAGGACGAACACACTGTGGGAGTCAACGCGATGCTCACCGGATCGCGTGAGCAGCAGGACGGAGATAATCGCCTGCTGATCCTCCAGACCGAGGAAGGCGACTGGCGAATCACGCAGAAGTACGAGATGGCCAGCGACGGCGACACCGTCGAGCGAAGCGTATCGCTGACCTGGAATGGTCCCCGGGAGACGCTGCTTCGCCAGGTCGATTTCCGTACGCCGATGTCGGACGCCAAGGGGGACAACCTGCTCGAGGCGCCGGGCTACTCCGGCATCCTCCATCAGCGGCTTGCCCGCCTGCCTCTCGGCAAATGGCCCCTTGTGGAGGACTCGGTCGATCGCGAGGCAACGCTCTGGAGTCCCGGGCTACTGATTTTCCGCTATCCGCGGGTCAACGCCCTCGTGTGGACTTTCAGCATGTCTATTCCGGCATTTCCGACAGTCTGGCGAGGGGATCGCGGCGTGTGGCTGAACGAGAAGCTCATTGCTGCCTCCCGGATGAAGAAGGGCCAGACTCTCGAGGTGGGCACGCAGTACATCCGCTTGGCGCCGGGCGATTATATGGAAGCTCTGAAACGCTTCCAGGACTTTTGGAACCAGGCCGGGGTGAAACTTGCCGGTGAGACGCCATCTTGGGGGCGCGATGCACGGATTTATGAAGTGCAAGTGGGTCCCAAAGATTCGGTGAACCCGTACCCCACCGTGCAGGACTTAACAGCCGACTTGGATCGCATCGCCGCCTTGGGCTTCAATGTCATCCAGGTGATGCCGCATTTCCCGTTCCCCAGCTACTCCGTCAGCGATTACATGGACGTTTCCACGCAGTACGCGCCGGAGGCCGACCTGCGGCACATGATCGAGCGCGCGCATGCGCTCGGCCTGAAGGTCTTTCTCGATGTGGTGATGCACGGCGTGGTGGATAAGACCCTGGAGCCCAACGCGCCATATAACGTCCACCCCTGGCTCAAGAAACATCCCGACTGGTTCGTCTATACGGAGGACGGCCGGGTTTCCAGAACTTACACGTGGGCGCTCGATCAGTCCGACCCCGGCTTCCAGGATTATATGGTGGGGGTGTTCCGCTATTACGTCGGAACCGTGGGAGCAGACGGTTTCCGCATCGACGCGGAGGCATGGAACCTCTTCCCAAACTGGGCAGCAGGGCTGAACCGCCCCGCCTACTCAAGCATTTACGGCTGTGTTGCGCTTCTCAGGCGCCTCCGCGAGGAAACCCGCAAGATCAAGCCGGATGTCGCCTTTTACAGCGAGTCCCTGGGGCCGCTGCCCGGCCTGTCGTACGATCTCACCTACAACTACGATGAGCATTGGCTATACGACAAGGGATTGCCGCCAGTACTTCCTTCGGCGCAGTCTTTCGGCAATCGGTCTCTTGACAAGATGACCACGCACGACATGGCCGAGTGGCTTGAGATGCGACGGCTCGTGCTGCCCAACGGCCTCATTCGAGTGCATCATCTGGACTCTCACGACTCGACTATGTACGGAAGAGACGCCTACGGCATCGATGAAGCCCGGCTTCTGTTTGCCTGGTACTCCTTTATGGACGGCGGCGTGATGAACTATGTTTGGGGCGAGAAAGGCTCCGAGGATTTCTACCACCGAGTCCTTGAACTGCGCGAACACACCCCAGCCATGCATGACGGCTCGTGCGACTACCTGGCCCTGCGGCCGTCCAGCGATCTTGTATTCGCGCCGCTCTGGCGAAGCGGTGAAGACCTGGCCATACCGGTCCTGGCCTTCTCAGACAAGCCCATCAAAGCCGAGATCCCGCTCGATGCGCTGAAGCTGGAGCCTGACGATCAGTACACTCTGCGAGAGGCCTTTTCGTCCGCCACGCGCACGGTGACCGGCAAGGAATTGACGCGTCTTTCTGTTGACTTGACGTCATACGGCGTGCAGCTCTGGACCATCACAAAAGCAAGTCGGCCGTAACAGGTGAGGTTCGGAAACGGTGAGGGTTAGCACCGTGCCGCCGCTTGCCGGGTGCCCCATCTTTCCGCAGCTTGCTCGCGGATCGGTGGGATTCCTCGAACCCAACTTGCTGACCTGCCAACCTGCCGCCCCGCCACTTCGGGGGTGTCCCATCCAGGCTCCGCTTGGGTGGGGGGCTGACTCGCTAACTTGCGAACACGCGCGCAGCGCGGCTAACTTGCTAACCTGCCAACCTGCTGCCCACCCCACTCGACCAGCCCCGTAGGGGCTGCAGAACCCCAGCGACAACTCCCAACGTAACCGCCCACCCATTTTTCAAGAAATAAAGTACGCGGCGAAGCCGCGCTCAAGCCCACGCCTCACCAATGCGCTGTCATCCCGAGCGCAGCCGAGGGATCTGCGGTTGCATTTCACGAGCTTTCACAACCACGAACCTGGGGTGCCCCATCCTAGCCCTGCTAGGGTGGGATTCCACGAACCTCAAAAAGCAGGTTCTGTATCAGGGCATGAGTTTACTCCCACCGTAACCGCCCACCCATTTTTCGAGAAATAAAGTGCGCGGCGAAGCCGCGCTCAAGCCCACGCCTCACCAATGCGCTGTCATCCCGAGCGAAGTTCGCCTTGGCGAACGAAGTCGAGGGATCTGCGGTTGCTTTTCGTCCTGTATCAGGGCATGAGTTCACTCATGCCGTAACCGCCCACCCATTTTTCAAGAAATAAAGTACGCGGCGAAGCCGCGATGAATCCACGTCTCAAAACCCGATCGACCACCCGGCCAGACTCCCCGCCTGCGCGCAAGAACCGCTTCCCACAAGCCGACTTCCGGGGACCGAGCACGGAGCGTCCCATCCAGATGTGATGGCGGCAAAGAAAGGCGTACCGATCGAAGCGGCCAATCCCCCGCACCTTCTTTGAAATTCTGTCACACGTCCTTGGCGCCCTTTCGGTTGACGGAGCTACCCTGGCGGGATCGCACAGCCTTCATAACCATCTTTGCGCAGCGATCAGGCCCGTCCTCAACCTCGTGCTCCCAGAAGCGTACGCAATGCCAACCTAACGCTAAAAGGCTCTCCGAGACGAAGGCATCGCGCGCACGGTTCGCTGCCAACTTATTCTTCCAGAAGGCGCTATTCGATCTCGGCGCCTGGTAATGCTCGGGACACCCATGCCAAAAACAACCGTCAACGAAAACCGCGACTTTGGCACCTAAGAACGCAAGATCCGGTCGTCCAATCATTTTCGGATGCACGCGATAACGCAGGCCTTGCTTCCAAAGCCTCGTACGGATGGCTAGCTCGGGTTCCGTGTTCTTGCCCTGAATCCCCGACATCATGGCGCTTCGAATCGCAGAACTGAACCGATCAGGTACCATGGTCCAATTATCTTCTAGGTAGATTTGGGTGCGACCTGGTAACCTGGTTGAACATTGAGAAACAGGGAACAGCCAGTCCTTCCATTCAGGGTGTTCGACCTCTTCTCGGGCGGCGGCGGGAGCAGCCTGGGTGCGTCGATGGCGGGCCTAGAGATCGTCGGCGGCGCAGAGATGGACCCCTACCCAGCCGCCGCGTTCAGGATGAACTTCCCCAACGCCCTCCTTTACGAATGTGACCTCCGTGAACTCTCCCCACGCGCGGTCAAGAGCGATTTAGGCCGCATCGACCTGCTGCTGGCCTCCCCGGAATGCACGAACCACTCGTGCGCCAAAGGGAGCGCTCCCCGTTCCGAAGAGAGCAAGAACACCGCCTTGGAAGTCATTCGGTTCGCGCGCGTGCTGCGGCCCTCTTGGATAATCCTCGAGAATGTTGTGCACATGCGGCCTTGGAAGCATTTCCCGGAATTGAAAGCGGCACTTCAGGACATCGGCTACAAAATCAGGGTAAAAGTGCTGGACTCAGCCGCATTTGGGGTCCCCCAACGCCGACGCCGGCTCTTCATGGTTGCATCGCTCACCGGGGATGAGTCCCTGGAGAATCTGCCCACTCGGACAGAAAAGGCCGCTACAACCATCCTTGATCGGGACGGGACATGGCCGACCACCCCGCTCTTCAGCGCCCGGAGGGCGCGCAGGACTCTCAAGCGCGCATCGCGCGCACTGGAAAGACTGGGAGCAATGACCCCATTCCTGCTTGTCTACTATGGCACCGACGGCTCGGGGGGCTGGCAGTCGCTCGACCAGCCGCTGAGGACGATCACGACCGTAGACCGGTTCGCCCTCGTACAGCCGTCGCGGCACGGCCACACCATGCGAATGTTGCAGCCGAGCGAGTTGCGGAAGGCGATGGGTTTTCCCAGATGGTATCGGTTTCCTGATGGAACGAGACGAGATAAAGTGAAGCTGTTGGGGAACGCAGTTTGCCCGCCCGTAATGCGGGCGCTCGTTTCGAGAATCTCACAGCACTAGGAGGCGTTCTACCAGCATTCGGCTGAATCCATTAGAATACCAGTGCCCAAGATAGGAGCCGCTCTTGCCCAAACTGCGTCCCCGCGCGCGCATTATCCGAACGATCGGCGACCGGTTGATCAGCGGTCCCGAAGCCGCCTTGATCGAACTGGTCAAGAACTCCTTCGATGCGGACTCACCGGTCGCCAATATCAAGATCCTTCCGCGCGGGTCCGAGACACCGGGAGGGACGATCCTGGTATCCGATGAAGGGCACGGCATGTCCAAATCCGAAATCATCGGACGCTGGTTCGAACCCGCGACAGACGACAAGTTGCAACGGCGAACGAGCCCCGGGGGACGCCCGATGCTGGGAGAGAAGGGGATCGGAAGATTCGCCGCAGCGCGGCTCGGTCGCTTTACTAGGCTCGAAAGCACGCACTCCAGCGGAAATTCCCGTTCTCTCGTAACAGTAGATATCGACTGGGACTGGTTCACAGCTGAGAAATATCTGGACCAAATCGACATCCCCGTCGAAGAAACGAAACTTTCACCGAAGAGCAAGGCCCTTCCCGGCGTGGATATCTACATTAGCGATCTCCGGGATCAATGGACAGAAAAGGCGCTGGAGTCACTTATCCGCGAGTTGAGAAGATTGGCATCCCCCGTGAGGACGCGCGAGGAAAACTTTTCGATAAGACTCGACATCACAGCATTCACCCTCGAAAGCCACGGCTTCGATGGGCAAAAACTGCTCTCCCGAAGCAATCTGGTTACGGATGGAGCAGATGACGCTGAGGAAGAGGATCCCTTACTCATCCGGCCGTTCGCCCTGCAGGAGCAAGCGGACTACTCGTTGTCTGGCGATTTCGACAGCAAAGGAAATTTTACTGGCACTTTCGTCATCCAGCGCGGCGACGCTCGCTCACAGGCCCTCGCCGTAGCGGCTTTGCCGTTGAAGCCCGAGGAGTGTAACTGCGGAGCATTCCACGTAAGGATCAATATTTATGACAGGGAAACTGACGCGATTAGAGGCCTGTTCGCCCGAATGGGATTGGATTTGGATCGCATTGGCATTTTGAATGCGCGCCGCATCCTCACGGACAACGCAGGTATTTCAATCTTCAGGAAGGATTTCCGCATTAGGCCGTATGGCGAGCCGGAAAATGACTGGCTGGAACTTGAAAGGCAAAGAGTAAACGACCCCTCGAGAAAGCTCGGCATCTCCCAGGTGTCCGGGCTGGTCCAGGTAGGCGACGAACAGTCTTCCGGTCTCGTTGAAAGAAGCAGCAGGGAGGGTCTAGAGCACAATGGCGCGTTCGAAAGGCTCAAATCGCTGATCCAGAACGTGCTCCTCCACGCCGAGGAGCGACGGTACGACTTCAGGCAGAAAGCAGGCATCAGTCGGGCAATTCCCGGAAACCTTGAGAATCTCCGTCAGGCTGCCAGCCTCCGCCGCGTGGCGCAAGTCGCAAAGACCTTGCCGCATCCGCACCGCGAGAGGGTCGAGGAAGCCATCAATCAGGATTCTGCGGAACTCGCAGAGGAACTGAAACAGATCGATCAATACCAGCAGATACTTCAGTCCCGCGCCGCTTTGGGCCTCGTTCTGGCAGAGGTGGTTCATGAAGGACGACGATTCCTAAACCCCGTCGCTACCAATGCCAAGGCTATCCTGGACGGAAGGGATTGGCTCATGGAGCACTCGGAGCGAGGAGCGGTGTACCGTCGCCAGTTTCCCGAAAATGCCCAGGCTGTCCAAGATGGCGTGCGCGATTTGGGCAAACTCTTTAAGAAATTGGATCCAATATCGGGTCGTAAGCGCGGGCGCCCCGTAAAATTCCTGGTGTGCCAGGTTATTCAAAGGTCGTTGGACCTTTTCGAAGAAGCCATTTCAAATGGAGCCATCCTACTTGGCGTCGAATGTGAGAGTACGCTGGTGGCCTACGGATATGAAGAAGATGTTCAGGCGGCTCTGATGAATATCATCGATAACGCAATCTTCTGGCTTGCGACCAGCGACCAACCGAGGAAAATGAGCATCGGCGTGGCCGCGACTAAGAAGCACATCAGGATCGTCCTCAGAAACAATGGCCCCCTCATTGCCCCTTCGTATGTCGAACGGCTCTTTGAAGCGGGCTTCACCTTGAAGAGCTCCGGGACTGGGCTGGGACTCGCAATTTCCCGCGAGGCGATGCGACGCAGTAAAGGCGATGTCACTTTTGACCAGGATTCCCCGGAGACCACATTTGTGATTCAGATTCCAAGACCTGAGGACTAAGAGGGGGTAATGCTTTGGCGGAATACGTAAGTTTACTCGTAGTCGAGGACAACGAAACCGAAGTTCGGGAGTGGGAAAAAGAAGTTGAGCGGCGCAACGTTGACAAAGACAAGCCATTTGAAATTGAGGTCACGTTCGCCGATTCGAAACTCACTGCTGAAAGAATGATTCAGACGCATCGGTTTGACGCGGCCGTAGTTGACCTGAGGCTCAAGCTTGAAGGTACTGGGCAAGGCCACAACGATGACGGGAACGAAGTTGTCAGGACACTTGCATCTGGCGAAATGGCAGCCGTGGCCGTTTTCACCGGGCAGCGCACTGAGGCGGAAGAATTCGATTCCCCAAACATAGATATCCTCGTTAAGGGCGAAGGTCTTGATGTAGCGTTCAAATGGCTTGCGAAACACAGCGAAATCATCTTTGCAGTCCGCAAGGCCGGTAAGATCATCGCGAATGATATGGCCCTGACCTTTCATCGCTCCATCTGGCCCCGATGGCAGCAATGGAACCAGGGGGTTGACGGACCCAAAAATTTTGAGCTGCCACTTGCGCGCCACCTCGTTTCGCACGTGTACACACAGCTGCTCCAAAGGAGCGAAAAAGTCCACCCCGAAGAGCATTATTATGTGCCGCCGATTCCAAATAGCGAGGTATCTACCGGCGACCTCATACGCAACTCATCAGGCGAAATTGAAGTAATCATCACGCCGCGCTGCGATGCTGCGCACCCCGGTAAGACGAAAACGCTGCAGCTGGCCGCCTGCCTGGACATATCCAAGGAGTGGAACGGCCTGCTCGTAGCTAATACCCCAGCAAGCCAGAGTACGATCAAGCAGTGGAAGCAGCATGATCGCAAAGAGGTACAACACTTTATCCAGGCTATGACTCTGGAGCCGGGAAAGTCTCTGGGACCGTGGTTCGTACGTTTTGACAGGATCAGGTCAATCGACCTGGGGTCCGACGAGTGTAAAGAGCTAAAGACCCTGCGTTTCGCATCCATAAGCTCTGATTTTCTGCCCTCACTGGTGCAGCGTCTCGGCGCGTTCTTCAGTAGGATCGGAACACCAGATATGTGAACCACAGCGGATTCGTCTCGACAAACGCCCATGTCGCCACAAGGACGCGCTTATCCCCAAATTAGGATCCAAGCAAGAGAAACCGGCAGCTATAGCGTTTTCGGAATTGCTGTAGACCGAAGGAAAACACTCAAGTGGCTTTTTCCTCAAGAAAAAGCCACCTTTCACAACCCTGAAAAAGTCTACGTGTATTCCGAGAACGCTCTTGAAGCTAGCTTTCGCCCCGCTGCCCGCTGACTCGCCGGCCCGCTAGCCCCGCTAACCCCGCTAGCTCCGCCAACCCCGCTAACCCCGCTAGCTCCGCTGTCCTCCCTGAACCTCAGCTTCGACCGCCGCACCCCCAAAACCTGCCTCCAAGGGGGCGAAACCACCCTTCGCAACATCGCTGATGCGACGATTTCACTTGAAATCGTAGACCTGCGCGTCACAAATTCACCCGATTGCTCCACCTGCAGGTCTCATTTCCCGCGAGCTCCCGATGCGACGATTTCAGCCCCCAAAATTCGACCTACAGGTCTACGGATTCCACCCCACCGCTAGCTAGTAGCTAGGAGCTAGAAGCTAGAAGCTAGAAGCTCCGTTCCTGTTTCCTGTCTTTTTCGCCTTTTCTTCCCCTATCACACCCTTCCCCACCTGTCCAGCCGGGGAATCAAAGCGGTTAACCCCATATCTTGTGGTGCCTCGATTTTTGTCTTCTATTAGTCGATGTTCTCGCGGAGAGCCTGGTTTTCCTTAGCTTTCCACCGATTTTTTTCTTGGCGAGAAGTGAGAACAGGGATACTATCGACCGAGAGGTGGGAATTTCTGGAGCCGAGTGGAGTCTTCTGGAGCTACTCAACAGCTTTCATCTCAAAGTTTACTCCAGTTTCCCCCTTGGCAATGGGCTTCCGGGCGCCAATCCGGCTAGGGTACCAGCCTGGCTAACCCGGAGAGGGCCAAATCGATCGTTGATTGGACCGCGGCGCACAAATGTGGTTTGTCGCGGACGGAGATAGGGCAAGCAAATGTTTCGCGGCAATCATCCGGCGAAGGTCGATGAAAAGGGACGGCTTAAGCTTCCGGCTGCTTTCAAGCAACTCCTCGATGCGCAGCACGTTGCCCAGTTCTACATCACCTCCGTGGATGGCAAAAGCGCCGAAATCTGGCCTCTGGCCGAGTGGGAAAGGCAGGAGAATCTCCTGGCCGAGTCCAGCACCATGGACGACGCCGTAGCCAAGTATTTAAACCTGACCAGCTATTACGGTCAGCAGGTGGAAATGGACACCCAGTCGCGCGTTCTCCTCCCCCAGATTCTCCGCGCGGCAGCCCGGCTCGATGCCGAGGTCGCTGTCATGGGCAAAATCAACCACCTGCAAGTGCACAATCTTGCCCTCTTCGAGGAGTCACTGCCTGCCAACGCCCTGACCCCCGACGATCGCAAGGCGGTGGCGGCGCTGTTGAGCCGCCGGAGCAGTTCGTAAGCCCCTCAGGGGGGCGCGCATGTCGCAGCCGCAAGCACGCCATGTGCCGGTTCTTTTTCAGGAAGCTTTGGATTTTCTCCGCGTGCGGCCGGGCGCAACGATTGTTGACTGCACGCTGGGCCTGGCGGGACATGCGGAAGGCATCGCCAGGCAACTGGGATCGGCGGGTCACCTGATCGGATTTGACCGCGATCCCGAGGCGCTCGAATTGGCACGAGCCCGGCTCGCAAAGGTTTGCGAAGAGCTGGGCAGCCAGGCGCCGAAAGTGACTTTGATCGGCGAAGCCTTTAGCCGCATCGCCGAGCACGTAGCGCCGGTTTCGGCGGATGGGTTGCTGGCCGACTTCGGCGTGAGCAGCCTGCAATTCGACGAGGCGCGCAGAGGGTTTAGTTTTCAGGCGGACGGGCCGCTGGATATGCGAATGGATACGCGATCCGGCCCAACCGCCGAACAAGTGGTGAATGAGACGAGCGAGCGCGAGCTGGCAAATCTCATTTACGAATACGGTGAGGAAAGGAGGTCGCGGACAGTCGCCAGAGCCATTGTGCGGGGGCGGCCGATAACTACCACCGGGCAGCTTGCACGGATCGTAGCATCGGCCGTCCCGCCAATGAAACATATTCACCCGGCTACCAGAACTTTTCAGGCGCTGCGTATCATCGTCAATCAGGAATTGGACGAAATTCGGGCTTTGCTTGAGGCCGCACCAAAGTTGCTTAAGCCCTCCGCACGGCTCGTCGTTATCAGCTTTCATTCTCTTGAAGATCGCATCGCGAAAGACAGCATCCGGGAGGGCGCGCAGCAGGGAATCTGGAAGGTACTGACCAGAAAGCCCGTGACTGCAGGCGAAGTAGAGATCCACCGTAACCCGCGTTCGCGCAGCGCAAAGCTCAGAGCCGCGGAACGGCAATAAACCGAGGGGCAAGGAGAACAGAAATGGCGGCATGTGCAACAACTTATTTCGAGACCGGGCGCGGATGGGGCGCACGGATCGCCGAGCACAACGCCGAATTGATGGTGCAGCAGGCGCCGCGCCGCCGCCGCGTGCGCACGCCGGAGTTCTTTTTCGTCAAGCATTTCGACAACTCGCGCCTGGTCAAGGCCGCCGACCCCGTGCGCGCTCGCGAGATGCGCGTCTTTTCCGTCGCCGTCGCTATGCTGTTCTCGCTCATCATGGTCTATGGCCTCCAGCACTTCTACGCCATCGAAAGCAGCTACCGCGTGGAGAGCGAAAAGCAAACGCTCGATCAATTGCGGGAGGAGAATCGCCAGCTGCGTCTCTCCGAGGCCGAGCTCACGCAGCCCGGGCGCATCGATCAGATGGCCCACCAGCTTGGGCTCGCCGAACCGCAGCCCGGTCAGGTGGTTCACTCCGATGCCCGTCCCGCCTCCGCCGCTCCCGCGCTTGCCCAGATAATATCTCAGGCACCCACTGCGCAGTAATCCACCCCACTGGACTCAGTCGAGATGTCGGCAACCGTCCAAGCCATTCGCAGCCGTTCCCAAACGCCCAAGGGCGTACACCTCAAGCGGGCTCGCTTCTTCATCATCTGCCTCTTCTTTATCCTCTGGGCGTGCGCCATCGCTACGCGCCTCTTCTGGCTACAGATCGTGCGCCATCAGGACTTCGTCGAGCGCGCTGCAAAGCAGCAGCAGCGCACTTTTGAAGTAGCTCCGCGCCGCGGCATTCTCTATGACCGCAACCTGCGCGAATTGGCCATGACCGTCCTGGTCGACTCCATCTACGCCGATCCCAGCCAGATCGCCGACAAGCAAGCTGCCGCGCGCACGCTTGCCGCGCTCGTCCACACCGACCCCGAGGATGGACTCACCACCGAAGAGCAGATCGCCGAGCGCCTCAACGGCGGTCACAACTTTGCCTGGATCGCGCGCCGCGTCACGCCGCAGGTCGCAGCCAGCGTCAAAGCCCTCAACATTAAGGGCATCTACTTCCAGAAGGAATTTCAGCGCTTCTATCCCGACAACGAGATCGCCGCTCAGGTGCTGGGTTACGTAGGAGTTGACGACAACGGGCTCGGCGGCCTGGAAGAAAAATTCGACAGCGATCTCCATGGCCGCCCCGGCCTCATGGACACGGCCATGGATGCGCACCGCAAGGTTCTGGGCTCAAGCGAGCACGAACCCGAACCAGGCCGCAACCTCGTCGTCACCATCGACGAGAACATCCAGTTCCTGGCCGAGCGCGCGCTCGATCACGCCATCGAGAAGACGCATGCGGCCAACGGCACGGTGGTGGTGCAGGACGTACACACAGGCCAGATTCTCGCTCTCGCCATCCGTCCCACCTTCAACCCCAACCAGTTTCGACATACCACGCCCGATTTGCTCCGCGACCACGCCGTCAGCGATGTCTACGAACCCGGTTCCACCTTCAAGCTGGTTACCTACTCCGCCGCGATGGACGCGAAGGTCGCCACGCCCGACGACACGATCGACTGCCAGGGCGGCCAGATCACGCTCGCCGGCCGCGTGATTCACGACGACAAGAGTGATCGTGGCCTCGGCAAGGTCACCGTCGCCACGGCCCTCGCCCGCTCCAGTGACGTGGCCGCCGTCAAGCTGGCACTCAAGGTCGGTCCCAACCGCTTCTATCAATACATCCGCAGCTTCGGCTTCGGCTTGCGATCGGGCGTCGAGCTGCCCGGCGAGACGCGCGGCCTGCTCCGTCCCGTCAGTCGCTGGGGCTCTTCGTCCATCGGATCCATCGCTATCGGCCAGGAGATCGCCGTTACACCGCTGCAGTTAGTCAGCATGGTCTCTACTATCGCCAACGGCGGCGTGTACCTACCTCCGCACATCCTTTTGTTCGATCAGCCCGCCCCCGCCACGAACGCCGACCAAAAGTCCGGCGCGCCGCAGGGGCCGCAAGCGCCGCTTCAGGCTTCCCCGGTGAAAGCAGGCGAAGACCTGCCCGATCCCCTCCCGCCTGGCGCGCACCGCGCCATCAGCACGCTCGCCGCGGCCGAGATGCGCAAGATGATGGAGGGCGTAGTGCTCTTCGGCACGGGTAAGGAGGCGCAGCTCGACGGTTACTCCTCCGCAGGCAAAACAGGCACCGCGCAGAAGATCGATCCCGCCACGCACACTTACTCGAAGACTTTGCACATCGCCTCGTTCGCGGGCTTCGCGCCGGTTAACAACCCGGCTATCGCTGTGGCAGTGGTGATCGATTCCCCGAAGGGCGAGTATTACGGCGCCGCCGTCTCAGCGCCGGTCTTTGCCGAGGTGGCGCAACAGGTTCTCGAATATCTTGGCGTTCCGCACGACATCGACCTGCGCCCCATAACCACCGCCTCAACGAAGCAAGCGCCCATCACTGAAGACGATTCCGCTTCGCAGGGCGAAGACGTTCAGGCCCTCTACGAAGCCGCCAACGATCTACCCAGCGACGATCCGCTGCGCACCGCGCCCGCTTCATCGGCCAAAGCAGTCTCAGCAGCTACGCCGCCATCTGTTCGGACCGCAAACTCATCGGAAAATTCCAAAACCGGCGCTGCATCCGAGCCCCTCCAACACCGCGCCAGCTCAGGCCTCTCCGCAGCCAGCCAGAACCGGCTCTTCATCCCCCGCGGATCGCGTCGTTATCACCAACACCGGCCAACTGCGTGTCCCATCCTTTATCGGCCTTTCGGTGCGCCAGGTCATCGAGCGGGCCGGAAGCGCCGGTCTGGAAGCGGAAATCGTCGGCAGCGGCACAGCCCGGGAGCAGGCGCTGCCCCGGCACCCTGGTGCCTGCCGGCACCAAGATCGTCGTGCGCTGCGGTCGCTGATTGTATTGTGCGTTCCGAAACGATAAAGGTTTTGGCGCTTCAAAAGCGATCCTGCACCCAATCCAGGAACCGAATCGTCAGTGGCCCTTGACCACCGCCGGGCAGCCTGACGTGTCGATCGTGTAAGTTGCCGTCGACTGGGCGCTGGTGGCTAAGCCGCCGGCCATCGCGATTGCCTTGATCGTTTCGTTCGCCGAAACCGTGATCGCTCCGGCGTAAACCGTTGAGCTCGTGGTCGGCATTGTGCCGTCTGTGGTGTAGTAGATGATCGCACCCGTAGTAGCGTCAGTGATGGTTACCGCCTGCGCCGCGCAATAAGTACCGGACGCTAGATTGATAACCGGTGTGGCTGGCACGGCTCCGACCCCGTAAACGTACCCGCTTTCGAGGAAATACAGATCCCCTGAAATATAGTCCACGCCTTCTAGCTCGGTCCCCACCGAGGCCGGCACAATGTAGATCGGGCCGCTGACCGTTCCCGCCGGAGTGACAAGCCACAGGCTCCCAGCGGTCCCGTCCATGTCCGTTGAAACCGCGAACTGATTGGCTGCGGCATTCCAACTGATTCCCTGGATCTCTGAAATCGCGCTCGAGAGCGTGGTTGTACTGCTATAGGTCATCGTGCTGCCGGACGGGTTTGTAGTCAGCGCGTTCAGGTCATAATTCCACAACGTCGTATTGCCGTTTTGGTTAGGACAAAAACTCGTCACAACCAATTGATTTGAGCCTGGAACCACCGCTACTGTGCTGGCTTCATGTCCATCCGCGGTGATATTGCTCCATGTGACCTGCTGCCCTGTGCGGGCGTCGTACACCGCGAGCAGCACGGGGGTAAAGCTGCTGCAACTGCTCCACGCTTCAGCCGACGCATAGATGTACCCGTTGCCGTATTCGATGTCACCCAAATGATCCACTGCTGAAGGCATGCCGGCAAGCGGGTTGGTATTGCTCCAAAGTACTCGCCATTTCTTGTTATAAGCGGTCAGCACTTCCTGGGAACTTACGTAGACGTTGTCGTCGGGGCCGGTTGCCACACCTTCCGTGGCTCCCAAATCAGATGAAACGCCAATCCCACCCGGGAATGGAAAATCGTTGGCGCCGCCACGCGTCGAGGTGACAATTACTCCTCCGCCGTCGCCAGAATCCCCTTCCCACGCGCATCCGGACAGGGTCCATTGCGCCAGCGACACAAGCACACTGGCGGCTACGACTTTTGCCTTGCAGGGGACCATTCTTTTGCTTTATCAGAGTCCGGTAGGCCCGTCAATCGGACGTGTTTGGGTCGCCTCATCGGGGGTAACTTTCTCGGCCTCGCCGGCAGAGTCCATTGGTGTACCTAACGGTAACCGGCCCCGGGTGCCAATGACTCTGCAACATGATTTCTACGGGTGAATTCTCGCGGGCAATCCGCCACCGGTACGGCGTACTTTCCTTCACAAGGGAGAGCCGGAACCGCCATAATCGTGGGTTATGGTAGAAATCTCGTGGCGCCCTTTCGAGGAGGGCGCAACCCTCGGTCAACCGGGCTCCGAACAGGGCATCATCCTGCGTGACGAGGAGCACGTCCTCGGCGCACGCATCACCCTTGAGCGCGCCACCAGCGTTGCGCCGTTTGCGATTACCTGTGGCATCTATGGCTGGATGATGCACACGCGCTTCTTCGCCACCGAGGGCGAAGCCAGCGCACAGTACGTGCAAATGAAGGACGCTCTTGCAGCCCTTCTTGAAGCGGCCGAGCAAACCGCCGCAATCGACGGCGGCCGGAAGGTTCTGATGGATGGTATCGACGAATTCATCGGAAACTATCCCTGACCCGCACGTCAGATCTTCGAATCGACGCCATCCGCGCCTCCTCCGCGATCTACAATCAAAGCCGAGATGAACTGGAACGATCTCGTTACCGAAATCACCGCCGTTGGTTCTTCAGGTAGCTCCGCTGCGCCCCTCAGCGGCATCGAGTACGACTCGCGCCTCGTCCGGCCCGGCTCTGTCTTCGTGGCCGTGAAAGGCGGCTCGACAGACGGCAATCGCTACGTCGAGAAGGCCATCGCTGCGGGCGCGCTGGGCATCCTCACCGACTCCGCGCAGACCTTCGACCATCTCACCGTCTACCAGCCAGCTGTACCCGTTCTTCACGTCGAGCACGGCCGCCGCGCGCTAGCCCAGGCTTCCGCGGCTTTCTTTGGCCACCCCGAGCGCAGGCTCGCCACTACAGGCATCACGGGCACCAACGGCAAAACCACGACTGCATTTTTGACCGAGTCGCTTCTGAACTCCGCGCGCCGCAGGAGCGTTCTCATCGGAACCATCGAGTGCCACGTTGCCGGCGAAACTCGCCCCTCCATTCACACCACGCCAGAATCCCGCGATCTCTTCGAGTTGATGGCCGAGGGCGTGAACCATGGCGCTACCGAGCTGGTCACTGAGGTTTCGAGTCACGCGCTCGATCAGGGCCGCATGATCGGAATCCCTTTCGACGTTGCCGTTTTTACCAACCTTACCCGCGACCACCTCGATTACCACCAGACGATGGAGAATTACTTCGCCGCCAAGCGATTGCTCTTCGATGGCACGGTCTATCCGCCTCCACGCGTCGCTGTTCTTAACGCGAACGATCCGCGTTGCAGTGAGCTTGCGGACGCTGCTCGCGCAGCAGGCGCGGAGATCCGGACATATGGAATTGGCGGCATCGGAAAAGGTGATTGGCGCGCCGCCAGCCACACGCTCACTCCCTCCGGCGCAACCATTGAGCTCCAGACTCCCGCCGGCTCGGCTCGTCTCACCTCGCATCTGGCGGGAGAAGTGAACATCCTCAACCTGCTCGCGGCCTTGACCGCGGCCCACGCGCGCGGCGTTTCGTTCTCACAACTCACCGCCGCTGTTCCCGCGCTCAAGCCCGTCCCGGGCCGCTTTCAGCCTGTCGATGCGGGCCAACCGTTCACGGTCATCGTAGACTACGCGCACACAGACGACGCGCTGCGCAACCTTACCGCGCTCGCCCGCCAGATGACCGCGAAATCCGGCGCGCGCGTCATCACTCTCTTCGGTTGCGGAGGCGATCGCGACCGCACCAAGCGCCCCAAAATGGGCCAGGCCGCCGGCGAAGGCAGCGATTTCGTCGTCGCCACCAGCGACAACCCCCGCTCCGAGGATCCGGCGGCGATTTTGGCCGAGATTGAACCCGGATTGCAGTCCAGCGGCGTTCAATATACCGTTGAGGTGGATCGCGCAGCGGCGATCCGGCAGGCGCTTGAGGCTGCCGCTCCGGGCGACGTGGTTCTCATCGCCGGCAAGGGACACGAAAAGGAACAAATTCTCGCGGGCCGCACGATCCCTTTTGACGATGCCGAAGTTGCGCGTTCCGTGTTGGCCCAATTGGGCTATGGTGAAGGGCAATGAATCTAACGCTTGCCGAGGTTGCGATGGTCGCCGGTGCCGTGCTCGAGGCGCCGGCCAGTGTGTCCAACGCAGGCGCGCTGCTGGCTACCGGCTATTCCATCGACTCGCGCACCGTCGCGCCCGGCGAGCTGTTCTTCGCCGTTCGCGGCGAGCGCCACGACGGCCATGATTTTGTCTCCGCCGCTTTTGAGCGTGGATCCCTGGCCGCAGTTGTCGCCCGTTCTCGCGCCGCTTCCCTGCCCGATGTGGCGCTCGCTCGTCCGCTTCTCATCGCGGAAGACCCGCTCCTCGCACTGCAAGCGCTGGCCACGCATGTGCGCCGCCAGTGGGGCCACCACGTGGTGGCCATCACCGGCTCAGCCGGTAAAACCACCACCAAGGACGCCGCGGCCACCGCGCTGGGCGCAAAGTTCCGCGTGCTCAAATCCCAGGGCAATCTGAATAATAATTTCGGCCTGCCCCTGCAACTGCTGCGCCTCATGCCGGAGCACGAATTCGCCGTGGTGGAGATGGGCATGAATCACTCCGGCGAGATTGCCGCGCTGGCGCGCATTGCCGCGCCCGACTGGGGCGTCATCACCAACGTCGGCACGGCGCATATCGAGTATTTCCCTGAAGGCCAGGCGGGAATTGCGCGCGCCAAGTTCGAGCTCGTCGCCGCGCTGCCCTCGGGCGGCGTCGCTTTCCTCAATTGTGGCGACGCCTATGCCGCGCAGTTCGGCCGCGACTTTCCCGGCCGCGTTGTCTACTTCGGCAGCGGTCCCTGCGCCGACCCGCAAATCCTCTCCGCCGTCGAGGATCCCGATGGGCTTCACGTCCGCTACCGCGCCGGCGAACGCGAAGGCAACTTCACGCTGCATCTGCTTGGCGCGCACAATGCGTCCAACGCCATCGCCGGTCTCGCCGTCGCGCTGGAGGCGGGCGTCGAACTCGACGCCGCCATAGCCGCCATCTCTTCGCTCACTGCCGGCGACATGCGTGGCCAGGTCATCGAAATCGCCGGCGTAACCATTCTGAACGACAGCTACAACTCCAACCCCGAAGCGCTGCGTTCCATGATCCGCACCTTGGCCGCGCGCCCCGCAAAAAGCCGCCGCATCCTGGTGGCCGGTGAAATGCTCGAGATGGGCGAGCATGGCCCCGCGCTGCACATTGACTGCGGCCGCGCCGCCGCCGAGGCTGGCCTCGATCTCGTGGTGGCCGTTCAAGGCAACGCGGAACATCTGGCTACGGCCGCCTGCGCCGGCGGAGTCCCGGCAGTGTTTCTTCGTGACGCCGAAACCGCCGGCCAGTGGCTGGCGCAGAATCTCCGTTCCGGCGACGTCGTTCTGGTCAAAGGCTCGCGCGGCGTTCACCTTGAACGCGCCATTGAAGCAGCCGTGAATCGGCTTGCGCCGCCGACTGAATAACTCGCGCAGTGCGCGCACGCCTGTTCTCTTTGCTCACCGTCTCCTGACGTGTTACCGAGTTGGTCTAAGGAGCTGCGGAGGGCCCGGTTCCGTTGCGGCGTTCGAGGGGCAGCCGAACACGGACTGAAGCCATCCCGGCTGCGGTTGCGCCCTGGATGCCCACCTCGGTGTCTTCAAAAACCAGGCAATTTTCAGGCGCGACGCCGAGGCGGGCGGCGGCGGTGAGAAAGGCATCGGGGGCGGGCTTGGAGCGGGCGTAGTCCTCGGAGCCGACGAGGACGGCGAAGCGGTCGAGGAGGCCGACCGTGGTGAGCGACTTGACGACGGACTCACGGGTGCTGCCGGAGACCACGGCGAAGGGGATGCGCCCCTGCTGGGCGTTGATGTGCTCCAGAACCTCCGGCACCGGCTTGAGCCGGGGGAGAAGCTCGTAATAGTGATTTTCTTTGCGGGCGGCAACTGCTTCGACGGGCATGCTGAGTTTGTGCATCCGATTCAATGTGGCAATGATTTCCGCGGGCGGCTTGCCGCCCCAGGAGTAGAAGAGCTCCTCGTCAAAGGCACATCCCCACTCGCCGAGCGCTTGTTTCCAGGCGATGTGGTGGAGGGGCATCGAGTTCGACGACGGTGCCGTCGCAGTCGAAGAGGTAGGCGTCGAACGTTCCTGGGGGCAATGAAAGCTTCATGCTTGCAGGGAACTCCTTGGGCTTGGGTCAAATAGCTGCCAAAAGAAAATGTGGCGGCTTCCTGCCCGTTTCGTTCGCCGCAGCGAACGAAACGGATGGGGCAACGAAAGCACGACAGGCGTCACCGCGCAGCCGCGGCCTCGGCTGCCGGCGCGGTTTGCGGCGGACCGCCCTCGCCGGGTTTGGTCGGCTCCATCCGCAGAGCGTTGTTGAAGCGGTTGAAGTAGTTGAAGAGGCCGATGGCGCAGAGTAGCTCGACGATTTCACCTTCTGAGTAAAAGCCGCGCAATTCGGTAAATTGCTCGTCGCTGACGGCGTTGGCATCGCGCGTAACGGTTTCGGCAAGGCGCAGTGCGGTTTTTTCGGCAGGAGTAAAGTCGTCGCGGCGGGGCCAGTCGGAGAGATGGGCGAGCTGGTCGTCGGTCCAGCCCAGATTGCGAGCGAGAATGGTGTGACTGGCAAGACAATAGGGCGTCTCGTTGACCTGGCTGGTGCGGACGATGATCAATTCCTTGAGCTTGGTTGGGACCGTGCCGGTGGAAAGCACGGCGGCGAAATGCGCCTGCATGGTGGAGAAGATCTCGGGGCGATGAGCCATCACGCGAAACATATTGGGGACATTGCCGCGGTGGGCGTAGACCTTGTCGAAGAGAGCCGCGATGCCGGGCGTCACTTCGCTGCGGTCGAGGCGGGAAATCCGGGACATTGAGCCTCCTGGCTTTACTTCCTCATGGTATCGTTCCGGGCCCGTGGACGGTTGCGTTCCCATGGCGGGGTTTTGGCTTGCAGGCGGACGGCAGGACTTTTGACGCACTCCGCGGCCTCTGCTAACTTAAATAGGGACAATCAAGCGCCAAACACTCCTCAGTAGCTCAATGGCAGAGCATTCGGCTGTTAACCGAAGGGTTGTAGGTTCGAGTCCTACCTGAGGAGCCAATAAATCAATAACTTACAGCCTCCCCTCCTCCAGTGCTTGGTCCAAGTTGGTCCAATTGAGTTTCGACCTTGACGGTTCTCCTCTTCGGAACCGATTCGTTGATCACGGTCACCTTCCCATCAAGAATGGCGGGTTTCCAGTCCGTGAGGATCTCCATCGTGCGGGAGTTCATCGCGTTGAGAACGCTCGCCTCGATCGTCTGCACATAAACATCGCCCGTTGTCCTGATGCTCGCGTGGCGCAGTGCCCCTTGAGCATCCTTGAGCGTGCCGTGGTGCTGCAGATTGGTTCCCAGCGTTCGTCTCATGACTTGGAACGTAATGAGCCTCTCCGGGATCTCCAACTTCCTGGCGATCGGGCGGACCCGGCACCGGAGGAAGTTCTTTCCCCAGCGCGGCACCGCCTGTCCTTTCCGCTCTCCGCGCCCGAAGGTTGGGAACATCAGAGCTTCTGGTGACGGATCGGGGCTTATTCTCTGCCAGGCTTCGATAATCGGGCGAACCTGTTCCGGAACGCCGATTGGCGCCCGACTGGACTGATTCTTGAGCCGACCCGGGTAAAATCGCCCTTCGAATGCCGTCCCGTGCGGAACCAGCGTTGTTCCCGTCCAGGACTTCCACTGCAGGCCGAGAACCTCGCTTGCACGTGGGCCGCAGAATATACCGACGTACATCAGACACAGATCGTGCAGATCCTGAATGCCGCCAATGAGCTTCAGAATCTGCTCCTGGGTCATCACCGGCTTCTCAACTGGTTTGGTCTGTGGCATGTTCACGTCTTCCGCAGGATCGGTTGCAAGGAATTTCAGCTTTTTCGCCATCTGCAGGATGGATCGAATGTTGATGTAGCAGTGGCGAACCACCGATTGGGAGTATTTCGTTGCGAGCTTGTTGAGCCACACTTGGATTTCAAAGGCGCCCAGTTGGTTCAGCGGAATTCTCCCGAAATGCTCCACCAGGTAATGCTTGATCTCGAAAGTGTTGATTTTCCGGTATGCCGGGCTCCACGTTCCCTCCCGCATCGGCAAATAACGTTCCGCGACAAACCACTGAAAAGTCACGGTTTCGTCGGGAACGATACCGGGCGAGGTCTTGGCCGGAACCCCAGTGTCCTGGAGAATCAGCGCGTGCAGCATCTCCTCTGCTTTCCACTTCGGCGTACCGGCTTTGGGACAGAGCGGGACGTTGCGACGCTTTCCAACCTCCTTTCCTTCCTCGTTTCGCAAGTACACGGTGTACTTGCCGTACCACATCTTCACTTTCCGCCCTCGCGGGTAGACGGTGCCCTTCTGATACTTCATTGCCATGGCTGTTCTCCTGTAGCCCGGCGTCTTTCCCTGATCGTGGAGAACAATTCCTTCATACACGATACAGAGACCGATGGGAAGAGGTCTGGTTGTGGAGTTCCGAGATAAATAGATCGACGTCGGCGACCCGGTAACGGATCAGCTTTCCGAGCCTTACGCCGGGGATTCTTGGCAGGCGCCGCGTTGTGTGGTCACGAATGAAACGCTCGGAGACGCCAAGTCTCTCGGCAACCTCGCGGGCATTCAGTAACCGTTCGGGGAATTGGGTTCCTTGGACCAGAACTGTTGCTGGGGT
>CAWEGN010000009.1:0-96943 GCA_963808805.1 uncultured Acidobacteriaceae bacterium | reverse complement strand
CCAGCGGCTGTTATCGCCAGTTGAGTACAAGTTCTGATCTTCGCCTACGCTCTGACAAGAAACTGGCCGGGTGGTCATACTCAAGAGCAAAATGGAAGCGAGACGTGAAGATTCATTCCCCTCGCTTCGGGATGACAAACAAATAGGAGGAGGCGATACGCCTCCTCCCATTTCTCTCGCTGACCATTCGCCACTGACGATCGGGCGCTGGTTTCTATGCGACCTTGCTGAGAACCTTGGCTTCGAGGGCCTTGTCGCTGCCAACAGTCACCTTGATCTGCTTGGGCTTGGCTTCGGCCTTCTTGGCAAGGTTAATCTTCAGCACGCCCTTGTCGTAGTGGGCGCTCACCTGACCGAGATCCACGGAACTGGGTAGCGTGAACGACCGCGTGAACTCTCCGTACTGCCGCTCGACGCGACGGTAGTTCTCCTCTTTCTCTTCCTTCTCGATCTTGCGCTCGCCATGAACGGTGAGGGTGGTGTTCTCGATACGGACATCAATGTCTTTTTCGTCGATGCCCGGAACTTCTAGCTTCAACGTAATGTTGTGCTCGTCTTCGTAGATGTCCACCGGCGGTGCGTAGCTGGTGGTAGTTAAAGCCTCTTCCGGGACTTCGGGGCTATACGACTCACGGAAAAGACGGTTCATGCGGTTGATGCGGTCTTGCATGGCGGAAAACTCACGCAAAGGCTCCCAACGGGTCAATAGGGTCATAACGCAGTTCCTCCTTTGAGGAATCTAAGGTGGAAAAGCTTCAGATGGGCTGACTTAGTTCAGGGAACCTGAAAGAGTAAGAAGAGGTGGCTCGCTCAATTGCGATGCTAGGCTTATGCGCTGCTGCTGTCAACGTGTGGTTCGCCAAAATAGCGATCTGCTGTCGAATCAGGCGGATGAGCGGATGAACTGATCTATCCAATTTGATTAGTCCGGTGTTCTCGGTTTAAGCCAAATCCTCGAGTCACTCACCGAGCGTTCCCTGGGATCGTGCCCGGGCGCCCTTTTTCGGGTTCGGGTCGTATCACCGCTTAACCGGAAATTACTACTTGGGGCAATTATCCCTTGACATCAAGTAGAATAAATGGCATACTGTTCATATTATGAAGCCAACACAGAGCATTCCGAAGCACTTACGGTATACGATTCAGACGTTTAACGCTCAATTCCCCGACAATGACGCTTGCCTTGATTGGCTCAAGGCGGAGCGTTGGCCGTCCGGCCTGATTCCCTGCGAGAAGTGCGGAAAGGATCGCAAGCATCACCGTGTTACGGGCCGTCCGGCCTATGCTTGCGACTACTGCGGAAGCATGATCTCTCCGATGGCCGGGACGATCTTCGAGAAGTCCAGCACGTCGCTGCGGACGTGGCTCTATGCCATGTACCTGATGTCGGCCACGCGCTGCGGAATCTCAGCAAAACAGATTCAGCGCGAGACTGGCGTCACCTATAAAACGGCATGGCGCATGTTTAAACAGATTCGCACCCTGATGTCGGAGGATGTCAGTCTGGAGGGCGAAGCGGTGGAGATGGACGAAACCTACGTCGGCGGCACACGCCGCAACGGTCGGCCCGGACGCGCATCACTGCCAGCCGGGGAAAAGGCTTGCGTTGTGGGCGCTGTCGAGCGCGGTGGGAAGGTTGTGGCTCTGATGGTCAATGACGTAACGAAGGCCACGCTTCACGGCATCGCCAAGGAATATGTGTTGCCGGGGTCCATCGTCTATACGGACCACTACCCGGCCTATATGGGACTCGACAAGATCAACGGCTATCAGCATCGCCGGATCAATCACTCGGCTGGCGTCTACGTTGTGGGCGAGACGCACACGCAAACCATTGAAGGATTCTGGAGTCTGATTAAGAGGGGAATCGGTGGGGTCTATCACTCGGTCAGTAAAAAATACTTGCAAACCTACTTGGACGAGTACAGCTTTAGGTACAATCGGAGAAACGATGATCAGCCGATGTTCACTTCGCTTTTAGAGGAAGTGGCGCAACAGGCTGAGTAGCTGCACGCCTCAAGAGACCGTGGAAAGCCGTTGCACTGACAGGGCGCATCTTAGCTTGAGTCTCTTTCGATGGCTTTAGAAGTGTCGCGTTCGGTTTCGCGCCAGAGTTCCCGCTCATGCCGCTAAAAACCTCCGCTTAGGCGGAGTGTATCACATTTCCGCCGGAAAGGCGGATGTGTGCGCTTCACAGCAACGGATACAGCTGATCGATCACTCTTCGGACCTCCATAGAGATAAATCGAACCAAGAGGCTCAATGGTTGCCCTTTGGCCACTTCGGATTCGTTGATCGCTACCTCAAAAATGAAGCGCATATCCTCTTGTGCTTCCGCGACAGGGCAGGTATGCAATATGTGGCCTGCCTGCAAAGGGAGAACCGGGTCGAAGACGTTCTCAAGCGTGTAATTGAAAGCACTACCGATTTCGACTCCACGCTTTTCCATCAAGCGCTCTTTCTCGCTTGGACTAAGGCTGCGTCCGATCTTCTTTTGGCAAACGGCGAGAAGCAGACGGTGCTTGTCGATGTTGTTCAATCGATGGAGAACCCAGAGATGGTAATTCCCTCTCTTATATGCGGTGGTCTGGAGGACCATTTCGAGGGGATAGCCCCTGAGTCCGGGTATCTTCTTTGCGATGGAACCTGTAAATTCTTCGGCAGTGTCGCCTATTGGAAAGCAAATATCGGTATTTGGGCGTCCATCAGGCTTGCGAAGAGAAGAGGGAGAGAACCGCTGGACAATCTTATAGGCGAGATGGTCAAGAGCACTGCGGAGGTTCTGCAACACATCACCCAGGATCGCAGAGATCGGATCGGGAACCTCGGGGACATTCTCGGCCCGATAAATGACCGTTCCCGCTTTCGCGTCGACCTCTTTGCGGAAGGGGCACGGGTGTTCTTTCCCGAAAACAGCAAGAGCGGCCTCAAGCTCTTCGATGTGCGTCTCGGCCCTCTTTACCTTCACTAAGACTTGCTCATAAGGGGCTCGCCATTTCAACATTATACAGCCCTACTTGACGTGCGGGGATAATTGCCCTACTTGGTTACTTCCGAGTGGGCGACAACACAACCAGAACTCCGAGTTTGGTAGATTGTGACAGAATCAATCGCATCTGGAGGCTCTGAGCTATGCGTACGGTTGTTTCTGATAGACCCGGATGTATTTAATGCAAAACCGCTGCGGAAAAATGCTGTCGTCTATGCCCCCCGGGGCATGGGGGTCGAGAGCGAAATTGAGGATGAGGAACTGCGGCTGGTCAAACGGCTAGGCGTCGGCGCCGGTGTGCTCGTTGCGATAGGTGTAGTATTTGTGGTCATCCACGAAGAAATCCATGTGTTCGGCGTCCCATTCGACCGTGTAAGTGTGAAAGGTGCCCGAGCAGTCGGGGACTTCAATTCCGGCGCCTTTTTCCGCCTTTTGCAGCACGTCATATTTCCGGGTGTGAACATGAGCGTAAACCATCCCTGGCTTGGCGGGGCCACCCCACATCTCCATGGTGTCAATTTCGCCGCAGGCGGGCCAGCCAACCTGCGTGATGTTAGTGCCTAGCATCCAGATGGCCGGCCAGACGCCGCGGCCCGCCGGATTCGGGAGCTTGGCGCAAACTTCAATCCGCCCGTAGGTCCAGCTCGCCTTGCTGGTGACGCTGGCGGAAGTGTAAAGGGCAAATTCGCGGCTGCGGTTCCAGTTGCCCGAATCACCCGCCGCCGGATCAAACCACGGGTTCGGGAACTGCTCCTTTCGCGCTTCGATGATCAACATGCCATTGTCCACCCGCGCGTTTTCCCGGCGGTCGAAGGTGTAAAATTGCGGCTCCTGGTTGCGGACCCATCCGGTTTCATAACGCCACTTGGCCGGATCGGGCAATCCCGGCTTGTCAAACTTATCGGACCAGACGAGTTTCCAGCCGGTGGCCAACGCGGGCGAAGCAAAGAGGAAAAACGAATACGACCGAATGAGCATTTTCAAGAGCATTCCCGCGCCTCCGGCAACCCGGATCATAAACTCACGTCGTTCCATAGCCGCACCTCACCTAGCAAAGATCGATAGCATCTTTTTCTACTTCCTACCGAATCTACCATCTGCGCTTGCTATCGGCTGCCTCAATTAACCTTAAGCACGAATTACTTTTCACCGGGATTTCCATTTTGCTTTCCCGAGGACGACAGAATACCGCCAGTTGCCGCTGCTGCGATCTTTTTCTGCATTCGTTCCAGAGCCAAAGAACCGGAAGCGCCCGGCAGGGCCTTTGCCAGAACCAAAAGTCCATGATGTGCCCCATCTTCCGGGTTCCGAGCGTATCGTCGCCTATCCGGACAGAACCCTGCTTCTTGCCTGCTGGCGACTCCCGAAGCTCTCTTCGGTTTGTTTCGGGACTGGCAGAGAACACAAACTCAATCTTCTGCGATGGCTCTGCGGAGCCTGAGGCAGCAAATGGATGTCCGGTTCTGCTCAGAGCAGGAACCAACCGCCGAGAGGCAAAGGCGCGCAGCAGCCGATTCTGATCATATTCACAGCGCGCTCTCCAGAGCGCGAACGGAAGACTCGTGTTTTTCAGTTGACAAAGACTTACATGGATGCCGGTGATTCGCCCCGAACGCCGAAGATTGAGGGAACTCTCGTTCGTCCGCGTTTACGGCTTTCGATGAGTGGACTGGCAATTCGGCTTCAACTGACAAGACACGTGGAGTCAGCCTTAATCAGCCGGATAGGTGCAGTGAAGCGAAACCAACCTGGAGGACGGAGGGGAGTTGACGGGAGAGGTGTTCGTGAAATGGATTCCAAATCAGGCAAGTCATGGCTTTTTGGCCTGGGCAGAGAACCCGCGTGGGAGGAGGGGGGCGTTGCCGTTGGAACGAATACGAGAAAGGTGGCGAGCCGGGCACTCATGGGTGTATTCTTTCATCGCCGGACGAGTGAAATGGAGAACCCGGATCACTCCAACCGCAAGGAAAGACACCGAATCATGCAAGGCTCCTTCCTTGATGCACTCTTATGTTCGGATCTCTCGTAGTCGCGGCTCTGTGGATTGGCTCACTCTTTGTAATATGGAAACTGGCACAGACTCGCACTGACCGTCCGTGGCTGTGGGTCTTGGTAGCATTCCTTCTCAGCCTCGTGCTCAGCCCTCTCATCAGCATGGTGGCCTGCGTGATCCTGCTTGTTAACTACGCCCGGGACCGGCGCGGGGTTGGCACAATGACGGGGCAGGGCGACACGATCTCGCTTAATCTAAATGCCGGACCGAAGCACGACGATCCGAGTTAGTATGCGCTCCGATGTTGTCAACCAGCTGATCATGCTCGTTGACATACCAGATGCCCTCGTGTGGAAACGCCATCCGAACAGACTTTCCAGGGTACTTCCTTTGAATCGTTATCCTCGACCTTAATCGAATCTTGAGTGTTCAATTACACTCATCTGCAGTGACCACGCACGATCCATTCGCGTCCTCGCCTGGCCAAACACCGCAATTGGGCCTGCGTTTCGAGGAGCCGCGTCCGGCGCGCCGCATCTGGCCTGTCCGCGAATTGGTTGCTCAGGTGCGCGAGCTGGTGGAGCAGGAGTACGGCGACGTTTGGGTGGAAGGCGAGATCTCCAACTACCGTCCCGCGCCCTCCGGCCACGTTTACTTCACGCTCAAGGACGCCGACGCTCAACTCCCCGTCGTTCTATTCCGCCGCCAGGCCATGCTTTTGCGCTTTCGTCTCGAGGACGGCCTGCATGTGCTGGTCCGCGGCCGCGTGAGCGTCTACGAGCAGCGCGGCCAGATGCAACTCGTCGCCGAAACCATGGAGCCCGTCGGCGCCGGCTCGCTGCAGCTCGCTTTTGAGCAGTTGAAGGAGCGGCTCAAAGCGGAGGGGCTTTTCGATGCCGCTCGCAAAAGGCCGCTGCCCACGTTTCCCCGTACCGTGGGCATCGTCACCTCACCCACCGGCGCGGTGATCCGCGACTTCCTCAACATTGTCAGCCGGCGCCACTCCGGATTGAATGTCCTGCTCTGCCCCGCATCCGTGCAGGGCGAATCCGCGCCGGCTGAGATCGAGGCCGCGCTGGCCGTGCTGAACGATTCGAATCTCGTTGACCTGATCGTGCTCGCCCGCGGCGGCGGTTCGCTGGAAGATTTGGCCGCCTTCAACAGCGAGCGCGTGGCCCGCGCCATCGCCGCGTCACGCCTGCCTGTCGTCTCGGCCATTGGCCACGAGACCGACTTCACCATTGCCGACTTCGTTGCCGACCTGCGCGCGCCCACGCCGTCGGCCGCGGCCGAGCTCATCACCGAGGCGCAGTACACGATCGCCGAGCGCCTGGCCACGCAATCGCACCGCCTGGACCGCGCCGCCCGCTTCCAACTGCTGCAGGCCCGCCAGCGCCTGACGCAATGGCCGATCGGCCGCGCCGAATCGCGCGTCACGTCGCTGCTTTACCGTCTCGGCCAGCGGCTCGACGACTCCACTCAGCGCCTCGACGCCGCCCTCCTCGAGCAATTGCGCCTCGGCCAGGCCCGCGTCGCCGCTCTCGCCGCCGGCGTGCTGCATCACGACCCGCGGCAGAAGGTCGCTCACGCGCGCGAGCACCTCGCCGACTTTCGCGCGCGCCTTGACCGCTCGCTGGAGCGCCTCATCGAGTCTTCGGCATCGCATTTCGGCGCTCTCGATGCGCGCCTTCGCTCGCTTTCGCCCTTGGCCGTGCTCGACCGTGGCTACGCACTGGTCCTCTCGGCAGACGGCTCGCTCATCCGCTCCACCACGCAGATCAGCTCTGGCGACCAGCTCACCACGCGGCTGGCCGACGGCTCCTTTACAAGCCGCGTAGAACCCACTGCCAATAACGGGTAGATCGCTCCAATAAGTCGTTGAAAAATAGATTTAGCCGGAGTCTTTACAGCAATTCTTGAGGTCGTGTATATTGGCCGACAGTTGGCGAGTGGCGCTTCCCCAGAAGATGGCCACCATATCTCGGATATCTCTTCCCACCCCCACGAAAATTCGCGAGATGCCCGCAGGTTTGTAGAGAGAGATTGCAGATGGACCCAGAAAAGCTGGCACAGAAGAAGGTGGACTGGTATCGCTCGCCTGTCAGCCGCGATCAGCTCCTAGCCTTAAATGCCCGCAGCGATTTCAAGGGTTGGCTTCAAACCGGCGGTTTTTTGATCTTGATCGTGCTGACCGGCAGCGCAGCCGTCTATTCCGTAGGCCGCTGGACGTGGCCGGTCGTGTTGTTGCTGTTTTTTATCCATGGAACCTGCTGGAGGTTCCTCTTACACGGCTTTCATGAGTTGATTCACAACTCGGTCTTCAAGACAAAGTCTCTCAACAGTTTTTTCACTCGCCTCTTCGGTTTCTTCATGTGGATGAATCACCACCAGTTTTGGGCCAGCCACACCGAACACCATAAATACACCCTCCATCCTCCCGACGATCTGGAAGTCGTTCTCCCTCCCAGGTGGCTCAGGCTCGATCGATTTGTCCTGCGCTATTTCGTTGATCCCGTGGGTTTGTGCATCGTGCTCTACACCACTGTCATGACGGCTTTCGGCAAGCCTCAGGGCGATTGGAACAAGAGACTGTTTGCGGCAGCCGATGCCAAGGAGAAGCGGCGCTGGGTCAACTGGTCGCGCTTCTTGCTGGCGGGACACGCAACGATCATTGCCGTCTCGGTGACCATGCACTGGTGGTTGCTGCCGGTCGCCACAACGCTGGCGCCCTTCTATGGCGGCTGGTTGTGCTACCTCTGCAATAACTTGCAGCACGCCGGCCTGCAGGACAATGTCCCGGATTTCCGCCTTTGCGTTCGCACCGTCACTCTCAATCCCGTTCTCGAATTCCTTTACTGGCACATGAACTACCACACCGAGCATCACATGTATGCCGCAGTGCCATGCTACAACCTTGCCAAATTGCACGAGATCATCAAATCCGACCTGCCGCCATGCCCGCATGGACTGTTGCAGGCATGGAAACAACTGGCTATGATCCTGCATCGTCAAAAGCTCGACCCAACTTATCAATTTGTCCCTGAACTGCCAACGCCTTCCAGCTACTCTGCAGCGGATTGACCTTCCCCGGCGGAGCCGGGAGTTTTACCATATAGGCTGTAACCGCAATGGCATATTCTTCCAAGAACTCCAAGAACTGAGACCGTGACCACAGCCGCCGCACGCAAACTCTTCGGCACCGACGGCATTCGCGCCATCGCGGGCGAGGCTCCGCTCGACCCCACAACGATCTACGGCGTGGGGCTCGCGCTTGGCCACTCTCTGCGGAAGACCACGGCCCAGCCCAAGGTTCTGCTCGGCCGCGACACGCGCGAGTCCGGCCCCTGGATCGCCGCCACGCTCGCCGAGGCCCTGCGCCGGTCGGGCGCGCTCGTCGAAAGCGCGGGCATCGTCACCACTCCGGCGGTCGCGTTTCTTGCCCGCACGCACGGCTTCCACGCCGGCGTGGTCATCTCCGCCTCGCACAATCCCTGGCAGGACAATGGCATCAAGCTCTTCGGCGCCGACGGATTCAAGCTGCCCGACGCGGTTGAACTGACCATGGAAGAGGAGATTCTCTATCACGCCGCACAGGTGCAAATCTCCGATCCACGTTGCTTCCCGCCGGTCGAAGACAATCCCGCTCTGCTTTCCGATTACATTCGGTTTCTCCTAGATTGCGTACCAAGCCTCTCGCTCGCGGGCCTGAAGATCGTGGCCGATTGCGCCAACGGCGCGGCGGCGGCAATCGCGCCCGAGCTTTTCCGGCGGCTCAACCGCGAGGGGCGCGCGGAGGTCACGCTGCTCAACATCGCGCCTGACGGCCGCAACATCAACGCCAAGTGCGGCGCGCTCCATCCGGAGTTTGTCGCCGCGGAGGTGAAAGCGCGCGGAGCGGATCTCGGCTTAACCTTCGACGGCGACGCCGACCGCTGCATGTTGGCCTGCTCCTCGGGAAATGTCATCAACGGCGACGCCATTCTGCTGATGGCGGCGCGCGACCTGAAGGCCCGCGGCATGTTGACCGGCGATGTCGTTGTCGCGACATCGATGTCGAACATGGGACTGGAAGCCGCGCTCAAGCACAGCGGCATTCGCATGTTGCGCGCGCCGGTGGGCGACCGCTATGTGCTGGAAGAGATGCAGAAGCAGAACGCGGCTCTCGGCGGCGAGCAGTCGGGCCACATCCTCTTTCCGCATCTGGCGACCACCGGCGACGGCCTGCTCACCGCGCTCGTCGTCCTCGATCTCATCGCCCGCACCGACAAATCCTTCAGTGAGTTGACGGCGGACCTGAAGGTCTTCCCGCAGGTGATCGTGAACGTGAAGGTCCGCGAGAAGAAGCCGCTCCACATGATTCCCGCTGTCGTCGCCGCCATTCATAGCGCCGAGCAGGAACTCAAAGACACGGGCCGTGTGGTGATCCGCTACTCGGGCACCGAACCGCTGGCGCGGGTGATGATCGAGGCCGAGAGCGAAGAGGCGATGCGGCGGCACGCGGAGGCCATTGCTGCCGCCATCCGCGACGAACTGGGAATCTGAGCCTGGCGCCCAACGCCGATCAGGCAACGCATCCAGGCTTCTGAAGAAGCGGTTCTCTGTTCACTTCTTCACTTCTACACTTATTCACTTTTTCCCGGCTCCTTGTTTTTCTACTCCCTACTGGCTACTCCCTACTCCCTGTATTCTCATTCCATGCCGCAATTCCCTTCCGGCCAAACGCTGCTCATCGACGCCGACGACACGCTGTGGGAGAACAACATCTACTTTGAGCGCGCGATTGCCGCATTCATCAGCTTTCTAAACAATCACGAGTACTCGCCTGCCGCGGTGCGAATGACGCTGAACGCCGTGGAGCGGGAAACCATCCTCACCCACGGCTACGGCCTCTCGAGCTTCACGCAGGCGCTGGTGGATTGCTTTGAGCGGCTGAGCCAAGCGCCGGCGACGGAAGAAAAGCGCGAGCGCATTCGCGGCTTTGCCCACGCCATCGCCGAGCAGGAGATCGAGCTGCTGCCCGGAGTGGCCGAGACTCTGGCTGATCTTGCCGGCCGGCACTACCTCATCCTGATGACCAAGGGCAACCATGCCGAGCAGGCCGGCAAGCTGGCCCGCTCCGGGCTGGCGCCGCACTTTGCCGCGGTCGAGATTGTAGCTGAAAAAGATCCGCCCACCTACCGCTCCGTCATCGCGCGGCACGAGCTCGCGCCGCACACCAGTTGGATGATCGGCAACAGCCCCAAGAGCGACATCAACCCCGCTCTAGCGGCCGGTCTGCACGCAGTCTTCCTCGTCCACAAAGACACGTGGGTGCTGGAGCACGCCGCGCTCGACGCCGCGCCCCAGGGCCAGCATCTGATCGAGCTCGACGCGTTTGCGAAGCTGCGCGAGATTTTTTGAGCAGCGCGGCCGCAATCGAAACGCTACAGCGGTTTCGGAAATGGTGTACTGCATTCACGAAAGCTAAGTCGGCGCGACCAGCAGGGAGCGACGGCCTTAACAAACGCTTTGACCGGACACTGTATTTCCGAAACTGCTCTACCCGGTCCGGCGGCATATGAGAAACTGAGAGTGCGGCGTTTAGCAATTTCTTCGGGGGCTGCTCAATTCGCTCCCAAACCTGACTCCAGCACAATTTGAGCGGGCCCGCGCGGCCACTGCCGGGCTGCGGATCGCGCGGCAACCGGAAATGCTCATAGGATTTTGCAAAGAATGATCGGTGTGAGCGACGTGACCATGCGCTACGGCGCAAAAATTCTCTTCGAGGATGTGACCACCACCTTCACGCCTGGCCGCCGCTACGGCCTCACCGGGCCCAATGGCGCGGGCAAGTCCACATTCATGAAGATCCTGAGCGGCGAGCTGGAGCCGCAGAAAGGCACAGTGGTACGCCCGCGCAAGCTGGGCGTGCTGCGCCAGGATCAATTCGCCTTCGATGCCTATCGCGTCATCGACACGGTGGTCATGGGCAACAGGCCGCTGTGGGCCGCGCTGGAGGAGCGCGACCGCATCTACGCCAAGCCGGAGATGACCGACGAGGACGGCATGAGATTGGGCGAACTCGAAGGCACGATCGGCGACGAGGATGGCTACACCGCCGAGAGCGACGCCGCCGTGCTGCTCGACGGCCTGGACATTCCCGAACCGCTGCACGAGCGCATGATGGGCGAACTGCAGGGCGGGCAAAAAGTGCGCGTGCTGCTGGCGCAGGCGCTCTTCGGCAAGCCGCAGGCGCTGCTGCTCGACGAGCCCACCAACTACCTCGATCTCGACTCCATCCACTGGCTGCAGGACTTCCTGACGGGCTACGACGGAACGCTGATCGCCATTTCGCACGACCGGCACTTTCTCAACTCCGTGACCACGCACACCGCCGACATCGATTACCAGACGGTCATTACCTACACCGGCGGCTACGACGACATGGTCATGGCCAAGACGCAGATCCGCTCCACGCTCGAGGCGCAAAATGCGCAGCGCGAGAAGAAGATCGCGCAGCTTAACGAGTTCATTGCGCGGTTTTCGGCGGGCACGCGGTCAAGCCAGGTGACCAGCCGGCGCAAGGAGGTCGAGCGGCTGCAAACCAACGAGCTGGCGCGGTCGAACATTCAGCGGCCCTACATCCGCTTTGACCAGGCGCGGCCCAGCGGGAAACACGTTTTAGAGTTCAAGCATCTGACCAAGGTTTACGGCGGCCTGAAAGTCATCGATGGATTTAGCGCCAACATTCTGCGCGGCGAAAAGATCTGCCTGATGGGCCGCAACGGCGCGGGGAAGACCACGCTTCTCAAGTGCCTGCTGGCGAATTACCCCGGTTTCCCACCCCAACGACAAGTACCCGTCGTTGGGGACCCCGGTTTCGCCGGCAAGAAGTTCACGCTCGATTCCGGCTCCGTCTTCTGGGGCCACGAGGCGCAGGTGGGCTACTTTCCACAGGACGTGGGGGCAACGATTTTTGCGGGCATCGAGCACGGCCTCACCGTAGCCGAGTGGCTGCACCAGTGGAAGCCCGACGCGCACATGGAGGACATTCGCGGCATTCTGGGCCAGATGCTCTTCAGTGGCGAAGAGGGCGCCAAACCCACCGAGGCGCTCTCCGGCGGCGAGCAGGCGCGGCTGGCGTTTTCGAAACTCATTCTTACCAAGCCCAACATCCTCATTCTCGACGAGCCCACCAGCCATCTCGACCTCGAAGCCATCAATGCATTGAATATCGCGCTGCAGCGGTACGAGGGCACGGTGCTGTTGGTGACACACGATCACGATCTGATCGATGAAGTCGCCACGCGGCTGTGGGTCTTCCACGACGGCGGCATTGAAGATTTCCAGGGACCGTACGAGGAGTGGAAGGGCAAGCATAATTAAACTGCGCTTCCCTTCTTGCTGCGCTCTTCCTAGAAGCTGTAACGCCCGGTCAGTTCGAGGCTGCGCGGGCCTGCGCCTTCGGCGGTTTGCAGCGCCGTGATCGACCCGAAGCCGGCGGAATCAGCCTGCATGTTGGGCGGCTCGTAGTTACGGTGGTTGAAGAGGTTCGCTGCCTCCACGCTGAAGCGGAAGCCCGTCTGCTCGCTCAGTGGGATGCTCTTCATCAGCGAAAGGGAGAAGTTGACCGTGCCGGGGCCGGCCACGCCGCCTACGGGAGCATTGCCGAAGCGGCCGATGCCGATCTGGCCAGGCAGGTTGGGATTCACAAGGTCTTGATAGGGAAACGCGGCGGGATTGAGCCACTGCGTGGTGGTGCGCTGCGGCGCATAGAGCGGGACGCCGCGCAACTGGTCGGTGCGCGTCAGGCCCACGGTGGTCAGGATGTTGGTGTTGGCGGGATCGACGGATTGCTCGTAAGGCGTGAGGAAGGGGCCGGACTCGAGGACCGTGACACCAGCCAGTTGCCAGCCGCCCGCCAGCGCCTTGGCCGCGCCCTTGGCGGTCAACCAGCGTTGGCCGTTGCCAAAGGGCAGATTGTAGAGATACGTGGCCAGAACACGGTGACGGCGATCGTAGACGACGTTGCCGTAGTCGAGGCCCGGATGAAAGCGGTCGGTGAGAAAGCTGCCGCCGGCTACGGCAAACGCGGTAGGCGCCACTCCCCCTGCGTTGGAAAGATCGCGCGTGAAGGTGTAGCTCAAGTCGAAGCTGAGCGACTTTTCGCTGTGGCGTGAAAGCTCCGCGGCGCCGCTCGCGTAATTGCTGAATGCCGCATTCTCCACGCTCTGGATCACGCTCCACGCCGGGTAGGGGAGGCTGGCGGCGGCAACAGTGTAGCCTGCGGTGTTCGCAGGCGCCTGGTTCAGGTCTTCCATCGCTTCAAGATTCGCCCCGTGGCTGCCCGAGTAGGAGAGGCGGAGACCGGTGCTCTGCCCCAGATTCTGCTCGAAGGTCAGATTCCATTGCTGCACGGTGGGATCCTTGTAATGGATAGGAAATGCGTAGTAAAAGCCGCCTGTTCCGGCGGCAGCGGAGTTGAAGGGCTCGGCAAACGAGAGCAGCGGCGTAACGCCATCAGTGGCGTAATCCTGGTTGTAAGTGGGCACGTAGCTGGCGGCCACGGCCCAGCCCGCCACCAGCGAAAAACCGAGCGGCGTTTCGATGAATCGGCCCCATCCGCCGCGCACGACGGTCCTGTCGTTGCCCCAGGGACGCCAGGCGAAGCCGAGGCGCGGCCCAAAATCGGTGCGATCGGTGAAGCGCAGCGACTCGGGAATACCCGCCTGCGCCGCGGTGAGGATCGGCGTGGGCGCAATACCGCTCCTGAAAGCCTGCGACGCATTGCTGCTCGCCTGCGCGTTGGGGACTACTACGGCGCCGTTGACCGTCGTCACGCCGTCGCTACCGGTGCCCGTCCAATCGGGCAGGAACGTGGCCGTATTCGAGTGCGTCTCGCGGATGGGCGGGTGCAATTCGTAGCGCAGGCCCAGGTTGAGCGTCAGATTCTGCGTCAGCTTCCAGTCGTCCTGCGCAAACACCGCCCAGGAATAACCCAGGCCATCCATCGTCGGATCGTTGGTGGAGCTCACTTCGGTGTAATCGGGATAGCCGAGCAGGAAAGCGGTGTACGGATCGCCGATGGCCTGGCCCACGTCGGAGCTGCCGTTGAAGACGTACCAGCCGGAGCGATAGTTGCCGTAGACGTTGTCGTCGTGATCGGAGAGGCGCATGAAGTCCGCGCCAAATTTGAAGGTATGCGCGCGGCGGGTCCACGTCACGTTGTCCAGGAGCTGCACGATTTCGCCGCGCTGCATTCCCGGATTGCCGGCGCCTGTGGACATGAAGCCGTTGATGAGCACTTGCGGAGCCTCGGACCACTGCGTGTCGGGCTGGGGAACGACCGAGGCGAATCCCGTTTCGGCCAGCAGACCGGCGGTCGAGTAGCTTTGTGTCTCCGATGTGTGCTGAGCATTGAAGCCGCCGCGAAACTCGTTCAGCAGGCTCTGGTTGAAGATGTAATTATGCGCGAAGGTCAGGCCTTCGTCGATCTCGGGCGTGTTATAGCCGCCCTGCAACGGGCTGCCGGCCTCGGCGCAATACGCGTACAAGCAGGCCGAGGATGGCGCGGTGATCACCTGGCGATTCTTGTAGGAAAAGCGCGCGAAGACCGATTGGCGAGAGGAGAATGTGCGGTCCAGGCGAATATCGCCCTGGTTGGCGGAGATCGGCGAGGGAAAGTTGATTTGATAATTATTCGCGTAGGAGTCGGGCGGGCCGTAATTCGGCTGCGGGAACAGGTACTTGATTGCGGCGGCTGCGACGGGGCTGGGCGTCACCTGCGATGGATCGAGCGGCGTGCCATCGGGCATTGCAATCGAGCTGACGCCCTGGCCGGCGAGATAACTGGTCAGATTGCCGCTGCGCATATCGTTTGAGGGCACGCTGAGCAGCATGGGTGTTTCGCGCGGCAGGCGCAGGCCCTCGTAGCTGATAAAGAAAAATGTCTTGTCGTGCCCGTCCAAAAGATGCGGGATGGTCAGCGGACCGCCCAGCGTGCCGCCGAAGTCGTTCATGATGATCCGCGGTTTGGTAAGCGCAAAGGGATCGTTCGAGTTGAAAACGGTGTTTTCGTTGTTCTCGAAGAGGCCGCCGTGGAAGTTCACAGTGCCCGCCTTGGAGACGGTGGTGATGTCGGCAACGCCGGAAAACTCCGCGCTGTTGTTCGATTCCGAGACGCGAATCTCCTCGATGGAGTTGAAGGAGGGGAACATCTCGTTCACCGGGCCCGAGTATTCCACGCCCACCGAGGAGATGCCGTCGATGGTCACGCTGAGCAGAGCGGGCGTGGCGCCCATTACCGCCAGGTCGCCGCTATCGTCGGTCTGCACGCCCGTCTCCGTGGTCAGAGTGGAGATGGGGCTGGTAGATCCTGTGGAACGCGAGTAGATGGCCACGGGAAGATTCACCAGTTCGTCGCCCAGCTTGGTCTCGGCCAGGTTAGAGACGTCGGTGGTGATCACCGGGTCAGGGTCGTCCCTCACTTCGATGGTTTCGCTTTGCGCGCCCGGCTTGAGCGTGGCGTCGATGCGCCGCGTTTCGCGCGCGGCAAGCGCGATCTGCGGCAGCGACTCTGTGGCGAAGCCCGGCGCGGAGATGGTGAGCTTGTAGAGGCCTACGTCTACGTTCCTGAATGCATAGTTGCCGCTTTCGTCGGCCATAGCCACTAGCGTGGTCTGGGTTCCTGTGTTTTCGAGCGTAACCCGCGCGCCCTGGACGATGGCGCCTGTGGCGTCGCGCACAATGCCGAGGATGGAGCCGAATGTGGATTGCGCCGGAATCGGGCCGGCGGCGGCTGCCGCGAGCCAACAGCAGAAGAGAAACAACCTGAAGGCGAATTGCCTTGGGGGCCGCACAAAGCGGCAGAGTCTTTCCATCCACTTCCCTTTCGTGCCAACTACGAGAAAACCATTGCTTCCACTGCTTTCTGAAAATTAGATTAAAAATAAATCTACTGCCTATTGACCTCTCGTGCGCACTTTTTTTGTGGAAAATTGGACGCGATCTTCGCGTCAGACTTCTGGCAGTTTGGCCGGTTGGTTTGCCGGCTCACCTGCCGCGCGTTGAAGCCGAAAAAAGACAGGCAGCACAACCAGCGCCGGCGATCAGTGCCCACATCGGATATGTCGAAAAAAACTGAGGCCGCTCAAGCGGAGCGGCCTTCGGATCAAGACTGGCGATGCTTCTTCAGATCGGTGCTTTTTCAAACGAGGTAATGAAGTGTATCCCGGGGACCGTTATTCCTTGAAGCCGGTCGTCATTGGTCAGGAACAGATCGCATCCCACGGTTCCGGCAGTCGCCAGTTGGATTGCGTCCGGGGGCTTGACAGCTCCTCCCATACGAATCCGCGCGAATGCCTCGGCGGCTTGCTCGACAAAAGGCAACACCGTGATTCCCTGGCCCCGGAATAACCTGCGATACTGTTGCGCCAAAGCATAGTCCCCTTTTCCCAAGGGCCCAACGAGAACTTCGCCGAGGGTCATGACTGAAGTCAAGACCTCGTCCCTTCGCGCGGAGAACGCTCGAAGCAGATATCGCGCCCGCGCCGATTGAGGGCTCACGCCTTCAATCAAGTAAATGAAGAAATTCGTATCCAGAAAAATGCGGCTCATTCCCAACCCTCGCGCAGCTTGCGCACGAATTCGTCGGGATCCACATCCTTCCAGTACTCCTTGCCGAGCCCTTCCATCTCGAAGAGCGACTCCAACCATCGCTGCGGCGTCTCCGCCGCCTGTTGCTTCGCATCCTGCCGCCCCTGACCTCCCGTCCCTGATTGCGAGATCGGCATGGAACCGCCTTCCTCGTATCTTTTCTTCGCCCAATGCAACAGCGGCAGGTACCTCTCCGGAATCTCGCCTGCATCCGGAAAAATCTTGCCTGTTCTCCCCGGGTGCACCTCATCGCTCGGCAAGAGGAGCCGTCGTGTGTGTTTTCCCGTGGCAAACAACATCCGGTGCCTGGCCGGATTTGGCGCCCGATTCGCCACGCAGTGCTGCGATGTGTGAACGCCCACGCCTGAGCGCAATTCACCAGTGATGTTTTCGCGAGCCGCCCGATTGACGATTTCCTGAATTGTGAACTCCGAGCGTCCCGGTTGCTCCTGGTGCAATAGGGCAGTCGCCAAAAAGACCTCGACTGCGCAAGAGGTTTCGGTCAATACTGAATCTTCGATCACAGAATTCTCCCTTCTCTGCCACGCGAGTGGTGGTTCGAATTGTCGTGTCCGACATGAAAGCCCGAGCAGAATTGGCACTTATAGGTCACAAGCGTGCCAACGCTCAATCCGCCGCCCGAAGCCAGGATGCGCCGAATGCGCGCTCGCGCGTGCGCGGCGTGACTGAATCGGGTCTTTCTTGCGCAACAAGAGTCCCAACGCGAGAAGTTAACGCAATTCTCCATCTTTCCCTCCCACGGCAAGCCCGAACTTGCTGACTTCGATTATACGACGAAAATGACAAATAAGACTCTCTTGTACGACAAATATTTGGAAACTTTTATCACTACAATCTATCACAACTCGACCAGATTGCAATTTCTCTTGCAAGTGGCTTTGAATCATTCATTTGCTAGGAACATTGCGGAAGATTTCACGCCCTGCGCCGCGCCGCCTCCTCGTAGACGCGCTCGTACTCCTTCGCCGGCCCGGCCCAGCTGTAGTCGCGCGCCATGCCGTTGCGCATCAGGCGCGTCCATTGTTTTTTGTCGCTGAATACCGCGATGGCGCGGTCGATCTCCGCGAGCAGGTCCTTGGGATCGAAGCCCGCAAACTTGAAGCCCGTGCCGTTTCCCTCCTTCGCGTCCCACTCTTCGATGGTGTCGTCGAGGCCGCCCGTCGCGCGCACAATGGGGACTGTTCCGTACTTGAGCGAATAGATCTGGTTCAGGCCGCAGGGCTCGTAGCGCGATGGCATCAGGAACAGGTCGGAGCCGGCCTCGATCTTGTGCGCCAGCGCTTCGTCGTAACCGATGCGCACGCCCACGCTGGCCGGATGCCGGAAGGCCCAGCCGCGGAAGAGCCTCTCGTAGTAGGGATCGCCGGCGCCCAGCGCCAGCACAACCACATCGCGCTCGGCAATCTCCTCGCTGATGCGCGCCACAATGTCGAAGCCCTTCTGCGTGGCCAGCCGCGTAACGATGCCGATGACCGGAGTCGTTTCCGCTACGCCCTCCATTCCGAAGGCATGCAACAGATCGGTGCGGCAGGCGCGTTTTCCGTCCAGGCGCTGCGGCGTGTAGTGCGCGGCCAGGTTGGCGTCCGTGGCCGGATTCCAGAGCGTGTAGTCCACGCCGTTCAGGATGCCGCGCAGATCGGCGGCCCGTATCCGTAGAGTACCTTCGAGTTGTTCGCCAAATTCCGGCGTCTGAATCTCCTCGGCGTAGCGCCGGCTTACGGTGGTCAGCAAATCGGAAAAGACGATGCCGCCCTTGAGGAAATTGAATTGGTCGTACTGCTCCAACTTGTCCATGGTGAAGACATCCCACGGCAAAAGGAGTTGCTCCGTGGTGTTGGGCGGAAAGGTACCCTGATAGGCGGCGTTGTGGATGGTGAGCACCGTGGCCGCGCCGCGCAAATCGGGGTCGGCGGCGTAGACGGTGCGCAGATAAACGGGAATGAGCGCGGCCTGCCAGTCGTGGACGTGGAAGATTTGCGGCGCGCCCAATTGCTTTGACGCCTCGATGACGGCGCGGCAAAACAGTCCGAAGCGCTCGGCGTTGTCGGCGTAGTCAACACCGCCGGAGCCATAAAGCTCTTTTCTATAAAAGAGTTCCGGGCAATCTATAAAGTAATACTGCACGCCGTCGCGCAGGCCGCCGTCCACGATGCCCGCAAATCGGTTGCAGGAGAGGAAAGGGATGGTCAGCGAACGGATAGCGTACCGGGGTTCACCCTCAATATGCCGGCGCACGCGGGTGTAGAACGGCAGAAATACCGACACCTTGTGCCCCAGCTTGACCAGCTCGTGCGGCAGCGCACCCACCACGTCGGCCAGTCCGCCGGTCTTGGCAAACGGTGTGCACTCCGAGGCGGCAAAAACAATCTGCATCCAAATCACTTTCCTGCGGCAGTGGCCGCCAGCCCGAACCGATGAAGAGGCAGCTCAGCCCCATGCATCCACGGCCCAAGCCGAGGCGTCATTCAAAGTGAAAGTCTACACCGTTGCCTTAGCTCGGCTTGCAGGCGGAGGGGTACAGGCCGAACCCATATTTGAACCCGAATAGACGCGCGCCGGCAGCGCACCGTATCCAGCCGGAGAGTGGAAAACCCGGCGCCTCGATCCTCTATCCTGAATCTGCGCCCCGGAGGTCCCCGGATGCTTTCCCCAGACGTTACCTCTCCTGCCGCTCCCACCCCGCTCGAAGAGATCGCGGCCGCCGTCGACCACATCGGCCCTTTGAACGGCCTGCCTGCCGAGAATCGCCTCTGGCTCGCCCGCCATGGCCAGGAATTTATGGCCGGCCCCGGTGACATTCTGTTTGAGGAGGGTGCTCCGGCCGAGCACATGGTGCTCATCCTCAAGGGCGAGATCCATGTGCGCCGCCAGCACGGCGGCCCCATGGCTCTTTTCATCGGCCGCACCGGACAAATGACCGGCCTGTTGCCTTTTTCGCGCATGAAGGCCTACGGCGGACAAGGATTCGCCGTTACCCCTGTGTGGATCCTGCTGATTCACCGCTCGCTTTTTCCTGAGATGCTGGCGGCCATCCCCTCCATGGCGCAGCGCGTGGTCTCCACCTTGCTCGACCGCGTGCGCGAGGTCACTCGCATTGAGCAGCAGGCGGAGAAGCTCACGGCTCTGGGGCAACTGGCAGGCAACCTGGCGCATGAACTCAACAATCCCGCTTCGGCCGCGCAGCGCGCCGCCGCCAGCCTGCTGGCCGCCCTGCGCGCCAACCGCGCCAACCGGTTCAAGCTGATCAATCTGCATCTCGCTGCGGAACAGATGTCGAGCGTCGAGGCGTGGGAAGAAAAGGTTCTCGCGCGCGGCGGCGAATCGCTGGCGCCGGATCCCCGGTCGGACGCGATCGGCTTCATCGCGCGCGAAGAATCCCTCCGCGCCTGGCTCAATTCCATCGGCTGCGGCGGCGCATGGGAGGTCGCGGCGCAGTTGGCCGAGCAGGGCGTCACCACCGCCGATCTCGACGAACTGCGCGGCTTCCTGGGCGCCGCCGAGGCCTGCATTTCGCTCCAGTATTTCGCGCGTTATCTGCGCTCCGCGCGCGCGGCAGAGACCATCGTGAACTCCACCGCCCGCATCTTCGATCTTATCGGCGCCGTCAAGGACTACTCCAACATGGACCGCGCCCCGATTCTCGAAGTGGACGTTCCGGCCGGCTTGGACGCGACTCTGCTGATGCTCCGCTCGCGGATGGACGGCGTGGTGATCGAGCGCGATTATGCGCCGAATCTGCCGCGCATCAGCGCCTACGGCGGCGAGCTGAACCAGGTGTGGACGGCGCTGCTTGAGAACGCGCTCGACGCGCTCGGAGACAAGGGGCTTTTGCGCGTGGCCTGCAAGCTCGAGGGCGAAATGCTGCTGGTGGAGATTTGGGACACCGGCCCCGGCATTCCTCCCGAGCTGCAGGAGCGCATCTTCGAGCCGTTCTTTACTACCAAGGCGCCCGGCAAGGGGCTGGGCCTGGGCCTCGACAACGCCATGCGCATCGTGCGCAAACACCGCGGTCATTTGAGCGTGAAGTCGGAGCCGGGCTCGACCTATTTCCGCGTGCGGCTGCCGCTGGACCAGTTGCAGGCGTATTAGAAGACAGCCCCTAGCTTCTAGCCTCTAGCCTCTAGCTCCTAGTACCGTGACCGTGTAGATTTGTGCTTTCCCAGGTCTCAAAATCGAGGGGCACCCCATGCCGTGGGGACAATTAAGAAATTACCCGGTCATGGTACTAGCTCCGTTGTGCTGGCGCGCGCCTCATAAGCTCGTCCGTTCACGAAAAAGCTAGAGGCTAGAGGCTAGAGGCTAGAGGCTAGAAGCTGCTTTTTCACTTTTCCACTTCCACGCCCCGCCAGAATGCCACATAGCCTTTGATCCGGCGCGCCACAGGCTTGGGATCGGGGTAGTACCAGGCGGCGTCCTGGTTATCCTGCCCGTCGATCACAATGGTCATGTAACGCGCCTGGCCCTTCGCGGGATCGGTGGAAGAAGTGGAACTGGGGCGAAAGTACTCGCGCCTGAGGCTGGACTCAGGGAAGTAAATACTCCCTTCCCATTCCACCGTACGGTCACTTTCGGCTTCTGCAATGACTTTGCCGTTCCAGATTGCTCGCGCCATGGTTGCCCGGTCGCTTTCAGTCGTTCCGTACCCCCCATTCCGGCCGCAACATGAATCCGGCCCGGCCGGGGGAACCGATACGACACTACCAGACTTTGCGCGGTGTGGCGAGTACCAATGAGGTTCTCGAACGTCCCTACTGCATTACTCCGCCGCAGCGATCGTGTCGATATGCATGCTTTTGTTTGCCGCATCCTCGGTCGCCGTCACGGTCACGTGCGCGCCGTAAAAGCTGGGCGTCACCGCATCGGGGTTGTCGATGCTCCAGACCTGCTTGCTGGGGTCTACGAACACCGGCTTCAAGCCGCTATCGATGCACTTCTTAACACAGTCCGCACCCGTCCCCATGTGCTTGGCGCCGCACGCGGAGTCCGAAATCCATCCCGTGATCGTGGTTGAATCCGCGGCCATGGCGGTCATAACAGCCATCGCCAAAAAAGCTGCCAGCAAGGAAATACGCTTCATGGAAACCTCCCGGGGAATCGATGAACTTTCGTCCGTCCTTATCATGCTCTCACAGCTGAAATTCTTCAAGAGCGTTGTGTTGCTCGCCCGGCGGGGCCTGAGGCGCCTCGTTTATCGCGCCGTGCGGGAGTTACGCGCTGCCTCAACGCGCTTCTGGGCCGCCTCGTAGCGCTGCGCCGCCGCTGAGAAGCGGTTAACCAACTCGGTAGTCTTATTCAGGAAAGTCGGGTTCTTCTCGCGGATCGCCTCCAGGATGGGCGCAAATTTGGCGAGGAGGAAGAACCCCTCTCCATTGCAGTCCACAAACAGCTCCGCCGAAACCGCGCCGTGCAGAACCATCGCCGCCGCCATCTCCCAATAAGTGAGCACCTGCCTGAGCCACGGATTGTGCGGATCCGCGGGGTTCTCGTAGACGGCGTAGAAGTCGTCCACAGTTATGGGCCAGAACTCGCCGCCAACCCAGGCGCGCGCCTGGCGCATCACCGCCTCGGTGCGCAGCTCATAAAGTTTCAAGATAATTTCCGCATCGGCAGGGGTGGCAAGCATTCGTTCCATTGGTCGTCTCCGCTGCCCATGGTAATCGATTCAGGCGGACTTTGCCGAACGGCGCGATGGCTTGAGATCCTGCGAAGGGCGCCGATTCCGTGGCCGGCTAAGGTGTGCGAGCCGCTCCTTCAACTCGGAATCCGAGTAATAGCGTCCCGACCGGTCTAACTCACCTGACGCGAGCGCCCGGGAAACCTCACCGAGCGTGACCCGGATTGCGCTGTGGATTTCTCGAGACGTCATGAAACGCATTGTGAGGCCCTCTTCAGTTTTGACCATCGCTTCGAATCAAGGATCAGTAATGAACCGCCTTCGGCTCTCTTGGCGATCCGAACGCGCTTGGTTGAATTATCGTACACTTCCAGCTCGTCCGCCAGTGGAAGATACGATCTGAGAAAATTCGATACTCCGGCAAAATATCGGCGTCGAATGATCTCGGGGGCTAAGCCGTGACCGCCTTCTCTAACTCTCTGAGCGACGCGCCTGATCGCAGCCTCCGGCGAAGGCAGCCACAGGTAAAGCAAAGTGATTCGCCAGCCGGCCTGCTTGCATCGATGAAAAAGATGCAGATACGACCTTCCGGAGAGGGTGCTTTCAAGTCCAAAGCTTTGGTTCAGTGCGATCAGCTCTCGCATGCGGGCCAGCATTCTCCGCCCTGCCGCGAAAGCCACTGACTCAGGATCTTCGGGAGAAATCGCGCGTGCCAACTCATCTGCATTCAGAAACTCCTGAATGCCCGGAAACTTCGGCAGAAGCATCCGGGCAGCCGTCGTTTTACCTGCACCATTTGGGCCAGCGAGGATCACGATTTCTTTCAATGCGACCCCCGCTTACGCCGGCTGCAGCTCCCGCCTCTCGTCCTTCTTCTCGATAACCGGCCCGTGCGTCTCCGCGGCAGGCGGAGGCGGCGCATCGCCAATCCGCTTGGAATAGGTGCACACCACCTTGGCTCCCTCGTCAACCGCGGGCGCCTTTTTGCCGCGCTTTTTCGCGGGCGATTCCTGCTCCGCCGGCTTCCTTTTATTCGGGCATTCGAGGTAGACGCCCGACTTGAGCGTCTTCTCGATCAGATACGGGCTGCCGCACTTGGGGCACTTCTTCGCCACCGGTTTCAGGTTGGAGGTAAAGTCGCACTTGGGATAATTCGTGCAGCCCCAGAAGATGTTGCCCTTGCGCGCGCGACGCTCGGCCAGGTCGCCCTCGCCGCACTTGGGGCACTTCATCCCCTCGATCAAATTCTGCTTCACGTATTTGCACTTGGGATAGCCGGAGCACGAGACGAACTCGCCGTACGCTCCCTGGCGCAGCACCAGCGGCTTTCCGCATACAGGGCAAGGCTCGCCGGTCGGCTCGGGCGGCTTCTGCTGCTGCTTCTGGCTCAACTTGCGGAAGGTCTTGCAGGGCGGATCGGCGTTGTAGTCAGGGCACGCCATGAACGGCCCGAAGAGCCCGCGCCGCATCACCATCACCTTGCCGCAGTTCTCGCAGTACTCCTCGGTGTCGCCTGCCTCCTGCGCCTCGGGCGTGTTCAGGTCCGGCTTGGCGGCAATGTTCTCCTTGGTGAAGGTACAGCTCGCCGGATCCTTCTTGTCGTAAGCCGAGCAAGCGTAGAAGGTGCCGAACTTGCCCCACTTGAGCACCAAAGGCGAGCCGCACACGTCGCACTTCTCGTCCGTCACCTGCTCCATGCGCTTGATGTTGCGCATGTGTTTGCCCGCGTCCTTCAGCTCCTGCTCAAAGTAGCCGTAGAAACCATTGAGCAGATCGGTCCACTTCTCCGTGCCTTCCTCGATGTCGTCCAGCTCCGTCTCCAGCTTGGCGGTGTAGGCAGTGTCGAAAATGTAGGGAAAGTTCTCCACCAGCAGATCGCACACCACCACGCCGATCTCCGTGGGATAGAAGCGCCCGCGCGAGCCGCCGTGCTTGACCACGTACTCGCGGTCCTGGATGGTTGAGATAATCGACGCATAGGTTGACGGGCGGCCGATGCCGCGTTCCTCCAGCTCCTTCACCAGCGAGGCTTCGTTGTAGCGGGGAGGCGGCTGGGTAAAGTGATCCTCGGGCACGAACTCGTCCAGTTCCAGCGTTTTCACGCCGTCCAGGCTGGGCAGCCGGTTTGCCGTCTCGTCGTCCTCGTCCTTCTTGTCCTCCGAGACCTCGTAGACCTTCAGGAATCCATCGAAGCGCAACACCGAACCGCTCACGCGGAAATCGTAGGTCTTGCCGGTGCTGGCTGAAACCGCGGCGATATTCGCCGTGGTCACGTCATACACCGCGGGGACCATTTGCGAGGCGACAAACCTCCGCCAGATGAGCGTGTAAAGCTTCATCTGCTCGTCCGTCAGAAAGCGCGCGATCGACTCCGGCGTGCGCGCGGCGTCCGTTGGCCGGATGGCCTCGTGGGCGTCCTGTGCGTCCTTCTTGCCCTTGTACGCATTTGGCGTGTCGGGCAGATACTGCGCGCCGAGCTGTTTGGCAATCCACTCGCGCGCTCCGGTTTTCGCCTCGGGCGCCACGCGCGGCGAATCGGTACGCATATACGTGATAAGGCCCGTCGTTCCCTCCGCCCCAAGATCCACGCCTTCATACAGCCGCTGCGCCACGCCCATGGTCCTCCGCACGTTGAAGCCAAGTTTGTTGGCCGCGTCGCGCTGCAGTTGGCTGGTGATGAAGGGCGCCAGCGGCCGGCGCTGCTGTTCGCGCGACTGCACGCCGGCGACCGACCAATCGGCCTTCTCGAGCGCGGCCAGCACGCCGTCCATCGTCTTCTTGTCGGGCAGCGCGCTGGCAATGAATAGTTCTTTGCCTTCCTTGTCCTTGCCGTTGGCCACGCGCACCGGCTCGCCGCCAATTCCGATGAACTTTGCCTTGAATTTTTGATCGCTTTGTTTTTCCGGGTGAAGCTGCGCTTCCAGCGTCCAGTATTCGAGCGGCTGAAACGCGCCAATCTCCCGCTCGCGCTCCACGATCAGCCGCAGCGCCACCGTCTGCACGCGCCCCGCGGAAAGCCCGCGCCGCACCTTGTCCCAAAGCAGGGGCGAGATCTGGTAGCCCACCAGCCGGTCGAGCACGCGCCGCGTCTGTTGCGCGTCGACAAGATTCCGATCGATGTCGCGCGCGTGGGCGAAGGCCTCCTGCACGGCCTTCTTGGTGATCTCGTTGAAGGTGACGCGGCGAATCTTCTTTCTCTCTTTGGCGTTGCTCCCTAATTGCAATGCGAGATGATACGCAATGGCCTCGCCTTCGCGGTCCGGATCGGGCGCGAGATAAATCTCGTCGGCCTTCGCCGCTGCTTTCTTCAGTTGCTCGACAACCTTCTCTTTGCCCGGAGACACGATCAGCTCCGGCTCAAAGGTCCGCTGCTTCAGCTCCACGCCCAGCTCTTTTTTGGGCAAGTCCATAATGTGGCCGATTGAAGCTCGCACATCGAAGCCTTTGCCCAGATACTTTTCAATCGTCTTGGCCTTGGCCGGCGACTCGACGATCACCAATGCTTTGCTTGTTGCCATCCTGTGTCCCAGTTCCCTCTCTATCGTGTTGGCTTGTTGGACTCGCCCGCAGGCATTCTGTCCCTGCCGCGCCATCGCGACGTTTCGCTTGCGTCCCCGGCTTTTCCTGGCCGGCCCTCAAAAATCATCCGCAAATGTTGCACCCTACCATGGAACACCACCTCATTTCCACCGGCAGCGCGCTTTTTCTTCGTTCCGCATCCCACTTTCGGGTACAAGAAAGCCCGTCCGCGGCCCGGGAAACCCTCCGCAAACCGTTGCCGGTCTTCCAACTATGGATTTCGGAATGAACATTGTTGCCCGGTCTGATTCGCCGGGGAAAAAACTGGAATTTACTGCCCGGCAATCACTCCGCCCCAGGCTATCGGGCCTTCGGCCGGCACAACCTGGCCTTCCTCCGCGGAGTCCAATTTCTCACAGCACGCGTACATAGTTCTTTCCCGGCATTTGCCGCACCCGACCCGCCATTTCCAGTTCGAAAAGTGCTGTAAATACCTCGGAAGAAGTGAGTTGCGTCTCCAGTTGGTCCAGAATCTCGTCGATTTGCAGGCTCTGGTCGGCGTGCAGGACCTCGAGCACCATGGCCTCCTGGGGCCGCAGCACCGGGTCGGGTAATAAGGATGCGCCGGGTTCCGGTTTGGATGCAGACGGGGCCTCGGCCTCGATCTCCAGCCGCACCTGCGAGGGCAGGTCCTCCCACACGTCCTCCCAGGTTGCTACGAGCTTAGCTCCCTGTTTTATCAATGTGTTAGGCGTCCAGGAGCCTTTGTTGGTCACGTTGCCCGGCACGGCAAACAGGTCGCGGTTCTGCTCGGCGGCGCATCGCGCGGTCACGCGCGTTCCCGAGTTCTCGCCTGCCTCCACCACCAGAACCGCCACGCTCAATCCGCTCAAAATCCGGTTCCTCCGCGGAAAATTCTGCGGCGCCGGAAACGTTCCCATGGGATTCTCGCTCACGACAGCCCCTCCGAAGGCGAGAATTTCCTCGGCGAGCTTCCTGTTCTCTTTCGGATAGACCACGTCGATTCCGGTGCCCCACACGGCCACAGTGGGCATGCGCGCCGCCAGCGCTCCCTTGTGCGCGCAGGAGTCGATGCCTCGCGCCATGCCGCTCACAATCAGCAGCCGCCGCGCCGCCAGGTCCCGCGCCAGCATCTCCGCCACGCCCGCGCCATAGGGCGTGGGATGCCTCGTTCCCACAATGGCGATCGCCGGCCGGCTCAGCAGACGCACGTCGCCGCGTACCCAGAGCACAGGTGGCGGGTCGTAGATCTCGCGCAGACGCTCCGGATACTCCGGGCACGAGTAGCTGACCAGAGTTGCGCCCTGCGCGGCAACCCGCGTCCACTCCTCTTCCGCCGCGCGGCGCCCCTTGCCGTCGAACAGAAACTGCGCTGCTTCGGCGGGGAACCTGAGCCCTTCCAGGGCCGTCAGCGGCAGCGTAAAGATCTGGCTCGGCGACTCCAGTTGCCGCACCGCGTCCAGAATCCTTTTCGGCCCCAATCCCGGCGTCAACGCCAGGGCAAGCCAAGCCAGGCGATCCTCACTCAATTGTGCTGCGCCCGCCACATCAGCGGCTTGCTTGAGCGCGGCGGTTGCGCCCGCACCACTGTCCGAAATCGGTACAGTGTCCAAAATTCGCACACTCCAGGTTTCGTCTGAGAAAACGCAAACGCAGATCAAAGGGATGTGCGCTCAAGTTACCGCGCTGCGGGGCGGAAGTCAAGGCCGGGGCTTCCAGTGACGGGTCGCCGCTGGGATGGAAACCGGCAGGTTACACAACCGTCCCGCCGAGCCGTTCCCTCACCCACTCCAGCATCGTCGGCGAAACGCGCTCCAGCGACGCGAGTCGAAACGTAATCTTCCCGGCCTCGATGATGTGATCGTGCCCCGCCAGCTCCACCGTCGCATCGACGCGCTCCAGCACAAGATCGTACGAAGGCTTCAACCCGGCCCATGGACTGGAAGCAGCGCAAAGGCAAACGTCGGGCCGCAGGCAGCGAAGCACGCTGTTCGACTCGAAGATGGCGCCGGCAGGCGGCGGACAGTCGGCGAGAATCCGCTGCACAATGGGACCGAGCGCCTCATCGTCCGCCGTGACCAGCAACGCGCGGCTTGCCCCGGCGGCCAGATAGCGCGCCGTATCGGTTTCCTGCCCTGCCTCGGTCTCTTCCCAAAGCGGAGCCGGCTGTCCGTATGAGTGGCTCGTGATCTTCACGGCGGTCCAGTGAGTCTCGGGCAGCGCGCGAATGAGCCCGCAAACCAGCGCGGTCTTGCCCGCGCCGCGCCCACTCCCGCCTACTACGATGATCGCCATTGCACCAGCCCAATCCGAGCTGCTAGCTTCTAGCCCCTAGCCTTTTCTTGCGAGAATCGATATCGCCGGTTCAACGGCGGCAGAGCTAGAAGCTAGAGGCTAGAAGCTAGAGGCTGTTTTTCCGCCTCTTCGCCAGCCTCGCCAGCGTAGCCTGCTCGCGTAGAACCTGTTGCAGCGGCCGCGCCGGCGTGCCCCAGTGAACTGTTCCCGGCTTCAGGCCCTCGTTGGTCACTGTCTTGCCGCTGAACACTCCGGCCTGGCCGCCGAGAATCACGCCGGGACCTATATGCACGTGGTCGCCTATCCCTACCTGGCCCGCCAGCACCGCGCCTTTGCCGATGGTCGAGGAACCCGAGATCCCCGTCAGCGCGACGAGAATCGCATCCTCGCCGATGTCGCAGTTGTGGCCCACGTGCACCAGGTTGTCGAACTTGGCCCCGCGCCGCACGCGCGTCTCGCCCAGGGCGCCGCGGTCGATGGTCGAGTTGGCGCCGATCTCCACGTCGTCCTCGATCACCAGCCTTCCCTGTTGCGGGAACTGCGTGTAAGCGCCGCTGGCGGGGTCGCGAACGTAGCCAAATCCATCGGCCCCGAGGACCGCGCCGGCGTGAACCGTGACCCAATTGCCGATCTGCGTTCCCGGATAAATCACCACCCGCGGATAGATGCGGCAGCGCTCGCCGATGCGCACGCCCTCGCCGATCACCGCGCCAGCCTCGATCCTCGAGCCGGCGCCGATCTGCGCACGATCGCCAATCACCGCGCAGGGGCCGATGGTCACATCCGTGCCGAGCTTCACCTCCGCGCCAACCACCGCCGTCCCATGAACGCCCGCGGCCGGCAACGCGAGCTTGAGCAGCTTGGCCGCGCGCGCAAACCACAGCCGCGGCTGATCGCATTCAACGACGGCAACGCCCGAACCCGCAGCGTAGCTTGCAAAACATCCGGGTTTCAGGACCACCGCACCAGCCGGGCTCGCCAGCGCTTCATTCGCCGAGGCCGTGTCTTCGGCAAACAGCAGTTCCGTCGCCCTCACACGTTCGCGCCCGTTCACGCCGGCGATGCGTGTCTCCGCTCTGCCCTGCGCCAACTTCCCGCCGAGTTGTTCAATCAATTCGCCAATCGTCATCGCCCGCGTCCCTCAGCTCCGCAGTTCCCGCATTCAACTCCCTACTGGCTACTCCCCGCCGGGGTCCCCAGCGGGCGATTCGTGCCCGCTGGGGTGGCTAATCCCTGTCTTCTCGTTCCCTAGTCCCTACGTCCCTGGTCCTTGCCTTCAATACAGCCCCGTCTCCCCCGCCGGCCGCGTCTTCCAGCGGCGGTGAACCCACAGCCACTGGTCAGGATAGCGCCGAATCCACGACTCGAGAACTGCGGTGCACCGCCGTGTGCCTTCCAGAGTATCCGCGGCGCGGTCTGCCGTATAGGGAATTTCGACTTCCGGCCCGAAGTGAAGAACGTAGCGGCGCTCGCCTGGCTCCCAGAGCATGAATCCCGGCAGCACCGCCGCGCCGGTCGTGCGGGCAATGTGAGCAAGACCTGTCCCCGTGCAGGCGTCGACGCCGAAAAACCTCACGAACTCGCCTTGCGGCGGCGTCATATTCGTGTCCATCAGGATGCCAACGGTCTTCCCTCCGTGCATGGCCGCCAGAAGTCCCCGGCCAAAGTCGTCCTTCGAGAGAATGAAGTTGCCGTGAAGGCAGCGGATGGCGTTTACGTACTCATCGAGCCGCCGGTTATCGAGCCTGCGGATTACCATGCCCATGGGATAGCCCATCAGGGAGTGGTAAAAGCTGGAGAGTTCCCATGCGCCAAGATGCGCGGTGAGAACCAGCACGCCTTTGCCCCGCGCCCTCGCGGCCAGGTAGTGTTCCAGTCCCTCGGTCCGCATCCAATCGCGGATGTTTTCCGGCGTGTAGCGCGTCATGCGGCAGAACTCGACGAGCTGCCAGCCAAGATGGATGTAGACGCGGCGAAGGATCCTTTCCCTGGCTTTGGAGGAGAGCTCAGGGAAAGCCAGCTGGAGGTTGCGCACGCCCACGCGGCGCAAGCGGCCAAAGCTCCAACAGACGGCGAAGGCGATGAAGCCGGAGAGCAGACGCGCCAACCCCCTCGGCATGTGGCCCAGGCAGCGCGTTACGGCGATAACCAGCCGATACTCGAGGTTTTCCCACATCGTTGGACGCAAAGATAAGTGTAGACGTTGAACGCGGCCGCGAAGGATAGGAATCGGAGCAATCCCGCTCTCCCGCCCTTTCCGCGCCATGGGGCGCAGAGGACGGGAAAGGGGGGGCCTGGGTTCTGTGGCCGGATTCAGGAACACGCCGCTACTAGTCCTCAGTCTGAAGTTCGCATCACAACTAAGCTGTCATCCTGAGCGAATCCCGGCGTGCCGGGATGAGCCGAAAGCATGCTCTGAGCGAGTTCGCCGCAGCGAACGAGTCGAATGGGGATCTGCGGTTGCTCTTCAATGAACCTCTGACTCACCACACTAGTTGGCTTTGGCCTGAACGAAGTGTTGCGCGACGTCGCGAACGAACGGAACTGCGCCCGGCGGCACAGCCACGTTGCCACTCAGGATGGACTCGAAGTGGTGGGGCGCGCCGTAATACAGTTCGGTGTCTTCCGTGTTCTGGCTCACGCTGGTGCCGTCAAGATCGATGCCGGCGAAGATGCCCTTGGTGCGCGAGTAGCTCAGAAGTTCCGCGCTCATCTTCCAATCCGTTGAAGCCGTTCCGGACCGGCCCACGGGACCGGCTGCAGCCGAAGCATCGCCACCGATCTTGAATTTGTCCTTAAGCAGGTCCTGCATCCCGCGGTCGTTCACGGCGATCAGAACCAGATCCGTCAACTGGCCGCCCCATTGGAAACCGAAAGACCCGCCGGCCATGCGGATGAACACCGGCGCGCTCCAGCCGTGGCCAGTGCGGCAGGTGACCACGCCCTGTCCGTACTGAGCGCCGACGAAAAACGCGCCCTTCACCATGCTCGGCACCACGGCCACGCATGTGGCCGATTTCAAAATGTTGCTCGGCACGGTCCTGTCCTGGGCGTTCATGATCTGGTCCAGGACGACCTTGGCCGCATCGATGCGCGCCTGCAAATCCTCTCTCGTGGAGGCAGCCACGGCTGTGGTGCTAAGCAGAAAGCTGAGGCAAACCGAAGCAAGGGCCTTTTTCATATCCATGTCCTTTCCATTCCGCCGGCTTTATGCCGGGGATACAAGAACTCTGAGTCGGAGGCGCGCGCCCCGCAGCCTGGGAAATCGATTGGGAGGGGCCGGGGAACAACGGCTGGCTGGCAACGCCGAGACCTCCGTGAATAGCCTACAGCATTCACGGGCACAACGGTTCCACAATTGCTATACCCGCGCCGAAGGCGTACTGGAATGTTGATCAACCAGTAACTTCCGGTTTGGCGGTCACCCGACCGCGACCCGGAAACCCGGAAGGCGATTCGACTTTGGTTCGTTGAGCGCATCGGCGATTGGCAGCAGGAGTGAGCAGCCGCGAGCGATCCTCCGCTCCTCAAATCGACCGTGTTAGCCGCGCCTCGAAGCTCGTCCTGAGGTTTCCACTTGACAACCAAGCGAGAATCATGTTCACTTGAATGCCAAGTGAAGAAAATGCCCATCCAGATCCTGCAAGGCACTCTCGACCTCATGATCCTCCGCACCCTTGCTACCATGGGCCCGCAGCATGCCTATGGCATCGCCAACAGGCTCCAGCAGGTCTCGGAGGACGCTTTGAATCTCAACCAGGGCACCATCTATCCGGCTCTCGTCCGGATTGAGCAGCACGGCTGGACCCGTGGCTCCTGGGGCAAGACGGAAAACAGTCGCGAAGCGAAGTATTACACCATCACCAGGGCGGGGTTGAAGGCGCTCAATGAAGAAACCGAACGCTGGCGCCAGATGGCCGGCGTGGTTGAAAAGCTGCTCGCGAAGGAACAGTAACCATGGCGCATTGGAGAAGAATCATCGCCCAACTCCGCAGTCTCCTCGCCAACAAGCGTGCCGAGGAGGACCTTGCACGCGAAGTCGCATCGCACCTCACCCTCCTCGCCGACGACTTTGAACGCCGCGGCATGCCGCCTGAAGAAGCACGGCTGGCCGCACGACGCGCTTACGGCGGCGTGGAGCAGGCAAAACAGGCGCATCGCGACGAGCGCTCTCTGTTGTGGATCGAACAAACCATGCAGGACCTGCGCTACGCGCTGCGCCGGTTGCGCAAGTCGCCGGGATTCACGCTTACGGTGGTGCTCACGCTGGCGCTGGGCATTGGTGCCAATACCGCCGTCTTCAGCGTGATGAATGCGATCCTGATGCAGTTGCTGCCCGTCAGTCGCGCAGAGGGTTTGTCCTATGTGCATGAAGCAAATGGGCAAGGCGTGCCGCCTCACGCCGGCGACAATGGAGATCGAAATACTGCCTTTTCCGAGCCGGTCTTCGAGGCGCTCCGCCAACGCACCGATGTGTTTGAGGATTTGATCGCCCACGTCCCCCTCAGCTTCTTTGGCGGCGTGGCGGTCCGACACGGTGAGTTGCCTGAAACAGCCGAGGGAGAAGAGGTCAGCGGGAATTTCTTTTCTGGTATTGGCATTCGGCTGGAGCGTGGCCGTGGCTTCACGCTGGCTGAAGAAAAGGCTCACGCGCCCGTTGTGGTCCTCAGCTACGACTACTGGACGCGGAGCTATGCCCGCGATCCATTCATCCTTGGACAGACTATTTATATCAAGGGTATTCCTATGACCGTTGTCGGCATCACGGCCCATGGATTCAAAGGCATTGAGCCAGCCACTGAGACGGACTTCTGGATTCCATTCCAGAATCGTGCCGAATTAAATATATGGGGCATGCCTTCCTACTTGGTCACGCTCTATGGATCCCCAAATATGTGGTCATTAATGATGATGGCGCGCCTTCGCCCCGGCGTTACGCCGATACAGGCGCAGCAGGCGCTGGCCGGCACGTTCGGTGAGGCCGCCAAACAGGGCATTGGTTCCATCGATCCCAAACAATGGAAACCGTTGCTGGAATTCGTGCCCGCGCGGGGCATCGCTGGCTACAACGAGCACTACCGTGAACCGCTGGGCATTCTCATGGGCCTGGTCGCCCTGGTATTGCTGATTGCCTGCACCAACGTGGCCATGATGATCCAGGCGCGCAACGCTGTACGTCAACGCGAGTTCAGCCTGCGTTTGGCGATTGGTGCGGGCAGGATGAGCCTACTCCGTCAACTACTCTGCGAAAGCCTGTTCTTGGTGACCGGTGGCGTGACGCTGGGCTGGATCTTTGCGCTTTTCGCCACGCGCATGTTGGCGGTTTGGTCTGGCATTGAAACCGGTCTCAGCCCGGACCGCAGCGTACTGCTCTTTACGCTGCTCGTCTCGGCCCTGGCCGCGTTGGTATTTGGTCTTGTTCCCCTGTGGAGCGCGACCCATGCGACGGTGGCGGGCGTATTGCGCGCGACCGCCGCTAACATGACCACGAGCCGCAGCCGCATTGGGGGCGGACGCATCGTCCTGGCGGGGCAGATGGCCGTTTGCCTGGTGCTGCTGATGGCGGCCATGCTGCTGTTGCGCACCCTACGCAACTACGCGACGCAAAATCTGGGAATGCAGACTGAAGGTTTGCTGGTCTTCGGCGTCACGCCGCAAGGACAAGCAGATACGCACGTCTTCTATCGCACGCTGCTGGACCGTATTCGCCAGGTGCCAGGGGTGGAGTCGGCCTCCATGGCTTGGGTCCGCCCCGGCATGGGAGACGCAAGCAATACAAACCACTTCCAACTCGATGGGATCGTGAAAAACGGAGATACGCTACGCTCAAACGGCGTTGGCCCCGGCTTCTTTCATACTATGGGCACTCCGATTTTAGCGGGACGCGACATCGCCGAATCTGACACACAGAACACGCAAGCCGTTGTGCTGGTTAACCAGACATTCGTCAGGAAGTACCTTCCCAACACAAATCCGCTGGGCCACGTGATTGCCGGAACCCTATGTGCGGCTTCCATTGTTGGCGTGGTGCAGGACAGCAAATACACGACTGTCGATGAAAGGGCGATGCCTATGGCCTATTGCGCCGTGACGCAGACGCCGTCACTCGGCAGCATGCAAATCGAGGTACGCGTTCGCGGGAATGCTCTGGCCGTGCTGCCGGAGATGCGTAAGGTCGTGGCCGCGCTCTATCCCAATGTTCCGCTTGAGAAACCCATGACGCAGCAAGAGCAGTTTGATGAGTCCTACGCGCAGCAGCGGATGTTTGCCGCCATGGGAGGGTTCTTCGGCGTGCTGGCGGCACTGCTGGTGGCGACCGGCCTCTATGGCTCGCATTCGTTCCGCGTGAGCCGCCGCACCATGGAGATCGGTGTACGCATGGCCCTGGGCGCGAGCCGTGGGCAGGTCCTGGTCATGGTCATGCGCGAGAGCTTGTGGGTGCTTATCGCGGGTCTTGCCGTCGGCATTCCCCTCACGCTGTTCGCCGTGCGCCCTCTCAAGTCTATGCTCTACCAGATGTCGCCGCTCGATCCACTTAGCTTTGTTCTGGCCGTAGCGGCCATGATCGTCGTTTCTGGCTGTGCGGCGTTTGTCCCTGCCCGTCGCGCCGCTTCTATCGAACCCATGCAGGCACTACGAGCCGAATAACACTGCAGGAACCTGTCACCAACGAGCTCCACACACAGCCAGCGAATCTATCCCGAATTGGCCTTGGCAGTGAACTCTAGACATCATTGAGATCTTCTATTCGAAATCCTCGTCCCGGTCGTATCGTCGCCCAACCGGAAGTAATCGATCGGTAAACATTCTGGGTTGGCGGACTCCACGCCGCATCTCCTTGTACGGCCAGAACTTCGACATTTTGTTCTGGATTCGGACTGCCCCCGCTCCATAACCTGCATCGAAGCGAAGGTGGCAACTTGAAGCTTGTGGAAGTCTGTCAAGACGCCGATGAGGCGTGGGAACCAAGGAGGTTGGATATGAAAAAGTTGCTTGCGATGCTGTTGATTGCCAGTTGTGGAGTTGCGGCGCGTGCCGCCGACGACCAGCAGAGGTTGGATGGCCGTCTGGACTCTGCACGATCCGTGATCGACTCGATTATGTCTGTGCCTGACAAGGCCGTTCCCGATGGGATCGCGCGGCATGCAAAATGTATTGCCGTGGTGCCTGGCGTGGTGAAGGGAGCGTTCGTTGTAGGCGCCGAGTACGGACAGGGCGTAGTAACTTGCAGGACTCCGCATGGTTGGAGCGCACCCGTGTTCATTCGCCTGGCCGGCGGATCGTTCGGCTTCCAGGTTGGTGGACAGGGTACCGATCTGGTGTTAGTGGCAACCAATGACAAGGGTTTCCAGGATCTTCTACACGACAGGTTCAAGATCGGCGCCGATGCTTCGGCGGCCGCCGGACCCGTGGGACGCGACGCTCAAGCCTCGACCGACATCAGCATGCGCGCTGAAATGCTCACCTGGTCGCGCAGCCGCGGAATTTTTGCCGGCATCGACCTGAACGGAGCAACAGTGAGCCAGAATGTCGCGGACACCGATGTGCTCTACGGCGCGCACCATCGATTCGACGCCGTTCTCCGGGGAGCTGTGCCTCCGCCTCCGCAGACCGAGGGATTCCTGCACGCTGTGAGGCAGTACTTCGGCGAGGCTGAAATGCACCGTTGAGCCGCAGCGGCCTGGTACAGGCCACAGGCTCTAAGGTTCGGCTGCATGGATGGTGTGGTGGGAGGGCTGAAAAAAGACACACAGATGGCTTTTTCGCAGCGAACTGCAAAAAAAGAGGAGTTCCCACGCTTCATGGAAACATGCTGCCTGGGAACTCCTTTCCCCAGATCTGCGTTGTTTCTAGAAGCAGGATTGTGGAAAACACGGCAATCGCACAAGAGTACTTAGGGACGATGGCTTTAAGTAACTGCGATACCAGCTAATCGGCGCCGCTTTCGCGCGAACCACCCGCTGCGTCTCGCTGTCCAGCGTCATTCGCCAAAAGGGAACGTCTCAAAGCCGACATGGAAAGCTTAATGCGGTTGTCGGCGCCCGTCTTGCGCATGAGCCGTCCGACGTAGGTCCTCACTGTACGCTGCTCGATGCCCAGATGGGATGCGATCTCGCGCGTGGAATGCGCGCCCAGGATCAGCTCCAATACCTGCTGTTCGCGCTGAGTGAGCTGTAGGCCGGAAGCGATTTGCGCTACGTTGGGAACCTTTAGCAGCCGGTCGATCACGCGGCAAAGCAGACGCCGCGGCGCCCAAATGGAGCCGGACGTAACCACGTCGATGGCATTACGAACCACCTCCGGATCCGCCGACTGACCCAGGTAGGCCCGGGCGCCGGCAATGATCGCGTTCAAAACCAGTTCGTCGTCGCCCTCCGGTCCGATCACTATCGATCGAATCTCGGGCCGGTCGCGGCGAATGGTTTCCAGTGTCTCCAAACTGACCAAAGAGGAATAAAAATCGATAACGATGTACTCGATGCTGGTTGAAGCGAGCAGCTCGGGTAACGTCCCTATCACGGGAACAAGCTGGGGTTGATCTTCCTGCGCGGGCTGGTCGAAGATGCTGGCCAGGCCCGCGACACGGACCGGTTCGTCCGCGAGCACTCCAATCCCGATCGGTTGTAAATTCGAAGCATAGGATGTCATGACGTTCCCATCGGCTCTCACCAGGGGTTCACCCTGGGCCGCGCGAAGGCGACGCCCTCAAGGCCCGTAGACCGCATCCTTTCGTCCGTCGAAATCCACCCTGAACCGATTCGGGGCGGTATTTCCTCACAGCTTGGGCAAAACGATTCCCTGCTGTTTTTGATACTTGCCCTTGCGGTCGGCATAGCTGATCTCGCAGGGCTCATCCGAGCGGAAGAATAAAATCTGGCACAGTCCTTCGTTGGCGTACACCTTGGCCGGCAGCGGCGTGGTATTGGAGATTTCCAGCGTGACAAACCCCTCCCACTCCGGTTCAAACGGCGTCACGTTCACAATGATCCCGCAACGCGCGTAAGTTGATTTTCCGACGCAGATGGTTAGAACATCCCTGGGGATTCGAAAGTATTCGACGGAACGCGCCAGTGCAAACGAGTTCGGAGGAATGATCACCGATTCCGCCTGGACCGAGACGAACGACCGCTCGTCAAAATCCTTGGGATCGATGATGGCGCTGTTCACATTGGTGAAAATTTTGAACTCGTCGGAGACCCTGAGATCGTAGCCATAGGAAGAAAGACCATAGGAGATCACACCTTTAGCGACCTGCTTTTCGCTGAAGGGTTCGATCATGCGGCGCCTGAGGGCTTGTTCCCTGATCCATCGGTCGCTTTGAATCGACATGCGTCTCCTGGCACGGCGGTTGAGTCGCCTCCCGTGGCTTACGGGCAGTAGTTCCGGCTTGATGACTCATCTTAAGCAACGGCCATGCCGGTTGACAAACCCCGCCCGCCGGCCTCGCGCTCTGCCGCCTGACCGGAAGGCCCCGCGGACCGGTCGAGTACGGGAAAAATCCGCGCCCGGTTTTTCCGCTGTTCCCTAATCGCAGCTAAATCTGTAGTATGGGCGGTGTAGGGTGAAACGCAGTCGGCAACCAGTTCACGGTGAGCGAGGAGACTCCATTGATCAAGCAGGATATCGTTCATAAGGTGGTCGAGCGCACGGGCCTGCCGCGCACCAAGGCAGAAGCGGCAGTGGACACGGTCTTCGAGGGCCTGAAACAGGCCCTGGCGGCTGGCGAGCGCATCGAATTGCGCGGATTCGGCGTCTTCAGCGTCCGCGCGCGCAAAACCGGCATCGGCCGCAACCCCCGCACCGGGACTGAGGTCAGCATCGCTCCCGGCAAAGCGGTGCGCTTCAAACCGGGCAAGGAACTACACGCGCTGGCGCCGGGCGCATCCAGCAGCTAGCCGCGGCGCGGGCAAACCGGAATCAGGCCCTCGCGGGCGCCGCACGGCGGGCACATCCTCTACGCGCTCTTGCTGTGTCTGCGCCGCGCGCCGGCCGGCATCCCGCCCTTTCTCCTGTCCCTTGCCGGAGCCGTCTTTAGGGCAGGTGGGATCTCCCGGGTCCCCCGCCGCGGCGGACGAGGCCCGGGACGCCCACGTGATTGGACCAGCGGAGATTTGCGGCCTGGGCTACACGCCCAAAGAGCATGTCTAGGTTGTATCGACATATATTGAGTATTCTGGCTGCTGTCAGTCGCCAGTTGCGGAGTCCCCAGACGATCATCGTGCAGGTAATAGAGCGTTGAGCCGTTGAGCACGGCCACGGGCCGGCCATTGAGATAGATGTAGTCGGCCTGCGCCACACCCGAAGCATTGGTCTCTTCCAGCAATCTCCTATCCCAATTGGCTGTCTCGCAGCTCCTTCAAAAGTTACAGCTTGATCACGGAGTTCATGCTTTCCCAGCCCGAGAGTTCGGACTTCGACACCAAGGTCCGCGTGTAAACCCACGTCTCCGCATGTGGGCCACACGCCGTCACTCCTTTTTTCTCCCACATCCAAAACTGAGGCTATTAACCACAATCTTATATGTTGAAGTCAGTTCCGAAGCGTTCTCAGGCAACACTTCAACTCAATAAAGTACACAATGCCAGCATTGTCCACGACGTTCGTAGTCAAAATGTACAACTCTTCTTTGGTCCGAGAGTCAGTGTAGCGAACAGCAATACTGCGCGCCGGAAGGCCATGAAGAGTTTTCCTGTCCTCCCTTATACCCGAACGTCCACGGCGTTTTCATATCGCTCAAGATCGGTACGGTGTCGTTCACAATCTCGTCCAGCGTTTAACCCGTTGCTCGTCTTGAACGCTCGGCTCATTCGTGCGTGCTCCAACCGAATTTTTGAACACTGCAAACGGCCTAGTATCCTTTGCGCAAACAGCCCCCATTCTTGCTAAGGACTCGCTATGAATCCAACCTGCTGGTACTCGACGCAATAGTTAAAGCCCGGTTCTATATTTTATTCCTGCAACTACTACAAAAAGCCATACCAAATTAAATCCACTTTTCATATTCACCTATTACACCTCCATAACTTAATTCCATACCACATCATAAAGCTTGGTAGCGTGCACGTCTAGGGATATGTGGCGTTGCGTAGCGAAAACCCGTTCTGACGAGGCGTAGGACGACGGCTGTGGCGGGTCCACCGCCTAGGACGACAACGAAGTATGAGCGGGTTTTCGCCGCAACCCGAAGGGCTGGGGCCGATTTTCCCGGTTTCGTTGTCGTTCGTCGCTAGCAGACGCCCGGTATGCGTCGCTCCTCTCTCCTAGAACCCGAAAAAATCGGCTCCCAGCGCCGCACACCCCTATATGCCGATACAACCTTGGGGCCTGCTCCCTTCAGAACCCGCTCACCGTGCCCGAGTCGAACTGCAGAGCATGCAATTGGCACACATTGATGCCCGACGAGTATGTTTGATACGTTCCGTCGCTGAAGACCAGCTTGAAATCCTCGCGGCACACGCCGCGCCATGCGGGCGGAAAGACGATCAATGTTCCCATCCCGTCCGGCAGAGTGGCGCGCCCCAGCACATCCGCGCCCCACGTATTCTGCGATTGCGGCGAGACATACAGGTTGTTCAGTGTCTTCCCCGTGTTGTTCAGGAACCAGAAGTTCGCCCGGCTCTGCGGGATCGCCTGCTGCGGCAACACGCAGGCCGCCAGAATCGCGGCTAGAAGCACTCTCGTAAAGGTTCGCATATTCTCCTCCTCAAATCGGCGGGAACCCGTGCACGCCATGCTGCTCATCCCGTTCCCGGGGACAAGGAACTTCACGCCCATCGGCACGGTCCGCGATTTGTTGAAAGCTGAGGCAGTCAGCCGGCGCTTTCATCGCTGCTGCGCCAGCCCTTGCCGGGGAAAGGTCTGCGATCTGCCCATGGACCGCTTCCAGAGTCCACAGACCGCGCTTGCACACGACCTCGCGGAAGCTTCCCCGGATCATACCGGCCATATCCATTTTCGGCAAGTAAAAATTTGGCGTTCGGCATCGAACATTTGGCGCGCCATCTGCGCATGCCCCGATCAGGCGGTGGTAGCCGGGACTTTCAGGTCCCTGAAAACCGCCGCCGCATCTATTTTGCCGGCTGATCGGTTCCCCGCTAAATAGGGTTCTGTCACACGAGATTGCCGCTGGAGCTTTACTTTCCGGTGTATACTCACCTCTACCTTTTGCTAAAGTGCAAGTACCTTATTCTAGTACATCTGCTTCGTCGTCGCATCTCTCGCAACCTTTCTATCGAGACCTGTTGGTGTTCGACGTCGAGACTACATCAGTAAATCCTCTGTTGCGCACCAGATCTTATCTTATCTACGCTGTCATCAACTTAACCGCGCCACACTCTATCCAGTCAAATCCATGAGCACCCTCGTCCAACTCACCCCTGAAACTTCGCGCTTGCGGACCCAGGCGATGCTGATCCACGGCCTCACGCTCAGCCAACTCGAGGCCGCGCCCACGCCCGTGGAGGTGGCCGCGCATTCCTGGATACCTTCGGAACCGGCTTCTATTTCTGCGGCTGGAACGTCTGTTTCGATACGCAGTTTCTCAGGCGCTTTTGACCAGGCCGGCCGCCTCCAGGACTTCGACACGTTCCGGTATCACAGGCTCGACCTGTGGAGCCTTCTTGAGCTTGCCTGTTGCGTCTGATCCTGCTCCTCCTACTCGCTTTCCATCGCCTGCGGTCTGTTCGGAATCCGCGGCCCTCTGTGCACGATGCTATAGACGATGCGCGCGTTTCCGCCCTGATCCTTAGGAAAACACTGCCCCTGCTGTTGCGGCAAATGAGGAAATATGGAGCTTCCTGTAGCGGCATCCAATTCCGGAGACGACAAGCCGCCTGCGAGCCTCGAAGGACCATCGATTAGCGCAACCTGCTCCATGGCTGGCTAAAGGTCGCGCACGACCAGCGATATGCACTACGATGCGCAGCGCCGCTTCAACAGGCGCGACGTTGGATAGGCGTGCGCAACCTTTCTCACCACGCTCGTAGGGCAACTCCATCCAGCAAATCAGCGCCGCTTCGCCGAGCCAGGGTCAAGTGGATCATAGCAGGTCTGCGGCGATTGCGCATTCTTACCGCGCTGCACACCTTCCTCGGACGAGGCCCGCGCGGCCAGTCATCGCAGCACAGCGCTGGATACGCGCGCGCTCCGCAATATCGACGAAGACCTCACCTTTGTCACTCGTCGTGCTGATGCCCAAAAGGCCGCACGCAATTCGTCTGTCCCTGACTCGCTCTCGCGGGACGCTCCCGAGGTACCCGCCGGCATTCTAAAAAAATACTGGGATCGTCCCGCCAGCCCTCCGCCCAGCACAAGCTATCGCCGGGCGCGCATTGACTCAGAACCTGCCCTGAGCTTCCACGATCGATCCCCATAATCGAGCAAATCTCCTGGGATCCTCCCCGCCCTTTCCCTATTCCCTACTCGCTGCTCCCTACTCCCTACTGGCTACTCCCTATTCCCTACTGGCTACTCCCTACTCCCTACTGGCTACTCCCTTCTCCCTACTGGCTACTCCCTACTCCCTACTGGCTACTCCCTATTCCCTGCCTTTCAGATCAACCCCTCCGCCACCCCGAACCCTTCGCATCAATTGCTTCGTCCCCGGCGCGGGCCTGTAGCGCCGGTCTCCAACCGGCCTCTGCTGGCAACGTGCCTCGCCGCCAGCTCACACGCTCGTCAACAACGAAACGAGACTTCAGCCCTGAAAAGCGCTGCTCGCATCCATTCTCCCGAGCGGAGCGCGCTGTCGGGGCCCCCGGCGACAGGTCCTCGTCGCTGGGGTGACTGGGGCCCCAAGTTCGCATAGCGAACGTGGGGAAAGCGGAGTCGAGGGACCTGCTTCTGCCTTCCGGCGCGCCCTTCCCACAATTTCCTTCGGAGTGGCACAAAGCGTCAGGACACGAGTTCAAAGCCTGCCCTGAGCGTAGTCGAAGCGTGCCGTCACCCCGCCCCCACCTTTCCGAAAACCCAACCCACGCGGCGAACCCGCACCCAAAACACAAGCGCGCCACCCAAAGCCTTAACGCATTTCTCCCAATGGTGTATAGGGGTTCAAGACCGCAAAGTTGACGCGAACCCCAGTGAGCGGCAACCTTCGAACCATTGAGCACTCTTAAGGATTGGGAGAAATGCCTTAACGCGGAGTCACCACCCAGGAAAAAGTGACGAAAAGATGGCGAGCCCGGCGCTCGGGGGCATATTCTCTTGTGGCCGGGAAAGCAAAATGGATATTCCGGCTAAGAACAGTTCAAACCTTGCTGGAAAGCGCTACGGCCGGTGACGAGGTCAGGATATGGTTTGGTTACGCGGGCATCAGCGGAGTCGAGCGCATCGATCCGTCCAGCTAGGTGCATCCTCGGCCCCAGTTGCCATCCCATCGGAAGGCTTTATGAAACACATTCCTATTCGATATTCCGCCCTGGGGTTGGCTGTCGGGATGCTTGTCTGCGCCACAGAGTCGTTGGCCCAATACTTTCCGCCCCCGGATTCCGCAGGGGGATGGCGTACTCTGACGGCGCCCGATGAAATCCAGCAAAAAACGGGTTTGGACGTTAAGAAGCTTGATGCGGTTTTCCAGTACATCCAGGGGTCCAGCCAAAATGGCGGCCTTCTGGTTGTGCGCCATGGCTGGCTCGTGTACGAGCGATATTTCGGCCGCGCCAACCGTCAGGCAACGCCTAACACCATGTCGTGCGGCAAGTCTTTCACCAGTATTGCCGTGGGCATCCTGATGCATGAACGGCCAGACCTCTTCCCCGACGGGTTAGACCAGAAAGTTTACACGTCACGATACCTGCCTTCCGAAGCCTTCCCCGTGAAAGATCCGAGGAAAAGCGAAATCAAGCTAGGCCAACTGCTCGCCATGAGTGCGGGGCTGGCAGGGAACAGCCCTGGCTTTATCGAAGAGAAACCGGTCCCCATCGCTCCTGAAGGCCTGGATGGCTGGCGAGCGATGGTTGAGCCTTTGGCATTCTCGGAGCGTTTATGGGTCGACCCGGGTGGAGGGTACTCCTACGCCACGGCGTCTGCCCAGATCCTTGCCGCTATGGTTCGCCACCTGACGGGTATGGAACTACAGAAATACGTGGAGATCCATCTCGCACAGCCGCTGGGGTGGGGTCGTTGGGGCTACGGCTTTCACGATCATCCAGAGATCGCGCACACCCCCGGCGGTGGAGGCATCTGCCTGCGGGCAACTGACATGCTGCGATTCGAATACCTCATGCTGCATCAAGGGAAGTGGGGCAGCCGTCAACTTGTGCCTGCCGAGTACGTCCGCAAAGCCACAACGCCGTCGCCCTACGATCCTCACTTCCCTTACAGCATGGATTTCGAACTCAACTCCGACGGCGCCGCGCCCGCCGCACCTCGCGACGCATACTGGAAGCGTGGGGCCGGTGGTTTTGCCATCTGCGTTGTGCCTTCTCTGGATCTGATTATTTGGAAGATGGGGGGCTCCGACTCTGAATACGCTGCGAAAGACACGGGGCTACCCGAGTTGAAACCTTTTGGGGAGCGCGCCAACTGGAAGCGAACCGTGGACGAGGACGACTCTGCGCTGCGCATGTTGGAGATGGTGGTGGCGGCAGTGTCGAAGCCGGGAAGATAAGTTTCGACTCGAGCGCGGCGGCGGGACCGGCAAGCCTATGTTCAATTCCGGGTCGAAAACGGGAAGTCTTCCTCCAGCACGTTTAGTCGGCGCGAGTTTTTAAGGGGTGCATCATCCCTTGCGGCACACGCGGCCATCTGCGCGATACTGCCCCGACGGCTTGCTGACTTTCTGACTCGACCGCTCGGGATGTCAAGCCCATCGCTCCCATCACCCCGCCCCATCCCCCTCATTCCAAACCAAATATTTCCTCGCCAACTTTGCCGGTTAATTCCCCCGTTTCGCTACCCTTTTACTAGAGAACAAAAAAGAGCGTTTCTCCTTTTTGAGAGCTGGTGGGCGGCCCTGCGAGTACCGGCTGGGGATTCCGGCGCTCCGGGGCCGCCCACCGTTTTTCGGTCTCTGGTCTCTGATCTCTGATCTCTGGTCTCTGACTCCTAACTTCCGTGAATCTGCACGTTTGCGGGATGCGGCCCTGGAAATTTGTATGCAAGGTATGGGGTTGGTATGGCCAAGGTATGAATCGTCCCGTAAGTCCTTTGGTTTCAAATATGGAGGTATGGCATATCGGGGGAGGGGGGATAGGTACTAGATGGTAAACAAAGCGGGAACCGCCGTCTGCTGTATCGCTAACTCGCTAACTTGCTAGCTCGCTAACTCCGCCAACTCCGCTAGCCCCGCTAACTCCGCTACATGAGCCGCAGTGCGTCCACATCCACAATCACGTTCCGCCGCGGCACGCCGGCCTCCGCCGCGTGCTCCAGCAACCCGCGCAGCGCCTCGTTCAGCGCCTTGCGCGACGCGCTCTTGAGAATCATGTGGAACCGGTAGACGCCCTTGATCCGCGCAATCGGTGCGGTGCACGGCCCCAGCACGCGCACAGCTCCGCTGTTTTTGTTTTGGACAAGATATTTGCCTAAGACAGCCGCCCACCCCGCGGCCTCTTCCAGCTTTTGCGACTGCACCAGCACATTGGCCAGCACGCCGAACGGCGGATAGTGCATCCAGCCGCGGTATTTCAGCTCGCGCTCGGCGAACGCTTTGTAGTCGTGTTTCATCGCCGCCAAAATCGAGTAATGATCGGGATAGTAGGTCTGCACCACCACGCGCCCCGGCAGATCGCCGCGTCCCGCGCGCCCGCTCACCTGCGTCATGAGCTGGAAGACCCGCTCGGCGGCGCGAAAATCGGGCATCGAAAGCGCGTGGTCGCAGCCCACCACGCCCACCAGCGTGACGGTGTGAATATCGTGACCCTTGGCGATCATCTGTGTCCCCACCAGCAAGTTGATCTCGCCCGAGTGCAGCCGCCCCAGTATTTGCTCCAGGTCGTAGCGGCCGCGCACCGTATCGCGATCCATGCGGCCGATGCGCGCGCCGGGGAAGATCTCCTGGAGCCGCTCCTCGCCCTGCTGCGAGCCGGCGCCCAGGTAATACAAATGCTCGCTGTCGCACTTCGGGCACTTGGCCGGAACCGTGCGCTTGTAGCCGCAATAATGGCACTCCAGCCGCTGCCCCGCGCGCGCCTCCGCAGCTCCAGTCCGACGGCGCTTTGTGGTGCGTGAGCGCGATGGCGCAGTTCCGGCACTCGAGCTTTGCGCCGCAGGCGCGGCACATCACGGCAAACGAGTAGCCGCGCCGGTTGAGCAGGATCAGCGCCTGCTCGCCGCGTTCCAGCGTCGCCCTGGTCTGCTCCACCAGCGACCGCGAAAAAAGCTGGTCCTGCCCCGTCTCCTGGAACTCGCGCCGCATGTCGATCAGTTCCACCTCGGGCAGCGGCCGGTTCATCACTCGGTCGCGCAGTTCGATGCGCGTGTACTTGCCGCGCTCCGCATTTTGCCAGCTTTCCAGCGACGGCGTAGCCGAGCCCATCACCACCACCGCCCCGGCGAGCTTGGCGCGCATCACGGCCACGTCGCGCGCGTTGTAGCGCGGCGTCTCTTCTTGTTTGTAGCTTTGGTCGTGCTCTTCGTCGACCAGAATCAATCCCAGGTTCGGCGCCGGCGCAAAGATTGCCGAACGCGTACCCACCACAATGGGCGCCTCGCCGCGGCGAATGCGCCGCCACTGTTCGCTGCGCTCCTCCGGCGTCAGCGCCGAGTGCAGCAGCGCCACTTTCTGCCCGAAGGCCTGATCGAGCAGCCCGACGGTCTGCGGCGTCAGGCCAATCTCAGGAACCAGGAGAATCGACGCCAGGCCCCGGTCGAGCGCCTTTTGCATGGCGGCGAGATATACGGCCGTCTTTCCCGAACCGGTCACGCCATAGAGCAGGAATGGATGGAATGCGCCCAGTGCCGTGGCGAGTGTTGCCAGCGCACCGGTTTGCGCCGCGTTCAGGCTGAACGGCCCATTCGCCGGTGACAGCCCGCCCAGACGAAACGCTTCAGGCCGCTCCTCGATGCGCACCAGCCCCCGCCGCACCAGAGTCTGAAGCGTCGATGAAGGCAATTCCCGCCGCCGTAGCTCGGCCAGGGGCAACTCGCCTCCGCACGCCGCCAACTCGGCCAGAACCGCCTGCTGCTTTTGCGTCAGCTTGGGCAGCCGTCCTTCAGGAACCACCACGGCGAACCGCTCCATGCGCCGGGCGTCGCGCTCCGCCGCCGCCGTCTCGCGCGCAATCCACTTCTTGCGCACCATCGCGGCCAGCAGCGGCAGCGGCGCCGCCGTTGCTGTCCTCAGCCTAGACACCTTCACCGGCTCGCCCGAGGCCAGACCGCTGAAGCACCCGATGCTCCATGTCCTGCTCTTCGTTCGAGAGCTTCTGCTGCCGCCGCGAACGGGCCCTGGCGATTCCCTTCCCCGGGCCGCCGTCTATGCTCCCCGCCAGCACGTCGCGCCCCAGGTCGGTCAAACGGTAGTAGACCGTGCGCCGCACCTCCGCAGCCAGCGGAAGCATGGCGCGCAGTACCTCGCCCAGCGGCGCCAGGTAGTATTGCGCGGTCCACTCCGCCAGCTCCAGCAGATGCTCGCTGAGCAGCGGCTCCTCGTCGAGCACGGCCTCGATGTACCGCACCTCGACCTCCGCCGGGGCCTTGGCCTCAAGCGCCGTCACCACGCCGATCAGCTTCTCGTTGCGGAAGGGCGCAATCACGCGCGCCCCGCGCTGCGGCCGCTGCCCCAGACGTACCCCGTAGGTAAACGTGTGGTCCAACGGCACCGGCAACGCGACTTCGCAATAGGCGGCCATGGGAGACAAGATTCAGTGTAGGGGATACGGCAAGCCGGGGCCCGCACCGATTACAATTCATCCCTAATGACTCCCAAATCTGCATCCTCCACTCCAGGATCTTCCGCGCCGGCCGTATCTCCCGTCACGCTTGCCATCGACATTGGCGGCTCCGGCATCAAAGCCATGCTGCTCGATGCGCGCGGCAAGCCGCTCAGCGAGCGGCAGCGCGTGGTCACGCCCGCCGTCCCTACGCCGCGCGCCGTGTTGCGGGTGCTCGACCAGCTTCATGCGCGAGTTGGCGCGTTTGACCGCGTCTCCGTGGGCTTCCCCGGCGTCATTAAGCACGGCATTACGTACACCGCCGCCAACCTACACCCCTTGTGGGCCAATTTCCCGTTGCAACGCGAGCTGGAAAAGCGCTGGAGAAGGCCAGTGCGCGTGGCCAACGACGCCGCCGTGCAGGGCTATGGCGCGGTCAAGGGCCAAGGCGTGGAAATGATTCTCACGCTGGGCACCGGATTGGGCTCTGCGCTCTTCACCGGCGGCAGGCTTTGCCCCGGCCTCGAGCTCGGCCACCACCCCTGGAAGAAGAAAACCTACGAGGACTACATCGGCCGCCGCGGGCTCGACCGCTACGGCAAGAAGCGCTGGAACGAGCTGGTCCGGGAAGCCCTCGATCAGACGCAACAGCTCTTCAACTGGGACCACCTCTACCTGGGCGGCGGCAATACGAAAAAGATTGACTTCCAACTGCCGAAGAACGTGACCCTCGTGTCGAACAAAGAGGGGATTTTGGGCGGCGTAGCGCTGTGGCGGGAGCGGTAGCGGATTCCAATTCGACAAGTGACAATTTTCACTTTACGGTATACTCTTGTGATCAGAAGTTTCAAACACCGCGGCCTCAAATGCTTTTATGAACTCGGCGACCCGCGCGGAATACGGCCCGATCTGCGGGATAGGGTCGATGACATTCTTGGCCGGCTCGACCAGGCAGAAACGCCTCAAGCGATGAACCTCCCGGGGTATCGTTTGCACAAGCTTGCCGGCGGCCTCCGGGAATTCTGGTCCGTCACGGTTAACGCGAATTGGCGCATTGTTTTTCGTTTTGAGGGTCTGGATGCGTTTGACGTTGAACTTATCGATTACCACTAATTAAGGAGGCGAGCATCTGCCATGCCAATGAAGAATCCGCCGCATCCCGGCCGAAGCATTCGAAATGCGTGCCTTGAGCCACTCGGTCTTTCCGTCACCCAAGGCGCAGAGATTCTCGGCGTCACACGACAGGCGCTTAACAACGTCGTCAACGGCAAATCGGGCATCAGTCCGGAGATGGCGATCCGTCTCTCAAAGGCCTTTGGCAGTACTCCGGAAACATGGCTGCGGATGCAGCTAGCCTACGACCTCGCCCAAGCCCGCAAAGACGAGGCCAAGATCAAGGTCAAGCGTCTGCGCGCCGCATGAAGGCGGCGTGGCGCTGTGGCGGGACTAGAGGTGGCGGAGTTGGCGGCGTTGACGCGCCTAACAATTAGCCCAGCGGTTTCTTGAGAAGTCTGCTTGATACACCACCAAGAGCACGCGCTGATGTTGCGAGAATCAGCATTTCTATCCGCGCGAACTCTGTTTCAAACGCATTCTCTTGTTCTCGACTCAAATCGGCTCCCTCAGCCAGACCCCTCTCGGTCCTAAATACGACGAGCCGCGATTGTAATCTGCTAGCGGTCTTCGCCATCACACGCAGCCAAAAGGTCAAATACCACCTCACAAGACGCAAGCGTGCCGCCGTCACCATTTTGCGGCTGCGATATGAGCAATCGATGCTAATTCCTGCTCGCGACAGGTCGAGAGCACGAAGGCATTTCACAACGCCCTCGGGGAAACTCTGAAGATCGGCAGCCCACTCCTCATGTCTTCGTTCGCGCTCCTCCCTTGGGAGGCACTTGACGGCTAGGTCGAGAAGGCGATGAGAGATCTGCGGCAACCACAACTTGATTTCGTCTGCCAACAGCTTCCCAATGACAGCGAGAGCGAGGGTCAATAGGACTGCCATGCAATCCTTCCGTTACTCGGCATTAGGCCGTCGAACACTGATCTGCCTTCTCTGAGGCCGAGCGGAGTGAGCGTGTACAGGCGCTTGCGCGGTCGGCCAACCTTGGAAGGGTCGACGTCTTCCCACTCGCTCGTGATCCATTTCGCTTGTTCCATCCGGAACAGGATCGGATAAAGCGTGCCCGACCGCATGCCGGTCTCCTTCGAGATGTCGGCTCCTGCGGTCCCAGACTCAGGGGCAGTCATCAATTGTCCAAGGACCTTAAGGGTCGGACCCGTGATTCGCAGTGGTTTTATCACAGCCATACTCTTTAAGTCTACATAGGTCTCTAGGTTTTGTCAAAGCCTCCTGGCGCAGCACAAGAGCATGCAAGTTGATCATCGGACTTCTGGTTATCGGCCACCGATCACAAACCAGAGCCTTGCTCGATGACTGGCCCAGTTCGCTGTTCCCTAATTGTGAGGTTTCAATAGATTGTCCATCTGATCTGAACCTGTAAAGCTGGGTTTGCGAAGACTCAGCGATTCAGGAGACCAGATGGACTATCACCAGAATGCACGAACCATGGTTTGGAGTCGAGAAGAGATGGCGAAGCGGGTGATCGAGCAGGGAAGCACGTTGGCGGCGGCTGCAGCCGCCGCCAACGTGAGCCCGAAGACCGCTGCCAAATGGGTGGCGCGCTATCGGGCGCTGGGCCTGGCCGGGCTCGCAGACCGCAGTTGCAGGCCGCTCCGCCTGCGCAGGCCCACTAAGCCGGAGCTGGCGGAGCGGGTTGAGTTGCTGCGTCGCCAACGCTGGACCGGGTTGCGCATCGCGCAAGCCACAGGCCTCAGCCGGGCCACGGTTAGCCGTATCCTGCGCCGGCGCAAGCTCAGCCGCATACGCGATCTGGAACCACGCCCACCCGTGCTGCGCTATGAGCACGCCGCGCCCGGGGACCTGCTGCATCTGGACATCAAGAAGCTGGGCCGTATCGCCAAGCCCGGCCATCGCGTCACCGGCAACCTCGCCGACCGCACCCGGCGCGTGGGCTGGGAGTACGTCCACGTCGCCATCGACGACCACTCCCGCATCGCCTTCTCGGCCATCTTCCCGGATGAAACCGCGGCTTCAACTGTCGCTTTCCTCTGCCAGGCTGTGGCCTACTACGCACGGCTGGGCATCCGCTTCCGCGGCCTGCTCACCGACAACGGACCGGCCTATCGCTCGCGCCGCTTCGCAAAGGTATGCAGGGAACTCGGCATCAAACATCGTTTCACCCGGCCCTACACCCCGCGCACCAACGGCAAAGCCGAACGCTTCATCCGCACTGCTCTACAGGAATGGGCCTATGCCCGCATTTATCAGAACTCCGATGAACGCTGCGCCCAGCTTCTGCCCTGGATACACGAATACAACTGGCACAGACCTCACGCCAGTCTCAACCACTACACTCCCATCAGCAGAGCAGGCGCAGATCGGAACAATCTGTTGACACTACACACCTAATCCCTGTTCCCTGCCTTTCTCAACCCCAGCTCCTTCATCGCAATCTGCAAATCAGCCCAGGCTTCCTTCTTCTGCCGCGGGTCGCGAAGCAGAAACGCCGGGTGATACGTGACGATGAGGCTGGTCCCGCGAAAGGCGTGAATGCGGCCGCGAAGTCCGGCCAGCGGCTGCCGCGCGCCCAGCAGATACGTTGCCGCTGTGGCGCCCAGCGCCACCAGAACCTGAGGGCGCACGACGTCGATCTGGCGAAAGAGAAACGGCAGGCAGGTGTTGGCCTCTTCGGGTTCGGGAGTGCGGTTGCCCGGCGGACGGCACTTGACCACGTTGGCGATGTAGCACTCCTCGCGCGTGAGCCCCATGGCCGCAATCATGTTATTCAGCAGTTGCCCGGCGCGGCCCACGAAGGGCAGTCCCTGCGCGTCCTCGTCGGCGCCCGGCCCCTCGCCCACAAACATCAGGCGCGCGGCCGGATTGCCCACGCCGAACACAATCGTGTTGCGCCCTTTGTGCAGCGCGCAGCGCGTGCAGTCGCCGAGATCTTCGCGAACCACCTGGAGCACGGCAGCACGCTCCTCAACAGGAACTGCTGCGCCGATTTCCGGCGCGTGAAAGCCTTTGCGGGTCTTGATGGCGGGTTCCTCTCCAAAAAAGTTGGGCTGATTTACCGCAGCCCCGGTTTCCCGCGGAACGAGTACGGGATGCGGCTCGCGCTGCCCTGCCCTGTCCGCATCCGCCGCGGCGGACTGCGGAACTGGCGAGTCAGCTTCCCGCATTTCGGGTAGCGCGTCTTCCGCCGGCCGCCTGTAGAAATCCGTAATCCCCAGGTCGCGATAGAAGCGCAAGCGCTCGGCCAGAGCGTCGCGAGTGGCGGGATCGAGCGCGCGCGGCAAGCCGATTACTCCACGATGAGCTGGCGTCGCCCCGCGCCGGCTGGAATGCTCTCACTCAGCACGCGGTCCTGGGTGGCTTGCTTTTCGCTCGCTTCCACGTCCCGCTTCTCATCGAGTTCGAGTACTACAGTCCGTGGGCGGCGGAGGGTGAGAATCTCGTCGAGAATCCGGTCGGCAAGCTGGCGCTTGGGCATCTGCGGCAGCTCCACGGCTGTCGCCCGGGTCAGAAATGCAGCGGCATTGGTGTCGGCGTCGAGGCCCACGCCTTCGCCGGCCACGTCGTTCACCACAATTGCGTCGGCGCCCTTGGCGAGCAGCTTGGCGCGGCCATTCTCCATGCGGTTCTCCGTCTCGGCGGCAAAGCCCACGATGAGCTGCCCCGGACGGCGGCGGCGCACCACCTCGGCCAGAATGTCTTCGGTTGGCGCAAGCTCCAGCGTCATCGGGCCCGTGCGCTTGAGCTTTTGTGCGGAGACTGCAACCGGGCGATAGTCGGCCACGGCCGCGGCCTTGATCACCAGCGTGGCTTCATTCATTCGGTCGAGCACTGTGCTCCGCATCTCCTCCGCGGTGGTCACGTTCACCAGTTCGCAGTGCGCCGGAGCATGTAAACCCGTCGGACCGCTGACCAGAATCACTTTGGCGCCGCGGCTGCGCGCGGCCTCGGCCAGGGCGTAGCCCATCTTGCCGCTGGAGCGGTTGCCGATAAAGCGGACCGGGTCGAGCGCTTCACGCGTGCCGCCGGCGGTGACGAGCACGATCTCGCCGGCCAGGTCGTGGCGCCGGCCCAGCGCATTCAGCACCGCTTCGGCAATCGCCTCCGGCTCCGCCATGCGTCCTGTCCCGGCCATGCCGCAGGCCAGCTCGCCCGTCCCCGGCTCCACGATCCCCACGCCGCGCTGCCGCAGGATTTCCAGGTTCGCTTGCGTAGCGGGGTGGTTCCACATGTTCACGTTCATCGCCGGCGCCACGAGAACCGGCGCGGTGGTGGCCAGATACAGCGTAGAAAGAAAATCGTCGGCGATGCCGTGCGCAAATTTGGCCAGTATGTTCGCCGTGGCGGGAGCCACGACCAGTGCGTCGGCCCATTGCGCCTCGGCGATGTGATCGATGCCGTTCTGCTCGGGCGCGGTCTCGCCCGCATCCCACTCGTCCCAGAGGCTGGTGACGACCTTGTGGCCGGTGAGCGCGGAAAAAGTGAGCGGCTGCACAAACCGCTGCGCCGCCTCGGTCATCGCCACATGCACTTCCACCGCCTGGCGCTGCAGGGCGCGCACCAACTCCGCCGCTTTGTAGGCAGCGATCCCGCCGGAGACGCCTACGGTCACTCTCATAATGTCGATTGTAGTGCAGTGGACGGTGAACAGGTGTCAGGGATCGGGGATCGGTTAGGTCGAAAGAAAGCGCTGGTTCTCAAAATCGGGACGGGGCACAACTACAGCCTGATTCAAGACGGCCTTGCTGACCCCTGACACCTGATCCCTGACCCCTGTCTTTCAGCTGAGCAGGATGGGGATCGCGGGACCTTCAACCAGGGGCTTGGCGACCTCGACCTCGCTTTTCACGTAAGAGATCTTACCCGCCTCGATCTCTTCCTGCGCAATGCGGCAAGCTTTAGTCGAGTGCGTCGGAACCAACGCCTGAGAGCCGTTCTGTATCTGGCGCGCCCGCCGGGCGGCCACCAGCACCTTGCGGTAGTTGGAATCGAAACTCTTCTCAATCGTCATCGGAGTCATCTCCAAAGGGAAGTTGCTGCTGGCCGGAAATGCCATCGATGCCGAAGGCTTCCAGCACAGGTTTGAGCCGCTCCTGCGAGTTGGTTTGCAGACAGGCCGCGGCGACCTCCAACACCCGGCGGGAACGGTAGGCGATCATTTCGCCATTGCGATAGAACCGCTCTGCCAGCACAATGGCTTCCAGTTGCGCTACCGCCCGGTCGAGAACGTCATTGACCAAAATATAGCCGTACTCACGATATTTCTCAATCTCGCGGCTGGCCTCGCCCAGCCGCCGGTAGAGCTCGCCTTCATGCATCACGCCTTCGGCGCGCATGCGATTGCGCAGCCGCGTGCGCAGAACCTTGGGATTCGGCGGCAGCACAAAGATGCACACGGCCTCGGGCATCTTGGCGCGCACCTGCGCCGCGCCCTGCACGTCGATGTCCAGCATCAGGTCGTGACCAGCCGCCAGCGCATCGTCGAGAGCCTGGCGGGGCGTGCCGTAAAGGTCTTTCCCAAACACTTCTGCGTATTCCAGAAACATTCCCGCGTCGATCATGCGCTGGAATTCTTCGCGCGTGGTGAACTGATATTCGCGTCCGTTCTCCTCTGATCCGCGAGGCGCGCGTGTCGTCCATGAAACGGCAAAATCGACGCCGCTCACCTGCTTGCGCAGCTCGCTCACCAAGGTGCTTTTGCCCGAGCCCGACGGCGCCGAAATGATAAATAGAATTCCTGCCAATGTTCTCCTCTTCAGAGTTCCTAGCTTCTAACTGCTGGAGCTTGGTTCAGAAAAGCATCCCCAACCATCATTACGGCCTCCGAGCTTACGTGCGACCCCCTGCAGGGCAGCCTCAAAATCGCCAATCTCCCTGAGTGATGGTGTCACGTGCCGGACGACAACCACATCCCAAGGAAGTTCCTTCACCGTCTCGGCAAATTCTACCGAAACTGCGTAGCCTTGCTTACGGAAATGCCATGCAAAATGTTCAGCAGCGCTTTCTTCTGGGAACACCACAGTGAAGTCGATATTGCGCGGCCGGATAAGATCATCGCCCTGCGCCTCCAATCGCCGGAGCACATCGCTATTTTCATCATCCGTGTGAATCAGATCTTGGCGCGCCATCCTCTCTCCCAATGCGATTCCCGCTAACTCCAACTTCGTCGCCTCAGCCCTGTTTAAGCTAGAGGCTAGAAGCTAGCGGCTAGAAGCTAGCGGCTAGAAGCTGCCACTTATTCCACGTTCTGAACCTGCTCCCTCGCCTTCTCGATCTCGGCCTTCATGGCCAGCCCCAGTTCGGTGGTGCGCATTCCCTTCCCGCTTACCCCTCCGGTTTTGGAGAGCAACGTGTTCGCCTCCCGGTTCATCTCCTGCAGCAGGAAGTCGAGCTTCTTGCCGGCCTCGCCGCCGGCCGAAAGCAGCGCGCGGAAATGCTCGATATGGGCCGTCATGCGCGCCAGCTCCTCGGTGATATCGCTGCGTTCCACCAGCACGGCGGCTTCCTCAAGGACCCGCTGCTGGTTGAACTCCGGCCCAACGGCCGCGGCCAGGCGCTGCGCAAGGCGCTCCTGGTAGCGCTGCTCGATCTCTGGACGAAACTCGGTCACGCTGGCCGTAGCTGCCGCAAGCCGGTCGAGCGTGCCGCGCAGAATGGCTTCCAGCGCCTCGCCCTCGTGGGCGCGCATGGTCTTCAATTGCTCCAGCAGCGGAACGATCTGCTCCAGCACGCTGGCTGCCAGCACTGTGAGTTCGTTGTTCCCGCGATCCTCGGTCTGCAAGGCGCCGGGCAGCCGCAGCGCCACATTCAGGTCCGGCTCGCCCTCCAGCCGGTGCTCGCGGCGCGCCGCATCGAAGGCGGCAAGATAACCGGAGATCAGTTCGCGATTGTATCCGGCCTTTGTTTGCGAGCAGCGGTCGACGGAAAGAGTCAAATCGACGTGGCCGCGAACGAGATGTTCCTTCAGCACTTTGCGCAGTTCCATCTCCAGCGCGTCGAGTCCGGGCGGCAGGCGGAACTGCAGATCGAGGAAGCGGTGATTCACGCTTTTGACCGTGAGCGTGTAGCTGAGTTGGTCCTCATCGCCAAGCGGCACGCGAACCTGCGCCCGCGCAAACCCCGTCATCGAAGCAATCCCCATACTTACTCCTGCACCTGCCGGGCCAGCGCGGCCCGCGTGTCAAACGGCAGATACATCGCCGTATGATCCTGACCGTTGACCCCGTTCGTCTCCGTCTCGGGCATGTCGATGAACTGCAACTGGTAAAGCCTCTGATACGTGGGCGAGATGTTGAGCAGTTCTTCGTGTGAGCCGATCGCGGTAATCCGCCCGCACTCGAGCACCGCAATGCGGTTGGCGCGGCGGATCGTCGAGAGGCGGTGCGCAATCACCAGCACGGTGCGGTTCTGCATCAGGTTGGCCAGCGCCTCCTGCACCAGCGACTCGCTCTCCGAGTCCAGCGCCGACGTGGCTTCGTCCAGAATCAGGATGGGCGCATTCTTAAAGATCGCGCGGGCAATGGCGATGCGCTGGCGCTCGCCGCCGGAGAGCCTGAAGCCTTTCTCGCCGATCGTCGTCCGGTAGCCGAGCGGCATGTTCAGGATGAAGTCGTGCGCCAGAGCATTGCGCGCAGCCTGTTCCACCAGCGCGGCCTTGGCGTCGGGCTGTCCATACGCAATGTTGTTATGCACCGTGTCGTTGAAAAGAATCGTTTCCTGCGTCACCTGCGCCACCTGGCGCCGCAGCGAGCCAAGAGTGAGATCACGCACATCGTGGCCGTCTATGAGTATCCGCCCTGAGGAGACATCGAAGAAACGCGGAATCAGATTGACCAGCGTGGACTTGCCCGCGCCGCTGGGACCGACAATGGCAAGCACTTCGCCGGCGTTGACCTCCAGGTCGACATTGTGGAGAATCTGATGCTCGCCTTCGCCGGTCGAGTAAGAGAACCCGACATCCTCGAATTTGACTGCCTGCCGAAAACGCGTAAACGCGACGGCGCGCGGCCGTTCCTTCACGTCGTCCTCGGCATCGAAAAACGCGAAGATCGACGACGAAGCGCCCATCGCCTGCTGGAATGCGTTGTAGAAGAAAGCGAACCTGCGCAGCGGATCGTAAAGCTTGAACAGCAAAATCATGAATGCGCCGAACACCCCGAGCGTCATGTAACCGCTCTTGATCGCGCTGCGGCCGATCCATAGCAGCAGCGCCATGGCGATGGCGCCCACCGTATCCATCAGCGGCGAGCTGATCGACTGAATGCGCACGCTGCGCAGGTTGGCGCGGAACAGGCGCTTGGCCGCGCTCTTGAAGCGCAGAATCTCCCACAGCTCGGTGTTGAACGACTTCACGATGCGGTTGCCCGTCACCGTCTCGTGCAGAATGTTTTGCACCTCGGCCAGCTTGTCCTGGCCGGTGCGCGTGCGCGTCCTTACCTCGCGGCCTATCTTGCGCACTGAGGTGATCACCACTGGAATAAACAGGACCAGCGCAAAGCTCAGATATCCGCCCATGTCGACAATGAGCGCAATCGCCGCCACAAATGTGAAGAACTGCTGCAGAAAATCGCCCAGCACCGAGCTGAGCGAAACCTGCACGCGGTCCACGTCGTTGATGAGCGTCGAAAGGATGGTGCCCGTCGGATGTTTATGGAAGAAACTCGAGGATCTGCGCAGCGTGGTTTCGTAGAGATGATTGCGTAGATCGGTAATGGTGCCGAAGCCGGCGTAATTGATGAGATAGTTTCCGGCGTAGTCGCAGAGGCCCTTCAGAACCGTTGCCACCACCAGCGCGTACGCCACCACAGTCCAGGCATTGTGCAGGTGCAGAAAATGAGGCACGATGCTTCTCAGATCGAGGTGCCACTTGGTCTGGGGAAGGCCGAGCATGATGGGGCCTTCGGGCGCACCCGGCGCAAGCACCCGGTCGAAGATGGGCTGCAGCAGCAGAATGCGAAACGCGTCCAGCGCTCCAACCAGCGCCGACAGCACCACCCCCGGCAGCCACTCCAGCGTGTACGGCAACCCATAGCGCAGCAGGCGCAGGAAGTTCCTCATGCCTGCTCGCCCGCGATGCGCATCCGGTTGCGACCTGAGGACTCGAATCGGCGCATACGATAGGTGCGGAACTCCATCCCAGTATTGTATCCGTGTCCAGAGCGATGCGCCTCTTGCGCACGTTACTCTCGCCGGCCGGCTCGTATCTTCCCGGTTGCGCAGAACAGTCTCGGTTCGCGCCGCCCGGCTTACGAGCCCCTATAGCGGGTCTCCTGCAAATGTTGACCAAGGCACAATCGTCGAGTGGCTTTTTCATCAAGAAAGAGCCACCTTGAATACTGTCAGAAATGGCTCATAGATGCAGGAGAACCGCCGTAACTCCCACGCGCGTTGCTATGATTACCACGTGAGCAACGCCGCAGATCCATCCATCGCGCGCAATCTCCGCACCGTGTTTCTCGATCGCGACGGCATCCTGAACGAAAAGATGCCGGAGGGCCAATATGTCGCGCGTAGCGAGGATTTTCATGTGCTGCCCGGCGTAGCTGAGGCATTGCAGCGGCTCAATGAAGCAGGGTTGCGCGTGATCGTGGTCTCGAACCAGCGTGGTATCGCGCGGGGGCTCTACACGGTTGCGGATGTGGAAGCCATGCACGCGGCCTTTCAGCGGCAACTCAACAGCGTGGGCGCGCGCATCGATGCCTTCTTCATCTGTCCACACGACAAGGGGCAATGCAACTGCCGCAAGCCGCTGCCGGGGCTTTTCGAGCAGGCAGTCGCGCGGTTTCCTCAAATCGCTGCCGCCACCAGCGTGACGATCGGCGACTCGCTCTCCGACATCGAGTTCGGCCGTCGCCTGGGCATGAGGACTATTTTCATTGAGGGTCCACTCAAAACCCGCAGACCCCGCGCCGAAGAGGCCGCCACGCTGGCCGATTTGCGCTTCAATTCCCTGCCCGATGCCGTGAACGCGCTGCTGCGAGAGCGCTGACGGCGTCCAGCGAACTTCAATACGCCTTCAGCTCCACAAGCGCCTTCAGGATCGTCTCCGGCTGGGGCAGGATCGCATCTTCCAGAATCGGCTGGTAGGCAACAAAGGTATCCATCGACCCGATCCGGCGCACCGGCGCGTCCAGATCGTCAAACAGCTCCTCGGCGATGCGCGCCGCGATCTCCGCGCCGTAACCCCAGCTCAGCATGTCCTCGTGAGCCACGATCACGCGATTGGTCTTGCGCACTGACTCCGCGATGGCCTCCCAGTCGTACGGACTGAGCGTGCGCAGGTCGAGAATCTCCGTGTCGATCCCGTGATCGCGCTCGGCGTGTTGCGCGGCCTGCAGTGCGCGCGGCACCAGCGCTCCATACGTCACCAGCGTGATGTCCGTGCCGGGACGAACCACCTTGGCCTTCCCGAACGGAATGGCGAACTCCGGCCCCGGATACGCCGCCCGGCCGTGTGTCTCCCGGTAAAGCCGCTTGTGTTCGAGAAACAGCACCGGATCGTCGCAGCGGATGGCCGTGCGCAGCAGGCCGTTGGCGTCGAGCGCGTTCGAGGGGAAAACGACGCGCAGGCCCGGATTGTGCGTGAAGATGCTCTCGCCGCATTGGGAGTGGTAGATGGCGCCCCCGGTCAGGTAGCCGCCGATGGGCGCGCGGATGACAACGGGCGCGGCCCACTCTCCGTTCGACCGCCACCTAAGAACCGATAACTCATTACGAATCTGGTGCATGGCAGGCCAAATGTAATCAAAAAATTGAATTTCCACCACCGGCTTCATGCCCCGCAGCCCATACCCCACGGCGCGGCCTACGATATTGGCCTCGGCCAGCGGCGAGTTAAAGACGCGCTCCGATCCGAACTCTGCTTGCAACCCCGCAGTCAGCTTGAAGACTCCGCCCTTGCCCTTCACCTCTGCCAGGGCTTCAGCACGGCTGGCGTCGGCCACGTCCTCGCCGTAGATAACGATGCGCGGGTCGCGGCGCATCTCGTCGTGCAGGCAGGCATTGATCAGATCGGCCATGGTCCGCTCACCCGCGGCCTTTTGCGCGGCCCCAGCGGCTGACCCGTTTGCATTTGCGGGGGGTTGCAGCTTTTCCGCGGCAAAGGCCGCGCTCGTAGGATCGAGATCCTCGGAATACACGTGCGCGGTAATTCCCTGCACTTCGGGCAGCGGCGCTTCCAGCCCGCGCTCCGCGGCCTCGGCAGCTTCGCGTTCCAGGCTTCGCTCCAGCTCGTCCAGTTCCGCGCCGGTAAGGATCCCTTCGCCGATCAGCCGCGTCCGCATCCGCGCAATGGGATCGCGCAGCGCATCCGTCTCCCGCTCGGCCGCGGAACGGTAGTTCTTGTCGTCGTCGGAAAGGGAATGAGAGTAGAGCCGCACGCAATGGCCGTGCACCAGCGCCGGCCCGCGTCCGGCGCGGCAGTACGCCGCCGCCTCTTGAAAGGCCCGCAGGCAAACCACGGGATCGTTGCCGTCCACTTCGGCGAAGTGGAAGTTGGGAAAGTTCTTGACCAGCCGCGAAATGTTTCCTCCCGGCGTGTTCACCTCGACGGGAACGCTGATGGCATAGCCGTTGTCTTCCACGCAGAAGATCACCGGCAGCTTTTGATTGGAAGCGGTATTGATCGCCTCCCAGAATTCGCCCTGCGAGGTCGATCCCTCGCCCACGCAGGCCAGCGCCACCTCGTCGCCGTGAAAATCCACATCGCGAAAGGCGCGATAGTCGCCCTCCGCCTTGGCCGCTGCTCCGGGGTTGCGGCTGAAGAACCGGCCGGCCTCGGCGCAGCCCACCGCGTGGAGTAACTGCGTCGCCGTCGCGGAAGAGCCGCTGACGATGTGCAGCGGACGGCTGCTCCAATGGGTGGGCATCTGCCGCCCGCCGCTGGCCGGATCGCTGGCCGCGCCCACGGCTTGCAGCATCATGTCATACGGGGTAACGCCCAAGGCCAGGCAAAGCGCGCGGTCGCGATAGTAGGGGAAGAACCAGTCGTAGCCGGGGCGCAGAGCCAGCGCTGCGCCCACTTGCAACGCCTCATGGCCGGCGCACGAGAGCTGGAAGAAAATCTTCTGCTGGCGTTTGAGAAGAATTTCGCGGTCGTCCACCGAGCGGGAGAGAAACATCAGCCGGTAGATTTCCACCATTTGTTGCGCGGTCAGCTCCTCCGAGGCCGAATTGGTTCCGGCCGCAAGGGTGCTGGAGATTGCCACTTCCATTCCGGTCGACCTCCAAAGCTTTCCGGATGCTCCCTGTTTTTGATTGTAGCAATTTGTGAGACGGTAAGATGCGAGTTCGTCCCGCAGGCCCCAAACGCTTTCTTCCGCCTTGCCCCGTCTCAGACCCACTTGGCGCCAATATCGGGGCCCTTCATGGATTGAAGTAAACAGGCTGCGGGGCGAGGAGCTCTGGTTGTCCTACGCCAAAGGTCATCCTTTCCTTCACGCTGCGCGCCAGCTTCTCAATTTTGGCGATCTTGCGCAGTTGGTCCGGCGTCAATGTGCCTGTATTCCCGGCAGAGATCTCGTCATTCAACTCCCTGGCAAGCTTGAGCAGCTTGTTCGCATCCGCAACCATCTGCTTTTGCCGCTCCTGGTTCAGCTCGCGCAGTTGGCTCTCCGTCATCACCGCCGTCGTACGGCGATCGTCATCCGGCGTATCCACACCCGCGCGTATCGGATCGTCGTGGCGCATGGGTTCCTGGGTTCCATGGTTCCAGCCAGGCGACTGGGAACGGCCCGCCGGGACGCAGGCAAGCGTCAGAACCAGCGCCAGCCAGAGGCATGCGCGCTGCCTTCGGCCCACGCAGCCAAGCCGACCCTCCGCGAAGGTGCGTTCCGCTTGCCGCAGGTTCCATGTCCTGGCAAGTCGTTGCATGGTTTACCTCAATTCTTGCCGGCCCCACCTCTGAGCTGGCGGGCGAACTGCTCAATCTCACCGGCTTTGCGAACCACCGTCACAGAAAGAGTGTCTTTGGTGGACTTGTCGACCTCGGCCTTCAGGGCCGTCGCCATCTTCAGCAGGTCGGCGCATTCGCTGGTGATCTCCCGCCTGCTCGTATCTTCCGCAGCCTCGCCTTGCTGCTGGTTCTGCTGCGCGGCAGTGGAAGCTTGTGCGGATACACTTCCCTGAGGATTCAACGCAGGCGGCGGAGACGCCGTTTGCGCATGGCTGCGCAGCATCCCCACGCCAGCCGCACCGGCCAGCGCAGCAACGGCTGCCAGTGCGCAAAGCCAGCCTGGCAGGCCCCATCCCGGGCACACGAACCTTGCCGCCATGCCGCGCCCGATTTGTTTCATCGGCCTCACCACACCCGCCGGATTCGGCCGGACGTGCCGATCGGGGTTCCGGCCGCTCCTGCGCACAGTCTAGTCTAGTAATAGGAGTTTGGGCATGTTTTTTTCTTCCATAGCGGCACACATCTTCCTCGCCATGCGCTGGGGCTGGTTCCGCGAGGGGCGGTTCCTGGGCCGGGTACTGGACGAGTGGATCGGCGACAGCCAGGAGTTTCTCCACACCAAAGTTCCCCGCCTGATCGTCATCGCCATCATCGCGTTCATTCTCAGCCGGTTACTGCGGCTCGTCACCTTCCACATGACCCACATGGCCGAGCAAAGCGGGGCCGGTCCGGGACGCCTTGCCGAAGTGAAAACAATGGCCGGAGTCATCCGGGCCACGGGGCTGGCCATCATCGGCCTGATTGCCGGCCTGCAATTCCTTGACGCCATGGGCTTCAACCTCGCGCCCCTTCTGGCCTCGGCCGGAGTCGCCGGCATCGCCATCGGCCTGGCCGCGCAAAACATCGTCAAGGATATGTTCAACGGCTTCCTGATTCTGGTGGAGGGCCAGTTCACCGTGGGCGACACGGTCCGCGTGGCCGGAGTGAGCGGGGTTGTCGAGACGCTGACCCTCCGCAGAACCACCGTTCGCGACGCCGACGGAACCCTCTACGTTATCCCCAACTCTCAGATCACCACTGTGGCCAACCTGAGCGCCGGCTTCACCGTGGCCACGGTCAACGTCAGCGTCGACTTCTCCGCCAATCCGGACGAAGTGACGAAGCTGCTGAACGAGATTGCCATGGAAGTCCGGAACAGCGCCGAATTCAAGAACGTGTTTCTCCAGGACCCGCAAATCCTGGGCGTGGACGCGGTCAAAGGCTCGCAGGTCATTTTCCCCGTCGTCTTCAAGACCAGGGCGACCCAGCAGTTCGGCCCCGTGCGCGAGTTCCAGCGCCGCGTTCGTCTGGCGCTGGAAGAACATCGCTTCCTGCCCGGCGATCCCTACCGCGTCTTCACCACATTTACGGCCGAAGGCAGAGAGAATCCACCATCAGGCGCGCCCGCCCGCAACCATGCCGAACCCGAGACGCCGCCGGCGCCCGATCCAACCACCCTCAAGCCGCAGGAGACAAACCCCTTCACTGGCGAGTAGCGTGCGCCGCGCTCGTGCAGTCAGGCCGATTCCAGTGCGCGGAGCAGAGCTTCCTCGTCCGAGGCCGGCGGCAGGCACGTGCGCCCGCGGCAAACCAATGCCCACGCCCCTGCCCCCGCGGGCCGTGGAACCTCGAGCAGCGTTTCCTCCAGGCCTTCTGGAATGCCCCCGGCCACGAGCCGCGAAGGCTCTATCCGCATCACGGTTTTGTTCACCGCGAAGCCCGCGACCGCTGTAGCCTCCAACCGATCCGTCTCGGAACCTGAACCCACAATCACAACCTGTACCGGATCTAGGAGAAGCCGCTCGGCCGCCAGGCCGTAGCTGCCGGCATACAGGCCGAAGTGCTCCACAATCCCCGCGAAACTAGCCAGCGTCTCCTCTGCGATCTCGCGGTACTCCTTGCGCCCGCTCAACGCTTCAAGCCGCAGCAGGGCCGTGGCGGCGGTGGGGTTTCCGGCCGGCGTCGGCGCATCCTGTAGCGGCTTGCGGCGCGCCGTCAATGCGCCCAGCGGGATCTCCTCCGGCTCGTCGTTCAGCGGCGCGGAGGTGTCGAAGAACCCGCCGCCGGAAGCGTCGTGAAACTGCTCGATCATGGCGTCGGCCAGCTTCACGGCTGCGCGATAGAACTTCATCTCCCCGCTCGCCAGCCAACCGTCGATGCAGGCGTTCACGGTGAACGCGTAATCGTCGAGCGTGCCGGGAGCGCTCTCACGCGGCGCTGGTCCGTCAGGGTAAGCGATCACGTGTCTTAGCGTTGTCCTTCCACCCCAGGCCTCATCCAGCAGCCGGTCGAGCGTGCGCAGCGCGAACTCCCGCACCCCGTCCAGCCGCAGCGCGCGCGCGGCTTCCAGGTACGCCGTCACGGCCATCGCGTTCCAGCCCGTGTAAAGCGTGCGGTCAACGAACGGAGTGGCCCGCTGCGCCCGCGCGGCCAGCAGCTTGGCGCGAGCCGAGTCGCGCAGCGTGCGTAAAGACTCTTCGCTCACGCCGGACTGCGCCGCGATCTCGGCAAGTGTTCGATTCACGTGCAGCACATTCTTGGCCGGGTTGTGGTGCATGTCGCCCAACTCGCCAATGTCCCAGTAATTCGATGCAAATTCGAGCTCTTCCCCGCCGAGAACTGCTCGGGCCTCATCCAGCGTCCACGTAAAGTAGTCGCCGTCGTCGTCCAGTCCCACGTCGGCGTCCTGCGAAGCATAAAATCCGCCGCGCTCGCGGTCCGTCATCGTCGCGTCGAGCCACGCCACGATCTCGCGCGCCGTGGCAAGAAAATCCTCGCGGACAAAGCTCTGATAGCCGTGCACGAAATTGCGCAGCAGCTCCGTATTGTCGTAGAGCATCTTCTCGAAGTGAGGCACCACCCAGCGCTCGTCCACGCTGTAGCGGTGAAATCCGCCGGCAAGCTGGTCGTAGACGCCCCCGCGGGCCATCTTTTCAAGCGTCGTAGTAAAGGCCTCGCGGGCTCCGGCGTTGCCGCGGCTCACAGCCGCCTGAAGCAGCAAATCGAGCGCCGCCGGATGAGGGAACTTGGGCTGCGAACCGAAGCCGCCGTTGCGCGCATCGAACTGCGCCACGATCGAGTTGGCAATTTTGTCCACAAGCTCCAGGGTCAACGCGCCGCCACGCCCGGAAAAGCTCTCATTGTGCTCGATGGCGGCCACCACGCTGCCGGCTGTTTCCAGCGCTTCGTCGCGCTGCTCGCGCCACACCTGGGCCATGGCCAGCAGCACGCGCCCCATCCCCGGCCGCCCGTAACGCTCGTCGCGGGGAATATACGTGCCGCCGAAATACGGCCGGCCATCGGGAGTGAGAAATGCCGTCAGCGGCCATCCGCCCTGCCCGCTGATCGCCGCGACCGCCGCCTGGTAGCGCGCATCCACATCCGGCCGCTCGTCACGGTCCACCTTCACGGCTACAAAATGCTCATTGATGAGCGCGGCGATCTCGGGATCCTCGTAGGACTCGCGGTCCATGACGTGGCACCAGTGGCACCACACCGCCCCGATGTCGAGCAGGATGGGCTTGTCTTCGGCCCGCGCAAGCGCAAACGCGGCCTCGCCCCACGCGTGCCAGTGGACGGGCTGATGGCGCGCCGAGCGCAGATACGAGGAGGCAGCGTGTTCGAGCTGGTTCGCGGTGCCGGCGGCTGGGGAATCGCCCTCGTGCATGGAGTGAGCATACATGGCCCGCGCTCCGCGCTGCCAGCGCGCATCTTTACCATGTCTGGCGGAATCTCATTATCATAAGAAGCAGGCAAGTGATGGCAACCAAGGCAGCCCCTGCGGCGCACCAGAGCACCGCGAACAGCAAATCCCTCCTCACCATCGGCGTGCTCGCCCTGCAAGGCGATTACGAGGCGCACGCGCGCGCCTTCAAAAGCGCCGGGGCGAATACGGTCCTGGTGCGCAAGCCTCTGGAACTCAGTGGCCTCGACGGCCTCGTGCTGCCCGGCGGCGAATCCACCACCATGCTCAAGTTTTTGGAGAAGAACAACTTCTTCGACGCGCTCGGCAAGTTTGCTTCTACCATGCCCTGCTTCGCCACCTGCGCCGGCTGCATCCTGCTGGCGCGCGAAGTGCTCCACCCAAAGCAGCGCAGCCTGGGCGTGCTCGACGCCACGGTGGAGCGCAACGCCTACGGACGCCAGATCGACTCCACCATCCTCACCCTCCCCACCGAGCTGCCCGGCGGCCCGCTGGAGATGGTCTTCATCCGCTCGCCGCGCATCGCCCGCGTGGGCCAGGGGGTTCAGGTGCTTGCGCGCCGCGATGGCTTTCCCACCCTGGTGCGCCAGGATCATCTGCTCGCCGCCACCTTCCACCCCGAGATGACCGCCGACTCGCGCGTGCAACAGTTGTTCCTCGACATCGTGCGCGCTCACCAAGCTCGCTAGAGGCTATCTCATAAATCCGGCTTTGAAAGGGCACGGCTTCAGCCGTGCCGTAGAAAGCTGCCAGGAAAATGTCGGGCCTTCAGGCCCTGAGGGATGGGGTTGAGCCGGCAAAAACATCCCTCTGCGGCTAAAGCCGAGGCCGTTTTGCCGTATCCATCGGCACGGCTAAAGCCGTGCCCTTTCAAAACCGCTGCTGCTCATGATTTCAAATCCAAATGCGATTGCCCTGCATTTCCCGTGCACTTGTCGCCTAAACCCTGCCCAATGCTCTACTCTGGCCTGTAGCGCAAATGACCAGCTACTTTGCCAGAATCCGGAAAGCAATTTTGCAGGCCCTTGCCCACGACGTGGTCAATACGGCAAAGGCCGCTGCGTACTCGGGTATGCTCATGTTCTTTCCCGCCCTCCTGGTCATCACCACGCTGGTGGCGCAGGTGGAAGCTGGATCCACGCTCGTGGGCGAAACGCGCGGCGTGCTCGAGCAGTTTCTGCCCGCCGACACCCTCGATCTCGTCCAGTCCTCCATCCTCACGCACCACCTCAACTCCACGCAGTTGATTCTCTCCACCACCTGCCTCAGCCTTTTTGCGGGCCTCGGCGTCATGCTCTCGCTTATGGAGGGGTTCCGCCGCGCCTACCGGCTGCCGCCCGAAAGCTGGACCTTCTGGGGACGCCGCGTGCGCGCCCTGCTGCTGGTATTCATTGTGCTGATTCCGCTGTCGCTGGCCTCAACTGCCATCGTCTTTGGCCACCAGATCGAACACTGGACGATCGAAAACGCCGGCCATGAGTTGCGCCATTTCGTCATCTTCTTCTGGCGCGGGGTCCGCTGGTCGGTCACATTCCTGGCGGTTCTCGCCGTCCTCGCCGCCCTTTACCATTTCGGCACCCGGCGCACGGAAAGCTGGCTCTGGGTCGCGCCCGGCGCCATCGCCGGCACCCTCATCTGGTTTCCCGCCACGCTCGCCTACGGCTGGTACGTCACCAGCGTCGGCAATTACACCCGGCTCTACGGATCTTTCGCGGCGGGCATCGCAACTTTGGTATGGCTTTACATCACGTCGTTCAGCGTTTTGCTGGGAGCGGAGCTGAACGGCGTTCTCTTCTGGGAGCGCCAGAATCAAGTTGCGCCGGAATCCTCCGAGCGCCAACCGGAGATGCTTCCCCGCTAAGCCCGTTCACTTGGGCGCTTTCGTGCGCGGCCCGCGCTGAAATGGACCGGCTCACCGCGCTCGCGGCGCCGCGTACGCTCCACGCCCTAGTGTCCTGTCTCCAAACTCCGCTCAGGATGACATCTGGATTTATGATGCGGACTTTGGAGACAGGACACTAGTGCCCCGCAGTTACAATAGACTCAGTAGCGTCCCCTTGCCCCGTTTCTCACCTACTCGAAATCTCTTTTGGCCAAACTCGAAGATGCCTCCGGAGCCTCTCTCTTATGACTTCTGACGCACTCTCTCTTTCGGAGTCCCCCTCCCAGCGCCGCGCCAAGATCGTCGCCACGCTGGGGCCGGCATCGAACACGGAGCCTGTCATTCGCGCTATGATCCGCGCCGGAGTCGATGTCTTCCGCCTGAACTTTTCCCACGGCTCGCACGAAGGCAAGGCCGCAGTCATTGAGAAGATCCGCAAAGTCAGCGAGGAAGAACGCAAACCGCTGTGCATCCTGGGCGACTTGCAGGGGCCCAAGATCCGCACCGCGCTGCTCAAGGATCATCAACCCGTCCTGCTCAAGGCCGGCCACCAGCTCACCATCACGCCGCGCGACATCCTGGGCACGGCAACTCTGGTGGGCGCCACCTTCAAAACGCTGGCGGAAAACGTCGAGCAAGGTTCGTGCATACTGCTCTCCGACGGGCTCATCGAGCTGCGCGTCCACGAAATCGATGGGGCAGACGTGGTGTGCGACATCGTCAACGGCGGGCTGCTGGGCGAAAGCAAGGGTATCAATCTCCCGGGCGTTCTGGTGCGCACCCCGTCGCTAACGGAAAAAGACTCCGTCGACCTCGAATTCGCGCTCCATCACAGCATCGACGCCATCGCCGTTTCCTTCGTTCGCACCGCTGAGGACGTCAGCCTGGTGCGTAATCGCGTCACCGCGCATGGCGCCGATACCTGGATCATCGCCAAGCTGGAAAAGCCCCAGGCCGTCGAGCATCTCGACGCCATCCTCGAGGTCTCCGACGGCATCATGGTGGCTCGCGGCGATCTGGGCGTGGAAGTGCCGCTGGAGCAGGTTCCCGCCATCCAGAAGCACATCATCCGCCGCGCCGCCGAATACTCCAAGCCGGTCATCACCGCAACGCAGATGCTGGAATCGATGATCGAGAACCCGCGGCCTACCCGCGCCGAGGTCTCCGACGTGGCCAACGCCATCTACGACGGCACCGACGCCGTGATGCTCTCCGGCGAGTCCGCCATCGGCAAATACCCGGTCGAAGCGGTGGCTATGATGGCGCGCATCGTCTCGGAAACCGAGCGGCACATCAAGGAAAGCCTCGAAACCCAGCCGCGCGAGCGCCGCAGCCACTTCTCCATCGCCGAAATCATCTGCGAAGCTACGGCCCACGCCGCCGACGATCTCGACCTGCGCGGCATCGCCCTCTTCACCGAGTCCGGCTCGACCGCGCGCCAGCTCTCCAAATACCACCCCATGGCGCCCATCTTCGCGCTCAGCCCTGTCGCGGCCACTGTCAATCGCCTCAACCTGCTGTGGGGCACCACGCCCATCCGCTGTCCCAAGGTCAACTCCACCGAAGCCCTGGTGGATTGCGCCGAATCCCTGCTTGAAAAAGGCGGCTACGTCCGCCAGCGCGAGGTCATCGCCATTGTGGCTGGCACGCGCACCAAGTCCGGCTCAACCAACTTCCTCCGCCTGCACTCCATGGGCGAAAATTCCCTCGCCGGCGCGCGCTTCCGCACGCCCCGTTCTCGAAGCCGCCGCGCCCGATGCCGCCGCGCCAAAGAAACGCCGCGCCGACCGCCCCGCCAAGCCAGTCGAAGCACGAAACTAGCCACATTCCTTCCGAAACAGCTCTGCCCGCACACCGGATGCATCGGCTGCGGCGCCAACAGCGAAAAGCTACGGCTTACCCTCTCACGATCCCGTCCATGTGCCGAGCATAGCGCGTCATTCCCGGCAGGTGTATGCTGAGTCGTTCCCCAAAACAGCCGGCTGCGGGCTGGCTCCGTGCGCAGCCAGGGAGAAATCATGTCCGAAGGCATGCCGTCGTTCGCGCTTCTCTGGGAATCCGTCATTGTTCTGGCGATCCTGCTGGTCATCGTTCTTATCTTCAAATCCATTTACAGCATCGGCCCGACACAAGTCGGATTGGTCCGCAAGCGGTTTGGCGCAAAATTGCCCGGCAGCAACCCGGTGGCTTTCAAGGGCGAAGCCGGCTACCAAGCCGAGTTGCTCATGCCTGGCCTTCGCTTCAAGTTCTGCCTGATTTACGCGGTGGCCAAGCATCCCTGGGTACAGGTCCCCGCGGGTCAAATCGGCGTGGTCATCGCGCAAGTGGGCGATGCGACACCCATTGGCGCAAAGTCGGGTGTCTACAAAGCCGAGTTTGGCAACTTCACTGACGTCTCAAACTTCGTCGCCAAAGGCGGCCAAAAGGGCGTGCAAAGGCCGGTTCTCTCTCCCGGTATGCTGGCCCCCATCCATCCTGTGGCCTTCCTGGTCATCACCAAGCCATCTGTCTTCGGCGTTCCCATCACCGACGCATACCGCAAGCTGGCCGAAGAAAAAGGCAGGCTCACCTACGAAGCTTTCGGGTTGGAGGAACGGCAACTCGAAGTCACGCGGATTTCGCCCCGGCCGGCCGAAAGCGGCAAAGTCGTCGACATGATCGGGATCGTAACCGCCCTCGAAGGCCAACCGCTGCCCGCCGGCGCCATCGCCAACAGGTTGGGAGGATTCGACGATGTCGAAGAGCTCGAAAAGAACGCCGGCACCACTGATTTCCAGCTCATGGCCGCCATCCTCGGCAGCAAGAACACCCTGCACAACAACTTCCAGGATTTCCAGCAATTCCTGGATGCCGGCGGAAAGATCGGTCTGCAGCACGATCCGCTTCTCTACGGCGCCTACAACCTGAATCCGTTTCTGGTGCGCGTGGAGCAGGTCCCGATGCTGGTCGTCGAACAGGGCCAGGTTGCCGTAATCAAGGCTTACGTTGGCCTGCCGACCCAGGACACTTCAGGCATCGGGTTCAAATTCGGCAGTCTGGTGCGGCCCGGCCATCAAGGCATCTGGCAGGAGGCTTTGAGAACCGGCAAATACCCCATCAACCCCCGGATTTACGACGCCAAGGTTGTCCTCACCGCGATCCTCAAGCTCGACTGGGCCAAGGACGTCACCGGAGCCCATGGACTCGACGCGCGGCTTGAACCCATCATCGCCAAAAGCAATGAGGGCTTTGTCTTCTCCATTGACCTCCAGGTCCTCATCCACGTTCCCGACACCAAAGCCCCTCGGGTGATTTCCATGGTCGGCTCCATGGAGAATCTGGTGAACGAGGTCCTGCAGGCAGCCGTCGGCAACCTCTTCCGCGACAAGATCGGCGGCATGGAAGCCATCAAGTTCATCCAGACCCGCCAGACAGTCCAGGAGGAGGCATTCGCCTACATCCAAAGGAAGCTCGCCGAATACGAAATCGAAACCCGCGGCGTCTACATCCAGGACGTGGTCTACCCGGCAGCACTGGTCACGGTGCTCACCGAACGCGAGGTCGCGCACCAGCAGGTGGAAACCTTCAAGATGCAGCGCCAGGCGCAGGACCAGCGCATTGAGACGGAGAAGGCGCGCGGAACCGCGGACATGCAGGCACAACTGGCGCAAGCCGCGGTGGGCGTGGACATCAAGAAGAACAATGCCGAGGCCCGCAAGGCAGAAGCCGATGGCGAGTCCACCTATATTGAGCGGACCGGCACAGCCCAGGGAGCGCAGGTCCGGGCTGTCGGTTTGGCCCGTGCTGAGGCCTATCAAAAGCAGGTTGCGGCTCTCGGCCAGGGAGCCACTGCACTGGTCAACGCCGTCGAGGCCCTTTCCAGAAGCAATGTCCCGTTCATGCCGAGCACGCTCGTCACCGGGGGCGGCGGCTCAGTCGGCGGCGTCCTCGAAGGTCTGGGTGCGTTGCTGATGCAAAAGGTCGCTCCTGCCGCAGCGACAGAGGCAAGCGCAGTGACACCGAACGCGCCGAAACCCACCGAACCGCCGCAGAAGCCCGCCAGCCCCGGCAAGGCGTAGCGACTGGAGCGTGTTTCAAAAACCAGTTTTGTAACAAGGGCACGGCTTTAGCCGGGCCGAAAAAAGCAGTAGGAATCGGGGCTTTAGCCCCTGAGGGACGTTCCCTCATGATCATCGGAAAAACTCGCAAAAGAGCGCGAAACGCGAAAGGGCACGGCTTTAGGCGGGTGGCCCACCCTACCAAAAACTGGGGTGCCCCGTCCTAGCTTGCTAGGGCGGGAGAGCACATCGCTGTACAAATGTCCCTTGCCGTCCATCCATAATCGGATTAGCCTTTGCGCTATATTTAGCGCATACACCCTCTGACTTCGGAAAGGTGGAGATAATGCGTTTGCGCAGCGTTATGCGGCCATTGGCGGCCACTCTTCTGCTCGTCTTCTCGGTCGGGGCTTACGCCAAGGACGATTGGCAATCCGATCTTCACAAATGGGTGGTGTCAAATGACACCAATCCCAATTGCAGGGTTCGCTACACAGTCGGCGTCTACAGGCCGGACATGGGCGACCAACCCGCTTGGGGAATGATGACAGAGAAGATGTTCAAATGGTTCTCCAAAGAGGGCGCCAAACTTGCGCCCTCTGTATGTTCGGCGCGCATGAATAAGGCGGAATATCGAATTCTACTTTCCGTGTCGCCAATGAAAACGGTTAGCCGCACTACGCATGGCTCGGAGGTCCAGACGGTCAATGAGCCATTCAGTGCGAATGTCAACTCCCGTACTTCCTACTCAGACGGCAGCACCGCTAACAGCACGGCGACGATCAACGGCCAGCAAACCACTACCGTCGTCGTGCCGACCGAAACGACAATCTCACAGTCTTCCGTTGCCATTTACATGTATACCTATCGCGCCGATGGAGAACAGTTGGAATTGATCGCCACCGACAGCGTCGTTTTTAGCCGTGTTGCGGCAAGCGGCTCTGGAGATAACGCGGCAGGCGCGGAGTTGGGCGCTGGAATTGGCAACCTGATAAGAGCGTCTGGAGATCAGCACCGGGCAGACAAGCTGTATGAGGAAGCCCTGAAGGCGATTCTCGCGGACAGCCAAGACAGGGGCACCAATCAAGGTGCGATCAATGCAAATCCTATCTCAGAAGAAATCCCCACCGATAATCAAGTAACTTCGCTGACCGAAGCTCAGAGTCAGTCAACCACTCAGTTGCCACATCCCGCACAAACTTCCGCGAATATGGGTACATCGCAATCTGTCCAAAGCATCGACACTCCCAAAGAACGCTCTGCAACTGAAAATGCGGAAACCCAATTTGACCTTGGCAAGATGTACGAATTCGACAACGGCGTGCCAAGAGACTATGCCCAGGCCATGCTCTGGTATCGAAAAGCTGCAGAGCAAGGATATGCGAACGCTGAATTCCGGCTTGGAGTGCTGTACGCAAACGGCAGTGGCGTTCCGACCGACAAAACGCAGTCAGCGGCGTGGTTTCAAAAAGCAGCAGAACACGGAAGCGTGGACGCACAAGAGTCACTAGGCTTGGACTATTTCACGGGAGAGGGAGTACAAACCGACTACGCAAAAGCCTACTTCTGGCTTGAGATTGCCTCCATGGGAAATACCCCAGAACTGGTACCGGGGGAGAGAACCACCGAACGCGATATGGCATCCGCCGTCCTATCTCCAGCTGATCGATCCCGCGTACAGGAGCAGGTACGAAAATGGCTTGGGGATCACCCCGCGAAGCCGCAATGACGAAACACTCCGAATACCCCGGCAGTCGCTCACCCTGCCCACTGGTGGGGCGCCGGCACTATCGAAAGGGGGAAACCGTTGCCGGCCGAGTGTGGGCGTGTTCCAGGTCCGAAAATCCGGACCTGGGGCACCTTCTGTCGTGGTGAGTCTGCCTCCCGAGGATCCGGGCCGCCCGCCGTCTACTACCAGGTCGGCTCACCATACTTGCAGTCCTACGTGAACGAGTACGCCTTCCGCTACAACCGCCGTAAAGTCATGCGCCCGATGTTCTCTTTGCTGGCCGAGCGGACCGTGACGCAGGTTTGCCCTTGCGCGCGGGAACAGAGGCTTTTGGCGCGACCTGAGTAGTCCCAGCCTTGTCCAGGAGATCGCGGGAGGCTTGACGCGTAGGGGCCGGAATCTTCTTGTCTCCGTTCATTGCGGCACATTGCCGTTCAGCACCAGATCACCAACCTGCACCATTCTTGTTTTTGCGCTGATCTCTAATGCGCGCGTGGATTCATCGGGAACGCGCTGACAGCCTTCTTGGGTGCAGTACACCATTTCCAATCCGTTAATCAGCGCACTGTTCAATTCCGCCGCCGATGCCACCATGCAAGCAGCCAAGTGCTTCAGTTGGTCGAGCGGCAATAGTCTGTAGTAGCTCATTCCCCAAAACACCGCAGGGTTCCGCGTGTCTCCGGTAGCCGCACAGCTTATGATCCTTTGAGACTCTATATCGTCTTTAGAATCACGCTTCCCGTACCGGAATACGTAAAGACTTGGCAGCGGATCAGAGAATGCAATAAAGCACTCAACATTGCGTCCGCGACACGCCGAAAGAGCTATTTCTCTTATTTGCTGTTCACAGGCCGGATGATCTCCGTGAGTCATGCCAGTAAATATTCCAGCAGCGATCTCTTTTCCTGTCTGCATACAGTGAGCACAGCTAACGGCAATTCTTCTGCTCTCGCTGATTAGAATCTTCGGTCCATTGTAAAACTGCCACGGAGCGTCAATCCCCGGCTGGGGATCGCGAGATAGGCGCGTATCTCCGGCAATCAAAACACCGTTCGTCCCCAGCATTCCAACTTGCAACGTCATAGGCAACTCTTCATTGCCTATCGTACATTGACCTGCTTTGAGCGGTATCATGCGGCGTATCCTTGAACCTTGGAGGCGCTATGCCAAGACAAACCCGCACTTGCCCGAAATGCGGCAGGAAGAATCTGGTCACTGGCTATCTCCCAAGCGGAGAACCGGGACATAACCTCGTCGCCTTCATTTGTTCGATCGAGAAGGGCGGCTGCGGATGGAGCGGCCCCCTTTCCCCGTCGAAGATGAAACCTTCCCATTCGTCCCGAAAAGCGCGACCGGGGTCGCGATGAGCCCACTCCTTACTGCATATTCTCGTTTGGAGGTGGGACAGGTAACGGCGGGTGGCCCGGGTCTCAGGGAAGCAAACTCACCACGACAGGTTTCGTGGGCTGGTTCGGAAAGCAAAAAGGCTACCAGCTATTGGCTACTGGCTATTCCCTATTCCCTGCCTTCCCGTCCACGGTTTTCTAGTCCCTAGTTGTGAGGTTTCAATAGATTGTCCATCTGATCTGAACCTGTAAAGCTGGGTTTGCGAAGACTCAGTAATTCAGGAGACCAGATGGACTATCACCAGAATGCACGAACCATGGTTTGGAGTCGAGAAGAGATGGCGAAGCGGGTGATCGAGCAGGGAAGCACGTTGGCGGCGGCTGCAGCCGCCGCCAACGTGAGCCCGAAAGCCGCTGCCAAATGGGTGGCGCGCTATCGGGCGCTGGGCTTGGCCGGGCTCGCAGACCGCAGTTGCAGGCCGCTCCGCCTGCGCAGGCCCACTAAGCCGGAGCTGGCGGAGCGGGTTGAGTTGCTGCGTCGCCAACGCTGGACCGGGTTGCGCATCGCGCAAGCCACAGGCCTCAGCCGGGCCACGGTTAGCCGTATCCTGCGCCGGCGCAAGCTCAGCCGCATACGCGATCTGGAACCACGCCCACCCGTGCTGCGCTATGAGCACGCCGCGCCCGGGGACCTGCTGCATCTGGACATCAAGAAGCTGGGCCGTATCGCCAAGCCCGGCCATCGCGTCACCGGCAACCTCGCCGACCGCACCCGGCGCGTGGGCTGGGAGTACGTCCACGTCGCCATCGACAACCACTCCCGCATCGCCTTCTCGGCCATCTTCCCGGATGAAACCGCGGCTTCAACTGTCGCTTTCCTCTGCCAGGCTGTGGCCTACTACGCACGGCTGGGCATCCGCTTCCGCGGCCTGCTCACCGACAACGGACCGGCCTATCGCTCGCGCCGCTTCGCAAAGGTATGCAGGGAACTCGGCATCAAACATCGTTTCACCCGGCCCTACACCCCGCGCACCAACGGCAAAGCCGAACGCTTCATCCGCACTGCTCTACAGGAATGGGCCTATGCCCGCATTTATCAGAACTCCGATGAACGCTGCGCCCAGCTTCTGCCCTGGATACACGAATACAACTGGCACAGACCTCACGCCAGTCTCAACCACTACACTCCCATCAGCAGAGCAGGCGCAGATCGGAACAATCTGTTGACACTACACACCTAGTCCCTGTTTTCTTGCTCCCTCGCTCCCTTGCTCCCTGCTTTGTGCCGATTCGGGTGAACGCCTCCCAAAATGCGGGGTGAGGAAAACTACCACAACCTGCCGCCTTCGCACAAGACTTGCATTTTCGCGCACGTGCCCCTACTATCCGCAATAGAAGCCGGCCTGCAAAGCAGGTGGGTGGTCAACGCTGGTTGAACCTACATTCAACGAACAGGGGCTCTACTCGACCATCGGTTCTGTGTGCCGTGTCCGCCAGTCCGGAATGCCTAAGGAACCGCGGGGAGTTCCACCGTCTTAGGACGGGTTCACCGGCGCATTGCCCACGGCCCAGCGGGTCGGCTTCTACTTCTCGGTCTGTCCGCCGCAACTCCTGCGCCTGACCGCCCCGTCAACTATCCTGTCTGCAGATGTACCCCGTTCTCTTTCACATCGGATCGATCCTGATTCCGTCCTACGGCGTAGTCACCGCACTGGGCGTGTTGCTGGCGCTCGCTCTGTCCCAGCGCACCGCCCGCATCGCGGGCGTGGACGCCGCCAAAGTGTGGAACCTCTCGATCCTGAGCTTGTTCGCGGCGCTGGCCGCAGCACGGCTGCTTTTGGTCGTCGCCAACTGGAGTGCCCTGCGCTTCCACCCTGCATGGCTGCTGGGGCTGGCGATGGTGCATCATCCCCTGCTGGCCTGCGTGGGCGCAATGGCGGGCGCCGCCTGCGCGGCGTGGTACGCGCGCCACAGCAAACTTCCCTTCCGCGCCACTGCCGACGCCCTGGCCCCGCCGCTCGCCGCGGGCCTGGCCTTCGAGCAACTCGGCGCGCTCGCCGCCGGCTCCGGTTACGGCACGGATGCCGGACCTCGCGTGGGCTGGGCCGTCATTTACTCGAACCCTCTGGCTGCCATCTGGAGCGGCGCGCCGCTGGGCGTTCCATTGCATCCCGTGCAAGCCTACGCGGCCCTCGCTTTCCTCGCGCTGGCCATTCTGCTGTGGGTCTGGCTGCCCCTCGAGCGCCGCCAGGGCGACGTAGCCGGCCTTTGGCTGATGGGGACCGGAGTCGCCATTTTCCTCACCGAGCTTTGGCGCGATCCGGAGGGCCGCGGCTCCCTCTTCCACGGCGCAATCGACGGCCCGCAGATCGCCGCAGTATTTCTCGTGCTCGCCGGCGCGCAGGTCCTGCGCCAACGCAAAGGCGCTCAACCCGCCGCCGCTCACATCGTAAACACTGACGAAAATCGAGGCTCTGCATGAGCGCCCCGCGCACCATCGCCGTGCCCGCTGAAGCGCATGGTCGGCGCCTCGACCAATTTCTCGCCGCGCAACTCGACGGCGTAAGCCGCTCGCGCGTGCAGTTGCTTCTGGATCAAGGCGATGTGCTGGTCAATGGCGGCCGCGAGAAGCCCTCGTTCAAGCTGCGCGGCGGCGAGCAAATTCAGGTCACCGGCGATCCACAACCCCCGCCGCTGAAAGCCACGCCCGAAGCGATTCCGCTCGACGTAGTCTACGAAGACTCGGATCTTGCCGTGATCAATAAGCCCGCCGGCATGATGGTGCACGCAGGTTCGGGGCAGACTGACGATGCGCGCAGCCGGGGAACGCTGGTCAATGCGCTGCTTCATCGCTTCAATACGCTCTCTTCGACAGGCGGCGAACTGCGTCCCGGCATCGTGCACCGGCTCGACAAGAACACCAGCGGACTGATCGTGGCGGCCAAGAACGATCGCGCCCACGCGGCTCTGGGCGCCATGTTTGCCGGCCGCCAAGTGCAAAAAACCTATCTCGCTCTGGTGCACGGCGCTGTGGCGCGCGAAAAAGGCGCCATCAGCGCCGCCGTCAGCCGCGATCCCGTGCGGCGCACGCGCATGACCACGCGGCCTTGCGGCAACGCCCGCTCGGCCATCTCTCACTACGAAGTGGCGCGGCGCTTGACCACCCGCTTCGGCAAATTCACTTTGCTCCGCGTGCGCATCGAAACTGGCCGCACCCACCAGATCCGCGTACACATGGCCTCCATCGGCCATCCTGTAGTGGGTGACACGCTCTACGGCGCCGCGGCGCAGTTGACCGCGCAACCGGCAGGGCGTGAAGCGGGATCCGCGCGCCAAATGGCCGAACCGGAGCGGCTCAGGCTGGAACGCAACTTTCTCCACGCGGCGAAACTCGATTTCCTGCACCCTCTCACGGGCAAGCCGCTCCAACTCGAGGCGCCGCTGCCCGAAGAGTTGACTGCTTTCCTTTTCCGCCTCGAATCCATCTAACTGTTAAGATTCGTGGTTCCTCCGCGAACGAACTCCTGCTGGAGCCTCGAATCGCCTGTCGGCGAGCACTGCAATTGCTAAAATGGTAACGTCATGAACAGACAGCCTTCTAAGCCTCAGTCTGGAACGAATCCGCTGCTTCGGCGCCTTTTATCCGTTGCGCTGGCGGCTGTCCTCCACTGTGCCGCGGCGCTTGCTCAGCAACCCGCGCAAAACGCCGCAGCTCCGCCTGCTCCACCCGCCGCGCAACCCGCGCAGCCGGCTGCGGCGCCCGCCGACGTCGGCACGCCCACGCTCAGGATCCCCGTCAACGAGGTCAGCCTCATCTTCACCGTTACCGACAGGCATGGGCACTACATTTCAAACCTCAACCAGACTGACTTCGCTCTGCTTGACGACCAAAAGGCCCCAGAGCGCGTGAATTCCTTTCACCAGCAGATCAATCTGCCTCTGCGCGTGGGAATCCTCATCGATACCAGCAGCTCCATCAGCTCCCGCTTCAAGTTCGAGCAGCAATCCGCCACCGCGTTTCTGCTGGACGTACTCAAGGCGCACAGCGATCGCGCCTTTGTGATGGGCTTCGATGTAACTCCGAGCGTGACGGCCGATTGGACCAATAACCAGGACGCGCTAGAGACCGGCATCAACAAGCTGCACCCCGGCGGCGGCACCGCTCTCTTCGACGCGGTCTACACCGCCTGCCGCAATAAGCTTCTCAGCGAGCGCGGCCCCGAGCCGTTTCGTAAGGCCATCATCCTCATCTCCGACGGCGACGACGATCAGAGCCGCGTCTACTTGCCCGAAGCCATCAAGGAATGCGAACGCGCCGAGACCATCATCTACGCCATCAGCACCAACTGGACGCCCAGCCGCGGTCCCGGTGACAAGGTCATGCAGGAACTCGCCGAGGAAACCGGCGGCGAAGTTTTCTTCCCTCCATCCGTCGAGGAAATGGCGACCAGCTTCAAGTTCATCGGGGAAGAACTGCGCAGCCAGTATGCGCTCGTCTACACGCCCGCCGACTTCAAGGCCGACGGCTCGTTCCGCACCATTTACCTTTATTGCTACGATCGCCACTACACGGTCCGCGCGCGCACGGGCTATTTTGCGCCGCGCGAATAACCGGAGTGCGGGCGGCGCCATTCGGCGTCATGGTTCCTAGGTTGTATCGGCATATAGGGATATGTGGCGTTGCGTTGCGAAAACCCGTTCAGACGAGGCGGAGGACGACGGCTGTGGCGGGTCCACCGCCTAGGACGACGACGAAGTCTGAGCGGGTTTTCGCCGCGCCCTTTCTCTTGGTAGCGCCGATTCCTCTTTCCTTCTATGCGCCGTGTCCCAAATTTGGACAATCCCTCGCCCGTTTGTCCGGAATTGAATCAGTTTCCGATTTGTTTTCGGACAGCCTCATCCATTCCAACCGCCGCACGATGAAATAGATGGGAGAGTTCGAGGCATCTCAATGAGATTTGCCGCGGAGTGAGGGATTCCCGGTGATCCGGCAGGCAATATCGTGTGACATTTGCGCATCGGAGAAGCGCCAGACCAACCACTGGTTTGTCGCCTACGAACAAGCGGGCGAGCTTCGCGTCAGCGGCTGGAGCTCGCGCCATCGCCTGCGTCCGGGCGCCAAGCATCTCTGCGGGCAAACCTGCCTGCACAAGCTGGTGGACGAATTCATGGCCAAATCCATTGCCGTGCGCGCGCAGCGCCCGGTGGATGAGGCTGAACCGGAAGTGCGGCCGGGCGTCGATGCCAGCCTCACCTCCGCCGCGGCTCACGCAGAGCCGGAATCGTCCGCGCGATTGATCGCGCCGCCTGTGCCGGCGCCGCCCAAGCCCGGGTATCGTCCTCAGCCTGAATTGGTGACCATGCCGGCGCGGCCGCATCCAGAGGATCCCGCTCCTGTCCCCGTAGAAACGCCGCGCTATGCTTCGCGCAGTTGGCGCGCCGAAGCCTGGGAACGAGAACGAGAACGCGAACTGCGCGCCGTCGAGAATCGTCCTGACATCGCCGCGCGCCGCCGCTCCAGCGCTTAACACGAACTGCAAAAAGGGAGGCCCTTATGTGGATCGATCTGACCTTGGCGCTTCTGGCTCTGCTTCCATTCCTTTCCAGGAAACCGCATCTCGCGGGCAATTCCGCTCGTATCCGCGGTTGAGCCAAACGCCGGCCGTCTTGAGTGGCGGCGTCTATTCCGCTAGCAGCGCCAGCAAGCCAGCTTCGTCAAGAACAGGGACTCCGAGTTCGCGCGCCTTGTCCAGCTTCGTACCCGCCTCCTCGCCGGCAACCACGTAGCTGGTCTTCTTGCTCACCGACCCCGCGGTCTTGCCCCCGGCGGCCTCGATCTTTTGCTTGGCCTCGTCGCGCGTCATGGTGGGCAGCGTCCCGGTCAGCACAAACGTCAATCCTGCAAGCTGCGCCGAGCGCTGCTTCTTCTCCGCCGTCATGTCCACGCCTGCTCGCCTCAGGCTGTCGACAAGCGCCCGGTTCGCCGGCTGCGCAAAAAACTCCCGGATGGCCTCGGAAATGCGCGGGCCGACCTCTTCCACACGCTCCAGATCTTCGGCCGAGGCCGCCATCAGCGCATCCATCGAACCGAACTCTTGCGCCAGCAGTTCCGCGGTGCGCTCGCCGACAAATCGTATGCCCAGCCCCATCAGCACGCGCGCCAGGCCGGCGCGCTTCGAATCCTCAATCTCCTTGAGCAGCGTCTTCGAGGCTTTCGGGCCGAGCAGCCCCTCTGTCTTGGTTTCGTCAAGTCCGGTAGCCTTATTCTTGCGCGTGACCTGTTTTTCAAGCGAGAGTAGCTCTTGCTCGTCAAGTTCGTAGAGATCGGCAACGCTCTTGACCAGCCGCTTTTCCGCCAACTGCTCTACCACCGCGTCGCCCAGCCCTTCGATGTTCATCACTTCGCGGCGGCCAAAGTGCAGCAGGCTCTCGCGCAGCTTGGCCGGGCAATCGGCATTCACGCAGCGCCAGTCCACTTCGCCTTCCGCGCGCACCACCCGGCTGCCGCACTCCGGGCACTTAGCCGGAAAGATAAAGTCCTGTTTTCCGCGCGGGTGTTCGGCGTCCTCGATCACCTCCACCACCTTCGGGATCACGTCGCCGCCGCGCTCCACCTTCACCCAGTCTCCGAGCTTCAGCCCCAGCCGCTCGATAAAATCCGCGTTGTGCAGCGTGGCGCGGCTCACCGTAGTGCCGCCAATGAAGACCGGCGTCAGCTCCGCCACCGGCGTCAGCTTGCCGGTGCGGCCCACCTGCACCGTAATCTGGTTGACCTGCGTCACGCCGGCCTTGGCCGTGAACTTAAACGCGATCGCCCAGCGCGGCGCGCGGCCCGTGTAGCCCAGCCGCTGCTGCGTCGCGTGCGCATCCACCTTCAGCACCACGCCGTCGATCTCGTAGCCCAGCGTTGCGCGTTTCGCCTCGGCATCGTCGATAAATTTGAGCATCTCCTCGACGGAGCCGACGAGGGCGCGGTGCGAGTTCACGCGAAAGCCGAGCGCGGCGAGCGCATCGAGCGTAGCAGTCTGCCCCTGAGGCCAATACTCCCCCTCGACCAGCAGGAAATATGCGAAGAACACCAGCCGCCGATTAGCAACGATACTGGGCTCGAGCGTGCGCAGCGTACCCGCAGCCGAGTTGCGCGGATTCACGAATGCCGGCAACCCCTCACGTTCACGCTCCTCGTTGAGCCGTTGGAAAGCCGCCTCCGGCATCACCACTTCGCCGCGCACTTCAAATGCCCGGTCCTTCGGCAGCCCCGCTCTCTTGATCCGTTCCGCCGCGATGCCCAGCGGCACGCTGCGAATCGTTCGAATGTTCGAGGTGACGTCTTCTCCGGTCTGCCCATCGCCGCGCGTCAGCCCCATCGCAAGCCGCGCGCCGCCATCCGTGGCCGGCTCGTAGCGCAGCGCCACGCTCAGCCCGTCGAGCTTCAGCTCGGCTGTGTATTCAACGGGCAGATTGCCGGCCAGCTCGCGCACTCGGGCGGCCCAGTCGGCCAGCTCCTCGGCGGAATAGGCGTTGTCGAGCGAGAGCATGGGCCGCGAGTGCTGCGCCTTCTTGAACCCTTCGGCCGGCTTGCCGCCCACGCGCTGCGTTGGCGAGTCAGGCGTGACGAGCTCGGGGTGCGCCGCCTCCAGCCGCTTCAGTTCGTTCATCAGCGCGTCGTACTCGGCGTCCAAGATCTCCGGCGCGTCGAGAACGTAGTAGAGATGCTCGTGCCGCCGCAGTTCCTCCCGCAGCTTTTCGATCTCGCGCGCAACGTCCCGCTCGCTCATAGCTAAGGATTATAGTGAGCCGCCAAGGGATGCCCCATCCTCCCCGGGTCTTTGTTTTTCCGGCCGGGGTGGGCTTTTCTCGATCGCGGGATCGCGCCGGCGCGCAACACCTAACTCCGCTAGCTCCGCCAACCCCGCTTACTTCGTCTCCTCTTTCAGCCCCCGGTCCTTCAGCATCGGCTCGATGCTTGGCTCCCTGCCCAGCCACGTGTCGTACATCTTCTGCAAGTCCTCGGTGTTTCCGCGCGAAAGCACCCTCTGCCGGAAGCGCTCGCCGTTGGCGCGCGTCATACCGCCATGATCCTCGAACCACTGGAAGGCGTCGTCGTCCAGCATCTCCGTCCACAGGTACGCGTAGTAGCCGGCCTGGTAGCCGTTGGCCCAGATGTGCAGAAAGTAGCTGGAGCGGTAGCGCGGAGGCACATACCGGATCCATAAATGCGTCTTTTTGAGCGCTTCCTCCTCAAACGTGTCCGGATTCTCGAGCGGCGCTGTCTTGGGCAGCGTGTGCCATTCCATGTCCAGCCGGGCCGCGGCTAGAATCTCCGTCAGATCGTAGCCCTGGTTGAACGTCTTGGCCTTCTCGATCTTGGCCGCCAAATCCGCGGGCATCGGCTCGCCGGTTTTATAGTGCCGCGCGTAGTGCGCGAACACCGCCGGATAGCTGGCCCAGTGCTCGTTGAACTGCGAAGGAAACTCGACAAAGTCCCGCGGCACCTGCGTGCCCGACAGGCTGGGGTACTCCGTATCGGCAAACATGCCGTGCAGCGCGTGGCCGAACTCGTGGAACATCGTGGTCACGTCGTCGAAGCTGAGCAGCGCCGGCTGCCCCGGCGCGGGCTTTTCGAAATTCGCCACGTTAAAAACCACCGGCAGTTGGCCCAGCAGTTTCGACTGATCGACCAGCGTGTCCATCCACGCGCCGCCGTTCTTGTTGTCGCGCTTGAAGTAGTCGCAGTACCACAGCGCCAGCGGCTTGCCGCCGGCGTCGAACACCTCAAACACGCGCACGTCCGGCTGCCACACCGGAATGTCCTTGCGCTCCTTGAAGGTCAAGCCGTAGAGTTCGTGCGCCGCGTAGAACACCCCTTTTTCGAGCACGTTGTTCAGCTCGAAATAGGGCTTGATCTGCGCTTCGTCCAGATCGTATTTGGCCTTGCGCACCTGTTCGGCATAAAACTCCCAATCCCACGGCTCCAGCGTGAACCCTCCGTGTTGGGAGTCGATCAGCGCCTGGATGTCTTTGGCCTCTCTGGCAGCCCGCGCCGTCGCGGCCGGCGTCAGCGCATCCAGAAAATGGATCGCCGCCTCCGGCGTCTTGGCCATCTGGTCGGTCAGGTTCCACGCAGCGTAATTTTGGTAACCCAGCAGTGCTCCCTTCTCGGCGCGAAGCTGCGCCAGCCGCGCAATCGTCGCGCGCGTATCGTTGCCGTCTCCGCGCTCGGTGCGGTTCCAGGAGTTCTCGAAAATTGCCTGCCGCGTGGCGCGGTTCGTCAGGTAGGTCAAATCGGGCTGCTGCGTGGTGTTCTGCAGCGGCGCCAGCCATCCCTGCTGTTTCCGTGCCTTCGCGTCCTCCGCCGCCCCGGCCAACTGCGCCTCGCTCAGTCCGGCCAGCGCCTTCGGGTCCGTCGTCGAGTACGCGCCCGCCTTCGTGGCCTCAAGCAATTTGGTCATGAACGAGTTCTCAAGCGTCGACTCTTCTTCGTTGATCTTTTTCAGCCGGGCTTTGTCCGCGTCGGAGAGATTCGCGCCCGCCTTTACAAACTGCTGGTAGTCGTACTCCGCCAGCCGCAGCGACTCCGGATCGAGGCCGAGCGTCGCGCGCTTTTCGTAGATCGCCTTCACACGCGCAAAGAGCTTGGCGTTTAAATAAATCGCGTCCTCGTGGGCGGCCAGCCGCGGAGCTTCGTACTCCTGCACCTTCTGCAATTCCTCGCCGGTGTTCGCGCCGGTTACGCAGTTGAACGCCGCCATCGCGCGCGTGAGCAACTGGCCCGAGCGCTCCAGCGCCGCCAGCGTGTTCTCAAAGGTCGGCTGCGCGGGATTGTTCGCGATCTCCTCAACCTCCGCGATCTGCTGCGCCATGCCCGCGTCGATGGCCGGCTGGTAGTCGCTGTCCTTGACCTGGTCGAAAGGCGGCGCGTGAAACGGCAGCGTGCTGGCCGCATAAAAAGGATTGCCGGGTCCGAAGTTGGCGGCGGTCTGCGTCTGCGCTCCGCAGGCTCCGGCAGCGGCGCTCAAGACGATGGAAATTCCTGTGCTCAAAATTCTCCTCGTCATCCCATTGGTTTGTAGTTGCTTCATGGCGGTATGGGCACCTCGTTCGGCTTATCGGTCCATCCACGATTGTAGGCCAGGCACGCCGCCCTGGGACACGCGCGCAAGCCGCTTTGCTTCGCCCGCGGCATCCAGCGCGGTGATCCCTCTCGCGCGCTCAAGCCTGTATGTCATTCTCTAATGAGGACCGAGCACTTTCATGGAACCCGTCACCCATTTCCTGACCGGAGCCTGCCTGGGCCGCGCCGGATTCAATCGCAAGACGGCGTATGCTACGTTCGCCGCGGTGCTCGCCGCCGAAGCCGCCGATGTCGATGTCTTCTGGGGCTTTGCCGGTCCGGTCGAGGAGCTCAAGCACCATCGCGGCATCACGCACACATTCTGGGCTGTACCCGTTGTAGCAGGCGTGGTGGTGGGCGCGGTGGGACTCTTCCACCTCTGGCGCCTACGGAACAAACACATGGGTGCCCCATCCTTTTCATCCGCGCCAGCGGACGAAAAGGGTGGGATCGCACAATCTCCGGAACCCCATGTTCAGCCGCGTCAGCCCATCCACTGGGGATGGCTCTACCTGACGGCCTTCGTCGCCGCGCTCAGCCATCTGCTCCTCGACTGGACCAACAACTACGGCCTGCGCCCGTTCTTTCCGTTCAATCCACGCTGGTATGCGGGCAGCTTTATGTTCATCGTCGAGCCGGTTCTGTGGGCAATCTTCTTCGTCGCCCTGGTCATGCCGTGGCTGCTCGGTCTCGCCGACCGCGAAATTGGCGCCCGGCGCGAGCCCTTCCGCGGGCGCGGCTGGGCCATCTTTGCTCTCGTTGCAGTGCTTCTGCTCGGTTGTTGGCGCTGGGCCGAGCACGCCCAGGCTCTGGCCATGCTCGACAACACGAACCTCGCCGCTGAACCGGTCACGCGCATGGCCGTCGAGCCTTACCCCGTGAACCCGTTCCGCTGGCACGCGATCCTCGAAACCGCCGATTTCTATCAGACCGCCGAAATCGACACGCGGACCGGCTCCATTGACAGCGACCCACATCGCGACGTGCTCTATAAGCCGGCCGTTACCCCGGCGGTGGAAGCTGCCAGGCGCACGCCGTTGGGCCGGGTCTATCTCGACTGGGGAACCTGGGCCGTGGTGCGAGACGTGGCTCAGGAACCAGCGCCCGGTATGGACCCTCCGCAACTGCCCCCCAATCGTTCGTGGACGACCGTCGAGTTCACCGATCTGCGCTTCGACTATGCATTCATCGGAACCCGCAGCGCCGCCGCGCGCTCGCCGCTTAGCGGCTGGGTTTACATCGTCGACGGCCGCTACGACGCCGGCGAGGCCATGGATGGCCGGGAGCAACGGTAACGGTAGGGGATTTGTTCCTGCGGAAAACTTTATTTGCCTCGTGGAACGTCTGGGGGTTGACCGCGCCGCACGCGTACCGCAGAATACATTCAGTCCCTTGAGTCGCAGGATCGCCGTTTCGGTTCGAGATCTCTTGGAATCCATAAAAAGAAGAGGTAGTCATGGCCGCTTATCTGCTCGTGTTGGTTGCTGTCTTCACTCGCGTATTACCTCATGCGGGATGGTGGAACTTTACCGCTGTGACCGGCGGCCTGCTCTACTTCGGCGCGCGGCGTCCCTGGCGCGAGATGCTCGCACCCCTCGCCGCTCTCATCGCGACAGATTGTTACCTGACGATCTTCGTCTACCACTACAGCTTCCGTTGGCAGGGCTATGCGATCACCTGGATGTGGTATCTGGCGGCTATGGCGCTCGGGTCCATCCTGCTCCGCAAGCGCGCCACCTTCGCGCGCGGGGCCGCGGGCGCGATCCTGGGACCAACCTCGTTCTTCCTTGTCTCCAATTACGGTGTCTGGGCCAGCGGCTTCAATGGGTATCCGCACACTCTCGCCGGGCTTGGAGTCTGCTATCTGGCCGGCGTGCCCTTCTACCGCAACGATCTCGTCGCAACCTCGATCGTTCTCGGCGTGGCGCTCGGCGCGCCCGCCCTGGTGCGGCGGATGGGCTTCCATCGCCCGGCAGCTGTACTGGCGGAAAAGTAAACTTCGAAGGATTCACTACTGTGCACGGACGGTTAAGGCGGGCACAGGAGTGCTTCTTGCGTTGAAACATGCCCTAGGATGTATCGACATATAGGGGTGTGCGGCGCTGGGAGCCGATTTTTTCGGGTTCTAGGAGAGAGGAGCGACGCATACGCCGGGGCCCCATGAACTCAGTTCATGGGGTGGATACCGGGCGTCTGCTAGCGACGAACGACAACGAAACCGGGAAAATCGGCCCCAGCCCTTCGGGTTGCGGCGAAAACCCGGGCCCCCAGCGACAGATCTTTTGTCGCTGGGGTGGAAACCCGCTCATACTTCGTTGTCGTCCTAGGCGGTGGACCCGCCACAGCCGTTGTCCTCCGCCTCGTCTGAACGGGTTTTCGCTACGCAACGCCACATATCCCTATATGTCGATACAACCTACCCTTCCAGCAGCTTCCCGCTGCGCTTCTTCCGCCGCCACCACCACGCGAATCCCACCACCGCCAGCACGCCCACGATCAAGACCGTCGCCAGCGCATGGCGCGTCACCAGATCGGCCGCTCCCGGCCCCAGCTTGAGCACCAGCAGCGAGAGCGCAAGCCAGCGCACCATCCTTCCCGCAAACACGGCCAGCAGGAAGTTCCCCACCTGCATCTCAAAGACGCCCGAAGCAAAGACGAAAACCTTCCAGGGAGCCGGCGGAGGCATCATGGATGGAATCATCACTGCCAGGAACTCCTGGCGCTGAAAACGGTCGCGCATTCGCTCGAACTTCGCCCGGTCCACGCGCTTGAGCAGGAAAAGCTCGCCCCCGGCGCGGCCCAGCCCATAGGGAAGCAGTCCGCCGATTGCCGAGCCCGCCGCCGCCACCAGGCAGTAGAGCCAGAAGTGCCGCTTGTCGTTCCACACATAGAGGGCCAAAATCGCGTCCATGGGCACGGGAATGCTCGATGAGTCGAGCAGCGCAACCGCGCCCACGCCCCAGATCCCCCACTTCAACAGCGCCGGCAGAATCGCCAGCTTCCATTCCGCCGCAATGCGCGCAAAAAACTGCTTCAAACCCTATCCCCTTCCGGCTTTTTCTGCGTCAATTCAGTAAGAATCATTGTACGGGGCGTGGTCTTGCAGGCGATGTTTCGGTCAATCCCTGTTTTGAAAGGGCGCGGCTTGAATCGCCGGAGGAACGATGGAGCGAAGCTTCGAAACCACCAGCCTGCGCAGGTCATTGCCGAAAATGAGAGAATGGACTGGAAGGACTTGCATACAGAGCCGGCCAGGGGGCGGTCTGCCCTGAGAGGCTCCTCCGCATGGAATGCCGATTAGCGAAGCGCCAGCCGAAGTGAACGAGCCCAAGGGACCAGCCGAGCCGCGTCCGCAAACTGGCAGTCCCGCACAGGAAACCTCTATCTCCGGTTCGATTCTGGGGCTGGACACGTTCCCTGAGCGCGACCTGGAACCGCGTGAGCCGTCCGCCCCAGTCGTCAGCAGCTCGCGATGGATCGACTACAACACCCACGAATTGCTGGAGATGATCGGCGAGCTCGAAGACGAGCGGCGCTGGTCGCGCCTGCGCGAGGGATTCTGGCTCGCTCTCCTCATCCACATCCTGTTCTTCTCCGCCATCACCTGGATTCCGACCTACATCTTCAAGGTGCCCAAGGTCATTGACCCCTTCGAAGCCATCAAGGAGCGCAAGGATCTCGCCTACCTCGACCTGCCGCCCGACGCCCTGCGCCAGCTCGCGGCCGAAGTCATCCCCAAGCCTGCCCAATCACCCGCTCATCGACAAGCAAACGCTGGACGAGCTGAATCGCGAGTCGCCGCCTCCGCCGCCGGCACAACAGCAGCAGATTCAGGCTCCGGAACAGCCCAAGCCGCAGCCCTCGCAGCCGCTTCCGCCCAAACCCGCGACTCGCAGGTTGAGGCGCCGCGCCCCGCTGCCGTCCCGGCCAGGCCCAGCTTCGCCATGGGCTCGCAGAACCCCGCCGATCAGCTCAAGCAGGACATGCAGAATGCCATGCACAACCACGGGGGGCAGTCCTACGGCGATGTGCCTTCAGGCGGACTTTCAATGCATCCCGGCGCGGGCACCGGCGGTGTCCAGGTTCTCTCCGACACGCAGGGCGTGGACTTCAGCTCCTGGCTGGCGCGCTGGCACTACATCACGCAAATGACCTGGGATCCGCTCATCCCCGACGAAGTCAACCCGCCCATCCTCAAGTCGGGCGTTGTGGTCATCCACTTCAAGGTTCTGCCCAACGGCCAGGTCACCGACATGCAGTTGGACGGCCGTTCCGGCGACCCGGGTCTTGACCGCGCGGCCTGGGGAGCCATCACCGGCTCCAGCTATCCCAATCTTCCCCGGGAGTTCCACGGCCCCTACCTCGAGCTCCGCGCCTACTTCCTCTACAACATGGAGCCGCGGTAGCTGAGCTTCGCGGCGGGCGTCCCACGGCCAACAAAAATCCCTATGGCGCCGGTTGCGAGATGATATCTACCGCGTGCAACTCCTTCACGGGTATTGCGCTTTGGCCGCCGGGGTCGTGCGGCTTGTGTCTTCGATCCAGGTAAATTCCGTCCTGCTCCAGCAGCGCCTCGTACACCGGCGTGTGCCGCCAGTGCCGCGCCAGCGCAAACGCGCTCATGTTGGCGATCATCATGGGCAGCACCAGCCCGTACCCGCCGGTCATCTCGAAGATGATGAGGATCGACGTCATCGGCGCGCGCACGATGCCGGCAAACACCGCGCCCATGCCCACCACGGCGAATGCGCCGATCGAGTCCGCCGGATGGTGGAATACAGTCACGTCCAGGTAGCCCACCGCGCCGCCCAGCATCCCGCCCATGAACAGCGCCGGCGCAAAAATTCCGCCCGAGCCGCCGCTCGAGTACGACGTGACCGTGGCCGCCAGCTTGAGCACGCACAACACCGCCATCGCCGTCACCGGCAAGTTGCCGAGCAGCGCCTGCGTCAGCGTGACGTAGGGATTGCCGGCGATTCCATTCACGTGAAAAAACTGAATCGCCACCACGGCGAAGCGCGCCCGTGGCCGCGGCGCCAATCGCCGGCTGCACCCACTTGGGAACCCGTTTGAGCCCCTTGAACCACAAGCGCAGCCAGAGCAGCGAATCGGTAAACGCGACCGACACAATCGCCGCCAGCAATCCGAGCAGCGCATACCAAACCAGCGATGAGGCGTTGGCAAGCGTGTAGGTCTGCAGGCGCGGTACATGGAAGATCGGGCTGGAGCCGAGGACGCTGTGCTCCACCACGGCTGCCAGCGCCGCCGCCACAATCACGCCCGAAAGCATCGTCTGGTCCAGGCTCCCGATCAGCTCCTCCAGCGTAAAGGTAACCGCTGCGATGGGCGCGTTGAAAGCCGCGGCAATGCCCGCCGCCATGCCCACTGAGGCCATGCGCCTGCTGTTCACCGGGCTGAGCCGGGCCACACGCGCCAGAAAGCTGCTCACCCCGGCGCAAATCTGCACCGTCGGGCCTTCCACGCCCAGCGATGCTCCGCTGCCCAATTGGAAAGCGCACAGCACGAACTTGCCGATGGTCTCCTTGATTGTGATGGCGCCAAAGCGAAACGTGTACGCCGTCTTCACCTGCGGAATGCCGCTGCCCGCCGCCGCCGGCACCCAGTACGTGAGGCCCAGACCGGCCACCAGTCCGCCCAGCGCGGGCGTCAGAATCGTCCACCAGATCCAGCTATGGCCGGGCGCGCCGGTGGCGGGATCGATGAGCAGCGCATACAGCCGCGCGCAACTGACGTGAAACGCCACCGCCGCCAGCCCGCACAGCCCCCCGGCCACGATCGTGACGGCCAGCAGCCTCTGCCGCTCCGTTGGGCATGCAGGCGCCCAACCCAACCTGAAAGGCGCGAATAAAGCCCCTGGATTCCAACCCAATACTTCAATTTCCGGGAACCTCGATGCGAAGTACTTATTACTTCAAGTATAGGGGGCAGCGAGCGGTGCGATTCGGAAGCGCTCCGCCGCGGTATCCGCATCATGGTTCTGCTCGCGACAATCTCGATGGTACATGTCGCACTTGCATTGACGTAATCTATGGGTTACACTGTATGGGTATCGAATTGATTGCGTTCTGTGCAAGTTCGTCGCACCGAAGAATTCGCTGCGTGGTTGAGCGGCTTGCGGGACAAGCAAGGTCGCGCGAAGATTCTCGCGCGGATCGATCGGCTAGAGGATGGGAACCCCGGTAAGACGAGAAGCGTCGGCGCTGGCGTCGTCGAGATGAAAATCGATTTTGGCCCCGGCTATCAGGGTCTATTACATCCAGCGGGGACAGATGTTGATCCTTCTGCTTTGCGGCGGCGACAAAAGTACGCAAGCAAATGACATCAAACGAGCGAAAGCCATCGCGTCCCAATGGGCTGAGACGGAGTATTGACATGAAAATCAAAACCAAACCGTACGACGCGGCCGAATTCCTCACCGATCCCGAGACCATCGCCGCCTATCTGACAGAGGCGCTCGATAGCGACGATCCGCGTTACATCGCCAAGGCCCTTGGCGCCGTTGCGCGGGCGCGCGGCGGAATGGCCCAGCTTGCGCGCGAAACCGGCGTTACCCGCGAATCCCTCTATCGCGCGCTCAGCGATACCGGCAATCCGGAGCTGGGCACTGCGCTTAAGGTCATGCATGCCCTGGGCGTCCGCCTTACCGCTTCCATCACAGCCTGATTTTTGCAGGCCCGTTCTACCGGGCACAGATCCTCCTTCCATCCAACCTCTCATCCGCGCTAAAATCTTCTCGTACCATGCGCCGCCTTCTCCCCATCGCCGGCTCGCCCCTCCTCAGGCGCTTCCGCCGCGGCCGCCCCGACCGTGGACGTTGACCCCAGGCACTGAGTAATCTATTTCCGTCGAGAGTTTTTCCCGTGCGGGCCGTGCCTCGTCAAAAAAATGCCCGCGGAATGCTTGCGGTTCAGAGCTCTGCTAGCCCCGCTAACGCCGCTAGCCCCGCTAACTCCGCTCTTTTTCTAGCTCCGCTGAGAGGATCATCCGATGAACAGCTTCAATAGCCGGACAACACTCGATCTGGGGCTCACCTCCGGCGGCCGCTCCTACACCATCTATCGCCTTCCGGCGCTCGCCGCGCGCGGTTTCGACCTCTCGCGCCTTCCCTTCAGCCTCAAAATCCTGCTTGAGAACCTCCTCCGCCGCGAAGACGGCGTCAACGTCACCGCCGCCGACATCGAATTCCTCGCCCGCTGGGACGCCAAAGCCCAGCCCAGCCGCGAAATCGCCTACATGCCGGCGCGCGTCCTCATGCAGGACTTCACCGGCGTACCCGCTATCGTCGATCTCGCCGCCATGCGCGACGCCATCAAGACTCTCGGCGGCGATCCCGAGCGCGTCAATCCCCTCGCCCCCGCCGAGCTCGTCATCGACCACTCCGTCCAGGTCGACGAGTACGGCACGCCCGCGGCCTACGAGGCCAACTCGCTCCTCGAGTTCCAGCGCAACCGCGAGCGCTACGCTTTCCTCAAGTGGGGCCAGTCGGCTTTTCGCAACTTCTCCGTCGTCCCGCCCGGCATGGGTATCTGCCACCAGGTCAACCTCGAATATCTCGCCCGCGTGGTCTTCACCACGGAGATCGACGGCGAGCTTTTCGCGTACCCCGACACGCTCGTCGGCACCGACTCGCACACCACCATGATCAATGGCCTCGGCGTGCTCGGCTGGGGCGTGGGCGGCATCGAGGCCGAGGCCGCCATGCTCGGCCAGCCCGTGTCAGCATGTTGATCCCGCAGGTCGTCGGCTACAAGCTCACCGGCAAATTGCGCGAGGGCGCCACGGCCACCGATCTCGTCCTCACCGTCACGCAGGCTCTGCGCAAGCTCGGCGTTGTCGGCAAATTCGTCGAGTTCTACGGTCCCGGCATCGCCGATCTGCCACTGGCCGACCGCGCCACCATCGGCAACATGGCGCCCGAATACGGCGCTACCTGCGGCATCTTCCCCGTCGACGCGGAGACCCTCCGCTACCTGCGCCTCACTGGCCGCAGCGAAGAGCAAATCGCGCTCGTCGAAGCCTACTATCGCGAGCAAGACCTCTTCCACACCGCAGGCGCACCCGAGGCCGAATACTCGCAGACCCTCGAGCTCGACCTCGCCACCGTCGAGCCCAGCGTCGCCGGGCCGCGCCGCCCGCAGGACCGCGTGCTCCTCAAAGACGCAGCCGCCAGCTTCGCCCAGCAACTGCCGTCGCTCCTCGCGCCCACGGCCAAGCCGCTCGGCTCGCGCACCGCCGCTGCATGGAAGCGCGACACCGTCACCGACGCTTCTGTCGCCGTTGAAGACAACGAGGGCCCGGACACTTCCTCCGATGCCCTGCCTGTCGCCGCTCGCGTCACCACAACCGTCGCCCAAAACACAATCAAAGCCCGCTTCAACGTCGATCCCGACAAGTATCTCGACCACGGCTCGGTCGTCATCGCCGCCATCACCAGTTGCACCAACACCTCGAATCCATCCGTGATGATCGCCGCTGGCCTGCTCGCCAAAAAAGCCGTCGAAAAAGGCCTCACCGTCCCGCCGTGGGTCAAGACCTCGCTCGCTCCCGGCTCGCGTGTGGTCACCGACTACTACCAGAAGGCCGGCCTGCTTCCCTATCTCGAAAAGCTCCGCTTCAACGTCGTCGGCTACGGCTGCACCACCTGCATCGGCAACTCCGGCCCGCTACCCGCCGACGTTTCTAAATCTATAGAAGACCACGGCCTCGTTGCCGTCAGCGTGCTCAGCGGCAATCGCAACTTCGAGGGGCGAGTTAATGTTGACGTCCGCGCCAACTATCTCATGAGCCCGCCGCTCGTCGTCGCCTACGCGCTCGCCGGCCGCATCGGCCACAACTTCGACAAAGACCCGCTCGGCAACGACCCCTCCGGCAAGCCCGTCTACCTGCGCGACATCTGGCCCACGCAGGCCGAAGTCTCCGCAGCCATCGAGCGCGCCGTTTCGAGCGAAGGCTTCCGCAAGGAATACGCCACAGTGACGGAGGGCGACGCCAGTTGGCAGGGCCTCAGCTTCCCCACGGGCGACGTCTACCAGTGGGAGCCCGACTCGACCTACATCCGCAAGGCGCCCTACTTCGACGGCATGACCATGACCCCCGCGCCCGTCACCGACATCTCCGGCGCGCGCGTCCTCGCCGTCCTCGGCGACTCCGTAACCACCGACCACATCTCACCCGCCGGCTCCATCAAAGCCAACGGTCCCGCGGGTCAATATCTATCGGCCCACGGCGTCCGTCCCGCCGACTTCAACTCCTACGGCTCGCGCCGCGGCAATCACGAAGTCATGGTGCGCGGAACCTTCGCCAATGTGCGCCTGCGCAACAAGCTCGCGCCCGGCACCGAGGGCGGCGTCACGCGCCTGCTCCCTGAAGGCGAGCAGATGTCCATCTTCGACGCCAGCGTCCAGTACGCCGAGCGCGGCGTTCCGCTCATCATTCTCGCCGGCAAGGAGTATGGCTCCGGCTCCTCGCGCGACTGGGCTGCCAAGGGCCCCAAGCTCCTCGGCGTCCGCGCCGTCATCGCCGAAAGCTTCGAGCGCATTCACCGCTCCAACCTCGTCGGCATGGGCATTCTGCCGCTGCAGTTCGAATCGGGCCGGAACGTCGAATCCCTCGGCCTCACCGGCGAGGAGGTCTACGACTTCCCCGGCCTCACCGACGCTCCTCAAGGACCGCTTCGCCAACGGCCGCACGCTCCGCGTCAAAGCCACCGGCAGCGGCGGCAAGGTCAGCGAGTTCAACACAACGGTGCGCATCGACACGCCGCAGGAGATCGAGTACTACCTGCACGGCGGCATCCTGCTGTACGTCCTGCGCCAGTTGGCGGCAAAATAGGGCTGGCGGGCTAACGCATTTCTCCCCATGGCGTATTGGGGTTCAAGACCGCAAAGTTGACGCGAACCCCATTGAGCGGCAACCTTCGAACCATTGAGCACTCTTGAGGGTTGGGAGAAATGCCTTAAGCCGCTCGGCGCCTGACCCTGTAGCGGGTCTCCTGCAGGTGTTGACCAGGGCACAATCGCCAACTGGCTTTTTCATCGGGAAAAAGCTGCCTTAAGTACTGTCAAAATGGCCATAGTGGCAGGAGACGGCCAGGAGTCCCGGGTTGCTCGTACCTTCCTCTGGCCGGCGGGCCACCTTAACTCAGTGTAACCGTAGGTTTTACTCTGTGCAGAGCCGCGCTTGTATCGTGTGCGCCCAAGTTATCTTTGAGTTAGTAACTACCGATTACTTACTTTAGCCCATTGTCCCTCAGTAACTTGATTCTTCCATCAATAAGCTGCATTTCCCTTGACACTTGTGTCAATGGCGATCTAGTGGTTGAAGGCTGTAAGCAAATCCCCAATGACGAAAAAGGAGGTTTCTCTGTGAGAAACAAGTCTGTTTTTACTCGCATGTTGCTAGTACCGTTGATGGTTCTTGCTTCTAGCTCGATCGCTATGGGCCAATATGTTTGTTCCACTTCCACCGCGAGCGGCAACTGCGGACCCTACAACGACACGGAAGTCACCGATAATGGCGGCGGCAACTCCAATGTCCAGAACGACGTCTGGAACCCCCAAACCGGATGGGCGCAGACGCTGTACACGGTCTCCGAGGGAAGATGGTGGGTGGCGGCCAAGATGGCCTCGGGCTATACGGGCGTGCAATCGTACCCCGACACGGACATCTTGTTCAGCAGTTGGTCGCCGAGCGCCAATCCAAAAATCAACAGCTTCTCCTACATGTATTCCTCGTTTGTGAGCACAGTACCCACCACCTCTGGCACCATCGAAGATTCTGGCTACGACATGTGGTTCAACAGCTACGGCAATGAAGTGATGATCCAGAACCAGGTCGTCAACCGCAGCGCCTGCACCCAGTACATGACCGTACTGGCCACCAACCTCAGCTTCGGCGGGTCGCACGGCGTCCCGACAAATAAATGGAACCTGTGTCGGAACGGCGGTGCGGGTTCGGAACTCGTCTTCCAGTGGGTCCCGCCGACGGGCACCTCTACGAATTTTGGCGTCTCTTCCGGGACCGTGGACATCTACGGCATGCTCATCGTACCTGGGGACCAACGGGTACTTGGCGTCGACCTCCACGATTACCGCGATCCAATACGGCTTCGAAATTGGCAGCACGGGCGGCACAACCGAGGATTTCTACGTGGACGCCTTCTCGCTTACCGCCAGTCACTAAGCGGGCAGGCACTGTCAGCGCCTTGCTGACCGCGGCTTCCAGCTTCACCCTGTACTGCGCGATCTGCCGGGAGCTTGGTCTGGAATACCACAGGGCGCGCTTCCGCGCCACGGGCTAACGGCAGATCATTGAGGTGCACCTTCTGTTTCCTGGAGGTGCACCTTCTGTTTTCTGGCAGCGCGAGGTTAGGCGAGGCCTGCCGGATCGGGAAGCGGCGCGAGCGGAGCTCACTCATTTCCTGCGGAGCGGTCGGGCTACGGCAGGGGCTGGGCGCCCTCCGATACATCCCGCGCTGAATGCGGCTGAGTGCGATGCCCTTGACAGCGTTTGTACAGTTCCAGACCTAGACGAGAAGGAGTGATGTCAAAGCTTTCCGTGGGAATGTAAGACGTGAAATCGAAAACTTTTTCAAGTAATTCCGAATTAAATAAATATGCGATATCCACAGCAGTCCTGGACAGATCGTAGATACCTGTAAGTCGAACCATCTCTTCTGGCGTAAAGATGATTCGAGTCGAGGGAAGATCCCGTGCTTCAGACATTACCTCCATTGCCTTCTCGCATGCAGTAACGAAGATCCGGCTCTGGATCGGTGTAACATGCACGAGAAGATCCACAAAGGCGGCATTGGAATCGTCTATTCCTCCCTCGGTGCAAGATGAGGCCAAAAGACCTATCCATAATTGCTTGGTCAAATCGTCGTGCGCCCATGACCCATATTTAAGTAAGCTTGCGACAAGTTGTGGATGAGCGCGCTTCCTGTCGGCGCCGGGTTCGGAAGCCAGGAGCTTTTCCGCACTGAACGCAATCTCCAAAGCGGTCTCGGTTCTGGGCTGATCCAGTTCTCCGCCAAGCAACAGAATGGCTTCGTTGGCTTCGGCCCCACATAGCCGGCATAGGAACAGGACCGCTCGGAGCATCCTGAACGTATATAAGACGTCTTTCGGATCCGTAAGAACGATTACGTTCCTGAGCAGAACATCCCAAAGGTCTGGATTCACGCCTGGCGGCAAAACAAACGATAACCCGATGCCATCTTCGCCATGCCAAACAACCCGCGCCTGTAGTGCAACCTGATACTCGGAACGATTCTCCGGCGGACCTTCCACTTTCAGCGTCAACGGGATCAGCTCACCAAGGGGCCAGCGTTCTTCTGTAAGCAAATAAAGCCCACCCGAGCCGATATCCTTGATGGTGAATGGCTTTGAAGCAGGGTTGTTCGCCTGCCGGGCTGCAAACCCGGACGGGATTCGTCTTTCCGCCCGCGGCTGTTCCGGATACCCGATCCTCCGGAACCAGCGCTTCCATTCATTCACTTTGGCCATTTCTTCAAAGTTCCCACTTCATTTCCGAGTCCGGGTGTGGCCGTTGCCCTGGAAACTTGGGGCCGCACGGCCGGTAGTGTAGCCCAGCCCTGAATGCCGTTATTGATGGACATGATACAACGCAGACAATAGAACCTCACAGACGCTTTTATGGCCCCAAGCCTCCGGCGCCCTTAATTATCCCCCACTCTTCCTTATCCAGATTCGACCCTGACGGCGACCCGTAGCAGGCCCAGAACCCGATTGGCGGCGAATAGCCGGTACTGCTTCAGCCGCGGCAAATTACGCGCAAGTCACTGCAGGTACTCACTGAAAGCGCCACGCACGCTCAGGAAGGATTGCCGGGCAGTAGCGGCCCTCGGCTGCCGCGCCAAAAGCAATTCCATCCGGCCGCGGCGAAGTAGCGCTGGTTCGCGCGATTTGCACAGTTTCCAGTGCAAATCCGCGAAAAAAGAGCCAGAACCTCTTTATTGTGAAGATTTTGTTCGATCCGCCACTTGTTCTATTGGGTTAAAGCAAATGATCGAGGGTAAAAGTCACTGGATAAGACCACTTAGCCACAAAAAGTGGCTGGGGGTAACGATCCACCGGAAGTCATACGGCCCTGGGCACGTTTTAACCGGTTGGGTCTTCAATTCGGAAAACCCGGTAGACCTGATTTCCCCTAGTTG
>CAWEGN010000008.1:0-426995 GCA_963808805.1 uncultured Acidobacteriaceae bacterium | reverse complement strand
ACCAGCCGGCAAATCCCTGCCGCGCCGGTTCTGACCCCTGATCCCTGACCCCTGATCCCTGACCCCTGATCCCTGACACCTAGTCCCTAGCCCCTGCCCTCTGTATCTCCACCAGCTCCTGTCCGCCCGGCGCCACCATCCGTGTCTGGGGAGCACGCCAGTGGTCAATGTAGCTGATCCGGTGCACGCACCCGATGGTGCAATGCGGCGCGCAGCTCTTCGCCGTCGTAAACTCCCGCTTCAAGTCCTCGCGCGTGTACTCCGCCACCGGCACGCCCGGGTACCCACGCTGCTGGCTGCAGTAGTGCACCAGCCCGTCCTCGCAAATGTACAAATACCGCGACCCCGCCCGGCAACGCCAGTTGTTCGGCCGCCCCTCGGCAATCGCCTCCTGGAACTTGTCGAACTGCGCGTAGTTAGTCTTCTTCCGCGCCTTCATCTCGTGGTACACCCGCGCCTCGTCTGGCTTCAGCGGCTTCACTTGCCCGTCCCCGTCGTGGATCATCCCGATCGTCGACTCGAACCCCAGTTCCAGCGCCCTCCGCCCGATCGCCAGCGCGTCGTTCGGATTCTTGATCCCTCCGCCCACCACCGAATTAATGTTCACGTGGAACTCGGCAAACTCGGCCAGCATCTCCAGCCGCTTGTCCAGAGTTTTAAGCGACTTCTTTGACACCTCGTCCGGCTCCAGGTTGTCGATCGAAATCTGCATGTGGTCCAGGCCCGCCTCGTTGAGCCGCTCGATCCGATCCGGACTCAGCAGGAACCCGTTCGTGATCATCCCCGCAATCGCGCCCGTCTTTCTCATGCGCCGGATAATGTCGTCCAGTTGCGGATGTGTCAGCGGCTCCCCGCCCGAGATGCCGATCATGGCCGTCCCCAGCCGCCCCAGGTGGTCGATCCGCCGGAACATCTCTTCCAGAGGCACCGGCTCGCTCACCTTGTCGTATTCGTTACAGTAGGCGCAGCTCAGGTTGCAGAATCTCGTCGGAATAATCTGCGCCAGCACCGGGTGCGAAGTGTCCGCCAGCGCCCGCGCCACCATCGCGTACTCGCGCACCTTCCGCTTGGCCGCAATCCATCGCCCTCTCAGCGTCGATCTCCGGGGAATGCCCATCCTTACTATTGAATCACAGGCGACACAGACCCTGCAGTCAAGGGATCGTTTGACGCGCGGCCAACCGACCACGGCTCGCGCAAACCTGTTAGTCCGAAATCTAATCGTCTCGGAACGCGCCTAGGAATTCAAATGCTCTCTATCCCGCCGATAAAAGGAGAAGAAGCCTGCGGCGCGTGCCGAGACATACGTAAGTACCGCTCAAATCGGATGTGCTTACCAAATGCCGGGTCATCGGCCATTAGAGAGCCACTGCTTTGCGAATGGATGTCCCTCGCGCAGGTGTAAACCTGCTGCCAATTCGAAGAGGTCAGAATGTCCAAGAAGTAAACCCCATTCTCGAGGCATAACAATCCCGACGACGCGATATTCGGCAGTCCGGAGCCCGTCTGATACATCGCGACGATATTGTTGTCGATTACGATACGGGGGTAGCCAGCGACCTTCGACTCGAGTTCGTATGCCCTCGCGATCGCGTGACTGTATGTCAATCGTCCGCTCTGGAAATGCTGAGAAAATGCAACGCCGCCACGGATGAAGATACCCTGCTCGAGAAAAGCGACGAAAAGACATCGGAGCAGCTCAAGAAACTCTGGAAAGTGCCCATGTTCACTGCAGGTGAGTATGACCGTATCCGAAATCGCCCGAACGCCAAAGACCGCTTCGTTGACAGCGCCGAGCGCAGCCAGAGCAGCCGACAGCTTCCCCTGGAAGTCAAGGCGCCCGCTCTGCCGGTCCTTCTCAAGGAACAACCGATACCCGAGTACATCCAATAGTGCTGCGTAAAGGTAGGAAGGATTCATGGTCTTACGGCATCGCACTCGCGATCTTGCCGATCTCCGTTTTGTAATCGCTCATTCGGTCAACCCACGGCTTCCACACGGAACCGTAGTACATCTGGCCTGTCGTGGAGGCCTCTCTCGTGTGTTCCTGGTCAATGTCAAACATTGCTCTTCCGAACATCTGCGCAGTCGGCGCGAGAGGCCCCAAGTCGCGTATCGTGGCGATGTACGGGTTTTCTGGGTTAAGGCTTGGGGCGGGCGCGATTCCGTGCTCGGAAAGCAAATATGACTTGATATCCGTGGAGATCCTCTCCTGCCATTTCACGTAGGACTGCTTAGCCTTCGCCGCGCTGTGCACCTTGAAGTTCTGAATGACCGCACCGAGAAGAACAGGGCTGCCAGGGAAAGACGCGATTTTGAATGGAGCGAGCGTTTGGACTATTTGCTCGTGACGATTTATCCATTCGTGGATAACACTACCGAGAAGTCGCACGGCCTGGTTGCAAAACCGGTCCGGGACGAGTGGCAAGAAAAGACCGTCACAGGCGAGCACGACCGTCCGTGTGATCGCACCCGTGCTCGGGCCGACATCGCAAAGTATGTAATCGAATCCACGAGTCTTTCCCAAACCGTGCAGTAGGTGATAAAGAGCGACGTAGGTGTTCTTTTCGTGAATATTCTCGGTAACGGCTTGGTTCCATGCCGTCCCCAAATAGGTTTCGGCGAGGGAAAACTCGATGTCACCGCGAAAAAGAAGCGTTCGTTGGTAGAGCGGGGACTCGATGAGTTCAATTTTGGACGGGTCAATGGCGCCAGCCTCACCGCGAAAGCGCGGCAGGAGAGCCTGATAAATCGAGGTCCCGGGCAACTCTTTGTCGGGATCCTCGAAGTCAGGGTTGGAAGCAAGGAAAAGCTCGGTGAGGTTACATTGTGGGTCGCAATCAGCGAATAGGATTCGGAAACCCTGTTCAGCCAGGTAGACACCCAGATTGAAAAGCGTTGTAGTCTTCGAAACCCCGCCCTTGTTGTTGTACATCGTTATGATCTTGGACAAACCACACCCCCTTCACCCGTCTCCCTGACGCACGGTTCCATCTTTTTTAGATAGCCCAGTTTAGCTCCAACGGACCCGCATCGCAAGGCGGCGTGTGAGCAGGCCCCACCCCGCCACATCGCCACGAAAATGGGAGGCGGGTGGCGCGGGTCCCATGACGCCAACTCACCACGAAAATGGGTGCCCCAGGTCCCGATCTTGGGACCTGGGATACGACCAACCTAAAAAACTGAGGGCTGGAAGCTGTCTCTAGGTGAGAAAAGCTCCCGCAGAGAGCGCAAGAAGTTAGCCCAGGACAAGTCGCCTTGTGACGCAGTCCTAGGAAACCCGCCCCCAAAATCTCCAGCCCCGTAGGGGCGAAAGAACCCGCACTACTCCGCACCAGCCCGGCCGGCTCGTCAAATTGCAGTACATTTCTACTGCAAATGCAGTATAATTCTACTGCAATGATCTCCCTCTGCTCCAACCTCCGCCGCAACCTGCTGACGTTCTTCTACGTCAACCGATCCGCCCGCGCCTATGTGCGCCAGTTGGCCGCGGCGCTCGGCGCCGACTCCACCAACGTCTCCCGCGAACTCGCCCGCCTCGAGCGCGAGGGCTTCCTGCGCTCTGAGACCGAGGGCCGCCAGCGCTACTACAGCGTCAATCCCGCCTATCCCTATCTCAAGCCGGTCTTTGCCCTGCTCCAGGGCTCGGTCGGCATCGAGCCGGCTCTGAGGCATGCGCTCCAGGCGATTCCCGGCATTGAATCCGCGTCGATCTACGGTTCGTTTGCCAAGAACGAAGCCGATGCCGCCAGCGACATTGACGTTTTGATCCTTGGCCAGCCGGACCAGCGGCGGCTCGCGTCCGAAATTCGCAAGGCTGAAAAGGCCCTCCGCCGCGAAATCAACTACACTGTTCTTTCTTCCCCGGAGCTCAATCGGCGGCTTGCCAGGCGCGACGCATTCATCGCCGACATCTGGAACGGAAAGCGCATCGAGCTGATTGGCCATGGCCACGACCAAACCGCACAAACCCCAACCAACAAATCCCAACCAGGTCCGCCAGTTTCTGGCCGACGCGCGCAAGAAAGCCGTCGCCGCCAAAAAAAACCTGGCGATCGACGAGGAAACCGCCCATCAAACGGCCTACGAGGCCATCCTCAAGGCGTCTCTGGCTCTGATGTTGAGCCACGGCCAGCGTCCCCGCGCCCAACTCGGCCATCACGTCGCCATCCTCGAATTCGCGCGGAAGCACCTCGACCCCGCGCTGGCGCCGGCCTTCGATCTGTTTGACCGCATGCGCCGCAAGCGAAACATCGCCTTCTACGACATCGCCATCATCAGCGAAGTGGAGGCCGAGGATGCGGTTCGCGCTGCCGAAGACTATCTCAAAGTAGTTGCTGCCGACATTCAAACCAGATTTCCATAGCGCTACAGCGCCGCCTCACCTTACCTCAAGAGCTTCCCGGTCCCACTTCCCGCACACCGCCGCCGCCTCATACGTGCTTTGCAAAAACTGGAGCAGCGCCCCGTCCGGGTCCGCCGACTGCCGCATCGTCTCGTACGGAAAAATGAACTCGCCAAAATTCTTGTCGAAGCCCGCCTCCGCGGGCGCAATCGCATACTCCCGGTAGCCCGCCGGCTCCGGGTAGGCATAGCTATAAAAAAACGGCTCAATATTCGGTGTCCCAGCCGCACCCGGCCAGAATCCGCAGCTGCTCACCTCGTGCGAATACGCGTCGCGCGTCACGCGATCGGGCAGCCCCGGCATGCTCGGGTGTTCCGGCGCCGTGCGCCCTGAGAACCGCGTGCACGCCAGGTCCATCGCGCCCCAGAACAAATGAATCGGGCTCACCTTGCCAATGAATCGCGCGCGAAAGATGGTGATCACACGCGTTGATTGCAACAAAATGCGCCAGAACCGCTGCGCATACTCCGGGTCGTAGGACCGGTGCACGTCGTCTTTCTTGAACGGAATCGGCTCCGCCACTTCGCACGGCACCGGCCACATGTTGCACAGCGCGTCCAGGCTCCCGAGCGCCGCCATCAGCCGGCTGTAAAACTCGGCCACCGTCATTGGGGCGAGAGCGATGGTTTCCCGTCCGCCGTCGCTGGTCTCGATCACCAGTTCGTGCTCCACAAAATCGAAGTCGATCTGCACCATTCGCGTCCCGAGCGCCATCGGCATCGTGGTCAGCCCGCGGATCGTGGGATAGAGCGTCACATTCCAACTGTGATTGATGGCTGGCGTCAGCGCCATCCTCACCTTGCCCACCATCTGCAGCCACAGTTGCAGCGTGGCGCAGGTATCGCTCCACGCGCTCTGCGGCAGCGCCGGCCACACCTCGCTGTCTTGGCCTTTCCGCGCACCGCCCTTCATCGCATCCGGTTCCGGCATGATGACCTCCTCGCAGCCCCATCATAAAGGTCGCGATTGAACCTCAGCTCCTGATCCCTGTCTGCTGTTTCCTGCCTGCTGCCTGCTTTCTGGTGACTGCTGCTTGCTGTCTGCTGTCTGCCGTCCCCTGCCTCCTTGGACTGCACCCCTAAAGTGAGACAAATTGTATCTTGACAGTTTGCAGTGAAGGGAGAACTGCAAATGGGCCAAAGGTATGTGAAATACAGCAGAGAATTCCGGGAGTCGGCGCTGCGCCGCTTGGCGCTGGCGCCGAACGTAGCGCAGTTGTGCCGGGAGTTGGGTGTCTCGCGGCAGTTGTTATACCAGTGGCGGGATACCGAGCAGCGTGAGCAGCAAAAGCAGCTTCAGGGGGCCGAGCAGCGCCTGCGCCAGGAAAACGCTCAGCTCAAAAAAGCGCTGCTGAAGAGGACCCTGGAAGTGGATTTTTTGAAGGCTGCCTGCGAAAAGGTCGAGGCTCTGCGCCGGGCCAGTACCGGCTTTGGCGCAATGGCATCTGGAAAGCGATCCGGGAAATGATGCCGACCGCAGACAGCCTTGGTATAGAGCCGATGTGCCGGCTGGCTCAGGTCAGCCGCGCCGGATACTACCGTTTTCTCCAACCGCGCTATCCCGGCGAGGAAGAGATGGAAGTGCGCAACGCCATCCAGCAGATCGTGCTTGAGCATCGGGGCCGCTACGGCTACCGGCGGGTCAGCGCCGAACTCGGCCGCCGCGGCATGCGTGTCAACCACAAGCGCGTGCTGCGGCTGATGCGCGAAGACAACCTGCTGGGCGTCCAGCCCACGGCCTTCGTTGCCACCACCGGCTCGGACCACGACCGGCAGGTCTACCTGAACCTGGCCAGCCGCATGAAGCTGACCGCCATCAACCAGTTATGGGTGGCCGATATCACCTACATCCGGCTCGGCCAGGAGTTCGTCTACCTGGCCGTGGTGCTGGATGTGTTCTCGCGCAAAGTGGTCGGCTGGGCGCTGGATCGCACCCTTACAGCGCGGCTGCCGCTGCTGGCTCTGGAGCGCGCCATCACCCTGCGCCAGCCCGCGCCCGGTCTGGTGCACCACTCCGATCGCGGCATCCAGTACGCCTCCGAGCAGTACACCACCCTGCTCGAAATCCACCGCATCCTGCCCAGCATGAGCCGCCCCGGCAACCCCTACGACAACGCCTTCTGCGAGAGCTTTATCAAGACCCTCAAGCGTGAGCAGATCTCGGCCCACCGGTACCAGTACATCGATGAGCTGAACGCCCATCTGGAACAGTTCATCGAGCAGTACTACAATCGGCTCCGGCTGCACTCGGCACTGGGCTACAGAACCCCGGAGGAGTTCGAAGCCGCGTGCTCCAACCAAACTGCCTCGGCAGGGCCGAGCGTGAGTTTTCCAAGGCATGAGGTAATCTATCGATCCTGGAAAAAGCGCCGAGGCCGGCCGCCGAAAGCAAGCGGGGAGCCGGTTCCACCCAGCTCCCCAACTCACCCGATCGATGAGTCACCAGTTGGCTATTCCTTGACAGGTTGGTCTCCACCAGAGCCTGTCTCCGCTTCACCAACCGAAACCGAGTCTGCCGCAGAGGCAACAAAATGAACAGCACTTTACAGCAAACGGCAAACTGTCAAATTACAAACTGTCTCACTCAAGGGGTTCACCTCACCTGCTGTCAAGAGCCCCCGCCCGCTCACCACCCGCCATCCCATTGATTCCACGCCGATTTCTTTTCGTCAGCACTTTGCAGATCATTTTCTCCCTTCGGCGCATAATCGTCCCATGATCGGCGTCCAGACCAGCGAAGCCGAAGGATCCACCATCTACCGGCTACTGGCAGTTTCCTGTTCCCTGGTTTCTGCCGCGGATATCGGCGTCTCGTAAGTTCTTTGTTATCAAATATGGAGGTATGCGGAGGTACGTTTGGTGGTATGGATTGCCCCGTAAACCCTTTGTTATCAGATATGGAGGTATGGCATACCGGGGGAGGGGCGGGGGTGTATACCAATCCGGCAACAGCTTTTGAAAAGTGACGCTTCGGGCCTCGATTCTGAGACCCGGGGTGCTGCACACCTGAACCCGCCCCCGTGACTTACGACCGCCCTGCCCCGCGGCTCCGAACTGCCGTCTGCTTACGACTCACTTGCCGGCTCCGTTAGTCCCTGTCTAAACCTCCGGTCGCCCGCATCACAACTATTACCTGCGATCCAGGGTTGGACTCTGGTAACAGGAGGGAAGACGGTAAGCCGCAATCCCCCATTTGAACTGGTCTTCGCCGGCGGTTTTGTCGTCTAATGAAATGAAGATGACGATTGCTTCGGTTCGGACATTTTTCCCCAAAGCCACTGCCGCCGCAGCCGACGATCTGGCGCGGGCTGAAAGCCTGGCCGTTGCCGCCGGCCTCAAACGCCAGAAAGCCGGCCTGATCGAGGAGCTGATTGTCCGCTACCAGCACCGGCTCCTGCGCTATCTGCTCTTCCTCACCGGCAACCGCGATACCGCCGAAGACCTCTTTCAGGAGGTCTGGATGCGCATTCTGGTCCACGGCAGTCAGTTCAACGGCCGCGCGCGCTTTGAGACCTGGCTCTTCACCATCGCCCGCAACCTGGTTATCGACCAAAGCCGCAAGCGCACCATGAACAGCCTCGACGAGTTGATCGACGGCGCCACCGAGGACGACCGGGCGATGACCTTTGAGGTGGCTGCGGGCGACCCGACACCCTTCGACCGGATGGCGAGCCTCGAAGACCGCGAGAAGATAGCAGCGGCGCTGCTTGAACTGGATGCACTGCACCGCGAGGTGCTGGTTCTCCGCTTTCATGAGGAGTTGTCGCTTGAGGAGATCGCCAAAGTTACCCGCTCCCCGCTTTCCACGGTGAAATCGCGGCTTTACCGCGGCATGGCGATGCTCCGGCCCAAGCTCGAATTCGCGGCTTCGCGCTTCCAGGAGGCGGTGTGAGAACGGCGGAACTGGCCCGCAACCCGGCGCCCAACCCATCCGCGGCGAACGAGGCCGCCAGCCCAGATCTGCTGTCCGCGCTCACCGGCAAGCAGGCCGGCCGCGACCGCGCCGTGGCCGAAAACACCCGCCGCGTCGTCATGGCCTCCCTCGGCGTCATCCAGGATCAGAAGGCCGGCCGCCGCCGCACGCGGTCTCTCGCCCTGGCCTCCCTGGTGCTGGCCCTCCTTGCACTTGGGCCCTTCGTCTGGCGCGTGGCGGAAGACATCCTTGGCGGCGAGCGCTTCGGCGACATTGCCACCCAAACCAGCCTCTGGGCCTGCATCCTGTACCCGGTGATCCTGGCTGCCGTGCTGGTGGCGGCTTGGCCCCGCAACAAGCCCTAACCGCCCAGTGGGCGCCAGAAAATCTGCATGGCTTGCAGAAGGCGGCAACTTCCGAGGCTTCTGCTCCGTCCATTCAAAAAGGGGCACACGTGTCTCCGGGCGCCTGGGAAAGGCCCTCCGGGGGAGGGAAGTCGCATGTCGGATTTGCAATCCATTGGCGTCAAGGAAGAAGAGCGGCTGATTCCAGTATGGTCGATCGTCGCAGCCAGCCTTGCCTTTGTCCTCGTCGAATACTACTTCTGGGTGGTCGCGCCGGAGCAGCGCCATCATGGGCCGCAGCCTCTCGGCCTGCGTGTCTACTTCAACCTCTCCTGGGGCGTCCTCGCTTCGCTCTATTTCCTCATGGTCGGCTACATCAGCAAAGACTCCCCGCGCCGCGCCATGAGCACCCGCTTCTGGATGTTCATCTGCTTCGTTATGCCGGCGGGCATCGGCGCTGTGCTTTATTTCCTCCTGCGCCAGCCTCTGGTTTCGCGCTGCCCGGCCTGCGGCACTCACGTGCAGGGCGACTTTCACTTCTGCCCCCAGTGCAACTACCAGCTCGCCGCCAATTGCGGCAACTGCTTCCGCACCGTTCGCGTCACGGATATTTACTGCACGAATTGCGGCCACGAGTTGGCCACCGACCATACCCCTGCGCGCCTGCGTGTGATGAGCGACTAGGGCCGGAGCGCCTGCGCGCTCCTATAATGTTGGCATGAGAACCTCACATCCTGTTCTTTGGTCTGCTGGAATCGGTGGTGCCGTGGGACTCTTGGTCGCTTTAGTCATTGCTCTTCTTGGGCCTCTCAAATCATTCCCCGGCGTCTTGCTCATTACGCTTTGGCCTACTTCAATTTTGGGTTTCGGCTACAACGGGGGCGGCGGGCTAACCGAGATCCTGGTAGTCACCGTCGTTTTTGGTGGCAATGCACTTGTTTATGCGGCGGTAGCCTCAGCTATCGTCGGATGTATCGTTAAGCTTAGGCAATTACTTGATCCGACATCTAAGCAGCCGCTTTCAATAAAGCCGAAGTGAACATCAGCAGGCAGGCGAGTGGGGCCTAGGTGACTGATTCGGGCCCGCAGATTGACCCCGCCCGTTGCGCTTCCTACAATCAATTGTCAGGTTTCCATGTCCATTTCCGCGCTCATTATCGACGACGAGAAACTGGCCCGCGACGAGCTCAAATATCTTCTTGACTCGGTGGGCGGCGTGGATGTGGTTGCGCAGGGCGACAACGGGATCGAGGCCGTCGATCTGATCGAGAAACACCGTCCCGATCTCGTTTTTCTCGATGTGCAGATGCCGGGGCAGGACGGTTTTGCCGTGATTCAGCGCCTTATGGAGCGCAACCGCACCCAATCGGCCAGGGCCAAGAGCGCTGGCGCGGAAAATGGCAGCACGCCCCTGCCGCAGTTCGTCTTTGCCACCGCTTACGACCAGTACGCCGTGCGCGCCTTCGACGTGAACGCTGTGGATTACCTGCTCAAGCCTTTCGACCTTGCCCGCGTCTCAGCAGCCGTCGAACGCGCCAAGGCCCGCATGACTGCCGGTCCCGTTGGCGCAGGCTTGTCCGGCGACGCCATTGAGTCCCAGCTTGATCATTTGCTGCGCTTGCTCAATCGCCCCCTAGGCGCCGAGCAAGGCCGCCTGCCCGCCAAGCTCATCGTCCAGACCCAGAGCCGCCTCCTGCTCGTCGATCAGGCGGACATCTGTTTCGCCGCCATCGACGAAGGCGTCATCCGCGTCGTCACCCGCGCCTTCGAAGGCCAATCCAAATGCCGCACCCTGGAGGAACTTCTCGAACTCCTCGATCCGGCCCGCTTCTGGCGCGCCCATCGCGGCTACGTGGTCAACATCGACCAGATCGGCGAAGTCATGCCATGGTTCAAATCCAGCTACCAGCTCCGTATGAACGACCGCCAGCACACCGAAATCCCCGTCAGCCGCGCCCAAACCAAGCGCCTGCGCGCGCTGTTCAACCTGTAGGTTCGTTTGGCTTTTCGGCTGACTTGACGCACGACTTGCTGCCAATTCACCTCGAAGCCGGCATCCGGTCGTGTACAAGGAATGCGGCTCATTCTTTGCCCTGGGTATGCGTTAGTCGTAGCGCTCGAAGACGATCTGTTTCTTGTGCCAGCCGTAGCCGTCAAGAAGCTCGCGGACACCGGAGACCATGAAGTTCAGCCCGCAGATATAGGTGTAAATGTCGAAGCGCAGGTCTGCCGCCGGGATCGCGGGATCGATGGGCGGGGCGGGCAATGGCTGGCCCAGCCGCGCCGCGCGCTCCTCGATAATCTTCGAGACGTGCACCTGCACGTGGCCGCGCAGGCCGGTCCAGCTATCCAGGGCGCGGCTCAGTGTGGGCAAGTAATGGAAGTTCGGTATTCGTTGTTCAAGCGCCTCGAACTCGTCCTTGTAATAAATGTCCGTTTCGTGGCGCGTTCCGTAGACCAGCCAGATCTCTTTGCCCTGGCTGCGGTCGGCGCCGTCAGCCGGAAACAGCCACTGCAGGTAGGCGCGCATCGGCGCCACGCCGGTTCCTGTGGCAACGAAGATGGAGTCCGTGATTGGTTCCTGCAGCGTGAAGTGCCCGTGCGGTCCGTGAAAATCGATCGTCGCTCCCACGGGCAGATCGGGCAGGTCAGCGAGGTGGTTGGAGAAAAACCCGTCCTCCACGCGGTTCACGCACAGGTCGAACTTGTTGGCTCTCGCCGCCGACGCAATCGAATACGCTCGCGTTTGTTGTTTTCCGTTTTCATCCGCGGCCACAGCCGAAATGAACTGGCCGGGAAGGTAGTTGAAACTGTCACGTCCTTCGACTTCAAACAGGAAGTGATAGCACTGGGCAACTTCCGAGATGCAGTCTTTGCGCAGGAGACGCGCTGTAAAAAGCTCACGTGCCAAGGTTTTTCTCGCTTTGCCGGGAAGTAGGGACCGGTACTGGACCTACCGCAATTATAGGTCGCCGGGCTCTGGCGCTGCCACGTCCAGCGCGGGCGAAACTGGCAGTCGCGCGGTGGGAGCCGCGATTACGGCGCGCCCATCACCGGCACTTCGATCGCGGAATCGTGCTCCGGCCCTGAGTAAACCGCGATCATCGCGGCCTTGTAGCCGCCGGGCTTGGCCTTCATGATATTGGGCACGAACGTCTGCGGGTTGCGGTCGTAGAGCGGGAACCACGTGCTCTGGATCTCAACCATGACCGTGTGGCCGGCCTTGAATACGTGGTCCACGTCGTGCAGGCTGAACTTGTACTCGTGGATCGAGTCCGGCGCGAGCGCAGTTGGCTGGTCGTATCCCGAGAGATACCGCCCGCGGAAGATTTCGGCGTTCGTCATCAGTTGGTAGCCGCGCATCTTCAGGTCCGGATCGTCCTCCGGGTATTGGTCGATCAGCTTCACCACCAGGTCGTTGTCTGTGCCGGTAGTGGAGGCGAAGATGTCGGCCACAACCTCGCCCGTGAGCGCCAGATCCCGAGTGAGCGCGGGCAGCTTCCATACGGCCACGTCCTTGCGGCCCGTCACAAAGCGCTGGTCTTCAGTGAGCCAGTTGTACCACTCGGAGCCGTTCGAGTAGGTGGGCTGGATGGGCCGGCGCCGGTAGGGAACCGGGTCGGCCGGATCGCTTACGTAAGAAGTTGCGGCTTGCCGTGTGGATGCGCTCCAACTCAGCAACCCCGCGCCTTCGAGGTGTAAGCTCGTGGGCCGCGATCCTTTGGGAGGGAAGTGAGAGTAGTACTGCCAGGTGTTCGAGCCGGTCTGGAAGCTCGCCGTATCTTCAAGATCGAAGCCGGGCTCATTCTTGAGATAGTGCGCAAAAAATTTCGCCTCGATGCGCGCCCGGAACTCGCTGCCAATCGGCTCGCCGTAGTTCAGGTTGCCCAGCCGCCGCGAAGACGAAGACCAGTAGCCGTGCCGCCACGGCCCGAGCACCAGGAAGTTCTCATGGTGCGCATCGTGCGGCTCGAGCCGGGCATATTCCTCCTCCGGGCCGTACATGTCTTCCTGGTCGTAGTAGCCACCCACGGTGAGCGTGGGCACGGCGACCGAGTTGAGCGCATATTCCACGGCGCGCGAAACCCAAACAGAATCGTAGGCAGGGTGGTCGAGAAAAAGCTTCCAAGTGGGCAGGGCTTCGGACCCCGACTGCTTCACGTCCTGGGCGAAACCGCCGCGCTCGAGAAAATAATCGAAGCCGTCTACGGGTTCACCGTTCTTATCCGTGCCGTAGTCCACATTGCTTTCTTCTTTGCTCGATTCCATCCCCAGCACGTAATCGTAGCCGTAACTCTGGCGGAAGGCGCCGTTGTGGAAAAAGTCATCGCCGATCCACACGTCGATCATCGGCGCCTGCGGCGAGATCGCCTTCACCGCCGGGTGCGGATCGATGCCCGCCATCATGGCCAAAAATCCCGGGTAGCTGGTGCCCACCACGCCCACGCGGCCGTTGTTGTCCGGCACATTCTTGATGAGCCACGCCACGGTGTCATAGGCGTCGGTGCTCTCGTCTGTTGCGCCCGGATCGTGGTGATCGGCCAGCGGCCGCATCATCGTGAATTTGCCCTGGCTCTTGTAACGCCCGCGAATGTCCTCGGCGACGTAGATGTAGCCATCGCGAGCCAGTTCCGGGCGCTGCGCAAAGAAGGACGCTCGAGCCGTCCCACCCACGCCGTAAGGCGTGCGCTGCATCAGGATGGGCAACGGCGTTTGGATGTCTGTGGGCTGAAGTATCACCGCGTGGAGCTTGACCCCGTCGCGCATGGGAATCATCGCCTCGCTACGCACATACTCGTGGAAGATGTAATGCACTGCTTCGCCCGTGTGGGTGTAAACCGTGCCGGGTTCCTCGGAAAACGAGACACTGACCGCCCGGCCCGAAGCGTCGAGGATAAATGTGACCATTGCATCCGAGCCCGCAATGTCGAAGACGGTCGCTGAGATTGGTCTGAGCTCGGTGGGAACCTGGCGGTCGGATTCCATCGTCAGCTTGCCATCCTGTACGTAGAAACTGAATGGGCTGGCGGGATTCGCCAGATCGGTATACTCCCCGGCAAACGCCTTGAGCGGCGCTGTGCCGGTCTCTTGCGCGGCTCGCACCGCTGGCCGCACCAAAGCCGGCGTGATGGAAACCACCGCAAGGCAGAAGGCTGGAAAAAGCATACGGCGGAAAATCAAATTCTGGTCCTCCAACAGCCGTTCCCGAGAACCGGCGCACACCGAATTGCCGCAAATGGGTCGCCGCGGCCGCTCCACACCAGCGCCGACCTCGCCTCAATTCAGGAGTCCGTGAAGATGTTCGTGCCTGCCGGCTATCTCTTCCGGTGGTGCCACGCAGCCCTCCAACTCCTCGCAGCCGGTGTGTTCGAACTGGAAGGTTGTGTGGCTGATTTGAAACTGTTCCCGAAGCAGTCCGTTGAGCTTGATCAGGATACAGGCGCTTTCCGACGGAGGAATGTCGGCTATGGTCACGTGGCAGGCCAGGGCGCGTGAATGCGATCCCAGGCTCCAGACGTGCAGATCGTGGACATTCACAACTCCCTCCACCGCTTCCATGTCAGAGCGGATCCGGTCAAGCGAAATGCCGTGCGGAGCGCCTTCCAGCAGAATGTTCAGTGTCTCGCGCACAATGCCCACGCTCGACCAGAAGATCATCGCGGCGATCAGCAGCGAGAGAGCCGGGTCGATCCAACCACTGCCGGTGAGCAGAATGCCTATGCCTCCGGCGATCACCGCCGCCGTGGAGAGCGTGTCGCCGGCCATGTGCAGAAAGGCACTGCGCAGGTTCACGTCGTGGGCCACTCCCCACAACAGCGCGGCAATCGCGCCGTTCATCACCACGCCGGCCGCGGCCACGATCATCATGATCCTGGGCTCCACGGTTACGGGGGAGTTGAGCCTGCGCACGGCCTCCGCGCCGATCCAAAGCGAGATGGCGATGAGTGTTGCTGCGTTGATAAACGCCGCAAGCACGCTGGCCCGTTGGTATCCGAATGTTCTCGTGTGATCGGCCGGCCGCGATTGGAAGTAGACTGCCGCAAAGCTGAGCAAAAGAGCCAGGAAATCCGAGACGTTGTGTCCTGATTCCGACAGCAGCGCCAGCGAGTGGGCGCGCAACCCGGCCACAAACGTGACCACGACGTACGCCAGCGTAGCTGCCAGCGAGATGCGCAGGACCAGCGTTGTCCGGTTTGCTCCCCTGCCTGCCGGCGCCGCGTGGAAATGCATATCGATAGTCTAACCGGGGCTGGGTATTGCGCGCCATCGCGCGGCTAATGCATTTCTCTCAATGGTGTATAGGGGTTCAAGACCGCAAAGTTGACGCGAACCCCAGTGAGCGGCAACCTTCGACACAATTGGGCACTCTTGAGGATTGGGAGAAATGCCTTAGCCGCAGCCGGGCCGCAGATGGCTCGTATCCAAAGGGTCGGGGTCGTCAAAGGAAGGCAACTGCGGCAGCCCTTCGCGAAGCCCTGACCAGCTCTCTGCCACTACAATGCTGTTGTGCGGATTGCCCGGCTGGTAGCGCACCGTGCACGGGAATCCGGCCCGCACTTCAGCCACCGCCACCACTTCCCGCAACGCAGAAATATCCTGCGAACATTCGTAGTCCACGCCGGCGATCCGGTAATTGAACAGGAGCATGGTCAGCGTGCGTCCGTCTTTTGCGTCTACGTGGTAAACATCGAGCAACATGCCGTCGACGAGCCGCCCCGATTGCACCAGGAACTGGCGCCGCGCGCGCTCGATCTCTTCCTCGCTCGGCCGCTTGCGCAGCACCAGCCACAGGGCAATCGCAGCCACAGCGGCAGCGGCGGCCAGCCCGGCGGCGATCTGCCATTCGTTTTCGTCGAGGAGGATCATTCCAGGGCGGGACTTCACTCGGAGAGTCCCAATTTGAGGATACCGCAGGCGAAATGCACCTTGCGCCGGGACGGGCCGGGTTCTGCAGCAACTGTCGCGCATGGTCCGGAAACAGCGCCAAATCGGCGCCAATGACCTATACTCTAGGTTGCATCTGGCACGGGTTTGACGCTGCCAGAGCCGTTTTTCCCTGGTTTTCCCATCGGGTTTGGCCGGAAGGTTCAAAATGAAAGATCGTTCCCAAATTCGCTCCACCACCGTCATCTGCGTGCGGCGCAACGGCCAGGTCGTGATGGCCGCCGACGGCCAGGTGACCTTCGGCGATCATGTGCTCAAGCACTCGGCGAAGAAGATCCGCCGGCTCTTTCAGGATAAGATTCTCGCCGGGTTCGCCGGTTCCACGGCTGACGCCTTCAACCTTTTTGCGCGATTCGAGACCAAGCTCGAACAGCACGCAGGCAACCTGAACCGCGCCGCCGTCGAACTGGCCAAGGACTGGCGCACCGACAAAATGCTGCGCAACCTCGAGGCCTTGCTCCTGGTCGCGGACAAAGCGCAGACGTTCCTCATCTCTGGCTCGGGCGATGTGATCGACCCCGATGAGCCGCTGGCGGCCATCGGTTCTGGAGGCAGCTACGCTACCGCCGCCGCGCGCGCTCTTCTGGAGAACACCGACTTGAGCGCCCGCGAGGTCGCCGAAAAAGCCATGAAGATCGCAGGCGAAATCTGCATTTACACGAATGACCACGTCACGATAGAGGAGTTAACAAGCTAGCGGTCCATGGCCATTTACCTTCCCGCATCCGCCGAAGAACAGGAGCTCGCGCTCGACGAGCTGACGCCGCGCGAGATCGTCGCCGAACTCGACAAGCACGTCGTCGGCCAGAAGGCCGCCAAGCGCGCCGTGGCCATCGCGCTGCGAAACCGCCAGCGCCGCCAGAAGCTGCCGCCCGACATGGCCGACGACATCATGCCCAAGAACATCATCATGATCGGCCCCACGGGCGTGGGCAAAACCGAGATCGCGCGCCGCCTGGCCAAGCTCACCAACTCGCCGTTTCTCAAGGTGGAGGCTTCCAAATTCACTGAGGTGGGCTACGTGGGCCGCGATGTCGAGTCGATGATTCGCGACCTGGTCGAGATCGCCATCGACATGGTGCGCGAGGAGCGCCTCGAAGAAGTGGAAGACCGCGCCGAGATGAACGCCGAGGAGCGCCTGCTCGATGTGCTGCTGCCTCCTCCACCCCCAGCGCCGCACGGCCAGGATGTCCAGCTCTCGCTGCCCGGCGCCGAGAGCCATCAACGCTCGCGCGAGAAACTTCGCCAGCAATTCCGCGAGGGCAAGCTCGACGACCGCATCGTCGAGATCGACGCGCGCGAGCGCAATCTGCCCCAGTTCGGCATCATCTCCAACCAGAACCTCGAAGACATGGAGATGAACCTCAAGGACATGCTGCCCAACATTTTCGGGGGCGGCACCAAGAAGCGCAAGATGAAGGTCGCCGATGCTTTCGATTACCTGGTGCAGGAGGAAGAAGGCCGCCTGATCGATATGGACGCCGTGAACCGCACCGCGGTCGAGCGCGTCGAGTCCAACGGCATCGTCTTCCTCGACGAGATTGACAAGATCGCAGGGCGCGAGAGCGGACATGGTCCCGATGTCTCGCGCGAGGGCGTGCAACGCGACATTCTACCCATCGTAGAAGGCACCACCGTCAACACGCGCTACGGCATGGTGCGCACCGACCACATTCTCTTCATCGCCGCGGGCGCGTTCCACGTCTCCAAGCCCAGCGACCTGATTCCCGAGCTGCAGGGTCGCTTTCCTATCCGCGTGGAGCTGCAATCGCTCACTGTCGATGATTTTCTGCGCATCTTGACCGAGCCCAAGGCCTCGCTGACGAAGCAATACTCAGCCCTGCTTGAAACCGAGGGCGTGCGGCTGGAATTCGCACCCGAAGCCCTGCGCGAGATGGCCGAGTTCGCCTTCAAGGTGAACGAGCAGACCGAAAACATCGGCGCGCGCCGCCTGCACACGATCATGGAGCGCGTGCTCGAAGACATCAGCTTCCTGGCGCCCGACGTGGCCCGCCACGCGCCCGGTGAAAAGGCCGCTCCGGCACTTGCTGAGGCCGTCGCGAAGGAAGCGAGCACGCCGCTACCTTATCTGGAGCGGATGACCGCCTCCGGCCCCGAGAAGGTCTTCCTCATCGACGACGCATATGTCAAACAGATGGTGGCTTCGATTGTGAAGGACCATGATCTGTCCCGCTACATTCTCTAAGAGGCGCATTTGCCTGCGAGGAGCGCAGCGGCGATTTCAGCTGTGCTGCGCACCCGTCCCATGCGGGGAAAAATGCGGGTGATGGAATTGGCGTGGCTCTCCACGCTGCGCCCCGTCATGGCGTCTTCGGCAAATACCTGCTCGTAGCCGCGCTCATAGGCGTCGCGCGCCGTGCTTTCCACGCCAAACTCAGTGGCGATTCCGCAAAGGATGATGGTGTTCAGTCCGTCTGCGGCGCAGTTGCAGATCGAGGTCCGTGCCGTAAAATGCGCCCCATTGGCGTTTCAGAATCACAATGTCGTCTGGCTGCCGGTTGAGTTCGGGAATCAGATCGCTCCAATCCGGCGGCATCGCGCCGGAAGCGCGCATGGGCTCATCGGCCGTCACTTTCAGGGCGTCTCCAAAGTCCGGCGAGCGGCCCACGTGGACGAGGATCGGCTGCGCTCCCGCACTCCGGGCAGCGGTGAGCAGCTCGACGCAGTTTGCAATGACGCTGGGGGTTGAATGCGGCATCCATGGCATCCCGGTAATCCCCTTCTGCAGATCGATCGCGACAACGGCGGTGCGATGCGGCTCAAGGATTACTTCGCTCATGGGTTCTCCTGCTTCTCGCCACCCAGTGTAGCGGAAGACGCATGGTCCCCATCAGGCCGGGTTTGCGCTACCCCTATCGGCACGGTAAAATGAAATGACGTAAAGATCAGACAAGTCGTCGGGGAGTGGCTCAGCCTGGTAGAGCACCTGGTTCGGGACCAGGGGGTCGGAGGTTCAAATCCTCTCTCCCCGACCATTATTTTCAATAATTTGCAGGAATTTTTCCACCCTCAAAAAACACTGTAGACAATTTTTAAGCCGTGAAAGCCTCCAAGTTCAACATGTGGAAGTCCCTTGTGCTGTGCCTGCGGGACATCGCTCGGTGAGGCGCCACACCCGATAGGAGGCTCCTTCCCGGGCGCTCTCCATCATGGGCCTTGGCGGGGTACAACTTGCTCTCGCCGATACTTCCGCAACGAGGCGCGTCTTGTTAACGCATTTCTCCCAATGGTGTATAGGCGTTCAAGACCGCAAAGTTGACGCGAACCCCAGTGAGCGGCAACCTTCGAACTATTGAGCACTCTTGAGGATTGGGAGAAATGCCTTAAGTACCGCGCAATACTGGGCTCACCCGCCCATTTCCGCAATCGGATAGGAATCAGACCCCATCCAATTCATAACGGAATCGGCCCGTGATCTCGTTTTTCGCGCCATCCCAAACTCTCGGGCCACCGCCCGCCGGCTCTTGCCTTCGACAAGAACCGCCGTAACTATCCCAGAAAATACGCGCTCTCCTGCGATATTTCCTGCACCTTCGACAGAAACCGCTTCAGCACTCTATCGCGCCGCAAAGTGCCGGGCTGTGCAGAGGCTCCCAAGGCTACCTTGATTACTAAAGTACATTGGCCTGACGTAATTTGACTGACCGGCCCTGGATATTTTGAACTGATCTGCAACTTTTAATTTAGCCCATCGGCAGTGAAAGTTCTCCGATAACGGGGGCAGCAAGGGCTTCGCTGAGTGAGAAACGAATTTGGTTTTTCTCTATGAAGCCTCTTAAGCCACCCCTGTTCGTGTTGATGCTCACTGCTCCGGCCTTGCTCGGCATCCCGACAAATGCCCGGGAAATGAGTGCCTAAAGTGCAGTGTGCGGTCAACCCATTCATAACTCGAAATACACCACAATACCGGCCGCGGCGCAGATTCACTCCGATCCCGCATACCTCAACGCTCCTGTTTACAACAGCATCGCGATTTGGGAGCAGGGCGGGGGGTAGCCCCATGAACTGAACCGCAACAGCATCGCTCACCTCACCCAGGCGCCCCCGGGCTGGGTGGGGCGAGCCGCCGGCTGGCAGGCGCGTATCGCCCGCCCTCCGGCTGTGCAGCCCGGTGGCCCTGTTGATGCAAACAGGAGTACGGAATGCAAGAAAACAAGAACGTTCGAACCGGAACAAGGAGAATTCGCAAATGAGAATCACCCGTATCTTTTCGCTATTCGTCACGTTGACGATTCTTGCGTGGAGCTCGTTCGCTCATAGTTCATGCGTAACAACCGTCTGGACAGGCGCCTGTCCAACAAGCGGGGCGTACGCCTCGAGCTCGAATTTCACTGAAAGCAATGGCTATAACACCTACGTCAATAATGGCGTAACGGGCGGGTATGGCGTCACCCCTGAAACTCAGACGCTGACCTCGAACAGCGGCTCGAGCTGGTCCGTGTCGTCCGATTTTGGGGCCAGCACGCACCAGTTGGCTTTCCCCATCACCGAGCAAGCCTACAACGCCGAGACGGTGGACAACTTCACCAACATCGTCGCGACCGTCAATGACACCATTCCCAGCAACTCCAGCACCGGGGTAGAGGCGGGCTTCCTGATCTATCTCGACAGTTGGGGCAAACAGATCGAGATCCAGCACTACGTAGAGAAAGAGACGACCTGCAACGGCACCACCCCGGTAAAGACAAGCATCCAATTTGGCGGGTCGTACGGCGTCCCGACCAATTCCTGGGACCTGTGCTACACCGGATCGATGTACTACTGGCAGATCGTCGGCAGCGGCAGCTCCTGGGGCTTCACCAGCGGCAGCATGGAGCTCGTCTCCATGATCAAGTACCTGGAGACCAACGGGTACCTGCCGACCAGCAGCACGATCAACGACGCGAGATACGGCTTCATGATCTACACCACCACGTTCGACGCAAGAGACCTTCACGCTCAACAACCTCACGATCCTCCACAATGTTTCTTCGGGCAGCCCGACCATTTCGCTCTCTCCCACCAGCCTCAGCTTCAGCGCAACGCAGGGCGGAGGGAACCCGTCCGCGAAGAACGTCACCGTGAGCAACTCCGGCGGCGGCACGCTGGCGTCTCCGACCACCCAGATCAACTACACCCAGGGAAGCGGCTGGCTCAGTGTGAACTGCACAGGCAGCCAGGCCCCCTATACGTGTTCCACCCAGCCGGCTACCGGGAGCCTTGCCGCCGGAACCTACAACGCCACGGTGCAAGTCTCTAGCGCGGGAGCGACCAACTCGCCGCAGAGCTATACGGTCGCGTTTACCGTGAATCCGGTGTCGTCGCCAACCATTTCGCTTTCCCCAACCAGCCTCAGCTTTAGCGCAACGGTGGGCGGCGGGAATCCATCCTCGCAGAATGTCACCGTGAGCAACTCCGGCGGCGGCACGCTGGCGGTTCCGACCACCCAGATCAACTACGGCAGCGGAAGCGGCTGGCTCAGTGTGCAGGTTCAGGGCAGTTCGGCCCCCTTTACATTGGTCACTCAGCCGACTACCGGGAGCCTTGCGGCCGGAACCTACACCGCCACGGTGCAAGTCTCCAGCACGGGAGCGACCAACACGCCGCAGAGCTATACGGTCTCGTTTACCCTGACGTCGGGATCGGTGTGCACCATAACCGCCGCAACCGCCACCTGCGGCCCGTATAACGACTCGTCGCTCAGCGCCAGTTACGAGCAAATCACGCAAAACGACGTATGGAGCCCGCCTGCATCGTGGAGCCAGACGATGTACACGACCAGCCCCGCTAGCTGGTATATCGCTGCCAACTTCCAGACGGACGGCTCAGGCGCTATCCATTCTTACCCCAGCGCGGCTATCCAGTACTACGATTACACGGTGCCGACGGTGGACAGCTACAGCTACATGTATTCGTCCTTCGCGACGACCCCGGACACGTCGTCGGCTACCGTCATGGATGCCGGCTACGACATCTGGCTGAACAATTGGGCCAAGAGGTAATGATCCAGACCCAGTTAGTCAACACTTCCGTCTGCACTGGTTGGACGACCGTACTGGCCACCAACGTCAGCTTCGGCGGGACACACGGCGTCCCGACAGCGACATGGAACCTGTGCAAAAACGGTAGCGCTTCGAATGCGGAACTCATCTGGCAATACACAGATCCAGGCGGCGGCAAGAATTTTGGCCAAAACTCCTCGAGCGTGGACATCTACGCCATGCTCGAATACCTGGAGAGCCACGGGTACGGCATCTCGGCGGGCGCCACTTTCACTCAGACTTGCTTTGGCTTCGAAATCAGCACCACGGGCGGGTCAAGCAAGAACTTTACGGTCAGCAACTGGACGCAGACCGCTTCCCATTAAACTTGAAAGTGAGCGGGAGAAGCGAATCGCTGCTTGTCCCGCTCTCACCTCCCTAGTACCGTGTCTATCGGGTTTCGTACAATCCCAGGTCCCAAAATCGGGACCTGGGACGCCCAGATTCATTCGGCCCGTTACGAAATCACGAAGACACGGTACCAGGCCTCTTACAACCTGAATTTGTTACTGGTAGCTATCCGCTTGACTCAGGTGACCGCAACTTCCCGCACACATTGTTGCTAGCTGCCCCCAAAATATTGGGCGGACCTGAATGAAGCGGGTAACTACCTTGTTCCTTTTGTAGCCGAACTTCCGGCGTTTTTTTGCGTGTGAACTTCCAGTTGATGACGGCATGATCGCGATTCATTTCCGCTTCCATGCTTGCGCTTCGCGGCTCAGATCCCGGAGCGATGGAATCCTGCGGAGCCCTATAGCGGGTCTCCTAGCCGGTACTGGCTGGGTCCTCGCGAGGGCGCGAATTGAACTGCGCCGAAACGGCAGCTAGAAAACTGCCGGCGCTATAGCGTTTCCATCAATACGGTAGGCCGAAGCCGGCCAGCCCGCCCTATTCCGGGTTCAGCTGTTGTTGCATCATCTTCAGCTGCATCAGCAACTGCTGCTCCCGGCGATCCTGCGGATCCTGACGAACCGGGCCCCGCGACCCCGCGGGCGAGCCTTGGGGCGGAGGCTCCGGCTGCTGCGCTTCCTGCCCGGCCTCGGTATCCTGGCCCTCGGCCGCACTCTGGCTGTTCACTTTTCCCGGCTGCGAGCTTACGGCGGTGCGGGCAGTGAGAATGATCTGCCGTGGAGTGCCCTGCCCCAGCTCCCCGACCAGGAGCACGTTGTACCCGGATCCGTCGAGCAATTGGCAGATCACATCGCGCGCCGGCCCAGGCCCATAGATCCCAAAAATGCGCTCATCCGTGTTCGACCCTTCCAGAGTGGCGCCGGTTTGGGTCGCAATCGCCTTGAGAATCTGCGTCAGGCTGGAGTTGACCGCGACGACGCGCAAACCCTGACTGTCCCAGGTCACGGTGGCATCGGATGGCTGATCGTTGGCCGGCCAGTCCGGCGCGTGCGGCGCGACGGACGGCGCGGAAACTGCCGGCGCCTGTCGTGCGGCAGACGGCGGCGCCGCCAAACTCGCTTGAGGCGAAACTACCGGCTTTCCCTGGCTTCGAGCCGAAGGCGCCGACCCGGGTTCCTGCGCGCCAAGCCTCGTCCCGCCGAAAAGCGTTGCGGCTAGAACGAAAGCAACCGCGACTCCAGCCAGCGCGCCGATCCTTCGGCGGCCGTACGAAGGCGATGGACACAACGGCGCCGTGCGCTTTGATTCCTCTTTTTGCTCGCGGCCCATTTGCATGGGTGGGACTCCTGGCGCCGGCTGCCCATATGGGCCCAACCTGCTCCGGACTGCCGTGGGCAGAAACCTGCGCCCCGGCCACTCCAATAGACTAGCAAAAGTGGTGGAACGCTCAAAAGCAGATTCATTGGCCGGAATGTACCTCGGAACGCGATAACTGTTGTGGAAGGCCGGCTGAGCCTGCGCGAGGCGGCAGCCGCCGGAGCTGTGGGAAAGCTGGAAATGCCATCGGCGTTTTCAAAGTGGACGCAACGTACAAATCACGTACAAAATTGCGCGTCCGTTTTTCCCTTGGAAGATAAGCTATCGAAAAATAGGTAACATAGAATTGGTGGAGGCGGCGGGAGTCGAACTCGTGCTGGGCATTGAAAACACGTAACTTACTCATTCTAAGAACGCCCGAAATTCACAGATTTCCATGAGTGCCAAATCTGCGTACAAACTGCGTACAAACAATCCCTGGAATTCCCGAACCTCCAACAGCTTCACCTTCCAATCTATTCAGCGGACCATCTGAAGAGTTCTCCATCGTTTATACATCAAATCAGTGCGGTGAGAAGAACCCACAGGAGCATTACGCCATCGAGCATTTCGATCTCCCCGCGCTTTTGCGCCTAAGCAAATTCCTCTATCCCCCATGTGCGATGTGTTTTTTGGTCTCGGCATTTGGTGTTGATTTCTCGAACTGAGTGAGCAAATCCGCCGTATCACTCGCTATTTGTGCATTTCCATCCCGGATATTTCTCTCTGGATCTCCGTCATTCGATCCTGCATCTTCTTCATCTCTGCTGCTGTGCACTTTCCACTGCCCATCATCATGGACATATCCAGCATCTGATGCGACATATCGTTCATGGCGCCAGACATCTTTTTCATGTTTCCTGGCGACATGTCTTTCATCATGCCGGACATCTTTCCCATCGTCTCGGTCATCTGGTTCGACATGCCCATCATGCCGCTCATCATCTGGCCGTGCTCCATCATGCCGTGATACTCGCCCATCTTGTCATGATGCATGGTGCCGCTCTGGTCTTTCATCATCCCACCGCTCATCTGAGCGAATGCGAGCGAGCCGCCCAGAAGCAGAACAACAACGCCTATTGCGGATACTGTCTTCTTCATTTCGTTCATCTCCACAGTCTGTGAGTCGAGCCTACGTTCGCAATCTGAAACATCGCCGCGCCGCCAACTTAGATAATCCAAAAGCACGGTGAATCAGCCTGACGCCGTCTCCGTCATGATTTTCACGATCGTGTCCTCCACTTCCTTCGCTACCCCCTCCAGTTGCGGCGAGTCGAACATCCCTAGGAGAATGGTTGGCCTGAGAGATGCCAATATAGTCTTGCCGCCCTCCTCGTAAATGGAGATCCGGCATGGCAGGGCGGTAGAGACGATCATGTTCTGGTCGAGAACCTTCTTTGCTTGTTGCGGTTGACAAACCTCAAATATCAGGCATTCACGTTCAAACTCCACGCCCTTCTTCACCATCGTCTCTTTGAGATTGTGAACCTGCATCACGCCGAATCGATTGGCCTGAACGGCGGCGTGCAAGGCAGCCGCAGTCTCGCTCACTGTCTTGCAGGTGGATTCTTTAACGAGCATTTTCCCAATCACAAATCGCACCTCGATTCGCATGAGGGTATTCAACGTGCGACTATTTCTTCGATAGTTTGCCAACGATGAAGACCAGAAGGGCCACCACCACTAAGGTGGTTACCACCCAGATCCACATCCCGCCACCCATCCATCCGTAACTGCCGTTCATCATGGGATCCCCTTCCGCGCCGTTGCGACGATTTGATCGGGCGCATCCGTGCTGCTACAAAAAGCCTGATCGACCTCAAGATTTAGCCGCAGCAGCAGCCACTCTTCGGCTTCCCCGCCTGTTTGTCCAGGTATTGCGCTGGATTCTTATCGAACTTCTCTTTGCATCTGGAACTGCAAAAGGAATATGTCTGTCCAGAGTGCTCGGTGTGCCCAGCTGCGGTGGCGACGTCCATCTCCATGCCACAAACGGGATCTTTTACAACGGTAGTACTGCTCATTGGTGGCCTGCCCGGTAATTTGTACCAGCGTGAGTGTTAGTGTAGCGCGGCGGGAGAGATAGATATCTGCCCGTCGCAGTAGCCGGGGGTGTGGGAAAGTGGGAAGCGTTCTTTGCTTTCCACTTTTCCATACCCCGTTTCGCTATCGCTCTTCCATGCAGCCGGCGCTGGTGGTCTGTAGCCCAGCGAGGAATGCGGCCTTTTGGTGTTGTAGTAGACGCGCCATCGTTCAGCCAAAACTTTCACCTCCTTGAGTGAGTAAAAGATCTCCCCGTTCAGAAACTCATCGCGCAGCTTGCTGTTGAATGATTCGCAGTAGCCGTTCTCCCAGGGAGAGCCGGGCTCGATGTATAGAGTTTTGGCTCCGGTCCGCGCTAGCCACTTGCGCAGTTCCCTGGCCACGAACTCGGGCCCGTTGTCGCTGCGAATGTACTCCGGAATGCCGTGCTCGATCATGGCTGCGGCCAGCACTTCGATCACCTGGTTGCTATTGATCCGGCGGCTCACGTAGATCGCCAGGCACTCCCGCGTGTATTCATCAATCAAATTCAGCATCCGCACCGTCCTGCCATCATGCGTGAATGTGCTTACGAAATCGTATGCCCAGACGTGATTGCGGTGCTCCGGCCGCAGCCGCACGCACGACCCGTCGTTAAGCCACAGCCGGCCGCGGGATTTCTGCTTCTGCGGAACCTTCAGCCCTTCGCGGCGCCAGATTCTCTCCACGCGGTCCTTGCCCGTTTGCCATCCCGCTTCCTGCAACTTGATGGTGATGCGTCGATATCCATAGCGGCCATATTGGCTGGCCAGCGCGATGATCGCCCGAGTCAGTGCGTCTTCGTCGTTGCGCTGAGTCGACTGATAGCGCTGCGTGCCGCGTGGCTGATAAACTAACCGGCACGCATGACGTTCACTCGCTCCCAGCTCTTCGGCATGCTCCACCGCGCAACGACGCCGATCCGGGCTTAGAAGTTTCCCCTTGCGATGTCCTGAAGGATTTGCTTGTCAAGGCTCAGCTCGGCCACCAGACGCTTCAGCTTTCCGTTCTCCTGCTCCAGTTCCTTCAGCCGCTTGGCCTGGTCAGTCTTCATCCCGCCGTATTCCTTGCGCCAGCGGTAGAACGTCTGTTCGGTAATCCCAGCTTCCCGGCAGGCCAGCGGGTGCGTTTTGCCGTTCGCGCTCGCCACTTCAATCTGCCGAAGTATGTTCACGATCTGCTCAGGACTGTGCTTCTTTGCCTTCCCCATTCCGTGCTCCTCCCATACCAGTTTGTCTCATTCCTCCTGGTACAGAATTTGCCGGGCACTCCATTGGGATCTCCCTGGTTTGTGAATCTGGGCCGATTACGGCTAAGAGATTGAGTTGTGGCCTTCAGAGGCACATTCGTCTCTTGACATGAAAGCTTCGTCTCGTTCGCCAACGGCACCAATAAGGATTGTTCCACTTCGCGGATGAAGAAGTCCGGTCGTTATTGCTCAGAACAGCGGATTGCACCTTGTCCACACTTACGGGAGGAAGGTCGCCTGCCACCAGCGATTCATAGTTTCGTCGTCCGCAATCTCAGGGCATTGCCGATCACCGATACGGAACTGAAGCTCATGGCAGCAGCAGCGATCATCGGGTTGAGCAGCAAGCCGAATGCAGGGAAGAGCACACCCGCCGCCAGCGGTACCCCGACGGCGTTGTAGACGAAGGCGAAGAACAGGTTCTCGCGGATATTGCGCATGGTTGACCTGCTGAGATGACGGGCGCGGAGAATGCCCCGCAGATCGCCTTTCAAGAGGGTGATGCCGCCAGCTTCCATCGCCACGTCGGTGCCCGTCCCCATGGCAATCCCTACGTCAGCCTGGGCAAGGGCGGGCGCATCGTTCACTCCGTCTCCGGCCATCGCGACGACGGAGCCCTTCTGTTGACGCTCCTTGACGACATCTGCCTTCTTTTGAGGCAGTACATCGGCCTCAAACTCAATGCCGAGCTTATCCGCGACTGCCCTGGCTGTCGTCGCATTGTCTCCGGTAACCATGATGACTTTCAAGCCTGCCGCCCGCAGTTCGCGGATCGCGTCCGGCGTGGATTCCTTAATTGGATCGGCGACGCCCACGATTCCAGCCGCTTTACCATCCACGGCGACGAGCATCACTGTCTGGCCCTCCTTCCGCAAGGCTTCAGCCCGATCTAGCAACGGGGCAGGATCGACGGATAGGGCGCGGAACAACTCCGCATTCCCGACTGCAACCTGTTTCCCTCTGACGGTTCCCTCTACGCCTTTGCCGGTTGTCGAGTCGAATCCGACCACATCGGCCAGGGTGAGCTTTTTCCCTTCCGCTCCCTTCACGATGGCTGCCGCCAACGGATGTTCGCTGGAGCGCTCAAGGCTAGCGACGAGCTGGAGCAGTTCGTTTTCGTTGATGCCAGGCTGGGGAATGACGGAGCTCAGCGTTGGCTTGCCTTCCGTGAGAGTTCCCGTCTTGTCGATGATGAGTGTGTCAACCTTGCCGAATGTCTCCAGCGCCTCCGCATTACGGATGAGGATGCCGGCGCGAGCACCCGCGACCGGTGCCGACCATGATGGCCATGGGAGTAGCGAGTCCGAGAGCGCACGGACAGGCAACGATTAGAACGGCCACTGCATTCACGAGTGCGTGTGCGAAGCGCGGTTGCGGCCCAACAAAGCACCAGACAGCGAAGGTGATAATGGCTGAGCCGATTACAGCAGGGACGAAATACGCGGCGACGCGATCCGCCAGCCGCTGAATCGGCGCCCTAGACCGCTGCGCCTCACTGACCATCTTTACGATTTGAGCCAAGAGCGTGTCGGCTCCCACGCGCTCCGCGCGCATCACGAACCCGCCCGTTCCATTCACCGTTCCCGCCACGACTTTCGCGTCCTTGTCTTTTTCGACCGGTATAGGCTCTCCGCTGATCATCGATTCATCGACGGAGCTGTGGCCTTCAACGACAGTTCCATCGACGGGCACCTTTTCGCCTGGGCGGACGCGAAGCCGATCGCCAACTTGCACCTGGTCGAGAGGCACGTCGGCTTCGCCGCCCTTGTCGCCAAGCCGCTTCGCTGTCTTCGGAGCCAGGCCAAGCAGCGCGCGGATCGCGCCGCTGGTCTGGCTGCGGGCGCGCAACTCCAGTACCTGACCTAGAAGAACCAGGGCGACGATGACCGCTGCCGGCTCGAAATACACATCGATCTGTCCTCCGGATCCGCGACGCAAAGCAGGGAAGATTTGCGGAACGACGGTAGCGAAGACGCTGTAAACATAGGCCGTGCCCGTGCCAAGGGCGATCAACGTAAACATGTTCAGGCTGCGATGCACGAGGGATTGCCAGCCCCTGACGAAGAATGGCAGCCCGCACCACAGGACCACCGGGGTTGCCAGCGCAAACTCAATCCACGCCCAAGCTCTCGCCGAGAAAAGGTGCTGCATCGGCATAGAAGGGAGAAATGCGGAGACCATCAGCGCAAGCATCGGCGCGGCGAGCACAATGCTGATCCACAGCCGCCTCGTCATGTCGGTTAGCTCTGGATTGGCTTCTTCGGCCTTGACCTCCCGAGGTTCGAGGGCCATGCCGCACTTCGGACAACTGCCCGGCCCCATCTGTTTGATCTCGGGATGCATCGGGCAGGTGTATTCCCCTTGTGGCGCGGTCTTTCCCACCGGATGTCGGGGAGCTGTGACCGGCTTGGCCGGCGCGTACTTCTCTGGCGCGGCGCGAAACTTTGCGGCGCAGCCCTGGCTACAGAAGTAGACAGTGATGCCCTGGTGCTCGACGCTTGCCGCCGCTTTCGATGGATCGACCTTCATTCCGCATACTGGATCGTGTTCTTCAGCCTGCTGCATGGGGCCATTATGACTGTCTGCGCTCATTTTGCTCTGTTCCATTCTGACCAAGGTTCGGCTGCAATGAAAATGGCTGCCGGGCTCGGCAGATTCAGCGCTGCAGCCAGGCTCTAATTAGCCACACTTGGCTTTTGTTCCGCATCTTTGGCCATCTGCTCGTGCAGTTAAGCAAGTTCGCGGCTCTTCACGGCCATGTCCCTGAACGTCTGGACGAACTACTCGCAATGGCTGATCGTGCTTGCATAATTCCTATCTGTGGACAGGCTCGAATTCGCCTTGTACGCGGCAACCATCGCCTCGTGTTCCTGCTCCTGGGCCTGGTAATCCTGGACTTTCTCTTCATAGAACTGGGCGATGCGTTCATGCTTCGCTGGCGGCTTTGGTATCTTGAGATGAGAGTGTTTGTTCTTCGGAGCTTCACGGGTGTGATCTAAATCACTGCCGCAGAAAGCCCGGTAGCAGATGCTTCCTGTTGAGACTCGGAACCCTGACACAATGACCTGGGGCAGAAAGAGCGCGCTGTTGATGCTGGCAATGACGGTCTTTTGGACCGCGATGCCCGCGTCTGCCTGTCTGGTTGCCATGCCCACGGCGGGACAGCACTCCTGCTGCGCCGCCATGAACATGACGCCGGTATGCGCTCCGGCAGGAACCACGGCGAATCGCTCATGCTGCCAATTCGGCGGCCAGAATCCTGCAGTCACTCCAGTTCCTCAATCCTCTTCTGAGCATTCGCAGCGATTGGCATTCGTGCCAGCCGGGGCCATTCTCCAAGCGCCTACCTCTCAGAGCGCCGCGCGCCGCAATGCGCTGGAAGCGCCGCCGCCCAAGTCCTCGCCGGGCGGTATCCCCATACTTCGAATCTAAAACTCCCTCCTTCGCAGGCTGAACCTGGGCCTTCGTGTGTCTTCGCGTGGCCTCGCCCCATGCGAAGCCGTGACCGGGCCGCGAGCTGTGTACCCGCTGGAGGAACGATGAAAATTCTTATTTCAGTATTTTGCATTCTGGTAGCCGGTGTGCCAGGGGCTTCGCGCGCACAAGCGCCAACCGAGACCGATGGCCTGAGCGCAATTGCCGCATTGTTTGAGCAGCATCATGAACCCGAGGCTTCCAGCCCGGCGCTAACGCTGGACGAAGTCGAACGGATTGCGCTCGCCGAGAACCCGGAGATCGCGGCCGCGGCCCGGCGAGTCGCCATTGCGCAGGCACACGTTCCCGCCGCAGGCGCACTCGACGACCCGGTGGCGATGTATCGCGGATGGGGTGTTCCGCTGGAAAAGCCCTGGGATTACAACGCCGCCCAGACTATGTTCAGCGTGAGCCAAACGCTGCCGGGAGCGGGCAAGAGGGCGCTGCGCGCAAACGTGGCGGAATCCAATGTGGACGTTGCCAGGGCGCAGCTTGAGCAGGTACGTCTGGAGGTTCGCGTACGCATACACAAGGCCTTCGACGACCTGCTCCTTGCCCAGGACGAACTGCGAATTCACGATCAGCACGTAGACATTGCGCGCCAGGCCATCGAGGCCGCGCGCATCAAGTACGCGGTCGGGAAGGTATCGCAGCAGGACATCCTGAAAGCCCAGGTCACGCTCACCGGCCTGGCGGAACATATGATCCGCTTTGATCGGGATGCCGATCTGGCGCGAGCCCGACTCAACACGCTGTTGGGCCGCGACCCAACAGCGCCGCTCAACGTGCATGGAGACTACGCGGTTCTCGTCGCCCTGCCTGCGGCGCAAACGCTTGAAGACCTGGCTGTCCAATCCCGGCCCGATCTGGTTGCGGCGCGCGAGGCCGCAGAGCGCAGCCACAAGGAACAGGCGCTTGCCAGGAAGGCTTATCTGCCGGACTTCACGGTCTCGGCAGGGTACATGCTGATGCAGCCCGGCCAAAACATGCGCAACGCCTACATGGTGGAGGGTTCCATGAACCTTCCCTGGCTGAACCACCGCAAACACGATGCGGAGGTCGCGGAGGCCACTGCAACAGCCACCGAACAGGATGCGGAACTTGCAGCGTTGCGCAATGCCGCATTCGGACAGATACAGGAAGCGCTGGTCGAGGCACGGGCCGCGCAACAGCTTGCGCACATGTATCACGACCAACTGCGGCCACAGGCCGAAGCCACACTCCAGGCCAGCGTGATCGCCTACGAGAATGATAAGACAGATTTTCTCGATCTGCTCGACAGCCAGATGACGGTCGTCGATGTCGATCTCGACTGGTTCCAGGCCGTTGCCGATTTCGATACACGACTGGCAGACCTCGAACTCGCTACAGGCACTTCATTGGAGCAGCAACCGCAGACCGCGCCGGAGGTAAAACCGTGAAGACGCGCACCTATCAGCTCTCCCTCGCATTGGCCGTTGTCCTTTGCATTTCGCTTGCAGCCGCACTCGGTTATGTCGTTCTCGACCGCGGCCGCACAACTCCGCCCGCAGCCTGGCAGGATCCGGTTGTAGCGCGCGGACCGGATACGGCCTCGCAGCCGGTGCCGCATAGCAATGCATCGCCGGCGGGGAGTGAACCCGCGCTTTCGCCGGTACAGTTGTCGCCGCAGCGGCTTCAGGAAATCGGCGTGACAACAGCAGTCGCGGAACTCAAGAACGTGAGCGACAACTTGAGCGTTCCTGGAAATGTGGACATCGACGAAGAGAAGCTCTCGTATGTGCAAACCCGCTTTCCCGGCTGGATTCAGGATGTCTATGCTAACGCGACATACCAATACGTCCACAAGGGCCAGCGCCTCTTCACGGTGTATAGCCCGGACCTTGTGAGCAGCGAGCAAGAATATCTACTTGCCAAACAGAACGAAAATGCATTTGCCCAGGATATGCATGGGATGGCCGCACACGAGAGCGGGTGGCTGCTCAAGGCCGCGGAAGAGCGCTTGCTGCAATTCGGTGTTTCAGCCCAAACGATCGCCGATCTGGAGCAGAGCGGCAAGGTGGAGCGCAACATCGCTATCGACTCGCCGGCCTCCGGATACATCACCGAGCGCGAAGCTTTGCCTAATGCCTACGTGCAGCCGGAAACGAAGCTCTATACCATCGCCGATCTGTCAACGGTGTGGGTGTACGCCAATGTGTTCCAGAACGACGTGGGCCGCTTGAGGCCAGGCGACGCGGCGCAGGTCACGGTCGACGCCTATCCCGGACGCCACTTCAACGGACGCATCGATCAGATTCTGCCGGAGGTCGATCCTGCTACACGAACGGTGCGTGTGCGCCTGGTCTTCCACAACCCCGGCGTGGTGCTAAAGCCGGGAATGTATGTGAACGTTGCCATCGCGGTTTCACTTGGCCGGCAACTGGTAATTCCGGCGTCAGCGGTGCTGCAAGCGGGCACGCGAGCCATCGCGTTTATCGACCACGGCAACGGCAATCTTGAACCGCGCACTATCGAGACCGGGCCACAGCTCGACGATTCGATCGTCGTCCTCAGCGGCCTGAAACCCGGCGACCGCGTGGTTAGTTCGGCCAACTTCCTGGTGGATTCCGAAGCGCAGCTTCAAGCGGCTCTCGGAGCCTATACGGCTCTCCCGCAACAACCGGCTGCAAGCGTGAATTCCGCCCCCACGGCACAAATTCTGATCGACCTGAGCACGGAGCCATCCCCGCCGCGGAAGGGTGCAAACACAGTTCGCGTCAGGCTCACCGCTGCCGATGGCAAGCCAGTGACGGGAGCGCAGGTGACCGCGAACTTCTTCATGCCGGCCATGCCTGCGATGGGGATGGCAGCGGAACACGCCGTTGCCGCACTCGTTGATAAGGGCAATGGAATCTACGAAGGTCCTCTGCAACTGCCGATTGGTGGAACCTGGTCTGCGACGGTCACCGTTCAACAGGGCGGCAAGACAGTGGCTGCGAAACAGCTCAGCATCAGCGCCACGGGAGGCATGTGATGATTTCGAAAATCATTGCGTGGTGCGCACGCAATCCTTTTCTTGTTTTCACGGGCGCCATTCTCCTGGTTGTCGCAGGGATCTGGTCCATGCAGCGCGTGCCGCTGGACGCGCTGCCCGACATCAGCGATGTTCAGGTCATCATTCACACGTCGTGGGCCGGCGAGCCGCCTAATGTAATCGAAGACCAGGTCACCTATCCGATTGTGACGGCCCTGCTATCGGCGCCTCAAGTCAAGAATGTCCGTGCCCAGACCATGTTTGGTGACTCCTATGTCTTCGTCGTTTTTCAAGATGGCACCGACCTTTACTGGGCCCGATCACGCGTGATCGAGTATCTGCAGCAAATCGCAGGCAAGCTCCCCGCCGATGTGCATCCTGCCATCGGTCCTGACGCGACCGGGGCAGGCTGGGTCTACGAGTACGCCATCGTGGACCGCAGCCACACCAAAAGCCTCGCCGATTTGCGCGCTCTGCAGGACTGGTATCTTCGCTATCAGCTTGAAACCGTTCCGGGAGTGGCGGAAGTTGCCAGCATAGGCGGCTTCGTACGCCAGTACCAAATCAACCTCGATCCGAACAAGCTGTTCTCTTACGGCATCTCTGCCTCGACGGTGATCGACCGTGTCCGCCAGAGCACTAACGAAGTGGGCGGCGACGTATTGGACATGAGCGGCGCTGAATACATGATCCGCGGCCTGGGCTACCTGCGTTCGCTCTCCGATCTCGAAAACGTTCCAGTTGCGACCAAGAACGGCACGCCCGTGCTTGTGAAGGATCTTGGCACGGTCTCCTTCGGTCCGGACGTTCGACGCGGCGCGGCCGACTGGCAAGGCCAGGGGGAAACCGTTGGCGGCATCGTGGTGATGCGCTACGGCATGAATGCGCTCAACGTCATCAACGGGGTAAAAGCCAAGTTCAAGGAGATTGCGCCCTCGCTGCCTCCCGGCGTCGAGATCGTAACCGCCTACGACCGTTCATGGCTCATAAATCAGTCGATTCACACGCTCAAGCGGGACCTTATCTTTGAAGCGATCATCGTCAGCTTCGTCAGCATTGCCTTCCTCTTCCACTTCCGGTCGGCGCTCGTTCCCATCCTGACGCTGCCCATTGCCGTGCTGGCCGCGTTTATCCCCATGTACTACCTGCACGTCAGCTCCAACATCATGTCGCTCGGCGGTTTGGCGCTGGCAGTAGGCGTGCTCATTGATGCCGCGATTGTCATGGTGGAGAACGGATACCGCCATCTGGCCGAGCGCGCTGATGTCCCGGACGAGGCGGAACGGCGGCGCATTCTCGTCCGTGCGGCGCAGCAAGTGGGGCCGGCGCTCTTCTACTCGCTCATCATCATCGTGGTTTCCTTTCTGCCGGTGTTTCTGCTTGAAGCGCAGGAAGGCCGCATGTTCCGGCCGCTGGCCTGGACCAAGACGCTGGTTCTCATCTTTTCCTCACTGCTCTCGATCACCCTGGTTCCGGCGCTCATGCCGCTGTGCCTGCGCGGAAAGCTGCGCCCGGAATCGAAGAATCCGGCCGCGCGCATTACCCAGGCCATCTATCTTCCCGTGCTGCGCTGGTGCATCAGGCATTGGAAAGTTGTCATCGCTCTGAATCTAGCTTTCCTGGCCGCAACCATTCCTCTCTACTTCCGTCTCGGCAGCCAGTTCATGCCCGCGCTGTATGAAGGCTCAGCTCTCTACATGCCGAGTGCGCTGCCGGGCATCTCAATTACGCAGGCGGTTTCGCTCATGCAGGAGCAGGATCGCATCATCCGCTCCTTTCCTGAGGTTGCTACCGTCTTCGGCTCCGTGGGACGCTCCGACTCGGCCACCGACAACGCTCCTCTCGATATGTATGACACCACCATCATGCTCAAGCCACGCGATCAATGGCGTCTCGGCATGAACTACGAAAAGCTGATCCACGATATGGACGAGAAGCTCCAGTTTCCAGGCCTGACCAATACCTGGACCATGCCCGTCGCGAACCGGCTCGACATGGAGCTGACCGGCATCAAGACTCCGGTAGGAATCAAGATTCAGGGCCCCGATCTGGCGCACATCGAAGATATCGGAGCGCGGATGCAGCAAATTCTCTCCGCGATGCCGGAAACCAATTCAGTCTTTGCGGAGCGGGTTTCGCAGGGCTTCTATCTCAACGTTGAGGTGAACCGGCCCGAGGCCGCGCGCTATGGTCTCACAGTTGCCGATGTCCAACGGGTCATCACATCGGAGATCGGCGGAGCGGACATTGCGCAAAATGTGGAAGGACGCGAGCGGTTTCCAATTGCCGTGCGCTATCAGCGCGATTTTCGCGACCACGCTGAAGCCTTATCGCAGGCTCTCATTCCAACCCCATCGGGAGAGCAGATTCCGGTGAGTGAAGTGGCTCGCGTCTATTATTCGCGCGGCCCCTCCATGATCCGCGACGAAGACGGCGCGCTCACCGGCTATGTCTATCTCAATCTGAATACGAACGACTACGGGGGCTTTGTGAATCGTGCCGAGAACTTGTTGAACCAAAAAGTCGCTTTGCCGGCGGGCTACACCTGGCTATGGGCCGGGGAGTACGAGTTCGAGATGCGCGCCAAACAGCGCCTCACAATTATCCTGCCCATTGTCTTTTTCGTGATCTTCCTTTTGCTCTACCTGGTCTTCAAATCCGCTACCGAGGCTACGGTGCTGATTGTGCCCACACTCTATGCCATGTCGGGGGGGCTGCTTTTGCAGTGGCTGCTCGGCTATAACTTCAGCGTCGCGGTGTGGGTCGGCTATATCGCGTTGTTCGGCATCGCGGTGGAGACTGGCGTAGTCATGGTCGTTTACCTGCATGAAGCTTTTCAACGACACTTGACTCAGGATGCCCAGATGACAGAGGCGGGTCTTGAGCAGGCGGTGATCGAAGGTGCGGTCCAGCGGCTGCGGCCCAAGTTGATGACGGTAGCGGCTGTCATCCTGAGTCTCGCGCCAATCCTCTGGGAAACCGGTATCGGCTCCGATGTGATGAAGCCCATTGCCGCCCCGATCGTCGGCGGGATGATTACCTCAACGATCCACGTCCTGATTCTGGTTCCGGTATTCTTCCTGCTCATTAAACGCAGGGCTTTGCGTCGAGGACTCCTAACCGAAAACCAAGACCAGCGCGACACCTAGCCGCAATCTGTTGCTGAGCCGTGGTCTAGCATGGCTCAGTCTCGATGAGTTGAGCAGGCTCGGTCAACCGGCCTACGCGGAATTCTCAGTTTACGCGAACAGCCCAAAGAGCGTTTCCGGGCACCCGTTGGCGCGAAACGCGCATTGGCGATTTTAGCGGGAATCGACAATTCCTGCGGGCGACATCGGCATTCACCGATTCTAAAAAAGCTTCCATTTGGCGGCCGAGGTTGCGTCAAACATGCGCCTACACTTCATTCCTGAGATGGAGAATCAGCCGTCCATTGACGTGCACGGATTCAGACCGATGGAGCGCCGACAGGGATGCTGTTTACGGCTTTGTTGCTGCGATAACAATGTATCCAAGAGTGCCGCCGCTTGTCGCCTGGAGGGCTGCCTGGGCAAACTGCCTTCCGGTGGCGAAGTCTACGCCCGGAAGATCGATCTTTTTGAGCCCTGCCATAATCTCCGCCCCGAGCAGTTTCGCCTGGATCTGCCGCACCATTTCAACCAACGCATCGCTATGATCTTCGGTACGCGAGACGCGAAGACCAGCCTCCTGAAGGGTCGCAGCATACCGTTCTGCTGGCAGCGCATCCCCGATGCAGGCAATCCACGACAATAGACCTTCAAGGCCAGGAATTTCAGCTTCGCTTCGCGTCAGGTCGCTCAGCCCCAGTTGTCCACCGGGTTTGAGCACGCGATAAAACTCACCCGCAGCGACCGCCTTGCTGGGAAACGTACAGAAGGCGCATTCGCAGACGATCACATCAAAAGTCTCGTCGCTAAACGGTAGCCGTTCGGCATCGCCAAGTTGGAAACTGACCTGTCCGGCCAGTCCGCGCTCCGCTGCTTCGGCCGTGGCCAGGCCCACATTTTCTTCACTCAGATCCACGCCGATAACCTTGCAGCCAAATGACTCCGCGAGGTGGAACGCGCTCGTTCCGCGGCCCGAGGCGACATCGAGTACATGAGTTTGGCTTGTCAGAGCGAGCAATTGCCCGAGGCGCTCAGTGAGCCTGGTACCGCCGGGATGAAAGCTGTCACCCAACAGCATGCGCGCGAAGTCACTGCCGTAGAACGTGGCGCAACACTGTTTGATGCTTGGCTCTTCCATGTACGTCCTTTAGTGTGACTTGACTTCATCGATCTGCAGCAGCGACGCGACTTCCATGCGTTCTGTGCCTGCGTGAAAGTCAAAGACAATCGGTTCTGGGCGATAGGGTGTTCCCATACGTCTGGCCTCTTTGCGCTTTGGCTCCATCGCATCCAATTGAGCACGCGCCTGTTCGCGATAGCCGACGGAGTTATAGGAGCAGAACGGAATCTGCTTGCCACCGGGCAGCAGGAATTCCTTGCAGCACTTCATCAGGTTCTTCTGGTTGAAGGTCCAGGGGTCCATGAAGTCCTGCAACATGATCATGACCATGTTCTTCGCGATATCCCCGATGGTAAGGCTTTCGGGCAGTCCGCACGCTTGGCAAGAGATGGCGAACTGTTCCGCTGATTTCTGCGACCCAGAGACCGACGAAGACGACCACAGACCTTCCAGCGCCTTCTTGATCTCCAGGCTGAAATCAGGCATGACGCGGTTGGTGATGTAGTCGAGATAATCGTAGACGTTGACGATGCGCGACAGCGGTGTCACATTTTCGCCATCAATGAATGCGTAGGTGACGGAGTTGCACGACGGGAAACAGCATGGCACGGGGATGAAGTCGCTGGCCACGAACTTGCCCGCTGTCTGCTCCTCGATGAGCCGGACGATATCCGGAATCGTCATCCGCTGCATTGGGTCGTGGTGCATGTGACGACCGGCGTGGAATGCTGGCTGAAAGTTGATGCCGCGAATCGCCGGGTGCTTGATGGCAAGATCGATGATCCTGCCTACTTCGTGGTCATTCACTCCGCGTTCAATGGCGGGAACGAGCGTGACATTGAGGCCAATAGATGCCAGGCGATCCAAGGCAATCAACTTCTCCTCAAGAATGTCAGGCTCACCGCGAATGATGTGGTAGGTCTCGCGGTCGAAGCCGTCGAATTGGAAGTAAATCGAAGGGCGAACCTCGGCAAGCTGTTCGAGGAAGCGATCATCGTGTGCGATGCGCTTGCCGTTCGTGTTGACCATGACAAAAGGAATGCCGCGCGTGAGCGCAGCTTTCACAAAGTCAATGATCTGCGGATGGATGGTGGGCTCGCCGCCGGAGAACTGCACCACTTCCGGGTTACCTTCGGTGCGCACAAAATCGTCCAGCATCGCTTCCACTTCTTCCAACGTCAGGCTGAAGCCAGGACGCGCATCGGCAAAGCACAGCGGACAATTCATATTGCAATCGCTGTTTACCTCAATAATGCCCAGGCAGGCGTGCTGCTGATGGTCTGGACACAGGCCGCAATCGTGGGGACAGCCATCTTTGATCTCCGTGCCATAGGCTAGCGGGATCGTCCCCGGCTTGTTGAACTTGCTAAAGTTCGTATAGGCCTGCGCGTCCCCATAAACAAGTGCCTCGAAGGGGCCGCAGTCAGGGCAGCGCTTGGACATGTAGACTTTGTTGTCGCGCAGCAGAATCTTCGCGTCGATTACCTTTCGACACTCGGGGCAGATGCTGCGGGTGAGTTCATAGAAGACGTAGTCTGCGTCCTTCTTCATGGATCGCGGGGACGCTGATGCGCCATTCACGTCGATTGCGGACTTCAAAGGCATCCTTGTCCCCTCAAATTCATTGCGCGACTGGATTAGCTTGATTCAATCCCTACAACTCGCGTTCAATCATTCTTCTCAAGCAACAAGTATCGGGCAGTCGCGCATTGAGCGTCCAGTTGAACTGGGCGGTTTGCTGAATGAAGGCCACGAGGCGATCGCTAAACCCTTGCCAGCTTAGGCAACTCCGGGGTTGCCTCTCCCGCAGCTATCCAGCCCAGCAGCCCGCCGTAAACGAGGTGCGCCATCAAGGCAGCAACCGCACCCATCATTCCAGGGCCGTTGATCCCGAATACGCCCGCGCCAAGCATCGGCATGACAGCAACTTCCATCATCATCCAAAGAATGGAACCCCAGATCAGCCCCCGCACAAGCGCCGAGCCTGGAAGATAGCGACGCAAGAGAATGCCATATACCAGCGGAAAAATAAGGATTCCCATGATCAGATGTACGACCATTCCAACCATCCACGGAGCGTGAAGCATCCCTGCCAGGCTGGCAGCAATGTCCATGTGTACGCCCATCATCGGCGCGATCAACATCATCATCATGATCATCGCGGCTGTACCTGCTACACCGCCCAAGATCAATTTTCCTGACATGCCGTTCATTCGATTCCTCCTGCACTTGAACGATTTCCGAGGCGGAGAAACGTTACAAGGCTCCCAATGGAGGTGAATCTGGCGACGTTCCGCGCGCGTTGTAACGTTTTGGACTCTCGCGAATCGTTATCATTGGTTGATTCCCTGAATGTTTGGGTGTGCACGTGCAAAAGGCAGTCGAGACCGAAACCGAGACCGACCTGATCCAGAGATTCCTGGCAGGCCAGCGGGAGATCTTTCACGATCTAATACGCCCCTACGAGCGTATGTATTACCGGCAAGCCTACTCGATTCTTCGCAACCAGGAAGACGCGGAAGAGGCAGTGCAACAGGCAATGATTGGGATATTTACGCATCTCTCGCAGTTGACTGAGAGGGGTAAATTCAAGCAGTGGGGCCTTCGGATTGTTCAAAACGAGGCGAAGATGATTTGGAAAAAGCGCCGCCAGAATCTATACGAGTCCATCGACGAGGGATCTTCGGACGGTAGCGGCGAAATCGCCAGTTACCCAAAACAGTATGCCGACTGGCGTGACCTGCCGAGCGAGGCCGTGGAGAAGCGCGAGGTCCGTGAAGTGGTGAGCAGGGCGATTGGCGAGCTTCCTGAGATTTACCGCGAAGTATTCATGCTGCGCGATGTGCAACAACTCAATCTCGCCGAGACCATGGAGGTTCTCGGTATGAACGAGTCTGTCGTCAAAACACGACTGCACCGAGCACGGATCATGCTCCGGGAGTCTCTTTCACCGATATTCGCCAAACCTGAGCGTTCTGTCTGGGAGCGCTGGAAAGGAATAAATCCATGGTTCGCTGCAAGACGATAATCGCTCACCTTTCCGAGTACATGGATGGCGACACTTCTGTGGAGATGCGTCAGAAGATCGAGCGGCATCTGCGCGGATGCCGGCGCTGCAATGCGGTTTACGACAGTACTCGAAAAATGCTTGTCATCACCGGAGATGAGCGGGTCTTCGAGGTCCCTGATGGATTTGGGGACCGGCTGCACAGCTTCGTCGATTCGATGCTTGCAAACTCTGAGTCACACTAGCTGGCCAAAACGCTCATTTCGAGCCGAGCCGCAGGAATAAAGCCACGATGAATTCCAACGGACGTCACGGTTTGGCAATCACAATTCTGGCCCACGCGCTTCTTCGCATCGCCAGTAGCGCCAGCGGCGTGCTGATTGGCATCTATCTGGCCAACCTGAGCGGACACGGGTTTTCCGTGGACGCCGGCCTTCTTGGATTACTGGGGGCAGTTTCTTTCGGTGCCGAGTTGATCGCCTCAATTCCCATGGGAATAGCCTCCGACGCGGTCTCACCTCGCTGGTTGATGGTGAGCGGAGCGCTGGTCGGTGCACTTGCCGTTCAGCTCTTTGCCCTCAGCTCCCATGTCGAGGTGTTCTTTCTGAGCAGAGCTTTGGAAGGGATCGGCGTCGCGGCCGTCACTCCTCCTCTGTTGGCATATCTTGCCGATTCGACCACACATGATTCTGCACTGCGGGCACGAGTGATGAGCTTCTTTGAACTCTCGCTGCTGGCAGGACTTGCCCTTGGCGGACTGATGGGGAGCCAATTCTGGAAGATGTTCGACGCACATGCTTTCAGCCTTGTGGCTCTTGCGTACCTGGTCTCTGCTGCGCTGCTGTTCTTCGGCGCAAAGGGGAGCAGATCGCACGGCTCCAAAGCTGCCTGGCAGGGCCTGCTTCGCGCTTTGAAAGACCCTTCGGTTCGAACGCTGGCTCCGGTGTGGCTTTGCGTTAATGCCGTAGTAGGGCTTTGGCTCGGACCTACGCTCCCGTTTCTGCTGACAAAGAAGTCGGGCAGTTCACAGTATCTGGATGGAATCTTCATGAACAGCCCAACCCACGTGGGCTGGCTCCTGCTCGGTTACGCAATCGTCTTTGGAACGGGTGTCTTCGGCTGGAGCTTTGCTCTTCCACGGATGCGCATCCGCTCCGCGATGCGACTCTCCTTATCGGTCATGCCATTCGTCTGCTTGGGGCTATTCGCGATCAATCATTCAGCCCACATTGCGGAACCTGTTCGCTGGTCCATCACGGCGGCAACGGCATTGCTGATCATGGTGGAGAGCGGCTTTACTCCGGCTGCCCTGGCATGGCTCGCGCAGTCTCTCGGTTCTGGCACGGGAAAGGGAGCAGCCATGGGAATCTATTCTGTCTTGCTCAGTGTGGGCGCCATCGTCGGCTCGCTCATGGCAGGAGTGCTGGGCAAGTTGCTCTCTATCGATGGGCTGCTGCTCGGCACCGTTGGGTTGGCCGTTTTCGCTTTGCTCCTGCTTCACAATGCAACAGACCTTGCGTTCAAACCGAATGAGGAATCTTATGAGCACGCCTGAATACGACCTTGCGATACTCGGGGCTGGCGCCTCCGGGTTGATTGCCGCCGATTTCGCAGTCCAACTTGGTGCGCGAACTGCGCTGCTGGATAAGGGACCGATCGGTGGAGACTGCACCTGGACCGGATGTGTTCCGAGCAAATCGTTGATCAAAGTGGCAACGGTTGCTCATCACGCACGGATCGCGACCCGGTATGGCGTCAAAACAAGCGAGCCGGTCATTGACATGACAGTAGTGCGCGACTATTTGAGATCTACCATCCAGCAAATCTATGAGCCCACCGAGCCAGAGGCGCTAAGCAAGAAGGGCATGGATGTTCTGATCGGTACTACGCGGTTTCTCGATCCGCACACGCTCGAAGTGGGAGAACAGCGAATTCGTGCGAAGAAAGTCTTGATCAACACTGGCGCAGAGCCGCGAATTCCCAGTATTCCAGGCCTTGCTGATGTTCCTTACTCCACCTATCAGCAGATCTTCGACAATGACCGACTGCCCAAGCACCTTCTCGTCATTGGAGGTGGCCCTATCGGCTGTGAACTCGCCCAAGCATATCGCAGACTCGGCTCCAAGGTAACCGTCATCGCCGAGCGTCTTCTTCCCCGCGAAGAGCCTGAAGTTTCGGAGCTGCTGAACCGCATCTTTGCTCAGGAAGGGATAGAGCGCCTTAGTGGGCGTGCCGAATTTGCGCGAACCGACGGCGAAGCTATCACCGTGCATACCGAAGCTGGCAAAGCCGCCGGCGATCTTCTGCTCGTCGCAACCGGGCGTGCGCCGCTCGTTCGAGGGCTTGGGCTGGAAGTGGCAAACGTACGCTTTTCAAAGCGTGGTATCGAAGTGAATGAGTTTCTTCAGACTTCAGCCAACCATATCTACGCAGCAGGTGACGTAATCGGCGGCGAGCAGTTCTCACACCTGGCCGGATGGCAAGGCTTTCAGGCGGTTCGCAATGCGCTGTTACCGGGCAACAACGCCGGTACATCGCTGGCGATGCCTCACATCACCTTTACCTCTCCCGAGGTCGCTCAGATCGGCCTGACCGAAAAGGTGGCGCGTGAAAAATTCAGGGCTAAAGGCCTCCTCATAAAGTCATTCGACATTAGCAAAGTAGACCGTGCCGTGAACGAGGATGACAGGCTTGGACTCATCAAGATCGTTGCACGCAGCAATGGCCTCATTCTTGGCGCAAGCATTGTGGGCGAAAGAGCGGGAGAAACCATCACCGAGATTGCAATCGCCATGCGCAATAAGCTAAAGCTGGCCGATCTGGCCGCGACCATCCATCCCTACCCAACCTACTCAACCGGCGTGCAACTGCTGGCCACAAAGATGGCCGTGGAACATGCTTTCTCCGGCACGTCAGGCAGAATCCTTCGCGGTCTGTCCGCACTTTGGCGCTAGCACCTTGGCCCTTGCATTTGGGAGAGACTGCGAATTGGTTCATTCCTCCTGGAACCGCTTGTGGCGTCTTAGCGCTCACGTTCAGGGGCGTTTGGCCCCGATTCCGACAGGGATATGACCTTGCCCTCAGAATGCGTACCCCTTAGCCGGCCGGTTTTGGGGAAAGTATATTCATCCCCGTCGTAGTCGTGGCGGTGGGAATGTGGGAATCACGGTATCGATTTCCAAGGGCTGTGGGAAGGGTGGGAAAACAGTTTCATCGTTTTCCCAGGCTTTCCACAGACCGTCATTTCCACGGCCTGCTTCGATCCCCGCGAAAAATTCATGCGGCGATCTTCACCGTAGCCTCCATCCAGTCTTGCTCGAACTCCACCGGGCTGACGTAGTTCAGTGTCGAGTGCATTCGTGTTCGGTTATACCAGAGCAGCCATGCGATGACTTCATCCTTGGCCTCGCGGATGGTTTCAAAACGCTGGCCGTGCAGCCGTTCCACCTTCAACGAGCCAAACAACGTCTCCGAGCAGGCGTTATCCCAGCAGTTGCCCTTGCGGCTCATCGACGGCGTGATGCCATGCTCTTTGAGTACCTCACTGAAATCGTCGCTGGCGTACTGGCTGCCACGATCGCTATGAAAGATCAACTCTGTATTCTGGCCTGGACTGCGCTTGAACCAGGCCATCTCCAGGGCGTCGATGACCAGGCTGCGATGCATGTCCGGCCGCATCGACCAGCCCACCACCTTGCGGCTGAACAGATCGATCACCACGGCCAGGAACAACCAGCCCTCTTCGGTGGCGATGTAGGTGATGTCGCCGGTCCACGCCTGGTTGGGCGCAGCCGGGCTGAAGTTGCGGTTCAACAGGTTCGGCGCGATCGGCAGTTCGTGCCGGCTATCGGTGGTCATCACGCGGAAGCGCCGCTTGCCGCGGGCACGAATGCCGTGCTGCTGCATCAGCCGCTGCACCCGCTGCTTGCCCACGCGAATGCCGCGCTTGCGCAGCTCCCGCCAGATGCGCGGCCATCCATAGGCGCCGCGATGTTCCGCATACACCGCGCTGATGTGCGCCAGCAGTGCCGCGTCGCTCAGGTGCCGGCGCTGACTGATCTGCCGGCGCCGCGCCAGATGTTGATGAAAGCCGGACACGCTTACCCGCAGCACCCGGCACTGCACACAGATCGGCCAGAGCCGCCGATGGCGTTCGATAAAGGCATACTTCACTTCTGGCCCTTTGCAAAGTATGCCGTCGCTTTTCCCAGGATGTCGCGCTCCATCGTCACCCGCGCCAACTCCGCGCGCAAACGGCTGATCTCCATCTGCTCGGCGGTTACCCCGGTCTTGCCGCTGACCTCCTTCAGCTTGCCCTCTCGCTTCGCCTTCACCCAGTTCGACAGGGTCTGCTCGACCACTCCCAGACTGCGTGCTGCCTCTGCGATGCTCTGGCCCGACTCAACCAGCCGGACCGCCTCCTGCTTGAACTCCAGCGTGTACCTGCCTCGTTTCCCATTCCTCATCTTCGTATCCCTTTCGCTATTAAAGCAGCTCGCTAAGGGATACGTTTTGCGCGGGCAAGGTCAATACCCGCGAAGGAAGAGCAGGCCACTTTGTGTGTTTAGAGACGCGTTACGCCTCTTTGAAACAAGTGCTTTTGGGACTTCAGTAGAGCCGATCTGTCCCCAAGGGATCCTCAACTTGTGCCAACAGGCGAACGCGCGTTTCTAGACCCGATGCGGATGTAAATTGAAGGTTCCGGTCGGTTTGCCTATCACCAGAAACTTTGTTGTCATCCTCTTTAGGACGGCAGGGTTTGATTCCACGCGGGGTAGAACAGGTGGGTGGCACTCCATTGCCCCGGCCTAGCCAAGCTTGGGCGCCCATCTCCTCCCAATAACACCTGTTTCTGGAAGGGCAAACTCGGCCGATTTCGGCGCCGTGGAATCAGGCGCTTACAGGGCACGATTCCGGCAGGTTTTTGGAAGGGCTTTGGAGCGCCCGGCGGGCGGTGCCGACGTCGATGCCCAGTTCCCGGGAGATGACCTGCCATGAGGCGCCGGCGGCACGCAGGTTGGCTACTCGGGGGCTGACGGCAACTGGCGGATCGCCGGCGCCATCTGCGTTTTTCGCTACTAATCTAGAAACCTGCTAGATGGACCGGCAGATCGGTTCCGTGTGAATGCTCAATTCACGATTCGGTGATCAATCTCCGCATGAACCCACCTAGAGTCTCTCTACATCACAAGTGCCAACTCGGGACCTTTGATCGCTGGTTGAATGCGAAAAATATCCTGAATATATATCGTGCTACGATATATAGATGAACGCTCGATCCGCGAAGGCCGCTTCTGATTCGTTGCTCAGAACATTGGCGGAGTTCCGTTATGAGCTGCGCCGCTTTCTCCACTTCAGCGAATGTGCAGCGCTGGAATCAGGATTGCAACCAAAGCAACATCAGCTTCTTTTGCAGGTCGCAGGCGTTCCTAAGGGAGCGGCTGTGACAATCGCATACGCGGCCGAGCGGCTTGGATTGAAGCACAACAGTACGGTTGAACTTGTTGATCGCTCGGAGCGGGAAGGCTTGCTTGCACGAACTCCAGACCCCGGGGATAAAAGGCGAGCGATTTTGCGAATAACGCGCAAAGGCAACAAGGTTCTTGGTCGGTTGACAGGGAATCATGCACGGGAGTTAAACGAGCTGGCGCCACGGCTTGCACGGGTTTTGGAGCGCATAACGACTCATGCGCGCGATCTCGCTGGTACGGTGCCCCGATGAGATCGCGGCCCTCTGCTTTGCTCGACTTTACCGTGGATCATCGGGTGTGGCTCCTAACCGGAGTATCGCTCGTTATCGGCACCGGGGCAGCGGCTCTTGCCGTGATTCTCTTGCGTGCGATCGCATTCGCAACAAACTTCTTCTACTACCATCGGCTGAGCTTGGCGATGGTTGAGCCTGCCGGATCGCCGCTCTCCCCGCGGCTCTTAACTCTGGTTCCAGTCGCTGGGGGCCTGCTGGTGGGGCTGATGGCCTACTTTGGGTCGGACAAGATCCGTGGGCACGGAATTCCCGAGGCGATTGAGGCAATTCTGTTGAATGGCGCACGCGTCGACCCCAAAGTAGCGCTTCTCAAACCGCTTTCGGCGGCGATCGCAATCGGCTCCGGGGGACCTTTCGGTGCGGAAGGACCGATCATCATGACCGGCGGAGCGTTCGGCTCGCTGGTCGCACAGTGGCTTAAACTGTCGGATGCCGAACGTACAACACTTCTGGTGGCCGGTGCCGCTGCAGGGATGTCAGCAACGTTTGCGGCGCCGATTGCTGCGATTTTGCTTGCGGTGGAACTACTTCTCTTCGAGTGGCGTCCCCGTTCGCTGGTCCCAGTAGCGGTGGCGAGCATACTGGCAGGCGCGTTGCGTATGCATTGGCTTGGATCGGGGCCGCTTTTTCCCGTCACGCTGCATTCCGCGATCAACCTAGAACAGTCGCTCCTCGTGGCCGCCCCATTAGGGATAATCGTTGGCTTCGCATCTGCAGGGCTAAGCCGATTGATGTATGGCTTCGAAGACGGGTTTGAGCACTTTTGCGGCCGCCTTCACATTCATTGGATGTGGTGGCCGGCGATTGGGGGCATCGGTATCGGCGTGGGCGGGTTCTTCTTCCCGCGCGGACTCGGGGTAGGCTACGACAACATCGCGGAGGTTCTGCGCGGGAATGCTCCGGTGGCCCTTCTGCTGGGACTCATTGTTGCCAAATCGTTGATGTGGGCGTTTTCTCTGAGCTCCGGGACTTCAGGCGGCGTGTTGGCTCCCATCCTGATGATTGGCGCAGCTTTGGGAGAGGCTACGGCGCAGTTGGCGCATATGCCAGGCGAAACACAGGCACTTTGGGCGCTGATGGCGATGGGGGCGATGCTCTCAGGCGCGCTCGGTGTGCCGCTCACTGCGATTCTCTTCTCCGTGGAGCTGACCCATGCGCTGCCGGCAATCATGCCACTTGCATTAGCATGTACTGCGTCCTATTTGGTGACCTCTTTGATTATGCCGCGGTCGATCTTGACGGAGAAACTGAGTCGCCGAGGGTACCACTTATCGCGTGAATATGGCGTTGACCCTCTCGAAATGGTTAGTGTAGCGGACGTGATGGCAGAGCTGTCTACGTCGGGCGTAGTGGAAGGTGCAAGCGATGCACCTGAGGCATTGCCGGATACTTTTGCCTACTCAGATGAGACTTGCCGGGCAGTCGCGGAGGAAATGGCGACGACGGGAGTGATGAACATGCTGGTCGTGGATCGGGAAACGGGTCACGTCTGTGGGACTATCGGGGCACAAGAGTTGCTTTTGGGACGAAGGCGAGCGGTGGTGCGAGAGTCGGAACGAAGCATATCTTTCCAGATTTAGTCCAAGCGATACCTAGGCAAGCGGGGCCCTGAATGAAACTACCTGTTCCCCTCAGCATGAAGTTGCTGAATCAGGAAACCCTTCAATGCAACCGTATTATTGTGCTCCGAGTCGTGAGAGCTGAAGAGCAGTGTGACATTGCCGCTACGCGCAGCTTCCAGTATCGGGCGCCAAGAGGTTGGGTTGTCGCTGAGTTCGGCAAAGTAACGCCGCCGGAACTCATCCCATCGGGCCGGATCGTGGTGAAACCATTTCCGTAGCTCGACGCTTGGGGCTACTTCCTTCAACCAGGCACTGATTTCGAGCGGCGACTTTTTCACGCCGCGAGGCCATAAGCGCTCAACAAGGAAGCGGACCCCGTCGGTGCTGTCGGGGGTTTCGTAAACGCGCTTGAGTTGAATCATTGCATATCCTCCGAGAACGAACTCATCTGTTCACGGCAAAGTGCAAAAAACGCTGTATACAAACGCATAGGTGTTTATGACACTCGATTCGCCCCGGCTTTGATTTGTATGAGCAACATCTTGACGGGAGACTTTGCGCAAATGCCATGTGTGAGCATGGGCGGCATATAAACAAAAGAACCTGTCTGGGCGCTTACCGTATCGTCCCCCAAGCGTACTTCAGCATCGCCTTCGAGAAAATACAATACGGCTGGTGTCGGCGCCGAATGGGCAGACAACTCCTGCCCTGCCGCGAATCCAAAGGCTGTGATGTTCACATACTCATCGTTGTGCAGTATATTGCTCAAGATTCCTTTTTCAGGCAGAGCCATCTCATTCGCGAGGCTGGCGAAAAATGTGTAATTCATGAGGCTCCCTCCTCCGGTAATAAGTGTTTTGGTTCGGTTGGGAGGCGCTCTTGCTTCGTAGCGATTATCGGCAAGAGCGCCTCGATGCGATTGGATAGAAGACTTAACGTAATCCAGAACAATTCAGATGATTGTTAACCGGAATTCAGCGGGGTACAGCGTTTACGGCGTGGGAGGCAGATCTCGTTTCCAAATACTGCGTAACGCGCCGAGCGTGATGGGCAGGGCGCCGGCGAAGAGGAAGACCATATCCCCGATCATGCGAAGCCATTCCAGTTTATGGTAAGTGCCACCCATGATGAATGTCAGCCGGCGCGCGTGCCAATAGCCGTTGGCGACGGAATCCCAGAGCTGGAGGACTCCTCCGGGGAACAGATCCAGGAGGATCATAAGCGCGAGGCCTACATTCAGACCCCAGAAGCCAAATCGGACGAATTTCTGTGTTTCCTTCCACACTTCGTCCGATTGCATGGCCCTCAGGCAGAAGACCATGACGGCCAGGGCCAACATGCCAAAGACGCCGAACATTGCGGCGTGCGCGTGATTGGCGGTGAGCGACGTGCCTATCTCGAAGTAGGAGACGATCGGCATGTTGATCAGGAAGCCGAAGATACCCGCGCCGACAAAGTTCCAGACGCCCACGGCCATGAGGAAATAGATCGCCCACTTCTGGCTCCAGGCCATGTCCTGGTCGCACTCGGAGCATTTTGCCTTTCTCAGCTTGATGAAATCCCATGCGTCCAGCGTTAGAAGCGTGAGAGGCACAACTTCCAGAGCGGAGAAGCATGATGCCAGGCCCATGTTGAGCGCTCCCTGGCCCGTGAAATACCAATGGTGGCCTGTGCCGACGATCCCGCCAGCGAGATACAGGATGGCATCCAGATAGATCAGGCGCGTGGCTGTCTTGGTGCTGACCACGCCCAACTGGTAGAACATGATGGCTACCAGCACCGTTGCGAAGAGTTCAAAGAATCCCTCCACCCAAAGATGGATGATCCAGAAGCGCCAGTTGTCGATGACCGCAAAGTTGGTTTCAGGACCATAGAAAAGAGCGGGCAGATAAAAGACAGGGATGGCCACGGCGGTGTACAGAAAGAGCGAGGACAGTTCGCGCTTTTCAGGTTTTTTGAAAGCGGGCCGGAGCGCCCTGAACATCAAAAACAGCCAGAAAAGCAGGCCGACTATCAGCAAGCACTGCCAGAAACGCCCTAGGTCCAGGTACTCGGAGCCCTGGTCGCCGAACCAGAACCAGAGCTTCCCCAGCTTATCGTTGATGCCGAGGGCTTCGCTCGCCATGCTGCCGAAGACCACCACCGCCAGCGCCCCGAGGAGTGCGTAGGCGCCGGCCTTCTGATGTTTGGGCTCTTCGCCACCTACCCATGACGCTAGAAATAGGCCGCCGGCTACCCAGGAGGTCGCGATCCAGAAGATGGCAAGTTGAAGGTGCCAGGTGCGCGCCAGGGTGTAGGGCAGCCAGCGGGCGATGTCGAATCCATAAAAGGCGCCTGTCTCCACCCGGTAGTGAGCGAGCAGGCCTCCAAGAAACGTTTGCGCCAGGAAGAGCAGGGCCACGACCGCGAAGAATAATCCCGTAGCCCACTGGCTTGGTGTCAGCTTCAATGCAGGGGCAGGAAAGTGCCGGAAATGGGAGTCAGGACCCTCAGTCTTCCAGCCCAGGTAGTCGAATTTGCCAACGACGAAGAGGATCAACCCCAGCCCCCCAAGGAGGGTGATCAGGCTCATGGCGCTCCATACGTAGGCATCGGCGGAAGGATGGTTTCCCGCCATAGGCTCGTAGGGGAAGTTGTTGGTATAGGAGTAATCCTTTCCAGGGCGGCGCGCAGTTGTTGCCCAGGCCGCCCAGGCAAAGTAAGCGGTCAAGTTTTTCAGCTCCTCGGGATCGTGGATATAGTTGGCGGGCAGGCCCGGAGCCGCATCCTTCCGGGTAAAGTAGTCGCTCCACTCGCCAAGTTCCGTGTGGTAGGCCGCAACCTCGCCGGGCGAGAGCCGGAGAGTGCGGGAAGCCGGGTCGTACCGGTTTTCCTTGAGCTGGACGATCGTATGCGCGGCTACGACGCTTTGCTGATCGGTAGAAAGCTGCACAAAGGGCTCGCCGTACTTTGCGGCTGCAATCGTATCCCGCGTTATCTCGCTCAGACGGTGCAGGTACTCCGCGCTGTAATCAGGACCCAGGTAAGCTCCATGGCCCCACAGGGTCCCGTGCTCCATCAGGGCATACTTGAAGAACACCTCTTGGCCCGCTTGGATGTCGGCCCCGGTAAACACCACTGCGCCCTTCGCATCCACGGCCTGCACGGGTATGGGCGGAGCGTTGGTGTAGGTCAGGACTGTGACCAGGGATAAAACCGAAAAGCCGGCGATCATTACGAGGATGACCGAATGTCTCCACCACGGAGAAAGGCTTTTAGCGTCGGCAGACGTACGGACCATGATATTCCTCCTTCAATTCCTTACAGGAAATCTTCTGTTTCGGTTCTAAATCGCCCTGACTGTATTGCTCTTGAGCTATTTCCGCAAGACCTGACCTGCCTCTGTGGCCGAGAAGTGATGCAATTCCAGGCCATTATTGGCCGGGCAGCGTAATAGAGCTACCCGAAGGTTCGGTGCCAGTTAATGCCGACAGGGCTTCTGTTGAACTGAGCCAAACAAAAACCGAGGTTGCGATTTTTCATCAACAGAGACTTCCACGGAGCTGCCTCGATTGTCTGACTGGCTGACCATCCGGAGCTCAGCGCCATTGGCCGTTGAACGGGGCGAGTTCGACCACGACCGACCCCTGGAGGCGTCTCATGGCGTTGCTCGACAGATCAGAGGTCCGCATGCGGCTGAATTACACCTGTCTTGGGTCAGTTGCTCGAAGCAGATTAGGCAGGTGCCGCGTGCCAGCACATGGTGAGTAGGAAGACACTCTCATCTACCGCATAAACGTCATGCGTGATGCCGCGATCGAGCATCAGCAGATGGCCAGCGGGAAGTTCAACGGTTCGATCGGGCAGCTTCAGCCTGAGATGGCCGGCGAGGGTGTGAATGATGGCCTTCCCGTCTACCCGATGTTCTTTCGTCTCTGTGTTCTGCTTCATGGCAATAAGCAAAATGCCACAGGCTGGAGAATTCAGCAGTGTTTTGGAGCTTCGCCCTGTCCTTCGTTGCCACGACTCTGCAAGTCGTAGATTCTTAATCTCCGTGGCTAGATTGGAGTGAAGCAATGGCTGATCCAATTCAGGAAGCACGGTAAGGGGCTCGTCTTCACTATAGTAGCGTTTCATTTGGTTCTCCTTGTTCATTGCGCTGTTTCTGACTTTCCATGGGAACTGTGTCGTCAATGCAGGGATCAGGTAAAGCAGTTTTCTTCGCTTTTGCTCAAGCGATTCTCCGGTATGGCAATCTCTGAAGCGGAATAGCCATCACGGAATCACGCTAGAAGCCCAGAGATCGCACCACCCGTTGGACGGTCTCGGCGCTGGAACGCAGTCCGGCTTCCTCCTGCGGGTTCATCGGCACTGGCAACAATCCTTCCACCCCTCTGCGGCCCACAATAGACGGTATGGAGAGACATACGTCGCTAATGCCCCGATAGTCCGTCAGCAGGGAACTGACGGGCAGCACGCGGCCCTCATTCCATAGGATGGCTTCCAGAATCGCAGCCACGGCCAAGCCGATGGCGTAGTTGGTGACGCCTTTGCCCTGGATGATCCTCTCGGCCGAGGTGCGCACGCTCTCAAATATCTCCTTCTCTTCCTGCGCGCTCATCGCACGGCGGCCTGGCATGCGCCAACCTTGCACGGGCACATTACCGATGCTGGCGCTGGACCAGAGCGGAATCTCGCTTTCGCCATGTTCGCCGGCAATGTAGGCATGCACGTTCTGTACGGCCACCGCGCAGCGCTGCGCGATCAGAAAGCGGAAGCGGGAGCTATCCAGCACCGTCCCGCTGCCCAGAACTTTGCTGCTATCGAGCCCGCTCAACTTCAGCGCCACGTAGGTGAGTACATCCACCGGATTGGTCACCATCAGCAGTGTTGCGTCTGGCGCAACGCGCAGCAGATCGGGAATCAACTCGCGGCAGATCGCCGAGTTCGCCCCTGCCAGATCGACGCGCGTCTGCCCGGGCTTCTGCTTCGCGCCGGCGGTTACCACGATCACGTCGGAGTGCTCCAGCACGTTCAGGTCATCAGAGCCATCCAACTTCGCCATGGGAACGAACATCAGTCCATGGTTCAGATCCAGCACCTCGGCCTCCACCTTCGCCCTGGCTCGGTCAAAGAGGCTGATGTGCTTGCCCACTCCGCGCACGATACACGCATAGGCAATGGTTGCCCCCACACTGCCCGCACCCACGATTCCAATCTTTTCTGCCCGGTCGCTCATAGATACTTCCCCTAATAGTTCCACGGAGTCCGTTTCTGACTTCCCATAATAGGTGGGAGCAGAAGGCAATGCAGGGACTTTAGTCACTGGGAGGTAGTGCCTGCACATTTTTCTCTGGCCCGCCGGCAGGAGGTCCAGATTCTCCCCGTGCTACTTGCGTTGCAACGTTGGAGGCACTACATGGATTTCCAGTGACAAAAGTCGCTTCGGGAGCCGGTAAGCGCATTTATGCTGGCAAGGGTAACGAGGGATCCGGTTTTGCACGTGCGGAGTGAGCAGAGTCCCAAGCCGCCAAAGGAGACACCGAATGATCAAGTTTGACGGGGAGCACGCCGCCGTTCATTATCCCCCGGATCGTCGCCACCGCCTCTGGATTCGTCCTTCGATTCTGATCGGAACCGCCGCTCTAATCGCGTTGCTCGTGGCCGCGGCATGGATTGAGATGGCCGTAGCCGGCCTGCCGCACATTCCACCTGTGCCACAGGTCTATCCCAACAACTTCTCGGGGCCGCACGGCTTTCCTCTCTGGGTCCGCTACTGTCATTTCTTCAACTTCCTCTTCGTCACCCTGCTCATCCGCAGCGGCCTTTCCATCCTGGCCGATCATCCGCGGCTCTACTTCAACGACGATTGCACGCCAGGCAGCGAGTGGATCCGCTTCACGCCCATCAAGGTTCCGCGCGACCGTCTGTGGACGGCCAAGGACGATGCCCGCTATCTCACGCCGCTCGTCGGCACTCCCGGCTACCGGCACACCATCGGCGTGGCGCGTGTGTGGCACTTCGTCAACGTGCACGGCTTCATCCTTTGTGGCGTCTACTTCGTCGCCATGCTCTGCACCACCGAGCAATGGAAGCGCCTGATCCCCACCTCGCCAACCGTGATTCTGCAGGCCTGGAATACCTGGGTCCACTACGCCACCTTCCATTTGCCGGCCGAGCCCAATGGCTTTTACGGCTACAACGCGCTGCAGCAGATCGCCTATTTCACGGTTGTCTTCGTCTTCGGGCCGCTGGCGATCCTCACCGGCATCGCCATGTCACCGGCGGTTGTGAATCACTTCACCTGGTATGCGCGGATCTTCGGTGGGCGGCAATCGGCGCGCTCCATCCACTTTCTTACTATGCTTAGCTTTCTGGCGTTCCTGGTGGTTCACATCACGCTGGTCGTCATGACCGGATTCGCGCGCAACATGAACCACATCGTGCTCGGCACCAACGATGAGGGCCGGCTGGGCGTCTGGCTGGGCGTCGTGGGCATTGCCGTGGTGTTTCTTTGCTGGATCGTCGCTCACTACCTCTCATGGCATCAGCCGCGCGCGCTGCAGCATGTGCTCAAGGTCGTCACCTATCCCATGCAACTGCTCACGCTGAACCGGCTCATGCCGCAGCAGATGTATTCGGAGCAGGACATTTCGCCCTTCTTCTGGCCCAACGGCAAATTGCCCGTGCGCGACGACTGGAAGCGCCTGGCCGAGGGCGGCTTCCGCGATTTTAAGCTCAAGGTCAGCGGCCTGGTCGAGAATCCGGTCGAGCTTTCGCTTGCCGACCTTCGCAATCTGGGCGAAGCGGATCACATCACCATGCATCACTGCATCCAGGGCTGGAGCGGCATTGCCAAGTGGGGCGGCATCCCTATGGAAAAACTGATTGAACTCGTTCGCCCCTTGCCTGAGGCGCACACTGTAGCCTTCTTCTCCTTTGGCGAAGCGCTCTACGGCGGACCCTATTACGACACGCAAAGCCTTGAGAATGTGCTCAAGCCGCAATGCCTGCTCGCGTCCGAGATGAATGGCCAACCGCTGCCCGAAGTCTACGGCGCTCCGCTGCGCCTGCGGGTCGAAAACCAGCTCGGCTACAAGATGGTGAAGTGGATCGAGCGCATCGAGTTTGTCGAATCGGAAAAGAAGCTCGGCAAGGGAGAAGGCGGTAAGAACGAAGACGATGAGTACTTCGATTTGCTACCGAACATCTGATGATTTCCATGAATGATCAGAGCTCTGCGAACGGCAGTCCCGGCAGCATTGAGCATGTCTCTGTGTTACTTGCTCATTTGCGCCTGGAGTGGCTCTTACAGCACTTTCCAACGCGTGTCGTGTGGGCGATCTATGTATGCATCAACGGCTTTATCACCATCGGACTGCTTGCGTTGCTGGCCCTTCTTACGGGCAGCCCCTTTGTCTTTCCGTCGCTCGGCCCAACTGCGTATCTCTTCTTTTTTTCTCCCCTGGCGGAGGCTTCCAGCCCGCGAAATACCATCCTTGGACACGGAATTGGGCTGATCTGTGGTTATGCCGCCTTTGCGCTTACCGTGGCTTCCAGTCCACCTTTTGGTATGCACCCCGGCGTCCATGGCCCCAGAGTCCTGGCCGCTGCGCTCTCGCTATCTGCTACGGGTGCCCTCATGGCCCTGTTTCGGGTAAGCCATCCGCCTGCAGGAGCGACGACTCTCATCGTTTCGCTCGGCATCATCTCCCAGCCCCGAGAACTCGTCGTCATTGAAGTCGCGGTGATCCTGCTTACGACACAAGCTCTCGCGATCAATCGGCTTGCGGGGGTACCCTATCCCCTGTGGCAGAGGCACATTCCCGCTGGAACCGCTCCCGTGGTTGGAAGTGGGGTTCTGGAGCATGACGAATAGCTGAGAATTGAGCAGCCTTCGGGAGCGGGAGATTGCTCTTCTGTCCTTGACTCTTCTTATGCAAGAGAGCGCTGGGTTGAACTGTTCGCCGCAAATGCGGACCGCCCCAACAGAAATGTGAGCGCGATGTTGATGCCGAACACCAGCACACCGCTCAATTCCAGCACTCCCGAAACCGGAAGCGTCTTCCATGCGAAGGTCAGGATGCCTTCGTAGGCAAGCGGCTCGGAGCAGACGCGGAGGGTGCAGCCGGTCTGCAGTAGGAGCAAGCTGAGGAACATGAGGCGCTTGCTGAAGATGGAATAAATGCCCGCAAAATGGGGAAGGATGCGCGGCCCGATGGCGAAGACCATGGTAGCGGCAAAGCCGACCGTCAGCGCATGGCGAGAGGCGCCCCAGATGCCTCCATGGTGGTCGGCTAATGCAGCCCAGATGCCCATGAGGCCGGCGATTACTAACCAGGCATACGCGAGCCGAACGAACGTGGGGAAACTCGGGTGAATTCCCTGGACCTTTGCAGGTCCGTGAGGACGCTGTGTCAAATGCAGGCTGAGCCCAATTGCGACGGCGCTCAAGGCAAGCAGGATTGTCGCAACTTTGGTCCATCCAGCCACGCCACAAAGCACACCCGCTAAGTCCAGGATCAAAGCTTCACGAAATAGTCGAGCATGCGGCTTTGAAATTGCCAGGAACGTGGGCAGCCATCGCGCAGAGAAGCCCCAGACCACAGGCGCGAGGAATCCCCAGGCGAGTAAGACAAGATACTTCTGGTCGAGCACGTGGGGAAAAGCGAGAAGTGTTCCACCCATTGCCAGTCGAACGCACTCCACAAAATTGAAGATGACCATTGCGGTCAGGCCCGCGGTTCCGAGCAAAACCGAGACCATCCATAGCTCCATCCGTGGTTTCGCCTGCTTGTCCTGCGCAGGCGAGGGCAGCTTGTGACGTGACGCAGCGGCAAGGAACAGGAGGACCGCCATCACTTCAAGTCCAGCGGAGATCGGAAGCAGAACGCGCCAATGCCATCCGTAGATGTTTGCACCCCAGCGCATCGCAACGCCTGAACTCCAAAGGGCAAAGCATGCCAGCGGGATTCTGATGACCGACCGGCCGCGCGATGGCTGCGAATAGAAGCCGATTCCGAGAATGAAGCTGCCAATCCAGCCGAAGACCTGCGCGTGGCCGTGACCCTGAATCCAGGCAGCCGGAAGAGCGCCAAGTCCATGATGTGTGCTGATCGCCATCAGGTTTGAAAAGCCCAGAAGGGTCCCCGGCAGCGCCATGAAGAAAAGACCGCTCAGAATCCAGGCGCGCAGCATGAGGCTCTTTTGGCGTTCGCGAGCCACAATCTCCTGCGTCAATTTCGTTCCGCCTTCAGAGAGTGTCGCATCCATAAGGGAATCTATTGCCATGTTCAACCTCTGTGATTCAGCGCGGCTTCCATTTCAATTGCGCGTGGGAATAGAACGTCGTTCTCCAGATGCACATGCTGTTCGAGATCGAGCTCGAATGCGCGGAGCCCGCCGAAGAGAGCGATGTGCGTTGCACACGCCCACGCAGGCGGCTCAAACCCATTTGTGAGACGGCGGAGTTCAGCCATCATGTGGTCGGCTGATTCGTGCTCCTGCATCATCATGGAGATGGGCCTTGCAACGGACCCGAAGCACGCATGGGGTGAAGGCGTTCCGACCGTCGTGTTCTCGGCCATTTCAGAAATGAATGGGAACAGAACCTGTTCTTCTTTCTGAATATGGCTGAATAAATCCGCACGCAACTCTTCGGCGAGCGCCTCAACACTCTTCAGTTCCGGAGCACGGTTGCCACGTTTGGCGGCAAGTTTGTGGGCCATTTCGGCCAGTCCGGGCAGTTCCTGGCGCACGCGCTGGTGATGAACGCGAACGATGTGTTGAATCAACCGGCCCACGGGCAGGCTTGCAGGATCCGCTGGCGCTGCGCCGATCGCCGTGGCCTCGGCGTCCGCGAGCTTTTCGAGGACTTGATCGACCGAAAGCTGCAACCCCGCGCACGCCTGATTGAGCGAGTCGTCAGCATGCGAACAAAGATCAATGTCAAAGCGCAAAAAGATTTGCGCTGCCGATGGCTGCGTGGAAACGATCTCGCGGATGGACTGTGTTGAGGTAGGCATAAGCACTCTCCACCTGCAACAGTAGCGAGTGTCCAAATGGCGCGCAGTAACTTATGTCACTCGGAGCCTTAATCGGCTAGTTCGTCGCTTCCAGAAGCGCGCTCAGGCCCTTCATGTCCTTCACCACGATCTCTCTCGCGTCCACATCCAGCAGCCCCTCTGCCTGCAGGCGCATGAGATTGCGCGAGATGAGTTCGCGCACCGTTCCAAGCTGATTGGCCAGTTCCTGGTGCGTTGCTGGCAGTTGGAATTCAATGCCGCGCTCTGTCTTCTTGCCTTCGCTCTGTGCGAGTTTGAGCAGCGCCGAGATGAGCCGCTGACGAATGGTGGTAAACGACAACTCCTCAATAATCCCCACCAGGCGCCGCAACCGCGCGCCGACCACGGAAAGCACTTTCAGCGCAACCTCTGGATGTTCGAGGCAATAGGCGTTAAAGTCACGCCGCGAGATGAAGGCAATCTCGACATCTTCGATGGCTACTGCGGAGGCGGGGTACGGGCCGCCATCAAAGACAGGTATCTCGGCGATGGATTCTCCTGGGACGTTCACCGCAAGTACCTGTTCACGGCCGCTCATCGAGGTCTTGAAGATGCGAACCTTGCCCAGCGCGATGATGTGCAACCCATTGCATGGCTCACCTTCAGAGAACAGCAACTCGCCTGCACTGAACAACTTCCGTACAGTGCGGGCAGCAAGCAGTTGCAACTCGGACGGTGAAAGGCTCGACAGCAAGGCTATCTTTTCGAGGACGGCGGCGAGATCGATACGTTGAATGGCCACTCGGGAATTCTAGCAGCTAGCGACTTTGGTCACTGCGCTCGATGTCAGTACCGCGGTCTCATCAAACTATGAACCCGCAGATCAATTCGATCGATTTCAACGTGCACCCATTCATCGCCATTTGGGAAGTGACACAGGCGTGCGATCTGGCGTGCGTGCATTGCCGCGCCTCGGCGCAGCCTCAGCGTCACCCAATGGAACTCAGCACAGATGAGGGAAAGCACCGGATTGATCAGATAGCGGCCATGAAGATCCCGGTCTTTGTGCTCACCGGTGGCGATCCAATCAAGCGCCCGGATTTGTTCGACTTGATCGGCCATGCTCGCTCTGCGGGGGTTCGGGTATCCCTTACACCGAGCGCTACACCATTGCTGACAAAGGAGATCGTTGTCCGGCTCAAGGAAGCCGGCCTCGCCAGGCTCGCGGTGAGCATGGACGGCGCGAACCCGGAAACTCACGATGTGTTTCGGGGAATGGAAGGCTCTTTCGCGCGAACCCTCGACGCAGTTCGCTGGGCAAATCAAATTGGATTACCTGTGCAGATCAATACCACCTTCAGCCGCAGGAATATCGCAGAGATCGATGACCTCGTTGCGCTGATGGAGAGCCTGCAGATTACGTTATGGAGCGTCTTCTTCCTGGTTCCGACCGGCAGAGGGAAACTGAACGATCTGCTGAATGCGGAGGAGTTCGAATCCGTCTTTGCGAAGGTCTACAGCCTGTCCAAGACCGCAAGCTTCGACATCAAAACAACCGAGGCGCAGCATTACAGGCACTATCTTTTGCAGCAACGGGTCGCAGAACGCAAGTTGGGAATCGACGTCGCCTCACAGCACGAGAGAGCCGTTGACGCAATTGGACGCGCACCGCGCAGTCTCAACGACGGTAAGGGATTTGCCTTCATCTCGCACAAAGGGGAAGTGTTCCGAAGCGGTTTCCTTCCTCTCTCTGCTGGCAGTATCCGCGATCGGGAATTGGCCACGATCTATTGCGACTCGCCCCTGTTCCGCGATTTGCGCGACACATCAAGGCTTGAGGGAAAGTGCGGCGCCTGCGAGTTCAAAGAAATCTGCGGAGGATCACGCGCCCGCGCATACGCTCTGACGGGAAACCCACACGCTGAAGAACCATGCTGCTCTTATGTTCCAAAGGGCTACGCGCAGCCGGCACCGCCGCTGAAAACAGCAACAACGCTCCATGTTCTTCAGGGCGCATGAGTGCCGCAATCGCCGTCGAATGGGCGACAATGAACAGAACGGAAGAAGTCAAGGGGAACACCATGGCAATTCAGATTGGCGCAAAGCCCGACAGCGGTTTCGATGATCCAATTGGCATGTTGAAGGACTGCCACCGACGGATAGAGAGCTTCCTCGGCATTCTTTGCGTTGTGGTTGATCGAGCACAAGGCAGAAGTCTTACCGGCGAAGAACGCGATGCGGTCAAGTCTGCGCTGCAGTACTTCCGAACTGGCGGACAACGCCACACAGCGGATGAGGAAGAATCGCTCTTTCCACGATTGCGCAAGTCCGATGCAAAATCCTTCGAGGAGATCGACCGGCTCGAAGACGATCATCACGACGCAAGCGAATTGCATGGATCGATCGAGCGGCTCTATTCAACCTGGATTGAATCGCGCTGCCTGGGAATGGAGGAAACACAGCTTCTGCTCTCCCAAACCGCGCGCCTCGAGCAACTCTATTCCGACCATATCCAAATCGAGGAAACGATTGTTTTTACACAGGCGATCCAGGTGCTGGACAGCCACGCCATCGCAGCGATCGGGACCGAGTTCCGTTTCCGAAGGAAGTAGCTCTCTGCGGCATAGATGTCATGCCGACTGATTCCGCGAACTCGCCGGGAGTTCCCTGCAGTCCACTGTGCGTTCGTTTGGCTCATTACATGCCGGGATGACTAGCGTCTCTCGCATGGGAAACCAGATCCATGTACACGTCGCGTGGCAGATTCGTCTGCCAATGCCCAGTAGCCTTTGCCACTACGACCATGCTGAGGAAAATACAAGCGAGAACTGCTGCAACGGCAAAGGGTGAGAGTGCGCGGCGACGCCATCTCTCCGCCGGTATTGCAGCCTTTTTCGGCACCAAGGAGAATTGCAGAGCGTTCCCGGCCGGGCACGCCGCGACACAGGCCATGCACGCCGTGCATTCAACGGATCGAATTTGTACGAGTTGATCGACGGCTAGGCTGGAAGGACAGGCCCGCGCGCATTTTCCGCAATCGATACAGGCCTCGACGTCGCGGCGGACCTTTGCGGGACTGAGCAGCGATGTGATTCCCAGCAGCGCTCCATACGGACAAAGATACCGGCACCAGAAGTTTTGGATCAGCATGGACAGCAGAACCAGCAAACCGATAACGATTGCCGCTGTTTGCCCGATATCGCGGAAGAAATTCAGCATTTTGACATCGGCGACCAGGCCGTACGGTGTGGACATGAAATCGTGGATTGCCTCGGCGGACATCGCGCCGATAAGGAACACAAAGAAGCCAAGAAGCAGGTACTTTAGCCCTCGTAATGGGATATCCAACCATTTTGGTGGATGCAGATTGCGGCCGAATACGCGTCTTCCAAGCTTCCAGAGATGCTCCGACAGCGTTCCAACGGGGCAAAGCCAGGAACAGAAGGCTTTCTTGAGCAGCAGGCTCATCAGCATGAAGGCAATAAACAGGACCATGGCGGCGGGGTGGATTGCGGGCACGCGTCCTGTGAGCAAGAAATATTTCGTATTCATCAAGCCTGCGATGGGCAGCCAGCCTTCGACCCCTGCGGGTCGTGGCACGCTTAGCCCTGTGCCGCCACGCTCGCAAAAGCGAACCCAGAGAAGGAATTGGATTCCCAGCCAGCCATTCAAAGCCACGAACAGCCACTGAACGATTCGCCTGATCCTTTGGGAACCGTCCGAGCTGGACCTGCGGACAAGTTTCTTCTTTCCTTCCTGCTTGTGGATTGACGCGATCGCTGCTGTGCCCATGTCGAGTTGACCCTCTGTCCACTAAGCGCAAGCCTAGGCGAACAAAACGGAGATCTCAGCGACTTTGGTCACACAGATACCTCCAACAGTTTTTGGCATATTGAGCCTCCCAGTGACCAAAGTCGCTGTGGCGGACATTGCGATGCCTGTAAGTTGGGTTTCAAGGAGATCGAAATGACCGCAACAACACAAACCGTCCGCGAAATCGCGCTGGAACAACCCACTGCAATCCGCGTCTTTGAACAATTTGGAATCGACTACTGTTGCGGTGGCCGCAAGCCTCTAGCAGAGGCATGTGCTGCCGGGAACCTGGAAATTGATTCGGTTATTGCGGCGCTGGAAGAGGCGGAGAAGAAGCCTGGGACTGAGGTCGAGAATTGGGCCGAGAAATCGTTGGAGAGCTTGAGCTCGTACATCGTAACGAAACATCACGCATACGTGAAACGTGAACTGCCGCGCCTGGCCCAGCTGGCTCAGAAGGTCGTGAATCGCCACGGCTCCACGAAGCCCGAGTTGCCAGCGATCGCCAACACGCTCATGCAATTGGATGAGGAGCTCACCCATCATCTTGCGAAGGAAGAGGCCGTCCTGTTCCCCTACATCGCTGGCCTGGAGCGGTCCGTTTCCATTGGAACCCCGAGGCCCCGTAGTTGCTTTGGCACGGTTGCGAATCCGATCGCGATGATGACGCAGGAACACGATGCTGCGGGCGCCCTGACTTCTGAAATCCGCCGTCTGAGCGGAAATTTCACCACCCCAGAGGATGCTTGCCCGACCTTTCACGCATTCTATGACGGTTTGAGGGAATTCGAGCAGGACCTCCATCAACACATCCATCTTGAGAACAATATCCTCTTCCCTCGTGCCATCGCGCTGGAGGCATTAGAGGGTTGCGATGTAACCGGGGGTGGATTCATCGCCTGATTGATGCACGCTGCTTGGAATTGAAGCTCAAATGGGCTGCCCCTCGCGCAGCCTATCGTACTCGACGACGAGATCGCGGATTCGGCCCTCGCTGATCAACTTCTGCGGTGTACGTCCCGCGAATGCCTCATGTGGGGTCGACAGCCATTCCTTCTCCGAAGGGGCGGCGACGTAATCATCCATCCGGGAGAGCAATTCGCGCAGGTCTCTTGTTCTTTTGGACATTTGGCTGGTTCCCTTGCCGGCCTCCCTATTCTGCAGGGTTCGCGCGGTCACGTTCAGGGAATTTGCTAGTTGCCCCTGGTTGAGTCCGAGCCTTTGTCTCGCTTCAAACAAGGCGAATTCGTTACTTTCGCTTCTCTCTTGTCGAGCTTTGGTCTGGATGTTCCGCGCTTTCAATTGCTGCCTCAAATGTGGCCAATTGAAAGCCCACTCAGCCTCGGAGAACTTCCGGCGTCCAACCATTTTTCCCACGCGGAATGCAAAATCCGAAGAATCACGCGGCGTGTAGACCACCAGCTTGGACACTCTGCATTGTCGCAGCGCGACCAGTGCGTTCTCGACTGTAGTGTCCTGTTCTGGGTTCGACAGATACAGAACGCTCACATTGGTTTTCCCTGGCCTGTGTGTAATCTCCTTTCTTTTCAGATTTATACGACGTATCCTCGCACGCCAAGGAAGATGCGTCACATGCCTGAAAAACAGGGAAACGAGGGAAAAAGCCTCAAAAGTTACGACAAAATGTTACGACTACCGTGTTGCATTTCGCCATCCATTGCTCACAAATGATGTCATAATGGAACAATGGCACAGACTGAACCAATCGAAGACGCGATGCGCTATATCCGCGAGCACGGCATCGTGCGACCACGCGAACTCGAGGCGATCGGAGTGCCGCGCGTCTACCTTTCCCGGCTCATTCAACAAGGCAAAATCATCCGGCTTGGGCGCGGCATCTATTCGCTCCCTGACGCCGCCGTTACCGAGCTGCATACCTATGCCGAGGTAGCCAAGCGAGCGCCTGACGCCGTTCTCTGCCTGCTGTCAGCTCTGGCATTCCACGGAATCACGACACAGAACCCCGCATCGGTTTGGATTGCCCTCGGCAAAGGCGCTCGCAAACCGGCCATCGCCTCACCGGCGCTCAGAGTTGTTCGTCTCACCGGTCCGTCGCATACTGAAGGCATCGAGAAACATCGAGCCGAAGGGGTCGTCATCAGCGTCTATTCCGTTGCGAAGACGGTCGCCGATTGCTTCAAGTTCAGAAACAAGATCGGACTGGACATCGCCATCGAGGCGCTCAAGGACAGCCTCCGCCAAAAGAAGACCACCGCCAATGAGATCTACCGCTATGCGAAGATCTGCCGCGTGAGCAACGTCATTCGCCCGTACATGGAGGCTCTATGAGCCGGGAACCTGCCAGGAATCTTGCAGCATCCGTCCGCGCCCGCCTGCTCACGCTTGCTCAGAAGAAGGGTGAGGATTACCAGCGGATTCTGGGCAAATACGCCGTAGAACGCTTTCTTTTCAGGCTCGGGCGCTCGGAATACCGGGACGGGTTTGTTCTCAAAGGCGCGATGCTATTCACGCTGCTTGCCAATATAACACTTGATTTGCACGATCACATTTACTATGTTATCGTGCATAAAGCGTGAAGAGGTCGCAAGTGCATCCCGAATTCCATGAACTCGAACGCTACGTTCACGACGCATTGGGCGTTTCCGTGAAAACCACGCCTTGGAGCGGGGCCGGCCAACTGCCCCCCGTCCTCAGGGAAAGATACAGATTCGCGAAAGCGGAACTGCTCGGACTTCGCGCTCTTCTCGTCATCGACGTCAATCCCGAGGAGCAGTCGCCGGCAACGGTGCGCAAGCACATGGACATGCTCCAAACCAAGCAGCACGCGGATCTTATCTATGTCCGCGCGCAGGTGACGGCATACAACAGGAAGCGGTTGATCGAACAAAGAGTTCCGTTTATTGTTCCAGGCAACCAGATGTACCTGCCCATGCTGGCGATTGATTTGCGCGAAAACTTCCGCAGAATCCGCGAGGAGGCTTCCACCTTTAGCCCGTCAACTCAGGTGGTCGTCTTCCACGCGATGCTCCGCGATGCGGGACATGTGCTGATTCCTGCCGAAATGGCCTCGCTGTTGGGATACTCGGCCATGACAATGACCCGCGCTTTCGACGAGTTGGAAACGGCGAGACTTGCTGAGGTGACGATCCGCGGCCGGGAGCGTTGTCTGCGTTTCATCGGGGACCGAAGAGTAATCTGGGAGAAAGCTCAGCCCTTCCTCCGCAGCCCGGTGAACAAACGACTATTTATCCGCCGCACCGATGGCGCGGAAGGCGCTACCCTTTCGGGCCTCACAGCATTGGCGCACTACAGCATGCTGGCAACACCAGCTTACAAGACCTATGCGCTGAGCCGGGAGGATTGGAAAGCCCTGCGGAAGCGACACAAGATCATCGAAGTGCCGGCTCAGGATCCAGATGCCGCCGAGATTGAGGTCTGGTGGTATTCGCCGGCGCTCTTCGCCGAACACGGCATCGTCGACCGGTTGTCGCTTTACCTTTCTCTGAAGGCCGACCACGACGAGCGCACCGAAACTGCGCTGGAAGAGATGATGGAGAAATTCAAATGGTAAAGGGTTTGGAAGCTTTCCGTGAGCACTTCCGGGATTATGCCGACCGCTATGTGCTCATCGGCGGCGCCGCGTGCGATATCGCCATGACCGGCGCCGGACTCGCATTCAGGGCCACAAAGGACCTGGACATTGTTCTCTTCGTCGAGGCTTTGGATGCCGCGTTTGTCCGGGCATTCTGGGAATTCGTGCGCATAGGCGGCTACGAGATTCAGGAGAAGTCAACCGGCGAAAAGCAGTTCTACCGCTTCCAGAAGCCCACGAACGCGAACTATCCTTTCATGCTGGAGTTATTTTCGCGGCAGCCCGATGTGCTGCAGGTTGCCGATGGCAGCCACCTCACACCGCTACCGGTTGAGGAGGATGCGTCCAGCCTTTCGGCGATTCTCCTAAATAACGACTATTACGACTTCATCCGCGCCGGCAGACAAGAGATCGACGGACTCCCCATGGTGGGCGCCGCGCAACTCATCGCTCTGAAGGCGCGGGCATGGCTTGATCTGACGGAACGCGCAGGGCGTGGTGAACAGATCGATAGCAAGACGATCAAGAAACATAAGAACGATGTTTTCCGGCTTTACCAGATTCTTGATCCCACCAGCGACCCAGAGGCCCCGGAGACCGTCAAGAAGGATATTCGAGAATTCATCTCCCGAATGCGCGTCGAGGAAGTTGACCTCAAATCTCTGGGCCTGCGCACTGGCACACGCGACGGCATTCTGGCAGAAATCTCCAAAGTGTACCGTCTCGCAGCCCCGCAGCTTCTCCGGACGCTTCACCTCTGGTGTCAGCCAGTCCTTCACAGCGAAAGCCGCCTCACCGCCGTCTCCTCGTAATTATGTACGAGCATTGTTCGGTTGGGGATTCGCAATGTTCTTTTGTGTCTTTTGGGGTATCGCAGGCTTTCGTGGGATATTGCAGCATCCGCAAAAGACAGAATCCCTTGAAGGCGCAGTAACATTCCTATTTTGCTTAGGCTTGATGCTTTTCTTGGGCATGCTTTTCCATTTCCGCAGAATCGCCCGCTACAACCGCGAGGTCTATCCGCATCCTCCATTCGGACTGGGCGCACACCTTCATGTGCCGCCGTTGCGGAAAGTACTCTCTGATTCATCCGTAGCCGCTGGAGCAAGATCGCTCTGCGAATTTGCCTCAAACGCACAATGAGGCATCGGGATCGATAATGCCTCAAGTGCGTGTTGAGGAATTTGAAGCAATTTGCCTCAAACGCACAATGAGGCATCGGGATCGACAATTCCTCAAATGCGCGACGAGGAATTTGAAGCGATTTGCCTCAAACGCACATTGAGGCAACGGGATCGATCTTTCCTCAACTCGGCAACGCACAATCGAAACTATCCTCGTTCTTCATAGTCATCTTTCGGCCATAAAAATGCCCTGGCCGAAGCCAGGGCTCGTAGCGACTACCGGGGTCTTATTGGACGGCCGATGCGACCTTGTGAAGCTCTGCGGTGTTCTCGGTGTGCCTGGTAAAGACGATGTAGATCTTCGTATCGGCGGGCACGGACACGACAACGCGGCTATTGGCGTTCAGGCTCATCATCTCCGTATCACCCGCTGTGCCAATATTCTCGGCCAGCCTCTCCCGCAGCATGTCGCTTTCGGAGAACGCGGCGCTTGAGTTGTTTCCGGCCACCTCGGCAAGCACAGAGCCGATGCCCGAGGCGGCTCGAACCAGGAAGTTCTTTCCGGTGTTTTTCCCGTAGACGCTGCCTTTGATCGGCCCGAGATCGAGTCCTGTGCCCACGGCTTCGATCTTCTCTCTGGCGCCGTCCAGCAATTCGACCTCGTCGAACTTCACGCTGACCAGCCCGCTGCGATCGGCCTGCTGGAGCGAACCATAAACGCGTGCACCAGCGGGTATGACGATCCTGTCGCCAATCGCATAGGTGTACTCGACCACGGCCACAACCGGCGTCAGTACCGCGCTTGAGATCTGCGTTTCGAGCTTTGCCTCGATACGTGTTCCAGGTGTGAGGTCTAATTGCGGCGTCACATCGTCACTGGCGCTCGTCTTTGAAAGCGTCCCGGATGAATTCTGCGTCACGCTTCGCACAAAGACGAGCGACGGATCCTTCAATGCGTTTTGCTGCTGGCCCTGCGAAGTGGGTTGATTCGATGCTTCGCCATAAGGCGCGGGATCTTCCCACTTCTGTTGCGTCTCTTCGAATGTTGGCACACTGGCCAGTGTTCGTCCGGCTCGTGGTTTTGCCGCAGCAGGCTGATTGGTGGAATCTGAATTCGATTTTGGCACCGTTTGACCTGTCAATGCGCGTGTCCGCCGGATGTCGCTTGGGCCAAGCTGGCCGCCCGAATTGTCCGGCGCGGCGGTACGCACAGTGTCCATAACAGGCGTGACGCTGCCTTTGGCCGGCTTCGCTTCGGCTTGTTTCTGTTGCGGAGTCTGTGGCATTGCCGAAATCTGTTTCTTGGGCGTATGGCCTGCAATTGCCGTAATGATGAAGAAGAGAACCGCGACTGCAAGCCCGCCACCAAGAAGAAGCAGTTTTCCTTTGCTCAGTCCTTCCGAGCTGCTTTTGTTTGCCCGCGTCGCAAATGCTGACGAGCCTTTCGCAGGCTGTTTTTGATCGATCCCGACTCCTTGAGATGCGCCCTGCTCCACGGCGCCTTCAGTCGGAGCAGTCGAGCCAATAGTGCTGTTTTCGATGCTGTCGTTGATGCTCATAGTCGATTGCCCCTTTCTACTGGTTGTCAGATGAAATTGGTGGAGTGAACGGAAGCCGGATCAGAATCGGCCGGTCGACCTGATCCGCTTGCGCTATCTGGAGAAAGAGTTGTTCGGTGGACTCTTTGAAATTGGGCCGGTCGAAGACGACCACGCCGTCGGCGCGCGCCCCCGGTTCGAGCCGCGTCGTGCTGAGCTTGTAATCGCGTATCTCCATCTGATCGGAGAGAATGCCCTTACTCTTCTTCGATTTCTTTTTGTCCGGTTTGCGCCCGGCAATCTGGATCTGTGGCGGCACAATCTCGACCGAGGCGTCCGAGTTGTTAAAGATCGAGTAAGCGACCACCGTCTCGTTCTTCCACTGCCGGACACCGCCAACCGATGTTTCGATTTGGCGGCCCTCCCACTTCGTCCACTCAGGAGCATTGATCTGCGCCTGTTGCGCGAACACCTCGTCGAGAGCCGATCTGGGCGCATTGCTGGAATTGGTTGTCAGTCCGGCCGGACGCGAACTCATCTTCCGCTCCTGGCCTTTGTCCGTGGTCTTCTGCGCTATCGGTCCAGGCGTATCGCCAGCAACCAGAAAACTGCGCGACGTGCGGTATTCGATCAGGAAGTCGACCGGTGGCGTGTCGCTTGCGGCGTTTGTACCCGCACTAATCAACTCGATCGTCACATGTTGGCCGGACTTGGTTGCGATCAGCAGATTCGATTGCGCCGGTTCCTTGGTGATGGGTTTGACGTAGACGTACTGCGGCTCGCCCTCGTTGTGTTCGGCCTTGAATGCGCCCGGACTGCCCAGGATCACGGAAGTGACCTCCTCGGGCATCCGGATCGACGACTCGAACTCCGGGCGCAGATTGAGGATCGTCACCTCCCTCGGATCAATCGTGAGCGTGGCGACCCTCGCAGGTACAGCGTGATCCGCTGCAAGCACCGGCAGTGAAAGCAACATCACCGCCAGGAACACCTCGTAATGTCTCATTACTCCTTCCTCCTTCGCACACCTGTCGATGCACGTTTGCGCATCGTGTATTTCTCCCGAACGGCCTCGACGTAGGCCACTACATCCGGGTTGCTATAGTTCAATCGCTTTTCGGCAATCCAGCGATCGCCCGCGTAGTAGGCGGCCGATACCAGCCTCATGTCGCCATGAAACTCCCACATCAGCGCCGTGACGTAACGTGTCCCCGCCGCGATGTTTTCTTCCACGTCGAATGGATGATTGGCTCCGTAACGCCGCGCCGTCGCCGGCATCAGTTGCATCAGCCCCATCGCGCCCTTGTCCGAGACGGCGCGTGGATTCCAGCGCGATTCAACATCGATCAACGCGGCGATCAACTCTGGCGGCACTCGGTAGTGAGCCGCGTAAAGGCGCACGCATCGTTCCGCCTGAGATGCGTCCGGCTGCGCACGAGCGCAAGGCAGCGTGGCAAAGAACAGAAGAAAGAGAGGCAGGATTCTCTTCGTCATTCCGTCGCCTCCGGAACTGTGAGCCTGGCGGCGAACCGCGCGCCATCGTCGAGCAGGCTCTTGAACCCTTCGCGCAAGAGCAGGTGACGGCGGTCCTTCTCCGTCTTCGCCAGGAACGGCAACAGCACGTCGCGCAGGTCTTCCGTCACGTGATCTGTGCCAAGCAACCGAAGTGCGTTGGCGAAGTCGATCATCTCCGAGACCGACGGCGGCTTTTCGAGGGAATAATTGCGGAACGAAAGCGCAATGCCCGCCATTTCTTGATGGAATCTCTCGTCCGCGTCGGGCGTGCGGCTGGCGATGATCTCCGCTTCGCGGGCTGGCGTAGGATGCTCGACGCGCACGTAGAGGCTGCGCCGGCGGATGGGATCGCCCAACCGGCGTTCCTCGTTGCTGGTCAGTACGACAAAGGGAATGCTCTTGGCTTCAACCGTGCCGAACTCGGGGATCGACAACTGCCAGGCAGAAAGAATCTCAAGCAACATGGCCTCGAAACCCTCGTCCACCTTGTCCAATTCGTCAATAAGGAGAACGCACGGCCGCTCGCATTCAAGCGCGCGCATCAGAGGACCCGCCCGGAAGAAGTCGCGCCCTTTGAGGCTCGCCTGCACGCTCTGCCAGTCCGCGTGCTCGCCGCGCGCGAACTCCATATAGAGCCTCTGCAACCCCTCGTCGAACTTCCCGATGGCCTGGTCCTCGGTCACGCCGCGGTAGCACTGCAGCCGCTCGATATGCGTCCCGGCGGCCTTGGCGACCGAGACGGCCAACTGGGTCTTGCCCGATCCTGCAGGCCCTTCGAGCAGCAGCGGCTTCTGCATTCTGCGCCGCCAAATAGACGACCTTGATCATCACCGGATCGATGAAATAGCCGGTTGCCTTGAGCCGATTCGTCAGATCCTCGTTGGACTTAAACATGCAGATGCCTCCACGAATGCAGTTGGAGGATCGGTTAAGTTGAAAACTCAGTCAAACTCGCGAACGAATCATGCTCGCGTATGAACTCGTTGCAGTGTTAAACAGCGGCGTCTCTTGGTGTTGCGAAGGTTGCAGGGAATCAATTGATTCCCTGCAAACGGCGGTGAACCCGTTGCGCGATTCGTTCAGGAATCCTCAATGAGGTGTAGCCCCGTTTGACCCTGGTGCGCTGACGAGAAAGCTTGATCACTCCCGGTTCCTGGCTGAAAAGGCGCCGGATGGTGTTTTCGCTGAAGAACCAGAGCTTTGCCAGTTCCGACACGGTGTAATGCCTTTCAAGTGCGGGCACACAAAACGCGGTCTGTTGGCCAATAGCTATAGAAACGCTTTCCACTTGTGGCTGGAGTTCCATGTTGCACCTCGCATGTTGTGCAGGTTTTGCAAGAAATGTGGCCAAGCCCGGCCGGAACATGAATCGCCCCGGTCGGCTTTCAACGCGCGAAGTCACTTGTAGCCCCGATTCAGGGCTCGGTCAAATTGCCATTTTGTGAAGGGCGGCAGGAAGCACTGAATCGGCATTCCTCATGCCGTGGCTTTCGACTTCCTGTCGGAGTGGATCAACTGCCAGCCAGTTCGATTGGCGGGACGCGAGGAGGCCGAAGGAGCGTTTTCTGGGCCTCTTCCGGCTGGTGGACCAACCTTCCAGGCGTTGCGAACACTTTCCTGAAGCTGAATCTGTCTGGCCTTGACGAAGGGAGAGTAGCTTTTTTCCGTGATCTTCACTGAAGAGTGGCCGAGCAGCAGGGAGACCTGATCGATCGGGACACCGGCAAGAAGCATCTCCACGGCAAACGTGTCGCGGAACATGTGGGGGTGGCAGCGTTTTTCCTCACCGTCGGGCTTTTTTATGTTGGCCAGTTTGAACAGACGGCGATAGCTTCTCTGCCAGTCTGCTACTGCGCTCTTTGGATCGCCATTGCCGCTCCAGAAGAAGTAGCGGGGATTCGGCTTGGGGCCTGGCGGAATGTTTTCGAGCGCCTCCACGACGTGCGGGGGGAGCGGCACATAGACAGGTGTCCCGGTCTTTGCCTGATAGAGCAGAAGGCTATCGCCATTTAGGCGATGCCGTTCGAGAGTCACCGCATCGCGGATGCGTAGCCCGCTCCAACGCATCAGCAGGGTCATGGTGCGAAGCCTCGCCTGATTCGCCTTCACATCTCCGCCGCCGCGCTCGCCCCGGCGAATGTAGGTTGCGGCGATGACCCTCTCGAATTCATCAGGCGGGAAGTAGTCGGTCGGGATTTGCACGACCTTGATCTTCCCGAGGCCGATGGCGGGGTTCTCGGTCAGGTAGCGGCGCCTCACGCAGGCCCAGAAGAATCCAATCACTCGGCTCTGCTTTTTCTGCTTGGCGAGGGGACCGTCTTCCCAGGTGCTGCGGAAGTTCAGCAGAGTGTCCAGGTCCAGTTCATCCAGGTATTCGATCCCCTCGACGCGCGTCCAGGCAAGAAACTGCTTGCGGAAGATGGTCTCGAGTTTCTTGAGGGTCGAGGATTCGACGCTGCGGCTCACGGCATCGGCCAGGTATGCGTCGACCGCTTGCGCCACCGTGACCCTTGGCCGCGGTTTCGGTACGCGTGGCTCAGGGACTTCCGTCCGGGAAGTCGGCGGAGGAGGATCGGCTGGAGTGGGGATTGGCGGCGCCGAACCGGCCGCCACCGCGGTGCCGAAAGGCGGCAGGCCTTTGATGAGCGCCTCCTCAAGCTTGACGCGCACCTCTTCGGCTTCAGCCCACTGTCGGGTCTTGGCGCTCTGGCGAAAGTAATACCCGTTCACCTGCCCGCCCACCCATTTGGGGCAATTGCACCTGCGGCAGGAGCGGTCGTGAGCGAATTTGCAGTCGGCCGAATGGCGGGAAAAGACGGAAAGCAGCATGGGGCTCCCCACTTCAGAGGTGAGTTTGCCCGCATGGAACAGGTCGGTCAAAAAGGGAGCAACGTACAAATCACGTACAAAAATGCCCCTCAAATTTACCTATGGAAGATATGTCGTTCATCAATAACGACTTAAGTATGGTGGAGGCGGCGGGAGTCGAACCCGCGTCCGAAATCGCTGTCAGCCGGGAGAGTCCATGCTGTGTCCGGTTCGATTGGGTTCGCTCCGCGACGCTTAAGAACGGACAAGATGCGCCGGAAACTAGTCCGATTGATCTCGCCTCAGCCGCCCGGACCGAGCCGCTTCAGCCAGCCCACTGAATGACGTCCGCTCACAGCCCGCAGGCGAAGCCGTGGAAGACGGCTGCTTATTTAATTAAGCAGCAAGTGCCAGTTCTTGGTTGGCAACTTTAGTTTTGCAGGCGATTACGGGTGCCCACCCCCCGACATGCCTCCCATGCCGCAATCGATCCCGTCGAAACCGTGACGCCCCCACTTCCACCCGGACGGCCAAGACACATCGCCGGGAACCGGATGCCGGCACTCACTCGATGACCGAAGAGCGCCGACGGGTGCGAGCGCGGAGCCAATGGCTCGTGCTGCATCGTTCTATTTTACGCCGAATTGAAATTTGATGCGGCAGACAGCCCGCAATGACACAGTGCGAAAGCCCCACCGTTTGCTCTGCGCGTTTTTGGCGCGGGTACACTCGCGCCCCGATACAAACAGCTTGCCCGATGCGCTCTATTCCTTTTGCAGATCGATGGATTCGTATTCGCGGCGGGCGATGCCGGCGCGAATCTGCGCGGGGGTCCAGCCGGCCTTGGTCTTCAAGTAGGCGTAGAAGCCTTCCGCAGCGCAAACGTCGCACTGGGTGGAATGCGTGGTTTCGTAGCAACTGTGCAGGCTGGTGTGGCCCAGGGGGCGGTCGCAGCGGCAGTTACACGGCAATTGATAAATGACGCCGGGAATCTGCGCCGCGAGCTGATAGGCGCGCACCTGCCAGTGGTAGCGGAAGTTGGGGCCCGTCAACTGCGCTCCGTGGAGGATGGGCGGAATGGCATGGATATTGAGGGGCGCCGAAGAGTGATAGGCGGGAACGTCGTCGGACGGGTTGGACCACTGCGCGTAGCTGGCAGCGGTGATCGCGAAGACAGCCAGAGTCCCGACCCAGCGGCTTTTGAAGAAACGCTTCATGACATGCCTCAAGACCAATATTACGGCAAAGCCGAAATCCCTGGAATGCGGGCCCCGGGCGCAAGCAGAAAGAGCCGACACTCGGGTTTACCCTTGAGTTCCTGATACCATCCACCGACATTTTTAACCCAAAGACTGCGGCCAGGCCGGACGAGGTTTACTCTTGAGGAAGCCCCAGCCCCCTCCCCCGGTATGCCATACCTCCAAATTTGATAACAAAGAACTTACGAGACCGTCCATACTTCGTCCATACCTCGATACATACCTCCACATACCTCCAAATTTGATAACAAAGAACTTACGAGACGCCTGTATCCGAAAGTCAGTGGTCAGTGGCCAGTGGCCAATAGCCAATAGCCAATAGCCAATAGCCAGTAGCCAATAGACGGCGAGGAGCGGCTCCGGTCCGGACATCGAAATCTGCCTGGCGATCATGGGACCATTGTGCGCCAAGAGGTGGAAATTATCAGCAAACATAGGGACGTAGGGACATAGGGACGTAGGGGCTAGAAAAACAACGATTTAACGCGTGGCGGCCAAGGTGATTTTGAGGTCGGGGGGCTTGACAACGGCAGGGACCGACGGAACGAGGGAGCTTGGGAGCGAGGAGGAATCTGTACCCATAAAAAAAACGGCACGAACTTTTAGCTGTTCGTGCCGGGAGGCCAGTGACGCAAACCACTCCCGGTTTGGAGGAGTGTGTCTTTCACCTCCACAACCGGAATAAATACACGATAGCATAGATTCGGAAAAATGCAAATACAAAATTCAAAATCTTTTGATCGACAAAAAAATCATCCTTTCGATGGAGAATGCGTCAAAAACAGGCCGAATTGAGGCTCCGAAAGCGGAGATTCTGCGCGGCCGGAAGCTGGATTCTGGCCGCGCGACGCTCGTGCTGATCGTATATAACCTATTTAGAATAAGGTCTTTCTGCTTTTCGCGAAGGTCCGGGCCACCCGGTAAGTAGCGAAGGCGAAATCAGATGCAGCTCTCTGCCCTGGCCGGAGTTCGTGGAGGTCCGCGCCCCGTGGCAAGGTGGAAATCGTACAGAAGCGTACCACGAAATGGGAAAAAGCTCGAAAATCCAAGATTTCGGAGTCAATTGGAGGGGGGCTAAGCGGGGTAGTGGCTGAAAAGTGCGTTGAAACGGAACGTCGGAGTAGGCCTTCGCCCCAAGGCTCGGCTAAGAGCAGTCACGGCGGAGCGACCCGACTTTTATCCGGCCAGTGTCTGTGCCTGTCCAGCCAGGGCAAAATCCTTCTCGGTGAGGCCGCCGGCCGAGTGGGTGACGAGCGAGAGACGGACGCGGTTGTAGCGGATGTCGATGTCAGGATGGTGACCGGCCTCCTCCGCAAGCTCGCCGATCCGGTTTACAAACTGAAGGGAAGCGCGGAAGTCCTTGAACTGGAAGGTTCGGACGAGCTCTCCGGATTCGATTTGCCAGCCGGGCAAGTGGCTAAGCAGCGACTGGGCCGCCTGAGGGGAAATGGCAGGCATAGGATTCGCTCCTCAAAGGGATTCTACAAGATCGATCAGCGGGAAAGCTCGCAAAGAGCCGTTGGAATTCCCTGAGGGGTTAAGCGTGCCGATGAATCGTCAACGCGCTCGCCGAAGCTGGTAAAAGCATCCCCTCAGGGCCTAAAGGCCCCATTGAATCTGCTACGACTACGGCACGGCTGAAGCCGTGCCCTTTCAAAACTGGAATTATGTAGCCGGTTCTACGAGGCGACGTTGTCTTTGACCACCTCGAAGGCGGAGAAGCGCACGTGCTGGCCGCTGATTTCAGAGCGCAGCTCCTGCCAGAGCTCATTGGGGATTTTCAAGAAGACCTCGACCACGGCAGGGTCAAATTGCGTTCCCGAGCAGCGCAGGATCTCTTCGCGGGCGGTATCGAAGCCGCGGGACTTACGGTAGGGACGGTCGCTGGTGATGGCGTCGAGGGCGTCGGCTACGGCGAAGATGCGCGCGCCGATGGGAATTTCGCGCCCGGCGAGGTGGTTCGGGTACCCGTTTCCGTCGTAGTGCTCCTGGTGGCAGAAGACGATTTCGGCCGCGCCGGCGAGGAAGGGGATTTTTCGGAGCATATTGTAGCCGCGCGCGCAATGCTCGCGCATGAGGGTCTGCTCCTCCGGGGTCAATTTGCCGGGCTTGCGGAGAATCTCGTCGGGGATGGCCATTTTGCCGATGTCGTGCAGGAAAGCGCCGCGTGCGATGACCTTGATGTCCTCGGGCGGAATGCCCATGGCGCGCGCCAGCGCGATGGCGTAGGCCGTGACGCGCTTGGAATGACCCTCGGTTTCGGAGTCTTTCAGGTCGAGGGCGTCACCCAGCGCTTCGAGAGTGACGTCGTAAGAGTGTTCGAGATTCTCCATGGCATGGCGCAGCATCTCCGTGCGGGCGCGCACCATCTCTTCGAGACTCTGGTGGTAATTCTGCGTCTCTTCGAGCACCAGGCGATGGTTAAGCGCTCTCTCGACCGTGCTTAACAACTGATCGCGCTCGAAGGGCTTGAGGAGATAGTCGTAGGCTCCGCGGCGCATGGAATCGATGGCCACACCGATGTCGTGAACCGCGGTGACCATGACGACGGGAAGATTGGGCTGCAAAGCGTGAATGCGTTCCAGCAGGTCGATGCCGCTCACGTCCTGCATCACAATGTCGGTAAGCACCAGGTTGAAGGCGTTCATCTCCAGCGCCGCGAGCGCCTCACGCCCATCGGCAGCTTGTTCCACCGTATATCCATGGCGTTCGAGAGAGGCGGCCATCATGGTACGCACCGGCGGTTCGTCATCGACGACGAGAACGCGCGCCGGTTTTGGCGCGCGCGCGGCGCTTTCCTTGCGCGGATTGGCTGGGGGATCCGATGTTTTCGCGTCTGCCAGATTCCAAGCCAAGAGGCGGCCTCCGTTCCCACTGCGTACCCGCGCGGAGTCCTCTACGAGGGGCGATTCCTGCGCTCCCACCCGGCCGCGTGTTTCTTTCTGTTCCGACAATGAAAGCGCCCTCGCGGCAGTAGTTTCGAGTGAGAGGCTTTTCCGCCGACCTTTTCCTATTACGCTCCAGGCACTCGTTGAGTTCCGATTCATGCTGCGGTTCCGTGCAACAGATTCAGCACCGGCTCTGCCGGTTTGATGCTTCTACCTGTTACGCTGCTGCCCAGGCAAAAAGGTCACAAGACGAACATGATGCAGACCGATTCCCCGCGCCGCCGCAAAACCAGGGGAGCGCCAGGCGGGATCCTCTTAGGAGAGAGTAGCATTCCGGCTACCCCCCCTCAATCACCCGAATGTTGCATCGCGGCGAGGTGAATCCGCAGCGTTACTTCCCCCTCGGCGGGCAGGAGCGGCGGCAGGGTTGTGCCGGGCCACTTCAGCGCGGGCGATGGCGAAGCCGGGGTTTGGAAACCGGGGGGAATCCGGTTGTGGAAAACCGGGGAAGCGAGCACGGCGGGAGGAACCTTCAGGATTTCTTCGTCTCACGCCGCGCGCGCCGCGCCGCGGCCCAGCCTGGTTTGGCGACCTGACGGCTACGGCTTAAGGCCAGGGCATCGGCGGGCACGTCTTTGGTGATGCAAGAGCCGGCGCCGATATAGGCGCCGTCGCCGACGCTTATGGGAGCGACGAGGCTGGTATCGCTTCCGACAAAGACGCCCTTGCCGATTCGCGTGTGGTGTTTGTTCACGCCGTCGTAGTTGCAGGTGATGGTCCCGGCTCCGATGTTGGTTCCTTCCCCGATTTCCGCGTCGCCCAGGTAGGTGAGATGGTTGGCCTTTGCGCCCTTGCCCAGGCGGACCTTTTTCAATTCCACGAAGTTGCCGACATGGGCGTTCTCGCCAACTTCGTTTCCAGGCCGCAAGTGCGCGAACGGCCCGAGGCGCGCGCCGTCCGCGATAGTGGAATCTTCCAGGACGCAGTTCTGAAGGATTTGAACGCCGTCTCCCAAGGTGCAGTTCTCAATCACCGAGAAGGAACGGATGCGGCAGCCGCCGCCGATGCGCGTACGGCCCAGCAACTGCGCAAAGGGCTCGATAACAGTGTTGGGCGCGACTTCCACATCCGGATCGATGACGCAGGTTTCGGGGCGGTAGATGGTGACTCCGGCGGCCATGAGGCGCGCCGCCGCGGCCTGCTGGCGAGCCGTAAGCTGTGAGGCTGTTTCGGCAGCCGGTGTGGCGACCGGCGCTGCTTTCACTGCCAGTTCTGTTTTCTTTCCCATCCCATGCTCTCCCGGGGCGGTTGCACAAATGGTTTTGAGCTACGCGAAACAGATGCCGCAGGGTTAAAGCCTGTACGATTCAAGAACACATTGATGCAACCCGTTCCAGCGTACTGCGCCGCCCGCTTCCGGTTCAGGCAGGAATGCCGCTTCCGGTGAGCGGGCGCAGCGTTATTTTTCTGCCGCGCCGCCTGGAGCCGGCGGGCCCGCGGGGCGCGGAATGGTAATGTCGATGGGCTGGGGCGAGCCCATATTGAGCGCGTCCAGCCCCGGCTTGATCTCCGGCCCGTTGCCCACTACCAGCACGGCGAGTTGGCCGGGATGAATGTACTTTTTTGCAACTGCTGCCAGGTCGGCCAGCGTTACTTTTTCGAGTTCCGCGCGGTAGGTTTCAAGATAATCCGCCGGATAACCGTAGAACTCGAGCTTTTCGCGCTCGGCCAGGACCTTGTCCCTGGTGTCGTAGTGGAAGAGGAAGGAGTTGAGGATGTCGTCCTTGGCGCGCTTGAGCTCCTCCTCGGTGAAGGGCTTGGTGTTGAGCCCGGCGATTTCGGCAAGGGCGGCATTGGTGGCGTCGACCGTGGATACGCTCTTGGTGAGCACTTCAACACGGAAGTCGCCGGGGTGGTCGTAGGTGAAGCCGAAGCCGCCGCCTACGGCGTAAGCGAGCGCTCGCTTGGTGCGAACCTCGACAAAGAGCCGGCTGCCGAAGCCGCCGCCGAGGATCTCGTTCATGACCGCGAGCGCGGGCACATCGGGATTGCGGCGGTCAACGCCCAGGCCCACGATCTGCACGTTGGACTGATTCACGTCCTCTTTGTCGATGAAGTAGACGCCGGGCGTGGGGCCGGAGAAGGTGTCGTGGCGAGGGGGCTCCGGCGTGACGGGCGGCAGACCTTCAAAGGCCGCGCGTACTTTGGCCTCCATGGCCACCGGATCGAAGTCGCCGCTGATTCCGACGATGAGCGGGCCTGTCAGTGTGCGGTCGTGCCAGGCCTGCAGATCGGCAAGAGTAACCGCGCCGATGGTGGCCAGTTCCGGCTGCCGCGTGTAGGGACTGCCGACCCCGTAGACCAGCTTGGCTGACTCACGACCGGCAATCTCGTCTTCGTCGTCGTTGCGGCGGACGATTTCAGTGGCTTCCTGCTGCTTTGCCAGTTCGAGCTTTTCCGCGCTGAATCTGGGATGAAACAGAAGGTCCATGGCCAGGGAAAAGACCTGATCGGAGTCGCCTTTCAGCGAATTCCAGGAGAGCGCGGTGGAATCGTCGTCGCCCTCCGTTTCAATGTGCGCGGCCTTGGATTCGAGCAGGTCATCCATGGCGTCGCCGTCCATCGTCGCGGCGCCGCTGGTGCGCCATGCCTGGCTATAGAGGCCCACCAAGCCAGCCTTGGCCGTGGTTTCGTCGCGCGAGCCGCCGGGGATGAGGACTGAGCCGGAGATGAAGGGGAGCTCGTGATCTTCCTGGAGGAAGATGACAATGCCGTTCTTCAGCTCGATGCGTTTGGGCTGCTGCGGATGAAAGGCGTGCAGCTGCGGAATGGGAATCTGCTCCCAGGGCTTGGCTTGCTGCGCGGCGGATGTCTGCGGCAGCACAAAAATCGCAAGGGCTGTCGCGACCAGCAGGAATCTGGAATTCACACTCAACGCGGGCCTCCTCATTGCGCGCCTCCATCCTTCTTCGCGGCTGCGGCCGGGGGTTCGGTGTCGATCTCCGCGCTGGTGCGGTTGGAGTCCACAAACACCTGATTCGCCACGCGGCGGATGTCGGCTTTGGTCACTTTGTCCACCCGGTCCAGTTGCAGAAACAATTCGCGCCAGTCGCCATAGCGCGTCTGGTACTCGGCGAGCGAGTCGGCAAGGCCCTGGTCGTCGGCCAGACCGCGCAGGAGGTCGGCGCGAGCCCGCGTCTTGTACATCTGGAGCTCCGCGTCGGTGACGTCGGTGGTCTTCAGCTTTTCAATTTCCTTGTGGATGGCTTCGCGCATCTCCGCCGAGGTGTGGCCGGGAAGCGGCACGGCGTAAAAGGCGAAGAGGCTGGGGTATTTATCGCCAGGAAACGGGCTGAACCCTTCGGCTTCTGCCGCAATCTGCTGCTGCTCGACCAGGCTGCGGTAGAGCCGCGAGACGCGCCCGTTGGACATGATGTCGCCGATGGCGTCGTAGACTGCGTCGTCGGGATCGCGGAAGCTGGGCCGATGGTAGCCCTCGATGTAGAACGGCTGTGTCTGCTCGCGAATGACGACCGACTTTTCGGCAAACTGCTTCGGCTCGACCGTCGTCATCTCTTCCGGCCTGGGACCGCCGGGAACGCGGCTGAAGTACTTTTCGAGCATGGGAAGCTCGGTGTTGGGATCCACATCGCCGACGATGGCGATCACAATGTTGCCGCCGACGTAATACTTTTTGTGGAAGGTCATGGCCTCGGTGGCGGTGATCTGACTGACTTCGCTGGGCCAACCGATGGAGCTGCGGCCGTAATTGTGCGCCACATACGCCGTGGCCAGGAATTGCTCGATCAGCCGTCCTATGGGGTCGGAGTCGGTGCGCATCCGGCGCTCTTCCATCACCACGTCGCGCTCCTTGTAGAACTCGCGCGGAACGGTGTCGGCCAGGCGGCTCGACTCCATCCACGCCCAAAGCTCCAGGCGGTTCTCCGGCATCGACCAGAAGTACTGCGTGTCGTCCAGGCCGGTTTCCGCATTCAAATCGTGCGCGCCATTGGCCTGAGCGACTGCAGTGAACTGGTTGGGGATGACGTATTTCTCGGCATCAGCCTGGGCGGCGAGGAAGGCTTTCTTCAGTGCGGCGAGTTTTTGCTCGTCGCGCCCCACCGGCTTCAGGTACTCGGCTTCGTAGGCGTCATTGGCCGCCTCCACTTTTTCGAGGGCCACTTTTTCGGCAGCGTAATCCGTAGTCCCGATCTGAGTTGTCCCCTTGAAGGCCAGGTGCTCGAACATGTGCGCCAGGCCGCTTTCGCCGGAGGGGTCGTTCACATCGCCCGCGTCGATGAACGTTGTATAGCTGAAGACCGGCGCCTCAGGGCGCCGGCAAAGGATCAGCGTGAGCCCGTTGGGCAGAACCTTGACGGTGATCCGCTGCTCAAAGCTTTTGAGATCCTGGGCTTGCGTGGCGCTCCACGCGGCCGCGGCCAGCACCGCGCCCCAAAAGGCCATCCAGAACCTGGTGGAAACCCTGTTACGCATTCAACCTCCTTCTTCCAGGCAAACTTGTTGACGCTGACTCGCCCTCTACCAACCTATTGCCCGCGGGCGGGTGCGTCAAACGGCCGGCCGGCGGACAGGCTTCGGCAAAGGGCTCGGCAGCATCGGCAAAAGTTGCCGACGGTATAATCGAAGGCATGGCGGCGAACACACAAACCGAGCTTGGGAAGGCTGGGGCCGCGCAGAGCGCAGATTCGATCGCACCGGATGCGGCGGGAAAGCTGCGCGCCCTCGAGGAGCGGCTCAGGCAGCTCGAAAGCCTGATGGTGGCGTACTCGGGAGGGGTAGATTCGGCGTTTCTGGCCGCCACGGCGCATCGCGTGCTGGGGGCGCGCATGCTGGCGGTGCTGGCGGATTCGCCCTCGCTGGCGCGGCGGGACATGGAGCAGGCCTGCGCTTTTGCCCACTCGCTGGACATGCCGCTGCAGGTGATCGCCACGGAAGAGCTGGACCGGCCGGAGTATGCGCGCAACGACGCCAGCCGCTGCTTCCACTGCAAGGACGAGCTGTTTGCGGTGATGGAGAAACTGGGCGCCAAGCTGGGCTTTGCGCATATCGCCTACGGGATGAACGCCGACGACACGAGGGATTTTCGCCCCGGCCAGCGCGCCGCGGAGGAGCACGCCGTGCTGGCTCCGCTTGCCGAGGCCGGGCTGACCAAGCTGGAGGTGCGCGCGCTGGCCAAAGCGGCCGGCTACCCGGTGTGGGACCGCCCGGCGGCGCCTTGCCTCTCGTCGCGCGTGGAGTACGGACGCGCGGTGACGCGCGAGGTCCTGGAGCAGGTGGAACGCGGCGAAGAGAGCCTGCGGCAGTTGGGCTTTCGCGAGCTGCGCGTGCGCCACCATGGCGAGCTGGCGCGCGTGGAGATCGCGCGCGGCGAGCTGCCCAGGGCGCTGACCATGGAGATGCTGGACGCCATCACCGCGGCGCTGAAGCAGGCGGGGTTCCAGTACGTCACGCTCGACTGCTCGGGATTCCGATCGGGATCGATGAACGTGGTACTGCCTGCCGAATTGCTGGTGCGGCGGGGCGCTTAGAGGGGCCTTTCTTCACCTGCCGGGCCTCCGGCGATTTAGAATCACAGAGCGATGCGAATCGGTTATCTGGAATGCTTTTCCGGGATTAGCGGCGACATGCTGCTGGGCGCGCTGGTGGATGCGGGCGTTCCCTTCAGTTTGCTCGCCGACACGGCGTCGGCCCTGGGCGTGGGCGCGCGTCTGGAGATGCGCAAGGTGAGCCGCGGCGGACTGGCGGCGGTCAAGGTAGATGTGCTGACGCAAGAGGACAGGGGACAGGGAACAGGGAACAGGGAACAGGGAACAGGGAACAGGGAACAGGGGAGAGAAGAGGCGCACGGCCACGAACATGCGCACGAGCACCACTCGCACGAGAAGGAGCCTGCGCACCACAGCCATGAGCACGCGCCGCAACGATCGCTGTCCACGATTCTCCCGGTCATTGAGGCCGCGCCGCTCAGCGAAGCGGTGAAGCGGCGCGCAATCCGCGCCTTCCAATTGCTCGGAGAAGCGGAAGCCGCAATTCATTCCATCCCCATCGAAAAGGTGCACTTTCACGAAGTGGGCGCGGTGGACACGATTGTGGACATTGTGTGCGCGGCGGCCGGGTGCGAGGCGCTGGGCGTGGACCGCTGGATGGCCTCGCCCCTGAACGTGGGCAGCGGAACCGTGACGTGCCAGCATGGCACGCTGCCTGTGCCTGCGCCGGCTACATTGGCGCTGCTCGGCGATGCGCCGGTTTACTCCGCGGGGCCTGCGATGGAGCGGGTGACGCCGACCGGCGCGGCGGTGCTGCGGATGCTGGATGTGAGCTACGGACCGCTGCCGGCAATGCGCATTGCGGCGCACGGCTACGGAGCTGGAGGACGCGACACGCCGGGCGAGCCGAACCTGCTGCGGCTGATGGTGGGCGAGACGCAGGAGGAAGCGGAAGGCGCCGAGCCGATCGCGGTGATCGAGACCGTGATTGACGATGCAACTCCGCAATTGCTGGCTTATGTGAGCGAACTGCTGCTGGAGGCGGGCGCGTGGGATGTGTACAGGGCTGCGGTGCAGATGAAGAAAGGGCGCACGGGCGTGCAGATGACCGTGCTTTCGAGCCCCGATCTGCTGCCCGCGCTGCGCGAGCTGCTGTTGCGCGAAACCACGAGCATCGGCCTGCGCTGGCGGCTGGAAAACAAAATGGCCCTGGCGCGGGAGTTTGCCGAGGTAGAGACGCAGTGGGGCAAAGTGCGGATGAAGATCGCGCGCTGGCCGTCCGGCGAGGTGGCGAACGCATCGCCGGAGTACGAGATCTGCCGCAACATCGCCCGCCAACACGGGGTTCCGCTGAAGCAGGTGATGCAGGAGGCGATGCGGGCGTATGCGGGGCAGGAGCGCGCGCCGAGAGAGGAAGGGCGCTGATGGATGGCTCGCAGATTGAATCGCTACTGAACGAAGTGCGCGCGGGATCCGCCAGCGTGGCCGAAGCGCTGGAGCGTTTGCGCCACTTGCCGTTCGAGGATTTGGGATTTGCCAAGCTGGACCATCACCGCGCGCTGCGCACGGGCATGCCGGAGGTGATCTTTGCCGGGAGCAAGACGCCGGCGCAGGTGGCGGCGATCTTTGCGCACATGGCGAAGGCCGGCGGCAACGTGCTGGCTACGCGCGCTTCACGCGAGGTGTATGAAGCGGTATACGCCGCGGAGTCCCGCGCGGAGTTTCACGAGACGGCGCGCGCGATCACGCTGAAGCAAGCCGAAGCCGCGGCGGGCAAGGGAACGATCGGCGTGGTGTGCGCCGGAACCAGCGACCTGCCCGTGGCCGAAGAGGCCGCGGTGACGGCGCGGCTGATGGGCAACACGGTGGAGGTGGTGGCCGATGTGGGAGTGGCCGGCATTCATCGGCTGCTGGCGCAGCGGGAGACGCTGCAATCGGCGCGCGTGCTGATTGTGTGCGCGGGCATGGAGGGCGCGCTGCCGACGGTGGTTGGAGGCCTGGTGAACGCTCCGGTCATCGCCGTTCCCACGAGCGTGGGCTATGGCGCTTCGCTGGGCGGAGTGGCCGCGCTGCTGGGCATGTTGAACACCTGCGCGCCGAGTGTTTCCGTGGTGAATATCGATAACGGATTCGGCGCGGCGTGCATCGCGTCGCTAATCAATCATTTATAACTCGACATCGCATCTGGCGCGGTTCGGGCGGGCGCGGGACCCGACAGCCGAGCCCGTTACCCGAAAACGTGATCCAGGTCACTGTATGACCGTCCCCTGAGTCTTGATGATGACTACTGGTTTGTCTTGCGCCCGCGCGTGGCGCTTGGAGGAGTCTTTGTCAGGCTCTCGATTGCCGTTATGGCGCAGGATTTCGCAGGTCTGCTTTCTGCTGCTCTTCCTGGGGCTGCTGGTGTTCACCTCGTTGCGCGCCATGCCCGGCGGCACCAGCGACATCCATCTGCGCGCGCCGGTTCGGCTCTTCTTCGAGTGGGACCCGCTGGTTGCCATTGCCAACGCCATCGCCAGCCACGCGCTCTATCGCGGCCTCGTGTGGAGCTTGATCATTCTGCTGCCCACGCTGTTTCTGGGGCGATTTTTCTGCGGCTGGATCTGCCCCATGGGCACGCTGCAGCACTTTGTGGGCAGCATGAAGTCGGAGGCCAAGCGCGGCAAGCAGCGCATCGAGTCGAATCGCTATAAACGCTGGCAAACGATCAAATATGTGGTGCTGATTGCCGGGCTGGCGGCCGCGGCATTTGGGTCGATGGCGATCGGCTGGCTCGATCCCTTCAGCCTGCTGGTTCGCTCGCTGGGACTGGCCTTTCTTCCGGCATTCAACTACGCAGTGCGCGCCGTGCTGACGCCGCTGGAGCGCAGCCAGTTGGGCGCAATCAAGAGCGCAGCGGAAGGAATTCATGCAGTACTCGGGGCTCTGGTTTTGGAATTTCGTCAGGCGCACTTTACGCAGGGGCTGGCGTTGGGGATTTTGTTCCTCGTGATTCTGGCCGCGAGCCTGCGCGTGACGCGGTTGTGGTGCCGCTCGATTTGCCCGCTGGGGGCGCTGCTGGGCGCGGTCTCGCGCTGGAGCGTGCTGGGGCTGCACAAGGATCCGGAACACTGCAACAACTGCAACCGCTGCCTGCTTAACTGCCAGGGCGGCGACGACCCCATCGGCAGCGCGCCGTGGCGCAAAGCGGAGTGCGTGATGTGCATGAACTGCGTGGGCAGTTGCCCCGAACATGCGCTCAAGTTCCGGTTCTTCCGCCCAAAATCCGCTATCGCCAAGGAAGTGCCGTCGCCCGACCTGGGCCGGCGCAGGGCGATCGCGGGCCTGGCGGCCGGCGCGGCCATTGTGCCGCTGATGCGCGCCAACACGGGTTTGGGTAAAAGCCGCCACGAACGGCTGCTGCGGCCTCCGGGAGCACTGGATGAGCCGGAGTTTCTGTCGCGCTGCATCCGCTGCGGCGAGTGCATGAAGGTTTGCCCCAACAATGCGCTGCAACCCACGCTCAGTGAGGCCGGCCTGGAAGGGCTGTGGTCGCCAACGCTCGTGCCGCGCATCGGTTACTGCGAGCCAAGCTGCGTGCTCTGCTCGGAAGTGTGCCCGACGGGGGCGATCTGGCAGATCACGCCGCAGGAAAAAGGCTGGGTTGTGGGCGTGGGCGCTACGCAGAACCAACCGGTGCGGCTGGGAACGGCGTTTTATGACCGCGGGCGCTGCCTGCCGTGGGCGATGGCCACGGATTGTATCGTCTGCGAGGAGTGGTGCCCGGTGTCGCCCAAGGCGATCTACGTGGAGGAGGCGCAGGTGGTGGATTCGGCGGGCAACGTGAAGACGCTGAAGCAGCCACGTGTGGATCCCAGCCGCTGCGTGGGCTGCGGCGCCTGCGAGTACGCCTGCCCGCTGCAGGAACGCCCCGCCGTTTATGTGACCAGCATCGGCGAAAGCCGCTCCCCCTCGAGCCAGATCTTGCTATCTCGAAAGTAAAGGAGACCGATTTGAGAATGTTTGGGCCAGCACGATGGAAGACAGCAATGGTAGCGTTCGCGATTGCGGTTGTAGCCGCGGGCGTGGGATGCAAAAAGAAGGCCGTCGATCCGTTTCCCGCATCGGGCGCGGTGGCGGGATGGGAGAAGACCGGCGATACGCGCGTTTTTGCGGCGAAGGATCTGTGGCAGTACATCGACGGCGACGCCGAGCAGTATCTCCAGGCCGGAGTGGTTTCCGCGTCAACGTCGGACTACAAGTACCAGGGGCAGTTGGAGGCATTGGTCGACGTTTACGCCATGGGGGATTCCGCGGGCGCGCGCAAGATTCTGGAGTCGGGAAAGACAAACGACGGCCAGAGTGTACAGGTGGGCGACGCGGGCATCGCGTACGCGCAGAGCGTGACCTTCCGCAAGGGCCCGTACCTGGTGCGCATCGTTGCGTATGAAGACACGCCGGGCGCACAGCAGGCGCTGATTGCGCTGGCGCACGGGGTAGAGACGAAGCTTTAAGAGACGCGGCGAGGAACGGCTGCGGGAGAAGGGCAGGGAAGCGATGAAGAGCCGCAGGGAGTTTTTGAAAGAGGCCGCCACGGGCGCGGTTCTACTGGGTTCGTCGGCCGCGGCGGAGACGCTGGCGCGGGCCGGAATGCTGGACGCACACGCCGCACAGAATACGGCGCGCAAGCCGAAGGTGGTGATCGCGCGCGATGCGGCGCTGCATGGAGCGGGCGCGCATCCCGACGAACAGCGCGTGCTGAACCTGCTCGACAAAGCCATGGCCGCGTACACGGGGCGCGAGAAGCCGGTGGAAGCGTGGAAGAGCGCGATTCCGGCGAAGATTCTTAACGGCGGAGTCATCGGCCTGAAGGTGAACGGACTGGGCGGGCGCGGAATTTCGACGCATGCGGCGCTGATCCTGGCCATTGCCGAGCGTCTGCAACAGGCCGGTGTGCAGGCGGGAAATATCCTAGTGTGGGACCGCGGCGCGCGCGACCTCGAGTCATGCGGCATGAGCGTCAACACCAATCCCAGCCGGGTGCGCTGCTATGGCAACGACGTGGGCGGCTACGAAGCCGAGCAGAGTTCGTGGGGGACGGTGAACACTCGCCTGGCGAAGATTCTGACGCGCGAGTGCGCAATGGTGGTCAACCTGCCCATTCTGAAAGATCACGACCAGGCAGGCCTGACATTCTCGATGAAGAACATGTACGGGGTGGTGGATCGGCCGGACCATCTGCACTCGAACCACTGCAATCCCAGCGTGGCGGATTTGAATGCGATCGCCGTGGTGCGCGAGAAGGTGCGGCTCACTATCGGCGACGCGATTTCATCGGTCTACGACGGCGGGCCGGGCTTCCGTCCCGAGCGGCTGTGGTATCCCAACGCGCTGATTGTGGGCGAGGACCGCGTGGCGGTGGACCACACGGCGTGGCAGTTGATTGAGCGCAAGCGCGCCGAGGCTGGAATGCCCACGCTCGAAGCGGCAGGGCGCGCGCCCCAGTACATTGCCACGGCCTCCGATGCCGCGCACCGGCTGGGAACCTGCGATCCGCAACACATCCGGCTCGTGGAAGTGTGACGGGAGAATGACCATGAGCGGCGAACAAGACGGAATCACGAACCCGCAGGCAAATGCGGCGCAGACCGCGGCAGGCATGACGCGGCGCGAGGCGATGCTGCAGTTGCTGCGCGTGGGCGGCGTGGCCGCGGGCGCGGCGGGCGCGGCTTTCTGGCTCAGCGAGCGGAGCCGGCGGCCCATTCCTGAGCAGGCCGAGCAGGCGCGGCGCGACCATCGCGTGGCCGCCGTCGCGGAGTGGCCGCAAATGACCGTGATCCAGAATGGCGAGCCGCGCGCATTGGTGCGGAAGGCGCTGGAAAATCTGGGCGGAATGAGCAGGTTCGTCGGCAAGCAGGACGTGGTGGTGCTGAAGCCGAACATCGCGTGGGATCGCACGCCGGAGCAGGCGGCGAACACCAATCCGGAGCTTGTGGCGGAGGTGGTTCGGCAGTGCTGGCAAGCCGGGGCGAAGCGCGTGACTGTGACCGACGTGAGCTGCAACGAGCCGCGGCGGTGCTTTCAGCGCTCGGGCATCATGGCAGCGGCGCGGGCCGAGGGCGCCGAAGTGATCCTGCCCGATCCTGACCACTTCCGCGAGGTGGATATGGGCGGGGTGGTGCTGAAAAACTGGCCCGTGTTCATACCATTTCTCGAGGCGGACAAAGTCATCAACCTGCCCATCGCCAAGCATCACGTGTTGACCGGCGCCACGCTGGGGATGAAGAACTGGTACGGCATTCTGGGAGGGCAGCGCAACCGGCTGCACCAGCAGATTCACCAGAGTTTGGCGGATCTTGCGAACTTCATGCTGCCCACGCTCACGCTGCTGGATTGCTACCGCGTGCTGGTGCGCAACGGGCCCACGGGCGGAAACCTCGAGGACGTGGAGGTGAAGAAGACGCTGCTCGCCGGAACCGACCCGGTAGCGATCGACGCGTATGCCGCGAAGGCCTACTGGAATCTGGACCCGGAGCAGTTGCCGTATCTTGCGATGGCCGCCGCGCGGGGGTTGGGGACGGTGGACTATGCGTCGCTCGACGTGAAGGTGAGCCAGCTCATGTAGTGAATCCGAAGTTGATTCAAGAACAACCGCAGATCCCCTTCGACTTCGCCCAGGGCAGACTTTCGACTCCGTCTGTCGCAGGATGACAATTTCCTATTGATACGAACTTTCGACTCTGGCCCTAGCGGCGGGTTTCGGCCTGGGCCTCGTCGATGAGCTGGAAGAGCTTGCTGCGGTCGACGACTTCAACGAATGGCGTGGCGTGGGAGCCGTTGGTAACGATCCAGATGGTAGGGGTGTGCTCGATGCCGATGCGCTGGCCGAGGGCGTAGTCCGCTTTGACTTCCTGGGAGAGCCTACCCATGGGATCGACGGCGAAGGGCAGCGCGATGCCGTGAGCGGCGGCGAACTTCTGTGTGAAGTCCTGGAGCTGGCTGGGGGTCTCGATGGAGATCTGGTTGGCGAAGATGTAGTCGCGGTAGTCGTCGCCGAGGGTCTTGCTCTTGGTGTCGAGGAAGCGGGCGTAGACGGCGGCCTGGAAGCTCCAGTTGTGCATGGGGAGCGGGAAGTCGTGACGGATCCAGGGGATGTTGTATTTGGCCGCGGCCTCTTTGAGGAGCGGGTTGGCGGCGGCGCAGTCGGGGCACTCCATGTCTTCGAACTCGACGATGGCGACGCGTGCGCCGGCGGGGGGCTTGAGGGCGGCTGGGTCGTGAACCTGGGTGGTGGGCGGCGCGCCGAACTGGGCGCGGGCGGCGGCCGCGCAGAAGAGGAGCGCGGCGGGCAAGAAGGCCAGAGCGAAGGCGGAGACAACGCCGACGGGGTGGAGGCGATTGTGGCGCGAAAGAGGAAAAATCGACGACATAGAGTTTTTCGACTCCCTAAGGCCATTGTAATGGAAGAGATGCGGAATTGTTGCTATGGGTCGCGGTCGCGCCGGCGGCGGGCGATCCATTGGCGCCATTTGTAGTCGGCGTAGAGAGAGCCAGCGACGAGAAGGACGGCGACGATGGCGAGAAAAATCTTCATTTCTGCGCCGGGACTGGCCTCGATTCTACCGCCCGACGACGAGGACGGTGAAGGATCCGGGGATGATGGCCGGACGCGGGCGAGGGTTCTCGGGCGTTGCGGCGGGAGCGGGGCCAAAGTCGGCGGTGACGAGGTAGGCGCGGTCGGTGGAGGGATCGTAGGTCATGGTGCGCGCGCCTGCCTGGGTGGTGAGGCTCTCGATGGTGGGATAGCCCGGCGCAGAGGCGTCGACGACGGAGAGAATTCCATCGCGGCTGGAGGCGAAGGCGAGGGAGTGGGAGGCGCTGAAGCTAGCGGCGTCAGGGCCGGCCCCGATGGATGGGTTGGCGAGGAGCTTGCCGGACGTGGAATCGATAACGGACATTTTTCTGCCGTCGCAGACGGGGAAGAGGCGATGGCCGGCGATGTCGAGGGCAAGGCCGGAGGGGGAATCGCAGCCGGCGGGCCACGTAGCCGTGACGGCGCGGGTGCGGGCGTCGATGCGCACGATCTCGCTCTTGTCTTCGAGGTTGTCGAAGACATTGCCCTGGCCGTCGGCGACGGCGAACTCGGGCTTGCCGTCGAGCGGGATGGTGGCGATCACGCTGTTCGAGGTGGTGTTGATGACGGAGATGTCGCGCGAGCGGCCGTTGAAGGCCCAGACGGTTTTGGTGGCAGGCTCGAAGAGGATGCAGTCGGGGCCGGTTCCGGCGGGGATGGTGGCGGTGACGGCGAGGGCAGAGCGGTCGAAGGCGACAACCGCGTTGGCGCCTCCGTCGGAGATGTAGCCGAATTTGCCGGCGGTGTCGAGCGCGATGCCGTGAACGCCGTGGAGGCCGGTGATGGCGCCGATGACTTTCCCGGCCGTGGTGTCCACGACGTTGACGCGCGTGCCGTGGGCGAGGTAGAGGCGATGGGCGCCGGGATCGGCGTTGAGATAGTCCCAGCCGCCTTCGCCGCCGATCTTCCAACGGTCGATGACGTGGTAGGGCTGCTCAGACCCTGTGGACGAAGACCTGTCCGCGGGGGGCCCCGGCTGCGGCGCGTTCTGCGCACCGAGGAGAGTTGGCGCGGCGGCGACGGTGCAGAGGAGGGCGGCGGCGGCTAACGAAGTTGCGAGGCGGCAAAGAGTACGGGGACGCGGCATGGCAGACTCCCGGGAGAAATTTGGACGGGGCAAGAATAGCACGTGGGGTTGAAGGTGCGTTGAATGGATGGTGCGGGAGGCGATGACGGCGAGACGCAGTGAAGATGGTACCCTGGGCCAATTGACGGAGCACGCATGATAAAAGGGCGGAATGGATTAGCGAAGCGGTGGAGCCTGCCGGCGATGGTGCTCGGCATTGTCTGGGTCGCAGCGCCGGGCGCAGCCCTGGCGCAGGGCGCAGCGGAAAATCCGGCGGAGGCGTGCGCCAAGAAGAACCAGGTGGATGCGGCGACGGTGGGGCCGTACCAGTTCGCAGCGTACAAGAGTAACGATGGCGCGTGCCTTCAGGTGACGAGCGGAGGCAAGGTCGTTTACACGCAAAGTGCCGACAGCTTTGAGACCTACACGCTAGGGCAAGCGGGCGATGCTCAGGACAATATTCCGGCGATCGCGAACGGGAGGGACGTGACGGGGCGCGGCGAGCCGGACATGATTGCGTCGCTCTATACCGGCGGGGCGCATTGCTGCTCGATTCACTACGTCTTTGAATTGGTGCCGCAGTTCAAATTGCTGGCTACTCTGAACGATTCCGACGATGACATGGCTCACTTTGAGCGCCTCGCTGGCGGGCACTATTACTATGTGACGGGCGACTGGACCTTTGGCTATTGGCCGACGTGTTTTGCGTGCTCGCCGTCAGCACTGGTGATGCTGCGCTGGACGGATGATGCAAAGGGCGGCGGATTCCATTTGGCGATGGACAAGATGCAGACGCCGTCACCGACGACCGTGGAATGGAACAAGGAGATGAGCGCGGCGCAGAAGGTGGTGGCGGCGGGCGATGCCGATTCCATCGGAACGACGATGTGGCAAACGGTATTGAATCTGATCTATGGCGGGCACTCCGATCTGGCGTGGAAGTTTGTGGATGAGCTGGGGCCCAAAGCGCAACAGAGCCCGCTGCCAACGCTTGCAGATTTTTGCTCTGTGCTGAAGATGAGCCCGTATTGGCTGGATTTGCAGCCGACGCTGAAAGATACCCCAGCGGCGTGTACGAATGCCAGAGCTAAGGAAGCGCAGTAGCGACGCAGCCTCAAGAGATGGCGGATCTTTCGGCTGGTGCAACCCTGTTATCCAGAAGGTTACCAGCGTTGAGCCGAACTGTGCGTTGCGTGTGCTACGCTTCGACCATCTGTGGCCAATTTCGAAAAAGCGCCGGCAGAGGTCCAGGAGATCCTTTCCAAGCCGATTCAGCAGCTCGGCTTGAAGCTGGAAGGCTCTCCCCTCGAACGCTTCGTCCAGCAACTCTACAAAGAGCTGGACGCCAAGGGGCTCCATCGATTCCGCCCCAAGTGCTACCTCACCGATGAGTGGGGCTGCCCGAACATGGAGCCCGTCATCGGAATCCCGTTTTACCTGGCCGATCCGAAACTGCAGCGCCTTGAGTCGGAGATGAACGACATTGAAGACGCGCGCCAGATCATGATGTACATGCGCCATGAGGCCGGCCACGCCTTTAATTACGCCTATGCGCTCTATAAAACGCAGGAATGGCGCGACCTCTTCGGACCGTTCCGGCGGCCTTACCGGGACAACTACAAACCGGTTCCGTTCTCGCGCCAGTTCGTGCGCCACATGGAGGGCTGGTATGCGCAAAAGCATCCCGACGAAGACTTCGCTGAAACGTTCGCGGTATGGCTGACGCCCCGCTCCAACTGGCGGAAGCGGTACAAAGGCTGGGGCGCGATGAAGAAGCTGCTCTACATGGATCGCATTGCCCGCAAGCTCGGCGATGCCGATCCTGTGGTCGCGCGCGGTGACACCGATATTACCGTCGACGAAATGGAGGTGACGGTCGGCGAGTTCTATCAGCGTGCGCTCGATCAGCAGCTTACGCCCGGCGAGCTTCCTCTCGACACCGATCTGCGCGACATCTTCAACGTATCCAAGCGCCGCAGAAATAATGTTCGCCCGGCGGTCGATCTTCTTCGCGAGAACCGCAAGGTCCTCGTCGACAAGGTGAATTATTGGACCGGCGTTCAACGTCCGCTGGTGAAAAAGCTAGTGGAAACCATCGAAGCAAAAGTCGGCGACCTTGGCCTGCATGCGGACATAAAATGTGAACGGGAATACTTGACCGAGGTCACCGTGTATGCGACCGCGCTGGCGATGAACTACATCACCCGGGGCAAGTTCATTCTGCCCTGATGGGTGCTTCGTCTGCCTCTGCGGCAGATGCGGGTTATACCGAAAAGCGTAGGAGGCATCATGGCAAACCTCAAAGTAACGATCTTGCACGACGTCTGGGAAGAGGGCCCGCCTGAGCCTGAGCCGGAGCCGGTGAAGGCGCCGCGCGGCAAGAATGGCAAACGCCGGAAGAAGAAAAAAGATCCGCTGCATGACCGCGAAGAGATCTTCGAGGCGTTGACAAAACTCGGGCACGAGCCTTCGTATCACGTTCTCGACGGCAAGAATCAATCGCTGCTTGCGCTCGCAAAGTGCGGCGCCGACCTCGTCTTCAACCTCACAGAGTCGTATGCCGGCGACGACACGATGGACAAGAACATCGCCGCCTATCTGGAACTGCTGCAGCATTCCGTATACCGGCGGTGGCCCGCAAGCTCTCTATCTTGCCCAGGACAAGTCGCTCGCAAAAAAGATTTTCGACTTTCACAAAATAAAGACCCCGGACTTCGCAACCTCCTATAAGGGCCGCACCGATCACTCGCACGATATCGAGTTTCCGCTGATCGTCAAGCCCGTCTCTGAAGATGGATCGATCGGCATCGACACTGGCTCCGTCGTCGACAGCGTGAAAGAACTGATGGAGCGCATTCACTACATCCACGAGGAATTCGACAGCCCGGCGCTGATTGAGGAGTACATTGAAGGCCGCGAAATCTACGCCTCCATTCTTGGCAACGATAACGCCGAGGTGCTTCCGCTGATTGAACTCGACCTCTCCAAGCTTCCCAAGGGAACTCCGCGGATCGCCGGCCAGGACGTGAAGTTCGATCACGACACCGAGGCCTACAAGGTGACAAAATCCGCGCCGGCCGAAGACCTCGACGAGGAGACCACGAAAAAACTGCAGGACACAGCGCTCGCCGCCTATCGCGCCCTCAAGCTGCGCGACTACGGCCGCATCGATATGCGGTTGAACAAGAAAGGCCAGGTCTACGTGATCGAAGCGAACCCGAACCCATGGCTCGCCAGCGCCGCCGAATTCATCATGGCAGCCAAAAAGGCCGGCTACTCGTACACCGACATGATCGATAAGATCGTGGAACTGGCCCGCGCCCGCTCAATCTAGTTCAAAGAGAATCGAACGAACGCAGCAACCACTTGACGCGCGACCCAGAACCATCTAAAGCAACTCTCATTTTGTGGCGCAACCCGTAGCTTGCGACCCATGCTTTACTCTCAAATTTGCGGTTGATTCCAGTATCGGGGAGCCGAGATTGCGCATCGTTCTGTCGAATATTGGGACGTACGGGGACACGAATCCGCTGATTGCGATTGCTCTGGAGTTGAGGCGGCGGGGCCACACGCCGGTGATGGCGCTGCCCGAGGTGTATCGGTCGAGGATTGCGCCGCTGGGGCTGGAGTTTCATGCGCTGCGGCCGGACATTGACCCTGGGAACACCAAGCTCGTGGAGATGATCTACGACGTGAAGAAGGGGACGGAGACAGGGCTGAGGGAGTTCCTGTTTCCGGTGCTGCGCGAGACATACAGCGACCTGCTGGACGCGGCGACCAAGCCGGAGCGCGCGGACCTACTGCTATTGGGCGAACTGAACTACGCGGGGCCGATTGTGGCGGAGGTGACGGGGATTCCGTGGGCGAGCTACGTGCTGGCGCCGTTCTCGTTTTTCTCGGCGTACGATCCGCCGGTGCTGCCGCCGTATCCCAGGCTGGCGCGGGCCGACAAGGTGAAGGGGATGGGTCGCGCGATGAAGCGGCTGGCGCGGTTCGTAACGCGCAAGTGGCCGGAGCCGATCTACGAGCTGCGGCGGGAACTGGGGCTCAAGAAGGGCAAGAACCCGATCTTCGACGCCAAGCACTCGCCGAACCTGGTGCTGGCGCTGTTTTCGCGCGTGCTGGGCGTGGAGCAGAAGGACTGGCCGGAAAACACGCTGATCGCGGGCTTCTGCTACTACGATGCGGAGTCTGGGAACGCGGAGCTGCCCGTGGAGCTGAAGAAGTTTCTAAGTGCGGGCGAGGCGCCGGTGGTGTTTACGCTGGGGTCGGCGGCGGTGCTGGCGGCGGGAGATTTCTACGAGCAGTCGGCGCGGGCGGCGAAGAAGCTGGGAGTGCGCGCGGTGCTGCTGGTGGGGACGGACCCGAGGAACCGGCCGCAACAGGAGCTGCCGGATTCGATCTGCGTGGCGGAGTACGCGCCGTACTCGAAGTTATTTCCGCACGTGTCGCTGGCGGTGCACCAGGGCGGCGTGGGGACGACGGCGCAGTGCCTGCGCGCGGGGCGGCCGATGCTGATCATGCCCTACTCGCACGACCAGCCGGACAACGCGCGGCGCATGAAGAGGCTGGGCGTGGCGCGGGTGATCCAGAAGGCGCACTACAAGCCGTGGCGGGTGGCGCGAAAGATTCGCGCGATGCTGGCCGAGCCGGAGTTCGAAGAGCGGGCGCGGAAGCGGGCGGAGGAGATGGCGCGCGAGAACGGCGTGAAGGCGGCGTGCGATGCGCTGGAAAAGCTGCACGCACAAACGGCGCAGAGATAGCTTGCCCTCACTGGATCGGCGGGAACGGAAGCTGCGGCGAGGGGTCGCGGGCTTCGAGCGCACTGAGCCACGAACGAACCCCTTCTCGCACGGCGTCAACGGCAATGCCGCCGAATTCGGCAGGATAGCGTTCAAGCCGGCCAGCCGCGGCGTTCAGCAGCTTCTCGGCGCCGGCGGCGTTCCCGCGGCCAAGGTGATGGAATGCCGCCGCAATCTGAATCAGAGCTTGAAGGAATGTCTTCTCCGGTTCGGCGGAGCCGCGCCACTCGTCTTCCCAATGTTCGTGCGCAAGGAAAAACTCCTGCCGGCGATAGCACGCCAACCCTTCGGCGAGCGCGCCGTGCCGCCAATCAAGGGGCACGTTATTGGGGGGCGGGGAGGTTGGTGGAGACCTCGGACGCGGGCACGGCGGCAAGAGTTTCGGTTTCCGGGGGTAGCGGCGCGGGGAGCGGGCGCTCGAGAGCGAGCGCGAGAACTTCGTCCATGGTGTCAACGAAGTGGAGCTTCATGGCTTTCTTGATGTTGTCGGGAAGCTCGGAGAGATCTTTCTCGTTGGCGCGGGGCAGAATAGTTTCGAAGATGCCGGCGCGGAGAGCGGCGAGGAGTTTTTCCTTGAGGCCGCCGATGGCGAGGACTTTGCCGCGAAGGGTGATCTCGCCGGTCATGGCGACGTCGCGGCGGACGGGAATCTTGGCGAGCGCGCTGGCCAGAGCCGTGGCCATGGTGATGCCGGCGGAGGGGCCGTCCTTGGGGATAGCGCCCTCGGGCACGTGCAGGTGCAGGTCCACGCTGCGGTAGAACTCGCGCGCGAGGCCCAGGGCCTGGGCTTTGCTGCGGATGTAGGCGAGCGCAGCCTGCGCCGACTCCTGCATCACGTCGCCGAGTTGGCCGGTCACGGTGAGCTTGCCTTTGCCGTCGAGGACCTGAACTTCGGTGGTGAGGATGCTGCCGCCGACTTCGGTCCAGGCAAGGCCGGTGACAAGGCCGACTTCGCTCTTCTCATGAGCTTCGGAGTCGCGGAACTTGGGCACGCCGAGGAATTCGACGATGTTGGAGGCGGTGACTTCTTCCTTGTGCCTGGTTCCGGCCTTGACCACCTTGCGGGCGACCTTGCGGCAAACGTTGCCGATTTCGCGCTCGAGATTGCGGACGCCGGCTTCGCGCGTGTAGTAGCGGATGATTTCGAGGATAGCGTCGTCGTTGAAGACGAGGTTTTTCTCGCTCAGGCCGGTCTGCGTCCTCTGTTTCTTGACGAGATACTGGCGCGCGATCTCCAGCTTTTCCTGCTCGGTGTAGCCTTGCAGGCGGAGAATTTCCATGCGGTCCTGCAGCGCGGGCGGAATGGTGTGGAGCACGTTGGCCGTGGCGACAAAGAGAACCTGCGAGAGGTCGTAGTCGACGTCGAGATAGTGGTCCTGGAAGGTAATGTTCTGCTCGGGGTCGAGGACCTCGAGCAGGGCGGAGGCCGGATCGCCGCGGAAGTCGCTCGAGATTTTGTTGACTTCATCGAGCAGGAAGACGGGATTCTTGGTGCCGGCGCGCTTCATGTGCTGGATGATCTGGCCGGGCATGGCGCCGATGTAGGTGCGGCGATGACCGCGAATTTCGGCTTCGTCGCGCACGCCGCCCAGAGAGAGGCGCACGAACTTGCGGCCGGTGGACTTGGCGATGGACATGCCGAGCGATGTTTTGCCCACGCCGGGAGGGCCGACAAAACAGAGGATGGAGCCTTTGGGGTTCTTGACCAACTGACGGACGGCGAGGAATTCGAGGATGCGCTCCTTGATTTTTTCCAGGCCGTAGTGGTCGGTGTTGAGAACTTTTTCCGCGTAGTCGATGGAGCGGGTTTCCTTGGAGCGCTTTTTCCAGGGTACGGCGAGCAGCCAGTCGATGTAGTTGCGGCTGACGGTCGATTCGGCCGACATGGGCGGCATGGCTTCGAGCTTTTTGAGCTCCTGGATGGTCTTGTCGAGGACTTCCTTGGGCATGCCGGCAGCTTCGATTTTTTTGCGCAGCTCGTCGAACTCGCTTTTTTCGCCGCGGCCCAGTTCTTTCTGTATGGCCTTGATCTTTTCGTTGAGGTAATACTCTTTTTGCGCGCGCTCCATCTGGCGCTTGACGCGGGACTGAATGTTGCGGTCGAGGTCGAGCTTCTCGATTTCGACGTCGAGCACGTCGGCGATACGGGCCAGGCGCGCGGCCGGGTCGAAGATGGCGAGCAGTTCCTGCTTTTCCTCGATGCCGAGCTGGAGATTGGCGGCGATGGTATCGGAAAGCTTGGCGGGCTCGTCCATCTTCACTGTGGCAATGATGGTTTCGTAGTTGAGCGACTGCTGCAGCTTGACGTAGTTCTCAAAGAGCGTGGTGACGCGCTGCATGAGCTGCTCGACTGCCGGGCTCATCTCGAACTCGCGTTTACCGGTGCGCACGGTGGCGACGAAGAAGCCGTCGCGGTCGGTGACGTCAATGGACTTGGCGCGCTCCACGCCCTCGACCAGGACCTTGATGTTGCCGTCGGGCATTTTGACGCTCTGCACGATGTTGCAGATGGAGCCGACCTGGTAAATGTCCTTGGCCTTGGGCTCGTCGGTGGAGGCGTCGTGCTGGGTGGCGAGAAAGATTTTGCGGTCGCCGGTGAGGGCCTCTTCGAGGGCGCGCACGCTGGACTCGCGGCCCACCACGAAAGGGGTCATCATGTAGGGGAAGATGACCATGTCGCGTATGGGCATCATGGGCAGCTTGCGCGGCTCGTTTTTTTCGCGAGGCACAGTCATCGGGGCACCTGGGTCCATTTGACATCCGCAGGCGCCTCAACGACCAGGGCGGACTGCGAAGTCATGTAGGGATTGTACAGCCAAAGCGCGCTGGAGCGAAGCGGTACCTCTGGTCCATTGGCGTCATGACGGAAGTCATGGGGCGCAAGCGAAACGTGGGCGAAGTGAGGGCCATGCACTGCGTGCCGCGAATGAGGTTTGACTTATTTAAGTCGCCGGCGAGATAATTGCGCCATGAAGGCAAACGCCATTCGAACCTCCGTCGATCTCCCGCAGGATCTTCACCGCCGGCTGCACGAAGCGGCTGCGCGCAAGGGTTGCTCGGCGCGCAAGCTGATTCTTGTTGGAATCGAGCGGGCCGTGGAAGAGACCAAAGCGGCGCGGCCGAGGCGGCGCCTGAACCTGGACACGCCGCTGATTCGCCCCGCCGGAAGGCGCATCGACATCACGAACGAAAAGGCCTATGAGTTCATTGAGCTTCCCTGACATGAATGTCTGGCTCGCGCTGGCGGCAACGGAGCATGTCCATGCGCCGCTGGCGAGACGATGGTGGCGCGAGGAAGAGGGCCCGGTCGCATTCTGCCGCCTGACGCAGCTTGGGTTTCTGCGCCTGATGACGACGGCGGCGGCGATGGACGGAAGACCGTTGACGATCGCCCAGGCATGGAGAGTGTACGACCGTTTTTATGACGACGATCGCGTGACATTCGTATCGGAACCGGCGGATGTGGAAAAGAGTTTCCGCGAGAAGGCCGTGGGGCGCGATGCATCGCCGAAGGTGTGGGCGGATGCGTGGTTGCTTGCGCTGGCGCAGAAGGCGGGAGGCGTTCTGGTGACGTTCGATCGGGCGCTTGCCGGACGCGGGGCCCGGTGCCTGATCGGCAAGAGAGGGTGAGTTCTGCGGCGGACCTATGGGGCTGGACTTTCCACCGCTTTCCGGTTCGAAATCCCGATACGCGATCCCAAACCCGAGGGTTCGAGCCGCTGGAGGCTGACCAGGCAACCACGCAAAATGAAGCATTGAAATCGAACTGCCGAGGTGGTCAAATGAGGTCATGGGCACGATCCTGCGCAAGTACACGAGCTTCAACGAGATGAAGGCCGACGAGTATCGCTACTGGCAGAGCCGGCCCGTGCACGAGCGGATGGACGCGGTGGAGGAGATGATCCGCACGGCCTATGCGCTGAAAGGTTGGGAGATCGAGCCGGATGTACCAAGACTACAAAGACCTTTTGTCCGCCTTCAATGCCCATGGCGTTAGATACCTCGTTGTGGGGGCATACGCGGTCATCTTCCATGCGCAGCCGCGATTTACTTTTGGGGTATTCTGAGGGAAGGAGGCGATCCCTTGAACCGCGAACAGATCATAACCCGATTACGTGAGAATGAGACAGCGCTTCACGCACGAGGCGTGGCGCACGCGGCGTTGTTCGGCTCACGCGCGCGGGGCGATCAGCGGCCGGACAGCGACACCGACATCATGATCGAGTTCGATCCAAGCGCTCGGATTACCGTGTTCGATTACGCAGGGCTGAAGAGGGACCTTGCCGCCCTGTTCGATGGCCCTGTGGACGTAGTAAACCGCGACGGACTGAAGCCCTATGTAAAGCCCGCTGCGGCGGACGCCATCTATGCCTTCTGATGCCTCGGCAGTGCTCCAGGACATCGAGCGCCATATCCATCTCGCAAGCGAGTTCGTCGCGGGAATCGGCTATGAGGCATTCCGGAACGACACACGGACGGTCTTCGCCGTAATCCGCTGCCTGGAGATCGTTTCAGAAGCATCGCGCCGCCTTCCCGATGAGTTGAAGGCGCGTCACCCGTCCATCCCCTGGAGAGACATTGCGGGAGCGGGGAACGTCTACCGCCATGATTACGAGGATGTGGCCGCGAAGCTGGTATGGGACACGGTGCAATTGGCGCTGCCGCCCTTGCAGGCCGCGATTGCGCAGGAGATCGAGCGTCTTGGCTTAGCACCAGGTGCGGGCGGCCCGAAGGAGTGAATTGCGGGGAGGCCAACAACGCCCGGCTGATCGCGTCGAACCGCGCGGACTTCGGGTTGAGCCGGGAATATCGGGATTTCAAGCTGGAGTTTGGTTGGAGACCCGGCGCCTGGCACATGTGCTAAATTGCAGGCGACTGCAAAGTTACAACTCCGTGAGGTGCTCGTGCTTCTCAGTGATGGTTCGCAAACGCTTGGTCAACAAATCCTGGATTGGGGACCTTGGTTTTTTAACTTTGGGCTGGTTATTGTCGGTGCATTGCAGGTGTTCCTCCTAAAGGCGACATGGAAGGCAATGCAGATTCAGACGAAAATCCAAGAGTTCGGTAACCAGCCTTGGTTGGAATTAGGAGTATGGAAATTGTCGCGAGAAAACCCGAAGACCGAGACCGGCCAACTGAAGAAGTCGCTTGCACTTCAGTACCAATTTCTGGTCGTCAACAGAACTGAAAAGCCCATTCACCTGGAAAGGATTGTTGTCCGGGTCCGAACAGGCAAGCGGGAATATCAAGCCTATCAATTCGAGGGTCCAAAGCTCGTTACGCCGTATTCGCCAATCGGCGAAAGCGCCATGTTGTGTCTTCTGCCGATAAAGTTGGGCGAGCTGGATGTTGTTCACTATGGCGAGTCGCGATTCCTCTTTTCATTGACAGGGGATATTCAATTCCTAAGTCCAACAGGCGAAATGGCCCACCAACGGTTCCGGCGCGCCGCTTCATGTGGTCCTACGTCCGAAGAAGTATACGTTCACTTGGGGACCAAGCTGCGATCCATCGAGTTGAAGGAGTCGGACAATGGAGCCATTGAACTCGACGATGACGAAGATAAAGATGGCGATCAATTCACAGGGATGGACCAGGAACAAGTGAAGGCGATCGAGAGGACCGAGGACGGCGAAATCCCCAAATTCGGCTTAAAGTGGGACTAGTTGCGGTTCATGAGGCTGGGCTCGGCCCCCCCTAGGGGATAGCGAAAAGTCGAGGGCGCGGATAAGACTCGGGTTTGTGTTTGATGATGGGGAAACTAAGAGCCGCCTAACCGAAAAGATGGCGGTCACTGCGTAATGCACAAAGGCCGTCCGCAAGTGCGGACGGCCTTCGTGTTGAGAGAACCAAGGTTACCAGTGAATTGTTTAGTCGCCGGCGACGAGCTCGCCTTCCTGCTGATGCCGGTTGATGGGCGAGGCGGCGTTGTTTGAGGCGGGCCGGATGTCGCCGAGTGAAACCATGCCGCCAGCAGGAGGTTTTTCGCCGAGAATGTGCTCGCGGTAGAGCTTGGCCATGCGGGCGTTCTCGGCTTCGTCCTTTAGCTTCTGGTCGCGGGCGCGGATTTTTTCTTCGCGGGCGTTCTTGGCGATGCCGAGGTTGTCGAGCGTGTGGTTGGCCTCGGAGTTGACGTGCTCCATGTTGAGCGCGAGGTCGTGGCCGACGTGGTTCATGGCCACCTTCTTGCCGCCGGCGAAGATCTCGTGGCGGCCGTGCTCCTCGTACCACTTGGTGAGGGTGGCCGTCATGTGCATCTTCTCGATGATGTTGCGCCAGCCGATGCCGGTGTTGTAGGCGCAGAAGCTGATCTCGCCTTCCTGCGTGGCGTAGGGGATGATGCACTGCTCGGTGCGGCGGAAGTCGTAGTTGAAGAGATCCTGGAACCACATGCCGGCGATGAAGAGGAAGTTCCAGCGATCCTGGCGGCGAATCTTGATGTCCTCGATGGTGCGGTCGCCCTTGACGCTGCCGTAGTTCTTGCCGGTGGCGTTGAAGGTCTTGTCCATCTTCTTCATCATGTCGGTGATTTTGAAGTGGGTGGGCGCCTGGAACGGATCGTAGTTGCGCAGGAGGGAAATAGCGAGGCCGAGAACCGAGAGAAACTTGCCGCGGGCGGCGTCGTTGACCTTGGCAAGGTCCTTGGCCACCTGACCCATGTCGAGGAAGGCGGTGACGGGAGCGGACTCCTTGGTTTCCTTGTCGATCATCACAGCCATGCCGATGCCGCAGTTGGGGTGGCATCCGCAGGAGAGCTGGCCCCACTCCGCGCTGGGCCCGTGAATGAGGTCGGCCCAATCGGAGAAGGTGCTCATAAAGCTGATGGGGAACCAGTCGCGGGCCGGCTCGCCCATGCCGACCTGGGCCTTGACGTCGTGCGCCATGTGCGAGAGCGTGTAGCGCTGGGCCACGCGGCGCTCGTCGGTGATTTCTTCGTCGCGGCCGGTGAAGCTGACGGGCTGGAACGAGAGGAAGCTGATCTTCCTGGGATTGTCGAGCGCAAACTCGATGATGCGGCCTACCTGCTCGTTGTTGATGCCGTTGACGATGGTGGTGACGGGAACGATTTCGACGCCGGCCTCGTGCAGATTGTTGATGGCCTGCAGCTTGACATCGAAGAGGTTGCCAACCTTGCGGTGCGAGTTGGCGGCGTTGCCGATGCCGTCGAACTGGAGGTAGACGTAGCGCAGGCCGGCCTCGGCAGCGGCGCGGCAGAGTTCCTTCGACTTGGCGAATTCGATTCCGTTCGACGCGGCCTGGACGGAGTTGTAGCCAACCTTGCGCGAGTATGCGACTGCGTCGAGGAAATACGGCGACAGTGTCGGCTCACCGCCGGAGAACTGCACGCTCATCTGCCGCTTGGGCTTCATGGTGATGGCGTTGTCGAGCATGGTCTTGATTTCGTCCCAGGTGAGCTCGTGGACGAAGCCAACCTGATTGGCGTCCATGAAGCAGGGATCGCACATCATGTTGCAGCGGTTGGTTAGATCGATGGTGAGCACCGAACCGCGGCCATGGGTCACGGTGGAGGTGCCGTGATGGTGAAGATTCTCGTCGCCCTTGCCGTGGGCGCGGACATCGCGGCCGGGGAAGCTCTCTTCAAGGTGCTTGAAGAAGACCGGATCGATGGACATGACGTCTTCGAAGTGGCCGTGCTTGGGGCAGTCCTTGACCATGAGGATTTTGCCGTCGCGCTCGATGATCTGGGCCTTGATTTCGCCGACTTTTTCGTTGAGGAGGATTTCGAAAGGCAGCTTGCCGTCGAGAATCTGCTTGCGAATCTCAGGGACGCACTTGGGACAGAGCGAGTCCGTGGTGCGCGGCCAGCCGAGAGGCGGTTTCTCCTTCTGCCAGCTCTTCTGCAGGGGCTTGTCGGACCACTTTGGGGTGAAACCCGGGTTGGGGCTGATGCGGTTCAATCGCTCAAAAACAACCCAGGCTCCCTTGGCGGCGTAGACAGCGGCCTTTTCGACGTATTTGACGGCTTTGGACATGAGTGCGGTCTCCTCGACTGGTTTTATAAGAGGCCGGGGGGCAGTGGCTTGCCCGGCTCAGGCCTTGCGGTTCCCGGAAGGAAACACGAAGGCCAAATGGTCATTACAAGGGTAGGCGGGATTGGCGGTCAACCCAAGCGGGGTGCAGCGAACGGCGGAAATGGGGGCTGGACGGCGGCCAGACCGGGGTGAACGGGACTGCGCTATAGGACGCGCATCTTCTTTGCCGCCATCGGGATACGTCAGTTCACCGTCGATGAGAAGGTCGTGGTGTGCTGAAGCGAGCCGACAGTCACTGTGACGGTCACGGTGGATGTGACTGGTTCAGTGGGCAGAGACGACCCGCCGCCGGATGCAGGCGCTCCGCCGCTGCACGCGCTGAGCAGGCTCTGGTAGGCGTATGCTTGAAGTAGCAGCCCGTTTTCCCCTTCTCGCCTTCGGCATTCCAGGCTTCGCTCCAGACGAGCATCTTTCAGGTACGCAACTGACCGGCTGGAGCCGCCATGAGCCTCATCAAGCAGAGCGATGTGAAGAACCACCTGTCTCCGCGCTACCGCACGAAGATACATCTGTGCCAGCCCGTAAGCCAGCCCGATGCAACCGGCTACTCCGTGGCCGAACCGGACATAATCAAAGCAAATCCATCGAATTTTGCCGCGGATTTTGTTGCGGAACATTCGTCGCCTGGCACATCCCTCGCGCCTACGGATCCTGTGATCGGTTCCACCCACCCTCAGGCGCCTACTGTATCAAAAAGCGCGCAAGCATGAAGCCGCATTCCGTTTTCCTGCGCAAGGAATGCATCCTGCCGGATCGCCTGGATCCGCTCAGGGAGCCGGTTGGAGAAAACTGGACTCTTGTGGAAGAGATCACAGCGCCGGTTTTCGATACGATGATTCGCCAGATGGGCTGGCACTTCGAGTGGGTGGACCGCCCCTGCAGGCGAAGAGGCTTTGGGCTGACGGAAGAGGATGCGGCCCGGCGAGCGTTGGCTTGTGCCCTGAGGGCAGTGGCGAGGCGATTCAACGCCGCCGAGCTGGTTACCGTTCAGGCCAAAAAGGTTCTCGGCTTCCACACCGCCCACGTCACATTGCAACCCCGCCAGATCCAGCAATACACGTGGCTGGAAATTGCGGAAAATTGGCACCAATTCGTCGTGCCCGTCAGATAAGCCAAGTGTCGCAGAGCACGAGGGCCAAGCGTTGCGCCATGTGTCAGGCTTCCGCGCCGATATCGTGCAGCGCACCTCAGGCGAGGATCGAACCGCGATTGAAAAGAGGATAGGATGGCTTTCCCCGAAATGGTACGTTCCGAAACACTGGCTGGAAGAACCGGTATGTCAGCTTCTTTGCCCATCGCGTTGAAAGCCAGCCGCCTGCCTTTGCCCACGCGCATCGCGTTTGTTGGGAATTATCTGCCGCGCGAGTGCGGCATTGCTACTTTCACGACCGACCTGTGCACCGCGCTCGCAGCCGAATACGGCGAAGGACGCCTGTTTGCCATTCCCGTCAACGATCCCGATTCGAGCTACGATTATCCGGAACAAGTGCGTCTGGAGCTGATGCAGGAGGACATTGCCTCCTATGAGCGCGCCGCCGATTTCCTGAACTTCAATAGCAACGATCTCGTCTGCCTGCAGCATGAATACGGCATCTACGGCGGCGCCGCGGGCCGCTACATTCTGGCCTTGCTGCACAGATTGAAAATGCCGCTGGTCACTACGCTGCACACGGTTCTGCGCGAGCCGGACGCAAACCAACGCATGGTGCTCGAGGAGATCGCACATCTCTCCGATCGCCTCGTGGTCATGAGCGAGCTGGCGGCCCAACTATTGCGCGAAGTATATGCGGTTCCCAGCGGAAAGATCGATGTGATCCCGCACGGTGTGCCCGACATGCCCTTCATGGACCCCAACTATTTCAAGGACAAGTTTGGCACCGAAGGCAAGTCCGTTCTGCTTACATTCGGCTTGCTGTCTCCAAACAAGGGCATTGAAAACGTCATTCGGGCGCTGCCGGCGATTCTGGCTTGCCATCCGAACGTGGTGTATATCGTCTCCGGAGTGACGCATCCCCATATCCGGCGGCGCGAAGGCGAGCGCTACCGCGAGGAGCTGCAGGCGCTGGCCGCCGAGCTTGGCGTTTCTTCCAATCTGATTCTGAACAATCGTTTTGTGAGCGCCGAAGAACTTGTGGAGCATGTGGGCGCTGCGGATATTTACATCACACCCTACCGGCAGGAGGCGCAGGTTGTATCCGGCACGCTGGCCATCGCGCTTGGAGCCGGCAAGGCAATCGTCTCCACTCCCTACTGGCACGCCAAGGAACTGCTCGCGGACAAGCGAGGCGTGCTCGTCCCGTTTGACAATCCAGACGCCATCGCAAAAGCGGTTGTCGCATTGCTGGAGAACGACGCGGAGCGCCATGCCATGCGCAAGCGCGCCTATCTGCACTCCCGTGGAACAACGTGGCCGACCACCGCGCGGGCGTACATGGCGACCTTTCAGCGGGCGCGCTTCGAGCGCTCGTTGCAACCCAGGCCCGCCCAACCGGACGATGCCGTCCTGGAACTGGTAGACCCGATGGAACACCTGCCGGTTCTCAACACCGGTCATCTGTTCGCCATGACCGACGAAACGGGCATGTTGCAGCACGCCATCTTCTCTGTACCCAACACCCGCGAGGGCTATACCACCGACGACAACGCGCGGGCGCTCATCGTGTCCACTCTTCTGGATAAGAGGCCCTGGTACGAGTACGCGGAGGAGCATCTCAGCCTCTCTCGCCGGCACCTGGCTTTTCTCTGGCTTGCATTTCATTCCGATACCGGACGGTTCAGGAATTTTCTAGGCTACGACCGCAAATGGTTGGAGGATGTTGGCTCGGAAGACAGCCATGGGCGCGCATTGTGGGCCTTGGGATCGGTGCTCGGCCATTCGCAGAATGCCGGGTTGCGGGGAGCGGCAGGAAGACTCTTTGAGGCTGCCGTGCCCGCAGCATTAAAGTTCTCGAGCCCGCGCGCATGGGCATTCAGCGTTCTTGGGCTTCAGGCCTATCTCGACTGGTTCCCCGGCGACCGCGCCATCCAGGGCGTTCGCAACACGCTTGCCAACCGCCTCCTCGATGTCTACGAACGCAGCCACGACAAAACCTGGCATTGGTTCGAAAAGAGTCTTGCGTACTCCAATGCGAGGCTGGCGCAGGCGCTCATCCTGGCCGGCGGCCGCAGCAATAACAGGAAGATGATCGCGGCGGGAATCGAGGCGCTCGAATGGCTTGTAGCTGCTCAGCATTGCGGTGACCCGGAGATCTTCGTGCCCATCGGCTCCAGCGGATGCTTCACGGAGGGCGGCGAGAAGCCCCGTTTCGATCAGCAGCCCGTCGAAGCCTGCTCAACAATCTCCGCGTGTCTTGAGGCGTTCAGGCTAACCGGCGAAGAGCGCTGGAACGAGGAAGCCCATCGTGTCTTCAAGTGGTTCCTGGGCAAAAACGATCTGCAGGCGCCGCTCTACGATGCAACAACGGGCGGGTGCAAAGACGGACTGCATCCCGACCGCGTCAATGAAAATCAGGGAGCGGAATCAACGCTTTCGTTCCTGATGGCTCTGCTGGAAATGCAAACCCCTTCTACGGCAAACGTAGACCAACTGCATCAGGAAACGAGTGTCTCATTTGAATCCAACTGCTTCACCGGCTGATTCGCCAGACTGTGCCGCTCTGGAACAGGCAAAGCTACAGGCATGTGTCGATCAACCTCTGCTCACGCGCTACTCCGACAATCCGATTCTTAGCGGGCACGATTGGCCCTATGCCGTGAACAGCGTCTTCAACGCGGGAGCAGTGCTCCTGCCCGACGGAGACACGTTATTGCTTTGCCGCGTGGAAGACCGCAGTGGCCTGTCGCACTTGTGCGCGGCACGTTCAAAAAATGGAATCAACGGATGGCGCATCGATGCCCAGCCAACGCTGATGCCGAGTCCCCAGGAATACCCCGAGGAAATCTGGGGCATTGAAGATCCTCGTATTACCTACGTCCCGGAACTCGAGCAATTTGCGGTGGCGTACACTTCGTTTGCGCGCGGCGGTCCGGGGGTCTCCTTGGCGCTCACAAAGGACTTCCGGAGCTTTAAGCGATTCGGCGTGATCATGCCGCCCGAAGATAAGGATGCCGCTCTGCTGCCGCGCAGGATCAACGGCTACTGGACCTTGATCCATCGGCCGATGACCACGCTTGGCGCTCACATGTGGATTTCCTACTCACCAGATATGCAGCATTGGGGCAGCCATAAAGTCATCCTGGCAGCACGGCGCGGGGGATGGTGGGATGCAAATAAGATTGGCCTATGCTCTCCGCCGATCGAAACGCCCAAAGGCTGGCTAATGATCTACCACGGTGTGCGGGTTACCGCCTCGGGAAGCATCTATCGCCTGGGGCTGGCGCTCTTCGATCTTGAACATCCGGAGGTCTGCCTGCAACGGGGAGACTCCTGGATCTTCGGTCCCGAAGCCCCATACGAGCGCATCGGAGATGTGCACGACATCGTGTTTCCCTGCGGCCAAACCATCGGTGCGGATGGGGACACCATCAACCTGTATTACGGAGCAGCCGATTCGAGCGTTGCTTTAGCCACGGGAAGCATACGTTGTCTGCTCTCATGGCTTGACGCGAATTCCAGCGCGGGAGACGGAACCGAGCAGTGATCGACGCCATCCTGCCACTGAAAGGAAGTTCACCATGAATGTCGCAACCATGACCTGGCCGGATTGGCTGCCGCGGATACTATGGATCCGGCGAATGTGCCCTCGCTGCAAATCCGTTCAATTCAAGCCCGGCGAGTTGCGCCCTTACGATGGCCTGCTTGGCTTGTTTGTTCTCCGCCCGGTTCGCTGCAAGTTTTGCTGGCGGCGGTACTACTGGATTTCCCTGCGAGGCGCGGAATGAGCATCCAACAACATGACTCGGGTCCCACGTCGAACGATCTTCTGGAAAGCCTTATCGCGGGACACACCCCGGCAGCGCCGAACTATCGGATCGTTGCGCAAAGCGCGGAGGACGTCGAGAACCTCGAAAATGCGCCGGCCGTCCGTGACACAGCGATGCCGGACGTTGTCCATTTTTCTAGAGTGACTATTTATCTTCCAGCAAACACACGGAACCTCTGACCCTATAGGGCGAATACGCTTCAACCATGTATTCCGTCATTGAAACAACCGCGGCGCAAACTCGTTCAGGTAATTGCGCCAGTTGATCCAGGAGTGCGCGCCCGTACTTTCCTCGTACACGATGTTGAATTTGTGCCGCCTGAACATCTCGACCGTCGCACTGGAGGTAGCGAGCAGCCCATCCTCCTTGCCCGTTGCGAACCAGAACAATTTAAGCCCTTGCTTGAGTTTCGGATCGTCGAGGGCTGCCTGGTTCAGCTCTTCAAAAGTGGGGCCGGAGGATACATGCCCGCTGTAACCTTGGCGGGTGATGCCAAAAATGCCGGAACTGAAAACACCGATATAAGCAAATTTCTCAAGATGGGGTATGGCGATGGCCAGCGTTTGATAGCCGCCCATCGACAAACCGGCGATGGCGCGGTCATGCCGATCGGCGCGCACCCGGTAGTGCTGCTCCACGTAGGGCATGATGTCCTGCTCAAAATCTCCGACGAATTCGTCGCGAGACCCGGCGGCGCCCGGGATGCGCGGGCCGGCGTCCGGCGGACCGGTATGCCCGGCGGGCATGACCACGATCATAGGTTTGGCTTTTTGGGCCGCGATCAGGTTGTCCATGATGAACCCGGCGCGCCCGACCGTCGGCCACGAGTCATCACCATCACCCAAGCCGTGCAGCAGGTAAAGCACGGGGAAACGGCCCTTGCCATTTTCGTAACCGGGCGGCGTATAAATGTGCATTCGGCGAAAACGCTGGAGCGATTTTGAGTAGTAAGTGACCGTCGCGACCGCGCCATGGGGAACCTCGCGGGTGTCCATGAAATTCGCGCCCGGTATGTACGCCAGACTCCAAGTTCGGACATTGGACTCGCTGGTGACGGGGTTGAGCGGATCAATGACAGTCACCCCGTCCACGGTGAAGTTATACCGGTAGGCGCCAGGACCAATCGGCCCCATGACGACTTCCCAAACGCCATTTGCGTTCCGCGTCATGGCGGCTTCCAAAACCGTGAAGGTGCCATACATGGCCGGCGTCATGGCCACGCCTTGTCCGAGGTCGGGTATGTCGGGAGTGGCCAGGCGCACGGACTGCGCTTTGGGCGCGAAGAGGCGAAACGTCACATGCCCGTCGGGGGCAACTTCGGGTGACACGATCCGCTGGCCAGGCGATTCAACCTGCGCTGCGGACATTGGGGCCATAGAAGCCATTACTAAAATCGCGGCCGACAGTAGAACATTTTGTTGAATTTCCATCATTTGCCTCAAGGTGTCGCACGAAGATGCAGAGCTTATTCCGAACTTCCGGCGATGCCAAACCGGTCCCACGAATCGTACCAGATGCACCCTGAAGGAAGCCACGGCGCGGAGGGTAGCGGGCGAACCGGCAAGCGTCAAATAGCACCCAATTTCGGTTTGCGGAGCGGCGGCGGTCCGGCGGATTGTTCATCTCAACCCGGCAAGGTTTCGAATGGCCGTGTCAACGCTCACCTGTTATCAATCTACAGTCGATTTCACGATTTCGTCGGGTTCTCGCCCAACTACTCCGTGTTCCCCGTGCGAGCCACCTGGTTGACGATGCGCTGGACGAAAACAACATGGATGTGGATGCGGTTGGCAATGCTGGGCGCGAATTCGGTGATGAAGTTGTCGATGGGCGCGGTGGCCAAGCCGATGCCGTAGCGCTCGGCATCGGCCGAGATACCGGCCACGCCTGCCATGGTGAGTAGTCTGAAGGGGTCCGTGAGTTTATGTACGGCCAGCCGTCCTTTTTCCTCGGGCGTGAGTGGCTTCACCTTCAGCCCCATCATGGGAGAGCGCCCTGTTTGCGTCAATAGTAATTGACGCGGTCCCACTTGATCCGCGAGGCATTGACGCGGCTTGTTGCATTCAGCAGACTTTAAATAGGGTAGCAATCGATGATTCCCGACGAAGGTTCCTCGTCATGAACGCACAAAACAGTTCCGGTTGGGGTTCGTCCGGCGTGGGCCAGCGGATCGAAGAGGCGATCGAGCGGATCGAGATGGAGCTTCATCACACGATCGCCTATGTGAACGACGCGGTGATACCGCAGGTGCGCCGGGAGTCGATTCGAGCCATGCGCTCGGCCGCCGACGCGCTGCGCAACCTTGCCGACCGGTTTGAGCAGAGCAATGCGGCCGTGAACCAGCCCTGCAGCCCGGCACCGGACCAGGAAAAAAATGAAAAAGGGGAGCCGCGCCCTTGAAAACGGGAATGGCGCGAGGCAGGATGGTGCGGGTGAATGGAAGCTGGCGCGGCGCGGTGTGCGCGGTTCTGACAGCGGCAGCGATGCTGGGCGCGAGCGGCTGCCGGCACAAGGAGAAGACGGCGCCGGTGGCTCCGCCGCAGGCGTTGCCGCCCGAGGAGCAGACAGCTCCCGCCGCCGAGGCTCAGGCGCCTTCCGCGGCGCGCATTCCGGTCACGCCGGTTCCGCCGGGGGGGATTACGGCGGAAGATCTGGAATTTGTGGCCACGCACCGGCCGATTTTGAGCGAGGTGGGCTACGCGACGTGGTACACCGCGCCGTACAAGGGCCGGCGGGCCGCCAACGGCCAGGTCTTCGACGACTGGGCGTTGACAGCCGCGCATCGCACGCTACCCATGGGATCGCTGGTGGTGGTGACCAACCTCAAGACCGGCCAATCCAGCGCCATGCGCATTAACGACCGAGGCCCGTTTGTTGAAGACAGAATGCTGGATCTGACCATCGCCTCGGCCAAAGCCGTCGGCGTTTACCGGGCCGGCCTGGCGCTCATGCGCATGGACGTGTTCGAGACGCCCAAGCCCATCGATACCGGCGGGCGCTGGTGCGTGCAGATTGGCGCGTTCCACAACGAGCGCGCGGCCATCAAGCTGAAGGAGCAACTCCTCCGCCGCTACCCGGGCTCGAATGTCATCGAGTTTCCCGGCGAGAAGAGCTTTTGGGTGCGCATTCGGCCTCAGGGCGACGACCGCGCGATGGCGGAATATATCGCGCTGCACTTGAAACCGGCCGAGGGGGATGCGTATTTGACGAGGCTGGATTGAGCGGACGGCGAGTTAGCAAGTCAGCGGGTCAACGAGTCAGCAAGTTAGCAAGTCAGCGAGCGGCGCGAGCGATGTGCGCTGGCTCGCCGGTCCGGGATTTGTGGAGACGAATGGAGAGAGAAATGGAAGCTGCGCATGGAAACTGCAGAAACCAATCCCACTTTCTCGGCTCGGCTAATGTGTGGCGGCGTTTTCGGCGAAAGCGTTCACCAGGAGCCTTTCTGCACCCTCGCTTGAAAGCACGATATTGGAAAGCACCCTGCCGTCACGCATCAGTATGCCTGCGGGAAAGACATCACTGTGAAATTCGCTTAGCACCGAGTCCGGCACGATAAGGATCGAAACCTTCTTCGGTAAACTCCGCTGCCAGGAGCGCAGCCCCTCAAGTACGCCACTCGATCGAACATCCTCGCGTCCTGTATTCGCATGCCAACTGGTGATCGCATAGATTGCCTGCTGCGGCGTGAACTTCGCCAGATCGCGCGCGATTTCCGGAGCGCTTGGCGACCACAGCGTGAAGGGAACCAGCAATACCGTGCCGCGCTTCAATGAGACAATCCTTGGAACAAGGCGGTTGGTCCCCAGCAGATATCCGTGCAAAGACGTGAGGGGAGCACTCTTTCCCGCCATCTGCTGGCGTTCGAGCGCGGCCTGCATCAGTGCCAAATCTTCTGTGCCAACCCAGGCTGGCTGCTGCACAATTGCGGCAAGATCCTCCAGGCTGTCCGGTTTACCTGAACTATGCGCAAGGGCGGTGCACCGCACGGCATCAGCGAATAATGTCGCACCGGACGCGCTGCCATCCTTTCCTTCAAGAACCTTCCCGCCGGCAAGCAATGTGAGTGTTGCGGTGCCTTGAGTAGCACAGAGCTTGAGAGCCAGGCCGTTCAGGTCCGCGTCAGCTCCCTCCGTACTGTCGATCACCTGGTCAATGGCTGCGTGAATCGAAGCGTCGTAGGGATAATCGCGAAGCAGCGAGTCCACCTGGGCCTCCGCAGAGGCGGGTGAGTCGAGGCCGAGAAATGCACGGACGAGCAGCTCGAGGGCCTGCTCCCTCTGCGGTGGTTGCGGAAGGGCGAGATAGTCCACCAAGGCTGCACGCGCGGGTTCAAACTGCTGCCCGAAAATGCAAAGCTGTCCCAGGGCGAGTAACTCTTTGCCATTGCCGGCAAAAGCAGAGACATCGGAGGACAGCGCGAGACAGTCGCGAGAGGCTTGAGCAATCCCGATACCCAAGGCATACTTGTCGGCATCCGTCAGGTCGTTCGCTTGGCTCCGCGTCTCCGTAAACGGTGCGAGAGCCGTCTTGTAGGCCTCGGTTGGAGGAAGTGGCCTGGAACTCTCTTGGCCCGGAAGGAGACGAGCGCAAATTAAGAGGAAGAAGCTGGCGAAAACAGCGAGCTTTCGAATTTTCTTATCACAATGAAGAAAAACCCGGCTCGGTGCTGCTTCACAGGCCGCTTCAAACATGATCCCCGACATTTGGCTCTTCCCGGTACGCAAACAGACTCCTAACTGAGGCAGGGGGAGGATCAAAGGCGTATGTTTGCCGCTTGATAACTTGACCAGCAGCCTATTCGTGTGGCCGAAGCCGTTGTGTAAGCTCTCCCATCCACCGCCGCGCTTACACGGCTTGCTGGCTTGATGGACACAACCTCGTAAACCGGAACCTGAACGCTCGCGCCTTGCGGAGCCGCCGCGTTCATTTGTGCCTGCAGACGTATGGCTGCGCCGCCCAGAGCCAGGGCGGCGAGAAGCAGCACAGCTGACGAGCGCGGGCCGCAATCAAACTGCATCAACATGGCTTGATCTCTTGCCGGAATTATAGCCCTTCAAGAACCCCGATGACAGCAGTGGCCGAGCTACCGCAGCAGCGCGGAGGCGGCCCAGAGCACCGGCTCCTGGCCGTGGAAATCGCCGGTGCGGCGCTTGCGCTCCAGGTAATACTCCAGGTCGTTCTTCTTCCCGGTGCCTTCGCAGACGCTGGTCATGTCGTTGTTTTGGTCGATGAAGCCGGTGAGGGCGATCCATGCCTTGCGCGCAGCGGGGCCGTAGGCAGCGGCATCGAGCCAGCCGTTTTTCACGCCGGCGATGAGGGCAAAGGTGAACATTCCCGTGCTCGATGACTCTTCCCACGCCTCGTCGCGATCGATGAGCTGGCGCCACATGCCGTCGGTGGTCTGGTACCTGAGCAGGGCGGCCATCATGAGCTTGTAGGCGGCCAGGATGCGCGCGCGCTGCGGATGGCCCGCAGGAAGGTCGCGGAGCATCTCGGTCATCCCCGCGGCCACCCATCCGTTGCCGCGGCCCCAAAAAAACGGAACATCCGGCGCGTGATAGAACAGGCCGTTGTGCTGCTGCAGCTTATCGAGATAAGCCACCATCTCGTTGGCGGCGCGGTCGAGATATTTTTTGCCGCCGGTGGCGCGGTAGGCTTCGAGCTGCAGGATGGTGAGCATGTACATGTCGTCGATCCAGAAGCGCGACTGGTTCGACAGCCCATCCGGCCTCGGATTCTCCCATTGCCGGTTCGCAAAGCTCAGCCCATAGTCGAGATATTTTTTATCCTTGGTTTCCAAATAGATTTCGAGGGGCACGATGCCGAAGATCGAGTTATCCACGCTATCGGGCTTGGGAACCAGGGTGTCTTCGGCGCCGCCGGGCAGCAAGGGATCGAAGCGCTTGATGAGCTCGGAGGTTAGAACTTCGTCATGGGTCTGTTGCGCGAAGGTCAATGCGCCGTACCAGGCGCCCGCCTCGGAGTAATGGATGGTTGCGCCGTACTGGTGCGGGCTGGACACAAAGTGCTCGGCCAGCGGCTTGCCGACCTCCTGCGGGGAACGCCCCGGCGGCCAGTTGCTGAAGTAGTCCTGTTGCGCGCAAACGGTGACGGCCGCGGCCGGCAAGAGGACTCCCCAGGCAGCAATCTTCAAGAGGGCGCTCATGTGCATTCCTCCAGAGTGCGATGCGCTACGCGAAGCCATTCTATAGCGGGTCTCCTGTAGATGTAGACCAAGGCACAATCGCGCGGCTCGAGTCATAACCATGCCTCGATACTCCTCGGTTTCATGTCGCTCAACCGCGTTCGAAGCGAACCAAGCGCACTTTCCTTTATGAAGGAGCGCCGGCCAGCCGGTATCCTGTTCGAGACATGCGGTGGAGCAGGCCGATTGACGTCTTCCGGTGGCTCTTCGACGGTCGCCGCGGCCCGCGGGGCCAAATGGTTCCGCGGTGGATCTTTCTGCGCGCGCTCGCGCTCATCTACTTCTCCGCGTTCTATTCGCTGCTGTTTCAGATCAAGGGCTTGATCGGTCCCGATGGAATTCTGCCCGCGCGGGATTATCTGGCCGAAATCGCGCAGCAATTGGGCCTGGAGCGCTACTGGTACGCGCCATCGGTTTACTGGATCTCGTCGAGCTCCGCGACGATGATGACGGTGACGTGGATCGGCCTCATCGCCGCCGCGATTGCCTTCCTGAACGTGTGGCCCCGCCTGAGCTTTTTCATCTGCTTTGCATGTTTCCTTTCGTTTGTCGGCTCGAGCAGCGTGTTCTCGAGCTATCAGTCGGACGGCATGCTGCTGGAAGCGGGATTCCTGGCGCTGATTTTCGCCCCAAGCGGGCTTTGGCCGGGATGGGGCGCGCACGATCCGCCCGCGCGCATGTGCTGGTTCCTGCTGCAATGGGAGTGGTTTCGGATCTATTTCGAATCCGGCATGGTGAAGCTCGCCAGCGGCGACCTGCAGTGGCGCAACTTTACGGCCATGGACGAGTACTACCAGAATGGCCCGTTGCCCACGTGGATCGGCTGGTACGTGCAGCATCTGCCGCATTGGTTCCAGGCGGCTACTGTTGGAGGAACCCTGGCGCTCGAATTGGGCCTGGCATTCATGATGTTCTTTCCGCGCCGCGTGCGCCTGATCCTTTTTTTCATCGACACGCCTTGGGAGATTGGCGTCATCCTCACCGCCAACTACGCATTCCTGAATTATCTGGTGCTGTCGCTGGGCTTCCTGCTGCTCGATGACAAGTTCCTGCTCCGCTTGGTCCCCGCACGCTTCCGCCCGATAGAGCCGGAACGGATTTCAGCGCCGTCGCTGGAATTGCATGAGGAGCAGTCATTATCGATTCTGGCCATGGGTGAGGCCAGCGTGACGACGGCGGACATTGAGGCGCACGAGCATGTCCGGAGGCGCCGCACATTTCTCGAACACTTAGGATTTTCGTGGTGGGTTGCCCGCATGGCCGCAGCCGCATTCATGCTCACATGGATCGCATACAACACGATTGTGGAGATGATCGGAATTCCGCTGCGCGACATCCCGCTGCCGGTGAAGCCGCTCGTCGCGCTCGAACCTTTTCGCATCGCCAACCAGTACGGCCTCTTCGCGGTGATGACCCGCGGACGCTACGAAATCGAATTTCAAGGTTCCGACGACGGCACAAACTGGACCGCGTATCCGTTTCGGAACAAGCCGCAGGCATTGAACGAAGCACCCGGCATCTATGCGCCCTATCAGCCGCGCTTCGACTGGAACCTGTGGTTTGCTTCGCTCGGCAACTGGCGCGACAACGAAATCGTTCCGCTGACGGAGGAGCGCCTTCTCTTGGGCGATGGTGATGTGCTGTCGCTTTTCCGCAACAATCCCTTCCCGCAGATTCCGCCGCGCTATGTGCGCGCAGTGCTGTGGCAATACTGGTTTACGACGATGGATGAAAAGCGGCGAACCGGGAACTGGTGGCGCCGCGAGTATCTTGGCCTGTACGCGCCGGAGCTGGCCATGACTGCGGACGGCCGCTTTGCTGTGGTGGAATGGCCTGAAGAGCTGCCGCCCCACGATTAGCACACTTTTCGTCCGCGGCGCATGCCTGCACAAGTTGCGTGAATACCGCGTAACGCAAGTACGATGAGCGAAAGCAACGTGCGCTGCAACCCGTTGACGGCAGCTTTGCCGGAAAATCATACGGTATTCATTCCGCACCGAATACAATGAAAAAGTAGAGGCACAACTGCAAGAGCAGTGTCGAAATCTCAACAAGGAGCTTGCATATGCCGCGCGACGAACAGAACGCAGCACGGAAATACCTGCTCGTGAGCGACTTCGACCAGACGCTTAGTTTCAACGATTCGGGACTTGAGCTCAGCCGGATGCTGGGCGTGAGCAACTTTGAGGAGCGGGTCGCGGGCCTGGCCCGCATGCACCTTATCCAACAGGGCGGCGAACTGGCCTATCTGCTGCTTCACGATCCGGAATTTCGCCGCGTACGCAAGGGAGATTTGACCACGGTGGGCAAGCGCATCCACCTCAAGGACAACATCGGCCTGCTGCTCAAGCTGCTCAACGAGCTTGAAGACGCGCAATTTTATTTCTACGTGGTGTCGGCCGCACCGGAAGAGGTCATTCTATCGGCGCTAGAGGGCATTGTGCCGCCGGAGAACATTTACGGCACGCAATTCCGCTACGACCCGTCCACAGGTGAGATTCAGTCCATCGTGCGCGTGCCCGCCGGCTACGGCAAAGTGGCCGTGGTCGAGCATCTGCGCGCGCAGTTCGAGCTCAGCCACGGCCGCGTCGTATACGTCGGCGACGGCAGCTCGGACGTAAACGTCATGCTGCACGTCAACCGCTTCGATGGCCTGACGATTGCCGTCTCTGAGAACCACTACCTGACGCAGATCGCCAAGCGGACCATTCTGAGCGACAACGTGCTGGCCGTGCTGGTGCCGATACTGCAGGACCTGCTCGGCTGGAGCTCGATGCGCATTCGTGCCTTCTTTGAATTCCAGGGCTTCACGTTGCAGGAGTGGGACCGGATGCGCACTGACTGGCTGACAATTCGCAACGCCGAGTCGCCGGCGCTCCCTGCCGCCGCTGATGCATCGGCGGCATAGACCTGCGCCCAAGCTCGGTCTCTGGCCACATGAAGAAGCATCTCTTTATTGTCCGTGGTTTCCCACCCTAGCCACAAAAAACAAAGGCGCGGCTAGGATGGGGCACCCAGCGACGCCGGTGGTTGTTGCACCCGTTGCTGCGCCGTACAATCGCAACAACACGAGAATGGGGGTGGGGCCTGTTCACGGGTCTGCCCTTTCAACCGCGATGCAACGCGCCTGCGTGATCGGATCGGGGCCGAACGGCCTGTCGGCGGCCATTGTGCTCGCCCAGGCCGGCCTGCGCGTGGAGGTCTTTGAGGCCGAAGCCGAGCCGGGCGGAGCGGCGCGCACGCTGCCCCTCACATTGCCGGGGTTTCTGCACGACTTTGGCTCGGCCGTACATCCGTTCGCGGCGGGGTCTCCATTTTTTGCCACGCTGCCCCTTGGGGATCACGGACTGGAGTGGATCCACGGCGAAGCGCCGCTGGCGCACCCGCTTGACGATGGCTCGGCCGTGGTGCTGGAGCGCGACCTGGAGCATGCGGAGCGCGCACTGGGAGCGGACGGCAAGGTGTGGCGCGGCTTGATGCAACCGGCGGCGAATGACTGGATGGAGTTTGCCGAAGACACGCTGGGGCCCGCGCTGCGCATTCCGCATCATCCCCTGCGCATGGCGCGATTCGGACTTTCGTCGATCCAATCCGCGCAAGGCTTCGCCAAGAGCCACTTCGTGAGCCCGCGGACACGGGCCGTCTTCGCGGGGTTGGCGGGCCACTCGTTCCTGAGCTTGGATCAGCCGTTGAGCGCGACCATCGGATGGCTGTTCGGCATCACCATTCACGCGGTGGGCTGGCCGATTCCGCGCGGCGGCGCGCGTTCCATTACGCAGGCCCTCATCGGCACGCTGGAGACACTGGGCGGAAAGGTGCACACTTCGTCCCGAATCGATGCGGCTGCGTTCCGTGAGTTGGAATCGAGCAGCGAGCTTGTACTCTTCGACACAGCGCCACGGCAACTGGTCTCGATTGCAGGCGAACGGCTTGCGCCCAAATACAGAACCGCGCTGGAGCGTTTCCAGCATGCGCCGGGCGCGTTCAAAATCGACTACGCCCTTTCGCAACCTGCGCCGTGGCGCGCGGCACATTGCCGGCGAGCGATCACGGTGCACCTGGGCGGATCGTTTGAGGAGATCGCGGAGGCCGAATATGCCGTCGCGAATGGACGCGAAGCCGAACGGCCGTTCGTGCTGGTTGCGCAGCCAACGCTTTTTGATCCATCGCGCGCGCCAGAGGGTAAGCATGTATTGTGGGCGTATTGCCACGTGCCCAACGGGTCAACAGCCGACATGACGGAGCGGATTGAATCGCAGATCGAGCGCTTTGCGCCGGGATTCCGCGATTGCGTGCTGGCGCGGCACGTCTCCGCGTCCGCGGCTCTGGAAGCGATGGATGCAAATCTCGTGGGCGGCGACATCAGCGGCGGTGCGATGACGATTCGGCAGATGTTTTTCCGGCCGACGGCTAGCGGCTACGCGACCGGCGCGCCCAAGGTTTATCTGTGTTCGGCGTCGACGCCGCCGGGTGGAGGCGTGCACGGCATGTGCGGCTATCACGCGGCGCGGCTTGCGCTGCGGGCGTTCAAGAGGTGATTTGCGGAGCACGGGAGAGATCCGGGCCGCGCCTTGGCAACGCCATGGATGCGATGGTTCATTGAATCCTGGATTCGCCGGCAGGAATCAGGAAACCCGCGCCTGCTCATCGAGGTACGCTAGCCATCCATCCATCCCCGCGCCGGTTTTGGCCGAGGTTTCGAAGATCCGGATACCGGGGCGAATTTCGTTGATGTTTTTGAGGGCCAGCTCGCGGTCGAAGGCGCAGGGAACGGCGAGATCGATCTTGGTGATGACTGCGGCGTCGGCAGAGTTGAACAGCCCCGGATATTTGAGCGGCTTGTCCTCGCCCTCGGTCACGCTCAGCAGCACCACGCGGATGCGTTCGCCCAGGTCGTAGCTCGACGGGCATACCAGGTTGCCGACGTTCTCGATGAATAGATAGTCGAGCCCGGCGAGCGCCAGGCTCTCCCAGGCGTCGAGGTGCTTCGCGACCATCTCCGCGTCAAGGTGGCAGATGCCGTGAGTATTGATCTGGCGCACAGGCACGCCGCTTGCAGCCAGCCGGCGAGCATCGTTGTCGGTCTCAAGATCGCCCACCAGCGCCGCAGCGCGCGCCCCTCGGGCGTGGAGATCGCGAAGCGTGCGCTCAAGGAATGCTGTCTTGCCCGTGCCGGGGCTCGACACCAGGTTCAGCACCAGCACTCCGGCCGACGTGAAGCGATTGCGCAGCCCCGCCGCCAACTCGTCGTTCTTCTTCAGGATTCCCCGCCGCAGCTCAACAATCCGAGTGGTCATATTTGCTCCTCCATGGGCTCCGGCGCGCCACTCTCCGGCTGTTTCGGCTCCGGCTCATCCAGCTCAATCGATTCGATCTCCAGTTCGCGCCCCTGGCGAAGATCGGCAGCCAGCTCACCGCAGCGCGGGCAGCGAAAGCTCTGCACGCCCTCGATCTCGGAATCCGCGCAGCAGGCATCGCAGTGCACGATCACGGGAAGCTTTTGAATGACCAGCGCCGCGCCGGCAAGCGGCGAGCCTTCCGTAGCCAGCTCCCAGCAGAACTGGAGCGAATCTTCAATGACCGAGGCCAGCGCGCCTACGCGCAGCCGTACCTGCTTGACGCGAGCGCCGGGATAGGCGGAGGCGGCTTCGCTGACTGCTTCCACAATGCTAGTCGCGATGGAGAGCTCGTGCATCGATTCTGTCTGCAAGATACTACGCCCGCGCCGTCTTTGGCTGCGAGCGGGCGCACCCGCCAGAGGCGAAAATCTATTGCGCGGGGGCTTTGCCAAGCAGGACGCCGAGGTAGGCGAGACCCGCGAGCGGCTGCACAAGCTCTGCAACAAGAACTCCATTCGGGGACGAGGATCCCGGAAAACTCCCCGAAATTCCTGTGGAAATGGTGTGCCGCGTGCGGTAGAGTGTAGGGCAATGAATCCGAACCAATCTGGCAGCCTTGAAGATCAGGTGAGCGAACTGCGTTGGCGTGTTCGCAGGCTTGAAGAGACGCTCGCGCGCCACGGTATGATCGCGGGCAAGGAAGAAACAGCGCCCGCGCCAAAACAGACGGGCGGCATGGGGATGGAGCCGGTACACCCCGCGCAGGATCTAAAGCCTGCGTTACCGCAATCTCCGCCTTTCATTCCGGCCCCAATACCAATTGAACCTCCGCGATTCGGTTTTGCCGAGCCCGCCAAAGCGGAAGACACGCGTTCGCTCGAGAGCCGCATCGGATCGCAGTGGTTCAATCGCATCGGCATTCTGGCCGTGCTGATCGGGGTGGCCTGGTTTCTCAAGCTGGCCTTCGACAATCATTGGATCGGCCCGCTGGGCAGGGTGCTGATCGGGTTGCTTGCGGGCGTGGGGCTGATTGTCTGGTCAGGGCATTTCAGAAAGCGAGGATTCGCAGCCTTTGCCTATTCCCTGCAGGCCATCGGGAGCGGCACTCTTTATCTCTCGCTCTGGGCAGCTTTCTCAATCTACGCACTCCTGCCCGCGGGTTCAGCTTTCGCGGCCATGATCGTGGTGACAGCCTTCAACGGTTTCATGTCCTGGAATCAAGACGCGGAGTTGCTGGCCCTGTACGCCATTGCCGGCGGTTTGTGCACGCCGCTGCTTGTATCCACCGGTGAGAACCACGAAGTTACCCTGTTCGCCTACCTGCTGATCTTGGATGCCGCCGTGTTGATTCTGGTGGCGTTGCGTCCCTGGTCACGGCTGCATTCTGCGGCCTTTATAGGCACTGCGCTGTTCGTCGCAGGCTGGTGGTTCGAGTATTATTCGCAGGCGCAGGCGCCGCGCACCGCATTCTTTCTCACCTGTTTTTTCCTGATCTTTGCCTTCGCGCCCCGCCTGGCTCGGCTCGACCTCGATGAGCGCGGAGGTTCCTCCGCATGGGACAGCCTGGCGCTGGTGGTGTTGCCGGTTTCTCAACGCGGGCCTTGGCTTCCTGGCGTTTTACTCGTTGCCCGGACCGGCTACCGCGGCTTGGGCAGAGCCTTGGATCGCGGTGGCCTTCGCCGCGTTTTATCTTCTATTGCTCAAGCTCCCGGCGCAGCGAATCCTGCGCGAAAGTCCGGCTGTGCTTTCCGCGCTGCATCTTGCCGCCGCGGTGGTCTTCCTCACCATCGCAATCCCGCTGCAAACGCACGGCCGGTGGCTCACCATCGGCTCGTTCGCGGAAGGCGCGGCGTTAGTGTGGCTGGCGCGCCGTGTGCGTTCCAGGCAACTGTGGGCGTTAGCGCTTATGTGCCTGGCGCTGGCGCTCGCGGCGTTGCTCACGGTAAACCCGCCCGCCTCCACCACGCCATTTTTCAACCAGCGCTTTGCAACCTATCTTGTCGCAATCGCGGCTTTTGCCTTCGTAGCGTGGGTGGCGCGAAATTCCCGCGAGGAGGAGAGCCAGGCGGCCGGACTGTCCTGGCCTGCTCTTGGCGGCGCGGCGGTCCTGGCCGTGAATGTTCTTATCGCTGTTGGCGATTAGGCTGGGAGATCCATAGCTATTGGTGGTACCTTCGCTGGCGCGGCGACTGGAATCTTTCGCACGACTATCGGCATGTACGCCCAGTTCAGCTATTCGACCTTCTTCATGCTCTTCCGCGCAGCCCTGCTCAGCCTTGGTTTCTGGCGGCGCTCGGCGTTTGTGCGCTGGCAGGCGCTGGTGCTGCTGGCCGTATCCGTGGGAAAGGTCTTTCTGGTGGATGTAAGCGAGCTGAGCCGCGGCTTCCGCATCCTCAGCTTTCTAGGGCTCGGCGCGCTGCTGCTCGCCGTCAGTTTTGCCTACCAGCGCGACTGGCTTAACCTGCGTAACGAAGGAGGCAAGGGGTGACGAGGCCTTTCGCCGTTTTATGTCTACTCGTGGCCGCGTGCCCCTTCCCCTGAGATTCAGTATTTCCGCTATGAGCGGCCGGTTGAGAATGTGCCGCGGATCAACAAGCAGGCGTGCCTGGTTGCGGATGCCGGAATGTTTGCAAAATCCGCGCCGGGCCTCGCCGATCTTCGTCTTTACCGCGAGAGCACTGAGACCCCGTACGTGCTTCTCACTGCCGCTCTCACCGCACCCTCCGAGCAGCAGATCGCGCCGTTGAATCTGGGCCGCCGCGAAGGCCAAACCGTCTTTGACGTGGCCATGCCCTCGGGAAGCTACAGCAACCTGGAGCTTGCGATTAAAGGCCGGGACTTCATTGCCACAGTGACGGTTTCTGGAAGCCAGGCGCAGGGCGCAGGCGGCGAAACCCGCCTCGGTTCCTACACCATCTTCGATCTGACGCGGCAAAAGCTGGGGCGAAGCACGGTCCTTCACCTGCCGGAGTCGGATTTTCCGTTCCTGCATTTGCGCATCGCCGGTCCCATCCCGCCTGAGAGCGTCGTGGGCCTCTCGTGGAGCGCCTGCCGCCAAGCCAGCCGGAGTACCTCGCCGTTGCCGAGACGCGGCAAATTACGCAAAAAGGTCACTCGTCGGACATCGAGTTCACCGTGCCGGCGCGCACGCCCGTTGACCGCGTTGTCGTTTTCCCGGGAGCTCGCCGGCCAGCTTCAGCCGTAACGTGACCGTAAGCGTTTCGCCCGTGAAACCGCCGCCGGCCGCCGATGTGGCCGTAGCCGCCGGCGCCGGTCACGTCCGCCGGAACCATCCTGCGCATTCACCGCATCCAGGACGGTCAACGGATCGACGAAGAACCGCAAGCTTCGAACTCCTTGGCCGGGATCAGGCTGCTTATGATCCGTTCTGGCTCGCCAGCCACGTTTTCAGATTCGGCTCCTGCAGGCGGCGCAGCTCGATGCAGCCATCGATATGCTCGAGGGCGTGCTTGAGCGCCACGTCGGAGGCAGGAACCGGATGCGCGGTGAAGAAGCTCTTCACATCGTCGCGGGCCTCGGCGCTGCAAAAGCTCCCCGTAGAGCTTACAAGATCCGATCCGAGGTCGGTGGTTAACTCCGCCTGGACCTGGTCCCAATGCGTTTTGATGAAATTCCAGGTGGCATCGCGGTTCTCGGGGATTTCGAGACCGATTGCGAACTGAATTGCGGCATCCTGGTTGCGTACGTTGCTTGACACCGAGTACTCGAGAGCGCGCTCGAGCAGGGCGGGCTTGTCAAACACAACCAGCAGGCGCAACGCAGTCTCCTGTAAATCGGGGTCTTTGGAGGTCTTGTACACGTCCTCCATGCGGTCAAAGAGAGCGGCGTCGCCGTTCTCGGCGGCCACTTGCAGAGCGGCCTGTCCGAGCGTCGGATCGACCGACGCGGGGTCGGAAAGATACCGATCGGCGATCTTACGCGCCTGGGCAATGAGACCGGCGTCGTTGCCGCGATCGGCAAGCAGCGAGAAGAGGTGCGCGCGCAGTTCGCGCGTGTTGGGAGAATCTTCGGGCGCGGGAGGGCCGAGCTTGGCGTACTCGGGGGCAAAGGTGCGGCTGATCCACGCGGCAAGCGCATCGCGCTCTTCTTTCGTTGAGGCCACGCGGTCGGCAACAACACCAACATTCTCAAAGGCATTCGAGAGCACGTCGGCGTTGGGATCGGATTTGAGCGCGGCGGTCAGATCCAGATAATCGCCCACGGTGGTTTTGCCGGCGCGCATCTGCGCCCACTCGTCGCCGATCAGGCTGATGCGCTCCGGCGGCGTCAGCCCGGACTCGGCGTGGGCGACCAGCGCGGCGTACTGCGCAGGCTCGTAGGCGCTGCGGTAGTAGCCCTTGCCGCCCGCGTTGGCGAAGAAAAGGCCGGCGGGCGGAGCCTTCAGGCCGGCTGTTTCAGGCGTCGCAAGCTCGCAGTCGAGGGCATCCGCGGTCTTGAAGCAAACCGGCAGCGTCCACTTCTGTTCGGGGTTCGGCTCCATGCCGGGGCTGAGAAAGAATCGCTTTTGCTCGACGGAAACTCTTCCGTCCGCGGGGGTTCCGAAGCTGAGGATGGGCTCACCGGGCTGCGCCACCAGCGATTCCATGATCTTGTCAACAGGTTTGTGGCTGACCGCTGTCTGCGCATTCCAGAAATCCTGCGCCGTGGCATTCCCGTATTCGTGCGCGGCCAGATACGCATGAACGCCTTTGCGGAAAGTTTCTTCGCCCAGGTAGTTCTCCACCATGAGCAACACGTCGCCGGCCTTGCCGTAGGCGATGCTGTCGAACATCTGGTCGATCTCGGCGGGCGTCTCGGCCTTGGCCCGGATGGCGCGCGTGGTGGGCTGCGCATCGACATTCATCGTGTCCTGTTCGTCGCCGGCGACCACCTGCGGAATGTTCCACTCGGGATGCATGGCGGCCACGGGCTTGTTTTCCATCCATGTGGCAAAGCCCTCGTTGAGCCAGATGTTGTCCCACCACTGCATGGTCACCAGGTCGCCGAACCACTGGTGAGCCATCTCATGCGCGATGGTGAGGGCTGCGTTTTCCTCGTCGGCGACCGGCGCGGTCTTTGGATCGAGCAACAGGTCGGTTTCACGAAAAGTGATAGCGCCGAAGTTCTCCATGGCGCCGGCCTCGAAGTCGGGAATGCCGATCAGGTCGAGCTTCTTGAGCGGATAGTGAATGCCGAAGTAGTTGTCGTAGTAGTGCAAGGCGAATTTAGCCACTTCAAGCGCAAAGGGTGTGAACGCAACCTCGTCGGGGGTGGAACAGACGCGCAGGTCCACGCCGTCCTGGCGCCCGCCGGTGCACTGGAAGCCGCCCACCAGGAAGGCGACGAGATAGGTGGACATTTTGGGTGTAGTGGCGAATTCGAGCGTGTGCTTGCTGATCCCCGGACCGGGCGTGTCGGCCACGATGGGGGTGTTCGAAATCGCGGTGTCGCCGGCGTCGATGACCAGCGAAATACCGAACCTGGCCTTGAAGGCCGGTTCGTCGAAGCAGGGAAAAGCGCGGCGGGCGTCGGTGGCTTCGAATTGCGTAACGGCGTAGCGCCGGCTGGCGGTCTTGGCGAGATAGAAGCCGCGGAGTTCGTTGTTCAGGAGGCCGGTGTAGCGGATCTTGATGGTGGCGTTGCCTGCGGGAATCATGTTGGGAAAGGTAAACGTGGCCTGCTGCTTTTCCGGATCGAGACTGACCGTGCCTGTCTGCCGGGGGCCGTTGGGGTAGATGGTCACCGACTGGAAAGCGATCTCAATGGCGTTCAGAGTGATCGATCGCGTGGGCTGGCCGATGTTCATGTCGATCGCTTCCACGCCGGAGAAGGTGGCGGTTTTCAAGTCGGGTGTGAGCTTGAGGGTGTAGTGCGTGGGCACAACGGTTGACGGCAGGCGCTGGGCGCGGGCGGGGCCGGGACAAAAAAGAACAAGCGCGGCGACGGCGCTAAAGGCAGCGCGCGGCGAAAAAGCAAAATGGGGAGATTTCATCGGGCTCCTCGTGGGGTGTCGGACGAAGCAGCAGAACAATGTTTCGGGCCAACTGCGCGGCTTTACGATGTGGCTGCGTGGAATGACCCTCAACGGCCCTCCCTTCGATTCTTGCATACCGTGTGTCAGCCAATGCGCGCGGGCAATAGCTTGGCCACGACGGATTTGGAAATCCTGCCGGAGGGCAGCGTAAATCAATTCGCTGGCCAGCCGTGGCGACCGGCGACGGCGCCTACGAGGTCAGGATTCGGTTTTCCTGCGCGGCAGCGTCGAGTCGAGGAACAGCAGGCACGCTCCGATGACGACGGACGAGTCGGCCACGTTGAAGTCGGGCCAGTGATAGGTGAAGATGTGGACCTCGATGAAGTCGATGACCGAGCCGTATACGATGCGGTCGTGGGCGTTGCCGAGGGCTCCGCCGAGGATGAGGGCGAGAGCGACCGTGGCCAGCGAGATGCGGCTGCCCATGCGCAGCAGGACGATGAAGATGACCAGCGCGGCAAAGAGGGTGAACGCAACCAAGCCCCAGCGCACGGCGTTGGGCGAGGCGGTGTCGGCGAACAGCGAAAAGGCCGCGCCCTCGTTGGTCCAGTGCGAGATGCGAAGAACGTGGTCCAGAACCGGGATGGCGCCGCCCAATGGGATGTGCCGGGAGACCCAGTTCTTGGTCAGCCTGTCGGCGACGATTATCAACGCCGAAATGAGCAGCAGCCAGTGCAGGCGGCGAGGGCGTGGCCAGTTCTCAAGCCATGTCACTTTTCGGCCTCCGGTTGTGGGGGTGCGATGCCCATCTCGCGCAGGGCCGACTGGCAGCGGGTGCAGACGTTCTGCCAGATGCCGTAGCTTGAGACCTCGGGCATGTAGTTCCAGCAGCGGGCGCATTTGTGGCCGGAGGCGCGAGGGGCACGAATTTCAACGTGTCCGCCCAATGAGGGAAGTATTACTTCCGATTCGCGTGCCTGCGGAATAGGATCCGTGTATTCGTACTCTTTAACTCGTACTGCTGAAACATTGAAGAACTCTTTCAGATCCGACGGTGAATAACGTTGCAGGAGCGACAGCGCCTCGCCCGATGCCTCAATTAACACGTCTGCTTCAAGACCCTTGCCTATGTTGTTAGCCTGACGTTCTTGCTCCAGCTTGCGGAGCGCCGCATCTCGAATCTCAAACAGCTTCTTCCACTCGTCGGTCAGTGCCATTGCATCGCCGGCGAATACTTCTTCAAGCTTCGGAAACAGCGCAAGGTGCACGCTGGCTTCGCGGCCTTCGACGGCAGGCAGGTGCTCCCAGATCTCGTCGGCGGTAAAGGTGAGGATGGGCGCGACCAGCCGGACCAGGGCCTCGGTGATCTGCCAAAGGACGGTCTGCGCGGAGCGGCGCGCCGTGCTCGTGGGCGCGAAGGTGTACATGCGGTCCTTGAGCACGTCGAGATAAAAGGAGCTCAGGTCCACGATGGCGAACTCGTTCACGGCGTGATAAATGCGGTGAAACTCAAAGGCCCCATACCAGCCTGATTTGCCATCGGGTCCGACAATCTTTTCGGCCAGGTCGCGCGTGCGGGCCAGCATGTAGCGATCGAGCGGCAGAAGTTCGGCCTCGGGCACTCGATCGCGCGCGGGGACAAAGCCGTGCAGGTTGCCGAGCAGGAAGCGGAAGGTGTTGCGCAGCTTCTTGTAAAGCTCGGCGCAACGCTGCATCAGGTTCTCGCTGGCGGCCGTGTCTTCGCGGAAGTCGACCGAGGCCACCCACAGGCGAACGATCTCGCCGCCCATTCTTTTCGCAATATCGATGGGATCGACGCCGTTGCCGAGCGACTTGGACATGGCGCGGCCCTGTTCGTCGAGCGTCCACCCGGCAGTGGCGACGTGGGAGTAAGGCGCGCGGCCGCGCAGCGCTACCGACGTGAGCAGGGAAGAGTGGAACCAGCCGCGGTGCTGATCGCCGCCCTCCAGATAAAGAACTTCTACCTTCTTTCTTTCCTCGATTGCTCGCAAATCGGCAATGTTCTGCGCAATGTCTGCATTCTTGCCTTGATAGCGCCGTTCATTTTGGAAGCGAGAGTACGCAGTTTTCAATTCCGGATCAGACTCGCAGACCGCCAGCCAGCTCACGCCGGAGTCGAACCAGACGTCGAGAATATCGGTTTCTTTGCGGAAGCCCGAGTCGAGATGATCTTCTTCCAGACAGTGCTTGAACTTGATTTCATCTGTTAGAAGCTGTTCTGCAGCTTGACTGCGCCAAGCCTCGGCACCTTCCCTCTCGAAAAGGTCAATGATCTTTTGATTTAGACCGTTATCGATGATTGGCTCATCACATTTCTCGCACATAAAAACAGCGATGGGCACGCCCCAGATGCGCTGGCGGCTGATGCACCAGTCAGGGCGCGTGGCAATCATGTTGGTGATGCGCTCCTTGCCCCACGCCGGGTCCCAGATGACCTTGTCGATCTCCTCAATAGCCACCTGCCTGAATGTGGTTTCAGAGCCGTCGACGCGCTTCACCGGCGTTTCCAGGCTGATGAACCACTGCTCGGTGGCGCGGAAGATCACGGGATGATGACAGCGCCAGCAATGCGGATAGGAGTGCTCGAGTTGCCCGCCGCCCAGCAGCGCGCCGCGCTCTTCGAGCATGGCGACGATGATTGGGTTCGCCTTCCACACATTCAGCCCGTCGAAAGCCGGAGGCTGGGCCAGATGCCAGGCGGCGGGATCGACGTGGATGTGCCCGCCGGCATCGACGCGGCAGGTGGGGTCCAGGCCGTAGCGCTGGCCGGTATAAAAGTCGTCTGCGCCATGGGCGGGCGCGGTGTGGACTGCTCCGGTGCCCGTGTCGGCGGTGACGTAGTCACCCAGTACACCGAGAATCGAGCGTTCCAGGAACGGATGCTGGAAGGTTACACGCTCGAGCAGGGCGCCCTTGAAACGGGCGAGCTCCTTGGCTGGCCCAAGCCGGCAGGCCGCGGCCACCTGTTCGGACAGCGCAGCGGCGACAATATAGACCTCGCCGGACTCGGCGTCCAGCGCCACATAGTCGAAGTCGGGATGAAAGGCCACGGCCAGCGATGCGGGCAGCGTCCAGGGGGTGGTGGTCCAGACGATCGTTGAAACCTGCCGCCCGGCGAGCGCCGGAGCGATCGCCGCGGGATCGGAGGTGAGCCGGTAGCGAACGTAAATCGACGGGCTGGTGTGGTTCTCGTACTCGACCTCGGCCTCGGCCAGGGCGGTGCGATCGTGGATGCACCAGTAAACCGGCTTGAGGCCGCGGTAGACGAAGCCTTTCTCGAGAAAGCCGTAGAAGGCCTCCAGCGTGCGGGCCTCGTAGCCGCGAGCCATGGTCTTGTAGGGCGTCTGCCAGCGGCCGAAGCAGCCAATACGCTCGAACTGTTCGGTCTGCAGGCCGACGTACTTCTGGGCATAGGCGCGGCAGGCTTCGAGAACCGCGGGAACTGGCATTTCAAGCTTCTTGTGGCCCAGTTTCTCGTCCACTTTGATCTCGATGGGCAGGCCGTGGCAGTCGTAACCGGGGACGTAGGGGGCGTCGAAGCCGGCCATGGTCTTGGACTTGACCACGAAGTCCTTCAGTCCCTTGTTGAGAGCGTGGCCCAGGTGGATGGGCCCATTGGCGTAGGGAGGGCCGTCGTGAAGCAGGTAGACGGGCCGTCCGCGGCCGGCTTTGCGCAGCTTTTCATAGAGGCTGAGCGAAGTCCAGCGGGCGAGCCGAAGCGGCTCATTCTGCGGCAGATTGGCTTTCATCGCGAAGGCAGTCTGGGGCAAAGTGAGGGTCGCCTTCAACTCCGGCGCAGGGGACATCGGGACTCCGTTCTGGGATGCGAACTTGTTCATGGATCAGTGTAAATGGCCGAAGGAGATTTTTTCCGGTAACAAACCGAATGGAGAAAGCGTCTATTGTTTATGGAAGTGTTGAAGCTGGCGGAATATGAGGCAGCGGAGGGCCAGGCCGGACCTGCATCCAGTTGTGGAGCCGAGACAAATGCGGGCGCGGTCAAGCATAATGAGTCAACAGGCCTGTTTATGGACCTGCCTACGTCCCAACGCCCAGCAACAACCGGACCATCAGTACTTATGGCAAACGATTTCTTGATACCGGCTGAAACGGACTCCCAGGGAACTGCGGCGGCGGTGGATGGCCACGAGCTGGATGCGTTCCTTGGACGGGCATTCGAGGAGAAGCCCATTTGGCGGGGCCTCTGGGAAAGTATCCGGGACGTGTTTTTCCCGGTCAAGCTGCCCCCTTTGGAGCTGACCTCGCAGCCGATTCCAGTGCCCGACCGGATGGCCGTGAAGCCGAACCCGTGGGCTATCGGGCTTTCGACGACCTTTAATATTTCCGCCTTGCTGCTGGCGATCTGGCTGGGCATTCACGTGGTCCACCAGATCGTGAATCAGCCGCTGCAGGCGATGAATATCGATGTGGGGGAATACCAGGGGCCGAACGCTAAGGTGAAGGCTGGAGGCGGCGGTGGCGGCGGCGACCGCAGCCCCATCGAAGCGAACAAAGGCAAGCTGCCCGAGAGAATCAAGGATCCGATTACTCCTCCACAACCGCAGACGCTTGAGAAGCCCCTGCTGCCTGAGCCTGCGGCCATCAACGTGCAAAAGAACATTCAACTGCCCGATAACAATATGCCGATGATCGGGATGCACGAGTCAACCAATGTGACGTTGGCCTCGGCCGGAACGGGCTCGGGCGCAGGCATGGGAACAGGCAGCGGCGGCGGGCTGGGCTCGGGCCAGGGCAATGGATATGGGCCCGGCTACGGCGGCAATGTAGGCGGAGGGCTGTATAGGATCGGCGGCGGGGTCTCGGCGCCGGTGGTCATCCACAGCGTGGAAGCGGAGTTCTCCGACGAGGCGCGGCGCGCCAAGTATCAGGGCGTTTGCCTTATTTCGCTCATTGTCGATGCGCAAGGCAACCCGCAGAACATTCGTATCGCGCGGGCGCTGGGCATGGGGTTGGACGAGAAAGCGATTGAAGCCATCCGGCAATACAAATTCAAGCCGGCGATGAAGGACGGCAAGACGCCGGTGCCGGTGATGATTACCGTCGAGGTAGACTTCCGGCTCTATTGAGACTTGAACGTAGATTAGGGCCTGCATCTGTTGGCGAGGCAGGGAAGCGGGGCGCGAATCGCTCCGCTTTTCTTGTGGTTCCCATTGACGGCGGATTCTCGGCGTACAGCGGCGTCTGAAGCGGCACTCCCGCGCTCTCCCTGAACTTGCCGGATCCGCCGGTCGCTCTTCAAACCTCTCTCTTCTTGTAATCGCCGCGGCTGAGGTGCTTTTCCAGCCACAGATAGAGACAGATGAAGAGATACCGGCTGCCCATCTCCTGGATTTTCAGCTTGGCCACACCCGTCCTGCGGTTGCGCCAGGTAATCGGGATCGTGGTCCAGGAGTAGCCGCGGATGATGGTCTTGAGCGGCAGTTCTACAGTGAGATTGAAGTGTGCCGAGAGCATGGGCTTGCAGCCCTCGATCACGGTGCGCCGGTAAGCCTTGAATGCGTTGGTGGTGTCGTTGAGCGAAATTCCGAAAAGTACCCGGATGAAGAAATTCGCCAGCCGGTTCAGCCGCAGCTTGAACCAGGGATAATCGATCACTCCGCCGCCCTTCATGAAGCGGGACCCGAAGACTGCGTCCCATCCCTCATTCAGCTTTTTCCAGTAACGGACCACATCGCGGCAATCGTCCGACTCATCGGCCATCATCACCACTGCGGCGTCGCCGTGAAAATGCGTAAGTCCGGCAGCGATGGCGCGTCCAAAGCCATGCGGAGGTCTTTGGAAAATCAGGCGCGCCTCCGGGATGCGCTGACTCAACCGGGTCACAATCTCCGCGGTGCGGTCGGTGCTTCCGTCGTCAACCACGACGATCTCGTGCGGAATGTTGTTCAGCCGCAGTTCCACGTGCAGATGTTCGACGGTAGACGCTATGCAGCCCTCTTCATCCCGTGCGGGGATCACCACCGAGAGCAGCTTCAGCTCTTCTCCCGCGGCCGACGGCGCCGGACTCTTCATGCGCCGCACCTTTCCAGCCAGTCGGGATGTTCGGCAACATGCACGGCGATCTCCTCGAGAATCGCGTGGATTTCTATGCTGGGCCGCCAACCGAAACTGTTCGCCGCAAGCGTCGCATCCAGAACCAGCCAGGGAACATCGTAAGGCCGCTCGGAGCCGTCAGCCAGGGGCGCATTGGGGCCGAAGCGATCGTCGCACCAGGCCGTAAGCTGGGCCAGCGACATCGAGTTCTGTTGCCCGCCGGAGACATTTTGCAGCCCGCCCCGGCCGGGGTTGCGGAGTTGCATATCCACCAGGCGCGCCAGGTCCCGCGGGTGCAAAGCATCCCTCACCTGGTACCCATGACCTCCGAAGCCGAGATACTTCAACGTTCGCCGAGCCGCGTGCGCGTGCAGCCAATAGGAGAAGATGCCCTGCTCCGCGGTGCCGAACTGGCCGGCTCCTGCCAGCACGCCGCAGCGATTGATCCAGACCGGTACCCCAAATCCCGCCGCATACTCCTGCGCCAGACGCTCCGAAGCCAGCTTCGTTGCCCCATACAACGAGATAGGAGCCTCGGTGCTGAACGCTTCGGTAACGCCGGCCGCACTGACGTCTGCCGGCCACGGCCGTGCCGGGTCCAATGTGAACATGGAGGAAACCGGCGCCAACGGCAACTGTCCCAGCACGGAAATGGAATACACGCGGCTGGTGCTGAGCAAGATGAAGCCTGCCCGCAAGCTCCTGCAGTACTTCGAGCAGATTGATGGTGCCCAATAAGTTATGTTCCAGCAACTGGCGCGCACTCGTTTTGCCGTCGCGGCCGGCCAGAACGCTGGGCTGAGCTGCCGCATCGATCACCCAGTCCACGGCCGGAAGCGCCTCTACATCGCTGGCCATGCGCAGATCGCCGTGCACCAGTTGCACGCCAAGCCGCTTCAGCGACAGCCGGTTGGTTTCGCTGCCCTGGCGCGCCAGGTTGTCCAGCCCCACGATCTCGATGCCCTGGTGAGACTCCAGAAGGCAGCGAACAAGATGACTACCCGCAAACCCGCATACGCCAGAGATCAAGACTTTCATGCGAACACCATTCCGGCCCATACCCCTTTCCTATTCCGACCTCCGCACCGGCATCGCCGTCATCTCAGCCAGCTTCACTGCATTCTAATGTCCGGAATTGCCAGGGACAGCGAGGCAAGCGCGGCGGCGCCTCGTGAGCCCACCTTAGTATCGCAAAGAAACACGGCTCAACATAAAGAAAGTGAGGCGGTGTCTCCAGTCCAAGGTAACAACTCCGGCATGTGTCAAGGACCGGTCCAACGGCTGCCGCTCATCTCAATGCATCCGTTCGCTGATAGCTTTATGGCGGCAGTGCTGACGAAGAAAATCGAGAAGTGGTTGCTGAGCGGGTCACAGCGGCGCTGGAGAAGACAAGCGACCGGTTGCTGAAGCGTGGCCGACGCCACTGGAATCTGTCGGCGGAGACCCCCCCTGACGCGGCGTTTCGTTGCGCTGATGGCGCGCCGGTTCGAGTTGTTACACTTGTCAGTGTTATGGGCCCGCGGCCGTCAGGAAGATCCTCAATTCCCTGGACTTCGTGGTGCACGAAATGGGTAGGATCGATGTCATCATCGACGAGGGAAGGGGTGCACCAAAGGATTCGGCTAAAGCCTCAATGCTCGACCGCAGGCCTGCGGAGCAGGGGTGGGCGTGGGACTTGTGCCTGCAGGATGAGAGCCGCAGGTTTGGGGTCTTGCCGCAGCCCAAACGAGCGATTGCTGGAATCGAATGCAGCTTCTCCCGGGAAAGAACGCAATTCGCAGGATCAAAAGCCGGCGGATGGTCTGCGCGCTGAACTGCGCGGAAGGTCCAAAGTGGAAATCTTGGACAAGGAGGATTCATGCGGACCGCTCGCTATTGGATTCTGTTTGCGATCTGTTCAGTAGGATGGCTCACTATCTCACTTCTGGTTGCACCGCTCACCGGTGGACTTGACGTGATGTACTTTAGGGAACCCGGATGGAACCTGGTCTCCATTGGGGCCTTCGATTCTTCCGGGCTGGTGCTTTCACACGGTCTGGCACCGGTGCTGTTTTCACACTACACGCCGATTATGCCGCTCTTGTTTGCCGGCTATCTTTCTCTGTTTCCCCGCAATGCATATGCTGGAACGATCTTCAATTTGCTCCTTGGCATGATGGGCGCTGGATGCGCCCTTTATTGGGTCATGCGGAACGCAAATAGCGCGAGAATTGGAAAATATGTAGCTGTTGCGATCGCTGTCTTCCCTATTGCGTTTATCTTCTACGACCGCCCGGAGATCGTTGGCTATCCACTTGCATGCGTTACGATGGCATACGCGGCGCGAGCAAAATCGCATCCAATTGTGGCCGGACTCATGATCGGCATCACATTCATGGCCCATCCTGTTGCCGCGGTCTTTGCGTCCCTTTGGGTCACAGCGTTCTTCTTCATACGGAACTGGGAGAAGCCAAAGCGATGGATGCGGAGTGTGAGAGAGACAGGATGGGCCGCTGCTGCTGCGGCACTCGTGATTGGCGCGGTAGCGACGTTCTATTATTCTCTCGATCCCTCCTCCATATCGCGTTTTTTTGAAAATGCTGCTTTGTTGCCCAATGCGCTAGGCATGGTGATGGACCTCAAGGCGCGCCAATATCTGGACATACCCATCGTTCAAGAGCTCACGACACCTGGTTTGCCTCTCTTATTCGGGTTTGGCAAGCTCTTCCCGCCGATCGTCATATCGATGCTTATTGTTTGGGTGCTGCTGCGCAGAAAGCAGTTCCATCACGCCGAGTGGATTCTATTTGCGGCGTCGTTTCTCTGCATTGCGTTCATAGCCGTACGCTTTCCCGCAGAGGGTATGTACCCCATGCTGTTGTCATTGCTGATTCCGACGGGCTTCCTGATCGCAGATCAGTGGACTCATAAGTTGTCCGCTGCCGGTCTCACGCTGTTGCTTGTCGCCGTTCTGACGATTAACTTGCCTGATTACGGCATCAGCCTGCTGTTTCGCTTTGAACAGCGTTCATCCTATCTTGCCGCGAAGCAGCAGCCATCGTATCTTCGAAGCCAAATTCCATCCCCAAACAGTATCGTTGCACTCGTACCCGGACCCGGCGCTTACGACATTTACAAGCCTGAGATTCCCCGCCTGATCGGCACTCTTAACTTGACCGATGGCCAGTTGACAGCCGACGTGATGGGAGTCGTCAATTGCTACAACGGCTTCACGGGAGGTCCGGGAGTCGTGCGCCCATTTCCAGACAAGTTGAATGCGGCGGAATTTCACATGATTCAGCCTGCCCCTACTCATCTTTGGATCACCGTATTCGGGCACAGGATCTCGAACACACAGCGCGGCTTTGGTTGCGACCTCTACCGGAGAAATACGGCGGCGCCTAACGGAGGGTCGTCTCATTCGTAGGGCGGACATTTGTGCGTGAGCTTCTTTGCAGGCAGCGCTTCCACGATGTCTTACTTATTGGCCTGCGACCCCTTCGTAGATAGCGCAATCGTCACATACCGCTATTGCGCATCCGACGCTGCTTCCATGGTTTCGCGCGGCCTGACGGCCATGCGGCGCAGCAGCCATTTTCGGGTCGGCGTCTCGAGGAAGTAAAAACTCAACACGCTGAGGCCAATGCAACCGCAGAGGTAAAAGGGATACCAGATCCGAACCTTCTCGAAACCAAATATCCAATAGAAGTACCACCAGACGGGCCCATGAATCAGGTAGAGGCCATAACTCGCCTCACCCAGAACCACCAGCCAGGAAAAGCTGAACAAGCGGGCAATCGGCGAATCGGCAAAGGAAAGCGACCAGATGATGCAGGCAAATACAGGGGCCAGCAAGCCATCGTAGACCAATAGGATCGGGATGTGAGTCTGCACATGAACAACCACAAGGACGTATCCGAGTAAAGCAACCAGCAAAACGCCGTATTGATGCAGATTGGGCGCAGGCTCCCTTTGCGGGCGCTCGCGCACCTCCTGCTGCCAGCGGGCCAAGAGGATTCCCAGCAGGAACGTGGGAACATGGAGGGGTGGAAAGACACCCGCGGAAAACTCGTCGAGGCGCCCGCCGGCCGCTCCCGCAGCCGCAAGTCCGGCGGCATAGATGGCCAACGCCGCCAGCCACAGCTTCTTCCCGCGCAGCTTCCATAAAGCAGGCCCGGCGAAGGGGAACAGCAGGTAAAACAGGGCCTCGACGGAAAGTGACCAATTGGCGCCGCAGATCATGCGGAAATGAGGCGCTCACGCCTGCAGCATAGACAGGTCGAACAAGAATGTCCCCCCGGTCATGAGCACTGCTCTCTTCAGGCCGTAAACCGGAATGCGCCACAAAATGACGTCGGGAGTATCCAATACCAGCGTGGCAAAGAAGAGCGGATAGATGCGCGCGAAACGCGCCGCCCAAAAATTGCGCCTGTTCACCGGCTGCCCATCACGCAGGTAGACAACCGATAAAATGTAGCCGCTAAGGAAAAAGAAGAAACTGACGGAGACAGACCAGGTGGACAACCACCGCTGGCCAAGAGCGCCGGGAGGGAACCCCGGGAGCGCAACCGGAAACGAATGGAAGAGCACAACCATCAACGCCGCAAAGAATCGCACCGAAGTCAGCGGATGGATCCTTGCAGCTTGTATCTTCGAGGCTGCGGCCAAGCCGTGCTCCTTCACCTTCGATCCCTGGCCGAAGGTTCTTACGCTTTCTATATCACTCCGCCGCCAGCTTATTCCCAGTGACTTTATCGGGAAATTGAACTCCCGCCTTGGCGCCGGAGCCGAGGGAAACACAGGGCATCGCAGGTCCGTCCGGCGTTATACAGAAGAATGGCCGGGCACGTCCGCACTCCATGTGCTGTATCTTCAAGGTCGCCGCGCCGGCTGCTCTTCCACCACCACGCCGAAATCGTTGAGCTTGTGGATGAAGGTTTTGACGTTGCGGCGCACCTTCGGCCCGCCCGTCGTCGCGGCGGAGGTGACTCGGCGACGGCGATGGCGCGGCCATAGCGCCATGCGCCATCACCCGCCCGCCTTTTCATCTTCTCATGGCTCGCCGGACCGGGCTTCAGCGCCATAGCGCCGTCGCATTGCCATCCGCAAGAGATGCCTTCGAAGGCGCTGTTCGGGAACCTGCCGGGAGGGCGCGGAACCGGGCGAACCCTCCGTTGCCCGCACCAAGCGAAAGCGGCGCAATGGCCGCTCGAAAAGATCGGTTGAGAAAGGAATGGTGCGCCCGGAGAGATTCGAACTCCCGGCCTACTGATTCGTAGTCAGTCGCTCTATCCAGCTGAGCTACGGGCGCACTCACGCGGGCTTCGGAACGAGGCCCGGCAGACAAACCTTCCCCAGAGTATCAAGGTTTCAAGCATCGGCGCAACGCGGGCGGCTCAGAATTTTGGTGTGGCTGTTACCGGTTCGGCCGATGGAGCCAGAGGGGTTTCTGCGGCGATTTCCAGCCCGGTCTCGCGAACCAGCTTGGTGACATCGGCGGCGTTCAAGCGCGTGGCGTCGAACTCGACGCGGAGGGTATGAGCCGCGCGATCGAAACTGAGGCGCCGGATGCCGTAAACGTCGTGAGCGCGAGCCAGCGCCAATGCGGCCTGCTCCGTGGGCGGCGCGCCGTAGCGATAGACAATCTCGACCGAAGTCATGAGTACAGGATAGCAAGGCGCAGGCGCGCCGAATCTTCGTCCTCAAAGGCTCTTGAGATACGTGAGAACCTCCGGGCTGGTCCAGTCCTGCGGGCCGACGAACTTGCTGCGGATGATGCCCTTGCGGTCGATCAGGTAGGTTTCCGGCCACATCTCCGTGTGGTAGAGCTTGGCGGCCGACTGGCTGGGGTCGCGGACGGTGATGAGATCGACGTGATGGAGCGCGATGAAGTTCGAGTACGCCGTGGGGTCGTCGTCGATACTGACGGCGAGGATGACGAGATTGGGCTGTTCATGGTGGAGCGCGAGCAACGAGGGCATCTCCTCGACGCACGGTATGCACCAGCTTGCCCAGAAGTTAAGCAAGACAACGTGGCCGCGGTAGCTGGCCAGATGGACAGTAGCCGAGCCGTCGGAGACGGTGAAATCGGGGGCAACCTTGCCGGTTTGTGCGGGATGCGAGCCGCGGTTGCACGCAGACAGCGGAACTAGAGCCAGAAGGAAGGCCAGGATGAGGCAACGAGGGAACCGCACCTCCTTATAATACGTTGAGCGAAAGGGCGGGAAGTGAAACGGTGAGGCGCGATGAGCAAGAATGAGCCGGAGCAGGACCGAGATGGCGGCTGGAAACCGGTGCTGGGCCTTGCCGAACCGGCGGAGGCTCTAACTCCTGCGGCGGATTGGCGAGACTGGGCCGGCAAGACCGTGCCAGGAACCGTCTTTGACCAGCCTGAACCGGAGGAATTGATTGACCTGACAGTGATCGTCCCGGCGCGCAACGAGGAGGCGTGCCTGAGCGATTGCCTGCAGTCGCTGGTCAGCCAGTCGGAGGAGATCTTCGAACTGGGCCGCGACTGGGAGTTGGTCGTGGTGGACGATCACTCCACCGACCGCACCGCCGAGATCGCGCGCGGCTTTCCTGGCGTCACGCTGCTCGAGGCGGACAAGCTGGAGCCGGCTGGACCGGCAAGGCCAACGCCGTGTGGACTGCGGCGCGGCGCGCGCGGGGCCGCTGGCTGCTGTTTACCGACGCGGATACGGTTCACGAGCCGGGCAATCTGCGCCGGGCGATGCACGAGGCCGAGCGGCACAAGGTGGGCATGTTGAGCTACTCGCCGCGGCAGATTGTGCATGGGCTGGCGCAGCGCTCGCTCATGCCTCTGGTATTTTGCGAGCTGGCGCTGGCCTATCCGCTGGCCAAGGTTTCGGACCCCGCGCAGCGGATTGCCGCAGCCAACGGGCAGTTCCTGCTGTTGGAGCGCGAGGCCTACCGGCGGCTGGGAGGGCATCCGAGTGTGGCCGGCAAAGTGCTGGAGGATGTGGAACTGGCTTTTCTGGCCAAGAGGCGCAAAGTGGGCCTGCGCTTCCGCTATGCCGACGACGCCGTTTCCGCGCGCATGTACCGCAGCACGACGGCAATGATGGAGGGCTGGACCAAGAACCTGAAGCTCCTCTTCGACAACGCGCTCATACTGGCGGTCTTTAGAGCACTGGATATTGCATTGCTCTTCGGCCTGCCCATCCTGGCCTACAAACTTTGGAACGCGCGGCTGGGCGCGCACGGGCTCGAGTGGCTTGGGGCGGGATGGATTCTGGCATTGCTCTGGCTGCGCACGCTGTTCCGCTTCTATTCGCGAGTAGCGAAGTCGAACTTTCCTTTCCGGGATTGCGTGCTTGCGCCTCTGGGGCTGCCTCTGTTTGTGGCTCTGCTCTACCGCAGCTGGTTTCAGCACCGCATCCTGAAGCGCGTAAGCTGGAAGGGGAGGGAATACGCGGCCTGAGGAAACCCGGTCCGAAAGCCTGGCGCCGCTTTTGAGCAGGTCGCGAATAACCCGAAGATTTTTCGATCAGGTGTTACTTTCTCTCGATTGCGTGAAGCCCGGAAGCAAACTGCGGCATCTTTTTGAAGTGAGGGATCGAAATGGTCTTCTTGACGCGGCGGGCGGTGTTTTCCGCATCGCACTACTACTGGAACGAGTCCTGGACCGCGGAGAAGAACCGGCAGGTCTTCGGCCGCTGCGCGAATCGCAACGGGCACGGGCACAATTACACGCTGGATGTGACGGTTGCGGGAGAGCCGGACCCGGTGACCGGCTTCGTCGTCGATCTCAAGTGGCTCAAGGACGTGATGGAGCGGGAGGTTCTGGCAGCCTACGATCACAAGCACCTGAACCTGGACGCGCCGGAGTTTGCCCACGCCATTCCGACCACGGAGAACATCGCCATCGCCGCATGGAAGCGGCTGGAACCGGCGATTCCGGCGGCGGGAGGCGCCCGGCTGAGCCGGATTCGCGTGTACGAAACGCCGGACATATTTGCGGAGTACCGGGGTCCCCACGAACAGGTCTTCGTTCGTGGGGTGAAAGACAGGGGTGAGGCGTGAAAGCGTACTTCGGCCGCCGCTACCTGCTCAGCGCCAGCCACCGGCTGCACACGGCGGCGTTCACGGCCGAGCAGAACCGCGCGGCGTATGGCAAGTGCAACAACGAGCATGGGCACGGCCACAATTATGTCGTCGAGGTTCTGGTGGGCGGCGCCGTGGACGCGGAGACGGGGATGGTGGTGGATCTGGTGAAGCTGGATGAGACGGTGCGCGCGCGGGTGTTGGATCGGTTCGACCACGCCAACCTGAATCTCGATCCGCTGTTTGCCGAGCGCGTTCCCACGACGGAGAATTTCTGTAAGGCGATCTTTGCTCTGTTGCGCGATGCTCTGCCGTTGGGCGAACTGGAGCACGTACGGGTGGAAGAGACGGAAAACAACTACTTTGAGTGTTCGTTGGGAGGTTGAAAAGAATGGCGCATCCGATGATTGTGAGTAAGGCCGTGCGGCGCGCGGTTGATGCGGACGAGGGGCTGAGCGGGTTCAGCACGCAGGAGATGTATCGCGAGATTCTGAGCCGCCTGGGCGAGGATCCCGATCGCGACGGGCTGCGCTCGACGCCGGAACGCGTGGAGAAGGCGCTGGCTTTCCTCACCAAGGGCTACGGCCAGGATCCGGCAAAAATACTGCTCGGAGCGCTCTTCGATGTGGATTACGACGAGATGGTCATCGTCAGGGACATCGAGATGTTCTCGATGTGCGAGCATCACATGCTGCCCTTCTTCGGCAACGTGCACGTGGCCTATATCCCCAAAGGCAAAGTGATCGGCCTCAGCAAGATTCCCCGGCTCGTCGAGGTGTTCGCGCGCCGTCTGCAGGTGCAGGAGCGGCTCACGCGCCAGATCGCCGACGCCATTCAGGACGCGATCGCGCCGCAGGGCGTGGGCGTGGTGGTTGAGGCGCGCCACCTGTGCATGATGATGCGCGGCATCGAGAAGCAGCATTCCTCCACGGTGACCAGCGCCATGGTGGGCTGCTTCCGGCAGAAGGAGACGCGCGCGGAGTTTCTCTCGCTGGTGCGCCAGGCGGGGACGGGCGTAGCGTAAGTCTCTTGCCGCGCCGAGCGGATCGAGGCGGGTATTTCGCAGATGCAATGACCGGCCCTCTTATAGACTTCAACGTCATGTACGAGGCCTCCTCGCGATGAGCATTGGATTCTTGGCGACGCCCGCCACTGTGGTCACTGCGGGGTTGAAAGGTACTATTGTGTGTTTTGGGAGCTGATAGAGTTGAGGATGGGTGTTCAATAGCTACGAATAGGAAGGTTGTATGGGCTCATTTTTTGTTGATACATCGAACTCCACAGCTCACGTTGACATTCAACCAGAGCAGAAACCAAAGCCGGAGCCAAAGCCAACTCCAAGTCAGGAAGCAGCGACAGGCACGCTAGAAGTGATACACGCGGCTGGCGAATTGGCACTTGAGCTACTTTCTGAATCCGGCGATGACTAAACACTAAGCACCTCGGACGCAAACTTTAGCTGCTGCAAGACTTCGACACTGACTGCAATCAATACGGGTGCATTTGCTCCGCTCCGCCCCTCAGATCCCGTCCGTCAGCGGCATTGCGAGGTACTTTCCGCGGAGAGAATTCGCTGCACCGAGGGCCCGGTCGAGCTTTCGGCGGACGGTTTGATCGATCCGGGTAAGCAGCGCAATGTCTTCTTCGCGAGTCAGGACTTCGCGCGCGATTTCATCGAGCTGCTGCCAATCGTGCCAGTCGCCGACGCGGCGCTGCACGTTTCCCAGCGCATCAACCAGGCCGGGATCGGCGTCGGCGGAAAGCTGCAGGACATAGCGCAGTTCCTTCACTTTCAGGCGGAAGGCGTGAATGTTGTCTGCATTCAGCGGCGGCCACGAGCCCAGCTCGCGCACCGCATCCATCGCCGCTGTATGGATTCCCTCATTCTCCTGCCCGGTTTGCCCGCCTGCCGGCTCGGCGCCTTTTGCCGGGGCCAGCGCGGATCGGACCATCCTGGCATATTGCTTCAGGTCTTCCCGCGCTGCATCGCGCCGCCGGGCGAGGACACGCCGTAGTTTTTCGGCATTCTGCCGCCGGGCGATTTGCAGATGATCGAGCAGGCGGGTAAGGGAATCGCCGGCCGAGCGCCGCGCCAGCCTGCGCGCGTTCGCAGTCAGTACATCCATATCGCGCACGCCGCCGGCCGCCTTGCGCACCGGCTCAATCGATTTGAGGAGGCGCCGCGATCTTTTCTCGTCGCTGTGCGCCAGCACTGTGGCAATCGCCTCCACCCGCCGCGCGGCCGTGCGCAGCTTGTGCACCTCCTTGGGCGCGGGATCATCGAGCAAGCTCTTGAGCGTCTTGCTCAGTTCACGCATCGCTTTTCGCGCGCGTTCCAGTTCGTCTGCCATCTCTCCTTAGCTTGGAGCGTTCGGCTCGGGTTGGCAAGGGCGCCCGCGGCGGCTAAAGTGATGATGTGAACGGGCTTCTTGTAATCGATAAGCCGGGCGGCATAACCAGCCACGACGTTGTGAACCGGCTGCGGCGCATCACCGGAGAGAAATCAATCGGCCATCTGGGCACGCTGGACCCCATGGCCACCGGCGTGCTGCCGCTGCTCGTGGGCAGGTTCACCCGGCTGGCGCAGTACTTTTCCTCGGCCGAAAAGAGCTATACCGGAGTGATCCGTTTTGGATTCTCGACCGACACCTACGACGCCGAGGGCGAGCCCGCCGGACCTGACCAATGGCCCGAAGTTGCGGGGAAGTTGACACTGGAACGCGTGCGCGAGGCGGCCGCGCGGTTCCATGGCGAGATCGAACAGATGCCGCCGCCCTTTTCGGCCAAGAAGATCGAAGGCAAGCCCGCTTACAAGCTGGCCCGCGAGGGCAAGCCGGTGGAGCTCAAGCCGGCTCGGATCCGGATCGATGCCTTTGAGATCGTGGCGATGGTGGGCTCCGAAGTCAGCTTCGCCATCGACATCAGCTCCGGCGGCTACGTGCGCGCGGTGGCGCACGAGCTGGGCTACGGCCTGGCCTGCGGAGCGCACCTGAGCCGCCTGCGTCGCACGCGGGCGGGCGTTTTTACGCTGGCCGACGCGCACACTCTGGAGGAACTGGAAACGCTGGCCGGAAATGTGGAGGCTCTGGAGTGCTTGTGCGTGCATCCCCGCAGCCTGTTGCCGGAGATGCCCGCGGTGACTGGCGACAGCCAGGCGCTGGGCCGGCTGCGCAACGGCGCGCAAGCCAATCTGCCGGAGTTCTCCGCCGCCCCGCTGGTGAAGGTCTTCGCCGGGCCGCGCGAGCTTGTCGGCATTGCCCGCAGGGTAGCGGGAACGCTGTTTCAGCCCGTCGTGGTGATGGGATAGCACTAGGTGTCAGGTGTCAGGGATCAGGGATCAGAAATTCACGGCACACTTGCAGATCGATGGCTGCCGCCATAAAGCTCCTGCTCTTCTTTGCCGTCGAAAGCTGAACCCTGACCCCTGATCCCTGATCCCTGTCTTCCCCCCGCTACTGTCCGGTTAACTGATGCGTTTCATTTTGCAAGCTGCTGATGTGCGCGCAGTTGCAGACATTTTAGAGTGGTGTCGATTTGAAATTGCCGCGATGCTGATTCCAGAGATTTGCTCTGGAGGCAGCGATGAATGCCGGCAAGGTGCTGTTTGCGCAGTTGATGGACTTCGTGCCCTGGACCTCGTTCGCACGCAGCGTGGCCCGCTACGACGGCGATGTTCGCGTCCGTGTGTTGACTTGCACCGAGCAGTATCGCGCCATGGCCTTCGCGCAACTGACCTACCGCGAGAGCCTGCGCGACATCGAAGCGTGTCTGAACGCGCAACCCAACAAGCTCTACGCCATGGGCTTTCGCGCACCGCTGCGCCGTTCTACCCTGGCCGATGCCAACCATCTGCGCGACTGGCGCATCTACGCCGAGCTGGCGCAACGGCTGATGGCGCAGGCACGCAGGCTCTATGCCAGCGAAAGCCTCGGTATCGATCTCGATGCCGCCGCTTACGCGCTGGACTCGACCACCATCGACCTTTGCCTGAGCCTGTTTCCCTGGGCGCATTTCCGTTCCGCCAAGTCCGCCATCAAGGTGCACACGCTGCTCGATCTGCGCGGCTCCATCCCCGCGTTCATCCGCGTCACCAGCGGAGATCGACACGATGTCAACACGCTCGATGAGATCCTGATCGAGCCCGGGGCCTATTACGTCATGGACCGCGGCTATATGGATTTCTTCCGCCTCCATCGCATCCACCTCGCCGGAGCGTTCTTCGTCACCCGCGCCCGCAGCGATCAGCGCGTCCGCCGCGTCTATTCCCGTCCCGCCGACAAGCCCAGCGGCATCATGGTGGATCAGCTCGTCAGCCTGGAGGTGTTCCGAACCCACCGCGGTTATCCTTCTCACTTGCGCCGCATCCGCTTTCACGATCCGGAAACCGGCAAGCGGCTGGTCTTCCTTACCAATCAGTTCACGTTGCCTGCCAAGACCATCTGTGCCCTCTACAAAAGCCGCTGGCGCATCGAGTTGTTCTTCAAATGGATCAAGCAGCACTTGCGCATCAAAGCTTTCTACGGCACCACCGAGAACGCCGTCAAAACGCAGATTTGGATCGCCGTCTCGGTCTATCTGCTGGTTGCCATCATCAAAAAACGCCTTCAACTACCCGGCTCTCTCTACACTTTTCTCCAGGTGCTCTCAGTCACCTTGTTCGAGAAAATGCCCATTTCACAGGCCCTTCAGCAAGCCGATTACACAATCGCAACCATCCCCGATCCCAACCAACTGACTCTGTTCGACTTTTAACCGGACAGTAGTGTCTTCCCCCTTTTCCTCACTCGCCCTCGACCCTCACCGCTTAAACTGGAGTTTCGCTGTCTTTCTTATAAGGAGCAGGCCCGCCATGCCCTACCCGACGGAATATCGCTACACCCGCGAGCACGAATGGATCTCGGTCGAGGGTTCCATTGGCTCCATCGGCATCACCGACTACGCGCAAAGCTCGCTGGGAGACATTGTGTACGTGGACGCGCCCAAGGTGGGCGATGCGGTTACAGCCAGCGCGACCTTTGGCTCAGTGGAGAGCGTGAAGGCCGTCAGCGACCTCTACTCGCCGGCCAGCGGTACAGTGACCGCGGTGAACGAAGAGCTGAAGACCGCGCCCGATCAGATCAATCAGGACCCGCACGGCACATGGATCATCAAAGTGGAACTTTCGAACCCGGCCGAGTTGAATTCCCTGCTCGACGCCGCGGCGTATGAGGCGTTTATTGCGGAGGAGTCGGCAAGCTGAGCGATGCGCTACCTCCCCAAATCCGACGAAGAACGCCGGCAGATGCTCGCTGAGATCGGCGCGGCCATGATCGACGATCTTTTTTCAAGCATCCCGGCCGAGTATCGCCTGGCGCGCGACCTCGACGTGCCGCGCCAGCAGGCCGAAAGCGAGATCGTTGCATACTTCCGCGCCGCCGGGCAGAAGAACGCGACCGATTACGCCAGCTTTCTGGGCGCGGGCGCCTATCGCCACTACCGTCCCGTGATCATCGACGCTTTGGTCCAGCGCGGCGAGTTTTTGACCAGCTACACGCCCTACCAGGCCGAGATTACGCAGGGCACATTGCAGGCCATCTTCGAGTTCCAAACCATGATCGCCGAGCTGACTGGCATGGACGTGGCCAACGCCAGCATGTACGACGGGTTCAACCGGCGCGGCCGAAGCCGTGATGATGGCGGTCCGCGTGACCGGCCGCCACAAGGCCGTCGTCGCCGCAACCGTGCATCCCGAATACCGCGAGGTGCTGGCGACTTACGCAAAGCATCAGGACCTGCCAACGGCGCTAGTTGGCTACGACCCAGAGACAGGGCGCCTCGATCTCGATGCGCTGGCCGCTGCGGTTTCGGCAGAAACCGCAGCCGTTCTCGTCCAGAGCCCGAACTTTTTCGGCGTTATCGAAGACATTCCGGCGATTGCGGCCATCGCCCACGCCAAGGGCGCGCTGCTCATCGTTTCGATTTCTGAGGCGGTCTCGCTGGGCATCGTGCGTCCGCCGGTAGAGGCCGATATCGTCGCCATGGAGGCGCAGTCGTTCGGCGTGGCGCTCAGCTATGGCGGCCCATTCTGCGGAGTGATTGCGGCAAAGGAGCAATATGTGCGGCAATTGCCGGGCCGTCTCGCCGGCCAGACCGTCGATGGGGCAGGGAATCGCGGATTTGTTTTGACCCTCGCTACGCGTGAGCAGCATATCCGCCGCGAGAAGGCCACCTCGAACATCTGCACCAACCAGGCCCTCGTCGCGCTCATGGCGACGATCTTTATGGCCGTCTACGGCAAGGAAGGGATGCGCGAATTGGCCGAGCATAATTTGGCCAAGGCCGATTACGCGGCGAAGACGCTCAGCGGCCAGCCCGGCGCGAAGCTGCGTTTCAAGGACACGTCGCTCGGGGGCGCGCCGCGCTTCCATGAATTTGTGTTGCAAACCGAAGAAACGCCCGCTACCTGGAGCCGGCGGCTGATGGAAAACAAGATCGTCGGCGGCGTCGAGTTGAGCCGCTGGTATCCCGAGCTTGCCAGCTGCACTCTCTGGTGCGCGACGGAAGTTGTCACGCGCGAGCAGATCGATGCAGCGGCGAAGGTGCTGGCGGCGCAGGCGGTGGAGGCGTAAGTCCGAGAGGCGGTTAAATGTTTTAGCTCCTAAGGGGTCGCGTCGGAGGAGGAATGAAAATGTTCAATCTCTTCAAACACAAGGATCCCGAGGTCCTTGAAAAGCTGCGCGAAGCATGGGAGAAAAAGCGCCAACGAGGCAAGCTCCGCTTCGTTCTAATGACTGGCGTGCTGGGCTGGGGCGGGTTCATGTTCATCTTTACGAACTGCGTATATGTGTTTGTTAACCACCAAAAGCTTGATTGGCCTTTGGTGATTATTGGGTTGATAGCCTGGCCTCTGGGTGGATACGGCGCCGGCCTCTATATGTGGCGCAGGTTCGATGAAAAATTCCATGGCCACAACAGTAGACCGCCGTCGACCATTGCGAAATAGTTCGAGCGGACTCAATTGTTCGAAACGAGACCTTTGAATGACAACTCCTGAGAATCCCGGCCCCCACACCCTCGGCAAAGTCCGTCCCCACCCTTCGCAGAATGAGGCGCTGCTCTTCGAGAAGTCCTCGCCGGGCAAGCGTGCCTACAAGCTGCCCCCGCTTGACGTGCCTGCCGTTAACTCGGAAGCGCTGCTTGGCGAGGCTCACCGTGGCACGCTGGGACTTCTGCCCGAACTGAGCGAGATCGAAATCGTCCGTCACTTCACGCGGCTCTCCACCTGGAATTACGCCATCGATCTCGGCATGTACCCGCTCGGGTCTTGCACCATGAAGTACAACCCGCGCGTCAACGAGTTCGTTGCCCGCATCGAAGGACTGGCCGAGGCGCATCCCTACCGGCCCGAGTCACTCGCCCAGGGCGTGCTCGAAATCTTCGATCTGCTCCGGCGCTGCCTGCTCGACATCACCGGCATGGATGCGATCACGCTGCAACCCGCCGCTGGCGCGCACGGCGAGTTCACAGGCATTCTGCTGGTGCGGGCGTGGCATGAGTCGCAGGGCAACCCGCGCAAGAAGATCCTGATCCCCGACTCGGCCCACGGCACCAATCCCGCCACTGCGGCCTTCAGCGGCTACACGGTGGAGAATCTCAAGTCCAACCCCGACGGCGGCATCGATCTCGAAGCTCTGGCGCGCCAGGTGGACGAAGACACCGCCGCGCTGATGCTTACAAACCCCTCGACGCTGGGCGTCTTCGAGAGTCAGATTCATAAAATTGCCGACATTCTTGCACGCCAAAGGCGCGCTGCTCTACATGGACGGCGCAAACATGAACGCGCTGGTGGGCAAGGTGCGGCCCGGCGACTTCGGCGTGGACGTGATGCACCTGAACCTGCACAAAACCTTCTCCACGCCCCATGGCGGCGGCGGACCCGGCTCCGGCCCCGTTGCGTGCAAGGCATTTCTTGAGCCGTTTTTCCCTATTCCCGTACTCGTCCGCAAAGCAGGGACTCAGGGACTAGGGACTAGGGATCCTTCGGCTACGCTCAGGACAGGCTCCGGGACTAACGGATCGGAATGCGGCGCGCTGCACTGGGACTACGACCGCCCGCAATCGGTCGGCCGCGTGCGAGCCTTCTACGGCAACACAGGAATGTTCATCCGCGCGCTGGCCTACATTCTGGCCAACGGTCCCGACGGCCTGCGCCAGACCACCGAAGACGCGGTGCTCAACGCCAACTACATTCGCAAAAAGCTCGAAGACCTCTACGAGCTGCCCTATCAAACAGCTTCGATGCACGAGGTGGTCTTCAGCGACAAGCGGCAGGCGGCACGCGGCGTCAAGACCGGTGACATCGCCAAGCGGCTTATCGATTACGGCTTCCATCCCTACACGGTCAGCTTCCCGCTCATCGTGCACGGCGCGCTGATGATCGAACCCACCGAGAGCGAGTCGCGCGAGGAGCTGGACCTGTTCATTGACGCCATGCGCTCCATTGCCCGCGAGGCTGAAGAGAACCCAGAACTGGTGAAAACAGCACCGCACTCCACGCGCGTCTCGCGGCTCGATGAGGTGCAGGCAGCGCGAAAGCCCGTGCTGCGGTGGAAGCCGGATGGGCGGAGACTGAGGGACTAGGGAAGAGGCGCTTTCCAAGCTGTCGTTGGAACCCAAAGTGCGGTGTATGGTGAGTGATCGGTTGACCGGGCACCGCAGAATAGTCCCTACGTCCCTAGTCCCTCAGTCCCTGCTCTTATGTACCAAACCCGCCATATGCCTCGCTGAGCGGGCTCGCCTACACTCGTCATCAGAATGGCGAGCTCTCCCTCATCGCCGTCTTCGGGCTATCGCGGGCGGCTGGCGCCCTCGCCCACCGGCTACCTGCACGTGGGCCACGCGCGCACCTTCTGGACGGCATTCCAGCGCGCGCGCGAAACCGGCGGCACGCTCATCATGCGCATGGAGGATCTCGACCCCGACCGCTGCCGCCCCGCCTACGCCGACGCGGCGCTCGAGGATCTCCGCTGGCTGGGAATCCGCTGGCAGGAGGGCCCCGACAAGGGCGGGCCGTTCGCTCCTTATCTGCAGAGCAAGCGCCGCGCCATCTACCTTGGGGCTTGGCGAAAGCTGTTGCGCACCGGCCGCCTCTTCCCTTGCCGTTGTTCGCGCAAAGACCTGGAAACTGCGCTTGGCGCGCCCCATGAGCGCGTGCAGACGGCGGGCGGGGGCGGGAAGTTCGACACGCTCGACGACGAACCTCTCTACCCCGGCACTTGCCGGCGCTTCATGGGCGGTACGCCGCAGCTTCCAGGCCCCACGGCGAGCGTGTTCGAAGATCCGGGCGGCACGAACTGGCGCTTTCGCGTTCCCGACGGCGAGGCGATCGAGTTCGTCGATCGGAACCTGGGTCCGCAGCGCTTTGTGGCCGGCGTGGATTTTGGCGACTTCGTGGTCTGGCGGCGCGATGGCGTGCCCAGCTACCAGTTGGCTTGCGTAGCCGACGATGCGGCCATGGGCATCACGGAAGTTGTTCGCGGCGCCGACCTGCTGAAGTCCACCGCTCGCCAGGTCCTGCTCTACCGCGCGCTCGGCCTCCCGGCCCCTGCCTGGTACCACTGCCGCCTGGTGGTGGACCATAACGGCCGGCGATTGGCCAAGCGCCACGACGCGCTCAGCCTGCGCGCCCTGCGCCAGCGCGGCCTGACGCCCATGAACATTCTTTCGGCGGACCTGCCCGTCGAGGTGTAAGCGCCCGATCGGGATGCCGTCGCGGGGTTGCGCCGCCAGACTGCGACCCGTAGGTTCCATGCTTTACCATCGTGGGAGAGAGAAGCGCTTCCAGCCGCGATGCGGCCTGTCGCCAGCCGCTCGAGACTCCGCAATGCAACAAGAGCCGAACCACCGATTCAACCCCTTGCGCACCGCCCCGAATCTGCTTACGCTCCTGCGCATCTGCCTGGCGCCGTTTCTCGTGGCCGCGATCATCGAGGGGCACTACCTGCTGAGTTTTTCCCTCTTTGTGGCCGCCGGGCTCACCGACGCCTTCGACGGCCTGCTGGCGCGCGCCCTTAAACAGCGTTCCATGTTTGGCCACTATCTTGACCCCGTGGCCGACAAGCTGCTCCTGAGTACGCTGTTCCTGGTGCTTTTATACAAGGGCTTGATGCCGGTCACCGTGACCGTGCTGGTCTTCGGCAGGGATGTAGGGATACTGCTGGTTGCGGCCATTCTTTATGCAGCCGTAGGGCGCAGGGAGTTTCATCCCAGCATCTTCGGCAAAGCCAATACCTTGGCCCAGATCGCCGCTGTCGCGGCCGTCCTGCTGCACCAACTCACGGCGGCGTACTGGGTAGCCGTCACCCGCGCGGTAGCGCTCGACGCCACCATCGTGCTGACCGTTGCTTCGGGCCTGCACTACGCCTGGCTGGTCTCGCGCCGGCCGGGCGCCACGGCGGCTAACGGCAACCAAGCCAGATAGAGCAGGTCATGCGCCGCGCTAGGAATCGTCCGGCAGATTTTCCGTTTCAGCCGTGTCTTCAATCTCCATGTCGCGAAACTCTTCGGAGTCGAAGACTTCGCCACACTCCAGGCACTCGACATACTCGGTGTCGTCGTGCCGGGAAACGATACGGACCTTGGGGTGTCTGCAGGCGGTTGCCATCGTTCTTTGAGCCTGTCGCTCCTCCGCCGATTCCAAAGCTGCTTTTCCCGCTCCGGATGGGTGGAGGACCGCCGCTCCCATGTGTCTGTTTCCACTTGAGAGTGCTGGCTTTCGGGTATGGCCGCTCGGGAATAGCTATAGGTGCTCTTCCCGCCAGATTGTAGCTGTCTTTTGGCCGATTGCAAACCGAAATTTTGTTGAAACTTCCAGCCCAAAGGCAATGATTGGGGCCACAGGCCCGCGCTCTACTTCAGATTGCGCTTAATCACCTCGGCCAAAAAGCGCCCGGTATTTTTGGCCTTGACATCATCCGGGGGTACGCGCCCGCCATTGTTGAGCGGCAACTTCCCGGTATTGAAATGCTTAATCATACTGTGGTCGCTGCGGCTCGACAGCGTGACGTCTACGATGATGTAGGGCGGCATCATGACTCCGGTTTTGTAGTCGGTGATGTTGCACTCCAGCACCACCGCGTTGGCCGCATCGGGTTCGGAAATCGTGGCGCCATCCTCGACCACTGTCCCGAAGATGCCCGTCTTGGCCAATTCCTGGCGCAGATCGTCATAAGAATAGTTCAGATATTCGGCTGACAGGGACACATTGTCGGCCTTGGTCAGGTGCTTTACTTCAACGACCGTGTATTTCGCTTGGGCGTTTCCCTTCCTTGCGGTCAGAACCGAGGCCGCGAGCAGCAGGGCGGACAGAATCAACCATGAACGATCGAGTTTCATTGCAATCTCCGTTAAACTCCAAATTCCCCAGAAGTTTTGGGTTTCAAGCCGGTTACGCAAGGTCAGACCTGCAACTTCGGACTTCTGCCTGCCTGCGCCAGATCCTTGCTGGTGGGTGGAAGTAGGAACATTCTCGTTTCCGCGTTCCCGCAACCCTTCAGAAAAGATAAGCCAGTCTAGTAATGCAAAGAGCTGCTATGGTGTGACATTTGTCACGCCTGTGAAATGGCAATCTGGTGAAGCTTGAAAGCCCGACAGAATCAGCCGTATACTAAATACGGACCGAACAGGTCGCATATTGCATGCTAAAGCTCACGAAGAAAGCGGATTACGGGCTCATGGCGCTGAAGTACCTTGCCGAGCACCCCGAGACCCCCGCGCTCAGCGCCAAAGACGTCGCGGACGCTTATGGGATTCCCGCACAACTGCTTGCCAAGATTCTGCAGCGGCTCACCAAGGTGGGACTGCTGCGATCCCATGCTGGGATGAACGGCGGGTACGCCTTGGCCAAGGATCCGCGCCAGATTTCGGCCTTCGAGGTCATTCACGCCATCGACGGGCCGCTGTTCATCACCTCCTGCATCAAGGGCACAAAGACCTGCGAACTTACGCCAAGCTGCACCATTAAAGAACCGCTGGCCCGCGTCAACGAAACCATCGCCGGAGTTCTGAAAAGCATCAGTATCCATGATCTGGCGGAGCAGGAACATGCCGCGGAAAAGGCGCGCGAGGCGCATGGACTGGTGGTATTAACGCCGTAGCAATCGGATCTCGTGTGGTGAACGGAGCAAGCGGCGCCGGCAAATCGCGCTCACTCCGCGATTAGAAAGATGGAGACGGGAATGAACGAGGTTGCGAACCAAGCCGAAGCGCCGGCAGGCGTAAACCTGCCAATTTACATGGACAACCAGGCCGCCAGCCCGCTGGATCCCAGGGTGCTGGAGGCCATGATGCCTTACTTGACCAGCAAGTTCGGCAACGCGGCCAGCCGCAACCATTCCTTTGGATGGGAAGCCGAGAAAGCCGTAGACACAGCTCGCGAACAGGCGGCAAAGCTCATCGGCGCTACGGCCAAAGAGATTATCTTCACCTCCGGCGCCACCGAGAGCGACAACCTGGCCATCAAGGGCATCGCGGAGATGTACCGCGAGCGGGGCAACCACATCGTCACCCAGGTCACGGAGCACAAGGCGGTGCTTGATACCTGCAAGCGCCTGGAAAAGTTTGGGCTTCGCGTCACCTATCTGCCCGTCAAGGGCGACGGGATTGTCGATCTCGAAGACCTGAAGCGCGCCATGGACGAGAAGACGATCCTGGTGACCATCATGGCCGCCAACAACGAGATCGGCGTGCTGCAGCCCATACGCGAAATCGGCAAGCTGTGCCATGAAAAAGGCGTGCTCTTCCACACCGACGCGGTGCAGGCCATTGGCAAGGCGCCGTTCCACGTGATCGACGACCACGTGGACGTGGCCTCGATCTCCGCGCACAAGATTTACGGCCCCAAGGGTGTAGGCGCTCTTTACGTGCGCCGCCGCAACCCCCGCGTGCAAATCGCCGCGCAGATCGACGGCGGCGGCCACGAACGCGGCATGAGGCCGGGCACCTTGAACGTCCCCGGCATCGTTGGATTGGGCAAAGCCTGCGAGATTGCTCTGGCTGAAATGGACACAGAAGCCGCCTATCTGCGCGGGCTGCGCGACCGGCTCAAGGCCAGGATCGAAGCGGATCTCGATTTTGTTCATGTGAACGGCTCGATGGAACACCGCCTGCCCGGCAACCTGAATATGAGCTTTCTCTACGTGGAAGGCGAGTCGCTGCTGATGGGCATCAACGACGTGGCTGTCTCGAGCGGCTCTGCCTGCACGTCGGCCACGCTTGAGCCCTCGTACGTGCTCAAGGCTTTGGGCCTGGGTGACGATGTGGCTCATAGCTCCATTCGTTTCGGTCTTGGCCGCTTCAACACCGAGGCCGAGGTGGACTACGTGGCCGCCAGGGTCGTCAGCATTGTCAGGCATCTCCGCGAGCTTTCGCCGCTCTACGAGATGGTGAAGGAAGGCATCGATTTGACCAAGGTCGAGTGGCAGGCGCATTGAAAAGCAGCTTTTAGCTCTTAGCTTTCAGCTTTCAGCGAAGTCGAGGCTGGGCAAGAATGAGCTGAAAGCTGATAGCTGATAGCTGACAGCTAGAACGACGGTTTGCAGCGGAGGGGCGATAAGCAACGATGGCTTACAGCGATAAGGTAGTGGACCACTACAACCACCCGCGGAATGTGGGCACGCTCGACAAAAACGCGGCCGAAGTCGGCACGGGCCTGGTGGGCGCGCCGGAGTGCGGCGACGTGATGCGCCTGCAAATCCGCGTAAACCCCGAGACGCAAGTGATCGAAGAGGCTAAATTCAAGACCTTTGGCTGCGGCTCGGCCATCGCCAGTTCCTCGCTGGCCACCGAGTGGATCAGGGGCCGCACCGTGGATGACGCGCTGGCCATCAGGAATACCGACATCGTGAAAGAACTGTCGCTGCCGCCGGTGAAGATTCACTGCTCCGTGCTTGCCGAGGACGCGATTCGCGCGGCCATCGGCGACTGGAGGAAGAAGAATAACGTCGCGGAAGCTGCGCCGCCGGCGGCCGCAAAGTAAGTTTGGAACAGGACGGAGGAAAGTCAGGAATTATGGCGAATTTCGTAAGGCTTGAAACCAAACCCTCCGAGGGTGCATCTGCGGCACAATCGCAGCCTGCTGCACCGCAGGCTCCTCCCGTGGAGGGCCTGCACTTAACCGCGAGCGCCATCCAGCGCGTCCGCGTAGCCCTGGCCAAGGAAGGCATTTCGCCTCAGGAGGGCGGCTTGCGGCTGGGTGTGAAGGGCGGCGGATGCTCCGGGCTCTCCTACTCCATCGGCTTCGACACGCATCCTCGCGAGCGCGATCGCATATTTGAATTCGAAGACGTTCGCGTCTTCGTCGATCCCAAAAGCTTTGTCTATCTGAACGGCATAACGCTGGACTACGAAGAGACGCTGATGCGCCAGGGATTCAACTTCGTCAATCCAAATTCCACGCGCTCCTGCGGCTGCGGTACGTCGTTTTCCGTCTAGAGTGCCGCGCGTAAGGCTCGTCTCATGTTGAAAGTCGTCGATACCGCGGTTCCACTTGCCTGCTGGTCCTGTTCCGTCGCTCACAACGAATCCACGCTCTTCTGTCCGCATTGCAGCAAGATTCAGCCTCCTTCCGGTGGAGATTATTTCTCTGTCTTTGGGCTGCAGCCCCGCCTGAATCTCGATCTGGCGGCTCTCGAGCGCGAATTTCATCGCCTCAGCCGCAAGCTGCATCCTGACCGTTTCGCCCGCGCCGGCAAAAACGAAAAGCAGTGGAGCCTGGCCGACACGGCGCTGCTCAACGACGCCTATCGCACGCTAAAAGATCCGCTGCGCCGCACCGAGTACCTGCTTAAGCTCGAAGGCGCGGAGATTGGCGAATCCTCCGCGGCGGACGCCAGGCCTGCCCGCAGTGGCGAGGGGAACGGCAGAACCCGCAAAAATCCTTCGCGCGTGCCCGCCGATCTGCTGGAAAAAGTCTTCGACTTGAACATGCAGATCGAAGAGATGCGCATGGCGAAGAAGATGGGCCGGGAAGATCCGGAGCTGAGGGAGAGCCTGGGCAAGGCCAGGGAAAAATTCGACGCCCTGGTGGCCGCGGTGGACCGCGATCTGCGCGCGCAGTGGCAGATTTGGGATGCAGGCGATGCCGCGGCGCGCGAGCCCGCGCAGCACGCCATGGCAGCGCTGCTCGATCGCCGGCGCTACCTCGGCAATGTGGTCCGCGACATAAGCGAGATTCTGGGAGTTTAGGCAGTAGACATGGCGGAAAGTCGCATCGTCGGCATCGATCTGGGAACCACGAATTCGCTTGTCGCCTATATGCAAGGCGGCAAGCCGGTAGTCATTCCTGGCGTGGACGGCTCGAATCTTGTGCCCTCCGTCGTCGCGCTCGATCCCATCCCGGCCACTGGCGGACGGCCCACCGTCACCGTGGGCAACAGCGCGCGCAAGGCGCTTATCGAAACTCCGGAGCGCGTCATCTACTCCGTGAAACGCCTGATGGGTTGCGGCCTCGAAGAGGTGCGGAAGGAGCTGAAGTATTTTCCCTTCCGCTTGGCCGATAACGTCGAAGCTGGCCCAAGCATTTCGAATGAGGTCCCGCGCATTCAGCTCGGCGAACTGCGCTTCACCCCGCCTGAAATCTCGGCCTACATCCTGCGCCAGTTGAAGCGCAACGCCGAGCGCTTCTTCGGCGCACCGGTCAAGCAGGCCGTCATCACCGTCCCGGCCTACTTCAACGATGCGCAGCGCCAGGCCACAAAAGACGCGGGCCGCATGGCCGGGCTCGACGTGTTGCGGCTGGTGAACGAGCCCACCGCGGCGGCTCTGGCCTATGGACTCGACCGCGCCAGGGAAGGCGCCATCGCCGTTTTCGACCTCGGCGGAGGCACCTTCGACATCTCCATTCTCAAGTTGCGCGACGGCATCTTCGAGGTGCAGTCCACCAACGGCGACACGCACCTGGGCGGCGACGACATCGACAATCTGTTGCTGGCCATCGCCCTCGACGAGATTCACGCCGAGCACGGTGTCGATCTGCGCGCCCATCCCGCGGCGGTGCAGGCCCTGCGTAAGGCCGCCATCGACGCCAAGGTTCGCCTCTCCGCCGAATCTTTGGCGAACTTCGATATAGAGCTGCCCAACGGCGATCGCTATCAGCGCGAGATTCCCCGCGCGGTCTTTGAGCTGCTGATCGAGCCGGTCCTTGCTCGGACGGCAGGCCCGTGCAAGCAGGCCATGGCCGACGCCGGCATCGCGCCGGAGCAGATCGACGAAGTGGTTCTGGTGGGCGGATCGACTAGAATCCCCGCCGTGCTCGCGCTGGTTGACGGTATTTTCCGCCTGAGCGCGCGCGGCAAAAAGCCGCACATCGAGCTCAACCCCGATGAAGTGGTCGCGCTGGGCGCTGCGGTACAGGCCGACATTCTTGCCGGCGCCTCGCAGGCCACCGGGGAACTACTGCTGCTGGATGTCACGCCGCTCTCGCTTGGCATCGAGCAACTCGGCGGGACCGTGGCGCGCATCATCCAGCGCAACTCCACCATTCCCGCCTCGGCCACCGAGCACTTCACCACCGGCGTCGACGGCCAGACCAACGTGGCCATCCACGTGGTGCAGGGCGAGCGCGAGCTCGCCGCCGACTGCCGCTCGCTGGCGCGCTTCGACCTCAAGGGCATTCCGCTCATGAGCGCCGGCCTGCCGCGCATCGAGGTCAAATTTCTCATCGACGCCGACGGCATCCTGCACGTCTCCGCGCACGAGCAGCGCAGCGGAAAAGCCGCGCGGATTGAGGTGAAACCCACTTACGGCCTCACCGACGAGCAAGTGGAGAACATGATTCTGGACTCCTTCGACCACGCCGAGGAGGATTTTGCCAGGCGCCTGCTCATAGAGGCGCGCAATGAGGCGGATTCGATCCTCGCCGCCGTCAACCGCGCTCCGCAAAACCCTGCGTGGAACGAGTTGAGCGCGGAGGAACAGGCGGTAATCGCCGTGGCGCGCGACCGGCTTCTCGCGGTCAAGCAGGGCAACAATCCGGCCGCGATCAGCCAGGCCATAGTCGCCCTCGATCAGGCCACGCGCCGCTTTGCCGAATTGATGATGGATGCGGCGGTTGCAAGCGCTATTCGCGGCAAAACCATGAGCGAGGCTGGCAAAGAACTGAACCAAGCCGTCACCGCGCCCCACGCCGTGGCGCCGGCGGAGTTCAAATAACAGCGGGGTTAGCGATGCTGTCGGAGTTAGCGGAGCTAGCCGGCGAAAGCACGAGAACGATGAGTGAGACAGCCAAGAACGAGATCCCGCCTGACAAGCTGGTCCGCGTCACCTTTCTCCCCGAAGGCCGCACCGTCGAGTTCGAGTTCGGCGCATTGCCTTACAATCACCACGGCAAGCCCATGTCGTTTCTCGACGTGGCGGAGAATTTCGGTATCTTGCTCGACCACGCCTGCGGTGGGTCCTGCGCCTGCACCACCTGCCATCTGTGGATCAAGGAGGGCGCGGCGGACATCAGTGAAGCGGAAGACGACGAACTCGACCGCCTCGACATGGCCGCCGATAGGCAGTTGAACTCGCGCCTGGGCTGTCAAGCCGTCATCACGCGCCCCGGCAATTATGTCGTCGAGATTCCCAAGTGGAACCGCAACTACGTCTCCGAGGGCAAGCCGCTGGCGCTTGCCGCACAGAAGTAAGGAGCGCCCCGTGCAGAAAGAACTCTACTGGACCGACGCCGAAGAGATCGGCATGCAATTGGCGGAAAAATTTCCTGGTATCGATCCACTCACCGTCCGCTTCACTGACCTGCACCGCTATGTGACCGAGCTTGAAGGCTTCGCCGACGACCGGAAGATGTCCAACGAGCCGCGCCTCGAAGCCATCCAGATGGCCTGGCTCGAAGAGTTCCAGGACGCGCAGAAGTAGCCGCGCCAGCTCGCTTCCGGTTGCAGGTAATCGAGCCGCGGGCCGGTCACTCGTGGTCGAATAATCGGTGCACACGCGTCCCGCGCTAAAATTCACGTATGCCCGCCACAGCCGCCTCTCCTGATGTTCTGACGAAATACGAGCCCGTGATCGGCCTCGAAGTGCACGTGCAACTGCTCACGGCCACCAAGGCGTTTTGTGGTTGCGCCAACCGGTTCGGCTCCGAGCCCAACACGAACATCTGCCCGGTTTGCCTGGGTCTTCCTGGCGCGCTGCCGGTGCTGAACGCCAAAGCCGTCGAATTCGCCACGCTGGCCGCGCTGGCGCTCAACTGCCAGGTGCGCGAGCGCTCCATCTTCGCGCGCAAAAACTACTTCTATCCCGATCTGCCCAAGGGCTACCAGATCTCGCAGTACGACAAGCCACTGGCCGAACATGGATGGATCGAGGTGCCTACCGCTGACGGCGGATCGAAGAAGATTGGCATCACGCGCGTGCACATGGAAGAGGATGCGGGCAAGAGCCTGCACGAGGGGTTTGCCGACTCCGCCACGCGCACCTATCTCGACCTGAACCGCTGCGGCACGCCGCTCATTGAAATCGTGAGCGAGCCCGACATCCGCACGCCCGACGAGGCCTTCGAGTACCTCACGCGCCTCAAGGAAATCCTGCTCTACACCGCCGTCTCCGACTGCAACATGGAGGAGGGTTCTCTGCGCTGTGACGCCAACGTCAGCGTTCGTCCCAGGGGGCAGGAAAAATTCGGCACCAAGGCCGAGGTCAAGAACGTCAACAGCTTCCGCTTTATCCGTGCGGCGCTCGAATACGAAATCGAGCGCCAGGCGGAAGTGATCGAATCGGGCGGGAGCGTGGCGCAGGAGACGCGCCTATGGAACTCGAACGAAGGCCGCACCTACTCCATGCGCTCCAAGGAGCAGGCGCACGACTACCGCTATTTTCCCGAGCCGGATCTGCCGCCGCTGATCGTGACGCCCGAGTTCATTGCCGGGATCAAGGCCAAGCTGCCGGAACTGCCCGAAGCGCGCCGCAAGCGGATGATCGCCGAGTACGAACTGGCGGAGCAGGACGCTCACACGCTCGCCGCCTCGCGCGAGTTTGCCGACCGCTTCGAGGCTGCGGCAAAATCCGCGCGCAATCCGCGCCGCGTGGCCAATGTGCTTTTAAACGAGGTGGGCGGGCGGCTGAAGGCCCTGGGGCTGGAGCAGGAACAGTCGCCGGTTTCGATGGCCGGCATTGCGCTGGCCGCCGATCTGCTCGACGAGAGCAAGATCAGCTCCAGGCAGATGAAGCAGCTCTTCGACGTGTGCTTTGAGAAGGGCGAGGACTTCGGCGTTGTCTACGAGCGCGAGAAGCCGCGGCAGATCACCGACGCAGCGGCCATCGAAAAGCTCGTCGACGAAGTCATTGCCGCCAATCCCAGGCAGGTGGAGCAGTACCGGGCCGGTAAGAAGACTATGGCAGGGTTCTTCGTCGGCCAGGTGATGCGTGCTTCGCAGGGCCAGGCCAACCCAGCGCTGCTCAATGAGCTGGTGGTGAAGAAGCTGGAGGGGTAAGACTCAAGGCGCGCGCTCCGCTGCCTCGACTCGCCCCGCCGCGTTGCAAATCTTGCCCACGAAACGCAATCTGCGGCTGCCTACTTAAGCTTCAGATCCGAGATGAAGTTCTTGCGAGCATCCCACGAGCTTACGGTCTTTACCGCGCTCTTCTTGCCGTCTTTCTCGGCCCACAGGTCGAAGTCTATGCTCATGTCGATCTGGGCGAAGTGAAAATGGCCGTCGGCCGTTGAATCGTAACTGCGGATGGCCTTCGTCTTCTCGTTCTTCAGGAAGACGGTGGCGCCGGCGACCGGCTTGGAACTCTCATCCAGCACGGTGCCTGAAACTGTGCGCATGCCGATGTTCTGGCTCCACGCGGCGGCCGGCGCAAACAGCGCGCAACGCGAATGCAATGGAACCACTCCCAGGGCCAGTAGACTGCACACTGCTGCCGCCAGCCAGTTTGTCCGGCTCATTCTTATTCCTCCTCGTCCTCTTCGTTGAGATCGTCTTCCTCTTCCAGGCCTTCTTCGACACGCGCCAGTTCCAGCGGTCCCACGCCGACTACCTCAAACTCCGCTCCACACTCTTCGCAGGTGATTACATCGCCTTCTTCCACTTCGTCGACTTCAATGTCCAGTTCGCTTTCGCATTCAGGGCAGCCGGGCATGGCAGCCTCCTCACTTTCCAAACCGAATCGCATTGCGGGATGATAGAGCCGATTTCCGCGGCCATCGCTAGTTTTAGTGAGCACCCGGCCTCAGGTCAAGAGGCCAGCGCCGCGCTCCGCCCATGCATGCTCTTTGCAGTGACCAGCCCATCCTCTTCCTGAAACGCGCCTATTCCCACAGTGGCGTTGACAGCGCTGCATCCCTGGTGCAAGGTGCTTTGCGTCCAGCCATCCGGCTTCGCTCGCCGCTGTGTCAGGCGCTGCCCCAGATGCCATGACACGAGCGCGCTTGAGCATTTACCCTGTTCACTGCAATGCCGAGAATTGGCTCCAGCCCGTTCGCCTTCCCCGACTTCCGCGGCGCTACGCGCCGGCTGATTCTCATCAATCTGGCCGCCTACTTTGTGCTGTTGCTGGCAAGCCTGGTGTTTTCCTCCACGGCGCGGATTGCCGGCGCCTTGACCTTCGATCCCTACTCCTTTTTACATGGATTCCTCTGGCAGCCTATCACCTACAGCTTCATCCATGTCGGCATCCTTGGCACGCTCTTCGAACTGCTCTCGCTTTGGTTTCTGGCCGGATTCCTCGAGAACTTTCACAACGCCAACTGGGTCACGAGCCTCTACGCGGTTTCGGTGCTGGGAACAGCCGCGGCGGCGCTGGCTCTCTACGCAGTCTCGAGCACGCTGGCGCCCTCGCTCGCTGCGAATCCATTTCCGCTCTTCGGTTGCTTTGGCGGTATCTTCGGTCTGCTGGCGGCCATTGGGCTTCTCTATGGCGATGTGCAGTTCATGCTATTTCCCCTGCCCATCGGCATCAAGGCGCGCTACCTGGTAGTAATCTATGCGCTCGTCGCCGTCGCCATGCTCTTCGGCCAGGAGCGGCTCTACGCCTTCGCGCAACTGGGCGGAGCGCTGGCCGGCCTCCTCTACGTGCGCATGGCGCCGCGCCGCGGAGCCTCCTTCCTGCTCAGCGAAAGCTGGTACGGCCTGCGCAACCGCTACTACCGATGGAAGCGCCGCCGCGCCGCCCGCAAGTTCGAGGTCTACATGCGCTCGCAGGGCCGTACCGTCAAGTTTGACGGTCAGGGCCGTCCGATGGACGAAGACGCCGACGACAAGAAGCGCTGGAACTGAGTCCGCTCGCACCGGCGCGTTAAAATTGTTTAGAAATGTCCACAAAAATTGCCTTTCTCTTTCCCGGGCAGGGTTCGCAGGCTGTTGGCATGGGCCGCGAACTGGCCGAACGATTTCCCGTAGCTGCGCAAACCTTCGCCGAGGCCGATGCCGCGCTCGGCTTTCCGCTTTCGCGGCTTTGTTTCGAGGGTCCGGAGCAAGATCTGCGTCTTACTGAGAACACGCAGCCGGCCATCCTGACGGTCAGCGTCGCGGCGGCCCGAGTCCTTGCGGAGCATCGGCGTGGAACCGGCTCTCGCTGCGGGCCACTCTCTCGGCGAGTGGTCGGCGCACGTCATCGCCGGGACGCTCTCCTTTGCCGATGCGGTGCGCGCGGTCAAGGCGCGCGGCGCGGCGATGCAAAAAGCGGTCCCGGCTGGCCAGGGAGCCATGGCCGCCGTCCTCACGCTCGACCCCGCTCAGGTTGTCGAAGCCTGTGACGAGGCTGCGCGCGAAACCGGCCTCGTGGTGCAGGCGGCCAACCTGAACTCGCCCGTCCAGACCGTGATCTCCGGCGCGGCCGAGGCCGTCGAAAAAGCCTCGGCGCTCTGCAAAGCCAGGGGCGCGCGCCGTACCGTCATGCTTCCCGTCAGCGCTCCCTTCCACTGCGCGCTCATGCAGCCGGCGCAGGAGGAAGTAGCGCGCGTGCTCGCGGCCATCGCGATCGACGACCCGAGCATTCCCGTGGCCGCCAACGTCACCGGCGGTCTGGTCACGACCGCCGCTGAAACGCGCGACGCGCTCATCCGTCAGGTGACGGGTACGGTGCGCTGGGTCGATTGCGTGCAGGCGCTGAAAGCCGCGGGAGCAAACCTCTTCATCGAAGTCGGTCCGGGCAAGGTTCTTGGCGGGCTCCTCAAGCAGATCGATCCCGAGCTGAAATCGCTGAACGTCGAAGACGCGGCGAGTCTTGAAAAGACGCTGGCTGGTATGAAAGGCGCCTGAGCTTTCCTTGTGATTTTGAACAGAGTGCCTTCCAGCGCGCGCCGGAGAGCGAAGATATAGCTAAGGCAATTCCGCAACGGCTATACCCACTGCTTCCGTGCCCCATCCTTTTCGCGTCTTTTGCGAAAAGGGCGGGAAAGCAAAAAGTTGGGTGCATCTACTCTGGATCGCTCTTAGAAAAGCATGGGTTTCATCTCAACGGAAATGCGATAGGCCACTGGCTTGCCATCTTTGGTCGCAGGTTCGAATTGATACTGCTGGACGGCCTTGAATATTTCCGCGTCCATGCCATAGCCTGCGGACTTCATCAGGCACACATTCTGCGGCTTGCCATTCGCATCGACGACGAGGCCGACCACGGCCGTAAACTCCAAAACTCGACCTTTGTGTTTTTGCCGCCTCGCCTCATCTGAGAACTCGGCTTCTGGAGTATATTTCGGTTTCGGCAGCGTTACGCCTTCCTTGTCCTTGCCTACGATACCGTCCGTTGCAAGACTGTCATTGAACGTTGCGGGACACAACGGGACTGCAAGATCAGCAGTAGTCGAATGAGGATCGCGAACGTGTGCCGCGGATTGCGGTTGCGTCAATTCGGCGGGCCTGTTTTGCTGTCGGGAGCACGCGGCCGAAACCGCGAGAATCAGCGTGACAAGGGACCATCTGGCGTATCGCATTACATTGTCACCACTTGCAAAGACGCAATTGTTCCCAATTCGTCATATCCCCAGCTCCCTCAGCAGAAACGCATAGTCCAGCGCAATCTCCTTCAGGTAGTCGTAACGCCCGCTCGCCCCGCCGTGCCCGGCCTGCATGTTTGTCACCAGCAGCAGCGGATTCAAGTCCGTCTTGAGCGTGCGCAGTTTGGCCACATACTTGGCCGGCTCCCAGTACATTACCTGGCTATCGTGTAACGAAGTCTTAACTAACATCGCTGGGTAACTTGCCGCGCGTAAGTTATCGTAGGGCGAGTAACTCAACATATAGCGAAAATACTCCTCCTGGTTCGGGTCGCCCCATTCCTCGTATTCGGGAACGGTCAGGGGCAGGGAAGCGTCGAGCATCGTATTCATCACGTCCACGAACGGCACGTGCGAAACGACGGCGCGAAACAACTCCGGCCGCATGTTCACTGCCGCGCCCATCAGCAATCCGCCTGCCGATCCGCCCTCTGCCGCCACGCGCTTCGGATCGCCGTAGCCTGCGGCGGTCAGGTGCTTCACGCAGGCGATGAAATCGGTAAAGGTGTTGCGCTTCTTGAGCATCTTGCCCGCGTCGTGCCACGGTTTGCCCAGGTCGCCGCCGCCGCGGATGTGCGCGTAAGCCATCACCACGCCGCGGTCCAGCAGGCTCAACCGGTTCGAGCTGAATCCAATCGGCAGCGAGTAACCGTACGACCCGTAGCCGTACACATAGAGAGGATTACCGGGTGCCCCAGGTCCCGATTCTGGGACCTGGGAAATCGCTGACCTTGTTGCGCTCCGGTCTTTCCTGGCGAACTTGTCCTTGCGATAGACGATCGACACCGGAACCTCGACGCTGGCCGGAGCCTTTGCTCCGTCGCCGCCGGGCGCGGTAACGTGAATGCGTTCGCTCGCGTACTGCGTCCGGTCGAATCCGCCGGGTATTTCAAGCTGCTTGAGCAGCGTCGACGCGCCGGTCGTAACGTCGTACTCATAAACCGAACTCGGCGTGACGAGCGATTGATACGCGTACCGGAACGTCGTGGTCTCGAAGATGCGGTTGATGTGCGGCTGCGCGCTGTAAGCCGGCTCGGGAAAGGCAATCTCTCCGGCGGGCGCGGCCCCGTTTCCGAATCCGGTCCCATCGCCCGCGAACTTCCACATCCGCAGGCGCGGCAGCCCATCCTCGCGCTCGCAGGCGATGAAAAACCCGGCGAAGAGATCCACATCCTCGAGCATCACGGCGTCGCGATGCGCGATCCGTTCCGTCCAGTGCTCGCGGCCCGGCGTCGCCACGGGCGCGGTCACCAGGCGGAAGTTGCGCCCGCGGTCGTTGGTGCGGATGAACCACAGCCCATTGCGGTGGTCGACCGAGTACTCGTGTTCCTCCTCGCGCGGCGCAATCGCTGTGAAGTTGCCGGTGGCGTCGTCCGCTGCCAGAACGCGGCACTCGGTCGTCGTATGGCTGCCCGATTCCAGCACGATGTACTTGCCGTCGCGCGTCCGGCCCGCAACCAGGTTGAAGCGCTCGTCGTCGTCCTGATACACCAGAACGTCCTCGGTGTGAGGCGAGGCCAGCATGTGCCTCCAAAGCTGATATTGCCGCTTCTGCTGCTCGTCCTCCACAGTGTAAAAGAGCGTGCGGTTCTCCACCCCAGCGACGGAGACCTGTCGCTGGGGCCCGGTTGTCTGCCGCCCACACCACCGATCCCACGCGCTCCACCTCGCCCGCGAGCGTCTCGCCCGTTGCCAGGTCCTTGATGCGCAGGGTGTATTGGCGGAAGCCCTTGGTGTCCGTCGTATAAGCCAGCCACCGTCCGTCGTCTGTGATGTCTGTGCCGCCGATGGCGAAGAATTCGTGTCCCTTGGCCATCTCGTTGCCGTCCAGCATCACTTCTTCCGCTGCCTCGGCATTCGGCCCCGCCGCCGTTCCCCGCTTGCGGCAGTGGATGCCGTACTGCAAGCCCTCCTCGGTGCGCGTGTAGTACCACCAGGCGCCGTCCCGGTAGGGAACCGAAACGTCGGTCTGCTTTATGTGGCTCAGCATCTCCTGGTAGAGTTCTTCGCGCAGACCGGCCAATGGAGCGATCACCGCTTCGGCATAGGCGTTTTCGGCTTCGAGGTACGCGCTCACATCCGGGTTTTCCTTGTCGCGCAGCCATGCGTAGTCGTCGGCGAGCACGACCCCGTGCAGTTTGGTTTCCGTATGCACTTTGCGGGCAACAGGGGGCGAAGGAAGCGGATTTTGGCTCATTTCCTTCCCAGTGTAGAGCCTGCGGCTGCGGGAACTTCCCCGGCCCGCCCACGTACAATGAAAGAGGAATGAGAGGTCTTCGCCCCACAAATTTTGCCGTGATCCCGCCGTTACTCGCGGGTCTCATGGCTTTACTCGCTATCCCCTTGCGCGCCGAACCCGTCGCAAGCCTGCCACAGCCCACCGACTATGTGAGCGACTTTGCGCACGTGCTCTCGCCGCAGGCCATTGCGCAGTTGGATTCGATCTGCCAGCAACTGGACCACTCGCAGGCCCACGCGCAAATCGCCGTGGTCACCGTACACGACCTCAACGGCGACGACGCGGCCGACTATGCCGATCAGCTTGAAGACCACTGGAAGATGGGGAACAAGGGCGACAACAAGTACGCCATGGTGCTTCTGGCCGTCGCCGACCACAAATACCGCATCGAGGTTGGCTACGGCCTGGAAGGCATCCTGCCCGATGGCAAAACCGGCGACATCGGCCGCGGGATGGTGCCTGACCTGAAAGCCGGAGACTATGACGGAGCGGTCACGTTAGCCGTCGGCGAGGTTGCCCAGGTGATTGCCGCCGATGCAAACGTCACGCTGAACCAGGACGAGCCGGCGCCAGTGAGCCAGCCCGAACAGCAAGGCGACGGGATCGGCAAACTGATTCTTCTCATCCTTCTCCTGGTCTTTTTCGGCGGAGGCTCGCTACTCCGCATGCTCTTCGGCTTCGGTTTGTTCTTTGGCGGCTGGGGCGGAGGCGGTTGGCGCGGAGGGCCCATGATGGGCGGGCCCGGCATGGGCGGCGGATTTGGCGGTGGCGGGGGTGGTTCGGGCTTCGGCGGATTTGGTGGCATGGGTGGAGGGTTCGGCGGCGGCGGCGCCGGAGGAAGTTGGTAGCGCATCGAGCTCTCAGCCTTCAGCTTTCAGCAGGCGCCGCGAAGCTCGGAGCCGTATCGTAAATGCCAGAGGGCTAAGCTGAAAGCTGACGGCTGATTGCTGGTAGCTGTTTCGACGGAGGAGGATCAAACTGTATGAGCCGTGGACTTGGAATTACGCTGGCTGTTGTGGCCGTTCTTTTGCTGGTAGTCTTCATGGTCTTTGGCAGTTACGTGAGCGCCAGGAACCAGATGGTGGCCAAGGACCAGAATGTGAAGTCGGCATGGTCGGAGGTGGATGTGCAGCTGGAGCGGCGCGCCGACCTGATTCCCAACCTGGTGTCGACCGTGAAGGGCTTCACCAAGGAAGAGAGCAGCGTGTACGACGACATCGCGAAGGCGCGGGACGGATTGATGAACGCTCAGACCCCGGAGGCCAAGATCGCCGCGAACGGCCAACTCGATAGCGCCCTCGCCAAGGTTCTCGTTCTCACCGAGAACTACCCGCAGTTGCGCTCCAGCGATCAGTTCATGCGCCTGCAGGACGAGCTTTCCGGAACTGAGAACCGCATCGGCGTGGCGCGCAAACGCTACAACGAAGCGATCCAGGATTACAACACGTTCGTGCTCCAGTTCCCCAACAATATTTGGGCAGGAATTGCCGGCTTCCACCAGAACAATGCCTACTTCACAGCCAGCCCGTCGGCGCAATCCGTGCCCAACGTGCAGTTCTGAATTCCGAGCCGCCGGCAACAAACGCAAAAGGCCATTCCGCCATGGCGGAATGGCCTCTTTGGCTAGGGCTGACTTAGCGTTGCACCCGATCCGGCGAAGTGACCGATTCAGGCTACTTGAAGGAAGCGATGGCGCTGGCCTCGTCGTCGTAAATGTCAAAGACGGTATACAGCTTGGTCAACTGCAGCAGGTCGTGGACCTTCTTGGTCAGTTTGAGCAGTTTCAGGCTCGCGCCCTGGTTTCTGGCCGTGGTGTAGGCGCTCACCAGTTCGCCCAAGCCCGAGCTATCGATATAGGTCACTTCGCCCAGATCGAGCAGGATGCTCCGCTGTCCTTTGGCAATCAGGTCGCGAATGGCGTCGCGTAGTTGCACGCTACCCTCGCCCAATGTGATCCGACCGCTCAACTCCAAAACAGTCACCCCATCCACTTCACGGGAAGTTAGTGCAAGTGCCACGGAAAAACCCTCCTTATCGGTACTTCGTTTATAGCATCTTTGCCCACGGCGGTCAGCGGAAAACTTTACCCCCCGCCTCGCAAGAAAGGGGACCGTCATCCGGTTCCCGCCTTCCCGCCATGCTAGCTTTTCTCGCCCTTCTGCCCCAGATGCTTGATCAGCGTTAGCTCGGTCCCGGGATGCAATTGTCGAAAGTGTACCTCATCCATCAACGACCGGATGAGGAAGATGCCGCGGCCCGTGCCGCGAAGAAGGTTTTCGGCGGCGAGCGGGTCGGGCAAATGGTCGGGATCGAATCCGCTTCCCTGGTCGGCGATGGTAAAAACCAGGTCTGCGCCCGTGTTCTCCAGTGAAACTTCAATTTGCCGGGCGGGATCGTACTCGTTGCCGTGCAGCACCGCGTTGATCGCGGCCTCGCGCACGGCCATGCCGATGCGAAAGCGCTGCTCCTCATCGAGACCTGCCGCGGTGGCCAACTCATCCGCGGCCGACTCCACCTCGCCTATGCTTTCCATGGTGGAGCTGAACCGGAAACTCCGCCGTCCTCGAATGGGTGCGCTCACCGGGCTGCTTTCCGCCTCCGCCGGAGTGGGCTGGAAACCTCCACCCCCTGCTCCATCAACCTAGCTGGCAGTTTCACGTCTGGATGCGTTTGTGTCAAGCGCAAGGGAATGATTCCTCCTGGTCCTGAAACGGATTCTGCCGGACAATCGCCGCGCCCGAGAGCGTAAACTGCATTGCAAAGGTCTACACTCAACCCATGGAGCCGCGAATGGACCAGCGCGCCTCAACCCGTGCCAGCCTTACGGCGCTGCTCGGCGCCCCGGTGACCGATGCGCAGGGTCAGTTACGCGGCAAACTCCAGGATATTGTCGTGGCCACAGGGCCGGAGGGCGGCAACGTGGCCGGTCTGGTGCTCAAAACCCGCGCCGGCCTTTCCCTCGTGTCCCCGCAGGAGGTGATGGAGACCCCTGCCGGCACCCTTGAATTGCGTTCCGCCGAAGCGCTTGTCCCCCTCAAAGACGAGGGCGGCTATCTCTTCCTGCAGCGGGATCTCGTCGACCGCCAGATTATCGATATTAACGGCCGCAAGGTGGTCCGCGTGAACGACGTGGACCTGGAATGGACGGACCATGGCGCGGTCCACCTGCTGCGGGTGGCCGAAGTCGAAGTGGGCATGCGCGGGGCATTTCGCCGCGTTTTCAAAGGTATTTTGCCGCGCGCCCGGCTCGAATCCATCTCGCGCAAATTCAGCGCACGCGCCATTCCCTGGCAGTTTGTCGATGTCATTGAGCCCGATCCCGCGCGGCGCGTCAAGCTGCGCATCGAGCACGAGCGCCTGGCCGATATTCACCCCTCCGAGCTGGCTGACATTTTGGAGGAATTGGCGCCCGCCGAGCGCGAAGCCGTCTTCACCTCGCTCGACCAGGAGGTGGCCGCCGAAACCCTGGAAGAGGTCGAGCCCAAGCTGCAAAAGGCCCTGCTCGAAAAGCTCGGCGAAGAGCGCATCGCCGACATCGTGGAAGAGATGGATCCGGGCGCCGCGGCCGATCTGCTCGGCGAACTGCCTGAACACCAATCCGACGCCATCCTCGAAGAGATGGAGCCGGAGGAGCGGCAGGAAGTCGAGGAATTGCTCGAGTTCGACGAGGACTCGGCTGCCGGCTGCATGACCACGGACTACGTCTATTTGGGCGTAGACGCCAATGTTGCCCAGGCAGTGCAGGCGCTGCGCAGCTTTGACGGCGATCCGGAGACCGTCACCGAGATCTTCTTGCTTGACGACAAGCGCGTACTGCGCGGCGCCGTCTCGCTGGCGCGGCTCGTCATGGCGCAGCCCGAGACGCGGCTTGCCGTGCTGGCTGAGCCCCGCGTGCTCTCCTGCCCGCCTGACCTGAAGCAGAACCAGTTGGCCGAGATGTTCGACAAGTACAACCTCCACGCGCTTCCCGTCGTGGATTCGCAGGGCCGCATGGTCGGCGTCGTGCAGGCCGAACAGGTGATCGGTTTCTTGCGTGAGAAGCTATAACACCTCGAACACGGGCTGCGAGGACAGACCTCAATTTGCCGCTCTTTGGGCAAAATGGCCCGTTTCCCCATGCTCCATGCACGGGATGCAAGAGAAAACGCACAGTTGGAGCGGAATCTGTGAAACAATCTATGGGTGATCCAATTTCCTAAAATCATTCAGGGCGGAATGGGCGTCGGCGTGTCGAATTGGCGTCTTGCTCAGGCCGTCTCAAAACTCGGCCAGTTGGGCGTCGTGTCGGGCACGGCGCTGGATTCGGTCTTTGTGCGCCGGCTTGCGGACGGCGACCTGGGCGGGTACATGCGCCGGGGGCTGGATGCGTTTCCGTTTCCGGACATGGCGAAACGCATCTGGCAGGAGCATTTCGTGCCGGGCGGCAAGGCTGCCGGCGCGCCGTATAAGGCGCTGCCCATGCACCAGAAGAACGATTCGCGCAAGCTCGTCGAGTTGTGCATGGTGAGCAACTTCGTCGAGGTTTTCCTGGCGCGGCAAGGCCATAAGAATCCGGTGGGGATCAATTATCTTGAAAAGGTGCAGATCCCGCACCTGGCGTCGATTTATGGAGCCATGCTGGCCGGCGTGGGCTATGTGCTGATGGGCGCTGGGATACCGCTGCACATTCCCGGTATCTTGGGCGCTTTTGCCGCGCAGCAGGCAGCAGAATACCGCTTGGCTGTGACCGGCGCGGCGCAGGCGCAGTTTGCGAATTTGGACGAACTGATGCGGCTCGATCCGGCGGAGTACGCGGAGGGGCCGCTGCCGGCGCTCGACCGGCCCAGGTTTTTGGCCATCGTTTCGTCCAACACGCTGGCCGCAACCATGCTGCGCCGGGCCAACGGGCGCGTCGACGGGTTTGTGTACGAAAGCCCAACCGCGGGCGGGCACAATGCGCCGCCGCGGGGCAAGCTGCAACTCAACGCCGCCGGGGAGCCGCTCTATGGCGAGCGGGACCGTGTGAACGTGGCCGAGCTGCGGGATCTCGGTGTTCCCTTCTGGCTGGCCGGCGGGTACGGCAGCGCGGTCAAGCTGCGCGAGGCGCTGGACCAGGGCGCCGCGGGAGTCCAGGTAGGAACCGCGTTCGCCTTCAGTCGGGAATCGGGCCTGAGGGCCGACCTGAAAGCGCGGCTGATCGGGCAGGCGATTGCCGGCGCCGGCGAGGTGTTTACCGATCCGCTGGCCTCGCCTACCGGATTTCCTTTCAAAGTAGCGCAGCTCGATGGCACAACTTCGTCGGTTCATGTTTACCAGGGCCGCAACCGGATCTGCGATCTGGGTTACTTGCGCGAACCGTACGTGGTGGGTGATGGCGAGATCGGCTATCGTTGCTCGGCCGAACCGGTTGAAACCTACGTGGCCAAAGGCGGCAAAATCGAGGACACGGTGGGGCGTAAATGCCTGTGCAACACGCTGCTGGCGAATATCGGGCTCGCGCAGACGCGCAAGGATGGCTCGGTTGAGCCGGCTCTGGTGACGGTGGGCGACGACCTGAATACGATTGCACAGTTCCTCGCGCCGGGACGCGAGAGCTACAGCGCGGCGGACGTAGTGGAGCGCCTGCTCGGCGGGAGCGCGGACACGGCGCGGCAGTCAGTGCCTGTGCTGGCGGCCTCGGCCTAAAGCGGTTTCGGAAATGGTGGTTCCGCATTCACGGCAGCCAAGTCGTCGCGACCCCAAGAAGCGACGACCCTGAATACAGCTTTGGTCGGACATAGTATTTCCGAAACCGCCGTAGCCGGGATCGCAAAAACGGCGGATTTTTTTGAGTAGGCAAAGGGTGGATTCTTCCTCAACGAGAATCCGCTCTTTTTGCATGGGGCGGTCCAGCAACAATTTGCGCCTCCGGCTTCTCGCGTTTGGCCCAGGCCTGTTATGGTCAGTGAGGAATCTTTTTCCGAACATCCCAAGAGATCAATGAACCCACCTTAGGAACCCGCACTGCTATGTGGAAGCGCTGGCGAATCCGTATCCTGCTCTTCCTGGCCGTTCTCGGCCCCGGGTTCATTACCGCCAATGTCGATAACGACTCCGGCGGCATCCTCACCTACTCCCAGGCCGGCGCGCAGTATGGCTACACTCTGCTGTGGACCATGATTCCCATCACCATCGCTCTCATTGTGGTGCAGGAGATGTGCGCCCGCATGGGCGTGGTCACCGGCAAGGGCTTGAGCGACCTCATCCGCGAGGAATTCGGCCTGCGCCTCACGTTCGTGCTCATGGTGTTGCTGGTGGTGGTCAATTACACCAACGTAGTCACCGAGTTCATCGGCATCACTGGCTCGCTGCACCTGTTTCATGTCTCCAAGTTCATCTCCGTACCCATATGCGCGTTTCTGGTTTGGGTTCTGGTGCTTCGCGGCGACTATAAGAGCACGGAAAAAATCTTCCTCACTGCCTCGCTCGTCTATATCGCCTACATCTTTGCCGGCATTCTCGCCCAGCCTGACTGGCACGAGTCGCTCCGCGCGACCATTACGCTGCCCGCCAAATCCGTCTGGAGCAGCAAGGCGTATGTCTATATGGCTATCGGCGTCGTCGGCACCACCATCGCTCCGTGGATGCAGTTCTACCTTCAATCGTCGATCGTGGAGAAGGGCGTTCCCGTGAAAGATTATCCCGCTTCGCGGCTCGACGTGATCGTGGGCTGTTTCTTTACCGACATCATTGCCTGGTTCATCATCGTAGCTTGCGCGGCCACGCTCTACGTGCACGGCATGGGAGCCATCCAGGTGGCCTCCGACGCGGCCGAAGCCATGCGTCCGCTGGCCGGCGATTATGCCTTCGTCCTATTTGCCTTTGGGCTCTTCAACGCCTCGATCTTTGCTGCCTCCATCCTTCCCCTCTCCACGGCCTACACCGTCTGCGAAGGGCTGGGCGTCGAATCGGGCGTCGACAAGAACTTCCGCCAAGCGCCGTTCTTCTACTGGCTCTACACGCTGCTCATCGCCGGCGGAGCCATTACGGTCCTGCTGCTGCCTGATTCTCAGTTGATCAATGTCGCGATTCTCTCCCAGGTGCTCAACGGCGTTCTGCTCCCGGTGGTCATCATTCTCATGCTGCTCCTCATCAACCGCACCGATCTCATGGGCGAGCACAAGAACTCGCGCCTGTGGAACTGGATCGCGTGGGGAACCAGCATCATTGTCATCGGGATGACGCTGGCCATGCTGTGGGGTCTGATGCCGGGGCATTGAGAACTGCGCGCCAGCCAACAACTCGCTGGGAGAGATCGGCGGGTGGCGCAGATCCCCATGAGCAATAAATGACGGGTGCCCCAGGTCCCTCGCATTTGGGGACCTGGGAAGGATCGCAGATAGCGTTTAGGCCGCGGCCAGCCGCTTGAGTCGAATCCGGCCCACCGGAATCTGCGCCAGGTCGTACTGAGCCTGCTGTGTAATCCAGCTTTCCGCGCTGCCTCCAAAGACCTGCGAGAGCCGGATCGCCATCTCCGGCGAGATGCCGCGCTTGCCGTTGACCAGTTCGGAGAGAGTAGTGCGTGTAACGCCCAGAGCCTCTGCGGCGCGTGTGATCGTGAGGCAAAGCGGCTCAATGCACTCGCTGAGAACAACGCTGCCAGGATGCGGCGGATTCTTCATCGGCATGGGGAAACCTCCCCTACAGCAGCTTCCCCGCCGCCAGATCCAGAATCAGCCCGCGGTCCGCGGCCAGAAACTCGTAGCCGGTCAGGTCCTCGAGCTTCACCCAGCGCACCTGCTGGTAGATCCGGTTGTCGATTTCGCCGCTAAACTCGCGCACCGCAAAGAACTGCAGGTCCACTGCGCCGCCACGGCGATAGTTGTGCCGGATGCGCGTTACTGCGGGACCCACTTCGGCGCGAATGCCAAGCTCCTCGACCAATTCGCGGGCCAGCGCTTCCTGCGGGCTCTCGCCGGGCTCGATCTTTCCGCCCGGAAACTCCCACAACGACCCCATGGGCTGTTCCGCCCGCCTCTGTCCGATCAATACCTCTCTGTCGCGTACAATCAGTGCGGCGGACACAAAGCGGAGGGCGGGACCGGGAGTGTGCGTTCTTGCCTTTGGCGGCTTTTCACTCACGCCTTCCAGTGTAAATGACAGAAAAGAAGGTGCGAACTGAGGAATTCGCCCTTCGCACTCTGCCCTCCGCTACTGGCCGCAACCATTGCCTGAATGCCGGGGGAACCGGCAATTCCGGCTCTATTCCCCTCCCACAGCGGCTTCCACTCCCTCGGCGCCCTGCGGCTTGAAGCAGCCCCAGCCCCTCTTTGCCGCCTCCGCAAGCAGCGCCGGAGACGGGTTTACCGGGAAGGGGCAGCGCGCCATCTCCAGCATCGCCAGGTCGTGGATCGAGTTGCCAAACACCGCATCGGGAGCGGGCACTCCCACGCGCCTCAGCGCTGCCGCTTTGGCCTCGTCGGTGGGCACGTCAACAATCTCGCTGGAGATCATGCCGTCCTTGACGCGCACTTCGGCCGCCAGAATTCTCTCCTCAGGAATGCCGAAATCGCGCAGCCCCTCGGCGATCACCCATCGGTTGGTCGAGCTCACCGCCCAAAGCTCGATCCCAGCCCTCTGCATCGACGCCACCAGCGCGGCCATCTCCGCAAAAATACGCCCGCGTACAAACTTGTCTACATATCGGGCCGCGACGGCTCGCAATTCCGCGTCCCGCAAGCCCGCGTACATCTGCACCATCTCGGCGCACATGGTCTCTTCGTTCACGCTGCCAGCCCGGTAGGCGCGATAGCGCGTATCGATCCAGTCGTTGGTCGAGCGAGACACCAGCCCCTGTTCCAGCGACCAGGCCATGAATCCGTACCCCGCGTCGCCGCTCCAGAGGGTTCCGTCGCAATCGAACACTGCGACCTTGGGTTTGCACTCGAAGACCAGCCGTTCAAATTCCTCGGCGGTCCATGGGTGAATTCCAGTCTGGGTGGGCGTCAATCGTTTTTCAGTCTCGTCTGAAGAATGCATCCGATTCTATTTTCATCCATGCAGGCCGGGTTTTGCATTTACACGAGGGTAATGGATCGTGTACCTGCGCGAACGAGTCTGCTCTGTCTCAGGCTGAGCGGCCCTCCGCCTCCCAGCGCCGCCGCGCCTCGCTGAAGCACTCGCGCGCGATGCGCACTAAAACCAGCGACTGCTCCCAGCGATCGGATTCTTCCTTGCCCATGAAGGTTCGCGCATAGTAGATATCCGGCGCCAGCAGCTCCGGCGCGAAGCAAAACCGATCCGCCTGCGGCCTTCGGCGTAAGAACCCGAGAAACGACTCGGTCCAGAGAGCGCGGAAGTGGCTCACGTAAGGGCGCCCTTCCGCGCCTCCGTCGCCCACATCCACCTGCATCGAGCCGGGATTCCCGATGCGCCCGTGCAGGAACCCAATGCGCTCCAGCACCGGCTGAATGAACTTCATCTTATTCTCGAAGCCGCCGTAGACCATCTCCATTCCCGTGTACCAGTGCGAAAAATCGCCGTTGAACTCGAGGCCCGGAAATTTCTTCAGAAATCCAACCGTCCGCCATGGATCCTGAAAAATTGTCGCCCTGTGCGTCTCGGGATAGAGCGGAATCGAGTACTTTGCTTGCGCCTCCAGAACAGCGCCGATCAATGCCGCCGCTTCTACATCGTTCTCCAGGCCCCAACCCAGGTGCAGCGTCAGGCACTCCAATCCCTCATCGCGCGCTTCCTTGGCCAGCGGCTCTGCCTCGGCCGGCGTGTTCACGCGCCCGCTACCGCAAACGCCGAGGCCCATGCGCAGCGCCTCGTCCTTCAGCGCGCGCTCCAGCGGCTGGATGAACTGCGCGCCGTCATATCCCTCGCCGCGAATCGCTTGCAGCGGATCGCGCGTTTTTTGCGGCAGCCCGTTGAGCGCCAGGATGTTCATGAAGCAGCGCAGGCGCGGATCGCGGCCGACCGAAACGTTGTTTTCATCGGGAATCGTCATCGTCAGAACTCGTCATACGCAATCTGCCCCGCCGGTACGCCGATCGAGCCAAGCATCCGGTTGCAGGCTTTGATCATCATGGGCGGCCCGCAAAGGTAATATTCAACTGCTTCAGGGTTGGGGTGATCGCGCAGGTATTGTTCCAGCACGACCTCATGAATCATGCCCACGTGGCCGGTCCAGCTATCTTCGGCGAGCGGCGACGAAAGCGCGAGATGGAAGGAAAAGTTCTTATGACCTGCCTCCAGCGTACGGAAGTACTCTTCGTAAAAAATCTCTTGCCGCGAGCGCGCGCCATACCAGTAGCCGATCTTCCGCGCTGTGGTTCCGTTTTCAAGCAGGTGCGAAAGATGCGCGCGCAGCGGAGCCATGCCCGCCCCGCCGCCGATGTACACCATTTCGTGTTGCGTCGGCTTGATATGAAAGTCGCCGAACGGGCCGATCGCTGAAACCGTGTCGCCGGGCTTGAGGCTGAAGGCGTAACTCGATCCCACGCCGGGCGCGCAGTCCTGCCCTGGCGGCGGCGTCGCGATGCGCACATTGAACCTCAGGCATCGCTCCGTGAGCGGGTTGCCGGCAAGCGAGTAGTTGTTGCGCCGGCCCGGTTGCGGATTGCGCGCCACCAGATCGAAAACGTGCTGATTCTTCCACACTGTGGCGAACGGCTCGGGGATGTCGAACTCGCGGAAGCGGATCGTATCGTATGCGGGGATGTCGAGCTGTAGATAGTCGCCCGGCGCGAACGCCACGGCGCCGGCGCCGTTCTCCGGCTCCAGCACCAGTTCCTTGATAAACGTCGCCACGCTGTTGTTGCTCACCACACGGAACCGGTATGTGGTCTGCGCGCGAGCTCCGTCGCCGCCCGCATGAATCACATCCACCAAGATGCGGCCGTCGCGCTCCGCCACCGGATACGTCGCCAATCCACGGCAGATCGGCGCGCGCGCAGGCGAGCCATCGAGCAGATGGAATCGTCCGTTGTGCTTCGCGCATTCGATGATCCCGCCCTTCACCAGCCCATCTGCCAAATGCGTATTGCCATGCGTGCAGAGTCCATCCGTCGCATAGAGTTTTCCGTCGTCATCGCGGTACACGGCATACGTTTTCCGCGCGTGATCGAACCGCACCACGTCCGCGCGCCGCAAATCGCCCGCGGCGCATACTTGAACCCAACCCGCTGCGTCGGGCTGGGCCTCGCACGCAAAGCACGCCTCGCGCGCGCGCGCCTTGGGCTCGGGAAGCCGCCGCTTCACGTAATACGCGGGATCCTTCATCTGCCTGGAAATCGCGGAAACGATCTCGTGCCACGCGTTGTAGATGCTTGTGTACGGTGTGGGGCAGTCGTCCTTCACCGCTTCGTGCAGCCGCGGCAGCGCGTGGTAAGGCACCAGCGGAAACATGTGGTGCTCCACGTGGTAGTTCATGTTCCAGTAGAGAAAGCGGTGCACCGGATTCATGTACACCGTGCGGCAGTTCAGCCGGTGATCGAGCACGTTCTCCGCCAGCCCCGCATGTTGCGTGTACCCGTACACAGGCATCAGCCAACTGCCGAAGAAATTCGTAAACCCTGCCAGGAACAGCGGCAGAAAACTGCGCTCATAAATCGAAACCGCAATGACGCTCAAATAAATCGCCGCATACACCCGCGCCGTCCAGTAAATGCGGTTGAACTGGCTCTCCGGAATGAACGTCTTCTCCACGGCCGACATGCGCCCGAAGCAATGCATGACGACCGCCTTGAAATATGCCGGATAACTTTGCAAATTGAGGAACGGCGCAATCACCTTCCGCAAAACCGGCGGCCGCGGCACCGCGATCTCTGGATCGCGGCCCACAATAATAGTGTCGCTGTGGTGACGGTTGTGGCTCCAGCGCCACACGGTCGACTCGCGCATCACCATGAACGAGGCGATCTCGTACAGCGCGTTGTTCATCCAGTCGGTCTTGAACGCGGTGCCGTGCCCGGCCTCGTGCCAGCGCGAATCGGAAGTCGAGGCGTAAAGAACGGCATAGATCGAATACGGCAGAATCGCCCACCACGTGCCCCACAGCGCCCATGTCGCGTAGCCCGCGCCCAGGATCAGCGCGAACCACAGAATCGTGTCGCGGATGGCGGGCCCGTCGCGCCGAACCAGCAGCGCGCGCATCGTCTCGCGCGGAACCGCGCATTGGTACCAGTCGGCCTCGGCGAGTCCCTTCTCAATGGCCAAAGTGGCATTCACGCCGGTCAAACTGTAGTCGGGGTGGGGAATCGGTTTGTCGAGAATCGCAGCGTTGTGACTCATGGTGGGCTGCCTTACTCCTGAGATGCTCGGCCTGCCGTCTGCGCAGGCCCGTCTGCCGGCGAAGCCTCTGCAACGTCCACTGTAAATGCATAGGCTGTCGCGTGGCGCTGTGTTTTCCCCGGATGCAGAAGGATGCCGTCGCGCAGCGAAGCATTCGACGCATCGGGGTATCCGTGGCACTCCAGGCAAAGGCCCGCGTAGGGTGCATACGCCGTACCCGATTTTCCGGCGCGATTTCCGTTGAGTTTGCTGCCGGTGTAAAGCTGCAGGTAGTCTTCCGTGGTCGATACGGTCAGCACGCGCCCGCTCGCCGTATCGCGAAGGCGGGCGGCCGGCGCCGGTACTCCCGCCGCGCGCGCCGGCAGCGCGTACAGATCTCCGTGTTGCTGGAACAGCAGCGGAATTGCGTCGCCAAGCCGCCGCGGCCGAAGAAAATCGTTGCCTTGACAGGCCGTCGATTCAAGCCGCCCGCTCAGCGTCAGATGCTCGTCCGTGGGAACAAACTTGTTGGCGAAGATCTCCAGTTGGTGGTCGGCGATTGAGCCGGAGCCTTCGCCCGCAAGGTTGAAGTAGGAGTGGTGCGTCAGACTGAGCGGAGTCGTTCGATCGCTCGTCGCCTCCGATTCGATGAGAAACACATTCTCGTTCGTGACGGTATAAGTGACCGTTACATGCACGTTTCCCGGATAGCCTTCTTCGCCATCGGGGCTGAAATACGCGAGACGCAACGATGGTGCGCCGTCCGCTCGTTCCAGCATCGACGCGTCCCAGATGCGCTTGTCGAACCCGCGCACTCCGCCGTGGAGATGGTTTGGCGGGTCGTTGCGGGCGAGCTGGTACGTCTGGCCATCGAGCGTAAACGCAGCGCCGGTGATTCTTCCCGCCACACGGCCCGTAATCGCGCCGAAATACGGATGGCCTGCGGAGTAAGAGGCAAGATCGCTGAAACCCAGCACCACGTCCTCGGCTCTTCCATCGCGCCCTGGTGCGAGCATCCGCGTCACGATCCCGCCGAGGGTGATCACTTCCAGCGCCAACCCGCCGCGGCCTGTGAGGGACCACGCAACGACCTCTCGGCCGTCCGATAGAACTCCGTAAGTCCGCGAGCTGATTGGGGAAACCATCATGCGTGGACCTGCACACTTTCACGGTAGCGCATGTGCGTCGCGCTGTCCAGAATTGCACAACCCGGACCACGGCGCCGCAGCTTGCGCTCGCCGAGGCCTGCATCAAAATACAAGCATTTGAGCGCGGAATTGCTATTCCGATACAGGCGGGATTCGCTGCACCGGCTCGACGCGAATCTTTGCGATACGCCGGGCGTCCATCTCCGCCACCGTCAGCCGCCGGTCCTCAAACACCACCGATTCGCCCGGCTGGGGAATGTGCCCCAGCCGCGCCAACACGAACCCGGCGAGCGTTTCCACGCCGCCGTCGCGCGGCAGGTTCCATTGCATTTGCGTTTCCAGATCGCGCAGATTCACGCTTCCATCCATCAGCACCGCCTCGCCCGCGCTGCCCAGAACCGGATGCGAGGGGGTGTCGAATTCGTCCTCAAGTTCGCCCACCAGCTGCTCGATCGCATCCTCGGCGGTCACCAGGCCCACGGTTGAGCCGTACTCGTCCACCGCGATGGCAAGATGCCTCCGGTGCTGCTTGAAGTCGCGCAGCAGGTCCAGTGCGGATTTGGTTTCAGGCACAACCAGCACCTCGTGCATGATCTGCGCCAGGCGAAGCTCGGCCTGGGGCGCTGCGGGCGCGGCCGGTGACGTTCGGAAGAAAAACAGCCGCGCCAGGTCCCGCGCATAGACTGCGCCGACGATGAACTCAGGGCCGCGGGTTTCGTCGTAGACGGGAATGCGCGAATGGTTGCAGCTGAAAACCCGCGAGCAGGCCTCCTGAAAGAGCATGTTGGAAGGCAAAGAATAGATCTTCTGCCTCGGGGTCATGATCTCGCGTACCGGAACGTCGCCGAGCTCCAGCGCGCGGTGTACCAGCATCTCCTGAAACTCGGGCAGCAGGCCCAGCCGGCGCGCCGCCGTTGCAATCAGCTTCAGCTCCTCGGCGGAGTGGACCGACGCCGCGCGCTCCGTCTTGGGAATATCGAAGCCGCGCAGCACCGCGGCCGCGGATCGGCTCAGCAAGCGCACTGCGGGACGGGTCACCGCCATAAAAACCAGCATCGGCGGCGCGATGGCCACAGCCAGAGCCTCCGCGCGGCGCAGGGCCAGCGCCTTGGGCACCAGCTCGCCGGCGACGACGTGAAAATACGTGATCAGGGCAAAGCCGAGCGCTACGGCCGCCACATGACCGTAAACTTGTGCGTAAGGCAGCCCGCTCATCCAGCCGGCCAGAATCCGTGCCGCCAGCGGCTCCCCCAGCCAGCCCAGCGCCAGCGAGCAGAGAGTCACGCCGAGCTGGACGGCCGGCAGCAGGTCGTCGAGATTGTTCTGCAGCCGCCGCACCGCCCGCGATCCGGGAACTCGCGCCGCAAGAAGCTGTTCCACGCGCGTGTCGCGGATGGAGACAAGCGCGAATTCGGCGGCCACAAAGTAGGCGTTGGCCAGAATCAGCATCGCCACGGCAACCGGTTTGAGCAGCAGAAGTTCGTGCATCTGGGTGAGAGGATAGCATTGGACGGCGCGTAAGATTCAGAGGACAACGAGTGGCTTTGCCCGCGGCGCTTTTTTTTGAACTGGAGAACGCTTGTGTCCGTAATACGGGTGTGGAAGAGGTAAGGATCGCTATGAGACGTTTTTTTGCGGTAATGACGATCGCTTTGGCAATGGCAATTTTGCCGGCAGCCGCGGCGCGGGCCGCCGAGGCAACCTTTGAACGCGACCTGGTGGTGAGCGGCAGAGTGGATCTGACCGTGGCCACCGGCTCAGGCTCCATTCATCTCACCAGCGGCCCCGCGGGACGCGTGCACGTCTTCGGGCGCGTGAAGTCGAACTGGGGCGGAAGTGATGAGAAGGTGCGCGAAATCGCCGCGCATCCACCCATCGAGCAGACCGGCAACATCGTGCAAATCGGTGACAAACACCGGAATCTCGGCAACATCGGCATCGATTACGAGATTCAGGCGCCCGCCGGCGCCTTTCTCGACGCCGCGGCCGGCTCGGGTAACCTGACCGATGACGGCGTCGGTACAGATGCCAGGCTGAGCACGGGTTCGGGCTCGATTCGCGCTACCGGCCTGCAGGGCGGGTTCTCGCTTGAAACCGGCTCAGGCAACATCGATGCAGAGCAGTCCGGCGCAGGCGATGTGAAGGCCGAGACAGGTTCGGGTTCGATTGCGCTGAAAAACCTGCACGGTGGGCTGCGCGCCCGAACCGGTTCGGGCAACATCAAAGTGGACGGTATCCCGGCCGCGCCGTGGCGGATTGAAACCGGCTCGGGCAGCGTCGAGATCGAGACAGGCAATGCCGGGCTCACGCTGGATGCCGAGGCCGGCTCGGGCAGCGTTCATTGCGACCGCGAGATCGTGCCGGAGGGTACGGCGGAACGCCGCCACCTGAAGGGCAAGATCGGCGGCGGCGGGCCGATGGTCCGCATCAATACGGGATCGGGCAACATTCGCATCCATTAGCGCCGCGTTACGGAATGAAGTAGAACGGGTCCGGGTACTTCACCGAGTATTCCGCCTCCGGTTTGCCCTTCAGGTCGCTCCACTGGTCTCCCACGTTGAGCGCCAGTGTGTAACCCGAGGCAGCGATCTGCGCGCGCGCCGCAGCCTTGTAGGCCGCAGCGGTCTCCGATCCGTGATCGGCCGGGCGCATCTCCAGTTGCCGCCAGTTGTCGAAGCCCTGTGCGCGCAGATTGCGTTCCGTTGCCGCGCGCTCCGTCTCGGAGCGGCCGGTGATAAAAAAGATGCTCACGCCCAGCCGCTGTGCTTCCTTGTAAATTCGCAATGTGCCCGGAATCGCCGGAGCCTGTGCCGTTTTTACCCACGCATCGAACGCGGCAGCGTTATTTGCGAAATCCGCGCCAACCTCTTCCTGATAGTTCGACAGCGTTGTCTCGTCGATGTCCAGAATCAGGGCCAGCTTCTCGCCAGGCCGGCGATGCGCGGCACGGCGCCGCAGAAATGCGATGGCGCGATCCGCCTGCGCGTCCAGGTCGTGCGCGTAGCAGCCGCATGGGCACGTGCAATCGTGATACGCCTTCAGTTCAGTCTTGAGCGTCCCAAGGTTGGGAATGTGTTCTGCCGCGGCGTTGACGCTGAATTGCGGCGCAGACGCCTGCTGCGCGGGTACCGGCCGCAACCCGAACACGAGAACCAGCGTCGCCGCCAGGATGGCCGCACATTTCTTCACCATACGAAACTCCTTTCCAATACTTTGCCTGCTCAGTGTAAACATTGCGCCTTGCGCAGTCCGATAAACTGAGAAGAAGATGATTCGCGTCTTTCGCCCCATTCCCGTAGAGCGATTGAAGCTGCTGGTCTTCGATCTCGATGGCACACTGATTGACTCGGCGCAGGACCTCTGCAACAGCGTGAATGCCACGCTCGAGGAGTTTGGCCTTGGCCCGCTGCCCGATCCCACGATTGCCGGCTTCGTCGGCAACGGCGCCCCCATGCTCATGCGGCGTTCCCTGGCGCTGGCAAACGGTGCGGCTCTTGACGCTGTGGACGAGGACCTCTTCAACAAAGCCTACGCCTTCTTTCTCCAGTACTACCGCGAGCACAAGCTCGACTTCACTTACGCCTACGCGGGCGTTCTCGACGCCCTCAAGGCCCTGCACCAGTTGCATGATGCCCCAGGCTGTCCGCAAAGAGCCATGGCCGTACTCACCAACAAGCCGGTTCGTCCCGCGCGCGGCATCTGCGAGGGATTGGGCTTGGCGGACTACTTCCTCCACATCTATGGCGGTGACAGCTTCCCCGTCAAAAAACCCGATCCGCTGGGCCTGCGCTCGCTCATGGAAGAGACCGGCGCCGCGCCCGAGGAGACCGTAATGATCGGCGACAGCCAAATTGATGTCGAGACCGCGCGAAACGCCGGAGCATGGTCCCTCGGATGCACCTTCGGCTTCGGCCCTCAGAACCTGCTGGAAACCCCGCCCGACGTGCTGGTTTCGAGCGCCGCCGAATGGACGCAGGCGCTGAAGTCATCGTAAATCCATCAGGATGAGTATCTTGCAGAGAAGAAACTCTCGGGAACTTCTGCGCCTCTCATCGCGTATATTGGGTTATAGCGAGGATCAAAAACCTATGCATAGGAGACTTCTCGCCGTCTGCCTGTTCGGCGCCGCCTTCGTGGTCGCCGCAGCGCCCGCCCGCGCCGAAGAAGATGCCGTCCAGTTTTTCCATAACATCGACGTCACCCCCGACGCCCCAGTGAACGACGCCGTCTGCTTCTTCTGCAGCGTTCACGCCGAAGGCGACGTGAAAGGCGACATTGTCGTTTTCTTCGGCGACGTGCGCCTCGATGGCCAGGCCCACCACGACTTGGTCAACTTTTTCGGCCGCGTGACTGCAACCGATAACTCCTCCATTGGCGGCGACCTCGTCTCGTTCTTCGGCTCCATCCGCCTGGGCGAAAACGTAAGGGTGGCTCAGGATCTGGTCGCGATGTTCGGCGCCGTACACGCCCCGTCAAGCGTCTCCGTCGGCCAGGACCATGTCGTGTTCTCGCCCTGGATATTCTTTGGCCCGCTACTTGTCATCTTCCTCATCGTGTTTATTATCGTCCACGAGATCCGCGTCCACCGCCAGCGCCAGTTCATGCAGGCCTACCCGCTTCCTCCGCCGCAATAGGAGCCATCAACGCCCCGACGGCGCGTTACCCTGATTGCATGGAGAATCCTGGCATACAGGCCGCTCGGCCCTTGCGCATCGTCATGCCCGGCGGCAGCGGCCAGATCGGCCGCATGTTGGCGCAGTTTTTTCAGGAGCGCGGCCACTACGTCACTGTTCTCACTCGCGGGCCCTACACGGCGCCTTGGCAAACGGTTCATTGGGATGGCCGCCAGCTTGGCCCCTGGATCGAAACCCTCGAAGGCGCCGACGTCTGCATCCATCTCTCCGGCCGCGGCATCGACTGCCGCTACACGGCGCGCAATCGCCGCGAACTCTACGACTCGCGCATCGGGCCCACGCGTGTGCTCCACGACGCCTTCGCCGTGCTCGCCCACCCGCCGCGCCTGTGGATGAACGCCTCAACCGCGTCCATCTACCGGCACGTGCCCCAGGGAACGGAGTTTGACCGGCCGATGGACGAGGCCACTGGCGAACTGGGCGGCAACGAACTGCTATCGCCTCTACGGCGCGCTCCCGCGAAGTGGAATTGGACCGTCCGCCTGGCCAAGGATTGGGAGGCCGCGTTCTTCTCTACCGAAACTCCGCGCACGCGAAAGATCGCGCTGCGCACCTCGCTGGTTTTCAGCCCCTCTCCCGGCGGCGTCTTCGGCGTCCTTTCGAACCTGGTCCGCGCTGGGCTGGGCGGCACGCAGGGCAACGGCCGCCAATACGTTTCGTGGATTCACGAAGCCGACTACGCCCGCGCGCTCGAATTTCTCATCCAGCACGAGGAGATCGATGGCCCGGTGAATCTCACCGCGCCCAACCCTCTGCCCAACCGCGAATTCATGGCCGCTCTGCGCGAGGCCTGGGAGATGCCCAACGGCCTTCCCGCTCCCGCCCCGCTTATGGCCATCGGCATGTTTTTCCTTCGCACCGAGCCCGAACTGGTCCTCAAAAGCCGTCGCGTCGTTCCCGGCCGCCTCCTTGATGCAGGATTCGAGTTCGAATTCCCCGACTGGCCCGAAGCCGCCGCCGGCCTCGTCCGCCAATGGCGCGCACGCGACGATCTCTGACCCCTGACCCCTGATCCATGGCCCCTGTCACTTCGGCGTTATATCCGTCACTGGCAAATCCCAGTGCCCAAGCAGAATCTCAAATCGCCGTTGCTCCTCTTTCTTGTACGTCTCCTGGTCGGGCCATAGCTCCTTGATGAACGCCGCTTCATCCGGGTTCGCGCTCGTCGCCAGCGTCGAGTTCTTGTAGACGATGGTCACGCGGTAATCCCAGCGGCCGTCCTCGGTCGTGTGATAGGCCGGCGACTCGATCTTGAGCGAGAGAATCCGCCCCGTCGTCTGGATCTTCTTGAGCAGCGGCCAATGGTTCTTCAGGAACAGGTCCAGAAACTCCTGCTGATGGCCCCACTGGCATTTGTAGTAGTACTCGATGGTGTACGGCTGCCCGGCGCTCGATTGCGGCGGCGCGCCCTGCGCCCAAAGCGGCCTCGTAAAGCCGGCTGCAAACGCTATCGCAACCAGAGCGAATAGAATCCTGCGCATACAAACCTCCCTGCAAGAACCTAGGTGAGGTCTCAGAATACTACTGCCGGAACGCACTTAGGCTCATCGCGTACGTCAAGCACACTCAAGGCATGTGGCCGATTGGAGAAGTTCACTTCGTATTCAATGGCCTTATATAAGTCCGCACCCAAAGTGCGAATTCCGGCTCGACATCGTCCCATCCGCGACAGCCAGCATCGTCGTCACTCCATCCCGGTCGCTCGCGATGAGCTCATAGCCATTCTTCAGCAGAAATATTTCTGCAACCACCCAGGCCGTCCGTTTGTTCCCATCCAGGAACGCGTGATTCCGCGCGATTCCAATAGCGTAAGAAGCAGCCAGGTCCGCGACGTCGGGATTCCCATATGCTGCCAGATTTTGCGGCCGCGCCAGCGCCGACAGCAGCAGCGGCAAATCGCTCGAATTCCCGCCAGGCCGCCGTGCTCCGCAATCTGTTCCTCGTGGATGGCGAGAACCGAGCTTTCCTTGATCCATCTCCAGGCCGGAGTTGTCACTTTGCCAGCTCGCGAAGCAAGTCGCGGCGCTTCCGCATCACCTGCCGGGCCAGTCCCATGTCTTCCTCGAACTCCGGATCGTACGGCGTAATGCGAACGCCGTCCGGTGATTCTGTGCAGAAAGACCGAGTCACCCTTCGCTACCTTGAGCAGCGCCAACGCCTCTTTCGGTAACACAATTCCCGCCGAACTCCCCACCGTCGTCACTTTGAGCTTGATCATCGCCGCCACCATTCTTATGATTATAACAAACATTATAATCACAGTAAAGCCACAAACCCATGACCCCGCGGCTCCGTGCGTTCCCTCGTCCCCTTCGTCTCTTAGTCCCTTAGCTCCCAGTCTCAAAAAAAACGGCCCCCGTTTTCAGCGGGGGCCAAGTTGCCTTGGTTCTCTCGCGTTGCGAGAGCTTGGTTGGCGGCCGAACGGCGGGGTAGCCGTCGGCGCAGGAGCAGAGCCTCGGGGGAGGATGGCCGCGATACTACGGCTGCTCTGCGCCAGCTGCGGCAGAATCGCTTTGGGGTGACGCTGCTGCCCGGGCCGCCAAACTGTTTTCCATCAACCGCAGTTGCACGCTGCTCTCCCGTACCCGCTCCGGCCTCTGGTCTTCGTCGTTGGAACCGGTAACGGGCGCCTCGTTGCCGAGGGCCACGGAGTGCATGCGGTAGACGGGAATCTGGTGTTCGGTTACGAGATAGCGCTTGACTGCTTCCGCCAGGCGCTCTGAACTCTGGATGCCTGCGCTGCCCACCATCGGCGAGCGCGCTTCCATCTCCAGGATGTAGCCCTCGCGGCCGGTCAGGCTCGAGGCCAGCTCATCCAGCTTCGTTTTGGAATCCGCCGTGAGCGCCGGGCTCCCGCCGCGAAACGTAATCGTCAAATCAGTGATCTGGTGATATTGATCCAGGCCATTCACCGTGGTGTTCAATCCATCCACATGGGTCGACGCGCCTTGCGCCGTGCTGCTGGCATTCTGCGCCTCGGTATTGGCATTCATCGCCAACTGGTCGGCTGCGTCGGCTGAGGCCTGCGCCTTCCGGATCCCGGCCTGCGCCCGTTCATCCACATCCCGGATGTCGCGCGCGTTCTTGGCATTTACCTCATCCAGCTCGGTCAGCCGGTCGTTGATGGGGTCAATTTGCCTCTTCACCCACTTCTTGCGGGCGAAGGGATTGACGCGGCCCCAGAACCCTTCCTTCGGCTGGCTCAACGGCTGCTCGGCCATCGGCATATTGGGGGAGGGCTGCTGCGTGGCCGACGTAGCCGTGGTCTGTGGGGTAACTCCAGACGAGATCCCTGTTGATACTTGATCTTGTGCGAAGGCTGGAATCGCAAGCGCCGATGCTACCGCAAACGCGGCCACAACGGCCCACTGGCGGGGGAAGAGAATCGAAACTTTCGCAGAGTTTGTCATGGGTCCATCCCTCTTGGTTCGCGGCTTTCAAAAAACCACTGCCCGCGGGATGAGCGCTGTTGTCCGCTCGCCCTGTATAAGAGCAATACCGCTGCCAAAAAAAGCATGTCGCCGGGGAAACAATGATCTATCTGAAAATAAAACCCTTATATTTACTGGCGTCCACGGGAAATGTGTCCATTTCACGCACTGTATACGCCCGTTGAGCGTAAATTTTGCACGCTTGCGTACTTTCTACCCTAGGTTGTATCGACATATAGGGGTGTGCGGCGCTGGGAGCCGATTTTTTCGGGTTCTAGGAGAGAGGCGCGACGCATACGCCGGGGCCCCCATGAACTCAGTTCATGGGGTGGATACCGGGCGTCTGCTAGCGACGAACGACAACGAAACCGGGAAAATCGGCCCCAGCCCTGCGGGTTGCGGCGAAAACCCGCTCATACTTCGTTGTCGTCCTAGGCGGTGGACCCGCCACAGCCGTCGTCCTCCGCCTCGTCTGAGCGGGTTTTCGCTACGCAACGCCACATATCCCTACATGTCGATACAACCTAGGGAAGCTGACCTCTACGGCGCCTGCTTTGACTCGACGTGAATGATCCGAATCTCCGGAAATGCTCCGTCCCAGTCCTGGGCCACCGTGTCGAAGACCAGCCGGAAGTCCTCGGTCTCACTGGGCTTCAGCGGCGCCGCCGAGAGCGCCTCCACATCCACGTACGGGTCGCGCGTACGAATGATCCTGAGCGGCTGGGTTTCGTTCTGCGCCACCTCATGTGCCGGGTCGCGGAAAAGCACCTGGACCGCGATGCCGGTCACCGTCCGGTTTCCGATGTTGCTGATTTGCCCGTCCAGGTAGGTCACCTTGCCGCCGGCCAGGTTGGCCGATTCGCTCATCGCCAATCGGCTGATCGTCAGGTTGCCGGCGTAGGGATCGGTTGGCGTCGAGATGGGCGTCACCGCCGGCGCGCTCTTGCCGTGCCCCAAAATCAGGATCGACCCAACCGCCACCGCCAGTACAACGGCTGCGGCGATTGCCGTCGGCAGCCAATTACGCTCCTGCGCCGCGGCAGAACCTTCCCCTGGCGAACTTGCACTCACGAGCGAGATTGTACACCTGTTTCCGCCGGCCCCGTGCTCCATTTGCCCTTGGCCGGCAAGCGGTATCGCTAGTGTCCTGTCCCCGAAGTTCGCATCAAAAACAAAGCAGTCATCCTGAGCGGAGTTTGGCCGGTTCTCGGCCAAACGGAGTCGAAGGACCTGCATTTGGGATGCACGATTTATGTGACAAACTTTAGGGACACCACACTAGCCCCTGCCATGTTCAAAAACTCTTCATCGAATCTCCATCGTTTGGTTGAATCCTGGAGCGCGGTGGAGCGTCTAAGCTGGCAGAAGTAGCGGAACGCGAGCGTTCCGGAGCGGCAACACTCCGCGTCTCGCGCCAGCGAACTCACCAACGCCCGTCAGGAAACTGGCGAGATGCAAAAAGGAACCGGAATCCCGATCGAACCGTAAGTTGATACGAAGACTTTTGAAAGGCAGGCCAAAGGATGCATTCCTCCTCACCCGTCCCCACTCCGCCGCCCGCCTCCTTGAGCGCCGGTCCACGTCCCAGCCGAATGGCCGACTGGGCCTACCAGGGCCTGACCATAGCCGCCATGCTTCTGGTTCTGGCGAGCCTTTGGCTGTTCCGGTAATTCTCCCGGCGCGGCTCCGCCACGCACCGGCCAGATGACCGCCGAAATGCTGTGCGCTGACCGTTGAGATCTATACGCTTTTGATCCGGCCCTGAATGATTGCAGCGTTACAAAGCTGTCATCCTGAGCGAAGTTTGGCGCGTTTCTTGCGCCAAACGCAGTCGAAGGACCTGCGGTTGCTTTTGCTATGGCTTTATTTTGTAGCAACAATACCGGGCCGAATCAATATGAGCTAAAAGCTACCTTTCACCCGAACCGCGCCCGCTTTACTGATTGCCTGAAGTCATCGCCCCGCATCTCCACGCGCACGCACATCTCCGCCAGTCGTGACCTCATGCGGTCGCCGATACGGTCGCCCAGCGTGTCTTCGAGGATTGCAGCTTTGCGCTCCGCCCCTGTCGATTTTTGCGCCTGCGCCTGCCGGTAGATCCGGATAATTTGTCGTGATGATCGTCGTCTGCCGGTCGTTGTAGCGCGTGTTCAGGATCAGCGCCACCGTATCCCACACCCACTCATTGGGTTTTTGCGCGCCCAGGTCGTCCAGCACCAGCACCTCGGCGGCAAACACCGGCTTCAGCAGCTCCAGTTCCGTCGTCCGCACCTCCGGGTTGTAGCTGTTCTGGATGCTCTTCAGCAGCTCGCGATAATCGCAGAACAATCCCTTTGCCCCGCGCTCCTGGATCAGCCGCCGCAGAATGCCGACGGCCAGGTGCGTCTTGCCCAGTCCCGCTGTGCCGGCTAGGAGCAGCCCGCGGCCTGCCGTATCCACCGGATAGGTCTCCGCAAACTTGCGCGCCATCTGCAGCGCCCGGCCCAACGATGGGTCGGCCCCGGGATACGAGGGATCGAATGCGTCCAGCGTGCAATCCATGTACCGCGTTGGAATCTGCGCCGCAGCCAGCCGCCGCTGTTCCCGCTCCGCTTCCTGGCACTCGCACGGCCGGCTCACCCAGTTGCCGGACGCGTCCATGCTGCGCACCAGCCCCACCCCGCCGCAAATCAAACACGCGCTCATCCCGTTTTCAGCCTAGCGCACTCGGCCTCGCCGGGCCTCGGTGCACACCTCGTACCCGAATGTGGAAAAGCCGCGCCGTTGATCGTACAAAACGCAAGAATCAATGAGTTTTCATCCTGAGCGGCGACTCGCGTTAGCGAGACGGAGTCGAAAGCCTGCCCTGAGCGAGTTCGCCGCAGCGAACGAGTCGAATGGGGATCTGCGGTTGCTCTTTCAACGCGGGATGGTTCAGCGCAGTCGCATCAGTCGCAAGCTAATGTCCTGAGTCGAAAGTTCGTATCAATAGGAATGGTCATCCTGAGCGAAGTTTGGCCGGTCTTTTGGGCCAAACGGAGTCGAAGGATCTGCGGTTGTTCTTCGCACATTGTGTCACGAAATTCGGGGACACCACACTAGTCGCAAACCAGCGCGGACTCGGGAAACTCCTGCGCCGCATCCTCTTCTAGAGCGCCGTCGCCTTGCGCCGCGAAAAACCGTTCCACCTCGGCCAGCACATCGGCCCCGTTCCGAGCCTGATAGATGGCCGCCCGCAGCTTCGCCCCGCCCGGCACGCCGTGCGTGAACCACGTGGCGAACTGCTTCATCTTTCCTGCCGGATCCCACCCCACGGACGTGGACCTGTCCGCGGGGCCCCGGCATCGCCCATCCTCGCGTCGCGCGGCAAATCCTTCGTCGTTTCCGCCTCGGCCAGCAGCATCTCGAAATACGCGCGGATCATCCGGTAGCGATCCTCGGTTGTCGGCCGCTCGTAGCTGCCCGTTGCCGTGTACTCGGCAATCTGCCGGAAGATCCACGGATTCGCCGGCGCCGCGCGCCCGATCATCACCGCGTCGCAGCCCGTCTCGGCCACCATCGCCGCCGCGTCTTCCGGCGTGCGGATGTCGCCGTTGCCCATCACCGGAATCCCCACCGCCTGTTTCACTTGAGCAATCCAATGCCACTGCGCCTGTCCGCTGTAGCCCTGCTCGCGCGTCCGCGCGTGCAACGTCACGCCGTTCAGCCCCTCGGCTTCGGCCATCCGCGCCAGCTCCACGCACACAATCTGCTCGTCGTTCCAGCCCATGCGGAACTTCACGGTGAAGGGAATCGTCACCGCCTTCCGAACCTCGCGAAAGATCTCGCCGATCCGGGGCAGATCGCGCAGCAGCCCCGACCCTCCGTTCGATCCCACCACCCGCTTCGCCGGGCAGCCCAGGTTCAAATCCACCGTGTCGAATCCCGTCTCCTCCACGATCCGTGCCGCTTCCGCCAGCGTCTCCGGATTCGATCCGAACAGTTGCGCCCCTATGGGATGCTCATCGTCGTAGAACGTCAGATACCGCCGCCGCTTTGTCTCCCGCATCCGCGCCAGCCCATCCGCCGACGTGAACTCGGTCATAATCGAGCCCGCAACCCGACTCCACGTTGCTGATCGCGGAATCGATCTGTGACTCGTCGACAGAAGAATTGGGTGCCCCAGGTCCCTCGCATTTGGGGACCTGGGAGAGCAAGTTGGCATTTGAATTGGCGTCAGCCGTGGAGAACAAACTCGCATGCCGGATGAACCGCCGGAACACCGTATCCGTCACGCCGGCCATCGGCGCCAGCACCGTCGCCGGCCGCACCACCACCGCGCCCAGCCGCACCTCCGCCGGTACCCGCGCCACTGCGGGCATCGCGTGCTCCACCGGATTGTCCCAGTTCTTCTTCACGGTGAATCCGCGCCTTGGCATAAATGCCTTTGAGCCTCCAGCTGCAGGCTTTGAGCCTGAAGCCCGTTCCTGCTGGAACTGCGATCTGAGACAAGAGCACTCAGGTCAATGTGCCGACGAGCGGCTAGAAGCTAGAGGCTAGGAGCTAGTAGCTGTCTCTTGCCCCAAACAAACATGAGCCTCCGCCGCGGCGGAGGCCCACTCGTCCAACTCCTCGCTCCGGCCTACTTCGCCGCCTTCGCCTCGGTGGCTTTCGCGTACTTCCGCCGGAACCGTTCCACGCGTCCCGCCGTGTCCACCAGCCGCTGTTTGCCCGTAAAGAACGGGTGGCAAGCCGAACAAATTTCCACGTGAATGTCGCCCTTGTGGGTCAACCGCGTCTCAAAATTGTTTCCGCAGGCGCACATGACCCGCACCGCAATGTAATTGGGATGAATCTTTTCCTTCGGCATCTCTCGGAAGCAAACCTTTCCTGCAATTCTTCTCTATCGATTATAGGGGGATTTGCTCACCGTCGCAATCTTGAGGGCAGGGAACGCCGCGCAACAAAACGAAAAGGCCTTCGGCCCCAGAGGGAGGGATTGCTTCAAACCAAAGCAAATACTAAAGCAGGGGAGGGAAGTTTCTGGGCCGCGAGCGAGCTCCTCCTTTTGCCGTTCACACACCTGCTCGTCTCATAACGACGCTCGCCCCGCCAACCCCGCTAGCCCCGCTTCCCCGCCAGCTCCGCCCTCGCCGCCAGACCCATCGCCATGGCCATCACCCGGTCGTCGTGTGTCCCCGCCTGCGCTCCCGAGCCGCCATTCGCCAGCCGCACAAAGCTCCGGCACTCCCCCAGCAGACGCCGGCTCTGGAACCGCTCCGGCTCCTCGACCAGCGCCGCATCCAGCCGTCCCAGCATCGCCGGCCGGCTCACGCTCGTCGTCAGCCAGCCCGCCTGCCCGCCCTGCCGGTAAATCCGCCCGTACTTGCACGCGGTTTCCGCCAGCGCCAGCACGCCGCTGCCGTGGTTATTCCGCTCCACCACCAGCCACGCGCCGTTGTACTCCGCAGCCAAATCGGTCACAAACCGCGCCAGCTCCAGTCCGCCCATGTGCCCGGCAAACTCCGCGCATTGCAGCCCGGTCTCCATCTCCAGCACCTGCGCCGCCGAGTAGTCGCCTCCGCTTCCGCCTCCGGCCGGATCCACCGCCACCACATATTCCTTACCCTTTACCGCCGGCAGCCAGATCTCCAGCTCCCCATTCCGCCTCCGCTCCACAGGCTCCGGAGCCGTCTTCATCCGCTCCTCCACGGCCGCCAGCTCAAACACGCTCTCGCCGCTAGCCAAAAAGCAGCTCTCTTCGTTCTCCGCATACTCCTGCCGCGCCAATCCGCGAAAATCCGCCCGAATCCGCCGCCGGTACCCAATCTGCCCCAGATTTAGCCCGTGCTCCGCCATCAGATCGCGCTCTTCCTTCGTCAGGCTCGCCTCGTTCACCGCCCCGGCGCGATACCGCCGCTCCATCCACCATGGGAAAAAGTGCCTCACCATCCCCGTCTCATCGGCCTTCAGCCACTCCTCGTGGAAGCACCCGCCCACTCCCTGCGGCGTCGATTCCAGAACCAGCTCCGCTCCCGGAGCCATCGCCGCCCGCAGACCTGCCAGCGTCTCCGCCGCATCCCCCGGCCAGCGCGCCAGCTCCGAGCAGTGCAGGTTCTGCACCGTCAATCCCCGCCCCGCGTTCCGGTCCGCCGCGCTCACCACGCGGTACTGCGCATCGATCTCCGGAAACACAATCTGCCGCACGTTCGACCGCGCCGTCCTGAGCGGCCCTTTCCGCAGTCTGCCTGGCAGCCAATCCACGAACCGGTGCACGATACGGAAAATCTCTTCAGCCGCCTCCTGCGTATGCGCCACCTCCAGCGTCAGCGTACCCGGGTGCGTGATCGTCCTCAAAAAAAAGCGCGCCGCCACCCACGTCGTCAGCCCCATCTGTCTCGCCTTCAGCACAATGTTTCGCGTGCCCCGCCGCTGCTCAAACGCGCGCTGCACCGCATTGGCTCTTAGCTTCGCGCGCCTTCCCTCGCGCACCCTCACCACCAGCAGCTCTTCCGCCAGCGCCATCCCCGCCGTGCTGCCGCCTAGGATCTTTGGCCGCTGATCCAGAATCCGCCCAAACTCTTCCAGATCTTTCCTTCCCATCTTCGCCAGGCGCGTCTTCCATACCGGCGCTTCGACCACGTTCTCTGCTTCCACCTCCGCCACCTGTCCCTCCGGTTGCATCGTTCCTGATGGTTGCGGACGCTCCCATGCAGGCAGGCTTGGCGCGCGACTGCCCCTGTCGCGCGCCAAGCGAAGGCGCAGCTCCGCCCGAGCCGCGCCTCCCATCTCGTTCCATCTATCTGTGTTGTCGTTTTGGCGGGTGCGCACTCTCGCCGCCGCGTTTTCACGCCCAGGCCGCCATCGCCCCTAAGTCCCTACGTCCCTAGTCCCTCAGTCCCTGTCTCCCTAGGTTGTATCGACATATAGGGATATGTGGCGTTGCGTAGCGAAAACCCGCTCAGACGAGGCGGAGGACGACGGCTGTGGCGGGTCCACCGCCTAGGACGACAACGAAGTATGAGCGGGTTTTCGCCGCAACCCGCAGGGCTGGGGCCGATTTTCCCGGTTTCGTTGTCGTTCGTCGCTAGCAGACGCCCGGTATGCGTCGCTCCTCTCTCCTAGAACCCGAAAAAAACGGCTCCCAGCGCCGCACACCCCTATATGTCGATACAACCTAGTACCCGCCGCACCAGTATTTGATCGTGTATGCCGTCGAAGCCGACAGCGCCGTATTCGCCGTAACGGTGATCGCCGTCGTGCTCTCCGTCCAGGTATTGCTGGTGATCGCAGCGGTCGAGCTCTGAGTGTCCACAATGCAGTTCGCCTGGTTGCTGTGCGTGTTCGGGAACGTCAGCGTCGCCAGTGTTCCTGTCGTGGGGCTGGTTCCCGTCGTCAGCGTCACCGTTCCGCTCACGCCGTCGCACACGTGGCTGGTCGCGCACGCAATCGACGGGCTCGTTCCCGCCGCCGCGCCCGCCGCCATCGTCATAGTGCCCGTCCCCATGATGAACTTTCCTTGCAGAAAGCCCGTCGCCGTCGTGTTTCCGCTGCCCGTCACCTGGAAGGCCGCGGTCGAGGAATTCGAGCCGCCCTCGTACACAATGAATCCGCTCGTCCCCGATCCGCTCGTGTTGTTCACCACCACCGCGTTCGCTCCGGCTCCGGCGTTGATCGTCGTATTCGCGCTCGGCGGAAAAATCGCCCGATCCAGCGAATTGGCCGCGTCGGTCACGCGCAGATAGTTGTTCGCATCTTTGCGCAGTTGCCACTCCGCGGTCCCCGAATAGTTGTTAAACTGCACCGCGCCGGTCTGGTCCGCGCTCGAGCCCGGCTGAATCGCCAGAGTCTGGTTCGAGTTCGCTCCGTTATTGAGCGTCACGTTGCCCTGCATCGTCGTGGCCCCGGTCAGCGTCTGCGTCCCCGTCACGCTCAGCGTTCCGCTCAGCGTCTCCGAAGCGCCCGCCAGCGTTCCGGTCACCGTGGGAGCCGCCAGCGTGGGGCTGCTCGCCAGCACCGCGCTCCCGCTCCCGGTCGTGGATGCAGCCACCGCTTGCCCGCTCGCATTCGTCCCCAGCACGCCGGCCGAAACGGGCACCGAACCTCCGTTGATCTTGCCCACGCTCGTCGCGCTCTGCGTTCCCGTCACGTCGCCGCTCAGGCTGCCGGTAAAGTTCGTCGCGCTTGCGGCGCTGGTCGCATTGGCCACCGCCGTCGCTCCGATCGCGCTCGCAATCTGCGCCGCCGTCGCCGTCACAAGCTGCGAAGAGGAGTTGGACCCAAGTACTTGCGCGGAAGCTGGCGCCGCCGCCCCATTCACCTGCACGGCATTCACCGCTCCCGGCGTCCACTTGCTCGTGGCCGCGTTCCATACCGGTACCGAGCCGCTCGCAGCCCCGCTGTTGGTCCAGTCGGCCAGGTTTCCAGTGGCAAGAGCGGAACCGTTCACCTCGTAGCCCGATACTGCATCGATCGTCCCATCGGTCTCCACCACGCCCGCCGCGCCGCGATAGAGGTCCGTATCGTTGCCCCAGTAGAGTTTGTGCGCGGGGTGCATTGCCAGCACGCCGCCGCCGGGCATGTTGGATGGCACATAGCCGTGCATCAACTGCTGCCGCCAGCGTTCCACTTCGTCCTGGGTCACGCCGCTATAGGCGGGATTGTTTGGGCCGGGAACGTGCATCCAAAACCATCCGTAGAACCGATTGCCCTCGCCCGCATAAGGGCCGGCATACATACGCAATTGCATCGTGTGTCCGGTCGATTCTCCCGCTGTCACCGTCGCCAGCCCCACTACGGGGTGCCACCAGTCATTAACGAATTCCATATCAAAGTTGCTGAGATAGTTGCCGGAGAGCGTATCCGTGCCTCCGCTGGCAAGAACCAGCGGCGTACCTCCCGGTCCCTGCCATGTAGTCTGGTTCGCCCCTCTCCGGGCCCATGTGCCGTAGAGAAACCAGTCTCCGGTGTAGGTAGATGTAGAGATTTGGCCGCCGAGCAGCGGGCCTGTGCCGGAGGAATTGTCAAGCTCGACAGCTGAGGCCGCCGATCCGTCCGGTCCTTCCACGCTGGAAACCGTGACTCCCGATCCCGTAGACGGCGTGCTGGCTGCAAGCGTGGCGGATGGAATCACGCTCGGTCCAAGTCCCGCCCCAATTCCGCGCAACTCTGTTTCTTCCTGGCCGCCATTGGTCAGGGTGCCAACCGGCACGCCGCGTCCGTAGGGCAGCGCAAAACCGGACGGCGTAAATCCATCCATGCTGAACGAGCCGTTATAGTAGGTGTTCACCAGGCAGGAGCCATTGGCCGCCTGCACGTTGCGGAATTCCACGGGACCGCCGCCGTTTTGCGCCGCATCCGTGAAACCGAGGTAACAAATCGTGCCGCTGCCTGAGAAATCGTCCTCGATCACCGGCGAATCGGCAATAAAGGAACCCATCGAACCGTAGCGATTGTCCACCGTGATCGCGTTCTGCGGAACCTCGCGGAACTGATCGTTGTAAAAGTTCGGCATCGCAAGGCCCGCGGTTACGCCATTCGAGTCCACCTTCACGCCGCCAGGGAAGAATGTCGTGTCGTAGATCTCCACAAAGCCGCACCCCGATTGGTTTGCGATCGCGGGCGCAAGGTAGGTGCAGCGAAGCGCGGCAGGGTAAGCGGCTGCGCCGCAGTTGCTCGTGCAGGTGTTTGGGCGGGGCGCAACGAATGCGCTGTCGCGGATCGTGCCCAATCCTCCCGCGGCATCTTCCACCGGCACTGAAGTCATGCTCCACGCGCTTGTGAACCCATCGTTGGCAATCGAGAAGTCGCTCACGATCGGTATCCACAAACAATCGCCAAGGCAGTTCTGTACGGAGATGTTCTCCAGGTCGTGATGGTTATTGGTGTTGTACTGGAACTCCGTGGCCACCATGCCGAACTGATCGCTGGCGCTGTGCGGGTGCATAAACTGCGCCGTCACCGTAGATCCCGTTACCGCCGTAATCAGCACGGTCTCGAAGCTGTCCTCGTTGAAGCCTGTAATCGTGCAGCCGGTCGTGGAGCCGGAAGCGGTCACGTTCGGGTTGGCCAGCGTGAGTGTTTGCGCGGAGTAATCGGCCGAGATCACGGGGCTCTGGTTGATGTCGTAGCTGGAGTTCGCGCAACCCGTCACCGTTGCCACGCTTCCGGCGGGGATGCGCGTGTAGGACGAAAACGTATAGGTCGCGTTCGGTCCCGACGAATACGCCGTCCCCACGGCTGAAGCCGTGCCGCTTGTGGTTCCGGCCACCGTGATCGCCGAGTTGGCCTGGAAATTCGCAATGCTGCCGCTGGTGAACGTGGGCGTGAACGTCACGGGTGATCCGGTTGTCGTGATGGCTGTTCCCAGAGTGCCGCTCACTTGCGGACCGTTGATCGCCGCCGTCGGCCCCTTGATCTGGAAATCGGCATTCCCTCCGCCGGCATCCCCGATAAAGGAGGTGCTGTCGGGCATAACCAATGTGCTGCCCAGGGAAAGCGTGCCTTGCAGTTTGAACTGCACGATAGGACTGCCGTCAGCCAGGCTCAGGCTGCCATTCGCCAGGTAGCAGCCCGCCCCGCCGCAGGGCAGCAGTACCGTGCAACTTGCTCCGTTTGTGCCGCTCGTGGAGGAGGGGCACGCCGCCATCGCGCCTGCCAGCGCGCTTCCGATGTCCGTCGCGCCGTCGATCGTCGCGCCGTATGCGCGAATATCGACCTCGGGAGATAGGGCGGAAATGACATTGGGCGCAATAGCGGAACCGCTCGCAATAACGTCCCCGCCTGTAGTATTTAAGGCGCTGTAAGTCCCTGTTGATCCGGATGCGGCCGTTTGAGTGTAGGAGGTTGATGTTGTGGAAAAGTAAAAAGTGGTTCCAGCGTAGTCGGGCGGGTCATAAGACGCTATCCACAATTCGTAGTGGTCAACCCCCGGCACTGCATTCCACGACCACGCGATCGAGCAGGTATTTGTCACGGCACAAGCGCCTATATCTACTTCTGTCCCACCATCGAGAACAAGACCTCCGGTATGCTCGCCATTGGAGAAGTAGGCTTCGACCACGCCAATCTGGGCTGAATTATCCGGTATGCTTCCACCGCTTGTAGAGAGCGTACCGGCGGGAAGCGCCATATTGGAAACATTTCTGGCAATAATACTTTGTGCCGTAACTTGGCCCGTCGTCGTCAGGCCGTTGCTTCCGTCCGCTGCCGCGCCGGGCAGCAGGTTCGCCAGTGCACCGCTGGCGCTGGTCGCTCCCGTCCCGCCCGCTGTCAGCGGCACTGCCCCCATCCCGCCAATCGTTGCGCCGTTCGCTGTGTAGTATGCAATCTGTCCCGTGTTCCCTGAATTGATCGTTCCGTTCGTGCCGCCGGACCCCGATCCGGTTCCGCACGGCGATCCGGTGTTCGTGACATATCCCGAGTTATCGATCTGCAGGCAAAAGTCCCCAGACGAAGCCGCCAGCCCTGGAAGCTTGATCGCATTCGGAGCCACGAACGCCGCGGTCAGGCTCGTGCTCGATCCCGAATAAATATCTGTCTCTGCGCCCGATCCGCTTTCGTAATTCAGCCGGATATGCCCCGTCGAGTTACTCGCATCGATATACGTATCTCCGCTGTTGGTGCTCTGATACGCCTTAAAGCTGTCTAACCCTCCCGTCGCTGAGTTCAGCGCCCAGTTATTGTTCGTATCCTTCACCAGATACCACTCGCCGGTTCCGTTCCAGTCCCTGTAAGTCAGGGATCCTTTCTGGCTGGTGGTAAGTCCCGGCCGCAATATGAAGTCCGCTTCCGCATCCGCGTTGTTGCGCACCGTCATCGTTCCCGCCGACTGCGTTGTGCCGTCCACCTGCAAATTGCCCACGAACTGGCCGTTCCCCTGGTGGTCCACGGTGGCCACCGCCGCCGGCGTCGCGCCGCCGCTGGCGAACGTCACGCCCCCGGTCCCCGAATTCGTCGAGCAGTTGAAGCACACACTGCCCGTCCCCGCCGCGTTCAGGAAGCTCTCGTCGTTTCCTCCGGCGGTAGTGTTCTGCTGCACGCCGAAGCGGATGGTGTTGTTGAGCAGATCCTCCAGTTCCCAAACCTGCTGTCCTGAAGTTCCGTCTCCCGGACCCCAGAGCCAGGCGTTTTGGAAGCTGTTGGCGGTTCCCGGTACATCGGTCTGCCACTCGTCCTGGCGGCCGCGCACATTCCCCAGGCCCATGCCCGTGAAGATGTGGTTGGTGACAGTGGTGTCGGCCTGGCTGCGCCACAGGTCGCCGTTGAGGTTGTTGTCCGAGCGGTGGAAGGCGTCCTGGAAGCTGTTGCGCGTGCCGTTGTCGGTCAGCTTGCCGTTATACATCGTGCCGCCGGTAATCCAGAGGTTGTACGCGCTCCCCGCGTCGGCCACCACCTGGTTCGTCGAGTTCTCGTTGCGCAGCCCCACGATCGTGTTGTTCTCGGCGTTCGGTCCCAAGTGCAGGGCCGTCGAGCATCCCTCCACGTCTCCGCCGGTAAACGTGTTTCCATCGCCCTGTTGCAGGTTGATCCCGTATGTCCCGCTGATCGGGCTTCCGCTCGACGTCGGGCAATCGATGTGCAACCGCACAAACGTGCTCGCATTCACCCAATCCGTTATCGCCGGATTCGTCACCTGGTGCCCGATCGCGTTCACCGCCGTCCCAAATCCGCTGAGCTCCGTATCGAAGTAAGTTCCACCGGTGTAATTCCCGGTCCCGTCCAGCGTCATGCCCGTCTGGTTTTGGTTGCCCAGGAAGTACAGGCTCTCCAGGTCCATCTCCTGTGTCCGGTACGCTGCCAACCCCTGCGCCGTCGCGCTCGTCGCCCCGGTTGTATTGATCACCACGTTGTCCAGGTGGAATCCCTGCGTATCCGCCGCATAAGTCGGATCGCCCACCTCGATCGTCGCGCCTGTTCCCGTGTACGCCAGCGCCGTCCCGCCCACGCTGCCGCTCGCCGCCGTCCCGCCGCGCAGCGCGCATCCGCGCAAGGACACGTTCCGCGTTCCCGCCGTCACCCGAATCTGGTTCGCCGTCGTAATCGTCGCGCACGGCAGCAGGATCGCCACATTCCCCGTCGCGATCGTCAGGTTCTCGCCCATCGTCAGATTGCCCGTGAAATTCCGCGCGTCGCAAGTTCCCCCGTAACTCGCATTCACCGCGTTCACGCACGCCTGAATCTTCGCCCCGACATCCGCCCCCGGAAACTGATCCACTTGAAATGCTGCCCCAACGCGCCCGCTTCCCACCAGCGCCGCGTAACTCCCGCCGCCCGGCAGCGTTCCGCCTCCGCCATCCAGTTGCGTTCCGTAGCTCGCCGAGCCGCCCGCGTTCCACACCGTGTATCCGCCGTTCCCCTTCAGCAGATTTCCGGCGAAGAACGTCATGTTCTCGCCGCCGACCAGGTTCACCGGCGCCGCCGTGTCCCATGTCCCCGCTGCGTTCACGCTTGCCGTCGTCGTCGCCGAGCAGCCCACCCCTCCCTGCGTCACCGCCACATTCGAAATCGCCCCGCTCGCATTCACATGCGCCGTCGCCTGCGCCGTGCACGCTCCGCTGAACGCGACCGGCACGCTCGACCCATACGGATCCCATCCCAACCCATGCTCGCTGCCCAGCGTCACCGCCGTCACTTGGCCGCCCGCCGCCGCCACCGTCAGCGCCGGCTGCACCGCCATCCACGACGGCAGCACCACCGCGTTCCGCACCGTCCATCCCTGTTGCGGATTCTGCCCGTTCCCGCCGAGGTCCAGCACCAGTCCCGTCGGCGGCTCCGCCGTCGCCGCGGAATTCCCCGCCATCGCCACCACGTTATCCAGCACGTTGTTCGATCCCGCCGCCGCCGTAAACGCATGCGCCGCCTGGATCGTCACGTTCTGCCACCGGTTCGAGTCCGCATTCAATCCTGCCGGAGCCGTCACCGGCAGCGCCGGAATCGCAATCCCCGTATTCACTCCGCGAATGTCGATGTTCCGGAACTCGCTCCACTGCGGCCACTGCGCCAGGTACATCCCGCACGTATGCGTCGAGCGCGCCTCCGCATACTGCGTCGCCATCGGATCCACACCCGTCGTAGCGATCTCCACGTTCTCCATCTCCGCCACGCGCAGCCCGTTGCCTCCCGCTCCCGTCGCCGCCTGCATCGCGATCGCGCAATTGCCCACGGTCCAGCCCGCGCCCGTTCCGCTCGTCCCCGTCAGCCCGTTCCCGCCCGGCGAAAAAATCGAATTGCTCTCCATCGCCCGGCTTACCTGGCAGCTTCCCGCCGCCGCGCGTCCCTTCGCCGGCGTGCACGACACATCCACGCTCTGGTCCACATAGATCGTCAGATCGTGCAGCCGCGTATAGCTCAGCATGTTCGTCGCATCCGGCCCGCTGGCCAGCACGTCCTGTCCCGGGAAGCCCATCAGCGCCGACACCTGTTTGCCCAATCCGCCAATCGATTCCCCATGCCAGCTCAGCGTCCGCGTCTTGCACGTCCCTTGCGGAATCGTCAGCGCCACGCCGTGCGCGTTCGCATAATTGATCGCCGCCTGCAGCGCGTTCGTATCGTCCGTCGCGCCGTCGCACACCGCGCCAAACTCCTTCACGCTGCGCTCTCTCTGCTGCGCTCCGCCCGTCCGCAGGTCCGTCACCATCACCCCGTTCGCATTGCTGAACGTATCCGTCCCCGCGTACGTCGGCGGAATCTCCATCGCCCCATTCGTTCCTGCCGCGTTCACCGTCGCCTGCAGCGTCGTTTGCGAACTCACCGAGCTCGGCGACTCCACTCCGTTCAGCGCCGGCGCCGTCAGCGCGCCCGTCATATTCCCGCCCGCCAGCGGCACCGCCGTCGCCACCTGCGTATCCACGTAGTGCTTGTCCGCGGCCTGCAGCGGCTCGGTCGGATCCCCGCTCAGAGTCAGCGGCCCCGTCAGCGTCCCGCCGTTGGCCGACAACCCGCCGCTCGCCGCCAGCTCCGCGATCGCCTGGTCCACGTACGCCTTGTTCACCGCCTGCACCGCCTGCGCCGCCGGCATCACCTGTGCCTGCACCTGCGCCAGCGTCGCCTGCGCCGCCGACGGCACCACCCAGTACTGCGTGCTCGTCGTCCCGTCGCTCATGTCGAAGACCGCCGTGTAGTACTCTCCCGCGGGCGTCGCTCCCACATTCGGCGCGAGGCTCACGCTCACAAAGCCATCCGATCCGATGGTCACCGTGGTCGAGTCTGCCGCCACCGCCTGTCCCGCTGCGGTCGTGAACGACGGCCAGCTCAGCACCAGAGTCCCCGAGCCCGGTTGCCCGTTCGCCAGGTACACCGTCCCTTGCACCGTCGTCGTGCTCACGGCCTGCGCCCAGGCCATTGCCGCCAGCCCCATCGCCAGCAGCCACGCCGCAACCCAGCGCGCTACCTTGCTGCGCACGCAGCCGGGTGCCCCATCTGGGCGCCCACTGGGCACCGCGTTTCCGCCGCGGCGGACCGCAAGGGTGGCAAACCACGAATTCCAGCGCTGCATTCTCGACCACTCGTTCTTCATGAGCTTCATTTCCATCGCATCCTTCTTCTCACTGCAAATCGCAAAACCCTCACCCGTGGGGCGAACCGCAGCGGATCGATCCGCCCCAGCCATGCAACACCCAACAAACCAAACCCTAAAAAACTATTAGTGTCCTGAGTCTGAAGTTCGCATCACAAATAAGCTGTCATCCTGAGCGAATTTTGGCGCGTTTTGCGCCAAAATGAGTCGAAGGATCTGCGGTTGTTCTTCAATGAACATCTGACTCACCACATTAGAGCGTGCTTAAAAAAGTCTTGTAACAAGGGCACGGCTTATCGGGGTCCCCGGCGACAGGTCTTCGTCGCTGGGGTGACTTGAGCCGGGCCGAAAAATGCATGAAGATACGGGGGCTTTAGCCCCTGAGGGATGGTCCCATCAAACTGAGACACTACCGAGAGCTGAAAGCTGTTTTCACGCCGCCTGGCTCCCCGCTCCCTGTTCCTTGTTTCCTGCTTCCTGCTGCTTCTCCTCCTCCTCATCCCACTCCGGCTCCGACGCCAGCAGCTCCGCCGCGCTCGGCCCGTCGCTCGCCTCATCGCCTTCCAGCTTCTTGCGCTCCATCAGAGAAAGAACCAACTTCGCGCTGCGCATGTCGCCGTCCTTTGTGCGATTCACCAACGATCGCGCAATCCCTTCGCACTGCTCCTTCACTACCTTTTTCACTGCCTCGCGCAAGGCCTTCTTCGCTCCCTTGCGCTTCGTTTTGTTGTCCGGTTCCAGCGTTTTCGGTTTGCCCTTCGCCGTCTTTTTCGCGGCGGCCTTCTTTCCGCCGCTTCCATCCGCCTTCGCGCGACCCTTGCGGCCGGTTTTTTCCGGCGTCTTCGCTGCCTTGCTCTTCTTCTCGTCCTCGTCCAGCTTGCACCTGCCCATTGGTCCACCATTCCGGCCACCCTCCACGGCCCTTTTTTTTCAAATGCCGCGGAAAAGGAAAAGGGGCAACCCGCTCCTCGGGTCACCCCTTCGCTCTCTTCTTCTTTCCCGTTCCCGCGCGCCTCGCGGAGATGGCCCGAAGAAGATCGGGAAAACCTCCCCGGTCTCCCCGTCAGTCAGAATCATTTCAGTACGAATGCTTCTAGCTTACCCAATTCCATACAAATTCTCTGCAAACTCCGCCATAGAAATAGTCCCCTATCTTTTCAATCACTTGCGCCAAAACCCGCCCCACCCCGCAGTTGACAAAATCATGGGCACAGCCTCAGAGCCTGTTTGCGCGCCCTCAATTCAGCGATGTTCGTGGAAACGGATTTGCAGCCGCATCAAGACCTCGAATGGGTGAAGATGGTTGAACACCCGATGAATCGCATCTGCTACCATCGGCAGTTATTGGCGCAAAGTCACTCGAGATGGCGGCTGGTAGGGAGCATAGTGCAACGAATTGTGACACAACGTGTGTAAGCCGGATAGCAGGACGACGGATCAGCTAAGCGATGGATGAAAACATTTGGCCATGCGCTTGCGTGGGAAATTACTCGTGAAGGAGTAGCGTCGGCTTTACTCGTATCCATAGGCGAAAGCACGGGCCATCTCTCGGCCGCGGGCCTACAAGGGATCGGAAAAATGAAAGTACGGCTCAAACGAAGTGATTGAGTCGGTGTTGGACGAGATCCTGAAGGCTGAAGTGGAAATGCATGGTAAGGGGTTTGAATGAGGAACTTGCGGTACTGGATTCTATTTGTGAGCTGCGCCTTGAGTTGGCTCATTCTTTCCCTTCGGGTTGCTCCCTTCCTCAGTGGCGAAGACGTTTATATATTTCGGGATGCGGGTTGGAATCTGGCCGCGTGGGGTTCTTTTGAGTCCGCGGCTGGGCCCTATATGCACGACCTGGTTCCGAGGTTTTATGCGCATTACACGCCAGGTGTTCCACTGTTGTTTGCGGGCTATGCTTCTGTATTTCCTCGTAATGCCTATGCCGGGACCATCTTCAACCTTTTGCTGGGCCTGTCGATCGCCGCAATTGCGTTTTGGTGGGTGCTTCGGCAGCCTGCGGGGAGGCTGCGCAATGCAGTGGCTTGGGCAGTAGCTCTTCTGGCTCCGGCTTTCATCGCCTACGATCGGCCAGAAACCGCAGCACTAATACTCTTCAGCACAGTCATTATTTTGGGGGCCAATCCGCGTCCACGTCCCGTTGTGGCCGGAACGCTCATTGTATTTACATTCCTGGTGCACCCTTTTGCGGCGATCGTTGCTTCGGTATGGACACTCGTACTTTGCGTCTCACATCAATGGAATCGTCCTCGGCGCTGGTTGCATATGTTCAGCTATCTCGCCACCGCGTCTCTTCCAATCGTTTTGCTGCTCGGCGCCGTAGCCGCGCTCTACTATTCGATAGATCACGACTCCCTCACGCGTTTTGCTGCGAACGCGTTGGGCGTCGGCAGCGGAATTGGCGTGACGCTATCGATGAGGTCTGGAAAGAGCTTTCTAAACGTGCTGCGGGGAGCCATATTTGGTCTCCCAGTAACGGTGCCCTTCGCATACCTTACTTGTGTGTTTTCCAGTTGCATGCTCGCCGCCTGGTCCTTTATTCATGGCAAGGTCTTGAGTCACTTGGAGTGGCTCCCGATCATGGCCGGCTTGGTATGTATGCCTCTCGCCATTTTTCTATTTCCGTACCAAACTTTCTATGTAAAATTTGTAGCATTCTCCATCCCCATTGGTCTGTTGATTTGGAGCAGCGCAGGAGCGAGGCTGGCCACACCGGCGCTGGTCATGCTGCTCTTCGCCTTAATGTCTGAGGTGCCCAGCATGGGCATCGGCCTGATTGTGCGAGTCGAGCAGAGAGCTTCCTTTGAGGCTGCGCGCGCGCAACCAGCTTTGTTGCGGGCAAAATTAGCGCCACCGGATTCGGTCGTCGTACTCGCTGGGCCCTTCTATGATCTCTTCAAGCCGAAGTTTCGCCGCTTGGTCTCGTTGGATTATTTAGAGGACGATGTGAATCACTTTGCCGATGTGGCCGCTGTTGTCAACTGCTATCAGGCTTATCACGGCGAGTCGGGGCCGGTCGTACCCTTCCCGAACGAACTCAATGCATCGGAGTTCTATCTGATCCAGCCTGCGCCCCAACATTTATGGATCACACTTTTCGGACATAGGGTCATGCGCGGCCAATGGGGATATGGATGCGACCTCTACGTGAGAAACAGCGCACCGCCGAGCACAAGCTCACGCTAGAGATGCAGGCGCCGGGTGCCCCATGTCCCGATTTTGGGACATGGGATACCACCAACCTCCGTCGAACACGAAAACCTGACCACTGTTCACTGACCACTGCTCACTGACCACTGGTTTGCATGGGATACCACAGACCCCTCTTCGTCCGCCTCCTCGCTCCCCAGTCCCTAGTCCCTAGTTGTGAGGTTTCAATAGATTGTCCATCTGATCTGAACCTGTAAAGCTGGGTTTGCGAAGACTCAGTAATTCAGGAGACCAGATGGACTATCACCAGAATGCACGAACCATGGTTTGGAGTCGAGAAGAGATGGCGAAGCGGGTGATCGAGCAGGGAAGCACGTTGGCGGCGGCTGCAGCCGCCGCCAACGTGAGCCCGAAGACCGCTGCCAAATGGGTGGCGCGCTATCGGGCGCTGGGCCTGGCCGGGCTCGCAGACCGCAGTTGCAGGCCGCTCCGCCTGCGCAGGCCCACTAAGCCGGAGCTGGCGGAGCGGGTCGAGTTGCTGCGTCGCCAACGCTGGACCGGGTTGCGCATCGCGCAAGCCACAGGCCTCAGCCGGGCCACGGTTAGCCGTATCCTGCGCCGGCGCAAGCTCAGCCGCATACGCGATCTGGAACCACGCCCACCCGTGCTGCGCTATGAGCACGCCGCGCCCGGGGACCTGCTGCATCTGGACATCAAGAAGCTGGGCCGTATCGCCAAGCCCGGCCATCGCGTCACCGGCAACCTCGCCGACCGCACCCGGCGCGTGGGCTGGGAGTACGTCCACGTCGCCATCGACGACCACTCCCGCATCGCCTTCTCGGCCATCTTCCCGGATGAAACCGCGGCTTCAACTGTCGCTTTCCTCTGCCAGGCTGTGGCCTACTACGCACGGCTGGGCATCCGCTTCCGCGGCCTGCTCACCGACAACGGACCGGCCTATCGCTCGCGCCGCTTCGCAAAGGTATGCAGGGAACTCGGCATCAAACATCGTTTCACCCGGCCCTACACCCCGCGCACCAACGGCAAAGCCGAACGCTTCATCCGCACTGCTCTACAGGAATGGGCCTATGCCCGCATTTATCAGAACTCCGATGAACGCTGCGCCCAGCTTCTGCCCTGGATACACGAATACAACTGGCACAGACCTCACGCCAGTCTCAACCACTACACTCCCATCAGCAGAGCAGGCGCAGATCGGAACAATCTGTTGACACTACACACCTAGTCCCTGCTTTTCTCAGCTTCTTCCTCCATCTCTGCCGCTCCGCCAACTCCATCAGCGTCTTGCCCCCGCGCGGCACAATCGCGTACACCACCTTGCAGTCCATCGCTTCCGCCGCCTTCTCCATGGCCCGCAGGCTGATCGATCTCTTGTCTTCGCTCTTCTCCAGCCGGTAGATCACCGAGGTGTTTACATGAAGCGTTCGCGCCATATCTGTCGCGTGGACGCCCAGCGCCTGCCGTACCCTCCGCAACCATTGCGGGAGATACGAAGCTTTCTTCCCTGCGAGTCTGAAGTACCGCTGTTCCTTGTCCATCCTCTCCCGCGCCAACACCCGTTCCTCGTTCTCCATCTTTCTTACCCTCTCTTTCTGGCCCTTGGCCCTTCAGTCCCTAAGTCTCTATGTCCCAACCTCCTATGTCCCAGAGCTTGTCCTGAGCGAAGACAAAGGATCCTATTGTCCTTCGTCCCTGCTCCGTTGTTCCCTCGCTCCCGGCCCCCTGCATCTACCTGGAAGCCGGAGGCTAGCAGCTAGAAGCTAGCAGCTAGAAGCTCGTTCAGTTCCCTGATCCCTGACCCCTGATTTCCACTGTAGGCAAATCGTCGAATTAATCTGCAAATTCAAACCGCATTTCGACGATTTTTCTTGTTTCCATCGACCTGCCGGTCACAACATTCGCCAGTTACTCCACCTGCAGGTCATATTTCCCGCGAGCTCGCGATGCGACGATTTTTCTCGCCCTCCCGCATTTCCATTTCCTCCACCTGCAAGTCCTCGCCCCGCTAGCCCCGCTAACTCCGCTAACCCCGCTAACTCCGCTGCCCTGCTTTACCATTCCCCTATGCCCCTCTGCCGCCGCAGCTTCGGGTGCGTGGCTCTTTCTCTGGCTCTCAGCGCGGCCTCCGTACCTTCCGCCCACGCTCAGGACTTGGGCGCTGCCCCCGCGCAAGCCACGCTCGCGCCCTCCTCGGCGCAGCTCGACGAGATCCTCTCCAGCCTCAACCGCGCCCGCTTCATTGGCCAGGTTGCCGTCTCGCCCGACGGCAAGCGCCTTGCCTGGCTCGAAGCCGGCCAAATTCGCGTTGCCCCCATCGGCAATCTCGGTCAAAGCCAACTCGTCACCGCCGCCTCGCCCGGCCAGTCCTGCGGCGCATCCGATCTCATCTGGTCGCCCGGCTCTGCCTTCCTTGCCTTCCTCTCCGATTGCGACAATCCCGGCGAGCAGCCCGATCTCTTTCTCTCTTCTCTCGACGGCAACCCTGCGCGTCGCATCGGCAATCTCAGCGGCTACGCCGGTGCGCCTGCCTTTTCGCCCGATGGGAAGTTCATCGCCTTCCTCTACGTCGCGGGCGCTTCTCGTCCTGCTGACGCGCTCGCGGCTCAGGCCCTGCCCTCCGGTGTCATCGGAGAAGATCATGTCGAGGTTCAGCGCGTGGCCATGGTCCCCGCCGATGCGTCTCAGCCCGCCGTCCCCAGCTTCGCCACGCCTGCCAATCTTCATGTCTTCGAGTTCGATTGGTCGCCAGATTCCAGGGCCCTCGCCTACGTCGCCGCCGACCCTCCCGGCGAAGACAACTGGTGGGTCGCCAAACTCTACACGCAATCTGTATGCGCCCAAACCATAACGGCCGGGGGTGCCCCAGGTCTCGCTTCTGAGACCTGGGATAGGACAAAGCCGGGTGCCCCCGGTCCCTCGCCTTTGGGGACCGGGGATAGCGCGGCGCCCACATCCACTACAACTGCGGTTGCCCCATCCACCACAACCTCGGGTGCCCCAGGTCCGGGGTCCCCACGGACAGGTCTTCGTCCGGGGGGTGGAGGTCTCGCTTCTGAGACCTGGGATAGGACCAAGCCGGGTGCCCCCGGTCCCTCGCCTTTGGGGACCGGGGATAGCGCGGCGCCCACATCCACTACAACTGCGGTTGCCCCATCCACCACAACCTCGGGTGCCCCCGGTCTCGCTTCTGAGACCTGGGATAGGACCAAGCCGGGTGCCCCCGGTCCCTCGCCTTTGGGGACCGGGGATAGCGCGGCGCTCACATCCACTACAACTGCGGTTGCCCCATCCACCACAACCTCGGGTGCCCCATCCTATATGTCCGTCGGCTCAAACGGCGGACGTGTAGGATGGGAGACCCAGCCCACCGCGATCCTCGCCCCCTCCGAGGTCTCCGGCCCGCTCCACGGCTTGCAGATCGCCGTGCCCCGATGGTCGCCCGACGGCCAATCCATCGCCTTTATCGGCGGCCTCATGAGCGATCAGGGCGTCACCGGCGGTGACGTTTGGGTCGTCTCTTCGCATGGCGGCCAGCCTCGCGATCTCACGCCCGGCCGTCCCGCCTCCGCCCAATGGCTCACATGGGACGACAGTCAGTCCCTCTACGTCAGCGAGCTTTCCGGAGGCGACGAACGTTTGATTCGTCTGCGAATGGCCGCGGCCGCAGGCGCCGCAACCGCTTTTAGTGAACCCGTCTTCACCATTCCCGGCGATATGGGCTCCAGCCCATACGATCCCAGCCTAACCGCGTCCGCCGATCGCTCCCTTTTCGTATTTCAGGCCAGCACGTTCAATACGCCGCCCGAAATCTTTGCCGCGCGCGCCAAGCAGGATCAGTCCGTCCACTCGGCAGACTCCTCACGCCTCTTCCAGCTCTCCCACTTCAACGATGGTCTCAAGCCACCATGGGGACAATCCGTCTCTCTCGCTTGGAAGAACGGCAACTTCCAGGTCCAGGGCTGGCTCCTGCTCCCCGCGCACTACGATCCGGCAAAGAAGTATCCGCTCCTTGTAGAAGTCCATGGCGGTCCAGCTTCTTCGGTCACATCGCGCTGGAACGGCGGCGCCGGCGGTTTCAGCGCCACGGCATTTTCCGCTCTCGATTACTTCGTCCTCATGCCCAATCCACGCGGCAGCTTTGGCCAGGGCGAAGCCTTCACCCAGGCCAATCGCAGGGACTTCGGCTACGGCGACCTCCAGGACATTCTGGCGGGCGTCGATACCGTTCTCGCCCGCTACCCTGTAGATCCCAACCGCATCGGTATCTTCGGCTGGAGCTACGGCGGTTTCATGGCCATGTTCGCCGTCACTCAAACCCATCGCTTCCATGCGGCGGTGGCCGGAGCGGGCATTTCGGACTGGCTGTCCTACTACGGCGAAAACTCCATCGACAAGTGGATGATTCCGTACTTCGGCGCCTCGGTTTATGACAACCCCGCGGTCTATGCGAAGAGTTCGGCCATCACCTTCGTCAAACAGATTGCAACTCCCACCCTAATTGTCGTTGGCGACCGCGATGGCGAATGCCCCTCGCCGCAGTCCTTCGAGTTCTGGCACGCACTGCGCGATCTCCATATTCCCACGCAGTTGGTCGTCTACCCCAACGAGGGCCACGGATTCACCGATCCTGCAGACCGCCGCGACGTGGTCCAACGCGCAGTCGACTGGTTCGCCCGTTATTTGTCGCTTGGCTCCTGAGGCTGGTTCTTGCTCGCCATCCGGCTCCGCCTCAGTCTATTCAGCAGAGATTGGTTCAAGGCCCGTTCGCTGCCAGAGGCGGGCCCGTCCTGATACACTTTTTCTTGGAGTTTTCAGTGTGCGTTTTGCTCCTCCAGCCGCATGCGACAGCGTGCCGCGGGAAGCTTGTGGCTCAGGTGCAACTCACCGGACGCGGGCCAAACCCGGTCATGTGCAACGGCGGCTATAGTTCATTCTTCTTTGTGTGGTTTTTGCGACCGTTCCGCATATCGACGGCGCGGGACGGGGAGGATTCATGCGGCGGTTCTTGACGCTTGTTTGTTTGCTTGGCCTGGCCGTTCCGGCCGGGATTTCCATCTCCGGTTGTACGCGCAATCCAGCAGGAAACTACTGCAATGGCCTGGGCTACGGTTTGAAGGACACCGACGTAGCCAACCTCACGCTGCAGCCGCAGATCGCCGGCATTTCCCTGGTCTACGGACAAACGATCCAAATTCAAACGCCGATCGCCACTACCTGCAAGGGCAACGCAACCGGAATCGCTTCCGGGACGCTGAGCTACGGCACCACCAACAATCAGTTGGCCGACATCTCTCCCACCGGCAGTCTCTGCGCCGGCACCTGGAACCGGAACACCGGCGGCGGAATTGCCGACTATACGTATTGCTACTACCCCAATCCCCTACCGTCGAACGGCGGATTGCCTTACGGCATCGCGTATCTTACGGCCACCGCCTCCTCGGTCACCTCCAACCCGGTCACAGTCTACGTGCATGCTCCAATTTCCAGCGTCAGCCTCGTCACCACTCCCAGCCCCGGCTCTTCCTTTCAGGGTTGTTACTCACAGAACCAGCAGGCGCAGCTCGATGCCCAGGCTTGCTATGTGAGCAATGGCACGCAGTACGAACTCTGCGCGCCATCTTCCGTGACGGCTGCAAACTACGCATGTCCGGGCGGGCTGGCTCCCGGCGCTACCTCGGTTCCAGAGTGCATTTCTTCCATCGGCACGCTCAACTTCTCGGTGGGTGCATCCTCGGTGGCCTCCATCAACGCCACCACCAACGTCATTACCGCGGAACAGCCCGGCACGACGGTCATCACCGCAACCATCGCGCAATCGGCTTCTTCGGCCGGATATTTCTCCACATGCCCGCCTCGATCGATCAATGTCACTCTCGCCAACGGGAGCACCAAGGGCGTGGTGGCGCAAGGCGTCACGCAGAATCTCACTACCACCGTCTACGACACCAACATTGACGCATGCCCTCCGCTCGGATGTCCCATCACCGGCCTTGGGCTCGTTTATCAATCCACCAATCCCATCGACATCACGGCCAGCGGCACCGGATCCATCACACCCTTCTTCCCCGGCGTAGCAACGGTTACCGCGATTTGCGAGCCGCCGGCGTGCAATTTCGCACCCATCAACGAGTTCGGCTTGAACGGAACTGGCCTGTCGATCGCTTCCAACCCCGTCAACATCATCGTCCCCGGCGCCACCAGCGACTTTGCCTGGTTCGCTGCGCCCGGCCAGTCGCAATACTTTGCCTCGATTGAGCTGCTCACCGGCACGCCTGGTTCCACAGTGCGCCTGCCCTACGTGCCCAATTCGATGGTCATGGATCAGACGGGAAATCATCTTTTCTTTGGCTCGCCCCACGAGCTGATGATTTACTCGCCGAGCGGCAACATCCTCACCAAGCAGGACGCTTCCGCTCCCGGAGTAGTGCTGGCCGCCGCTCCCAATGGTACTGAAGTCGTCATCAACGACCAGATACGCGGCCTGTTCTACCTGTACAGCAGCCTTACCGGCCCAATCTCCTCGTTTGCAGGCATGGGAGCCGCCGCCGCCTGGACCCAGGATTCGAATACCCTGTATATCGTCGACAGCGCCGCGCTGGGCGGCAATCACACCAATACGCTCTACGTCTACAACAACGCCACAGGCTGGAGCACCTATGACCTGAGCGCTTCCGGCGGCGCGCAGAATCTGGCCATCACCGTTCCCGGCATAGGCGCCTATCTCGCCGGCGATCTAGCAACCGTCGCCCACACCTGGTGCCCCAGCGGCACGGTCGGCAATAACGCAACCGTTCAGTTCTATCCGCAGCCGGTGACCGATTCCGTCAACATTCCGACCAGCGTTCTGGGCGCCACGTCGGACGGGGACCATGTTCTGGGCGCGTCGCTCAGCGGCGCGAGCATCATGCTCAATGACATCGGCGTGAGCATTCCCCCGACGTCTCAATTTCCCGCGGCCGAATGCCCTGAGACCACAACAGGCGCGCCTCCCAATCAGGTGCAAACCATGGCGCCGCTCTCCACTAACCCCTTACTAAACGGGTCCGTGAACCTGACCGGCGTAACCAACGCGACAACCATCAACCAGATCGTCACCGGCACTGCGCCGACCACGGCCTCAGTCACCACGGCTCCCCCGATCGCATTCGTCACCTACAACACGCCGAGCACTTCCACGACGGCAGCCACGCTCCCTTACTATCTGCCGCAATCGACCCCGGGCGTCATCGGCCCCGTGGGTTACGTCACCTTCGCCGACAGCACGTCGGCCACGCCGCCCACGGAGCCGCTGGCCGGCACATTCTCGCCCGATCACTCCATCTTTTTCGTTTCCACCGCGGGCGACAACGAGATTCACTTCATAGATATTCCCGTCAACCTGAGCACGTCGGCGCCGCCTACGGATTCACATCAGTACAGCCCCAATCTGCCGGCCTGCACTCCGGTTCACGACGGCGGCAACGACGCCGGCTGTAACTATCCGACAACTTTACCGGCGCCAATTTCCACGACCTACGTTCCCGCAACGGCCATCGCCGTACTTCCGCGCTCCGTGACATAAGACGCACAGGGCACAGAAATACGGGTGCCGAAACTGGAAACAGTACACCTGCAGGTGTCAAACGCACGCGGTATCCTCCACATTCCGTGAAGGATGCGTGCTTCCGAGCGTTGACGAAAAATCGTCGCATTGCGAGCTCTTGAAAAACTCGACCTGCAGGTGCATGAAACGCTGGAAAATCTGACCTGCAGGTCTATGGAAACGAGCGAAATCGTCGAATGCAGAGTTCATAGAACAGTTTTTTGAAGCATTGCGGATCGAGCTACGGCTGGCCCCCCGCAGGATAGAATCGACTCATGATTAAGGGCATCTCTTTTCTGCGTCCTGCGGGCAGCGCGGCAGCGTACGACCGGCTGGCGGGCTTTTTTGCCGCGCTGGGATTCGCGCCCGGCAAAGGGTGGCAGGAAGAGGGATCGCGGGGCGCATCGTTCCTGGCTCCGCTCGGGAATCTCGAATTTGTCGATGGCAAGTTCCCGTCCACCGCCGACGTCCTTATCGAAGTTACGTCGCTCGACTCCGTTCATCAGGCGGCCGAAGCCTGGCTGCGCGCGCAGGGAGGCGCCGGGGCCGTCTCCTGCCTTTCGCCGATCGCTGAAACGCACTGGCGCTCGCGCCTGTTCACGGTCGAGCCCGAACCCGGCTTCCGCTTCAGTTTTTGGGCCTGGTCCGATCCCGTTAAAGGCAAGCCGGCGGCCCTCGAAGGCGATCTCTCCGCCGCCGGCATGAAGTTCGCCATTGTCGTATCGCGCTTCAACGCCGTTGTCACCGACCGCCTGCTCGATGGCGCTCTCGACGTATTGCTGCGCAGCGGCGCTGACCGCTCGGACATCGAAATTGTCCGCGTTCCCGGGGCATGGGAGATTCCCGCCGCCGCTCGCGCCTGCGCAGCCGGCGGCCGCGTGGATGCCGTGGTCACACTGGGCTGCCTGCTGCGCGGAGAAACCGAACACTTCGAGGTCATTTATAACGAAGCGGCCCGCGGCATCGGCCAGTCGCAGCAGGAGACCGGCGTTCCTCACAGCTTCGGCGTGCTCACCTGCGACACTCTGGAGCAGGCCCTGAACCGCGCCGGCATCAAAGCCGGCAACAAAGGCTTCGAGGCCGCGGCGGCCGCCATCGAGATGGCCAGCCTGCGCCGCAAACTGCAGCAAGGCGGTTCCGTTTGACCAGCAGGCACCGACGCAAGTCCCGCGAACTCGCCATGCAGATGCTCTTCCAGGCCGATGTTGGGCGGCAGACCCCGGACGAGGTTCGCGCCACCTTCTGGAAGGCCGGCGATCCCGTGGAGCCGGAGGTTTGCGCCTTTGCCGAAGACCTTTTCCGCGTGGCCCTGGCCGAGCAGCAGAAGATCGACGCGCTGATCGCCGAGCACTCCACGCACTGGCGGCTGGGCCGCATGCCTGCTGTCGACCGCAATCTGCTGCGCATGGCCGTGGCGGAACTGATCGGCTTCCAATCCACGCCTTTTCCCGTGGTCATCAACGAAGCGCTCGAGATCGGCCGCCGCTACTGCGCTCCCGAGTCCATCAACTTCCTCAACGGCGTCCTGGATTCCATTGCGCGGAGCGTAATCGCGAAATAACTGGGTTCGTCGCCTTACGCCAGCAGCATCCCCAGCCGTCGCGCCCGCTTCAGTGTCCGTGCGGGGAGCGTGGGTTGAGGCTTGCCCGCCGCGAGCCCGATCCACAACCGGCCCACCGGCTTTGCGCCCAGCATCCGCGCTGCCAGGCGCAGCGCGCGAGCCGCTCCAGTCGCCATGGGGATGAGAAATCCGGGCATCCCCGCCGACGCCACCAGCACCGCCTTGCGCGGTTGCAGCTTGCAGCGCAAGGTGGGGCCGTTTTGTCCCCACGGCCAATAGACATAGCACAGCAGCCGCTCGAGGAAGCGGCGAAAGAGCGCCGTTACGTTGTAGTAATTCACCGGCGAAGCCAGCACGATCGCGTCCGCCGCCTCTACCGCGGCCAGAATCTGTTCCAGGCCGTCGTGCTGCCTGCACCTGCCTCGCTCTTCGCCCGGTTCCTGTGTACACTGGCGGCAATTGGCGCAGAACTCAATGGGGCATTCGCTCAGGCGAATGGTTTGCGTCATTGCGCCCTTCGCCTGCGCGCCCTCCAGGACCGCTGCCACGGCTAACTCCGTCGCCCCGCTTCCGCGGTAACTGCCTACAATCGCCACCACCCGCGCGCTCATTTGCGCCTCCTGCCGTTGACAGGCGCAGATTAACCCGGCGCCGGCGCGCCGCGCCGTGACGCAGCACACGGGGAATTGCCGCATTCATGCGACTTTCGCACCAGGTTCGCGAAACCGATCCTGCTATTCTTGATTCTGTGATTTCCCTTCCCAGTTCCAGCGGGATTTTGGTGATGGCCCTGCTTCTGGCCTTCTCGCTGGCCGCCTGTCATAAGGAAGAGCAGGCCGTTGAGGGCGTAGCCAAGAATGCCGAAAAAGCCGAGCACCAGGCCCAGGCGCAGGCCACGGAGCGCGACCAGGAACGCGCCCAGCTTGAGCAGATTCCGTTGCCTACCAAGAGCCTCTACACCGATATCCACGACCCCACCGAGTGGGCGAATCCGTTTCTCTCCGTCGGCGCCGACACGCTCGCGCTGCGCATCCTGCTGCCCGATGCCAATCCCAGCCCGGTGGGGCAGGGAACCATGCTTCGGCCTGAGGCCGCACGCCGCCAGGAGTTGCAGCTACGCCCTTCGGACCTGGATCAGGCCATCGTCGCCATTCCCGCCGGCGCATGGCGCTACGGCCGCGTGATCGCCGTCGCCGAATCGCCCTCCGCCGCGCCCAAGGACCGGCCCAAGGTCCGCCGCAACGTCGAAGCCGTCATCCAGCAGCTCAACGACCTCGGCGTGGTGGTGGAAGAGTGGCCGTCGCGCTGAAGGCCGCAAAGGCCTGAGGAGCGCAAACACGCTCACGCTCCGCGCCCACTTTTTCGTTTGCAACCGGTTCCCATCGCGCCCGGCAGGCTAGGAATCGCCCCTTTATCGAGCGACCGCGACCCAGTCCGCGCGATGCTATCCTTGCGTTAAATGTCCGAACGGGCTGAACAGAATCTGCGCAGAACCGCCGAAGTCGCGCTTCTTTTGGCCGCAGCCGCCAGCCTGATTCTTTGGCTAGTCCGTATCTATAATGTGGTCTCCGCCGCCACGCCCTACCTGCTGGCGACGACCGGCTATGAGTGGGAAGACCTGTTTTCCATCTGGAAATTTACTCAGCATCAGGCGGTGTACTCCGACCCTCATCGCATTCCGTTTGCCGTAAGCTCTTACAACTGGGCCTTCTACTATTTCTATGGATCGATCGCCAACGCCTGGCTGCATCTGCTGCATCTGGACGCCGTATCGATTGCAACCATCGGGCGGCTCATCAGCCTTGTTTTCACGCTGATTACCGGCGGCATCTTTTGGCTGATCTGGCGGGATTTCCGGAAGGCGGGCTTGTTTGCAAATCCGCGCGTTGCCTGGGCGTGGATTCTCATCGCTACCTTCAGCCCGCTCGCCGGCTACTGGTCGTTCACGGTCCGCCCCGATATCGGCGCCCTGGCCTTCGAAGCGGCCGGCCTGTATGTGATTTTGCGCTGCCTGCGGAAACAGGACGATCGCCTCATCTTCTTGGCGGCGCTGCTGTTCTATGCCGCATGGGCTTTCAAGCAGTCTTCCGTCACCCTGCTCGCAGGGTCGGCCCTGGCTCTCTTATTGCTCAAGCGCTGGCGGGCGTTTTTTACCCTGAGCGCCATCTGGTGGCTATTGGTCATGGTCACGCTGTTTGCGGGCGGGTTTGTCTACCGGGAGAATGTTCTCTTTTCGCAACTACACCTTCCCATGCAGGTTTCACTCGGGCTGACGAATGCGTTGCGGGCGGAATGCAAGAATCCCTTCCCGTGGTTGTGCCTTGCCGCACTCCTCTCCTTGTCGTGGAAAAACTTCCGCGTCCTTGCGTCCCGGCCAGCCGAAGCGGCCGTCACGCTGGTGGTTCTGTTTTCTCTCTGCTTTGCCCTGATCACGTCGTGCAAAGTGGGCGCGAACGACAACTACTACATTCCCGCCGCGTGGGCCGCAATGCTGGCATTCGCGCTGGCGGCGGAACGGATGCATTCCCGGTGGATTGCGGTGGGCCTTGCCGTCTGCTCCTGGCTGATGACCGGCGCTATCGCCCTCAGCCCCACGGGATACACCTTTTATTACGATTTCCGGTCTCAGGATTCCACGTACAACGTCGCCACGATCGTGGCGGAAAAGCTGCGCCACTTGCCGGCTCCTGCCTTTGCCATAGAGCCCTTTGCCAATATGCCCTGGGTGCAGCCGGCTGCGCCTCACTTTGTGGTGGCCGATACCTACTACTATGACCGGAAAGCCGGAGTTCCTGTAGAAGACGGCGGATGGGAGAACCTGGCCGCCGAAGGATATTTCGGAAGCCTGGTTTTTGACCAAAACTACAACCCTCCGCCGCAGATGCTGCGGAAATACGAGTTGGTGGATGAGTACAAGGATGAGTTCGTGGATCTTAAGTTTTATCGCCGCATCGGCGCAAGCAACCCCTAGCACTTAACCGGGAAGCTCCATGCCGGGTTCGGCCGTTTCTTGCGGGAGATGTTCATGGGGCAGGCAGTGGAGCTGGGTGCTATCCGCGCTTCTTTGAAGACGGCCGGGCCGGGAGCGACCTGAAGCGGAAGATCCGGTCCCCAGCCGGGGTGCGGTGGATGACCTGCGCCGCCACGGCAGCGCAACCAATCCGCAGCCATAGGCCAGTTGCGGTAAACTGGACAGGTTTGGTAGTCTCAGGCATCCTTTAAGCGCAGTACCAAGAGGAGGTTTCATCATGGCAGAGGAAAGCAATTCCTACGGCTTGGCCTGGTTTCTGGCCGGGTTAGGTGTTGGAGCTCTAGTCGGGATTCTCTACGCTCCCAAAAGCGGCCGTGAGACGCGTGAGGACATCGCCGCCGGAGCACGCGAGGGCGCCGGGTATCTCCGCGCCCGCACCCGCGAAGCCGCGGAGAACGTGAGCACGATCGTCGACAAAAGCAAGGAGCATGTAAGCGCCTTCGTTGACAAGAGCAAGGACCAGGTGAGCGGATACGTCGATCGTGGGCGCGCGCAGTGGGAAGAATTTGTGGAGCGGGGCAAAAATCTCGTCGCCGACCAGACCAACCGTGTTTCCGCGGCTGTTGAAGCCGGCCGTCAGGCGTATAGTTCCGCCACCGGCGAGCCCGAACCACCCGAACCCGAAACCCACGAGTATTGAGAGCCGGCAGTTCCCACCAGACCTGCGCCTGGCGCGGGCCTCTTCACCCTTCCGGCGCTGAACGCGTGGGCGATCGAATCGGGCTCCCGTTCCGGCTACGGGATCCGTTGCGCTCCCTCCAACCGAGGAGCATGTTTCACCGATTCGCTGCAAGTCCGCAGAGCTTCTGCGCGAGATGACCACCATGAAGATCGACAATCAGACCATACAACTCGCCTTGATCGCCCTGGTCGCGCTGGCCATGCTGGTCCAGGCAATCGTGCTTCTGGCGGCCTTTGTCGCCATGCGCAAAGCGGCACGCTCCATAAACGAGAAGCTCGAGGAAATCAGCTCCGCGGTGATGCCGCTTGTGGAGAGAACCCGCGAGCTGGTTACGCGGCTGTCGCCGAAGATCGAATCAACCGCCGACGACGTGGCCGCGCTTGCCCATTCCCTGCGCGTGCAGACCACCGATGTGCAGTACGCGGCCAACGAGATCATCGCGCGCGCACGGGCCCAGGCCGGCCGGATCGATGGCCTGTTGTCCAATGTTCTCGACGCAGTTGAGCGCACCGGCGGGGTCCTGGCCGATGCCGTCAACAAGCCGCTACGGCAGCTTTCCGCCATCCTGGCCTCGGTAAAAGCGGCGGTTGAATCGCTGCGCCAGTACGAGCCAGCGCCACGCTCGGGCGAGGACCGGACGACCGGCGACCACGATATGTTTATTTAAAACGTCATGCTTACACGGCGAGGCCGGCGGTCGCGGCCGGGCCGAAAGAGGGTGAGGAATGCGCGCGCTGGATCCTGCGCACATCGCGGCGAATGACATTTACAAACTCATGACTGGGAGGCCGAAGTAGGCTAACCTCAGACGATCCAGCCGCCGCCCACGACCTCATCGGCGTCGTAGAAGACAGCGGCCTGCCCCGGCGTGACCGCGCGCTGCGGCTCGTCGAAGATGGCGATGACTTCGTCCGCGCCTGCCGGCTCCAGCGTGGCCCAAGCGGGCTCGTGGCGATGGCGGATCTTTACCCGTACGCGCATGGATCCGGTCAGCTCCGCGATGCCGATCCAGTTGAGCTGACGGGCGCGCAGCGTGCGCGAGGCCAGCTCTGCATCCGCGCCGACGGTGACGCGATGGCTTGCCGGGTCGATATTGAGCACGTAGAGCGGCGACGGGACCGATGGGCGCACCGTTCCGCCCAATCCCTTGCGCTGGCCGACGGTGAAGTTGAAGATGCCCTCGTGCCGGCCGACTACCGCGCCGTTCGCGGTCGCCAGTTCGCCGGCGGTCTCCGGCATCGCCTCGTCCTGCTCCTCGAGATACGCCGTTAAAAACTGCTTGTAGTCGCCTCCGGAAATAAAGCAGATCTCCTGCGAATCGGGCTTCTCGGCGAGCTTCAATCCGTGTTGCCGCGCCGCTTCGCGCACCTCCGGCTTGGTCATGTGCCCGAGTGGAAACAGGGTGTACGCGAGCTGCTCCTGGGCCAGGCCGAACAAGAAATACGTCTGATCCTTGGCCAGGTCAGCCGGCCGCTTCAAAATCCAGCGGCCGCGCTTCTCGTCGTACTCGTTCACCGCGTAGTGTCCCGTGGCGATGCGCTCGGCGCCGATGCTGCGCGCGGTCTTGAGCAGCTGATCGAACTTGAGGTGGTTGTTGCAGAGAGAGCAGGGAATCGGCGTGCGCCCCGCGAGATACTCGGCGACAAACGGCCGCACTACGTCGCGCTCGAAGCGCTCTTCCTGATTGACCACGTAGTAGGGAATGCCCAGGTGCTCGGCCACGCGCCGCGCGTCGTACACGTCGTCGAGCGAGCAGCAACGTCCCGCCTTGGGCGCATCTGGAATTCCATGCTTGCCGGCGAGGCGTGTCTGATCCCAAAGCTGCAGCGTGAGGCCGACTACGGTCTCGCCGGAGTTGGCGAGGATCGCCGCGGCCGTCGAGGAGTCAACCCCTCCGGACATGGCTACGGCGATGGTTGTGCGTTCAGTCATGAAATTCTCATTCGAAGAGCGGAGTTAGCGGAGTTAGCGCTGTTAGCGGAGTTGGCTCAGACTCCGTTGCGGGTTGCATGACTCCATCAGCGCCGCTAACCCCGCCAGCTCCGTTAACACCGCAGCATTTCTTACCCTCGTGTTCCGGCGACCTCCGGCGAAAGCGCGCGCAAATGTTCCACGGCTTCGGGAACCACGCGCAACACGTGGTCCACATCCGCATCGGTGGCCGTCTTCAGCAGACTGAAGCGCAGGCTCGCCCGCGCCGCATTCTTGTCGAGCCCCATGGCCATCAGCACGTGGCTCGGCTCAGTCGCCCCCGAGTGGCACGCCGATCCTCCGCTTACGGCAACTCCCTTCAGGTCGAGCGCAATCACGAGCGCTTCGCCTTCTACCTGTTCGAAGCGGATGTTCGTCGTATTGGCCGCACGCGGCGCACCCTCTCCATTCACGCCGGCGCCGGGAAGCGCGAGGATTCCCGCCTCGAGCCGGTCTCGCAGCCGGGCGACACGCTCAATCGTCCCGTCCTCCAGGCTCTTCATGGCCAGCTCGACGGCCTTGCCGAGGCCCACGATGCCGGGCACATTCTCGGTGCCCGCGCGCCGCCGCCGCTCGTGGCTTCCGCCCACAACGAGGGGCTCCAGCGGCGTTCCCCGCCGAACGTACATCGCGCCCACGCCCTTGGGTCCGTACATCTTGTGCGCGCTGATGGTGCACAAGTGGCACCCGAAGCGCCGCACGTCGAACTCGACCTTGCCCGCGCCCTGTACGGCGTCAATATGGAAGAAAGCGCCGGCCTCCGCGGCAATCTTGCCCACCTCCTCAACGGGTTGCAGCACGCCGGTCTCGTTGTTGGCCAGCATCATGCTGATCAGCCGCGTCTCGGGCCGGCCTGCCCGACGAATCTCCTCGGGATCGATCAGCCCGTTTGCCTGGGGCGCAACGAACGTCACGTCCACGCCGCGCTCCGCCACGCGTTCCGCCGCGCGCAGCACTGCCGAATGCTCAATCGACGTAGTAATGAAGTGATCGCCAGCGCGCAGCAGGCCGAAGATCGCCGTGTTGTCCCCCTCCGTGCCGCCGGAGTTGAACACCACCTCCGCCTCGCGGCAATGGAAGAAGCGCGCCAGGATCTCGCGCGCCCCGTCCACGGCCTTCCGCGCGTGCTGCCCTTGCAGGTGAATCGAGGACGCATTCCCGAACTCGTCCATCCAATACGGGCGCATCGCTTCCAGCACCTCCGGCAACAGAGGCGTGGTGGCGTTGGCATCGCAATACACCCGTCGCATCAGGAATCGCTCCCTAATTGGATTGTACGGACAATCGCCTTGCATCGCGAGCTGCTCGCGGGCTGCACGAGTGCCGCCGGAACCGTTAGAATGCGAGAAGCAAGATTCCAGATTTTGCGGATCTTCCGCATATGATTGAGATTCCAAGCGAGACTTCGTCCACTCGTTCGCCGGGGAATCCCCGCATTCTCATCGTGGGCAACGCGGGGCAACTGGGGCGCGAGCTGGAGCGCACCTTTACCGGCTTCGGAACCATCACTGCCGTGGATCGCGAATCCGTCGATCTCGGGGATTCCGATCAAACCCGCGCTCTCGTCCGTCGCTCCGCGCCCGATATCATCCTCAACGCCGCCGCCTACACAGCCGTGGATCGCGCCGAGACGGATTCGGCCCTCGCCCACGCCATCAACGCGCGCGCACCCCGCATCCTCGCCGAAGAGGCCTGTCTGCGCAAAGCCCTCTTCGTTCACTACTCCACCGACTACGTCTTCGATGGCAGCAAGCCGGGCCCATGGATCGAAAGCGACGCGCCGAATCCCCTGAACGTCTACGGAGCCAGCAAGCTGGCGGGGGAGCAAGCGATCAAGAATACCTGCGGCAATCACCTCATCTTTCGCACCAGTTGGGTCTATGGCCCGCACGGCAACAACTTTCTGCTGACCATTCTGCGCCTGGCACGCGAACGCGACCGGCTCTCCATCGTTGCCGACCAGATTGGCGCGCCCACCAGCTCCATTGAGCTCGCCCGCGCCACGTACACCATCGTCACCGGCTGCCTTGCCGGCCAGTTCGGCCCGCCGCAGGACTGGTGCGGACTCTACCACATGACCTGCGCCGGCTCCGTCTCCTGGTTCGGTTTTGCCCAGGCTATCTTTGCCCGCGCCGCCGGGCTGCTTGACATCAAGGCGCCCGAGCTCATTCCCGTCGCCACCAGGGACTATCCCGCCCGGGCAGTGCGCCCGCGCAACTCCGTTCTCTCCAACGCCAAGCTCCACGCCCGCTTCGGAGTCCAGCTCCGGCTGTGGGAATCCGCCCTTGAAGAAGTGCTCAAAACCCTCAAGGCTGAAGGCTGAAAGCAACCACATGCATTGTGATCCCCGTCCTATCGCGCCGCCCTCGCCGGCCTGTAGGATGTCCTGTTTCCTGAAAGCCGAGGCGCCTTCATGACCTGCAAAACCTCCCGCCGCAATTTCCTCTCGGCCAGCATCTCGGCCGGCCTGCTTGCTCCACTCGCCGGGGCAACGCCCGCCATCGGCGTCCTAAACCCCGCCAAAGACAGGGCTTCCACAGGCTCCGCCGTCAAGCTCAGCTACAGGACCCTTGGCCACACAGGCCTTAGAGTCACCACCGTCGGCTTTGGATGCATGATCACCTCCGACCCCAGCGTGATCCAACGCGCCGCCGACCTTGGCGTGAATTACTTCGACACCGCCCGCAGCTACCAGAATGGCAACAACGAGCGCATGGTGGGCGCGGCTCTTGGGGCGAGGCGCAAACAAGTCGTTCTTTCCACAAAGACGGAGGCGTCGGATAAAGCAGGCATGATGGAGCATCTTGAGCGGAGTCTGCGCGAGCTCAAAACCGACTACATCGACATCTGGTACCTACACGGCCCCAACGGCCCGGCCGACATCCCTGACGAGCGCATAGAAGTCCAGCAGCTCGCCAAGCAGCAGGGCAAGGTCCGCTTTATCGGCGTCAGCACGCACGGCGGCCAGCCGCAACTCATCCCCTGGATGATCCAGAAGCGTGTCTTCGACGTCGTCCTCGCTGCCTACAACTTTTCCATGGACGCGGCAATGGACGAGGCCATCGCCGCCGCCGACAAAGCAGGCCTCGGCGTAGTCGCCATGAAGGTGATGGCCGGCGGGTTCCAAAGCCATGGGCCCGGCGATCCTCTCGCCGAGAAGCTCGTCCGGCCCGGCGCGCTTCTTGCTGCGCTCAAATGGGTGGTCAGGAACCCCGCCGTCGCCACCACCATTCCCAGCATCACCGATATGGATCAGCTCGACGAAAACCTCAAGGCCATGGCGGAGCCCTATTCACAAACCGACGCCAAAACCCTCGCCGCGCACCTGGAGCAGATTCGCCCGCTTTATTGCCGCATGTGCGGCCAGTGCGATGGCGCCTGCCAAAAGGAGATGCCCGTCGCCGATGTTCTCCGCTGCCTGACCTATGCGGAGGGCTACGGCCAGTTCGCGCTCGGGCGCGAACGCTATCTCAAGCTTGCTCGGGCGCAAACCGCACGCTGCGCCGATTGTGCTTCCTGCACCGTCGATTGCCCGCACGGCGTCCACGTTGCCGAGCGCATGGCCCGCGCCCAGGAACTTTTTGCATGAAACACGCCGCGTTGCTGCTCGCGCTCGCGTTCGCGGCCGGCGCGGCCGGCGCGCAGGAGTTTCTCGATTGCCATTCCGTTCCTGGGTGGGAACAAGACGGCGCAAAGCGCCAATACGGCTCCGGTAATCTCTACGAATATAAGGACGGCGGCGCCGAGGGTTACCTCATCTTCGGTTTTGTCCGTATGAGCACGATGGACTGCAAGTCAGGCGCCAACATGCTCACCATCGATGTCTCCGAGATGGCCGGCGCCGATGCGGCGTATGGGATATTTGCTGCCAACCTCGACCCCACCCAACCCACAACGCAGATCGGAATGGGCGGCCAGATCCAGGCGCAGAGCGCCAGCTTCGCCAAGGGAAAATACTACGTCGAGATCGTGGAAATCGCGGCTGACCCCGCCGCGAACGACTCCGCTACGATGCGCGCCTTCGCCGGCGCCGTGGAGGTACGCCTACAGGGGAGCGTGGATCCGCCGGCGCAGGTGCGCTGGTTCCCGCCGGGCAATGTCGCGCCCATTCGCATGGTTCCCGAGAGCGTTTTGGGCCTGCGCGAGCTCAAGCGCGGATACGTGACCAACTACTCCACGGGCCAGGCCTTCATCGTCCTTGAGGACACGCCGGACTCCGCGGCTCTCGTGCTCAAGGCCCTGCGCGCGCGCTTTCCCGGGGCGACATCCGCGCCGGTGGGCGACGAGGCCTTCCAGGCCCATGCGCAATATCTCGGCGGACTTTGCATTTTGCGCAAGGGACGCGTGCTGGCCGGTTATGTGAACCTACCCACTCCGCAGGAAGCTGCCGCGCAGGCAGCCGCACTCGCCGCCCGCATCCCGTGAGCTATCGAGCCTGACTTACCCGGCGCTTCCGCGCGAAAACATCTCCAGCAGCGTGCGCGCGGCGCGGAACGACGTTGTCCGGCCCTCGGTCACATCGTGCTCCAGCGCCGACATGCGGCTGCGCACCGAAGGATGCGCGTCGAACCGCTGGCGCAGCGACTGATCGATCATCTCGTGCAGCCATCGCCGCTGCTGCTCGCGCCGGCTTGCAGCAAACCAGCCGTTGGCTTGCGTGAGCGCGGCATACTCCAGCACGCACTTCCACAGATCGCCGATCCCGGCGCCGGTGAGCGCCGAGCAGGTAACCGCGCGCGGCGTCCATCCCGATTCCGCGGCGGGAAAGAAATGCAGCGCATTTTGCGCCTCGGCGCGCGCACGCTCCGCGGCGTCCACGTTCGCGCCATCGGCCTTGTTGACGGCCACGAGATCGGCCAGCTCCATCACGCCGCGCTTGATCCCTTGCAGGTCGTCGCCCGCGCCGGCCAACGCGATCAGCAGAAAGAAGTCCACCATTTCGTGCACTGCGGTCTCCGACTGCCCCACGCCGATCGTCTCCACGAGGATGTTCCGGTATCCCGCCGCTTCGCACAGCAGCATCGCTTCGCGCGTCCGCTGCGCCACACCGCCGGCGATTCCACGGGAAGGCGACGGCCGGATAAACGCCATCTCACTGGCCGCAAGCGAGGTCATACGGGTCTTGTCGCCGAGGATACTTCCGCCGGAGATCCGGCTGCTGGGATCGATCGCCAGCACCGCGACCTTCTGCTTGTGTTCGGCGACCAGATACCCGCCCAGCGCCTCAATCAAGGTGCTCTTGCCCGCACCGGGCACGCCAGTGATGCCGACGCGAATCGAGCCGCCCGCCGCGGCGGGCAGGCAATCTTCCACAATCTGTTCGGCTAACTCGCGGTCTGCTTCGCGCCCGCTCTCGACCAGCGTAACGGCGCGCGCCAGCACCGCGCGGTCGCCGCGCAGAATACCGTCGAACGATCTCCTCGCGCGAAAGCGGCCTGCGCTTCCTGGCCACGCGCGGAGCTTTCGGTATTCCCGACCCAGGAACTTCCCGCAACGCGCTCTTCATCGCTTCTACTCTACCCCGTCACGGCGGCGCTCAGCATCTGCAAAATCTCCTGCGCCGCTACAGGCGTCACCGTGCCCGGCCCGTAAATCCCCGCCACGCCGGCGTCGTACAGGAATTTATGGTCCTGCGGCGGAATCACGCCGCCGACGACCACCAGAATGTCGTCGCGGCCCAGCGCGAGCAGTTCTTGAATCAACTGCGGCACCAGCGTCTTGTGCCCCGCGGCCAGGCTCGACACGCCCACCACATGCACGTCGCCATCCATGGCGAAGCGCGCCACCTCGCGCGGTGTCTGGAACAGCGGGCCGATATCCACGTCGAATCCGATATCCGCAAAGGCTGTAGCGATTACCTTGGCCCCGCGGTCGTGGCCATCCTGCCCCATCTTGGCCACCAGGATTCGCGGCCGCCGTCCCTCATCGCGCTCGAATTCCCGCACCATCCGCCGCGCTTTTTTGAATTCTTCACCGTCCGCGCTCGCCGCGGAGTAGACGCCGGCGATGGCGCGCGTCGTGGCTTCGTACCGTCCCCAGACCTTTTCGAGAGCCATGGAAATCTCGCCCAGGGTGGCGCGCTTCCGCGCCGCATCCACCGCGCATACCAACAGATTCCCTTCGCCCTTTGCCGCGCACCGTTCCAGCCGCTCCAGCGCTTCGCGCACCGCGTTTCCATCCCGTTCACGCTTCAACTCTTCGAGCCGCTTGACCTGCGCGCGGCGTACAGCGTCATTGTCGATATTGAGCACGGGAATCTCCGGCTCATTGGGCGCGGGATAAGCATTCACGCCTACAATCACGTCGCGCCCCGAATCGATTTCCGCCTGGCGGCGAGCAGACGCCTCCTCAATCCTCATCTTAGACAGGCCGGTCTCAATGGCTTTGGCCATTCCGCCCATGCCCTCAATCTCCTGGATCAGCGCCCATGCGGTGTGCATCAGCTCGTGGGTCAGCCGCTCCACGTAGTACGATCCTGCCCAGGGATCGACGACGCGCGCGATTCCCGTCTCGTCATGCAGGTAAATCTGGGTGTTGCGCGCGATGCGCGCCGAAAAATCCGTTGGCAGCGCCAACGCCTCGTCCAGAGCGTTGGTGTGCAGCGATTGCGTGTGCCCGAAGACCGCGGCCAGCGCTTCCACGCACGTCCGCACCACGTTGTTGTACGGGTCCTGCGCCGTCAGGCTCCATCCCGAGGTCTGTGAGTGCGCCCGCAGCGCCAGCGATTTTGGGTTCTTCGCGCCAAAGCCTTTCACCAGCCTGGCCCACAGCATGCGCGCGGCCCGCATCTTGGCAATCTCCATGAAATGGTTCATGCCCACGCCCCAGAAGAATGAGATCCGTGGCGCAAACTCATCTACGTCGAGTCCGGCGCCAACGCCCGCGCGCAGGTATTCCACGCCGTCGGCAAGCGTGTACGCCAGTTCCAAATCCGCCGTGGCGCCCGCCTCCTGCATGTGATAGCCGCTTACGCTAATGCAGTTGAACCGGGGCATTTTGGCCGCGCAGTAACGGAAGATGTCGCCGATAATCCGCATCGAACCGGCGGGCGGATAAATGTACGTATTGCGGACCATGAACTCCTTAAGGATGTCGTTCTGGATGGTCCCGCTCAACAGCTCCGGCGCTACGCCCTCCTCCTCGGCAGCGACAATATAGAACGCCATGATGGGCAGCACCGCGCCGTTCATGGTCATCGACACCGACATCTGGTCCAGCGGAATACGGCGGAACAAAATCTTCATGTCGAGGATCGAGTCGATGGCCACGCCGGCCTTGCCCACGTCACCCGCCACGCGCTCGTGGTCCGAGTCGTAGCCGCGGTGCGTGGCCAGATCGAAGGCCACGGAAAGCCCGCGCTGTCCCGCGGCCAGGTTGCGGCGATAAAACGCATTCGATTCCTCCGCCGTCGAGAAACCGGCGTATTGGCGGATCGTCCAGGGCCGCGTTATATACATGGTCGTGTACGGCCCGCGCAGATAGGGCGGAATGCCCGCCGCGTATTCCAAGTGTTCCAACCCCGCCAGATCATCGCGCGTGTAAAAACTTTTCAGCGCGATGTTTTCCGGCGAGCGCCACTCCTGGGCCTTCTGCCGCGCCACTACTCCCGCGGCCGCGGGCTTCCAATCGATCCTGGTAAAGTCCGGACGCATCGTTAGTCCTTCATGCCAAGCTGTTCCTGCCACTTGGTCAAAACTTCCACGGGATGGCTGCGCGCGTGCACAAAGCCGGCAACCCCCACAGCCATCAGCTCCTCGGCATTCTCAGGCTGGCCTGCCACGATCACCGGCGTGGAGCGGTCAAGCGCTTTCAGCTTGGGCATCAGCTTCGCGGCAAGCGCGGCATACTCCGCGTCCGAGCTGCACAGCACGATCAGGTCACCCTCCGCAGCGGCTATTTCGGCGGCCTTCCAGAACCGCCGCGCCGCAATCTCGAACCCCGCGCAGGCAAAAAAGTTCGCCGCGAAGTTGGCGCGCGCCATGTGCATCTTCACGTCGCCAATCTCTGCGAGAAGAACCCGCGGCGTCTTGCCTCCCGCGGCCACGTGCCGCTCGGTGCGCAGGCGCAGTTCCTCGTAGATCCGTGCCCCGCGCCTCGTCCCACTTACGCGCTCGCTGTCGATACGCTCCAGCGCCCGTTCCGCCGGGTTGGCATATTGATTGGTCCCCGTGAGCACGCGCCTGCGCGCCGCTACGGCCTGCTCTCGCGCGGCCAGACTCCGCTCCAGCGCCTGCGCGATCGCTCCCTCCGCCTGCGCCTTGCGGTAGCCGCCCTGCGCTTCGATCTGCTGCATGCGCTTCCAGCTCTCGCGCGCCAGAAAATCGGTCAAGGCCTCCACGTAATAGGACCCGCCAGCTGTATCGGCCACGCGCCCCAGCCATGCTTCGTGCTTCAGCAGGAGTTGCGTGTTCCGCGCCAGGCGGCGGCTCGCCTCATCGGGCTGCCGGTAGCACGCATCGAAGGGAGCAACCATTACCGCATCCGCGCCGCCCAGCACCGCAGCCATGGCTTCCGTGGTAGCGCGCAAAATGTTCACGTGCGGATCGTAGACGGTCTTGTTCCAACGGGAGGTGCGCGCTGCGATGCGCGCCCGCGCACCGGCTTGCGTGCCCCCAAAGCTCTTCACCGCCTGCGCCCACACCATGCGAAATGCGCGCAGCTTGGCAATTTGAAAGAAGTAGTTCGAGCCCATGGCAAAGCTGAATTCGATCGCCGCCGCCGCGCCATCCACCGCGACCCCGCGCTCCTCAATCGCCGCCAGAAAATCCACGCCGGCTGCAAGGGCGAATCCCACCTCTTCGACAGCGGTCGCTCCCGCTTCTTCAAACGCCTCGCCATGAATGGTGAACGGCACGAATCCGTCCGGCGCGGCGTGAATCGCATCCGCCGCAAACTCCACACTCTCCAGAGCATCGCATCCGGTTGAAATTCCCGCCGCGCGCGGCCGTTTGCCGAGTTGTTCCAGCAGCAGGCGAATCAGCCGCTCATCGCCGCGCTCGAAGCGCACCGGGACTTCGTCCAGGTTTTCCAGCAACAAACTCAGTTCGCCGCTGCTCTTGACCAAAAAGCCGCTGAACGCGATTCCCTCGGCGCCTGCCGCGGCCGCCGCGCACGCTGCTCGATTCGCCTCCTCCGCATTCGGCGCGTCAATCTCTTCGCGAATCTGCCAGTCACCGGTTGCGCGCGCTCCCCGCCGGTAGGGAAACTCGCCGGGCGCCGCGTTGAGGAATGCCAGGTCCTTCAAATCCCTGGCGCGATAGTAGGGCTTTACCGCCAGCCCCTCGTCGCTGCGCCAAATCAACTTCTTTTCGTAATCGGCGCCCTTCAGGTCCCGCGCAATCGCCGCTTCCCACGCTGCTGTACTGACCCGGGGAAACCCCTCAAGCAAATGTTCCGTCGCCATCGCCTCTCACTTGCCCTCAGAGTCTTCCACTATCTCGATGAGAAACCCAAATGCAGCGGCGGCCCGCGACTTGGGGTGCACAAAAAACACCGTCGTTCCACGGGATCCCTTGCGCGGAGCCTCGTCGATCAGGTGGAACCCCTCGGCCCGCATGGCGTCAAACGCCCGCCGCGCGTCGTCCACGCGGAACGCCACATGCGCCAACCCGCCGCGCCCACCGTTTTTGTCAATCAGCTTCTGTACCGGAGATTCCGGCGAAAGCGGCTCCAGCAACTGGATCAGGTTCGGCCCCTCGCCGATGCGGAGCAGAGCCTCGCGCACCTGATCCGAGCCCCCCACCTCCTCGCGATGAATCTCTCTGAAGCCCAGCAGCTCGTAGGCCTGCACCTGGCTGTCCAGCTCGCCCGCCTTTACCGCGATTGCCACGTGATCGACAAACTTGATCCCAGGAACCTTCCTCAACTCCTCCTGTACATCGCCCATCTTAACCTTTCGATCCATGCACTGCGCCGGCCCGACGCGCAAATTGTCACTCCAGCTCCATCAGCACCTGGTTCAGCTTCACGGAACCGCCCGGCGCCACGTTCACGCTTTTCACCGTTCCCGCGCGAGGCGCCGTCACATTCGTTTCCATCTTCATGGCTTCCAGCACCAGGATCGGCTCATTCGCTTCCACGGCTTGCCCCGGAGTAACATGCACTTTGATTACCAACCCCATGAGCGGGCTGCGGCACACTTTTCCTTCGCTGTCCCAAGCGCCTCCGTGACTCTGTGGATGCGAGCCGCCAGACGCGTGCGCCGTGCGGCGCGGCACGGCGCCTGGTTCCGGCGCGCTCTCCTCGTCTTCCACAATCTCAACATCGACAGCGTACGCATTTCCGTTAATCGTGATCTGAAGCTTCAACTTGCGCTTCCTTTCCTTCGAGACTCGCCGGGCTCATCCATTGGGGCGCAGATTGTGCGAGGTCTGCACAATCACGCGTCCCTGCTGCGCCCATGCGCCCGCGCCATCCTGCGCCGCGGGAACCAGCCGTGCCGAGCGAATGCGCGCCTTCCTTCCCAAAAATGCAGTGGCCGCCGCAGTCAGCGCCGCCACAATCTCCGGCTTCACCGCTTCCTGCTTCGGCGCAGACTCGTTCGGCGCCGCTGCTGAGATCGCCGCAACTTCACCTTGCTGCGCCCGCGCCTCCTGCAGCCTGCCCAATTCCGTCACGCGCGCCTGCAGGGCTTTCACCGCCGTCGCTATCGCGCTGAGTTGCCGCTCCGTTTCCCGTTGACGCTCCAGCACGGCACGCCGCATGGCCCGCGACAACCCGGCGTAAATCGCCACGCAGCCCGCACCCGCCAGCAACGCTACCACCACCAGATCCGGCCAATGCCATTTCACGCTGCGCCTCTTCTCATAGTGGAATCAATCCATGTTTTTTCTGCGGCCGCAACTCGCGCTTGCTATGCAGCGACTCCAGCGCCCGCGCTACAACTCTCCGCGTTTCCGCCGGCTCGATAATGTCGTCCACCAGCCTTCGCCCCGCCGCCACATAGGGGTTGGAAAACGTCTCCCGGTACTCGTCCACCAACTCCCCGCGCCGCGCCGCTTGATCTTCGGCCGCGTCAATCTCGCGCCGGAATACAATCTCCGCCGCGCCCTCGGCGCCCATCACCGCAATCTCGGCAGTGGGCCAGGCCACCACGCGGTCCGCACCCAGCCCCTTGGAGCACATGGCAATGTATGCGCCGCCATACGCCTTGCGCAGAACCACCGTGATCTTGGGCACCGTTGCAGCCGAGTAGGCAAACAGCAGCTTGGCTCCGTGGCGGATGATTCCGCCACGCTCCTGCTCCACCCCAGGGAGAAACCCCGGCACATCGACAAACGTGAGCAGCGGAATGTTGAATGCGTTGCAGAAGCGCACAAACCGCGCCGACTTGTCTGAAGCATCGATGTCCAGCGCGCCGGCCAGCACGCACGGCTGGTTGGCCACAATCCCCACCGGCCGCCCCTGGAGCCGCCCGAACCCAATCACGAGATTCGCTGCAAACGCCGGCTGAATCTCAAGGAAATCCTCGTTGTCGACCACGCGCACGATGACATCCCGCACGTCGTATGCCACCTTCGGGTCCACGGGAACAACCTGATTCATCTCGGAGTCGGCCTTCAGCCGTCCGCTGTATGCCTGCCGCGGCGGATCCTCAAGATTGTTCGACGGCAAAAAGCTCAGCAGCCGCCGGGCAATCTCGATGGCCTCACCGTCGTTGCGCGCGATCAGGTGCACTACGCCCGAGTAATGCATTTGCGAATGCGGCCCGCCCAGTTCCTCGGCGCTCACCTCTTCGCCTGTTACCTGCTTGATAACCTGCGGCCCGGTGATGAACATCCGCGCATGCTCGGTCTGAATCACGAAGTCCGTGAGCGCCGGACTGTAGGCCGCGCCGCCGGCGCATGGGCCGCAGATCAGCGAGACCTGCGGCACCGTCCCCGACAACATCACGTTGTGGTAGAACACGCGCGCGTATCCGGCCAGGCTGTCGATCCCCTCCTGCACCCGCGCTCCGCCCGAATCGTTGATAAAGAGGAATGGGCTGCCCGTCTTCAAGCTCATGGCCATCATGTCGGCCACTTTGTTACAGTGCGTTTCGCCAGCGGCACCGCCGGCAACCGTGAAATCCTGGCTGGCCAAGTGCACCAGCCGTCCATCGATGGTGGCGCAACCCGTCACCACGCCGTCCGCGGGCAGTTCCTTCCCGGCCATGCCGAAGTACGTCGCGCGGTGCCGGCAGAACAGCCCGATCTCCTCAAAGCTGCCCCGGTCCACCAACCGCTCCACGCGCTCCCGCGCGGAAAGCTTGCCCGATGCGTGCTGCCGCTCGATGCGCTCTTTGCCACCGCCCAGCTCGAGTTCCGCACGCCGGGCCTTCGAGTTCGGCGATCTTGTCGCCGATCGTCTTCTTTTCCGGGATTTCCACTTGTGTCACCATCTCCGCACCTGGGAACTCTGCGAGGGGTCTAATAGGCGCGTCAGCAAAGCGCAGAAACCCTCACTTACACCGCAGCCATTCTATGCCCCGGGATGCTTCTCCAGATGTGACAAGGTTCACTCGTCATGACCTTCAGCAAAGTCGCAAATTCTCAGAATTTTCCGCGCTTGAATAGTAATCGGGATTGTGCTCGATCGGCGATCCTTCATTGACAGGAAGACGTTAGGCAAGACCGCCGGGTCCAGATGAGATATTTACTTAACTACAATTTAATCAGTTACTTATATTGGCATGAAAACGGTTGACGCACATGCGTCAGCAGAAATTGACGGTATACGTTGCTATGGCACAAATGGTTAGCGGAGAGTCTCTTACTCGATATTTGTGTCGGTCTTTTGGTAACGTTGGCAGGCGTCAATACCCCGAAATTCCTCTGTGCTTTGTGCCAAGCCGACGAGATCACTTGTCTGGCAAAACTGAACCCAGTGGGAAACCCCAAAAGCGTTGTCGTAGTGGATCAATCCATGATAGGCAACGTAGAGCTTGCCAGCAGTGAACAACTTCTGGTCTTCGTTTGTAAGGATATGCGATTTCATGCTCGTGGCTTTTTCCATGGCTTGACACCCGACGTGAGAATCCGAAGTGTTTGGGAAGATGAATCCCACCACGAGGTTGCAGCGAGTGTGCCCTTTTCCGTAGATAAAATCTGGCGGCTGATTAAAAGGCAGTAATTTCGACCTTAAAATCTGCATGCACATTGAGGGCAGCAGTCTTTCCCGAATCCAAAATCTTCATGGTAGCGAGAATTGGTTTGCCAGTCTCCCATTGCGCTCCCTTTGGAATCTCGGCCCACAGCCATGCCCTTTGATCGACTCGAATCTGAGTACGCTCGGCATCAATTTGTCCCTGCATTTTTTCCAGGGTTGCGTTTATCGAATACTCTGTGTGGTCAAGAGCTTCCCTAGTAAGTCGATTCGTCCAACGAATCTGGAGCCATTGAAGACAGGAAAAGATGGTGTAGAGGATCAAGACCGCCAGACCGCCTATCTCAAGGCCAAGTTTGGTGTTTTCCTTCCTGACCTTGCCCGCGCAAAACGTATCCCATAGCGAGCTGCTTTAATGGCGAAAGGGATACGAAGATGCGAAATGGGAAACGAGGCAGGTACACGCTGGAGTTCAAGCAGGAGGCGGTCCGTCTGGTTGAGTCGGGCCAGAGCATCGCAGAGGCAGCACGCAGTCTGGGAGTGGTCGAGCAGACCCTGTCCAACTGGGTGAAGGCGAAGCGAGAGGGCAAGCTGAAGGAGGTCGGCGGCAAGACCGGGGTAACCGCAGAGCAGATGGAGATCAGCCGCTTGCGCGCGGAGTTGGCGCGGGTGACGATGGAGCGCGACATCCTGGGAAAAGCGACGGCATACTTTGCAAAGGGCCAGAAGTGAAGTATGCCTTTATCGAACGCCATCGGCGCCTCTGGCCGATCTGTGTGCAGTGCCGGGTGCTGCGGGTAAGCGTGTCCGGCTTTTATCAACATCGGGCGCGGCGGCGCCGGATCAGTCAGCGCCGTCACCTGAGCGACGCCGCGCTGCTGGCGCACATCAGCGCGGTGTACGCGGAACATCGCGGCGCCTATGGATGGCCGCGCATCTGGCGGGAGTTGCGCAAGCGCGACATCCGCGTGGGCAAACAGCGGGTGCAGCGGCTGATGCAGCAGCACGGCATTCGCGCCCGCGGCAAGCGGCGCTTCCGCGTGATGACCACCGATAGCCGGCACGAACTGCCGGTAGTGCCGAATCTGTTGAACCGCGACTTCAGCCCGGCTGCGCCCAACCAGGCGTGGACCGGCGACATCACCTACATCCCCACCGAAGAGGGCTGGTTGTTCCTGGCCGTGGTGATCGATCTGTTCAGCCGCAAGGTGGTGGGCTGGTCGATGCGGCCGGACATGCATCGCAGCCTGGTCATCGATGCCCTGGAGATGGCCTGGTTCAAGCGCAATCCAGGCCAGAATACAGAGTTGATCTTTCATAGCGATCGTGGCAGTCAGTACGCCAGCGACGACTTCAGTGAGGTACTCAAAGAGCATGGCATTACGCCGTCGATGAGCCGCAAGGGCAACTGCTGGGATAACGCCTGCTCGGAGTCGTTGTTTGGCTCGTTGAAGGTGGAACGGCTGCACGGCCAGCGTTTTGAAACCATCCGCGAGGCCAAGGATGAAGTCATTGCATGGCTGCTCTGGTATAACCGAACACGAATGCACTCGACACTGAACTACGTAAGCCCGGTGCAGTTCGAGCAAGACTGGATGGAGGCTACGGTGAAGATCGCCGCATGAATTTTTCGCGGGGATCGAAGCAGGCCGTGGAAATGACGGTCTGTGGAAAGCCTGGGAAAACGATGAAACTGTTTTCCCACCCTTCCCACAGCCCTTGGAAATCGCTACCGTGATTCCCACATTCCCACCGCCACGACTACGACGGGGATGAATATACTTTCCCCAAAACCGGCCGGCTAAGGGGTACGCATTCTGAGGGCAAGGTCATCCATTTCTTGGGCTGCTTGGAGGCTGGATTTTGGGGTGCTGGGGGCTGTGGAGACTGAAACAATGCAGCAATCAGCGTGAGACCTTCGTCGCCTTCGCCCTGCTTGGTGGAGGCTACGTGATCGCTAGCGCCTGCGGGGTCATCTTCGCGTTGATCATTTCCCAATGACATGGGACGCCTCTTTGTTCTGAGGGGAGCATAATAACGGGATGAAACACGAATACCACGAAGGGCCGAAGGCTGGCGAGAACTTTGAGCGGTTGGCGCGGGCTGTTCTGCAGACTCGGAGAGTAGCGAATCCGAATAGACAGCCCAAAGCAAAGCCTAAACGCCGCAAAATGACCGGCAGTGCCGGTTCTCCCGCGTCAAAAGCTAAAAACTAACGGCTAACAGCTGCAATTAGAACTTCCGGCTCCACTCTTTCGGCCAGCGTTCCACCACCACCTTGGTCTGCGTGAAAAACTCCACTGCGTGTTGCGCCTGCGCGTGCAGGTCGCCAAAGAAGCTCTCGCCCCATCCGCTGAACGGGAATGTGGACATCGGCGCGGCCACGCCGACGTTAATGCCTACGTTGCCCGCATTCACCTCATAGCGGAAGCGCCGCGCGTTGGCGCCATCGGCGGTGAAGATGCAGGCCATGTTGCCGTAACTGCGGCGGTTCACCAGCGCGATGGCCTCTTCAATGGTCTGCGCGTGGATCAGGCTCAGCACCGGTCCGAAAATCTCCGTCTGCGCGGTCTCCGAATCCGGCGGAACATCATCGAGCACCGTGGGCAGCACGAAGTAGCCATCTTCGTAGTCGGGCACTTTGCGCCCGCGCCCATCCACCAGTACGCGCGCGCCGGCCTGCTCGCCCTTGGCAATCAACCCCTCGACCCTCGCTTTGCTTTCGGCCGAGATCACCGGCCCCATCTCCACGCCCGGCGTGGCGCCGTAGCCCGTCTTGCGGTTCTTCGCCGCCGCCGCAATCCGCTCCGTGAAATTTGGCCGTGCGTCGCCAACCGTGATCGCCACCGAGGCAGCCAGGCAGCGCTGGCCCGCGCAACCAAACGCCGAGTCGGCGAGAATCCGCGTCGTCATCTCCAGATCCGCATCCGGCATCACCACCACGGGATTCTTCGCGCCACCCTGGCACTGCGCGCGCTTGCCGCTGGCCGCGGCGCGGCTGTAAATGTACTTCGCCGTCGCCGTCGATCCCACAAAGCTCACCGCGCGGATGCCGGGATGATCGAGAATCGCATCCACCGTGTCGCGCCCGCCGTTCACAAGCTGCATCACGCCCGGCGGAAAGTCCGCAGCCTGGATCAGACTGAAGATTTTTTGCGAGGTGATGGGCACGCGCTCCGACGGCTTAAGCAGAAAGCAATTTCCCGCCGCCACCGCGTAGGGGAAGAACCAGAATGGGATCATGCCCGGAAAATTAAAGGGAACGATCGCCGCCGCCACGCCCAGCGGCTGCCGGATCATGTGCTCGTCAATGCCCGCGGAGATGTCTTCGCTATTCGTCCCTTGCATCAGCATGGGCATCGCGCACGCCGTCTCCACGTTCTCCACCGCGCGCAGGATTTCGCCTTTGCTCTCGGCCAGCGTCTTGCCGCATTCGTCGGTGATGGAGAGAGCAAGCTCGTCGCGATGCTGCTCCAGCAGCGTCTTAAGCCGGAAGAGCGGCTGGATGCGGTCCACCACCGGCGTGCGCCGCCACTGGATAAACGCCCGCTGCGCCACTTCGACCGCGGCGTTCACGTCCGTTGCCGGCGAAAGCGGCACCTCAGCCAGCACTTTGGCTGACGCCGGGTTGATCACGTTCAGCGCTTCGCCCGCGCTGGAGGCGCGCCACGCGCCATCGATGAAGTTATGCAACCGCTCCATTTTGTGTTCTCCTCAAAGAAAATAGCGTTCGCGCTTGCGAGCCTCTTCATAGAGAGCCCTGGCCTCGCGCACTCGATACCCTGCTGCTTCAGGAACTGGATGAGCGCCTGAGAGCTATCGTAATGCGCCGCACCTTCATGCAGTACCTCGTCCAAAAATGAGCCATCAGGCTCCTGCTCTTATCCGGAGAACCGGTCTCAGCCTCCCGCAGGAAAACGCTCGAAGTTTCATACGAACCGCGGCTCACCGATTTCACCTTCACCATCGGCAGCCTCGGGTTCTTCTTTTCCATCCGTTCCGCACCCACGCGTAACCGGGATCGACCGAAGCGGCCAGCGAACGAGCCGTACCCGCCGGCGCGTTCAGATCATACATGTTGTATCCGTACGCGGCCACATGGAATGGATCTGCCGCGTGGCGTTTCCACGCCGCGAATCTCGATCCCCACATGCGCCGGCGTAACCATCAGCGCCGGTTCCCCGATCCCTGTCCCTGCCTCAGCCTCATTGTCCCTTGTCCCTTGTTTTTATGTACACTGGGCAGGGGGATCTTTCTTGGCTACGGCTGTGGTTCACTACGCGGCTGCGGCGATTACCGATCGCGGCCGCAAGCGCCCTTCCAACGAAGACGCATTCGGGTTTTCCGTCGAGCACGGCGTGTATGTGGTCTGCGATGGCATGGGCGGCGCCGCCGCAGGGGAAATTGCCAGTTCCCTGGCCGTGGCGGAGACGATGCAGTTCCTCACCCATCGCGACGGCTCCAATCCCCTCCCTGTCGATGCCGAAGCCGCCGTCGCGGCCGCCAATCAGGTCATCCTTTCGCGCGCCCAGAGCAGCCAGAAGCTCAGCGGCATGGGCACCACGCTGGTGGCACTCCTTGCAGAAGAGCGCCGCGCCTGGGTGCTCAACGTGGGTGACAGCCGCGGTTACCGCCTGCGCAACTCCCGCCTGGAGCAAATCACCGTCGATCACTCTCTCGTCGAGGAGCAGATGCGCATGGGCCGCATGAGCCGCATGGAAGCGCTGCGCTCGCCGCTGAGGAATGTCATCACCCGCGCCCTGGGCACCCAGAATTGCGTCACGCCCGACGTCTTCGAGATCGATACAGAGCCTGGCGACCTGTTCCTGCTGTGTAGCGACGGCCTCACCCGCGAACTCTCCGATCCCCTCATCGAATCCCTGTTGCGGCTCGACGCTCCCCTTGAGGATCTCTGTACGCGCCTTGTCACCGCCGCCAACCATGCCGGCGGTCACGACAACATCACCTGCCTCCTCGTCCGCGCCGCCGCGTAGAACGGCTGCCCCGCGCTCCGGCCTCCTATTCGTCCATGGTTTCGACGCCGCTCTGCGATTCGGGGCGCGGCCGCGCCAGCATCAGCGCCAGCGGGATGCAGAGCAACGCGAGATACCCAAGCAGGCGAAAGATATCGGCGTAGGCCAGCACAGATGCCTGCTGCTGCAGGTTTCCGTAGACTGCGCCCAACGCCTCCCGATGCGCCGTGACTCCGTCGGCGCCGCCCACGCGGAATTTCGCCGTCAGGCTCTGCAGCGCCATGGAAGCGGAGCTCCCTGCCGTAAGGTTTGCGCCCAGGTAACTTTGGTGAATCTGCGCGCCGCGCACTAATGAGGACGTGAGCGCGGAAATGCCGATGCTGCCTCCGATATTGCGCACCAGATTGTAAATGCCGGCCGCGTTGCCCATCTCCTGCTTGCGCAGCCGGCCCATGGCCAGCGTGGTGAGAGGCACAAAAACCATGCCGCCGCCAAAGCCGTTGACAAAGTTGGGCATAACGACAGAACCCATCGCGATCCCCAGGTTGATGCGGCTCAACGCCAACGATGATGCGCCGAAGATGGCGAGACCCACGGCGAGCAGGATGCGGCCATCGATGCGACTGACCAGGACTCCCGCCAGGGCCATGGCGAGCATGGAGCCCAGCCCGCGCGGGCTCACAGCCAGGCCGCTGTCCATCGCCGAATAGCCCAGCAAGGTCTGCAGAAAGAGCGGCAGAAAAGCTGTGACGCCATAGAGTACGACGCCGTATAGTCCGGTGAGCATCGTTCCTACGAAGAAGTTGCGGTCCGCGAGGGCGCGCAACTGCACGATCGGATCGTGGTGGAGGAGCTCACGGACGACAAAGCCAAGGAACGCTGCTACGGAGACGGCGGTGAGCCAGCAGATCCAGGTTGCCTCGAACCAGTCCGCCTCCTGGCCCTTGTCGAGCACCAGTTGCATCGTGCCCAGCCAGACGGCCATCAGGCCAAAACCCGCATAGTCGATGGCTCCGCGAAAAGCACGACGCAGATACGGCGGGTCTTCGATGTACAGGTTGACCATGAACAGGGCCAGCAGGCCCACGGGAACATTGATGTAGAAGATCCAGCGCCAGGAATAGCTGTCGGTGATCCATCCGCCCAGCGTGGGACCGACCACCGGCGCCACCACAATGCCCACGCCGAATGCGGCCATCGCCTTGCCCTGTTTCTCCGCTGAGAAGCTTTCCAGCAGGATGGACTGGGCCAGGGGCTGCATGCCGCCGCCGCCGGCGCCTTGCAGTATCCGCGCCACAATCAGCATGGGCATGTTGAGAGACATTCCGCAGAGCATCGATGCGGCGGTGAACGACAAAATGGAGATCGTCAGCAGCCGCTTGCGCCCGATGCGCCGCGCGATCCAGCCCGAAGCCGGCAGCATAATGGCGTTCGAAACCAGATAGCTGGTCAGCACCCAGGTGGATTCGTCGGTGGAGACAGAAAGGCTGCCGGCAATATGCGGCAAGGCGACGTTGGCGATGGAGGAATCGAGCGCAACCATGAAGGTCGCCAGCATCACGCTAAACGCGACCATCCACGGGTTTACAGAGGGCCGCCACTCGGCGCGCTCCGCGCCGGGATGCTGCAGTGGCTGGCTGGATAGGCTCATCCGTCAGTTTACGCTAGGGCCTGTTCACATGACCAAGGAATCGCGGTTGACACTCCCCGTCTGATACTGTAGCCTTCGGCGAAAGAAACGGTAACTCCATTCTAAGGAAAGGCAGGTTGCATGTGTCGAAGCCCGCTGCAGCTGCTCCTGTCGATCCGGCGGCCATCCCGCAACGAACCCTCTATACCGGGGCAAGGATGCCGGCTATCGGTCTGGGCACTTTCGGGTCCGATCATGTCACGGCCAACGAGATAGCCGAGTCAGTGAGGGGCGCCGCTGCATTGGGTTACCGGCACTTTGACTGCGCTTCGATCTACGGCAACGAGCCCGAAATCGGCGCCTCATGCGAGGAGATTCTCCGCGGCGGCATCCGGCGCGAAGATCTCTGGATCACCTCAAAGCTCTGGAACGACAAGCACGGCGAAGACGATGTGATTGCCTCCTGCCGCCAGTCGCTGGCCGATCTGCGCCTCCGCTATCTCGACCTTTACCTGGTGCATTGGCCTTTTCCCAACTTCCATCCGCCGGGCTGCGATGCCGCTTCGCGCAGCCCTGACGCCAAGCCCTACGTCCACGAGAACTTCATGAAGACGTGGCGCAGGATGGAAGAACTGGTGGACATGGGCCTAGTGCGGCATATCGGCGTCTCGAACATGACCATCCCAAAATTGAAGCTCCTTCTGCGCGATGCCCGCATCAAGCCCGCGGTCAACGAGATGGAGCTGCACCCGCACTTCCAGCAGCCGGAATTATTCAAGTTCGTGCTAGAGCACGGCATGCAACCGGTCGGCTTTTGCCCCATCGGCTCGCCGGGACGGCCGGAGCGCGACCGCACCCCGGAGGACACCGCGCCCACTGAAGATCCCGCGATCGTCAACATCGCTCGCCTCCACGGAATTCATCCCGCGGCGGTGTGCATCAAGTGGGCCGTGCAGCGCGGACAAACGCCCATTCCCTTTTCCGTGCATCATTACCGGGCCAATCTCGAAGGCATTGTGAGCGATCCGCTCACCAGCGGCGAGATGCGCGCCATTGCCGCCATCGACCGCAACTGCCGCTTGGTCAAAGGCCAGGTCTTTCTTTGGAAAGAAGGCCAGAGCTGGGAAGATCTGTGGGACCTGAACGGGGAGATCACGCCGCCGTAGACTATGTGAGGCATACAAGCACAGCTCAAAAGTAATCGGGAGCACTCCAGATGAAATCCACAATGACCGCAGCGTTCTTGCCGGGCAACTCGACCGTCGAACTGCGCACGGTGCCCGTGCCGGAGCCGGGCCACGGAGAAGTTCTGCTGCGTATGAAAGCGTCGACCATCTGCGGGTCGGATATTCGCTGCATTTATCACGAGCACCTCGGTAAAGGGCCTGAGGGCTACCAGGGAGTGATCGCCGGGCACGAGCCATGCGGCCAGATCGTCGCCGTTGGCGAGGGCTGCCGCCGCTTCAAGGCGGGCGACCGCGCGATTGTGTATCACATCTCCGGATGCGGCGTGTGCAACGACTGCCGGCGCGGGTACATGATCTCCTGCAGCAGCGAAAAATACCGCCGCGCCTACGGGTGGCAGCGCGATGGCGGCATGGCTGAGTTCATGGCAGCGGAGGAAAAGGATCTCATCGCGCTGCCCGATGAGCTCTCCTATGCCGACGGCGCACAGGTTGCGTGCGGATTCGGCACAGTTTACGAAGGTCTTCAGAAAATCGGCATCGATGGCAATCACGCCGTGCTGATCACCGGCCTGGGGCCCGTAGGCCTGGCCGCCGGAGCACTCTGCCGCAAGCTCGGCGCACAAAAAATCATCGGCATCGACGTAGTGCCGGAACGTATGAAGATTGCGCTCGAACTCGGTCTTTGCGATGCGGTTCTCTCTTCCGGCCCCGATAACGTGGCCGAGGTGAAGAGGCTCACGGGAGGCATGGGCGTGGAGCGCGCAGTCGACTGCTCGGCAAACGATGCCGCGCGGGCCACCGCGATTCGCGCTGCGCGCAAGTGGGGCAAAATCGTTTTCCTTGGCGAAGGCGGGCGCGTCGAGTTTAATCCATCGCCCGACATGATTCACGACCAGAAGACGCTGTATGGCTCGTGGGTTACGTCCACATGGCTAATGGAAGAGCTGGTGGAGCGCCTGGTGCGGTGGAACCTGCATCCGGCCGATATCATCACGCACCGCTTTCCGCTGCAGCGCGCCGGCGAGGCTTATGCGCTGATGGCTTCAGGTAAATGCGGCAAGGTAGCTGTGTGTGCGGATGAAGAGTTGAAATAAAAACGGAGTAAGCGAGGGAATCATGGGTGAAGCGCCGCAAATAACCAAACCGGACTGGGAACGCCAACTGAACCTTCTGCTGCCGCTCTTCGGGCATCGTAACTGGATCGTGGTTGCCGACTCAGCCTATCCTGCGCAGTCGAGGTCTGGAATCGAGACTATTGTTTCCGGAGCCGGCCAAATCGAGGTCGCGCGCGAAGTGCTCGACGCAATTGCAGCCAGCAAACATGTTCGCGCCAATATCTACCTGGACCAGGAGCTCGAATTCGTTGCGGAGCAGGCTGCCCCGGGCGTCTCGGCCTACCGAACCCAGCTCGCCGATTTGCTCAAGGCCGCGAATGCGGCCACCATGCCCCACGAGCAGATCATCGCCAGGCTCGACCAGACGGCACAGGTCTTCCGCGTGCTCATCATCAAAACCGAACTGACCATTCCGTACACATCGATCTTCTTCGAACTCGACTGCGGCTATTGGAGCGCCGAAGCGAGACAGCGCCTCCGTCAGGCGATGGCTGCTTCCGCCGCAAAGTAGGGTGCGCCGCCGGGGCCGTCGCCGGTCTCAATTCGCTTGCTTCCACCAGCGAATGAAAGGAAAGCGTCCTTATGAAGATGAACCGTAGGGAATTGCTTCAATGGATGGGCAGTGTGCGCCCGCCTTGGCAGAGCGGAACTTCCGCGGCAAAGCGGAAAAGGGAGAATGACCAATGCATAGGACTCACCTGAAGGTTGTGGCATTGAACGGCAGCGCCCGCAAGGGCGGCAATACCGCTATTTTGCTCCGATACGTCCTGAAAGAACTGGAGAAGGAGGGAATCGAGACCGACTCATCGAGATGAGCGGCGCCAAAATTCACGGGTGCCTTTCGTGCCGCGAATGCTCGAAGAAAATGGACCGCCGCTGCGCGCAGGCCGGCGATATGGGCAACGTGTACATCGGGAAGATGGATCAGGCGGACGGCATTCTTCTCGGCTCGCCCACCTATATAGCCGACGTATCGTCTGAAATGAAGGCGTTGATCGACCGCGCCTGCCTGGTCTCCAAGGCCAACGGCGGCATGTTTCGCCGCAAAGTCGGCGCTGCCGTGGTGGCTGTTCGCCGCGCCGGAGCCATCCACGCCTTCGACGCGTTGAATCATTTCTTCCTGATCGGCGAGATGATTGTGCCCGGCTCGTCGTATTGGAACATCGGCATCGGCCGTGAGATCGGCGACGTGGAGAAGGATGAAGAAGGCATCCAGACCATGAAAACGCTGGGCCAGAACATGGCCTGGCTGCTGAAGAAGATCAACAGTTAGCGGCAGCCGGCATCGATCTTCTCCGCAACCGCGGCGATCATGCCCCGGTCCTCAAACTCGGAAAAGCGCCCTCCCGAGGTGGGAAACACCAGCACCGGCACGCCCGCGTGACCGAAGACGAGCATCTCCATCTCGCGTCCAAGCCGGCTGGAACGTCCTTTGTGGTACTCCCGATTCATTTTCGTACTTCCCCGTCTCAGCCGGAGCCGTATCCTCCACGTATACGAGTTTTGGCTCTGCCATCATAAGCGAGGCCACCCGATGAACAAGCACAACGGGAAACTCGGGTAGTGTCCTAATTTGAAATCCACAGGCTTACGCTCCAATCATGGCTGGCAAATTGCTTCGCAGCCATTCCGAGACGGTTTGGCGTTTGGCCTTGGCTGCCTTCTCAATCGCGGCCCGCTCCTCTAACGTGACGCGGACGCGGAGCATGACAGCTTTGGCATTTCCTTTGGGGAGCGGGGGCCGTCCGGGTTTCTTAGGCTTCGGCTTCTGGTTCGGCATTGGCTCTCAACTCCTGTAGCTCTTGCATGATTGCGGCTCTCACGGCGGTTATGGGCGAGACTGCCGGGGGAACCTTCAGGACCGTAACGTGCCTGACGGGATTTTCGGGATCATCGGTTTGGTGCGCCCAGGCATAGGCTGTGTTCGCTTTTGGGTGTCCATGCAGTTCAAAGACTTCAACTACTCCCTCCCAAACCGTCTTTCCGTGAAAAACCTCTTTCACGGGCACGCTTTGGACATGCGTGGAGCGGACGCCGTGGAGTTTGTGGATTACCTGCTGCAATTCCTCGATGTAGCTCACAGCTGCTCCATTTCCTTGCGAGTGGATTCTTGTTGAATCTCAAACCGAACGGAAGAACCAAATGTCCGGCTACGTAAACTCTTGAAGAATGTGATAAATGCGCCGAGTACACGCAGATCGGAATAGTCGGTATTTTCGACCGGGGCGTCGTTGAAAAAGGGTTCATTGCAGTTCTGGCATTTCCTCGGCAGGTCACGATCCAACTTATCGATTGGAACGAAATAGGTAGCGCCACAATGCGGACATTCAAAGCCGACGCTGAGAATATCGGCAGGGGAAATCAAAACACGCTTTTCGCTTGTCATTGGACGGCCTCCAGTAGCTCTCCCACGCTCCAGAATGAGCCTGTGACGCCAGCGGCCATTGCCGGGGTGCATCTCAGGGTATTGTGACGCTTGACGAAGTTGTAATAGGCGAAGTGAAGGCCGACCGCCGCCTCGAAATTTTCGCGCTTCTTGCTAAAAGCCAAGGTAAGGCGGGTTAGACGGCGCATGTGCAGACGAGTTGTGGCGTTCAGCCGTTCAATGTAGCTGGTAGAGATCAGGTCCAAATTCGGGCGACCGGCGATCACTTTCTTTTCGCAGGAGACGAATTCCGGGGCGCTGTAGCGGCGATTATCCTCAGTCGTGATGCTTCCGTAGGTTTTGACGATCTGGCCGTAGTCAGCATCCCCGCCAAAGGACCGCTCAATAGCTTCCTTGTAGGCGCTCAGGGCATCGGTAGAGATTTGCACCCGATTCCTCATCCGGCCCGCCACATCGGCTAGAAAGGCGTTTGCCGTGGCCGCGTCACGCTGTCCGACACGGAAGGCGGGAACGAGTTTGCTATCGGCATCAATAGCACAGAACGTCCAAACGCTGCCCACTTCGGGCGGATCATCCATCTTGACATGCTTCTCTTTCTTGCCAACGAATCCCCAAATCTCATCCATCTCCAGACGGGTGCAAGGAAGATCGCGCATCGTGGCGTCCATCAAGGCAGTACATCCCTGCCCGACCTTCACGCCAAGGCGCATGATCGTGTCCCGGTGAACGCCGGTCATGCGCTCAATCGAGCGGATGCTGGAGCCTTCGGCAAGGGCCGCAATTACCGCGATCTGCTTATCCGTGTTGAGTACGTTTGCCATACTCTCTCCTGATATATTTAATGTACCCCAATAATTAGATTCTGTCAAGGGATTTTTGGGGTACAATTTGCGTATTATGTCGAAACGTCTGGCGTTGAAGTACTGGCCGCTTGCTTTGCTCTTCGTCCTCATCGTTGCAGTTCTTTGTATGTCCTACTATGCAGAACATCGCAAGGCAGAAAATCAAGAATATGCTCAGGCGAGTAGTCCAAAGCCTACGGTTTCCCCACTTGAAGCAGACAAGAGACCCAAGCCAACAAACAAGCCCAAGTATCCGCCAAGCTGGGTCGATACTTTTGCATGGCCAGAGGGAGTGACCACCTGGGGGCTGTTTCTGACTCTGTTCGTTATCGCTTGGCAATCTGTCGAGACTCACGCGGCTGCTGAGGCAACCGCAGCCGGTGTAGAGGCCGCCAAACGACAAACGGACTTGATTAGGGAACAGATGAATACGCAGATTCATAGGGAGCGGGCTCGGCTGAATCTTGAGGTTCAGCCAATCGAAATTCCGGAAAGCAGATTTGACGATGGGGTCAATCTCAGAAGCTGTATCGAACTTACGAACTCTGGGCACTCTAACGCCTTCATTAACTTGGCGCCGCCAGGTTTGTGTTGGCTAGTTCTGGACAGCAGCCTCTTTTGGAAGCAAACCCCGATGATTTCACGCCTTTTTCTAACACGATTGAACCCTCTAAAGAGCCTGTCTATTGCCCCATCCAGAGTGAGTATATCCCGCTCAGAATTAAAGATTTCTGTCAGGACATGGCAGACGGTATCCGTAACATCTACCTGTATGGGTTTGTTGAATACGAGACGTTGGGGATTAGATGGCACCGAGATTTCGGGTACGTCTGGAAAATAGCCGAACCTGCTAGAGAACCCCCCGACCCAAAAAGCATTGTTTTCAGGCATCCTAGAGATACTGAAACGCTCTGCCTTACAGGGTGGTGGGAGCAGGGTTTGAATCAAAAGAACACAGAGTATTGCGAATAGCCAAATTAGGACACTACCGAAACTCGCCGTCGCCCCGAGCCTGCTTTCGCCGCTCTCAAGAAATTTGCCTCAAAGGCCCGATTTCGGCGATACTTAAGTGTTGTGGCGTGTGCGGCCGGGCGCATCTGTCCGGCCGTTGTCGTGCCGGAGCGCATCCGGCGTCCGCCGTGGCGAACCCCGCCGCGGCATGCAGCATGGCAACTGTACGGGTAGCTTCCCGTAACGCCATAGCAAAGCTCTCGTACGCGAAAGGAACTGGTTCACCGTGGTTATGATTCGTTTGGCGCGTGTGGGCGCCCGCAAACAACCGTATTACCGCATTGTCGTTCTCGAGAAGGACCGCGCCCGCAATGGCCGCTCCATCGAGGTGGTCGGCACCTACAACCCCCGTACCAATCCGGCCTCGGTCGATCTGAAGCATGAGCGCATCGCCTATTGGCGCGGTAAGGGCGCGCAACTCTCGCCCACCCTCGCAAAGCTCGTCGCCAAGCACCCCGCGCCGGTTGCGCAAGAGCCCGCGGCTCAGGTCCCAGACCCGGCAGCAGCCTGATTTTTCCAGCCCTCCGGGCGGCGCCGCCGGCCGGGGCCGGACAAGGCCGGCGCACAAGCCATTGCTCATTGCGGGCGTGCGTGTTACCATTCGCGCACAGTTTCAAAGTGCCAATTCCCAACGCAGAAGGTCAGGGGCAAGATCATGACCCAGGTCGATATGGTGCAAGTGGATGAGCTGGTCCGCGAGATTGCGCGGGCCCTGGTGGATGAGCCGGACGCCGTCGAAGTGGAATCAGTCAATCGGGATGAGAACACCGTTCTCAGGCTCCGGGTTGCGGCGCAGGATGTGGGCAAGGTCATCGGCAAGCAGGGGCGCACCGCCCGGTCCGTGCGTACCATCCTGGGCGCGGTCAGCATGAAGCTGCACCACCGCTACACGCTCGACATCCTGGAAGAGGACGAAGAAGCCTAGCATGACTTTCGCCCGAGCTGCTGCCGTGCTCCGGGCCCGGAGATAGCCGTGCCGCAACCGCCCCAAGCATGGGTCTGGCTGGCGCGGATTCGCCGTCCGCAGGGCCGTAAAGGCGAGGTTTTTGCCGAAATCCTCACCGATTTCCCTCAGAAGTTTTCCGAACGGCGGCAGCTATGGCTGCTGTCACCCCAAGAAGCAACGAACGCTTCTCGGGGACCCCGCCTGCTGCCTGCGGACGCATCTTCACGGGGAACATCGAGTCCCGATCCTGGGCCTCGGGAATTTTCAATCCCCCAGCCAAATGCAAGCTCGGCTCAACTCGCCGCCCATTGGCTGCACAAGGGCGGCGTGGTGCTCCACTTCGCCGGTGTGGACTCGATCTCCGCCGCCGAAGCGCTCAAGGGGATGATCGTCGCCATTCCCCGCGCGGAGCGGGCCGCTCTCGCCGAGGATGAGGCCTACATCGGCGACCTGATCGGCTGCACGCTCGTCGACGTCGGCGGCGCGGAGCCGGTTTCTGTGGGCGAGATCGAGGACGTGGACCGGCGCATGGGGCCGGCGCCTCTGCTGGTCGTGCGCGGGCCGCAAGGGGAAATTCTCATCCCCTTCGCCAAAAGCTACCTGCGCCGCATGGACCTTGCCGCCAAGCGCGTCGAGATGGCGCTGCCGGAAGGCATAGTCGATCTCAACTCCTCTGAAAAAGAGTGACGAATTGAGCGTAGCGGGCAGGCCGGTTCACTTGCCTTCGATCCGGTAAGCGGCGTCTTTCCACGCTGCATCAATCGTTTCCGGCAGTGGTCTCCAACTCACGTTGCGCGCGTAACCAAGCTGCTTTCCCTTTGCAGTGATGATCTCGCAAATAGGCATCTCACCCTGCTTCCAATGCTCATGGGCAGTTGGTTCCCGCTCCTTCACAATCCTCTCCGCCTCGCTCACCTCGTCCTCCTTACGGCGTGTGCTCAGAATGCCAGCGGCTTCCACGCGCCATCCTGCTTCAGTGCGAGTTGAAGCGGTCGCGGCGGCCCTTTCGGCGGCACGGTCACTTCGATCCATAGCTCCTGGCCGGGCTTGAGCGGCAGTGGGTTCCGCGCGCGCTCGGCAATGTAAAAATCGACAGGCTCTTCCAGCTGCATCTGGCCGCAGGGCGCGCCCGGCGCGGCCCAAATCTCCTCGCCCGCCGTCAGATCCTCCTGGCCCTCCACGCGCACGGCCACGAGCTTGTTGTTCTCCACCTTCAGGTTGGCGAGGAAGACCACCGGCATAGGCCGCAGGACATACGGTCCGGGCTTGATGGCGCCGCTCACGTCGCGCGGGAAGGTGGCCAGCTTGGCCGAGGGCAGCGTGCTTTGGCAGCCATCCACCGTAAGCTGCAAGCTCAGGTAGCGGCCGCGCATGGGCAGTTCCGGATCGATGGCAGCGGCGTGCGTCCAGACTCGCGGGCAGCGCCAGCGCTGGTAGAGATACTTCGCTGCAACCAATGAAACAATCCCGAGTTGGATTACAAGCAGCGCCACCGACACACCGGAGAGTGTAAGACGTCCTACCCTCATAACGCACCTCCATCGGCTTCGGCCGCCACGATCTGCCCCGGCGGTTTCGGCGGAGCCATGCGCTTGAGAATCCGCCGGCGCATCTTTTCGAGCGCCCAACCTCCGGCCAGGAAGAGCACGCCGAGACCGATGAGGCCGAGGGAGCGATTCACCTTGCTCATGATGTCGCTGAAGTAGAACCATCCTACGGCCGCTGCGAATCCCACGATGCCGAGATTGACGAGCGCGCGCGAGACGAGCCGCACGCCCCACCAGCAGAGGAAGACGGCGAAAGCAGCCACCAGCGCGTGTGCCAGCAGGTTGGGATCGGTGCGTGTGTAGGTGACCGCTGTCCCATTGGGGCCGTTATAGCTCTCCGTCCACGTGCGATAGCACCACGGCAGCGCGATGCAAAAGGCGATGGATGCGGCGATGGGAATGAGGCCCTTGTGCCCGTGGAAGGCGGCCACGATCAGCGGCACGGCGGCGATGGCGATCCAGGCCCACACGCGCGTGCCGAAGGGAATGAAGCTCTGCTCGCTCGAATACGAGGCCCAGTTTGACAGCATCAGCACGATACCAACGACGATGCCGACGACGCCAACGGCGAATAGAATTCCCTGTACTGCTTTACGCCGTGAGGCGATGAAGAACGCGATGTAAAGAATGGACCACATGAAGCAGAGGCGGCCCATGTAAATGTCTTCGCCGATGTGGTCGATTCATGCGGAAGTCGAGATCGCAAAAAATCCACGCGGGCACGAGCAGCAGCGCCAGCGTTTGCTGCGCCTGATCGCGGAGCAGCGCCCAGCCGAAGAGAGCGGCCAGCGCCCACAGCAACACGGCGGCCGGCCAGTGTTCCTGGATGTTGAAGATCTGGCCGACGAGCGCGATGGCTGCGCCAGCCGCGACGGTTCCTACTGCGTGCAACGCGGTGGAAAGGCTGCGGAAACTCGATCGCGCCAGTCCACCCGCAACGTGGAAGACGGCCACCATGGCGATAACCAGCGCATACCGCGCGCCGGGGCCGAGCTCGTCCCAATGTGCCGAGACAAACAGCACCACGCCGCAAGCCAGCAGAATGGCGCCGAGAATGAGCGCCGTCACGCCCTGCCAGCGCAGACCGGCAGGCGCACCGGCGGAGGCCTGCGCTTCGTGCGCGCGGATGCGTGCAGCCGTCTCTGCACCCAGGACGCCTGCCGATTGCCAGCGTGCCAGCAATGTTTCAATGTCCGCCATGGCGATTGCCCACCATCATAGGCCATGCGCTTCGCCGGGTAAAGCGCCGCGTGCGAGCGAGCCGCTATCATCGGGAGTATGCGGTTCGATCTGGTCACCATCTTTCCCGGATTCTTTGAGGGCATCTTTGCGCACGGTATCGTGCGCCGGGCGCTGAAGGAGGGATTGGTGACAGTGGAGGCGCGCGATCTGCGGGAGTATGCGCACGACCGGCACCGCACGGTGGACGACCGTCCGTTTGGCGGCGGCGAGGGGATGGTGCTGAAGCCGGAGCCGCTGGCCGAGGCGCTGGAGGCGCTGGGGATCGAGAGAAAAGACGGGGGTCAGAGATCGGGGACAGGGGATCAGGGGACACGGGTGGTTCTGCTTTCGGCGCAGGGGCAGGTGTTTACGCAGGCGGTGGCGCGGGAGTTGGCCGGGCTGGAACGCCTGGTGCTGATCTGCGGGCGCTATGAGGGCGTAGACGAGCGCATCAATGAGCTCTATTGCGATATGGAGATTTCGATCGGGGATTACGTGCTGAGCGGGGGCGAGCTGGCTGCGGCAGTAGTGGTGGACGCGACCATGCGGCTGATTCCCGGCGTGCTGGGTAACGAGGCTTCAGGCGAGTTTGAAAGCTTTGGCGCGGCGGACGCAGAGATCGATGTGGATGTGGAAGGGGTTCCTCGATCGCAGCACGGAGCGGGAGGATTGCTCGATTATCCGCAGTACACGCGGCCGGCGGAGTTCTGCGGGTTGCGCGTGCCGGAGGTGCTGCTCAACGGCGATCACGCCCAGATCAGGCGCTGGCGGAGGGAGCAGCAACTGCGCAAGACGCTCCAGAACCGGCCAGAGCTGCTGGACAAAGCAGCTTTGAGCGCGGAAGACATACGAATGATCGAGGCGATGCGCCGCCAGTAGGATTGCACTGCATGGCAGACGAAAGATCCCGTGGGGATGATCGGCCGAGAGCGTATTGGGCCGGGACGGCTGCCGGTACTATCGAAGCCGGCGACGGAAGCGGGAGCTTTTTTCATGTCGCGAACGGCGCGATAAGCCAGTGTGGCAAGGGTATGACGCAGTAGAACTCGTTTTTCGTCCATGGCGGAACTGTAGCGCAAGGGATGCGGGCGAAACACCGGGAAATTGACGGCGGGGACATTTGGCGCAATGTGCCAGTCTTTGATAAACTTGAGGTTCTGAGATCCATGGCAGGAAATCGCTGAAGAAAGTTCAATCGCAGGAAAAACCCATGTCAATCCATCCTGTAATGCAGCGCCTGGCTGAAAAGCTGAAGCGCACCGATTTGCCGGAGTTTGTGCCCGGTGACCAGATTCGTGTTCAAGTGAAGATCAAGGAAGGCGATAAAGAGCGGCTGCAGGCCTTTGAGGGCCTGGTGATCGCCATCAACAAAGGCCCGCAGGGCACGTTCACCGTGCGCAAGATGAGCTTTGGACAGGGGGTCGAGCGCATCTTTCCCTTCAATTCGAAGGTGGTCGATAAGATCGACTTGATCCGCAGCTACAAGGTACGGCGGGCGAAGCTGTTTTATCTGCGCGGGCTGCGCGGCAAAGCGGCGCGGTTGAAGGAAGTGGACCGCGCGACCGGCAAAGTGCGGGTGTAGAAGCGCGGAAACGAGTGTTCCAGCCAGACCCCCGGCCCATGAGGCTGGGGGTTTTGCTTTTGCGCGGCAAGCAGAAAACGGCGGCTGCGCGGGTTGCGTTAGCGTGGGCCGCGGGGGTGAGTTTCCGGCTTCGTTTCCACAAAAACATGGAGCGCACGGTGCGCGGTAGAGCAAACGGGTTCCTATACTGGTCGCATGAGGAAGGCGCGCGACGACGAATCGGGCGGCTGGCCGGCTAGCGGCGCGGTGTGCGGATTCGCACTGGAGAACGCCGCACGGCGGCACGGGGCGCTGCGCATTGCCGGTCTCGATGAGGTGGGGCGCGGGCCGATGTTCGGGCCCGTTGTTGCCGCAGCCGTCATCCTTCCAAAAGGCTGCTCCCTGCAAGGGTTGACGGACTCGAAACAGCTTACGGAAAAGCAGAGAAACGAATTTGACGCAGCCATTCGCGCGTGCACCGTGGCGTTTGCGATTGCGGCGGTGGACGTGGAGACGATCGACCGCATCAATATTCGCCGGGCATCGCTGCTGGCGATGCGGATGGCCGTGGAGCAGCTGGCCGTTGCGCCGGATTTTCTGGTCATCGACGGGCGGGACACCATCGACTGGCCGTGCGCGCAGCAGGCAGTCGTGGGGGGCGATGCACGGAGCCTTTCGATTGCGGCGGCCAGCGTGCTGGCCAAGGTGCATCGCGACCGCCTTCTGGTGGAGCTGGATGCGGTGTATCCGGGGTACGGACTGGCGCGGCACAAGGGCTACTGCGTGGCGGAGCACCTGGAGGCATTGGTGCGGCTGGGGCCGACGCCGCTGCACCGCAAGAGCTTCGGTCCTGTGGCGCAGAGGATGCTGTTTGAGTAAAGCGGTAAGGCCGCTGGGTTGGCGGGCGGGTCAGGCAGCGACGGCTGCGCGGGCTTTGCGGCGGCGCTGCATCCAGCTCAACAAAGGCCGGGCGAGGAGAAGCGCGGCAATGATCGCTGTGATGGTGATGGGCGTGATGACGCCGGTCTTGACTTGCCACCAGTAGTGAATCACTCCACAAATTGCGGCGAGGTAGATGAGCTTGTGGAGGCGGTTCCAGTTTTTGCCGCCGAGCTTGCGGATGGCCCACGTGGTGGAGGTGAGCGCGAGGGGCAGAAGAAGCAGGTAGGCAGCGACACCCATGGTGATGAAGCGGCGCTTCGCTACGTCGCCGATCATGGCGGGCACGCTAAAGCCGGAGTAGAGAGCCACGTAGGTGAGCATGTGCAGCGTGGCATAGAAAAAGGCGAAGAGGCCGAGCAGGCGGCGGAATTTGATGAGCCATGAGAGGCGCGGCAGAATCCGGCGCAGGGGCGTGATGGCCAGCGTGATGGCGAGCAGGCGCAGCGTGGTGCGGCCGGTGGTGAAAGCGATGTCGGCAGTCGGATCGGGGCCGAGGTCGTTGGTGACGGCGCCCCAGACCAGCCAAACTGCGGGCGCGAGGCAGGCGAGCCAGACGAGGGTCTTGAGCAGGATAAGGATCGAGCGTTTCATTGGTGTCCAGTGAGCGGAGTTGGCGATGTTAGCCGCGCTTCGCGCGCGTTGGCGGTGTTAGGCAAGGTAGCGGAGTTTGCCACGCTGGCGGTGTCGGCCAGCCGCCGCCACAGGCCCGATAGCGGAGTTATAAGTACAGCGAATTTCGTCTTCATGAAATAGGCCGCTCTGGCACGGAAACTAGCACCGCTAACTCCGCTAGCGCCGCTAACTCCGCCTCAAAAATACTTGCGCAGGTTCATCCCGGTGTACATCGATGCTACCTGATCGGTGTAGCCGTTGAACATGAGCGTGGTGCGGCGCTGCGCGTAAAAGGGCAGGCCGATGCGGCGCTCGGTCTTCTGGCTCCAGCGGGGATGGTCGACATTGGGGTTCACGTTGGAGTAGAAGCCGTATTCGTTGGGGGCCTGCTCGTTCCATGTGGTCGGCGGCTGCTTGTCGATGAAGCGCACGGTGACGATGGACTTGGCGGACTTGAAGCCGTACTTCCAGGGAAGGACGATGCGGACGGGAGCGCCGTCCTGGTTGGGCAGCGTTTCGCCGTAGAGACCGAAGGTGAACAGGGTAAGCGGGTTCATGGCCTCGTCCATGCGCAGGCCCTCGGAGTAAGGCCAGTCGATGGTGGTTTCGCCGCCCCATTTTTCCACATGACGGTCGTAGTAAGAGAGGAACTGCACGTAATTGGCGCTGGGCAGCGGGTTGCACTGCTTGATGAACTCAGAGAGCGAGTAGCCGACCCAGGGAATCACCATGCTCCACGCCTCGACGCAGCGATGGCGGTAGACGCGATCTTCGAGAGGGTGCAGCTTGAGCAGGTCGTCGATCGAGAAGGTGAGCGGCTTGGCGACTTTGCCTTCGACTTTGACGGTCCAGGGGCGGGTGGGCAGGCCGCCGGCGTTTTTGGCGGGGTCGCCCTTGTCCACGCCAAACTCGTAGAAGTTGTTGTAGTGGGTGATGTCGTCGAAGGTGGTGAGCTGCTCGCCGGTGGTGGTGAGAGGGCTATAGACCGTCTGGAGCTTGGTTCCGGCGAAGACGGTGCGCGGGGAGACGAGCCGGGCGAGGCGATCGGCGCCCATGGCCGCGGCGCCCACTGCGGCCGCGCCCTTGAGGAAGCGGCGGCGGTTCAGGTAGCGGAAGTATGCGTCACGGGAAGTGATTTCGGAGGACGGAATGTCGGGCGGTTTGGCAATGAGCATAAGGTGATCTCGCTTGGGGAAGCCCTGATGCACTTATTAGACACCGCGGAGGGGGTGAACGTTACAGAATTCGTGTCAGCTTTTTCGTGCGAACGGCCACTGGGCGAGGCGGTGGGCGCGGAGAAGGTAGAGGAGGGTTCCGGAGGCGGCGATGGCGGCGGCCACGGCGAGCTCCATGAGAGCGTGGACGCGGTAAACCAGCAGAAAGGCGAATCCCGCCATGGCGGCGAGTGGCGGCAGCGGATAAAGCGGAATGCGAAAGGGACGAGGCAGATCGGCGCGCTGGATGCGGAGAAGTATCACGCCGATCTGCTGCGGAAAAAACTGGAGCACGATGCGGGTGATGACAAGCAGGGTGATGACTTGTGTGAGCGAGAAGAAGCAGAAGACGGCTCCCACTAGGCCGAGGGCGACAAGCGAGCGGTGGGGAATGCCGTGCTTCGGATGCACGGCGGCGAGAAAGCGGAAGTAGTTGCCGTCGTGAGCGGCGGCGTAGGGCACGCGCGAGTAGCCGAGAAGAAGCGAGAAGACACTGGCGAAGGCAGTCCAGACGATGAGCGCGGCAATGGTATAGCCGGCCCAGCGGCCGAAGGCAGAGCGCGCAATGTCGGCCACGAGCTGCACGGGGAGCGCGGCGGACCTGGCAGCGTGCGATGCGGCGTTGCGCAGCGAGGGCAGGACGGCCAGGTTCATCGCCACATAAAAGGCTGAGACGAAGAGCACCGAGAGCAGAATGGCGCGGGGGATGGTTCGCTCGGGACTGCGGACCTCGGCGCCGAGGAAGGTGATGTTGTAGTAGCCCCAGTAGCAATATGTGGCGAGCAAAGTGGCTTGGGCGAGGCCGCCGAGAGCGAGCGCGGTGGAGAGCGTGGGAGCTGGCGGCATGTGCCAGCCTCCGGTGGCTGCGGCGTGCGCAAAGCCGGAGACGATGACGCCCAGGAGCGCGGCGATGACTCCGGCAAACAGCACCCAGGCGAGGCGCGTGATGGAGCTGAGGTTGCGATAGAGGAGCGCGGTGACCAGCAGGCAGGCCGAGGCGGCGGCGAAGTTCGAATAGTGAAGCGCGGGCAGCACGGCGATGGGCGCGGAGCCGAGGTCAGGCCAGAAGACGGCGAGAAAGCCAGAAAGCCCGATGCAGCCGGAGGCGACCGAAAGCGGCGCCGTGAACCCGACCTGCCAAACATAGAGAAAGCTGAGCCAGTTGCCGGGGCCTTCGGGGCCGTAGATTTCGCGGAGAAATGCGTAGCTGCCCCCTGCGCGCGGGAAAGCGGCGCCGAGTTCGGCCCAGACCAGGCCGTCGGCGATGGCGATGGCGGCGCCCAGCACCCACGCCCACACTGAGAGCCGGTAGCCCGCCGCGGCAATCACCAGCGGCAGCGCGATGAACGGGCCGACGCCGATCATCTCGAGCATGTTGAAGAGCACGGCAGAGCGCAGGCCTATGCGGCGTTCGAGTGTGGCAGGGCCTCCAGCGAGCGGCATTTGCTCGAAGGGCTGGGCGGCGGAGGTTGAGGTGAGCGGGATCATCGGACAACTATTTTCCAGCTTACGTTGTGGCGCAGAGAATTTGAAAGGCGGGCGGCATTGAGCAAGTGCGAGCCATCTCGCCTGACCTGCGGTTTGTAGGCGGGGGCTGATTTAGACCGGGAAGGAAGTGGAAGAATTGTTGGCGCAGGGATTGAGCGCGATGTCTGCCGGCAACCTATAGCGGGTCTCCTGCAGGTGGTGACCAGGGCACAATCGCTAAGTGGCTTTTTCATCAAGAAAAAGCCACCTTGAATTCTGTCCGAAATGACTCATAGTTGCAGGAGAACCGCCGTAATCATGTGGATCAAGTGAGACAGGGACTATAGGGAGCGGGCGCGAAAGGCGCGAACTTTGTGCTACGGGTGCGCGGATGCAGCGCCGGGCAGCGGTGGGGGTGGTGGCAACTCGAAGACTTGGATGGCGCCGGCATTGAGCAGGGCGACGCGGCGGCCGGAGGGAGAAAGTGCGACATTGCCGCCGACATCGAGAATAGGGCTCACAGGCGACACCAGCGCGATATCGCCATCCGCCGCGTCGAAGACGGTAACTGACTGTTCCTTTACGTCTTCGGCGTCTATGGGTGCGAAGGCATCGACATTGTGAGTGGTGTCGAGCGTCTCCCATGCCAGGCGCGAACCGTTGGCCGCGACAACGATCTGCGGCCACACCTCAGTGGACGGTGTCTGGGAGATCCAAAGGGTGCGGCCGCTGGTGGACATGGCCACCAGCTTGCTTTCTTCCGATGGGCCGCAGGCAGTGACGAGGATCTCCTGTTCCGAGATAAAGTTGTCGTCTGGCTCACAGGTGGATTCGACGCGGCCCAGCATCTTGGTGCCGCCGGTGAAATAGTTCAGGTTGAGCACCCACTCCATTCCCTGGCCGCGCAGGTTTTCGAGGTAGCCAGTGGAGTTGATAGGAAGATGAACGGTGGTCCGGACGCGGCTGACCAGCAGCACCTCGCCGGTGTCGCGGCGAAGGATGCGGACGACGAGATCGGGGCGGCTGTTTTCTAGAGCCGAGTCCCGGTCGGTGGTGATGGTGGCGGATGCGGTGGAGACCCCGGAAACTTCACCCGGCGTGAGCTGCGGCTGTGAGGACGAGGCCCCGCCGTCTGTGATTGCAGGGTTCGCGGCGGGCTCGCGCGAGTTGGTGACCAGGAAGTGCTGGGCCGGATCGAGATCGAGCGAGAGCAGGGCGCCGGGGAAGTCGAGGAAAGGCTTGAGCGCGAGCGTCGCGTCGCCCTCAAGGAGGTGGTTGCGGTCGCGGAGGAGGAAGCGGCCGTTCAAGAGCGGCCACAGGTAGCGGACGCGGTCGTGCACGGTCCAGGTGGCTTCGGCCTCGACCGCGCCCCGAGGTAGCGTGAGGACCACGGCACGGATCCGGCGCTCATCGCTCTCGTTGCTGTCGGCGAGGTCGCGATGCAGAAGGCCGGGAATGTGGAAGGTGAAGAGCAGCCGGTTTTCATCGAGGAAATCGAGCGAGGCCATCGTATTCTGTGCGCCCAGGTAGATGGGGCCGGGCGCGCTAAACCCCAGCGGCGCGGTGGGAATGGTGAACGAGGGCGGAAGGGAGGGCTGGCTAGGGAAGCGATCAATAAGGGAGCGATCTTTGGCCGGAGGCGCGGCCTGGGGCGCTGCCGCGGTTCCGTTTGGCTCCGGTGCGGTTGGAGCTGGCCTCTGTACGGCGGGGATTTGTGCTGACGCGGGTATGGCGATCACGAGCGCGAAGGCGAGCGGGGCGCGAGCCGCGAAGAAACTCCGCCCAGCAACTGTCCGCACGATTCCAAGGCCGCGCACCATCGAGGAGTATTCTCGCCGATGCGGGCATGGTAGTGGAAGCCCGGCGCGCGGACGCGCTCGTGCATTGGCGCGAGAATGCGTTGGACGCCGTAGCCGCGGTGTGCCGGAGAGCGGAACCCGGCGCTCGCCGCGTATGCGACAGTAAAAGAGAGATGGCAGTGCGGACGGCGAAGGGACGGAACATCGCGGCCAAAAGCGGGGGCGGGAGCTTCAGGTTTTTGGGGTACGGAGCGTGCGCGCTGGCCGGAACGCTGTGGGGCACAGGGTTCTACTGGGGCAGGCTTGCGCTCGACGAGATGAACGTAGAGCACATGGTGCTCTACCGCTTTCTGTTAGCCTGCGTGGGCATGGCGCCAGTGATTTTATCGCATCGCGTGCGGCTGGCGGCAGGCGAGGCGCGGACGCTGCTGCTGGCCGCCGCCTTCGGCGTTCCCATCCAATTCCTGCTGCAATTTCATGGCCTGGCGTTGACCACGGTGAGCCACGCCTCGCTGATGGTGGGAGCAATACCTGTGCTGCTGGCGGCGGCGGCGGCTTTGTTTGCCGGCGAGCGGCTGGACTGGCTGGGCTGGCTGGCCCTGTGTGGATCGACGGTGGGCGCTGCGATGGTGGTGCTGGGCGGCGACCGCGCGACCACGGGGCGCGAGACGCCTTCGCTGGCGGGAGATCTGCTGGTGATCGCCTCGCTGATTACCGCGCTGGCCTGGATTCTGCTGAGCAAGAAGCTGATGCAGACGCACAGCCCGCCAGTGGTCACCGCGTACACCATCTATTCCGGAACGGCGATGCTTTTGGTTTGGGTGGCGGGCTCGTGGCTGTTTGCGTCTCTGAGGCATGAAAACGTGGAGCCCATGCCGTTTGCTCATGTGAGCGTGAGAGCGTGGGTTGCGCTGGCGATCAGCGGGCTGCTGTGCACGGCCACGACCACGCTGCTATGGAATTGGGGCATCCATCACGTGCCTGCCTCGCGCGCCGGGGTGTTTCTGAATATTGAGCCGGCGCTGGGCTCTGTGCTGGGCGTGGAGCTGCTTGGCGAGCGGCTGGGTCCGTATGCGTGGCTGGGCGGCGCGCTGATCCTGGGCGCGGCCATCATCCTGACTGCGCGCGGACATGAGCCGGAGCTGGAGGTGATTCTCGAGTAGTGGTCAGAGGTCAGGGAGCGGTCAACAGCGGGCCGCTTGCGGGGATGAAGTTTGACGCGCGGAGCTTGCGCGCGAGTGGATTTTGAAATGGCTAGGAGAGCATGCGGCAGCATCGGTGGCATGGAACAGCACGGAGCTTCAGCACCCGCGCAGGGCAAACCTGTCTCCACGCAAAGCATGCGGCGCGGCTGGGCGGAGATCGGCATTGCCTACGGGCTGATCATGGCGGTCGTGTGGACGCCGCGGCCGTTGCAGAGGGTTCTGTGGATGGTGGCAGCGGTTGTGATCGCCGTCATCCTCTGGAGATCGTTCGATAGCTGGAAAGCAATGGGGCTGCGCGCGGCGAATTTTGTGCGCTCGCTCTGGATTGCGGGCGCGGCGCTGGCGCTTGCGGTTGCGGCCGTTCCGATTGCCGCAAGAATGCACACCCTGCTGCTTCCGGAAGGTCCATTCAATTTTGCCGGTACGTACTTTGCGTATGCGATTTGGACCGGCGTGCAGCAGTTCCTGTTGCAAGGCTTTTTCCTGTTGCGGTTAGAGCGCGTAATGCCGAAGGCGTGGCAGGCAGCGCTGGTGGCGGCGGTGCTGTTTTGCGCAGCGCATGTGCCCAATCCGGTTCTTATGCCGATCACGTTGATCTGGGGCTTCGCCGCGTGCCTGTTGTTCCTGCGCTATCGCAATCTTTATCCACTCATGATTGCCCATGCGATTCTTGGGATCACGGTAGCCATGACCATTCCCGGGCCGGCGGACCACAACATGCGCGTCGGCCTGGGGTACTTGACCTATCGCCAGCACATGTACCGGCACTCGCGCGGGCCGCATCCGCTAACGCAGCCATAGAGACCAGATGGCGTCCACTGTGGCGTGAGTGACGGCTGAGGCGCCGACGCGGCGTTCTTGCCGCCACGCGCGGCCGTAGAAGATGCCGGCCAGCGCCGCCAGCAATACGTAGCGCCAGTTGAAGCCGGTGGTCCGTTTGTTGAAGTGAGCCAGGCCGAAAAGGCAAGCGGTCAACAACAAAGCGCCGTAACGCCCCATGCGCTTCTCCAGCAGGTTCTGAAGCCAGCCGCGGAAGAACAGTTCCTCGGGAACAGCGATGAAGAAGAAGGTGAAGAGCCATGCGGAGGCAATGGGCCCAAGGCCCGGCCAGTCGAGGTGCGCGTGAAGGAATCCGAGGCTCAGGCCGAGGGTGAGGGCGATGGGCGTGTAGAAGGCGGCTTCGCGCAGGCCAATGCCGACGTCTTTGAGGCGCAGGCGCAGATCGAAGCCGGTCCCATTGAGCCGGCGGATGAGGGTGAAGCCGTAGATTCCGGCATCGAGAAGAAGAATCTTATTGAAGTTAGCGAGGTGCGGCGGCCATGCGCCCTCGAACCAGCGCAGGTCGACGGCCAGACCGAGCGCGGCGAGAACCAGAAAGTCGCGCCAGTTGCCGCACTGGCCAGAATCGACGCGGGAGGCCTGCCAGAGCAGAATGGCGATGGCGACAGGAAGCGCGGCGTAGACCGCGAGCCATTGCCAGCGGAAGATGCCCGCGCTGCACGCCACCAGCAAATAGGGGATGCACAAGAGGACAGGAGACGTAAGCTGCGCCCAAAGCGGGAGGCTGCGCACCCGTGCAGCGATGGCCTGCGGGAAAAACGCTACACCCAGGTAAGGCAAAAGCGCGAGCAGCGCGGCGGCGATGTTGGCGGGAGTGAACATCGACTTTCACTCCATTGTGCGCCACTTGTACCGGCGTTGTGTCCTACGTCTCGAAGGATAACTGCGATGATGCCCACACGGGCGGCGTAGGCTTGGGCTCTGACGCAAGTTCGTAAACAAGGCGCTCGAGCACCAGCCGTTTATCGGGCGGCGAGGAGCGCAGTTCCAGGTCGGCGCGGGCTACGAGGCGCAGGGCGCGGGTGAGGTCGCGGCGGCTCTTGTAGCGGCGTGCCTGGCGGATGAGGTCGTCGGCGGCGAAAGGCGGCATGCGAAAGCCCTGCCACAGCGCCTGCCAGATAGCGCGCGAGTCGCGCACATTCTTTTCGAGGATCACGAGCATCTGGCGGAAGGTGCGGGCCAGCATGTAGAGATGGCCGATGGCGGCGTCCTCACCGGCGTCGGAGCTGTTGAGCAGGCCCTGCAGCAGCGCGAGCGCGCGGACGCGGTCGCGCGCGCTGATGGCGTCGGTCAATTCGTAAAGAGTGCGCTGCTTGGCGCTGAGCACCATGGTCTCCACGTCGCCGAGCGCGATTTTTCCCCGGCCCGCAACGTAGAGCAAAAGCTTCTCCAGTTCGGAAGAGATGAGCATCATGTCGGCGCCGAGCGCGTCCACCAGCTCGCGCGCAGCGTCGCTTTCCAGGCGCAGGCCTGCTTCCTGCGCCTTGGCCGCCGCCCAGCGCATGGCGTCTTCCTCGCTCACGCGGGCCAGCTCCACCATGCCGCAGTGCTCGCCCAGCGTTTCCGTGAGCCGCCCGTAGCGGTTCTTGTCGTCCAGCTCGATGCGGCGCGCGTCCGAGGGAATGCGCAGGTAATCGGCAATGAAAAGCAGCAGCGCCTGCGGGTTCGGCGATTGAAAGTAGCGGTCAAGCGCGGCAAACTCTTCCTTTTTGGCGCCGCGCGTGTAGAGCTGGCGCACGTTGCGGACGAAAATCACTTGAAACGGGGCCATCAGCGAGGGCGTCTGCGCCCGGTCCAGCACTTCAAAGATCGAAGTGGAAGCCAGATCAAGATCGGAGAGGCAAAAATCTTGGGAGTCGGCGGGAACGAAGGCCTTGATCACGGCCGCGCGGCAACGGTCGAGCAGAAAGACCTCGTCGCCGGCCAGCACGTATCCGGGCCGCAACTTGCCGGCGCCTGCCGAGGCGGCTTCAATTTCCTCGATAAAGCGGGCCGCGGCACTGAATCCGGAGCCCCAGCGCGAACCGGTCAAAGCTCCTGCTCCTTCTTGGCGCGTTCTAACGCCGCATTTCTCATGCGGCTCCAGAATACCGTTCCTGCGGCGAACAGGCCAGCTTGGAAAAGTGGGCAGGAATCAAGAGAGGAGCGGCGTTCACGGCAGCCATAGCCCGGGCGGCAATCCAGGCCAATGCCGTAATCCATGCGCAGGCGATGATTTCATAGAGACACTAAAACCCCTCCAGCACGTCGGCAACCAACTGTCGCGCGAACTCGCGGGAGAGGCGCTGGATGGCCGCTGGATCTTCCTGGACAAAGGTCGGCAGGTTCGTCGTGGATTGATACTGCTCGCGGAAGACGTAGTTCTTGTTCTGGTAAAGGACCCTTCCGTCGCGCGCGGTCAGAGTCACGGACGCCACAATGGTGATTACGAAGCTCGACGATTGCTGCGTGGCGGCATTGTAGGTGAATGGAGTCGTCGACTGCTTGAGAATCGTGCCGCGCAGCACTGCGTCGGCATCGGCTCCGTCGTCGGAAGTGACGCGGAAACGGGTGCGCGTGACGAACTCGCGGATGACGGCCTCGGTTAGCGCCTGCTCCGTGCCGTTGATGTCGGTGCGCGTGGCAAAGACCGGCACGGCAAGCGTTTTGACATCGGGAGGCAGATGCGTGGCCGCGCCCAGCGTGTGATAGCCGCATCCGCTCAGGCCGAGAAAGGCAAGCGCGGCCGAGAGGACGGCTTGAGGCAAGAATGCGGGCGGACGCATGACTCCTCCCAGTGTACTCAATCGCGCACCGGCCCGGCAGCGATAGCATTCTGGTTATGAACTGGATTGGATGGGCGCTTCTTTCCGCCGTATTTGCCGCCGCCACGGCCCTTTTGGCCAAAGTGGGGGTGGAGCACGTTGACTCGAACCTGGCCACGGCGCTGCGCACCAGCGTGGTCGTGGTGTTTGCCTGGGGCACCGCGCTGGCGCTGGGCAAGCACGGCGAGATGCGATCGCTGGATCGCCGCACGGTGCTGTTTCTCACGCTGTCGGGGCTGGCCACGGGATTGTCGTGGCTCTGTTACTTCCGCGCGCTGCAACTGGGGCCGGCCTCGCGCGTGGCGCCGCTGGACAAGCTCAGCGTTCCCCTGGTGATGGTGTTTGCCTGGCTGCTTCTGGGCGAGAAGCTCAACGCCGCGGCGCTGGTTGGCGGCACGCTGATTACGGCCGGAGCGATGGTGATGGTGCTGAGTTGACAGAGAACAGGGAACAGGGAACAGAAAGAAGTGGTTTGAATGCCGTTGGCTGAGAATTGAGGACGGACAACTGGCAACTGACAACTGACAACTGACAACTGACAACTGACAACGGTTCACTATCCTTATACTGGAACGAATGACAGCGCCATCTCCATCTCAGCCCGCGCCTTCTTTGCGGCTGCGGCGGATTGTCCTGACCGGCTTTATGGGCTCGGGCAAAACCACCGTCGGCCCGCTGGTGGCGCGGCGGATGGGCTGGAGCTTTGTGGACGTGGACGACGCGATCGAGGCCGAAGCCGGATGCACCATTGCCGAGCTTTTCCGCCGCGATGGCGAGGCCGCCTTTCGCGAGCGGGAGCGGGCCGCCATCGCGCGGCTGGCCGGCGCCGATGGTTTGGTTCTGGCGCTGGGCGGCGGCGCCATGGAAGACGCCACAACGCGGTCGTTGCTGCTGACTTCGCCCGAGACTCTGCTGGTTCATCTGGAAGTGGAGCTGGCGACGACGCTTGCGCGCTGCCGCGGCACGGAGCATCTGCGGCCTGTGCTCGCCGACGAGGCGAACCTGCGCGGCCGCTATGAACGGCGAATGCCCTTGTACCGCATGGCGCACGTCTCCATCCATGTCGACACGCTGACTCCGGAACAGGTGATGGAGGCGATTGCCGGCGCTGCCGGACGCATCTGACCGAAAACCGCGTGAGAGCGACGTTTTTACGACATTTAGCGACGTTTGGCGACGAAAATCGCCGCGGTTTTTTGCTTTTCGAGAAAGGCCTCTGTTGATTCTGAACGACTTATTCTATGAAATGAGCCGTTTTGATACCCCCTCCGGGTATGGGGGGTAGGGGTGAAAAGCAGCTCTTAGCTTTTAGCTCCTAGCTTCCAGCTCGTGTTGCTGAATTGGATAGCCTGTAGCCGGTAGCGAAAGACGGGGGACAGGAGATCCCCCGGCTTCGCTCAGTGCGGGCTCCGGGACGCAGGGCGGACATCTCAGACGATGCATACAAACATTGTGCGGCAAACCCCGGAAATTCTCTGCAAATTTATGTTGCATTGCTGCAACGAGTTAGCCCGAGGAGGGCTTGCAGAGAGGGGGAGCAGAGGACTGGATACGGGCAAGCAAGTTCAGGCATTTCTCTCCATCGTGTGACCAGGCCCTAGGAGAAGTGCTGCCAGCCTTGAGGAGAGAGGGGCTGCGGGCCGCGCGGGGTGAGGAGGGTGACGGCTGGGGTGGATGGGCGCCGGGCGGCGATGCGGCCGATGCGCGTAATAGCGACGCCTTGGATGCGGCTGGGCACGCGAGCGGTGGGCGGCGCAGTGAAGAGGAGTTCGTATTCTTCGCCTCCATGGAGCGCCTGCGCCGGGGTTGCGGCGGGGTGAATGGGCAAAGCGGCGGCGTCTACCTGGGCGGCCACGCCGGACTCCTCGCACAGATGCGCAAGATCGGTAGAGAGGCCGTCGCTGAGGTCGATGGCCGCGGTTGCCAGGGGGCGGCGCGCCAGCCAGAGTCCCTGCGCCACGCGAGGGCTGGGGTAGAGGTGCGGCGCGAGCAGCGCTTTCAAGCGGCTGGGAATGCGTAGAAGATCGGGATTCCGCGGGCGGGAGCGCGTATGTTCGGGGGCGGCGGCCAACTGCGCGAGGCGCGCGAGGCCCGCCGCGGCGCCACCCAGGCTGCCGGTGACGTAGAGCAGGTGGCCGGGCCGTGCGCCGGAGCGAAGCAGGGCTTTGCCGCGCCGCACGGCCCCGGTGAGGACGATGTCGGCGACGGGGATTGGCGACTCGGCGAGGTCGCCGCCGGCCAGAGGGATACGACAGGCCTCGGCGAGCGCGAGAAAGCCATCGAGAAACCGATCGATCCAGGGCGCGCTCCGCGCCTTAGGGTTTTGGACGAGTGCAGGTGGGAGGGCCAGCGATAGAAACGCAGCGAGGGGCCGGGCGCCCATGGCGGCAAGGTCGCTGAGCCCGCGCGCCAGCGCGCGATGGCCAACGGACTCGGGAGGGTGCCAGTCAAGGCGGAAGTGACGGCCGGCAATGGACAAATCCGTGGTCACGGCGAGTTCTTCGCCGGGGCGCAGACGCAGCAGGGCGCAGTCGTCGCCGATGCCCAGTTTCAGGGAGGAATGGGGCGACGGGGCCGCGCGGGCACGGATTCGCCTGAGCAGGGCCAACTCGCCCACTTGGCCGGCGAGGGACGATTGGATTGGTTCGGACCGCATCTCTTGAGGATAGGGTATGCCGAGCGCATCTGCGCAGCAGCCCCGGTTGCGATGGAAAGATCTTTGCTCCCGGCCTGTAGCCGATCTGCGAATACTGGTGACGAAGGTAACGAAAAGGCCGCAGCGCGCGAGCCGATCTTCTTTGGGGAGGGTGCAAGGACAGGCCGTTGTTTTTTGGGGGGTTAGATTGCACCTACGGCGTGTCCGGTTCTTTTCGGGGGCGGCTTTCATTGCGGGAATTGCCAAATACCTCCCGGGATTCTTCGTTGACCCGGCGAGGAGCGGTCTGTTAGGCTTGACGAACGTTCTCGCATCTGCCCCGCGTGGGGCGAACTGGTTGTTGTGCGGGCGTAAAGCCCGCTCGTGATTGACTCTCCCCTTGGTGTGGACACACTGTAACAGACGAATCGCAGGGGATCGCAGGCAAAGATGCTACGCAAGCGTTATTACATTCTTTTTGTCGCCAGAGATGAGGCCGGCGAGCTACGGAAGATTCCGCTTCCGCTGAAGTATGCCTACGGATTCATGGCCGCGGCAATTGTGGGAGCATTCACGATTGTGGGCCTGGCCGGATCGTACACTCGGATGCTCCTGAAGACGGAAAGCTACAATCAGGTGCGGGCGGAGCGCGAGACGCTGCGGCAGAACTACCGGCGCATGGCCGAAATTGCGCACACACGCAGCGTGCAGGTGGCGTCGTTGGGGGCTCTGGCCAACGAAGTGACCGCTCTCTACGGGTTAAGGCAAAACAAGCTGCAACCCGCGGCTGAAAAGAGGCCGGGAACTGCGGCGAGCGCCGCGGCGGCGGATTCGGCTCCGGCAACCCTTGCGCAAACAGACGACGTGAGCCAGCAGCAGGTTGCGAGCTCAATCGACACGTTTTATACCCTGCGCGCGGAAGCAGTGTCGGGCGAGGTTTCGCGGGCGCTGGAGAGCGGCCTAACGGCGAACTTTGCCGGCGATTGGACGGAGCTGGCGGACGCGCCCTCAATGTGGCCTGTAGAGGGCCCCATCGTCTCGGGCTTCGGCGTGCGCGAAGATCCGTTCAACGGCGAAGGCGCCTTCCACACCGGAGTCGATATCGACGCTCCGTATGGGACGCCGGTGCGCGCGACGGCAGACGGAGACGTGACCGAAGCCGCGATGGCCGCCGGATACGGTCGCGAGGTGGTGCTGGATCACGGTCACGACGTGCGCACGCTGTATGGACATCTTTCCGCGATCGCGGTTTTTCCCGGCGAGCATGTGACGCGCGGGCAGATCATCGGCTACGTGGGCCAATCGGGACGCGCCACCGGGCCGCATCTGCACTACGAAGTGCGGGTGCACAACGTGCCGGTGAATCCGCACAAGTACCTGCGCGTGACCTACGCGCAGGCGGCGAATTTCGATGACTTCGCGTCTTCAGGCCAATAGGGGATTCATCAAAGAGGCACAAACGGCTTCCGGCGAACGGGAGCCGTTTTCGTTTGCGCGCATGGGCGTGGTATGGTCCCTCTGGTTGTTCCCGGAAGGATTCAAATGAGATTTCGCCTGAGTTGCCTGGCCCTTGTGTTTGCGCTGGCCGTTCCGGCGGCGGCGCAGGACCGCGGCGCCGAAGTGCGGACTGCCTTCGCTCGCGCGCGGCACCTGAAGCACGGCATCAACGCATCGGAGTGGTTCGCGCAGCGGCACGACTATCCCGCCGAGTACACGGATCGCACCATCGATGCCGGGGACATCGCGCTGATGGCAAAGCTGGGCTTCGACCACGTGCGGCTGAGCATCGATCCCGTGCCGCTGGCGATGTCGATGAACGGCGCTCAGGGGCAGGCCGGCGATTTCCTCGCCCGGCTGGATCGCGCCGTGGACACCATGCTGGCGGACGGCCTGGCCGTCGTCATCGACGTTCACCCCAGCGACGACTACAAGCAGCGGATGCGCACGGACGACGAAGCCGTGGAGCGGTTCGCGATGCTCTGGCGCAGGCTGGCCGCGCACTACGCCGGCCGCGATCCGAATATGGTTTTCTTCGAAATTCTGAACGAGCCGGAGGCGAACGACCCCTACCGCTGGTACGGCATCCAGACGCGCGTGGCCGCGGCCATCCGGGAGGCGGCGCCGAAGAACACCATTATTGCCACGGGCGCCAACTGGTCCGACCTTCCCGACCTGCTGGCGATGACGCCGCTGGCCGACGGAAACGCGATCTATACCTTCCACTTCTACGAGCCTCACGAGTTCACGCACCAGGGAGCCACATGGGGCACGCCGTGGTGGAGCTACACGCATTCGATTCCGTATCCGGCGACGGAGGGCTCGATGCCGGAGCTATTGAAAGAGGTTCCCGATGCGGCAGAGCGCTACGAGCTGGAGCGCTATTGGCTGGATGGGTGGAACGCGCATCGCATCCGGCTGACGATCGACGAGGCGGCGGCGTGGGGCCGCGACAACCATGTGCCGCTGATCTGCGATGAGTTCGGCGTCTTCCGCGACCACAGCGATCCGGCGTCGCGCGCGAACTGGATTCGCGACGTGCGCACGGCGCTTGAAGCCAACGGCATCGGCTGGGCAATGTGGGATTATCGCGGCGGTTTTGGCGTGGTGACCAAGCAGGACGGCCAGCCCGCGCAGGTGGACGAAACGGTGGTGAAGGCGCTGGGGCTGAGCGGGAACGAGTAACGCAACGGGTCAGCGATGCGCCGCCCTGGCAGGCCGGGACGGGGCGCCCGGCACAAAGGCCCATCGTGCGCGCCACCTGCCATCACAAATTCAGCCAGCCGTGAACTAATAACTGCTCATTTGTCGTAGCGAACCGTCTGTCGTTGACCGAAAATATCGTTTTCTTCCCGGCTCTCTCCAACAACATTGCCACCGGCATCTTTGTGGACGGTTTTCGGCGTTCCGAGCCAATCTGTTTCCGGCACACTCTCTCCTACGCGGTTCCCGTCTGCGTCCGTATGAACAGTCTTCGGATTGCCGAGCCAATCGGTATCTGGCCTGCTCTCGCCCACGGCGTTGCCTTCTGCGTCTTCATGCACCATCTTCGGCTGTCCGAGCCAATCTGTGTCGGGGCGACTTCCTCCAATCTTCTGGCCAGTCTCATCGAAGTGCTCCTGTTTAGGCCGTCCAAACCAGTCCGTTGTATGTCGAGTTACGACTTTTTGTTCTCCTTGACCAGACAGCGATAAGATCCAGAAAAAGATCGCAAAGCCGATCACGATCACAGCAACCACGACCACGACGTAAAGCGCAATCAGAAGGAAGTTGATGGCGATTCCACAAACGAAAATCAGTGTCGTGGCCCGCACTCCGGCTCGAAGATGCACATCGGGAATCGGCGTTGTCCAGCGCCAAATGGCGAGGCATGAGGCAAAGAATGGTCTCTGGACGAATCGCGCGAACTTGCCTTCACGCTCCGCAGATTTAACGGCGCCGCGCTTCAGCCAGTTCTCTATTGAGTTGACTGTGGCAGAGACTGGTGTCAAGCGCAATGCTGCAATCATAGCGCCGATCACGAATGGCGCCAGAAGGATCAGGACTCCGCCATCGTATCGATTCCGGTAGCCAAACCACAGAAGGAGGGCAATGACAAGCCCTGCTGCACCCCGGTAAATCCACTCCTGACGGTCCGTCTTCAACGATTCACCGTCTGACGGCGAACCTTGCGGTGGTGCGGAGGATTCTGAAAGTGACATCTTGCCTCCTTGCTGCCCGTAAACGAATCTGCCGCTGAGACGTTGACCTCGACGCCGCTGCCACTGTATCGCGTACAGGTCACGGTTCTGTTGTTTCGAATCTTGGACACTTATTGACCATACATTCTCACGGCGAAGGCTGCGCGTCTGCCCGTAGTCGCTTTGTCAAGGGCCAACCACGAAGCTCCAAAGGGAGTTTGTCCAACTCGCAACAAACATGACCTGGGGACTGCTCGGCGCAATCGTCATGCCCGCGCCAGACGCCCATACTCCGGAGCCCTCGAAGCCACCAGGCTCAAGCGATGATTCTCCCCAGCCATTTGTGAGGAGTGAATACCAAGTTGTTCCAGCGTCCGGCGACCACGATCCGCCTTCACCACCAACAGCGAAGGCGCTGTTGGCGGTGCTTGGATCGGCAACTACGTTTGCTCTGATATTGAGAGCCGTCCAAGTCTCCCCAAAATCGGTGGACTTGACCGCTCCGTTTGTCCCCAGTGCGTAGACTATGAAGGGATTGGCCTTTGCGTTGACCGAAAAGGGGCAGGTGGTCTGCGACGCAGTTTCCGTCCACGTGTTTCCTCCGTCCGTGGAGATTGCTAGCCCCGCTGCGTCAGCGATAAGCAACATTTGCGGGTTTTGTGGATTGACCGCAATGCAGCCCCCGACATCTGTGGTGCTCAAACCGGTGTTGGCTGAAGTAAACGTTGCCCCCCCGTCAGAGGAAAGCATAAACCCGCTCAGGAGGTCCCCGACAAAGATCGTTCCCTCCTGCCCTGGATGAAAATGAACTCCGGATATGAACGCAAAAGAATTTGGGCTGGGCAAATTCGAGCTGATGTTTGCCCATGTATCGCCCCCGTCGTGGCTCGCAATTAGGCCTTCGTCCTGTGAGACAGCTAATAGGTGCGTCGAGTCAAACGGATCGACGGCAATATCCGTGATACTGTCCGGGCCTTCCACATTGATCCACGTGACTCCGCTATCCGTGCTTTTGAAGATTCCTCCGCCGTTGAGAGAACCGAAATAGATAGTTGTCGGCACCTCGGGATCGAATGCCACAGCGTCACCATTCCATGCAGAGAGACCGGTGCTCGAAAATGACCAGGATTGAGCCGCATTGGTCGTTTGATAAACTCCGGAGCCTCCGATGGCCAAAAGGTACGAGCCAGGGCTCGTTGCAAGCGGAATCATTGTACCGGTCGGGCCGCTAATCACGAGGGATCCGCCAGGGGAGCCGGAGGACCCTGCGCTTGGCGTTCCACTATCGCTCGCCGCGAAGGTTTGGCCTCCATCCGTGGACTTGTACGCTGCGTGAATCTCGAGTCCGTACAGATAGATGATGCTCGAGTTGTTCGGGTCTGGCACGACGCGTTCTGCGTCCAAACCAGTGGCCAGGGGAGTCCACGAACTGCCAACATTGGTGCTCTCGTAAAGCTCAACGACGGTTTCCCCAGTGAGACCTGCAAGAAGGAAGATTTCGGATGGAGCCGCGGGGTCTACTGCAACGTCCCGAATTTCCACGTTGCCGCTTGGAATGCCGTTTGCGCTGAGGGTCCAAGTAGCTCCAGCGTCTGTGGAGATGTAAAGGCCGTGATCAGTTCCATAGTAAACAATTGACGAGTTCGTTGGGTCTACCTCGATTGGATTATGGAGAACTGCGGTCACGGAGCCTGTCGTGATCACAGGCGAGGAGGCGAGCAGGGTCCAGGTTGATCCGCCGTTGACGGACTTTATGACCCCGGTGCCAGGAGCGCTTAGGTAAATAGTTGCGTTGTTCTGGGGATCAACAGCCATTCCGCCGAGAACACTTCCAGACGGCAACGGTTCTGAAGTCCAGGTGATCCCTCCGTCTATAGACGTGTAGAATCCCATTCCATCTTTAGCAGAGGCGTAGAACACTTGTCCCGCATTGACTACCGCGAGGTCTGAGACATTAGCCTGGTCCATGACAGAATTTGTGATCATTGGCGTCCAGGTTGTTCCCGAATCGACGCTCCTCCAAAGGCCGCTGGCGCCATTGCCTAGCCCATCTGCGTAGATCGTGTTAGGCGAGCTTGGGTCTTCGGCAAGCACGGTGATGCCGCTTCCCCCTGGGGGGCCGCTTTCTTGCCAGGAACCAGAAGGGGCGGCGCGCGTAACGGTGATCGATACGTTGGCAGTTACCGATGCGTAGTCGGTGGTATCCGTCGGCGTGAAGGTCACGCTTTCCGAATCGATCCCCTGGGGCGGAGTTGTGGTCGGCGTGGTCCAAGCGAACATGCCCGGAACCGACGCCGTGCCGCCGGTGAGCGTCGATGAAGACAACGCCTGCCCGGAGGCGATGGCACTTGCCACAGGCCATGCCGACACGGTCGGCGCCGCCTGGTTTACTGTGACAGAAACCGACCCCGTCACCGTGTTGTAGTCGGTAGCATCGGACGGACTGAAGGTGACATTTTCAGGGGGCGCGCCTGCGGAGGGAGCGGTGCTCGGGGTGGTCCAGGCGAATGTCCCTGAAGTCGAGGCCGCGCCGCCCGTGAGAGTTGACGAAGTAAGCATTTGGCCATAGGTAATGGCGCTCGCCGTGGGCCATGCGGATACGGTCGGCGTGGTTTTCTGCGTGCCCCCTCCACCGCCGCTGCTCCCACTGCCGCTTCCGCCACAGCCGACGATGCACAGGGAGCCGAGCAGGAAAAAGGCGAACACAATCTTGCGTGTCATACGCGCCTCTCTTAAAGATCGAGGATTTCCCAGGGAGTCTGTTTGGGAACCCATCATAGCACGGGATGGTTGCGCGCTTTACAAAAGCATTCCTCAGGGGCTAAAGCCCACATTCCTTTTGTGCTTTTGCGGCATGACTGAAGTCATGCCCTGTTGCAAGACCGCGGGCGTGCGCTCGTGGCAGAATTACGCTCAAAACGCCCACCGAAGGCCCGTTTAGGCGTGGCGAACGACGGCTAAGCGCGCACAAACACGCTATTCGTGAAATTAATTGCGACCTCTTCAGCCCGAATGTGAAATTCCAGGTGATCATTTACCCCCATTTCGCGAAATTTCCAGGCGCACCACCCCGCGATTCGCGAAACTTGATGCGACCATTTGGGGCTTTTTGTGAAACTTTATGCGACCATTTCGCGGGGCCGAGGTCGAACAAAAGCGAACATTTCGTGTGACTTGAGCGGCTTTTCTCCGAGCCCGGGAAAATATGCCCCACGGCGAGCCGCGTTAGCGGTTCTACGCGGCGGTCAGCAACCGCTCGGCGACCGATTCGACGATCTGCTCCTGGACCTCGTCGATGGTGAGGTCGCCTTCAATGAGGACCACGCGGGCGGGCTCGCGCGTGGCGATTTCGCGGTACTTCTCCCAGACGCGGCGAAAGAAGGCGTCCTGTTCGGACTCGAAGCGGCCCTCGTCCGTGCCGGTTTCAGTTTCCATTCGCTTGTTGCGGTGACGGGCACGGGCCAGCGAAGCTTCGAAACTGGGCAAGAGCAGGAGGGTGAGATCGGGCTGCAGGCCACCGCAGATGAGCCGGTGAAGATCGAGCACCGCGGCGGAGCCGAGTTGGCGGCCGCCGCCCTGGTAAGCCTCGGTAGAGTCGGTAAAGCGGTCGCAGAGAACGACCCTGCCCGCGTCGAGCGCCGGTTGGAGGACTTCGGCGATGGCCTGCGCCCGGTCGGCAAACATGAGGGCCATCTCCGTCATGGGGGCCAAGGCGCTGGAGCGGGAGCTGAGCAGGATCTCGCGGATGCGGTCGCCGGTGGGCGTGCCGCCGGGCTGGCGCACGACGAGCGGATCATGGCCCCGCCGGGCAAGCCATGCCGCCAAGCGCTTGATCTGCGTGGTCTTGCCCGACCCGTCGAGGCCTTCAAAGGTGATAAAAACGCCGCGCGGCATGGGCTGAGTCTACCACCACGGCGAGGGGAATCGCATGAGGGGGCGGCGTGAGTGCGGGTCAGGAGACCCGCACTACAGCCGGTCAGGAGACCGGCGGTACGATCTGGAAGACTGCGGCAGGAGACAACTGAGTTCGAGTTGTGTTACAAGAGGTTGAATTCCCCAAAACTTTGCCCGGAGGCAGGCCGGATGCGGCTGGTGCTCCGTTGGAGTGAAGACATGGCTTTTCGCAACTCATTCAAGATCGCAACTTTTCTTCTACTCTTAGCCGCACTGCCGGTGAGCCGGCTGGCCGCGCAAAACCTCACGCTGGAAGGACAAACCGGAGGATTCCTCACGCCGACGGCATACGTGGTCTACGCCGACAAGGGGCAGCTCTTCTCGCATCCATCCGTGAGCTTCCATTTCATCGATGCTTCGGCGGTCATCGGCGATGTTGAAACCTTCAGCATCACCGAGGGTTTCGCCAACCGGGCAGAGGCCGGCTACACCCGCAGCGTTCATCAGTTTGGAGACCAGCCCGCCACTACAGCCACGCCGCTCGGACTGAGCAACCTGTGGAACTACTCCGGCATGAACGTCTTCCACGGCAAGGTCGTCGCTTTCAAAGACGGGCAGTTCGGCGCGTGGATGCCGGGACTTGCGATCGGCGGCGTGATCCGCACCAACGACCATTTCGTTTCGGGCGCGGCCAACAAGACGCTGACGGGAACGGACAAGTCGTACACCAACGGCGACGCGTATGTTGCCGTGACCAAGACCTGGGCGAAACCTCCTGTGCCGTTCCTGCTGAACCTGGGCTGGAAGGCCACCAATGCGACGATCTTCGGCCTCGGCGGCCAGAGCACTCGCTTTGGCGGGCGGTTCTTCGGCGGTTTGGGCATTCCGCTGCCCCTCGGCCATGGGATCGTGGCGGTGCCCTCGGCGGGATTTACGCAGGAGCCCAAAACTTCAGTGAATCTGAACACCCTGCTGAACGCGGCGCTCTATCAGTGCGAGCTTGCAACCGTCTGCAATCCTGCGTCGTACGCGCTGATGAGCGCCCATATGCCCACAACGCTGGATTACGCCGTGCGGGTGACGCAGCGGGACAAACCGCACTTCGCGTTTGACATTGGCGTGGGGCAGGTGGCGGGCAACATCGGATCCATCTGGGTCGGAAACCCCTACTACCCTGCCGTGGGGCCCCCGATTGTCGCCATGCCCGTGAACCTGGAGGCGCGGCACGTGGTGGGAATGGGGCTGAGCTACAGGTATTAGCGGAGTTAGCGGAGCTAGGTCACCGCCTGCACGAATTTTGAACTTGCGCATCTCGGTTTCCTAGGCGAATTGGCGAGTCAACGAGTAAAGCTATTCGATTCAATACAAATTGTGGGAAAACCCGCCCCTCCGGTACAACTTCTCCGCGCCGGAGGGGTTCCAACTGACATAGACTGGGTACGCTCTCGAGCCGCGGCCGCAGCCCGTTAAATCTGGGGCGTGGCCGGTTCGAGAATCAAGGAGGTTCCCCCATGCGAAGTTTTCGTTTTATGCGGGTGATGTTGCTCGCTCTGCTTGTTTGTGTGATTCCCGCAACTTCAAACGCGGCGGTTTTTATCAGCGTAGGATTTGCGCCGCCGGCGCTGCCGGTGTATGAACAGCCGCCGTGCCCGGAAGCGGGCTGGATGTGGACGCCGGGCTACTGGGCTTATGGTCCTGACGGCTACTACTGGGTTCCCGGCACGTGGGTTCCGGCGCCATATGAGGGCGCGCTGTGGACGCCCGGCTACTGGGGCTGGGGGAGCGGCCTGTATGTGTGGCACCCCGGCTACTGGGGACGGCACGTGGGCTACTACGGCGGCGTGAACTACGGCTTCGGTTTCTTCGGCGTAGGATTTGCGGGCGGCATGTGGTCGGGCGGGGCGTTCCGCTATAACACCGCTGTTATGCACGTAGGCCCTGGGATTCACAACACCTATGTGGATCGAACGGTGATCGAGCGCAATACCATCGTGAACAACAACCGAGTGGCCTTCAGCGGCGGGCCGGGCGGGATCAATCATCCACCGACGGTGCAGGAGAACGCCTACTCGCACGAGCAGCACATGGCGGCAACTTCGGTCCAGACGCAGCACGAGAGCACGGCCATGCACAACGTAAATAACTACGCCAGCCACAATGGCGGGCGCCCGGCTAACCTGGCATCGGCCCGGCCGGCGGGCGGCAATGCGCATGGCTCCATCAACTACAACGCGTCGAAGTCGAATACAGGCAACAGGACGGCGCCCCAGGGCCAGAGTGGAAACACGAATCAGCGAGGGGCGATCAACTACAACTCGTCGAAGTCGAATTCCGGAAACCGCAACATGGGGCCGGGCGGTCATGGCGCACCAAGCACCAGGACCTACAACGCGTCCCATTCAAATACGTCGAATCACCCGGCGCCGCAGCCACAATCGCACGGGGGGCAGCCACAAGGCGGACAGCCGCATCCGCAGCCGCAGTTTCAGGCGCACTCACAGCCGCATCCGCAGCCGCAGATGAACGAGTCTCGCCCGGCGCCACGTCCGCAGACGAGTGAGTCACGCCCCGCGCCGCAGCACGGAGGCGGTGGTGGCGGCGGAGGCGGGGGCCACGGGCACGGCAAGAGCCACTAAACCGATTCTTCCCTCAGAACGCAAAAGGCCCACGGTCAGCCGTGGGCCTTTTGCGGAAAAGCAGGGAACAGAAAACAGACGCTTACTTGTCGGGCGAAGGCGCGTAGTAGCCTTCGCGCGTGATTACGGTCAGGTCGCCGTTGTTCGCCTTGAGCGCGATCTTGTGGAATCCGCCCTCGGTGTCGACCCGGTCGGGAGTGTAGGTGAGCAGGTACTGCTGGCGGAGAGCGCCGGCGATGAGGCCGTAGATTTCTTCGAGATTGTCCTTCTTTTTGGCTTCAAAGTACTGGCCGCCGGTGCGCGAGGCGATCTCCTGCATGATCTTTTTGCCGTCGAGCTGCGGTGCGTTCGTGCCGCCGGGGTGCCGGCCGCCGCCGCCTGGATAACCACCCCCGCCGCCTGGGTAACCGCCGGGGTAGCCGCCGCCGGGATAGCCGCCACCCATGCCGCCGTGGTGCCCGCCGCCGGGAAAGCCATTCTGCTGGCGCTCTTCCTGGCCCTTGAAGTAGATGGTGAAAACCTGCAAGCTGGCATGGTCTGCCGCGTCGATGGCGTCGTTGAGCGTCTCCTTGCTGCCGCGATCGACTCCATCGGAGAAGACCACCAGCGCTTTACGGCCCTCTTTGGGTTTCATCAACTCATCCGAAGCCAGATAAATCGCGTCGTAAAGCTGCGTTCCGCCGCGTCCATTCCGCGATTGCCCGTACCCGCGGTCGTCCGAACTGGTCTCAGGCCCCTGAGGATTGTCCCGCTCCTGCGACGTCGGCCCCATCCCGTCGAGTTCGCGATGCAGCTTATCGCGAGAGTTGGTGAAGTCCTCCAGTAGCTCCACCTCGCGGTCAAAGTGGATCAGAAAGGCCTCGTCGCCGTGACCGGCGGTCTTCGGATCGGCAGGCAGCATCAGGTCCACAAATTTCTCCGCGGCCTTGCGCTCACTGTCCATTGCGGAATAGACGCTGCGGCTTGTATCCACAAGCAAACCCAGGCGGAAGGGGAGATTGCTCTGAGTGGTAAAGCTCTTGATGATCTGCGGACGGCCATCCTCGGTGAGCGTGAAGTCATTGGCGGTCAGGTTGGTGACGAGTGCGCCGTGCTTGTCGATCACCGTGACCGGCAGCAAAACCTCCCGCGCCTGCACCTTGATGGTAGTCATCGGTTGCGCGGTGGAGGGCTGCTGGGCCATGCCTGATCCGCACAGAAAGGGAAGAGCAAGCACCGAAAAAACGAGGCAGAGTGAAGATTGGATTCTCATAGAGTCTTGTCCGAAACGCACTTTCAACCATTTAGACGCGGCGGACCCCGGACCGTTGACCGATGGCGGCGTCTGTACCCGCTTGGCGTCTGGCCCGAACCGGTGTTTCTAACGCAAAAGCTCCTCGAGTGTGGTACTGAGGCCGGTTTTCTCGTCGCGGTACTTCACGATGGCCGGAGCGTAGAGGCTGAGGCCCCAGGCTTCGCTTTGGGGATGGCCTTTGCCCTTGTTCACGGCGCGCGCGCCGGGCACGACGACGGCACCCTGGGGAACGATGAGCGGCAGCTCGTCCGCAGCACGCAGCACGACGCCGTTCACCAGATCGAACAGGGGAGTGCCGCGCGTGAGGATGGTCCCCGCGGCCAGGACCGCGCCCTTGCGCACGATGGTTCCTTCGTAGACGCCGCAATTGCCGCCCACCAGCACATCGTCCTCGATGACCACCGGGATGGCATTCACCGGCTCCAGCACGCCGCCGATCTGCGCGGCTGCGCTCAAGTGAACGCGTTTGCCGATCTGCGCGCAGGACCCGACGAGCGCGTGCGAGTCCACCATGGCGCCCTCGTCCACATACGCGCCCACGTTGATATACATGGGCGGCATGCAAACCACGCCGCCGGCGACAAACGCGCCGCAACGCACAGACGATCCCCCCGGAACCAGCCGTACGCCGTCACTGGCGGCAAACCGCCGCGCCGGGTAGGTGTGTTTGTCCACAAAGGAGAGCCCGCCGGCAGCCCACTCCTCCAGTACGCCCAGGCGAAAGCCGAGCAGGATGCCCTGCTTGACCCAGGCATTCACGCGCCATCCGGTGGGCGCCGTTGCATCGGGCTCGGCAGCGCGCACCTCGCCGGTTTCCAAGGCTGAGCGCAGCGCCAGGAAGGCCGTCATGGCCGCGGGATCGCCTGTGGCGGCCGGTCCGGCGGCGAAATACCGTCCAATTTCTCTCTCCAGTTGGCTGAGGTTCATCGCAATCCGAGTGTATCAATCGACAGTGGAGAGCGAACAGCGGACAGTGAACGGAGTGCGGAGATTTGTAGGGTCTTTGGTGGAGGCAGGCTCAGGGTCAGGCAGCGGTTTCCTGCCGGGCCGAATCGATAGGATCCTGCGCCGGCGTGGTTCTCGGCTGCTTGTGAGCGGATATTGGCTCCAGGCGGAAGCAATTCTTCCCCGAGGGGATCAGCGCCAGTGGGATGGGCTCCTGCCCCGGCTGGCCATGGAAGTTTTTTGACTCGAGCCATGCACTGAGCCGAGGGTCGCGGATCTCGGTTTGGCCCTGCCAGAACTCGGGCGCCAGGCCGCATTGAATGAGCAGGTGGTCGAGATGCAGCTCAATGACCACGATGTCCCTGGGAAAGTAGCGGCGGACGTTGCCGGTTCCCACTTCAACACCGGTGAACGCGTGTCCCTTGCATTGCGTTTTGACCACCATAGGTTCCCGCCGGGCGGCTACGATGAGGTGCGATGAAAGCCGAATGATGCAAGTCTAAGGAGAACGATTGCGGGGCAAGCGAAGCGATGAAGGAAAACCGCTTGCGGGATTCCTGATTTGAGACAGGAGCTAAGTGAAGGCCACATCGGGAAGCCGAAAATCCGGCTATTGCGCGATGCAGGTCCGCCCCCAGAATGGGAGGTCTATCTCTGCTTTTGATTTCCCCGCATCGTGGAAGCGCGTCCGTCCGTCCGTATGCGATACTCGAAACGGCATGTACAAGCGAATCGTACTCAAGCTATCGGGAGAAGCGCTGGCAGGGGACCGCGGCTATGGTATTGACGCCACAAAGGTGGCCGAGATTACCGGCGAACTGGCCGAAATTCACGCTTTGGGCGTCGAGATCGGCCTGGTGGTTGGCGGCGGCAATTTCTTCCGCGGCGTGGAGGAGCAGGCCAAGGAGATGGACCGTGTGAGCGCCGACAACATGGGCATGCTCTCCACGGTCATCAACGCCATCGCACTGCAGGACGCGCTGGAGCAGCGCGAGGTACAGTGCCGGGTGATGACCGCGGTGTTCATGAACCAGATCGCCGAGCCGTATATCCGGCGGCGCGCGGTGCGGCATCTGGAAAAGGGCCGCGTGGTGATCTTCGCCGCGGGCACGGGGAATCCGTTCTTTTCCACCGATACGGCGGCCAGCCTGCGCGCCATGGAGATCAAGGCCGATGTGCTGCTGAAGGGCACCAAGGTGGAGGGCGTGTACAACGCCGACCCGGTAGTCGTGAAAGACGCCGTGAAGTACGACCGGATTACCTACATGCAGATCCTGCAGCAGGGCTTGAAAGTGATGGACCTGACTGCGGTGAGCATGTGCAAGGACAACAACCTGCCGATGATCGTCTTCAACATGAACCAGCGGGGAAACATCCGCCGCGTGGTGTTGGGCGAAAAGGTGGGATCGCTGGTGACGGCGTAGAGCAGCTTCTAGCCCCTAGCTTCTAGCTTCCAGCCGGCTTCGCCTTGAGCGGGCCGGTTTGCTCATATCGAAGAGTTTTCCCGCCAAGGTTTCATTTTCAACGCCTCGTGTTGCATGGGTAGGCAGCTTCAGCACGACGAGGCTAGCGGCTAAGAGCTAGAAGCTAGCGGCTGTCCTTCAGTTCGGAGACGTCTAACGGTTCGTGGAAACGCGCAAGCCAGCACCGCTGAAAGCTTTGACAGGCTTGCGCTGCTTCGCGGCCATCAACATCGTCTTCTTTCACTTCTCCAATCCCCAGTGGTTCGGATTTCTGGCGCCGGTGGTCAATGCCGGCTTTATCTCGGTCAGCTACTTCATTCTGCTGTCGGGATTCGTGCTGGCCTATAACTATGCCGAGCGCGCGCGCAACGGGGAACTGGACCGCAAGCGCTTCTGGGAGGCGCGGTTCACGCGCATCTATCCTATCTATTTTCTGAGCCTGCTGCTGAGCCTGAATTTGCTGCGCCCGGAGTACCGGGCGCACACGCACGCGATGTTCTGGACCGGCGTGGTGTTGACGCCGCTGCTGCTGCAGGGCTTTGTTCCCGCCGTGGCCACGTTCATGAACACGCCGGCGTGGACCATGTCGGCCGAGGCGTTCTACTATGTGCTCTTTCCCTGGCTGGCCAGGTGGAAGCGGCCGCAGCGCATGGCGCCGCACCTTGTGAAGATGGCCGGCGTGTGGGCGCTGGGCCTGGTTCCCGGCGCTCTTTATATGGCTTTCAATCCCGACGGCATCGCATGGCCGAACCGCTGGAGTTACGGCCCATGGCTGTGGGCGCTAAAGTATACACCGTACAGCCACATCTTCAGCTTCATCTTCGGCGTGATGCTGGCGGACCTGGACCGGATGATGGAGCGCAGAGGGCCTCTGCGGCTGTGGCTGGGGATCATCGGGTTCGGCGGAATCTACGCGTTGCTGAGCCTGGGGCCGCTGATGCCGTACGCGATCATGCACGACGGATTGCTGATGCCGCTGTTTGGCTGCATCGTCCTCGGGCTGGCCGGAGAGAACCCTCTGGCCCACGCGCTGGGCGTGCGGCCACTGGTTTTTGTGGGCGAGGCCAGCTATTGCCTTTACCTGCTGCACTTCAACCTGTGGAACCTGGTTCACGGCTCGCATGTGCTGGATGCGCTGGGGTTGAGCCGTTTCGATCCGTGGCTCAGCTACATTCTGTTGATTGCCCTGGCCATCTTCGCGCTGCACTTCATTGAGAAGCCGGCGCAGCGCAAGCTGCGCGAGTGGATGCACGCGACATCGGTGCTACGGGGCAGTTGATCGCTGAATCGCGGCGCGTGCGAGCCATTGGCTTTGTGCCGTCTGGTGTTGGCTCACAGCAAAAAGCCCAGCCGCAGCGGCTGGGCTTTTTGCAAGGAACCATTCTCCTTCTTACGGCGTGACCGACTGCGTGGAGTGGTTGCCGTGAGGAACGGCGGCCAGCGCCGTGGGATAGGCTCCGGTCGGGTACGGCGTGGCCTGCAGTGTGGAAAGGGCTCCGGTATTGGGATCGAGGCGGAAACCGGTGACGGAGTTGCCCAGATAGTTTGCTGTATAAACAAACCGGGCGAGTGCTGGATCCACGATAATCGCCCTCGGCTCCGTATCGGTTGTGTTAACCCCAGTGCCGGTGGTATTGACCACCGCTGAGGGGGCTCCGGTGGACAGAATAATGCTGTAGGCCGAAACCGTCGAATCCAGGGCGTTGCTGAGGTAGATATAAATGCCACGCGGATCGATGGTAACCGCGGTAGGTTCGCTGCCGGTCCTAAAGGGGCCGCTGACCATGAAATTCAGCGCGTCAGAGGAGAGAACGGTGTAACCGATTAGCTCGTTGGAGGCGAAGTCGGTAACGTAGACGAAGCGGTTCACGGGATCGGTAGCGAGGGCGGACGGCTTGACGCCCGCCTGATACGGACTGTTGGTAACGGCGGTCAGAGCGCCGCCGGATCCTACGGCGTACCCGAAGAGCCAGCCAGGATTGGCGTTGCTCGTCGTGCTTCCGCCCGGATTGTAGGCGGACTGGTCATAAGCAGCCACGTAAACGGCATCGCCGTTGGCAAGCACGGTCACGCCGGTGGGCACGATCGTGTCGTCGGCGTATCCCGGAACGGCGAGCTGCACAGTCGCTACCGCAGAGCCGATGGTCCCGGAACTGAGGGCGTACTCCGTGAGCGTGGCGGAGCTGGTCCCCGACACCACATACAAGTAGGTGTTGGCGGAGTTGACCGCAATGGAGACGGGGACAGTGGCCAGGGTCACCGAGTCCTTCTGCGTCAGAACCCCTTGGCCATCGATGCTGAAGTGAACCACCGTCTGGTTGCCCTGGTTGGCGACGTAGAGGTTGTAGTAGTCGGAGGTGGTAGCCATCGCCACCGGGTTCGTCCCGCCCGAAGGGACGGTGGGTTGTCCGGTGCGCAGGGCGCCGGATTCGGAGTCTACCGCGTAGGTGTAGATCTCTCCAGCGCTGCCCGGCGACGCGCCCGCGGAACACGCCACGAAAACATAGTCGATGGTGACAAGCTCGCAGGCAGTCAGGAGGGTGGCCACGATCAGGCCGATTCCAGAGACCAGAAAAAGCTGGCTCAATTTGCTGAACTTCATTCGCTTCCTTCGTCGTGGGCCCGTCACGACAAGCCCCTCAAAAAAACTCGTTTAGGTTGCCCCTATCATCATTGTAAAAGCCGGATGCGGGGAGCTGCCACCAGATACTTCTCCCGAGCGCAACGATCTCGGGCTCTCACTGCTGGACTCCGGCTCCCGTGCCGTTGTGCGGAATAGCCGCTACAGCGGTTGGTTCCGAGTTCGTCGCGTAGGGAGAGAGTTGCGAATCGAGCAGCGTCCCGGCCGTGGTGCTCAACTCAAAGCCGGAGACGGTGTTGTCTAGAAAGTTGACAGTGTAGAGGAAATGATTCGTCGAGGGGTCGATTCCAATGGCCACCGGCTGCAGGCCGGTGGAGAAAGTGCCTATGGAGGCGAGCGCGCCACTGCTCATGGAGTAGGCGGTCACTGTTCCGTCAAGCGAGTTGGCCACATAAGCGAAGGGATAGGAAGGATCAACGACGATGGCGGAGGGCTGATTACCGGCCCGGAATGGACTGCCGCCGAGAGGGACGAGAGCACCCGCAACCGCGGCCGTGCCTGGCGCAACCGAGTAACCCAGGACATCCCCATTGGCAAAGTCCGTTACATACACATAGGAGCCGGAGGCGTCGCTGGCGATGGCCGAGGGTCGAACACCGGCCGCGAAAGGCGAGCCGCTCAAGGGTGTGAGCACGCCGCCGGAACCGACTGCGAAGCCGAAGACATAGCCCCTGTTGGGCGTCACCGAGGAGTCGTATGCGGTGACGTAAACATAAGCGCCGGAGGCGAGGACGTTGACGGCAGTAGGCACGATCACGTCTGAAGCGCTCGCCCCGGACAGCGTCAAAGGCCAATACTGCCCGTTTACGGCGGAGTTTGCGGCTGCTGCTCCCAGCGCCACCGGCGTGGAACCGCTCGCGGCCGTAAGCGGAAAGACGCCGATCGAACCGGAGCAGGGCTCCGCACTCGAGCAGAGGGCAAGCGGCTGGTACAGATCGACGATAAACAAATTCGACTGGTCCGCGGCGATGGCCAACGGAAAGATCCCCGGCGTATTCACGGTGTTGTAGGGATAGAGCTTGCCATCGGAACCGATGATGAATTGAACGATGGTGTTGTCGTCCTCGTTGACTACGAAGAGGCTGCCGTAATCGACGGAAACGGCCTCCGCAACCGGGTTACGCCCTTCGGAAGGGAAGGGCGAGGTGGGAATCTGGCGCATGCGGCCGGATTCGGAGTTGATTTCAAAGACGTTGATTTCGCCGTAGTTGTCGCTGCCGGCGGCCTTGGCGCTGGCGACGAAAACAAAATCGACGGTCAAGGTTTGCGTCAGCTGCGAGCAGGCAGCCACGAGCGTAGCCGCCAATAGGCTGGCCGCGGCGGCCAGCACAAGCTGGCTCGATCTGTTCCACTTCATGCGCATCTTTCGTCAGCGGGCTGTTGTGCGGGCCCTTCCATCCTGCGGTTGTCGAAATCGAATCCCAGCGCAAGCAGTGGCGCCGGCGCCGGCATTCGGCCAGGAACTGTTTGCAGACCCTCGATTCGCGCAGGCTCCGCAGTCCCGAGCCTGGCGGTAGGACCAGCCCGCCTAGCCACGTCTGCCAAGGCCGGCGGACACAAGCCGGCCCTAACTTGTGCGTCCGTTAACCAGGCACCAGGTGGCCGGACCCTCGAGCTTGAACGTGCTGGTCACACGCATACTGTTCAGGTCGCCGGTGTTGGGATCAATCACGCGCCCAGTCACGGTGGAGTCGTATTCGTTGGCTTCGTAGATGAACTGGCTGGAGGGGTCCTCCACAATGCACTGTGGACCCGAGCCTGATACCGAAGGGCTCTTCGGCGATGAAGCTTAACTCCCACGAAGGCGAATTAGAAATAAAATACGCGGCAATGCCGCTTTCCGGATTCGGGCCTATCGCGTTGTTCCCTTGGTTCGCCACGTAGACAAACCTGCCCTTCTGCTCGACGATCAGGTAGATAGGATTGGCGAGCGTGGGGTCATCGGGGACTACGCCGCTTGCCTCTGCCTGCAGCGCGCCTCCGCTGCCCAAGGTATAGGGCAGAATCTGGCTCGGTGAGGTGGTGGACGTGCCGTTGAACGTAGTGGTAATGGGCTCGTTATCGAGCACGTACATGACGGTCGAGGAACCCACGATAGCCGTGCCTTGCGAGATGCCCAGCGTTTGGGAGGCGTTCTGGCTTAGCGTCAGTTGCCCGGTGCTGCTCGAGTAGCTGTAAGGAAAAACCGAGGTTCCGCCGGTGTACGGATAGGAAGTGGGAGTCGCGGAGCCAAAAAGCGTGAGGAGCACGTTGCCGGAGAGCACGAAATCGACGGGGCTGCCCGGAACCGGGAAATAGGTGATCGGCTGTCCGTTGGCCGCCGTCACCTGGGCATTTTCAATCAACGACAAACGGCCGGTGGTCTGGTCGATCTTAAAGACCGTGATATCGCCGCAGGTGGTGGTCGAGGGCCCCAGCGCCTGTGTGCAGGAGTTGGTAGGAACGCCGTTCACCAGCGTGGTAACTCCGCTGTCGGGTGCGTCGTGGTCCAGCACAAAGAGATAGCCGCCCGAGGAGTCGGCAAAAAGCCGGAACGGATTCACGCCTTGGGAAAAGAAGGTCTCCTGCGGAGTGAGGATGGCGTTTCCGCCGACTGCAAACTCAACGATGTTCGAGTTTTCGCATTCGTTCGCGCCCGTGCCATAGCAGTCCCCGCTGCCCGAGGCATTTGCGCCGCGGTTCAGGACATAAAGAAACCGGCTGCTGTTGGTGAGAGAGGCGCGGACCGGGTTGGCGCCGCCCGAGGGAACCGGCAGGCCGTTGATGGGCGTCAACAGGCCCGTATTGTGATCGATCTTGTAGCCGGAGATGATGCCGTTGTTACCGGTTGAAGCGGTGACGGTTCCCGTCACATATAAGAAGCCAACCGTATAACTCTGTATGCAAGACGTCACACCAAAAACAACGGCCGCCGAGAGAGCGCCCATCCAAAGCGCCTTGCCGAATTTCGTAAACTTCATGCTATTCCTTCATCCTGGCCAGGCGTGTGCCGCCAAGTTTCGTCGTTCCCGAGCAGTGCTGGGTTGGGATGGAATCCCTGATGCATTGTAAAAGGCGAGGGCGGGTTGTGCCTAGTTTCCTCCTCTAATCCGCCAAAATCGCGTTTGGCGGCGTGTCGCGGCGCCAAACGCGGCGCCCGATCGTGGGTTCTGCCGCCTATGCCAATTTTTCCATGAGCTGCCGCCATTTAGACGGGCTCAGGCAGGAAAGGTTGACGTTCCCCGGCGGGTTCATCTGCGCCGGACGCGGCTGACGCACGCCGGGACGCGAGACAATGAGCGCTTGAGCAACTGCTTGACGATCGTCGCGCGGCCCTGGCGGAATACAACCTTGCCGGCCCCTCATGTCCGCGGAAAACGGCCCCGGCGCATGACGTCCACGTGCGCGTTTCTGTCCGGCAACGGCCACTGGAACCCGGAAGCCGCGGCGTCGAAACTGCCGTAGACGAGCCGGAAGGCCGGCCTCGCCGGGATTGACTGGAGTACAAGAAAGCTGTACATTTAGTTTGAGGAAATTTGTATGGCGACCGAAACCACATATAGTGCGCTCCGCGCAAATCTGGCGTCGTATCTCGACCGCGTGACGGACAACCGCGAGGTCGTAGTGGTGAAGCGGCGCGGCGCGCGGGACGTGGCGATCATCGCGGCCGACGAGCTGGCAGGGCTGACAGAGACGGCGTATCTGCTGCGTTCGCCGAAGAACGCCAAGAGGCTGTTTGAGTCATTGCGTGAGTTAGAGCGGGGTGGCGGGCAAAGGATGACTTCGGATGAGCTTCGCCGTTCGGTTGGTCTAGATAGAGAAAGCTGATCGAGCCTCATGAGCAAGCCGATCGAACGCATTGCGGTGGTCTCAAGTCATTTTCGAGGCGATCTGCGGTACTGGATCGAGACGGACCGCAGGACAGCGCTCCGCGTCCTTGACCTAATGGCTGCCATCCTCACCGATCCATTTACAGGCATCGGCAAACCCGAACCGCTCCGGCACGAGTTGGCCGGCTGCTGGGGCCGGAGAATCACGCGGGAGCATCGACTGGTTTATCGTGTCCGCGCAGATCGCGTCGAGTTTGTGCAGGCGCGGTATCACTATGAATAGGAATTGCGCATTTATTCCTGATTTATGCGGATAGGAGATGCCCTCGCAAGTGGCTGAAGTTGAGCGCATTTAGCCCGGACTCACTCATCTTTTGGACGAGCCGTGCGTCGTCGGTGACGATTAGGAATCGACTGGATACGAGCGCGAGAGCGCTATCGGTGAGACCAAGGAAATGGAATTCCGGCCTCTGCGCTGCATCCATGCTCGATATTGCTAGCTCGTCAATTTCAACGAAGGTCTCATAAAACTTCTTCAAACAGGCAGACTTCGTTTTTTCGGGCAGGTCATTTGTGAGATTGCTTACCTCTGTCAGGACATGAGGCGTGGTTACAGCCTTCTTGAATACATTCTTGAGGCGAAGCAGTAATTGATAGTCTTCCATATTATATTTGGATAGCTTATTGTATTTTCCATCTCCGACTAGTCGCAAATCGTAGCTGCCAACCAGATAGAGAAGCGCCAGATTTGCGTCGATTAGTATGCCCTTGGTCTTGTATTTGTCGATCAGGAGTTCCTGGTAAGAACTCATTGTTTCCAGACCTTCAAAGACTGCGCCTGACCAGTCTCAGAATCAATGGCTATTGTTTTGAATAGTCGAGGTGCTCCTCCGCCCATGACCTGAGCTAAGGTTCCAGGTTCTCCTGTCGTGAAGGAAATAACCACGGACCAGCCGCCCGGATTCGCTTCTACTTCCTCAAGTCGCAGATCCTTCGCCTGAGGGAACATGTCCTTTGCTAATGCGAAAGCGGCCTGTACCGCGCCCTTCATGTCAATCGTGCCCGATTCCTTCGAAAACGCCGTGAGTGCAGCCGCAACTCCCTTCCTGCCTACTTTTGCTTCAGCCATACCCGTTTCTCCTTGAGATCAGTTCAATCATAGCGCATTCTTAGGCCGTCGCAGATCGTCTTTACATCCCGCCAGTACGCCTGCCACACTGAAGCGTGGACACCCAGACAGTCGTCATCCTCGATTTCGGGTCGCAGTATACGCAACTGATCGCGCGGCGCATCCGCGAGCAGAATGTGTTCTCGATCGTGCTGCCCTGCACGGCGCCGCTTCCTGAGATACAAGCCCACAAGCCCATCGGGTTGATTCTTTCGGGCGGGCCTTCGTCGGTATACGACGCCGATGCGCCGGCCGCTGACCCGCGCGTGCTGGAACTGGGCGTTCCCGTTCTGGGCGTATGTTATGGGCTGCATTTCATCGTGCATCATCTGGGCGGCAAGGTCCGCTCGGCGCCCAAGCGAGAATATGGCCATGCGGAGGTCCAGATCGAAGACAGCGCAACACCACTGTTCGCGGGGCTGCCGCCATCGCTCCAGGTTTGGATGAGCCACGGCGATGAGGCGCTGGAGCTGCCCGCCGGATTTCGCCGCGTAGCCGTCACATCGAACGCGCTGGCCGGCATTGCCAATGAGGAGCGGCGCATCTGGGCCGTACAGTTTCATCCCGAGGTGCATCACACGCCGCTGGGACCGCAACTGATCGGGAACTTTCTTTCGATCTGCGGGGCGCGCGGGGATTGGACGCCGGCGCACTTTATCGAGAGCACGGTAACCGCGATCCGCGAAAAAGTCGGGGCAGGGCACGTGATCTGCGGCCTGTCGGGCGGCGTGGACTCGTCGGTCGCCGCGATGCTGGTGCACAGAGCCATCGGCAGCCAGTTGACGTGCATCTTCGTGAACAACGGCGTGCTGCGCAAAAACGAGTTCACGAGTGTGCAGGCCAATCTGCGCGGCAAGCTGGGGCTGAATATCGTGGCCGTGAACGCCAGCGCGCGCTTTCTGGAGAAACTGGCCGGCGTCACCGATCCGGAGATGAAGCGTAAGCGCATCGGGGCGGAGTTTATCGCGGTCTTCGAGGAGGAGGCCAGCCGCATCGCGCAGGAGACGGGCGGTGTGAACTGGCTGGTGCAGGGCACGCTCTATCCCGACGTGATCGAATCGAGCAGCGTGAAGGGGCCGAGCCAGACCATCAAGAGCCACCACAACGTGGGCGGACTGCCGGAACGGATGAAGCTGAAGCTGATCGAGCCGCTGCGCGACCTATTCAAGGATGAGGTCCGGCGCATCGGGCGCGATCTGGGTATGCCGGAGGAGATCCTGAGCCGGCAGCCGTTTCCGGGGCCGGGGCTGGCGGTGCGCATCCTGGGCGAGGTGACGCCGGAGCGCGTAGCGCTCTTGCAGGAGGCTGACGAGATCGTGGTGGCCGAGATCAAGGCTGCCGGCCTGTACACGAAGATCTGGCAGAGCTTCGCCGTGTTGCTTCCGGTGATGAGCGTGGGCGTGATGGGCGACCAGCGGACTTACGCATACACTTGCGCCATCCGCGCCGTGCATTCGGAAGACGGCATGACCGCCGACTGGACGCCGCTGCCCTACGAACTGCTGAAGCGCATCTCCAACCGCATCGTGAACGAGGTGCGCGGCATCAACCGCGTGGTGTACGACGTGACGTCGAAGCCGCCGGGAACGATCGAGTGGGAGTAGCTGGCCGCACAGGCAGCCGCGCCACGATCTGGCGATGCAGCTCTTCAAGGCGCGCGATCAGCTCAACATGGCGCTATTGCTTTCTCTCCAGCCTCAGAACCAAATCCACGCTGTGATTGTCGTCGTTGAGATGCATTGTGTACTTGACGTTCACGGTAGCGAAAACGCGCTCGAGGGCCGGGTGGACATTATATGTCGCAAAGAAGCCCCGAATCGCGCCCTCGTTGAAGACTGAACCGGGGGGCATGATCCAGACGGCAAGAATGGCTGCACGAAGATCGTCGCTGACGTTCTCGATTGTGAGCGTGCCCATGGTGTAAACGGGTCCCGGATCGACGGTTACTGAATAGCTGACGGTTCCGTTGGTACGATCGAAGCTTGGCTCCGGGTGCACGCTCGCCTTCATGTACCCCCGATTGTGGTACTGCCGCGAGATGTACTCCCAGTTCTGAGTCACGTGCTGGCCGTCGGCAATGTCACCTGGATGGATTTGTGCTTGCCGGTCAAAATCAGCCTGCGCCACCAAGAGGCCAGGCGCAAGCGCGACCCCGGCAAGCCGGTACTGAATGCCGGGCGTCACCGAAACCTCAAATGGAACCTGAATCGCGGTGTCCGATGCACTTGCCTCTCCGGCAGCCGCTTCCACGCTGACTTCCAGATACCCTTTGTCCCGGTAGTAGTTGCCCAAATAAGTTGTCAGCTCGCTTGGGATCCCTGTAGCGTCATACGGCGATCCAGTCAGTTTTGCGAGAATATCTTGCGCGCCTTGTTCCAGCGCCGCCGAATTGCCTCCGACCCGAATCTCGCCCACCACTACGGGGGGAGACGCAATCGAAAAGCTCACGAATACGGCTTTCCCTTGCGCCTGGCTAGCGGTGGCCACGACGGTTGCCTTCAACCCTTTCGCCGCGAGCATCTGTTCGAGCGCTCCGCGAAGTGCATCTGTCAGCCCGCCTTCGGGCGGCACTTTGCCGTGATAGAGCGGGAGCTGCTCGTGGAGTTTGGCGTCAAGATCCTTGTCTGGCGTGAAAGGGAGATTCTCCAGCCGGATGGGGTAGAGATCGGTGGAGGGCGTGAGCAGAAAGATCAGGTCCTGGCCGTCGAACTTGAAGGCGACACTGGAAAAGACGCCGCTGTCGAGCAGGCGCTTCGAGTAGTCCTGCATGTCGGAGTAGCTGAGGACGATGCCCTTCTTCAGTCCAGATGCGGCGAGCAGTTCCTGATCGGAGTACTCCGGCGCACCCTGGAATTGGATGGTCTTGGGCAGGAGTTTCTGTGCCTGTGCCGGATACACCGCGGCAAAAACAGCCAACGCTGTGAGAAGGGTAAAAATGGGACGCCGCATGATGGGGATAAGAGTAGCACGGGAATCATGGGAAGATATCTCATTTTGTTGATGAAATGGCCGATCCGCCGGTCTGCTAGAGTGAGGGGGACAAGAGAGCGGAGGTTCGTTCAGTGGGCGTTTCCGGGATCGCGTTGGCGCCGTTCGGCATCGATCCGCAATTCGTGGCGCGGGTTTGGGGATTTCGCGATCTGCGTCCCTGGTACGGCCGCGTAGCCGGGGGCGATGCCATCGGCCCTATCGGCGAAGTTTGGCTCACCGGCGACGATTGCCTGGTTGCGACCGGTCGCCACGCCGGCCAGCGGCTGGCCGCGCTTTTTGCGGAGGCGCACGAGGCGCTGCTGGGCGAGCACGCGCCTTCGCCAGACTCGCCCCTGCTGATCAAAACGATTTTCGCCCGGGAAAAGCTGAGCGTACAGGTGCATCCCGACGACAAGATGGCGCGGAAGTACGGCCAGCCGCGCGGCAAGGCCGAGTGCTGGTATGCGCTGGCAGCCGAGCCGGGAGCCGAGGTGGCCGTGGGCGTGAAGCCCGGCACGACGCTGGCCGAAATCGAGGCGGGAATTGGCGCGGGAACGCTGGAAGAGAGCCTGAATATGGTCCCGGTGGCCGCCGGAGACACGATCTTCGTGGACGCCGGAACGGTGCACTCGATCTGGCCCGGATCGATCCTGCTGGAGACGCAGCAGAACTGCGACCTGACCTACCGCATGTTCGATTACGGACGCGGCCGCGAGCTGCACATCGCAAAATCTCTCGAAGCCGTGCGGCTGACCACGCGCGCCGGCAAAGTGGCGCCGCGCCGGCTCGCCGACCGCACCGTGCTGATCGATGTGGAGTACTTTCGCATAGAACGGATCCCCGTCAACGGCAGCAGGACGAGTGACAGCCTGCGCGATGCCGGAGAAAACCCCGGCCTGGCTTACCTATTTGCCGCTGCGGGATCGGCACGCCTGACGGGCGCTGGTTTTGAGCCGGTGGAGCTGCCCCCGCGCGGCATCGTTGCCGTGCCCGCGGCTTCGCCTGAGTTTGTGCTCGAATACGCAGGGGGGCCGGATGGCGCCCTCGACCTGGTCCGCATCACGCCCAACTGGCCCGAAATGACCCATTGACCGCAACCCGTAATTTGAGATTGCGGCGCAGCACTCCGGTGTAGACATTTGCACAATGTTTGCGCCGTACCCCCGGTTTTAAGGCAGAATCTAAGGTGATATGAACTTCCGATTCGCACTACCGTCCGATCTTCGCGGCGCCGTCGATGCGGCCGCCGCCGACTGGCAAGCCAACCGCAAAATCAAACGCTTCTGGCGAAAGGACCCGTCGCTGTGGACTCGCGATGGCGAGGAGCAATGGATGGGCTGGATCGACATTGTGGAGCGGCAGAAGCAGGACCTGGGCTCGTTCGCGGAACTGGGCGGCGATGTCAGGAGCTCCGACTTTCAATCGGTCCTCCTGCTCGGGATGGGCGGGTCCAGTTTGTGCCCTGAGGTGCTGGCCAAGACCTTCGGCCGGCAACCGGGCTTCCCGGAACTGCGCATCGTCGACTCCACCGATCCGGCGCAGGTGATGGCAGCCTGCGACGAGGTAAACCTCGCCGAGACGCTGGTGATCGTAGCGAGCAAGTCCGGCTCCACGCTCGAACCCAACATTCTATTGCAATTCTTCTTCGACGAGATGCGCAGAGCCGTGGGCTCCGAGGATGCGGCAAGCCACTTTGTGGCCATCACCGACCCCGGCTCGAAGATGGAGCAGGTGGCCAGGACCAACGGCTTCCGCTACATCCTTTATGGCGATCCGCAGATTGGCGGACGCTATTCCGCGCTGTCAAACTTCGGCGTGGCGGCGGCGACGGTGGCCGGCCTGCATATCGGAAAGCTGCTCGACGAGGCGGACAAAGCAGTGGCCGGCGCAAAGCAGCCTTTACCGGACAATGCCGGCGTGCAGCTTGGATTGCTGCTGGGCACGGCGGCCAACGCGGGACGCGACAAGATCACCATCTTTACTTCGCCGGAAATCTACGACCTGGGCGCGTGGCTGGAGCAATTGATCGCCGAATCCACCGGCAAGCAGGGGAAGGGAATTACGCCCGTCGACCGCGAGGCCATCGGCTCGCCCGAAGTGTATGGCAAAGACCGCGTCTTTGCCTACGTCCGCCTGAACGGCACCGCCGATGCCAGCCAGGACGCTAAAGTCGCCGCCCTCGAAGCTGCCGGTCACCCGGTTGTTTACATCGAGATTGCCGATCTCTACGAAATCTTCGGTCAGTTCTTCACATGGGAGATCGCGACGGCCGTCGCCGGCTCGGCGATGGGCATCAATCCGTTCAACCAGCCTGACGTGGAATCGGCGAAGGTAGAAACCCGCGCATTGACCGCCGAGTACGAGAAGACCGGCACACTGCCGGAACGCGAGCCGTTCCTCACGGGAAAGGACGACACAGGAACCCCGTTTGAGCTATACGCAACCGACGCGTACTCAGCCAAGCTGAAGGCCGCGGCTCCCAGTGCAACCCTCGCCGGAATTCTGCGCGCGCATCTCGATCAGCTTCGTGCCGGCGACTACTTCGCTACGTTGGCTTTTCTGCCCATGTTCCCTGAGCATGAAGAGGCCATTCAGGAGTTCCGCCACAAGGTGCGCGACCGAAAGCGTGTGGCCACCTGCCTCGGTTTTGGCCCGCGCTTCCTGCACTCCACCGGGCAGGACTACAAGGGAGGCCCGAACACGGGCGTCTTCCTGCAGATCACCGCGGACCATGCCGGGGATATGGACATTCCCGTCCAGAAGTACAGCTTTGGCGTGGTCATCGACGCTCAGGCGGCCGGGGATCTGGCGGTGCTGGAATCGCGCGGGCGCCGGGTCCTCCGGGTTCATCTGGGGGCCGACGTGGCCGCGGGGCTTAAGGCCCTGGGCGCGGCGGTGAACGCGGCGCTGGCGTAGGAAACTTTCTGCCGGAGATGGGGTTTAACCCGGTAACAGGCTCAGCCGAGTCTCGTCTAACGGGTTGAGCCGGAGAATCGGGTTCGATATGCCATTTCCCCAGCGCGGCATCGAGCCGGCGGGGAATGACGGCAGAGGAGAGATAAGGATGAATCGACCCTTGATGAAAAAGATGAGCACGCAGCTCATGGCATGGGTAGGCGTGACCGTGCTGTGCGCCGTGACCGCGCTTGCGCAGGATCCGGGCGCGGCGGCGCAGCCTCAGGATCAGCCGGCGGCGCAACAGGGGCAGCGCACGGATGGACAGATTGAGATGGATGTTGTGCACGCGCTCGATGCTTCGGCGGCCCTGAAAAACGACTTGATCACAGCGGCAACCATTCAGGGCGAGGTCACGCTTTCCGGAACGGTTTCGAGCCAAGCGTCAAAGCAGTTGGCGGAGTCGATTGTTACGCACGTAGACGGCGTGACCAAGGTGCACAACAACCTGCGGATTGGCAATCCGGGCGCGGAGGCGCAGCCCATGCAGCCGGCTCCGTCCCCCGATGAAATGCCCGATGCCGACCAGTCGCAGGCGCAGCAGAATATGGCGGGCCTGCCGCCTCCGGGTCCTGCCCCGGACCAGGGGCAGACTCAGGCGCCGGCGCCGTATCCGCAGCAGCCGGCTTATCCGCAGCAAGGCGGCTATCCACAGCAAGGCGGCTATCCACAGCAGGGTGGTTATCCGCCGCCTCCGCCACAACGGCCTCAATACCAGAATCCGCAGAACTCGCAATATCCGCAGTACCCGCCCGCGCCTGCTGCACCTGCCTATGAGCAGCCCAGGGGACCTGTGACCGTTCCGCCGGGAACCCTTCTGCAGGTGCGGACAAGCGAGCCGGTGGATAGCAAGAGGGCCAAGAACGGCGAGCCGGTGCAGTTTACGGTGATTCAGGACGTGGCCGTCGGCGGCGTTCTGGCCATTCCGCGCGGCGCCGTCGTGCACGGCGTAGTCACCGAGAGCGAGAATGCGGGCTCGGGCAAATTGGCCGGAAGTTCGGTGCTGGCGCTGGCCCTCACCTCGCTCGATCTGGGGGGACGAAACTACCCGCTCACTTCCGATCAGTTCAGGGTGAAGGGCCCGAATAAGGCAGGCCAGACGGTGAGAAACGCCGTGGGCGCCGGCCTGATCGGCACCATTATCGGCTGCGCGGTGGGCCGCGGCGTGGGATGCGCCATCGGCGCCGGCGCCGGCGTGGCCGCGGGCACGGCTGCTTCGGCCGCCTCGCCCGGACCGCGCGTGTGGATTCCTGCCGAGGCGCTGGTCACGTTCCACATCGGTTCACCGCTCACGGTTGCGCCCGTGAGCCCGCAAGAAGCAGCGCGGCTGGCGCAGGGGCTGTATCCCGGCGGGCCTAGCCTCTACAGGCGCGGACCTTACGGGCCCCGGTACTACGCCGGCTACGGCTATGCGGGCTATCCCTATGCCTACCCGCCCGTTTACTACCGGCCGTATTACATGGTCGGCGGGGCCTACTACTGGCGGTAAGAACTAGGGACTAGGGACTAGGTGTGTAGTGTCAACAGATTGTTCCGATCTGCGCCTGCTCTGCTGATGGGAGTGTAGTGGTTGAGACTGGCGTGAGGTCTGTGCCAGTTGTATTCGTGTATCCAGGGCAGAAGCTGGGCGCAGCGTTCATCGGAGTTCTGATAAATGCGGGCATAGGCCCATTCCTGTAGAGCAGTGCGGATGAAGCGTTCGGCTTTGCCGTTGGTGCGCGGGGTGTAGGGCCGGGTGAAACGATGTTTGATGCCGAGTTCCCTGCATACCTTTGCGAAGCGGCGCGAGCGATAGGCCGGTCCGTTGTCGGTGAGCAGGCCGCGGAAGCGGATGCCCAGCCGTGCGTAGTAGGCCACAGCCTGGCAGAGGAAAGCGACAGTTGAAGCCGCGGTTTCATCCGGGAAGATGGCCGAGAAGGCGATGCGGGAGTGGTTGTCGATGGCGACGTGGACGTACTCCCAGCCCACGCGCCGGGTGCGGTCGGCGAGGTTGCCGGTGACGCGATGGCCGGGCTTGGCGATACGGCCCAGCTTCTTGATGTCCAGATGCAGCAGGTCCCCGGGCGCGGCGTGCTCATAGCGCAGCACGGGTGGGCGTGGTTCCAGATCGCGTATGCGGCTGAGCTTGCGCCGGCGCAGGATACGGCTAACCGTGGCCCGGCTGAGGCCTGTGGCTTGCGCGATGCGCAACCCGGTCCAGCGTTGGCGACGCAGCAACTCAACCCGCTCCGCCAGCTCCGGCTTAGTGGGCCTGCGCAGGCGGAGCGGCCTGCAACTGCGGTCTGCGAGCCCGGCCAAGCCCAGCGCCCGATAGCGCGCCACCCATTTGGCAGCGGTCTTCGGGCTCACGTTGGCGGCGGCTGCAGCCGCCGCCAACGTGCTTCCCTGCTCGATCACCCGCTTCGCCATCTCTTCTCGACTCCAAACCATGGTTCGTGCATTCTGGTGATAGTCCATCTGGTCTCCTGAATTACTGAGTCTTCGCAAACCCAGCTTTACAGGTTCAGATCAGATGGACAATCTATTGAAACCTCACAACTAGGGACGTAGGGACTCGGGAGCAGTCAACAAGAGAGAATTGCGTTGGCGCGCGATAGCCCCCATTCGCCGGCCTCTCCACGCCGTCGTCTATAATGGCAGAGTCGTATCGAGCGAGAACTGCGCATCCGCAGCCGCGCCGCAGGAGCAGCAGACTCTTTGCCGCCCTTCGCCGGCTCAGTCTGCCTGCGCGTAGAGAGTTGAAGGTCCAGGTTCATCCATGATTCGTTTCCTGCAAACAGAAAGCCGCATGGTCAAGGCGCTGATCGTGGTCGTCATCGGCGCCGCTTCTATCACCATGGTGTTGTACCTGATCCCCGGCCTCAGCGGCATGGGCTCTTCGTCGCCCGACACGTACGCTGTCGTCTATCCGCACTGGTATAGCCGGATTTTCTCCTCCGGCGACGCCATAAAACAGGCGCGTGTGGAGCAGATCGCGGAAGAGCAGTTGCGGCAGCGCGATCCGCAATACGCTAGCAATCCCATGATCGTGCAGTACTTCGAGCAGCAGATAGGCCAGCAGTTGGTGCAGCAGGAGGTGCTTTTACAGGAGGCTAACAAGCTCGGGATCCACGCCGGTGACGATGACGTGCGCCAGTATCTGCGCACCGGCCCGACGGGAGAGGTTCTCTACCCCGGTGGCAAGTACATCGGCGATGAGGCCTACCGGCAGTTGATCGACGACCGGCTGCACGAGTCAGTGACGGATTTCGAGAACCAGATCAAGGACGAGATTACGATCCGCCGGCTTGAGGCCCTTATCACGGGCGGGATCACGGTGAGCGACCAGGATGTCCGTGAGGCTTACCGCAAGCAGAACATCAAGATCAAGTTCGACTACGCGGTGATCTCGGCTGACGGCCTGCGCAAGACGATCAATCCCTCGGATAGCGAGCTGGAGGCATTCTTTAAGACGAACGCGGCGCGCTATGCTCAGGCGGTGCCGGAGGAGCGCAAGATCGCTTACTTCGCGTTCACCGGGAGCCAGGTTCCCGGCGGCGTTGCACCACCCAGCCAGCAAGCCATTCAGCAGTATTACAACGAGCACCAGAGCGACTATTCGGCGCCGGAGCAGGCGCGCTCTCGCCACATTCTGATCAGCGTGCCCGCTGGCGCCGACGCCAAAACCGATGCCGCGGCCAAGGCCAAGGCGGAGATGATTCTGAAGCTGCTGAAGGCGGGCGAAAGCTGGACCGAGCTGGCCAAGAAGTACTCCGACGATCCAGGCAGCAAGAACTCCGGCGGCGAACTGGGCTTTGCGCAACGGGGCAAGATGGTGCCGGAGTTCGACAATGCGATCTTCACCCAGAAGATCGGCGACATCAAGATTGTAAGGAGCAGCTTCGGCTACCACATTGTGCAGGTGGAAGAGCGGCAAGCGGCGCACACGCAGCCGCTCAGCGACGTGCAGTCCAGCATTGTTGCGGCGCTGACGCGCCAGGCCGAGACCATGGCGCAGCAGAATTACGCGCAGCAACTGACCAGCGAGGCGGTCAAGAACGGCCTCGAGAAGACGGCCGCGGCGCACCACCTGGAGCTGGTGACTACGCAGCCGGTGGCGCACGACGGCGTGATTACCGCGCTGCCCGACAGCTCGCAGGTTCTGGCCAAGGCATTTGACGCCAAACAGGGCGACCCGCCGCAATCGGCGTCCACGGGCGAGGGATATGCGATCTTCCAGGTAACGGGCATCGTTCCGGCGCACGCGCCCGCGTTTGCCGACTGGAAGTCCCACGTGCTCGAAGATTACCGCGACGAGCAGCTTCCTGCTCTGCTGGACCAGAAGACAAAGGAAATGGCCGACAAGGCAAAGACGATGAACGATCTGGCCAAGGCGGCAAAGGCCGTGGGCGCAACGGTGAAGACCAGCGACCTGGTGGGCGAAAGCGGCCAGGTGCCCGATTTCGGCGAAGTGGGCCAGGTTGCGCCGCAGCTCTTCGACATGAATGCGGGCGCGATCAGCGGGCCGATCAATGCTGGGCGCACCGGCGTGGTGGCCAAAGTTCTCTTGAAGCAGGAGCCGACCGCGGACGAGATTGCCAAGAACTTCGACAAGACGCGGGATGAGCTTCTGGACCAGGGGCGGAACGAGGCCTTCAGCGTCTTCGCAAGCGGCGTGTGGAACGACTACAAGAAGCGCAATCTGGTTCGCTTTAACGCCAAGCCAAAAGGAGAAACGCCCGGACTGTAACATCGAGCGATTTTCCGGGGAACTGAAAAGGCCCGCAGCCATCCTGGTTGCGGGCCTCTTTGCGCGAGCAGCATTTCGCCGCGTAACCCGGCCGCAACCGGCAGCCCCGCTGCTGCGGGCCGGCGATCGGTTTGGGCATCGAGGTTGGGCGGTGCGGTCACGACCGGAACGACGCCGGCTCGATAGCCTCATTCCATCCATCGACCGCAATCAACGTGTCCTCACCCTGGAAGCCGTTTGCGGCGGTTTCGATGCCGCCTTTTCGTGCTGTAATCGGTCGGTGGGGTGGGGATGGGCGATCCAGCTTGTAATAATTGCATCATGGAATTCCAGCGTTCTTCCGGAGTTCTGCTGCATGTGAGCTCCTTGCCCTCCTACGGAGGTATCGGCGATCTGGGTCCAGCCGCGCACGAGTTTGTCGCCTTTTTGGCTCGCGCCAAACAGCATGTCTGGCAGGTTCTGCCGCTGTGTCCCACCGGTTACGGCAACTCACCCTATGCGGGTTCGTCGGCATTCGCCGGGAATCCTGCGCTCATCAGCCTGGAGTTTCTCGCCGACTGGGGCTGGATCGGCGCCGAGCGCATCAAGGGCGCCGCCGGCCGCTCCGGCGTCGCCGATTTTCAAGCGGTAGAAGAGCGCAAGCTGCCACTGCTCCACGAGGCGACGGGGAATTTCCTCGATCGCGGGCTGGACGACGACGCACTGGCCGATCAATGGGCCGATTTCGAAGAGTTTTGCCGCGATGAAGCAGCGTGGCTCAACGACTACGCGCTTTACGCCGTGCTGTGCCGCGAGTTCAAGACAGGCGCATGGACCGAGTGGCCCGAGCTGCTGCGCCGCCGAGATCCGCAAGCCCTGGCCGCGGCGGAAGCGGAGCATGGCCGCGCGGTAGCCGTTGAGCGGGTACTGCAATTCGCATTTGCGCAGCAATGGGATCGGTTGCGCGAGGTTGCCGCGGAGGATGGAATTCGCGTCATGGGCGACGTGCCCATCTTCGTCAACATGGACTCGGCCGACGTGTGGGTTCACCCCGGCATCTTCGAACTCGATCGCGACCTGAAGCCCGAGCGCGTCGCCGGCGTGCCGCCCGACTACTTTTCGGCCACGGGCCAGCGCTGGGGCAACCCGCTTTACCGCTGGGACGTGCTTGAGGCGCGCGGATTCGACTGGTGGATTGACCGCATCCGCCGCGCCGTCGAAGTCTATGACATCGTGCGCCTCGATCACTTCCGCGGCTTCGAGGCCTATTGGGCCATTCCCGTCAGGGAAGAGACTGCCGTGAACGGCGAGTGGATCAAGGCGCCGGGCCTGGAACTGTTCCGCGCAATGCAGGCCGCATTAGGCCCGCTTCCGTTCGTGGCCGAGGACCTTGGCGTGATTACGCCCGAAGTTGACGCGCTGCGCCTCGAGCTGGGAATGCCGGGCATGAAGGTGTTGCAGTTCGGGTTCAGCAACAAGGGCGCGCATACCCACCTGCCGCACCGGTTCACGCCTGCCACCGTGGCCTACACCGGCACGCACGATAACGACACGACGCAAGGCTGGTGGAACTCCGCCGGCAAAAAGGAACAGGAAGCTGTCGAAGCGCTCGTCGGCGCGGCCGGCAATCGCCCCGCCTGGCCGCTGATCCGCGCCGCGCAGGCCAGCGTGGCCGAATTGGCCATCGTTCCCGCGCAGGACCTGCTCGAGCTGGGTTCCGAGGCGCGCATGAACACGCCGGCGGTGCCTGCGGGGAATTGGAGCTGGCGCGCCCCGGAAGGCTGCTGGACGGAGGATCTGGCGCAGCGGCTCGCCGCCCTTGCCGAGGTCACGGACCGGGACAACGATCCGCTGGCAACAGCAGAAGAGGGAGCGGAAAACAGGGAATAGCGATTCCCTGTTTCCTGCCTTCAAAACGGAATATCGTCGTCGGAGATTTCAGCCGATTGCGCGAAGTCGTCCTGGCCGGCGGGCGGGCGCTGGTCTTCATTTACCGCCGCATTCGATGCGCTTGACGAACGGCTGGAAGCGCCGCCATCGTCGCGCCCCGAGAGCAGCGACAGGTCGCTGACGATGATCTCGGTGCGATACACCTTTCTGCCCGCGTGGTCCTTGTCGTCCCAGTTGCGGGTCGTGATCCGTCCCTCGACAAACAGCTTGGAACCTTTCTTCACGTAGTCGCGCACGATCTCCGCCAGCCGCCCGTAGACCACAATGTTGTGCCACTCGGTGCGATCCTGCCAGTTGCCCTGCCCGTCCTTGGCGCGTTCGCTGGTAGCAAGTCCAAAGGTCGCCACCATGGTGCCGCCCCCGGTCGAACGAATCTCAGGATCCTTGCCCACGTTGCCTAAAAGGAAGACTCTATTCACGCTCTTGGCCATGTTCTTGCTCTCCTCAGGTTCCATTGCCGGTCCGGCGAGATCGCGCCAAACCAGGCTGTCCTTCAAAAATCGCCTCGGCCATCGCAAATGGAAGCGCGGCCGCCGCTGATGCACTGGCAAAATCTTAATATATCCCCGCGCCGCCCACTTTGGCTGGGCGCGGATTCCGCCATCGTCCGCGGCCCATTTCCAGCGCTCGCCCTAGGGCCTGTTCACACTATTGGGATGGCGGCGACGGAAGCCAGTTTTTCCGAGTTCTAGAAGCGAGGAGCGTGCTGTGGTGGACCACTGGAGCGACGAGCGACAACGAAATCGGGAAAACTGGCTCCGTCCCTTCGGGTTGCGGCGAAAATCCGGCCATACTTCGTTGCCGGCCTCGACAGTGGGGCCTGCCACAGTCTTCGGCCGTCGCCTCGTCTGTCCGAATTTTCGCTCGCTTGGGGTCCCCGGCGCGCGGTCTTTGCGCGCTGGGGCAGAACGCCACCCACCCCAATAGTGTGAACAGGCCCTAGCCCATCCGCCCCAGTTCGCGGAGTTGGTGCGCCACGGCTTCGAGAAACGTCTCGACGCTCGTGTCCTGCGGAATGGCGAGGCCCGACTTTGAACAGAGCGCCGAGGCGATGCGCGAAGCGAGCGCGCCGCGTGTGGCCAGATCCATGTCGAGACGGCGCGCAAAAAAGCCTTCCAGCACTTCGAGGTCGGCGGCAGAGAGCTTGCCCAGCGCCGGCGCGGGCAACACGACACGCAGGTGCGGCGGACCACCCCACGGACCATGACCTGTCTGTGGGGGCCCCGGCGCGGGGATGGGCGACTGCGCGGCAAAGGCCGCAGCCGTGAAGGTGCGCGCGGCGCCCCCATCCCATTGCGGCGCGTCCACCTCGCGGTCGCGGACCACGAGCGTTCCGGCAACCAGGTCGCCCAGCCTTTGATTCCGCCGGCTCAGGAAGATGGCTACGACGCCCACGGCATAAAAGCCTGGAAGGTAGTCGATGAAACGGACCAGGTTGCGCGCCAGCGACTCGACAAAGCTGATGCCGCGTCCGGACTGATGAATGACGCGAATCCTGGCCGCGCGCTTGCCCGGCGTGCGCCCATTCCCGAACGCCTCAAACAGCGCAAAGTATCCCCATTGCAGCAAAAAAAAGATGAGAAAAAAGATGCCCACGGCCCAGTTGGCCGAAACCCCGCCGAAGAAGTGCAGCGCGGGAAGGAGAATCGCGGCCATCAGGCCCAGAACCAGAAAGGCCGCGCCCAAAATAATAGAGTCGATGAGAATGGCAATAAAGCGGCTGCCGATCCCGGCGAGCGGCATCTCGATGGCCACCAGTTCCGGGGTATCGATGTTAAGCTGGTCTCCAATCGGCTCCATGGCGATCGTCCTCTCCAATCGTTGGCTCCAAAAGCGCCGTCCCTACTGGGACCGGCTGGCCGCGCTTCTGGCCCAGGCAAGCGCCGTTGGCGTGCGGCAGCTCTCGCGCGCCGAGCTGCGTGAAACCGCTCTACTCTACCGGCAGGCGGCGGGCGACCTTTCCACGCTGCGCCAGGACTCGACCGCCCGGGTTTACGCCGAGCACGTTAACCAGTTATTGGCTCGCGCCCACCATATCATTTATTCCAGCCGGCGCAAAGGCTTCAGGAAGATTTTCTATTTTCTGCGCGACGACTACCCGGCCCTCGTGCAGAGCCAGATCCGCTACGTGCTGCTGGCGCTCGTTCTCTCGCTGGCCGGGGCGGCGCTGGGGTCGGTGCTCACGCTGGCGCGCCCGCAATTCATGCGCCACATGCTGGGTCCGGCGATGGTCGAGACCATCGAGCGCCACGAAATGTGGACGCAGTCGATCGTCGGCATCGAGCCGGTGGCCTCGAGCGCCATCATGACCAACAACCTGAGCGTTTGCTTCATGGCCTTTGCGGGAGGGATCCTCTTCGGGCTGGGCCCGATCTATTCGATGTTCTTCAATGGCATGTTGCTGGGCGTGGTCGGCGTGGCCTGCGCTCAGCACGGCATGGCAGTTGACCTGTGGAGCTTTGTGGCGCCGCACGGATCGCTGGAGCTGCCCTCGATTCTGCTCGCCGGGGGTGCCGGCCTGCGCCTCGCGAACGGAGTGCTGTTTCCGGGAATCTATCGCCGCCGCGACTCCATCGCTCTGGCCGGAGCAGAAGCCACGCGTCTCGTTGCAGGCATCATTCCGTTGCTGGTCATCGCGGGAACGCTCGAAGGATTTTTCTCGCCCTCCGCCGCGCCTGTCCCGCTCAAGTTCACCGTGGGCGGATTGCTGTTTACGCTGCTGCTCGTGTGGCTGTTCCGGCCGGTGGCGGGGGTCAGGCAGCTCTCGGAACCTTAGCGGTCTGTGGCGGAAGTCCAGTTTTGAAAGGGCACGACTTCAGTCGTGCCGTAAAGCATCGAGAATCAACGCGGCTTTAGCCGCTGAGGGGTGGGTTTTCCGGGATTTTGACTTCGGCCACAGGTTGTTAACGGCGAGCTTGATGTTCATCGCCTTCATGACGGCGAGCGTGGTTTTCAGCGTGGGGTTTCCTTTGGCAGGCGGTCGGGTTGATTCGGCTGTGCGGGGTCTGTGATTTGCGGTGCGCTGGCCCGCTGCGGGCTATTCCTCGTAGCCTCCCATTTTGCCCTTACAGTTCGAAGGTACTTGTCGAACACCCCTCTGTCGTCGTACTTCTTGATTACCTTGCGTCCTACTGAAGGTAGCTTGTCCAACGCCTTCACCACAAAGTCCTCCGGCAGTTCGCCCGCGACAATGACTTCGACGAAGCTCCGGATATTCCATGAACTCAGAGACGATGGCTGTGTGAGGAAGTGATTGATTATGGCCTTCTTTCGATCAATGTTGACGCGCGGATAAATCTCCTTCTGAACTCTCCAAAGGTAAAAATCCTTGTTTTGCGACATCATCTCTACGACACGTGGCCACGCAGCGTCCTCGTTTATCGTCAACAACAGGCCAGTCGAAGACTCCGCATCGAAGTCTGAATAGAATCGGTCCGCCTTTTCAAGCACTAAAACTCGGTCGAAAGGTTTGCCCCGGATCGAGCCCCTCGATGATGTGTGCGAAGTCCTCAGCTCTTACGAGGTCTGCGATGGAATCAATGACCCGCAGTCGGATTTCGGGGGCGTACCTCTTTATGGCGAGGGCTGCTGCTTCGCCCGTCGGGAAGCGTGGTTTGGATGAGGTGCGGCGCGGATATAGTCCAGAGATTAAGTATGGAATTGAGGATTCCTCAACCATCTCTCCCAATATTCCGTAAGCGGTTGAAGCTATGTCCAATCTTCTGCTACCCAGCGCCTCATGCAAGATTGGAAGTGCGTCCTTGCCGAGCCGAAGCGCCGGCTTGACTGCCTGCTCCTGATGGAGCCGGTTCGTGCTACCCAGCAACTTCCGCAAGAGGGCTTCGTCCGTATCTGCGGTTGAGAGCACTCCGTCCATTAGGTCGCCAATCTGCAATCGCGCCCAGAAGATTTCCTCGATTGCTTCGTCTAAATACCGATAGCGCTTCCGCGGATCATGCGCCATCATCCTGGCCAATATGTTGTCTAGCGGTTCGAGCCTTTTGTCTAGGGCTGCCAATGTCGGTAGGTTGGGGCGCGTCGGCGAGATCCCCGAGATGAGCTCATAAAGAATGCAGCCGAGAGCGTAGATGTCGGCGCGAGCGTCCACCTTGGTCGCGTCGCCATGACGTTGCTCTGGCGCATAGTAATCCTTGTTCATCAATCTCTCTGCCGGAAGGGTCAACAGGCTATCATCCGCAGACTCAGGCGCAACATGCGCAATTCCGAGGTCCGACACCTTGGGAGTGCCGTCAAAAATCAACACGTTCTGCGGTTTTAGGTCACGGTGTACGATTCCCTTGTGATGCAGGTAACTCACTCCCTGAGCGATTCGCAGGAATGTTTTGAGTTCGCGTAGGTTTCCCATAAAAAAGCCGCGCGGCATTATGTCTCTCAACGTTTTGGACGCCCGGCGCATGAAGTAGAACGGTATTTTGTAGGAACCGACAGAGGCCGTCCCTACGCCTTCGGACGCTAGGACGTAAGGATGGTCCACCTTTGCGGTCAGATCGACCTCGCGCTGAAACCTTTTGACGGCTGATTCATCGAGATCGCGCGCGTCCGGCGGGACATAGAATTTCGCCACTAGCTCCCGTGTGGCGGATTTGACGACGAAGGCCACTCCGTTACCGCCCCGCCCGAGCTCTTTTGAAACTTGATAGGAGGTCCGCTGCTTGTCGGCCTGAATTGTTGACTTCGCCAGCTTTTTGATGATCCGATCGCGATCCATTTGCCAAATTCTTTCCTCTGCAGCCGTTAGTCCGCAGATAGCCCCACTCGGCGTGTCAACTCGATCCGAGAGGGAGTTTGTGGGAAGTCTAGGAGAACTGAGGGGGCCGTGTCGAGAGATCTTCTGATCACTGCGTGCGGTCCTTCGCGGTTCTCGGCTTGGCAACGGTGAGATTCCCCCAAATCCTGTCCCAGCCATCCGCCGAAAAAATAGGACCGCCGCCGGTCAAGGCATCTATCCGCGATTTTCTTTGCAATTCACTGAAAACACTCGCAAAAAACATTTGTCAGGTTTGCCGATCATTTCCCCCGTTTGGCGCACAATGGTCCCATGATCGACGAGCAAAGATCTGACGACCGGGCCACAATCGCTCCCTCGCCGCCTACTGGCCATTGGCTACCGGCTGTTTTTTCTGTATCCTGTCTCCTGCTTCCTGACCACTGATCACTGACTACTGCCCTTGGCCTAACCCCCGTGAATCTGTACATTTGCGGTATGTTGCCCTGGAAATTGGTATGCAAGGTATGGGTAAGGTATGAGGAAGGTACGGGCCGTCCCGTAAGTCCTTTGTTATCAAATATGGAGGTATGGCATCCCCGGGGGAGGGGGCGGGGGTTATGGAAAAGTAAACAGGCTGCCTGGCAGCGCATCTCGCGTGGGAGACGCCGGCTACACCATCGCCCGCTCTTTCACCTTTAAATACTGGTTCAGCACCGCGGAGGTGAGCTGCCCGGGATCGAGGTCGAGGGTGAGCGCGCCCTGTTCGCGCAGCCGAGCCAACAGTAATTCGCGGCGCGAGGTCAGCTCCTGTGCGGCAGAGGCGCGGAACATTTCATCCACTGTTTTTGGGCGCGCATTGGCGATGGCCGCGACGTCGGGCTGCGCCATAGCGACAAAAAGCAACACGTGGCGATGCAGCAACTGCATGGCGCCGTCGATCACTTCCGGCCGCATGGCGGTTTCGGCCAGATCGGTGATCCAGAGGATGAGCGCGCGGCGTGGCTGCCAGCGATTGAGCGTGGCTGTGGCGCGCAGGTGATCGGCCTCGCTCGCTTCCGCACGCGCCTGCGAAAGAGCCTCAACGATCTGCCGCAGATGCGCGTGGCCGCGGCCGGGCAGGACGCGCTGCTGCACATGCTGGCCGTAGACGAGAAGGCCGACGCGGTCGCCGGAGTAGAGCGCGAGCTGCGCCAGCGCCACGGCGGTCGAGCAGGCATAGTCGAGCTTGGAGTGGCCGCGCCGGGCAATATTCGAGCCACGCTCGCCTGCGGGCTCGGTGGCGTGCGCAGATTCAGACTCGCTTTCGGGCAGAATGCGGCCTTGCAACAGCCGCCCGGCATCGAGAACGATCCACACCGCCTGGCTGCGCTCGGTCTGGTAGCGGCGCGTGATCAACTGCCCGCGCCGCGCCGTCGCCGTCCAGCACACGTCGCGCAGGTCGTCGCCCTCAAGATACTCGCGCAGGCTCTCGAAGTCGCGCCCCAGTCCGCGCTCGCGCACTTGGCGGAGCTGCAGCTCGATCTGGCGGCCGCGCGCGAGATAGATTTCCTGGTCTTCTCCCTGCCGCAGCGCGGGATAGATGCGTACCGGCTGCTGGAGCGGCGCCATGGCCCACTTCTCCACGAGGCCAAGAGGCGAGCCGTAGCGCAGATACACGGCTCCGGCTTCGACGTCGCCGCGGTCGCGCGGCTCAATCCTGTAACGTAGCGTCGTGCGCACCCGCGGAAATACGCGCAGCGCGTGCGTGGTGGGCACGGCGACCAGCGCCTCCGGCAGGTCATCCATCAGTTTGCATTCGAGAATCGTCGCGCGATCGTGCGTCACGGCCAGCTCAATCTCCGTCTCGCTGTCGAGAGAGGGAGCATTGCTCCACGAGCGCTCTACGGTGATGCGCCGCGCGGCCGGCAACCGCCATCCATCCAGGATCGCCGCCAGTAGCACCAGCGCATCCCAGACCAACATGCCGTATCCCCATGAGGCGCGAAAGAATCCCGGCAACGCGAGCAGGAGACCAGCGGCGAGCAGCCAAATGGCGCGCGGCGTCAGCCCCAAAGGCACGCGCCCGCGCGGCTGGCACACTGCGCGCGCCGGCTCGGGATGGAGCGAGGTCGAAATCATCCCCGCGGCACCGCAACCGCAGCGACAACATCGCCGAGCACGCGGTCGGCGTCGAAGCCCTCCAGCTCGGCCTCCGGCTTCAACAGGATGCGATGCCGCAGGGCAGGCAGGACCGCGCGCTTCACGTCGTCGGGGATGATGTAGTCGCGGTCCTCGAAGGCGGCAAAGGCCTGCGCCACGCGCAGCAGGCAGATGGCCGCGCGCGGGCTGGCGCCCAGCGCCAGCATGGGCCACTCGCGCGTGCGGCGAACGAGATCGAGAATGTAACCGTAAAGGTCGTGCTCGACGCGGATCGAACGAATCTCGCCGCGTGCGGCGGCAAGTAGCTCCGCCGGGAGCGGTTGGATCTTCGCATCCTCGAGAATGTTCACGCCGCCGCTCGCCTGATGCCGCTCCAGCATTTGCCGCTCCTCGTCGGGAGCAGGGTAACCCACCTTGATCTTGAGCAGGAAGCGATCGAGTTGCGCTTCGGGCAGCGGATAGGTGCCTTCAAAGTCGATGGGGTTCTCCGTCGCGAAGACGGTGAACCAGGGCGGAAGCGGGCGGCGAACACCGTCGCTCGTTACCTGGCGCTCTTCCATGCACTCGAGCAGCGCAGCCTGCGTGCGCGGAGGCATGCGATTGATCTCGTCTACCAGCAGCAGGTCGGTGAACACTGGACCGGCGTGAAACGTGAACGCATCGGCCCCCGGCCGGAACATGGTGGTGCCGAGGATGTCGGCGGGCATCAGGTCCGGCGTACCCTGCACGCGCTGGAAGCCGAGGCCGAGCAGACGGCCCACCGATTTCACGATGAGCGTTTTGGCGATGCCCGGCACACCCTCGAGCAGCGCGTGGCCCTGCGCCAGCACAGCCACAAGCACTTCGTCGATCACGCCGCTCTGACCCGCGATCACGCGCCCCAGCTCCGCGCGCGCCGCGGCGAGAAGTTGCTGAGTTGCGGGCAGCGCAGCGCTTTGCGACGCATCCTGTTTCACAATTGTTTCCTCGGACATTCCGGTCTCCTTACCCGTTGCTTTGTTCTCACAGCATTCTTGATGGTTGAGAATACTTATCGTCGGGCCGTACCAGCCCGCGCAGCCGCATCCAGCGCCTCCTCGTGCCGGCTGAGCGCTTGCACCAGAGCCAGCGCATTCTTCGGCGCCAACTCTTCGTTGGTTACTGCTTCTTCACATTCGGCCAGGTCTTCTTCAAGCCCGGAGGCGGCCTGCGGAAAGCGGCAGCGCAGTGCCTGACCCAGTTCGTCCGCACTCATCTTCGCGCCTTTCAGCCCGCACAGTCCGACCATCCTGCGCCGGAAGCGCTCGTAGGCAAGCTCGACTGCGGTTGCCGACGCGCCAGCCTCAGCATAGAGCGAGCCCAGCGCCTCAAGGAACTCCACCGGCGTGGCGCGCACCGGAGCAGGTAGGTTGCGCAGCGGCCCACGGCGGCGGCTGAAGCTGAAGAGAGTCAGCAAGCCGATTCCGATGAGGCCGGCCTCCAGCAGCATCATCGCCGGACCGCGCGCATAAAACCACTCCGTGCGGGTTTCACCGTGCAGCGACTCATCCCAATAGAAGCGGCGCCCTTCGCGCGGCCCAAGCGAGTTCAGAAACAGGCTCAGGTTATCGGCGCGGCTGATCGCGCCGTTTTCGAGCGGCGTGGAGCTGGCCCACCAAATCACCTCGCCTTTGGCCGCGGTGTATTCAACCACGGCCGGCGCGCCGGCGCAGTTGTATTGCACGCGGTCCTTCGGCCGGTCTTCTCCCCAGCTTGCCGCGGGATCCATCCATACTTCGCCGGAGCCGGCCAGCGTGTCGAGGCCCTGGGGCGTGAGCTTGCAGGCCGATTGGAACATCGTAGGCGGCCGCACGTCTCCGTCAGGCGCCAAACGGCCTCCCGACCAGCCGGTGGCCAGAACGCGCCCGCCGCGTGCAACGATGTCGCGTACGGCTTTCAGGTCCTCTGCCGCGATCTCGATGGGGCCGGCGAAGATCACAACCGTCCGTGCGTCGGCGCGCTCAGCCAGATCGCTCAACGGCTGCTCCCAGCGCACCACGCTGTAGCCTTGAGCTTGGAGCAATTCATACGCGGCGCGCGCGCCATGCCTGCCGGTCAAATAACTGCTGGGAACCGTGTTGTCATCGCTGTTTTGGTTGCGCGAGAAAAACGCGGTGACGAATGCCAGAACAACAACCGCGGCCAGGCAGCCGATGAGCAGCTTGCGGTCTTTGTCGTCGAGCGAGGCGAAGAGCTTCATTCCGCAGCCACCCCCAACGCACGGGCGAGACTCCTGCGCCGCGCTAAAGTCTGCGGCGGCGGCTTCGCGCCCGCCGTACCAGGTGCGCTCAAAGCTCCGCGTGAGCGCGGTCAGGCCAGGCTTGCGCGGGTCGGCGCCGGCCAGCAGGGCAAGATATTCGCGCGGCGTGCGGGCGCGGTCGGCCGGCCACAGCCGCCGCGACTCCAGCCGCGCGATCGAGGCCCAATAGAGAAAGTGGATGGCTTCGCGCCATCGTCCTTTTGCGGCCATCTCCTGCGCGTCGCGCAGGCATAGCTGCCACTCGCGTGCCGAGGGCGCTCCGGGCGCGAGCGCAACGTCGGGAATCAGCCGCACCACGGCCCGCCGCTCAATGCGGAGCAGCAGCCAGACCAGCGCCGTGCCGATGCCTACGAGCAACAGCACGCGCAACGCCCACACGATCCACGGCGCGCGCGAACCGAAGCGCCAAAGACCAGTAATGAATTTGTCGAGCTGGTTATCGAACCACTCGAGGAATCGCTCCCTGGCCGAGATCTGAGTAGCGTCCTGGTAGGCTCGCTGCGCCAGGATCGCGTTGAGGGACTTCTGCTCGGCGGCGTAATCGGAATTCGCTTCGGCTGGGCTTGCCGCCTGATTCATGTCGTTCTGCAGCCGCTCCAGCGCGGCGGAGAGCAGTTGATCGACTGAGGCTGGCTTGCTGCTCGCGCCCGGAATCGCGCCGAGGATGCCTGGCTGCGCTGCGCCGCTTTTTTTCGCGGCGCGCGCCAGTAGCGAACGCAGCCAATCGTAGCGGACCTCGCGCGACTGCGGCGCTGCAGCGGAGGGCCACTGGACGAGGTCGTCCGGACCAACCTGTGCGGGATCGCATGCGGGAAAGGTAGTTTGAGCCGCGGAGGGCGAGGAATGTTGTTTCTGGCATGCGGCCACGAGCGCGTCGAGCGCTGCTAGGTGCTGCCGGTATTCCGCATCGCTCACGCCGCGCCAGCCTGCACCGGCGGTGAACTGCTGGGCGCGAGCGGGGAGGGGGCCGCAAGTGAGCACGAAAAGCGCGATCAACGGCGCAACGGTTGCTGCACCACTCCACAAACCTGGACCGGACCGCGGCGAGTTCATTGTTCTTCCACGGTATCAGGAGGCGCAGCCGGCGCGGAAATCTCCGGCGCATCGGACGACGATGGCGCCGCGGACGCAGGCTGCGAAGGCCCAAGGACGAACGCCTGCGCCGCAAATCCGCTTTCGGCCTGCTGCGGCGCGAGGCCAGCCTGCAGCATCATCCACTCGATGTCGTAGCCTTCCTTGCGGATGCGTTGGTCGTAGTAAAAGAGCACCAGCGCGATCGACGAGATGGGGGCGAGAAGCGCCTGCAGAACGAAATCCACGATCGCCCTCACCACTTCGGCCACGACAAACGCCGTTGACGATTGCGCGGCGCCGTTGCCCTGCGCGGCAATCACACCAATCACGATCAGGCTTGGGATGGCGGCGATCATCGACACGGCGATGGCCAGCGCGATGACCAGCAGAATCATCACGAAGATGCGCCCGCGCGTGCCCTGGCTCAAATTCCATCCGCGGGTGAGCGACCCCCACGCGGGCTTCTTCTCCACCACGCACACGGCCAGGCTGAGCGAATAGCCCAGCCCGCGCCAGGTGATGACGACGAGCGCCGCGGCGCCAATGAGAAAGGCAAGAAAGCCGAACGCGATGCCAGCGGCAGGGTCACCGCCGGCCTTAAAGGCCATGTAGATCAGTGGAGCAATCATAGCGCCCGCGATCGCGCCCGGGATCAGAGCTACGAGGATGCCCTGTAGGATCATGAACCAGAGATAGCGCCAGAACCGCGGGCGCACGCTTTTAAGGGCGCCGCGAATGGTGATTTTCTCGCCGCGGTACGCGCCCGCCGCGGCTTCTGTCAAACCCGCATAGGAGTAAATGGCCGCTGTAATATAGACCGGGACCACCAGGAGCACAAGCAAGGCAACGGCCAGGATCGGTATCACCGGCGCGGTCGAGTAGCCGCTTTTCACGCCCGGCAGCGCAAAAATCAATCCCCCGGCGAGAGCCGAGATTGCGATGATAGCGCCGATGGGCAAGGCCGCCACGCCGGCAAAGAGCCAGAAGTTGCGGCGATACAGTTGCGCCGTCCGGTCCAGGATTTCGCCGAGGGTGGAAGGCCGTAGTGTCTCGCTCATGGGTATACTCACTTGCTCAGACCTGTTCCGGAGCCGGCAACCCAGGTTGCGGCGTCAACCCCGCGGCCTGCATCATCCACTCGATATCGAAGCCTTCCTTGCGAATGCGCTGGTCGTAATAGAAGAGCGTGAGGCCGGTGGAGTAAATGGGACCAATCAACATGTTGGTGACGAATCCGGCTAGCTCTGAGAGCGCCAGCCAGCCGAGCGGCAGCGCGTGGCCCGGATGCTTGAGACCAAATACCAAAAACGGAAACCCGAACAGGAGGCCCAGCAACATGCGGATCGCATAAACCAGCAGCCAGAGCACGAAGATGCGCCCGCGCGAGCCTTGGCTCAGATCGATGCTGCGCCGGATCGCCATTCCCGTCAACAAATCCTCCACCACGCACGCAGGCATGGCCAGCGAATACCGCAGCCACATGATGGCGCCATAGACCCCGGCTGGCACAAACAACAGCATCAGGACCGCCATGACGGCCAGCACTTCGATCGCCTGCGCGGGATTCATGTTCGGAGGCTGCTGCGCAACCTGGGGGGTGAACAGGAATCCGTGCGGCATAATGGCGAAGATCATTGCGAACAGCGCCACATAGAGGACAAACAGAGGCGTCCACGCGCGAAACATCGTCACGGTCATGAGCCACAGGTAGCGGCGCAGACGCAGCAAAACACTTCCCGCGGCAGCGCGTACGGTCGCCAGCTCTCCCAGATGGATCCAAGCCACCGCACGATTGAATGCCGCGATCGCGAGCCCGGCCACGAGCCCGATTGCCAGGATATCCGCGCCAAGCGACACGGCGTACAGCCACTCCAAATGCGGAGGAATGTGCGGATAGCCCATCGAAACCATCAATCCCAGTTCCAGCATCTGGATAAAAAGCATAGCCCCGGCAAAGATCGCCGAGATGCCAGCAAACAACAAGAAATGATTGCGGTAGAGTTCGGCGGTCCGGTCCAGGATCTCGCCGACGGCCATTGGCCGTAGCTGGTTGTTCATACCATCCCCCGCGATGAATACAATCACCCATCGCTGCGCCAGGCCATGCTGCGGGCCTGTCTCTGAACGATGAGTTGTAAACTGCGAGAATTCGTTGCGATGAGCGCTTGCCCGGATCGTAGCACAGGGCAGAGGATTCGAGCGTTTCTTTCTTGGAAATGCCAACCCGGGCGGTCAAGGGCCTCAAAAATAATTCGCGACATTGGTAACTAATCCTTTAGTTGTTCGTCCATAGAAATGTGCGAGCAATCCTCGCACAGGGGTTTATCCTGCAGAATCAATGAGTTAGTAATGCCGCCCAAAAGATCCAACACGTTGACAGAGGCTGAACTGCGACTGATGAAGATTCTCTGGCACCACGGCGAGTCGGCCGTAACCGACCTGGTCGCCGCCCTGCCTGAAGACGAGCCGCTGGCCTACAACTCGGTGCTGACGACCATCCGAATCCTGGAGCAGAAGGGCTACGTCGAGCACCGGCAGGAGGGCCGCGCGTTCGTCTATAAATCGTGCATTGCCGAGCAAGAAGCGAGCCGGACCGAGGTACGCAAAGTGCTCAGCCGCTTCTTTGGCAACTCGCGCGAGCAGCTCATGCTATCCCTTTTGGGTGACGAAGGGGTTTCGACCGAGGAGTTGGAACGGCTGAAAGATGCGATCCGCAACGCTGCGCCCGAAAAGGGGGACAAGGGGTAGAGAATGCAGTCGATCCTTATCGCGGATGCAATGCGAGCGGCGCTGCCGGCCGCCGGCAGCCACGTATTTGCTGCGTTTAATACATTTGCGCAAATCGCCGCGCCCATTGCCGTTGCGGCTCTGTGGCAGGGCGCGTCGATTGCAGTTGCCTTGGTTCTCTGCCTGCGGATTTCACCCCGCATCTCGGCGGAGCATCGCTTTGCCGTGTGGACAGCAGGCTTCGCGGTCGTGGTTGCTCTGCCGTTTCTTACCTTCCTGGCGCGCATCGCCGCAGGCGCTAAAGTTGCGTCTCCGCTCAGCGGACCAACGGCGGGACCGTGGCTCGAATTGGATAACCGCTGGGGGGTGATGCTCGCATTGCTATGGCTTGCGGCAGCCACTTTTCGCACCGCAGAACTTGCCTTTCACTCATTGCGCCTACGCAAATTATGGAAAACGGCCACACCGGTGGAACCCGAAGAGAGTGCCCGCACGCTTCTCGCCGCTGCATCTTCTGCGGGCCGCCCGATCGTACTTTGCACGACTTGCGGGCTTGACCGTCCCGGCGTGATCGGCTTCTTTGCACCTCGCATTCTAATTCCTGCGTGGCTCTACTCGCGGCTCACGCCGGGCGAGCTGGAACAGGTGATCCTGCACGAGGCCGAACATCTGCACCGGCGCGACGATTGGACCAATCTTCTGCAGAAACTTGCCTTGGTTCTCTTCCCATTGAACCCCGCGCTGGCCTGGATGGAGCGGCGATTGTGCCGCGAGCGCGAGATAGCCTGCGACGATGGAGTGGTTCGCCGCACGCAGGCTCCGCGCGCCTACGCGGCCTGCCTCACCAGCCTGGCCGAGCGAGGACTGCAGCGGCGGGAGTTGCTGCGGCGCACCCATGCGCTGTCGCTCGGCGCGTTCGAGCGGCGGCCGGAATTGACCCGCCGAGTGCACAGCATTCTGGGTGGAAGGCAGGGGCTTCATCCGGTCGTAGCGCGCGCGCTGGTAGGAGTGGTGGGCTGCGGCCTACTGGCCGGCTCGGCAGAGCTGGTGCGCAGCCCGCAGTTGGTCGCATTCGTGGCTGCCCAGAAGCCGGATACGCAGACTGCGGCCCTCGAACCAAAGCAAATCGGAATGGCAGGCACGGCGCGCGCTGCAGTTGCACCGGCGAACGAGACGGTCATCGAACCTCGCGCCACAGGCTTCCGCGCGCTTCAGGCGAAGGTCATTCTGCCTGCAATCCGCGGCGTGGCAGCACCGCCCGCTCCGGGTTCATCGCACCGCGGCGAGGAGCCACCGGCAGGCGCGACGGAATCGGCGTTGGTGACCCCGACCGTTGACGTGCCCCGCGAGCAACCTGTGAATGCAGTATCGTCAACATCTGCGGTGGCTCGGGCACAGAGTCAGGAATACGTTGTTCTGGCAGCTTGGGAGCAGGTGCAGACCATATCGCCGAGGAGCAGATACGTCGCCGACTATGACACGGGCGAGGCAGCGCAGGAGCAAACCGGCGCAGCAATCGGCCAGCCAGCCCCGGTGCTACCGGCGCAAATCACCGTCACGCGATGGATTCTGGTCGTTTGTCCCGCAAGCTCCGCGCCAGGCCCGAAACCGGCGCGCGCAACAAGTTCTCATTCCAACCGGCTGCCCGCACCGTCCATCGACGGCGGCTGGCTCGTTTTTCAACTGTAACAAAATCAATTCAACCTCAAGGGAGAGATGAGTATGCATGGAACAACTAATTCATTAGTAGCAGAGGCAAAAAAACTCACGGTCCCGGCCGGCATCCTCGCCATGGTGCTCTTCGCGACCGCATTCCTCTTCGATCACAGCAGGGCTCATGCTGCCGCTGCAGCCGGTCCGCTTGACGACTCGAGCGTCTCCGCGCTGACCACACTCGACAACGCGGTGGAAACCGTCGCGGCACGCGTTACGCCAGCCGTCGTCAACGTCTCTGTCACCTCGCGCGTCTCGACGGGCGATCAATCCTCCAGCGGCCAGGGCTTTGGTGGCATCAACCCTCAGGATCTGCCGCCTGGATTCCGCCAGTTCTTCTTTGGCTTCGGCCCGAACGGCCAGATGATGAAGCCGCAGCCGCAAATCGAGCATGGGGTGGGGAGTGGGGTGATCGTGTCGCCGGATGGCTACATCGTAACCAACGACCACGTGGTGGATGGCGCGACGCAGGTACGTGTCACGCTGAATGACCGGCGGGTGTTCAACGCCAAGGTGGTGGGCGTGGACAAATTCAGATGACATAGCGGTCATAAAAATCGACGCCAAGAACCTGCCCAGCGTTCCCTGGGGCGACTCGACGAAGCTGAAGCCGGGCGAGACGGTGCTGGCCTTCGGCAATCCCTTCGGCAACTTTCCCTTCACCGTCACGCGCGGCATCGTCAGCGGACTGGGCCGTCCCAATCCTTACTCCGACGATCCGCGCAAGCCGGGAGACTTTATCCAGACGGACGCGGCGATCAATCCGGGCAACTCCGGCGGGCCGCTGGTGGACGCGCGCGGCGAGGTGATCGGGATCAATACGTTCATCATCTCGAACAGCGGCTCGTTTGCCGGCGCGGGATTCGCCATTCCGGCGGAGATCGCCAAGTCCTCGGCAGAGCAGATCATGAAGAGCGGCACGGTACACCACGGCTACCTGGGCATCACGATGAACGATGTGACGCCCGACAACGCCGGCTTCTTCAACCTGCCCGACGCCACCGGCGCCATCATCAGCCAGGTGACGCCCGACTCGCCGGCCAGCCGCGCCGGCCTGAAGAGCGGCGACGTGCTGCGCGAACTGAACGGCAAGAAGATCGACGACGGCAGCATGTTGCAGGTGGCGGTGAGCGAGATGGCTCCGGGGACCGCGATCGACCTGGGGATTCTGCGCGACGGAAAGCCGGAAAGCACGCACGTTACCGTGGGCGAGTTCGAAAAGAATAAGGCGGAAGAGGCGAGCAACTCCGGCACGGGCGAGCAGCACGCACGGCTCGGCCTGGCCGTGGCTAACCTGACGCCCGATCTGCGCCAACAGTACAACGTGCCCGATCGCGTGCAGGGCGCGGTGGTTCAATCGGTACGCCCAGGCAGCCCGGCCGACGACGCGGGCATTGCTCCGGGCGACGTGATTCTTGGAGTAGACCGGCATCCCGTGGAGGACGCGGACAATTTCGTGAGCCAAGTCCACGCGGCGCCCGCGGACAAGGACATCCTGCTTCTGGTCTGGTCGAACGGCGGGGCCAGCTACCGCGTGGTGCATCCGGAGCAGAATTCGCAAAACGGCGAATAGCGGGGTTAGCGGAGTTAGCGGAGTTAGCGGAGCTAGCGGAGCTGGCGGGGTTAGCGGAGCTAGCGGAGTTAGCGGGGTTAGCGGAGCTAGCGGAGTTAGCGGAGTTAGCGGGGCTAGCGGAGTTGGCGGAGCTGGCGGAGTAAGCGGAGTTAGCGGGGCTAGCGGAGGTAGCGGAGTTGGCGGAGTTGGGGAATGACGACCTGCAGGTGGAGTGTTTCACGTGCTGCGGCGGGGCGGAAAATCGTCGAATCCGGAGCTCGCGGAAAAGTGCACCTGCAGGTGGAGTAATCGGGTGAAATTGTGACCTGCAGGTGCATGGAAATGGTGAAAATCGTCGCATCGCGCTTGCGCGACAGGCGATTTTTGGGGTCGAAAGCGAGGTTTTGGGGGTGCTCGGCGCGGGCTTACGCGTTGGGCGGGCTTGTTGGGTGAGGATGAGGCGGGAGGTTATGGTCGATATCCGCGTTTGCCGATAGCGATCTCACCGGTATTCGTGAGGCTGAGGACTGGTTTTTACCCCATGCCGCCGTACTCGGCGGACTGGCTGCAGCCCGCGTGCGCTGCAGCCTTTCCATCTTCGAGTCGATGACCAATCTGTAGGCGACCCGCGGCAAGTATCCACTTGACATGGCAACCGAAATGCGGTTTTCTTATATAGACATCTAGGGGAGTGTCTGTAGTGACCAAAGCCAAGAACGAAAACTTACAGGGGACTTTAGCTCTTCTCGTCCTGAAAAGCCTCGAGCGCGGCTCCATGCACGGCTGGGGGATTACCCTCCACATTCAGCGCATTTCGAACGATGTACTGCGGGTTGAGGAAGGTTCGCTTTACCCGGCACTCCATCGCATGGAACAGGAACGATGGATCGTTTCAGAGTGGGGGCTGAGCGAGAACAATCGCCGCGCACGGTTTTATCGGCTTACGGCGCTGGGGCGGAAGCAGTTGGCGGCGGAGAGGGAGAACTGGCGGATGATCACCGGCGCAGTTGCCCTGGTGCTGGATTTCTGAAAGGCATAGGCAAGGGAGGAACTCGGTGGCATGGATCACTCGGATTCGCGCCCTGTTTGGTAGAGAAAAGCTGTCAAAAGAGCTGGAAGAGGAGCTCGAATTCCACCTCTCCATGCGAGAGCAATGGAATGTGGAACAGGGAATGGAGGACGCGGAGGCTCGCCGCGAAGCCCGGCTACGCTTCGGCAATCCGAGCGTGTGGCGCGAGCGCATGAGCGAGCTTGATCTGGCGGTCCTGCCGTTGAGTGTGCTCCGCGACCTGCGCTACGGGGCACGGATGCTGCGCCGCAATGCCGGTTTTACCTTTTCCGCGGTGCTTGCGCTGGCGCTGGGCATCGGCATCAACACGGTAGCCTTCACCGCCTACAAAATCTTCGTCAATGCGCCTCTCAACGTTTACGATCCCGGCAGGATGGTCAACCTGGCGCTGAGCCAACGCTCGGGCATTCCCGAACTCAAGTTCAGCTATCCAGACTACGTGGCCTATCGGGATCAGCTTCATTCCTTCAGCGGAATGCTCGCCACAAGTTGGGGCGAGCACCTCACGCTCTCTGATGCCGGAAGCGTCGTCAGCCAACGCGACTCCGCGGACAATTCCCTGGCAGGAAAGCTGGGACTACTCCCCCCCAGCACCAGCGACAAGGAGTTCGCTCTCACCGCGGTCGTCTCGGAGAACTACTTCTCGGTTCTCGGAGTCGCTGCGCTGGCCGGGCGCACCTTCGATGAAATGAGCCTCCCGGAGCTGATAGCTTCTCCATCGGTCCTGATCAGCGAAAACTATTGGCAGAGGCGGTTTGGCGGCAATCCTGCCATGCTGGGCAAAGCCATTCGCCTGAATGGCGTCGCCTTCACCGTCATCGGGATTACGCCTCACAACTTCACCGGCACAGGCATCACCGTGCCCGATTTCTGGCTTCCGATCAGCCTCAAGCCTCTGCTGCATCCCGGCGACGACTTCGAGCGCAATCGCGACAACAAGTGCTGCAACCTACGCGCCCGCCTCGCGCCCGGCGTCAGCATGGGCCAGGCGCAGGCGGAAATGAATCTGCTTGCCAGCCGTCTTGACGCGCTCCATGCTCCTCATTCCGATTGGACAAAGCCCGCTTCTGTACTGGTTTGGCAGGGTTCTGCGCAACCCTTCCCTCTTAAACAGAGCGCCGGAGTTGGCTTTTTCATTCTTCTTATCGTCGCCGCTGTCGGGATGGTGCTGGTGGTGGCCTGCGCCAATGTCGCAGGCCTGCAAATGGCCCGCGCCGCATCGCGCCAGAATGAACTGGCCATGCGCCTCTCGCTGGGAGCCAACCAGCTGCGCCTGATCCGGCAGTTACTGACCGAGAGCGCGCTACTGGCCCTGCTCGCCGGCAGCGTTGCGCTCCTGTTCACCTTGGGCCTGATGAAGGGCTTGGCGGTTTGGGCCGCCAACGCCTACCCCGCCGAGGATGGAACCATGATCCTGAGTTCAACTCCAGACCTTGGGATATTCGTCTACGTCTTCGCTATCTCTGTGTTCGCCGGCATACTCTTCGGACTCGCCCCCGCGCTGGCAAGCTCCCGCTCCGCGCTTGCCTCCGCGCTAAAGGCCAGCGAGGGAACTTCGCCGAAGCGGAGTCACTGGCTCCGCGATCTTCTCATCGGCGCGCAAGTTGCCATCGCCGTGCTGTTCGTGATCGCCGGAAGTCTGTTGATTCGCAGCGCTCTTCGCGGGCTCAAGGCGGACCCGGGATACGAGATCAAACACGCCGTCGATCTCGAACTCAAATTCCCAGAGGGGCCAAAGTACACGGTCGAGCGCAGGGCCGCTCTGGTAAGCGAGATTCGGGCGCGCCTTGCCGCGCTGCCTGGAGTGGCTGCGGTCACCAGCGCCAATCCTCCTCTCGCCCAAGGCACTCGAATGGCCTCCGTCACGCCCAATGGAGGAAAGCCCTCGGCTCACGATGCGCGGGTGATCTTCTTTTACAGCTACGTTCAGCCAAACTACTTCCAGACCCTAGGCATTCCCCTGCTGCTCGGCCGCAACTTTCAATCGCAGGCCAGCCAGCCAGAGCCCTCAGTCATCCTCAGCGAATCGGCGGCCAAACACCTCTGGCCCGGCGAGAACCCACTTGGCCGCAGCCTCCATTTAGAAGCGATGGGGCTGATGCAACAGAAGAACGAGATTGTTCCTGACGGGTTGACCTACCAGGTTATCGGCATCGCCCGCAACACACGGGACGTCAATTTAGGCCTGAGCGACTCCGAGCAAGCGTATCTGCCCTTGGCCGACGACCGACTCCAGGACTATCCCATTCTCATCCGGACACAGTTTGACCCGCAGCGGATCCTTGGCGCAATCGGCCCGGCCGTATCGTCCGTCGATCCCGAGCTGGTGGCAACCCCATCTCCCTTCGATGAGATGCTCCGCCAGACGCCGATGTATATGAGCAAAATGCTGCTGGCTACGGTCGCTTCAGTGGTTGGACTGCTGGGGCTTCTGCTGACCTCGATGGGCATTTATGGCACGGTGGATTACATTGTCGCTCTGCGCACGCGAGAGGTTGGGGTGCGTATGGCTCTGGGTGCAAAGAAGCGCGATATCCTCGGACTTATGCTGCGCGAGGTCACGCGGCCCGTGCTGGCGGGACTGCTGGCCGGAATACTCCTTGGCGCGGGCGTCGCAGCGCTGCTTCGTTGGGCGTTTCATGACCTTGGAGCCGTTGACGGCGTCTCTTTTGCCGGAGTCTCGGCATTGTTTCTGGTCATCGCTCTGCTAGCTGCCTACCTGCCGTCGCGCCGAGCCATGCGCGTCGATCCGGTGGTTGCTCTCCGATGCGAGTAGGCTTGTCACGGCCCTTGTTGACAGCGTCGTTTGTTGTCAACAGGCCGTTGCCCGAACCGATAGCGTCAGAGTGCGTCACATGATTGGGCGGGCGAAAGCAGCAAGTCATTTTCCATCTGTTACACGGAGCTGCGTCGGAGGTTCGGTCCCGGTAAGTCGGCTTATGGGAGGCGATTCTTGAGCGTGCCCGGTGGGAAGTTGGGTAGATGGCCGGCCGGGATTTGAGGCGAGGTCTGGGCGCGGCTGTGCCGCGTGCTTTGTTTTTCGGTAAGAACGGCGCGGTTCCCAGGGCTGACGCCCTGGGCTATTTTCGGCTCTCCCTCCGGGAGGGGGGAAACGAAGAAGAGTTTCGGCGCTTAGCCAAGCGCGGCTTCGCCGCGAGCTTGATTTCTCGAAAAATGGGTGGGGCGGGTTCGGCACGAGTGAACTCATGCCCTGATACATGGCCTGGATGTTGGGGTTCGTGTTATCCCATGTCCCAGGATCGGGACATGGGCACCCCAGGGTTCTTGGTTGGGGAAGCTCGCGAAAAGCAACCACAGATCCCTCGACTTCGCTCGGGATGACAGCGGGTGAGGTTTGGGCGCGGCTTCGCCGCGTACTTATTTCTCGAAAAAGTGGGGACGGGTGCGTGGTATCCCACCCTAGCCGGAAAGACAGGAACCCGGCTAGGATGGGGCACCCCAATTTCGTGCGATGCAAGGTATGAAATGCAGGTCCTTCGACTACGCCTCTCGCGATGAAGCTGCGAGAGGCTCCGCTCAGGATGACAGCCTATTTTTGGTCGCTCAGGATGACAGCCTACTTTCTGGTCGCTCGGGATGACAGCTTTTTTGTTGCGAACTTTAGAGACGGAGACCTAGCGAAAAAGCAGAGGCGCAAACGCCGCCAGATTCTCGCGCCACACCATCCAAGTGTGCTTGCCCGGGGTATCCACTTCGACATGGTTGATGTTTTCGGCACCCAACCATTGATTGAAATCGTGGTTGATACCGAAAAGCCCGTCCTCCATGCCGCAGGCCACCCAAAGGAGATGGATGCGCTGGTTTTGAGAGGCGTTCAGACCGGGGAACTCCTGCGCAAAATTGGGCCTGAGGCCGCCGCCGCTGAAGGAACCGATCCAGGAAAACTCATCGAGGTTGTTTAAGCCCGTTTGCAGCGACTCGGCGCCCCCCATGGAAAGCCCGGCGATGGCCCGCGCATTGCGATCGTCGAGGACACGATACTGCTGCTGCACCTGGGGAATGACTTCAGTCAGCAAGGCTTTCGTAAACCTGGCAAAGTTTCTGTTGCGCAGCGCGTCGTCCCAATAGACCTTTCCGAGGCCCACGAGAATGTCGGCCCCTCCGTAGCCTACCGGCATGACCACGATCATGGGTTTGGCCTTGCCTTGGTCAATCAAGTTGTCGAGGATGACGTTGGCGAGGCCGACCTGCGTCCAGCTACTCGATTCCTGACCAAAGCCGTGCAGAAGATAGAGGACCGGATACTTGGTTGCGGCGGCGGGGTCGTAGCCGGGAGGAGTGTAGACATAGTAATCGCGCCGGTCGCCGACCACGGCGGAGGTGTAAAAGTGATGATGCACAACACCGTGCGGGCCGTCGCCGGTTTCCCAAGGCAAGGAGGAGGGGCCCGGCACATGCACCATGTTTTCCGTCTGGATGAGGTTGGGCAAGATGAGAGGATTCGAGGGGTCGATCATGGGGACGCCGGTGTTGTTAAAGATATAGCCGTAATACTCAGGCTTGAGCGGCGGGGTAGTGACAGTCCAGATGCCCAGGCCGTCCTTCTGCATAATGACCGGATCGGCGCCTTCGAGTTCGAGGAGGATTTCCTGCGAATTGGCAGCGAACGCGCGGAAGGTGACGCTGCCGTCGGGATGCACCTCAGGCGAAACCAGCGGCGGGGGGACAGGCGGGAGAGCCTGGCTGTTATCTTCCCTCACGGTTGCGGACCATTTACCGGCAGGGTTGCGGTTGTTCCAATGCCCCGGCCACGACCAGGTGGCGTAGCCGGCGATGCGATCTCCTATCATCTTGCCGGTATAGAGCGCCGAGAGCCCGTAACTGACGCTCTTTGGCATTTCGGTACGGAGTATGACGATTCCGTCGGAATCGAACTGTAGGATGGAGAGCTTGGCGAGCGCTCCGTTGTTGCCCCTGAATTCGCCTTCCGACCCGTGCAGTATCCAGACACATCCCCCCTCGCGGCCGGGAGCGCATTGGTCGTTCTCGCACTCGGTGAGGGTAGAAGGAATCGTGGGCTGGAGAAGGCTACGCGGCGGCTGAGTTGCACCCTGGAGGATTGCCGACCAGTGTCCGGTGGGATGATGGTCGTCCCAGTGACCGCTCCAGGACCAGACGACTGAGCCCTCGATGCGATCGCCCTGCAGTTTGCCCTGATAGACCGCGGTGATCCCGTAGGATGCGCTGTTGGGCAGATCGATGCGGCGAATCACGATTCCGGCGGCATCGTACGCGCTCGATGGCCAGCGTTGCGCTTGAGCCGTCGGACCACTGCGCGTCTCCCAGCAATCCATGGAACTCCCAGGTGGCGCTGTTGCCGGCGGCGGCGGCGCATTGGTCGGCCTGACATTCCGTTTCAGTGAGTTGGGCGGGAAGAGGCATGAGCGGGCCGGACAGAGGGGCAACATCCTGTGCCTGCACCAACCCGGAAAGGAGGAGAAAACAGAGAGCAACCCTGACAGCGATTTTCATAGCTTCCTCGGTAGGCGGACCTACTGCGTTCGAACTTTTCCCGAACATCACCGGCGAACAGGAGGGGGGACAGGCGCCGGCGACGATTGACCTCTATGGCGGTTCTCCTTCAACTATGAGTCATTTCGGACAGAACCCAAGGTGGCTTTTTCTTGATGAAAAAGCCACTTCGCGATTGTGCCTTGGCCTACGCCTGCAGGAGACCCGCTATAGCGGAACCTGCGTCCGCGTCGGAAAGTGCCGATCCACCGGGGAATTCAGCGGATCGGTCGTACATCCACTGTGACATATTACCGTACAAGACCGGCATCGCGCCGCATATTTTCATCGTCCGGTCCGCCGTGTCTATGCGATTTTCGCGCGCTCCGGCCGCGACTCGATCCTGGGGAATTTACGGCGGTTCTCCTGCAACTCTAAGCCATTCCGGATAGAACTCAAGGTGGCTTTTTCTTGATGAAAAAGCCACTTTGCGATTGTGCCTAGGTCTACGCCGGCTGAGGCCCTAGCGGAGAACCGATATGATGCCGAGATTCAAGCCCACCATGAGGACGGCCGAGACGGGGATCACCAACAGGGCCTTCTTGAGCCGCAGCGGGTCGCCGCCGGCGATGGCGCCGATGATGCGCGAGCTGACGGCAAGGCCAATCCATCCGCAGGTAACGACGAAGCCGATGGCAGTGCCGGCCATGCGAGGGAAGGAATCACCGACGATAGCCAGCGTGGTGGGGAAGACGGGGGCCATGGAAAGTCCGGCCATAAAGACAAGCGCGAAGGCAACCGCCGGTTTCGACGAACGCAGCATAAGAAAGGTGGTAACGGCCATGGCCGCAGATGCGACCAGAGTGACGAGGATGGGTTGCACGCGGATAAGAATGGGCGAGACGCCGACGCGGCCGATGAGCAGCCCGAGCGCGAATCCGAGCGAGAGGATGTTGAGAGCGCGCGACTCCGGAATGCCTTGAGCGACGAGATGCCGCGGAAGCCAATTCCACACTCCCACTTCGCAAGATACGTAGAGAAAAAGGAAGAGCCCAAGCATGAAGAGCAGCGGGCGGCCCAGGACGGGGTACGCATCCGCGAGAACGAAATGCGCGGCGATGGCGGGCGATGGCATTTTGGTGACGGCCTGGATCATCAGCACGACGACGGTAAGGGACGCGACGGAGTAACAAAGACGGACCCAGTTGCGCTGAAAGAGATTGGCCGAGAGGAAGGGGGTTGCCAGTCCGCCGAGGCCGAAAAAGAGGTTGACGAGGTTCAGGGCAGTTCCGCGATGGGCCTCGCTTACGCCGCTGACCAGCGCGTTTGCGCCCGTCACCACGATGCCGCCGCCGACGCCGAGCAGGAACAGGACGACCAGGATGCCGCGGAAACCCGTGGAGCGCGGAAGGGCGTAGAGCGCGATGGCGATGAAGGCGAGGCCAAGAATGAGCCCGATCTTCATGCCTTCGTTGTCCAGGAGCGGACCCACTCCGACGGAGGCGATGATAAGCCCCAACGCCTGGGCAAAGGCGATGGCGCCATTCTGTTTCGGGGTGAGGCGGAAACGGTCGGACAGGTCGGGCAGAATGGTGCCCAGCATGGCGGCGATCATTCCATAGACGAAAATGGCGACGATGGCAGCGAAGACCAACACGGGCGAAGTTCCTTTCGATTACCGATTTCAAGTACGGGCACGGAAGATGCCAACCGGGGACGCGAGCTGCATCCATCAATTTAGACTGAATCCGAATTTTCTGTGCGGATTCCCTCAAATTGTACGGTTACCGAGGGGAATTGCAGAGCCAACGCAGCGTTTGCGGTTGAAAAAACAGGCGATTCTTGAGCGTACTGGGTGGGAAGTTGGGTGGAAGGCCAGGCCAGAGAGCAGGGAACAGGGAACAGGGATCAATTCATGGTGCGGAGGCGGCGGTTGCGGAGCCACTTGGCCGCGCCGAGGGTAAGCAACATCAGGCCGAAGGGGATGCACATGAGCGCGACGATGAGGGCGAACCAGCCCGCATTGGTGCTGGCGCCGGTGCGCGAGTAACCGCCGAACATGGTGAGGAGCAGGAGGGCGGAGAGGAGTCCGGCGCCGACCATGGAGCCGCCCCATTGGAGGAGCTGGCGGGTGCCGTCGTTGGGCTGCGGGTGGCGCGGGTCGTGGATGGGCGAGCGGGAGGGCATAGGGGTCAGTTCCATGCTAATGGAACGGTGGGGTTCTTACGCCCGCTGAAGCGGGCTGAGTGACTTATTGCGTGATCGAACCCCAGGCTTACGCCTGGGGCTACCGTCTTTTGCCCGCTACGCGGGCTTAAGTGGAGTAAAACAGCTTGAGGCTTGGGCGGATGGACATCGCGAAACGCAGATCCTTCGGCTCCGCTTACCCCGCGCCCGCTGCGCGGTCTCGGGGCCCCAAACGCGCTCCGCTCAGGATGACACCTCCTGTCCATAAATATTCGAGATACGGCGCTCGGATGGGCGGGATTCACGATCCGAGCGCGAGGCGGAGCATGACGTAGGTGATGACACCGGTGACGGAGACGTAGAGCCAGAGGGGGAAGGTGAAGCGGGCAACGCGGCGGTGCTGGGGGATGCGGCCGGAAAGCGAGAAGAAGAACGTGACGAGGACCAGGGGCAGGGCGATGACGGCGAGGACGATGTGGCTCGAGAGCAGCCAAAGATAAAACGTGCGAAACGCGGCGTGGAGGGGATAGCGCACGTCGCCGTGCAGCGCGTGATGGGCGATGTAACCGAGGAGAAACAACGTGGAAAAGACGAAGGCCGTGATCATGGAGGCGCGGTGCTGGCGGATGCGGCGCGCGCGGATAAAGGTGTAGCCGATGAGGAGGGCGATGGCGGCGAGTCCGTTGAAGATGGCGTTCATGGCGGGCAGAAACGCGTATTGAGTGCTCGATGCCGCGGCGGGATGAATATAGATGAGCCAGAAGAGGAAGAGTGAGGCGGCGGCGCTGATGAAGAGGATGGCGGCGATGGCCGGGGCGGCGGAGCGGGGAGTTGAGGTTGGGGCGGCGATGGTCATGCGGCGCCAGCTCGAGCAAATGAGGATTTCTGAAATGAGGAAGTTCCCCACCCTAGCGGCAAAAACAAGAGCGCCGCGAGGGTGGGGCACCCCGCACATCCCAAATGCAGGTCCTTCGACTCGTCCGCCGCGGCGGACTCGCTCAGGATGACATTTTTATTTTTAACGAATTTCTGAGGCACAATGCTACCCTTTCGCGGAGGCGCAGAGCATGAGGGTGGTGAAGAGGAGCGGCAGGTAGAGAACGCTGACCTTGAGCAGGTCGCGGGCCAACATGCGGCTCTCGTCTTCAGTTTGCGCGCGCAGGATGCGGGCGAAACGGATGGTGTAGGCGAGGTAACCAAGGCCCAGCGCGATGGCCGGGACGGCGTAGACCACGCCGGTGAGGCCGAGACGCCACGGAGCGAGGCTGACGGGAATCATGAGCACGGCGTAGAAGAGGGCTTCGACAACGGTGGACCATCCGTCGGGCTGGACGACGGGCAACATGCGAATGCCGGCGCGCGCGTAGTCGTCGCGGTAGAGCCAGGCAATGGACATGAAGTGAGGGAACTGCCAGACGAAGAGGATGGCGAAGAGGGCGACGGCGGGCCACTCGATGCGTCCGCGGGCGGCGGTCCAACCGAGCATGGGCCCCATGGCGCCGGGGAACGCGCCGATGAAGGTGGCCATGGTGGTGACGCGCTTGAGCGGGGTGTAAACGGCTACGTAAACGAAGGCGGTGAGCAGAGCGAGCGAGACGGTGAGCAGGTTGGTGTGAAGGGCAAGCCAGACGGCGCCGAGGGCTATGGCGCTGAGGCCGGCGAGAATGCCGGCAGCGAGCGGCCAGCGTCCGGAGGCGAGAGGGCGATCGGCGGTGCGCTTCATGCGCGCATCGGTGGTGCGCTCGAGGGCTTGATTGAGCGCTCCGGCTCCGGCGGAGATAAGGCCGATGCCGAGCAGGGTGTCGAGCAGGCCGCGCTGGAAGGTGGAGATGCCGGACTGCATCGATCCCAGATAGAAACCGCCCCAACCGGTAACGAGGACGAGGCCGACGACCTTGACCTTGAAGAGCTCGCGGAGGTCGTGGATGAGCGTGGCCGTTGCGCCGGGAGACGGGACGTGCAGAGCGTGCGGATGGGTCGAGGATTCGGCGAGGGGCGCGGCGAGGTCCGCGGTTGATGTGGCGGTTTGGGAAGCGGGAGGCATGGGGGCGAAGAACGATGGCGGCGGCGCGAGCGAGGATGCGGCGGCCTTGATTTGATGATAGCAAGCGAAGGGACGAGTGGGGTTGGCGGTGTTAGTGGGGTTAGCGGGGCCAGGATGGGTACCCACCCGCACCCGAAAATTGTTTTGACACCTGCTGCGAGGGTCATTTAGCGTCCGGGAATTGGCGCCCACCTACCCCCGAGGCAATTCCCTGGCGCCCGGAGGTCCGATATGCGGATGATGATGCTGGTTGATTTACCTCTTGAACCATTCAACACCGCAGTTCGCAATGGAACCGCGGGTCCCAAAATGAAGAAGATTCTCGACGCGATCAAGCCTGAGGCTGCGTACTTTGGCGAGCGGGATGGCCGCCGCGGCGGCGTTCTAATCGTCAACCTGGAAAGCGCCTCCGATGTTCCCAGGCTTGCCGAGCCATGGTTCCTCGCCTTCAACGCCGAGGTCAAGTTCAGGGTTGCCATGACACCCGAGGATCTGGCAAAGGCGAATCTGGACGCGCTGGGCAAGACGTGGGGCTGAACCAGCCCAGCCGGGAACGTCAGGAACGGGAAAGGGACAGCGCTGGCGTGGGCCGAGTAGGCTACATAGCTATACGTGTGTCTTCCCCGATCAGCTTTCCCCCGTCGACACTCCCCGTATGGGGGATTGCGCGGAGACGGCCCGCTGCCATGTAAAATGAGCAGTAACCGGATGATGCAAACCCCTCCAGCGGCTGCTCGCCAGGCATCCCGCGCCGCGCGGGAGATGAAGTCGCGGGCGCCCGGTTCCCATGCAGACCGGTCTCCGGTAGCCGATTCTCCAGTGATTCAGGTTCAGGGCCTGGGCAAGACGTACCAGACGGCGCGTGGCGCGCTGCATCTTTTTCAGGATCTGAACCTCGAAGTTGAGGCCGGCGAAATGGTGGCGATTGTCGGCCAGTCGGGCGCGGGAAAGAGCACACTTTTGCACATTCTGGGCGCGCTGGATACGCCTTCCGCGGGGACGGTAACCTGCGCGTCAACCAACGTGGCCGCGCTCAGCACGCGCGAAGCGGCAGCGTTCCGGAATCGCGAGATTGGGTACGTCTGGCAGTTCCATTATCTGCTGCCGGAGTTCACGGCGCTGGAGAATGTGGCCATGCCGCTTTTGGCGCGAGGGATGGGGAAGAGCGAGGCCTTGCGGGCGGCGGCAAAGTGGCTGAACGAGGTGGGTTTGGAGGATCGCAGCGAGCATCGGCCCGGCGAGCTTTCCGGCGGCGAGCAGCAGCGTGTGGCGCTGGCCAGGGCGCTGGTTTGCCAGCCGCGTGTGCTGCTGGCCGACGAACCGACCGGCGACCTGGACGGCATTACGGCCGGACGGGTCTTTGAATTGATTGAACGCTTGCACGAAGGTCATGGGCTGACTTCGATTTTGGTTACACATAACATGGATTTGGCCCTACGATGTACGCGTACGCTGCGGCTCGAAAACGGGCGGCTGACGCAGATCACTGAAGTTCGGAGGGATTCAGGGCAAGCTGGAAGCCTGGGCTAGAAAAAGCACCACTTTTGCAGGTTTCTGTGTCTTATTAAGTAGCGGGCTTTCAAGGGGTTTTTCCTGAAGCAGGCCCGAGAGGTCGGGGTGGGAGTCGACCGGCTAAGTTCGAGCCGGTTGACGGTGGGTGCAAGCGCGGGGTTCCCATCGGCAAGTGTTCGCCGCAGGGGCGCAAACGGACCCAAGACCATCCAAAAGAGCTGTTCGGAGCGAGTGCTATCACTTATCGGTGCTCCGGCGGCGAAGGAACAGACGGGCGAGCGCGGGTTGGGCCGAAGCCGGGAAAACTACCGGACGGCTACTCCAAGCGGATCACCCGGATCAAGGGAGACACCATGTTCGAACGGTATACGGAGAAAGCGCGACGGGTGATCTTCTTCGCGCGGTATGAGGCCAGCCAGTTCGGCTCGCCTTATATCGAGACCGAGCATTTACTGCTGGGTCTGCTTCGCGAAGACAAGGCGTTAACCAACCGCTTCCTGCGTTCGCACGCCTCGGTGGAGTCGATCCGGAAGCAAATTGAGGCGCACACCACCATCCGCGAGAAGGTATCGACGAGCGTGGATCTGCCGCTTTCGAACGAGTGCAAGCGGGTGCTGGCCTATGCCGCGGAGGAAGCGGAACGGCTGGGACACAAGCACATTGGCACGGAGCATCTGCTGCTGGGACTGCTGAGGGAAGAGAAGTGCTTTGCATCGGAGATTCTGCAGGAGCGCGGGCTGAAGCTGGCGCAGATTCGCGAGGAGCTGGCGCGGGTGACGCAGGAGAAGGCGCCGCCGCAGCAGCGGCAGCGCGAGTCGAGCCTGCTGGCGGAGTTCAGCCGCGACCTGACGCAATCGGCGATGGACGGGCAGCTCGATCCGCTGGTAGGACGCGAAGGCGAGCTGGAGCGCGCGGTGCAGATTCTGTGCCGGCGCACGAAGAACAATCCGGTGCTGATCGGCGAGCCGGGCGTGGGCAAGACGGCGATCGTGGAAGGGTTGGCGCAGCGCATCGCCGACGGCGAGGTGCCGAGCTTCCTGGCCGACAAGCGGGTGCTGGCGCTGGACCTGTCGCTGATTGTGGCCGGAACCAAGTACCGCGGCCAGTTCGAGGAGCGGCTGAAGACCATCATGAAAGAACTGATGGAGAGCCAGAACTCGATCGTGTTCATCGACGAGCTGCACACGCTGGTGGGCGCGGGATCGGCGGAAGGATCGCTGGATGCGGCGAACATCCTGAAGCCGGCGCTTTCGCGCGGCGAAATTCAGTGCATCGGCGCGACGACGCCGGCGGAGTACCGCAAATCGATTGAGAAGGACCGCTCGCTGGAGCGGCGCTTCCAGGCGGTGAAGGTGCCGCCGCCGAACGAGGCAGAGGCGATCAAGATCATCATGGGGATCAAGGACCGCTACGAGAAGTTCCACGCGGTCAGCTACACCGATGCCGCGGTGGAGTTCGCGGTGGCGCACTCGAATCGCTACATTCCGGACCGGTTTCTGCCGGACAAGGCGATCGATCTGATCGACGAGGCGGGCGCGCGCGTGAAGCTGCGCCAGACCTCGCTGCCGGAAGAGATCACCGAGGTGCAGAAGCGGATCAAGTTCATCGTGCACCGCATGGACTCGGCGATTGCGAATCACGAGTTCGAGAAGGCGCGGTTCTACTCGGACGAGGAGCGCAAGGAGCGCGAGAACCTGCGCGCATTGCGCGACAAGTACCACCTCGACGACTCCGCCGCGGGCATCGTGGGCCGCGAGGACATCGAGGACGTGGTGAGCCGCTGGACGGGCGTGCCCGTGAACAGCATCAAGGAAGAGGAGACGCAGAAGCTGCTGCGCGTGGAAGAAGAGCTGCACAAGCGGGTGATCTCGCAGGACAAGGCGATCTCGGCGCTGGCTCGGGCCATTCGCCGGTCGCGCGCGGGATTGAAGTCGCCGCACCGGCCCATCGGGAGCTTTCTGTTCCTTGGCCCTACGGGCGTGGGCAAGACGGAGATGGCGAGGACGCTGGCCAACTTCCTCTTCGGGTCCGACAAGGCGCTGATCCGCTTCGATATGTCGGAGTTCATGGAGAAGCACTCGGTGTCGAAGCTCATCGGTTCGCCTCCGGGCTACGTGGGCTACGAGGAGGGCGGCCAGTTGACCGAACGCGTCAAGCGCTCGCCGTACTCGGTGGTTCTGCTCGACGAGATCGAGAAGGCGCACCCGGATGTGTTCAACATCCTGTTGCAGGTGTTTGAGGATGGGCAATTGACCGACGGCCTGGGCAACACCGTCGACTTCAAGAACACCATCGTCATCATGACCTCGAACATCGGCGCGCGCCACCTGATGAAGAAGCAGGGACTCGGCTTCCAGAGCGAGCGCGAGGACGCCGTCAGCGAGAAGGTCGAGGAGCTGGTGAAGAACGAGGTGAAGAAGACCTTCAACCCCGAATTTCTCAACCGTCTCGACGAAGTGATCCTCTTCCAATCGCTCAACGATGCCGACCTGATGCAGATTGTGGAGCTGATGGTGCAGCAGTTGAACGTGAATCTGGCGCAGAAATCGATCACGATCTCGGTGACCGACGAAGCCAAGAAGTGGATTCTCGACAAGACGCTGGTCGATCGCAGCTACGGGGCGCGCCCATTGCGCCGCGCATTGCAGCGATACGTCGAGGACCCGCTCTCAGAGGCGCTGATCGCCGGGCAAATTCAGGAGCGGCCGGCGTTCCTCGAGGTGTATCTCGACGCGAACCAGCTTTTCTACCGGCCGGTCAGCGCGGACGAGAGCGCGAGCGAGGAAAAGGCGGCGGGCGTGCTGTTGTTCAGCAACTGATTCGAATGCGCTTTCGCTTCCAACGGCCCCCGGCGAAAATGCCGGGGGCTTTTTGTTATGAATATTCGCGATCTTGCACCATTATCCGTCTGAGGCTTTGACACGATTCCGGCCAAAATCTTCGATACCGCGAATTCGCTAGTTCATTATCGCGGGACGATCAAAACAGTCCTGGAATTAAAGCCCAGGTTCTGCGGCGGTAGTCAGCATACTCATCACCAAAAGCCTTTATGAGATTCCTCTCTTCCAGCCGGATCTTGCGCAGATATGCGAGCACCGCCAACGCCAGACCGATCAGCGCGTGCAGCTCGCCGGACACAATTGCCGTGCCAACATACAGGCAAAGAAGAGCGGAGTAAATCGGATGACGCACGACGCGATATGGACCTCTGCGGACCAATTGGTGCTCGATCTTGATGGTGATTTCGCCGCTCCAATTGCGGCCGAGGCATCGACGCGCCCACACCGCCAAGGCCAGGCCCAGCGCATTAAGAATGAGTCCTGTGGCAGAGATGATTGTGGAGGCGGGCATATATCGCTGCCTGAGTCCATGAACGGGCAGGAATATCAGAAGTTGGGCGGCTCCGGTCAGAATGAGATGAAGCCATCTTGATACGCAGGACTCGGATTTCGCCGCCGGAGAGGAGGTCTTTGCAGCTAACTCCCAGTAGATGCTGAAGAGGCACCATATGGCTAAAGACGCCAACATGGGCCAGCCATACACAATTCGGTCCATGGTCAAGTTATACGCCGCAGAATGGAATCAGCCATGCAACACGCTGCGACCTGTATAATGGGGACGAAGAACAAGCAGCGATGATTTCGGACCAACATCGGCGAGCATGGTTACTGGTTGCGGCAATCGCGATCGTAGCAGCCCTTGCTCTGATGCTGGTTCCGCACGGCAATTCCGGTGACGCCGGAGCCTGGCTGGCAGTTCTACCCATCCTGCTGTTTGTTGGGATGATCTCCCCGCTGAGTCTGCTGTCGCCGATGGCCTACATGTATCTCGGCCGTACGCCCAACGTCCCTGTTCTTCCCGCATCGTTCCAACGCCCACCTCCTATCCGCCTGGGTTAAATCTCTGAGAAATTGAAATGGTTTTGCAAGGCAGCCTAGGCCGCATTGCGCCGTTTTCTATTCCCTCATGAAATTTTGCCAGTCAGGAAGGGTGTCAATGAACGCCAATCTTCTTACTCTCATTTCCGAACTCGCATTCGGAGCTCCGTTTCTGGCGATTGCCGCGATATTCATCCACTACTGTGTGCGCCGGGCTTCCTGGAAGCGCAAGAAACGGCGCGGAGAAAACAATCCGGGCTTTTGTCCTTCTTCCGCGGCACTCGGAATGATGCTGTTGTTCATGCAGGTGTTCGCCCGGCCCAGTTTGCAGCACGTTCTCGAAGAGAAGCAGAAGGAGGATAAAGACGAGGACGACGAAGGCGATCCGGAGAGCCCGGAGAAGCGTGTCGATCACCAGTTGAAGCGCATCCGGCGGGGCGAGAAGGTCGGCGATCTTGTCTTGCGACTGTAAATCGGAAGGAGCACGACGAGGCGAGCATTTCCTGGAGCGATGAAACGCTCCGTTCACCCCCTGCATTTACACTGGTAAACGGAGAACCCTGTGTTTTTCGATAAGATTCTGACCAAAATTTTCGGTACGGCGAATGAGCGGCTGATCAAGCGGCTCATGCCCATCGTGATTCAAATCAGCGCGATGGAGCCGGAGACGAAGAAGCTCTCGGATGAAGAGCTGAAGGCGAAAACGGGCGAGTTCCGGGCGCGCATTGCGGCGCGGCTGGAAGGAATTACCGACGAGGAAGAGAAAAAGAAGACCGAGCGGGAGGCTGTGGACGAGATTCTGCCCGAGGCCTTCGCGGTGGTGCGCGAGGCGGGCTGGCGCGCGGTGAATATGCGGCACTTCGACGTGCAGTTGATCGGCGGCATGGTGCTGCACCAGGGCAAGATTGCCGAAATGAAGACCGGCGAAGGCAAAACGCTGGTGGCGACATTAAGTTGCTACCTGAATGCGCTGCTGGGTCATGGCGTGCACGTGGTCACGGTGAACGACTACCTGGCCAAGCGCGACGCCGAGTGGATGGGCAAGATCTACGAGTTTCTGGGGCTGACGGTGGGCGTGATCGTGCACGATCTGGACGACAACGAGCGCCGCGCCGCCTATGGCGCCGACATTACCTACGGCACCAACAACGAGTTCGGATTCGACTACCTGCGCGACAACATGAAGTTCGAGATCAAGGATTGCGTGCAGCGCGGGCACTACTACGCGATCGTCGACGAAGTGGACTCGATCCTGATCGACGAGGCGCGGACGCCGCTGATCATCTCGGGCCCGACGGACCAGACGACGGACAAATACGCGCGCGTGCGGCGGATCATTCCGCAACTAGAGATGGGCGAAGAGGTGGAGTGGAGCGACACGCGACGCCAGGAACAGTTGGGCATCCGGCTGGGCGAGAACGAGAAGTATCTGAGCGGCGACTATATCGTGGACGAGAAGCAGCGCACGATCGGCGTCACGGACGATGGGTGGGAGACGATCGAGAAGGTGCTGGGCATCGGCAACATCGCCGACGCCGAGAACTGGGAACTGAAGCACTACGTGGAGACGGCGATCAAGGCGCACGCGCTCTACAAGCGCGACGTGGACTACGTGGTGAAGGACGGCGAAGTGATCATCGTGGACACGTTCACCGGCCGCCTGATGCCCGGACGGCGGTGGAGCGACGGGCTGCACCAGTCGATCGAGGCCAAGGAGGGCGTGAGCATCCGCAAGGAAGACCAGACGCTGGCCACGATTACGTTCCAGAATTACTTCCGCCTGTATCAGAAGCTGAGCGGCATGACGGGCACGGCGGAGACCGAGGCGGCGGAGTTCGAGAAGATCTACAAGCTCGAGATCGTGGTGATTCCGACGAACAAGCCGCTGCTGCGGCTGGAAAATCCCGACGTGGTGTTTCGCACCGAGAAGGAAAAATATAACGCGGCGGCCGACAACATCGCGGAGCTGCACGAAAAGGGGCAGCCGGTGCTGGTGGGCACCGTGTCGATTGAAAAATCGGAGCGGCTGTCGGCGATCCTGCAGCGCAAGGGCGTGCGTCACGTGGTGCTGAACGCCAAGCAGCACGAGAAGGAAGCCGAATATGTGGCGCAGGCCGGCCGCCGAGGCATGGTGACCATCGCCACCAACATGGCCGGCCGCGGCACCGATATTCTGCTCGGCGGCAACGCCGAGTTCATGGCGCGACAGGAACTGGTGAAGACCAAGGATGCGAACGGGAGCAGCAAGGCGCGCGCCATCAGCGTGGCCGAGGGCGCCATCAATCCCATGGCGCCCAAAGGCTTCCTGCGCTTTTACTATTCCGGCCAGGAATTCGAAGTTTCCGAGGGGGATTGGTCCGAAACCTATAAAGGCCACGCCGAAGGCGCGCAACGCGAACACGAAGAGGTGATTGCGGCAGGAGGTCTTTTCATTCTCGGCACGGAGCGGCACGAGTCGCGGCGCATCGACAACCAGTTGCGCGGGCGCGCGGGACGCCAGGGCGATCCCGGCGAGTGCGCGTTTTTATCTGTCTCTGGAAGACGACCTGATGCGCATTTTCGCCAAGCAGTGGGTGAGCACGCTGCTGGAGCGGCTGGGCATGGAAGAAGGCGTGCCCATCGAGTCGCGCATGATCTCCAAGCGCATCGAGGGCGCGCAGAAAGCTGTTGAGGCGCAGAACTTCGAGTCGCGCAAACATCTGCTCGAGTACGACGACGTGATGAACAAGCAGCGCGAGGCTGTCTACGGCCTGCGCCGGCAACTGCTGGAAGGCGTCGAGCAGCGGGAGCTGATTCTGGAGGATTACGTCGGCGGCATCTTGAGCGGCCTGCTCGACGAGTACGTGAACGAGCGGGTCCGGCAGCATGAGTGGGATTTCAAAGGGCTGGGAGAGAAACTCGTCGACCACTTCGGACTCGATCTCACTGCATCGGGCATCAAGCTGGAGGAGCTTACCCGGCATGAGCTGGGCGAGGAGATCTTCGGCAAGCTGACCGAGGCTTACGAGGCGAAGGAGAAAATCCTGGGCGCGGCGACCATGCGCTACCACGAGCGGATGGTGATGCTGAGCGTGATTGACGGGCTGTGGAAGGATCATCTGCTCTCGATGGACCACCTGAAAGAGGGGATCGGCCTTCGCGGCTATGCGCAGCGGGATCCGCTGGTGGAATACAAGCGGGAGTCCTTCGAAATGTTCGAGGCGATGATGCTGAAGTTCCAGGAAGACACGGTGCGGTTCCTGTTCCGGATGCAGATTATCGGGCCGGACGGGCAGCCTGTGGATGCGGCGCCGCGCCCGCAGCGTACCGTGCCCAAAGCGCCGCCTGTGGCCAGCGCCGCGCAACCGCTTGCGGGCGACGGAGCGCCGCGGGAGATCGCGATTGCCGTGCGCCAGCCTACAACGACCATTGACGAGCTGGAGAAGGATTTCCACCGCAAGAAGGAGCGGGAACTTGCAGTAGCCAGCCGGCAAGGCGGCGGAGAATCGAGCCAGCCCACGCAGCGACGGACAGGGGAAAAAGTCGGGCGCAACGATCCATGCCCCTGCGGCAGCGGCAAGAAGTACAAGAAATGCCACGGGGCGTGAAGGCAGAGAACAGGGAACAGATAAGCGGATCCATCGGCAGCGCGGAATACTGTTCGATCCCGATTCCGTTTCAGCTTGATTTGACCTGGGTTCGGCAGTGCAGCAAGAGCGCGGTCCCGTGGCGAAAATCCCTGTCTTGCTCGTTCCCTCGATCGCCTGGTCCCTGCTTTTCTCAGCGCAGGAAGCTAAAGAAGCCTTTCTTTCCGTTTTTCTCAGGGAGCAGCCCTGCTGCAGTCTTGGCCATCCAGCGAATGCTCTCCGCAATTGCGGAGTTGACCATGATCATGGGAGCCGCAGTCTCGCGCTTCCTGCGCGCAGAGGCGTAATCGTCGGGAATCTTCCACTGCGCGGGCCGTGTGAGGACCTTGGTGATCTGCGTGTCGTCAAAAAGCAGATCGCTGGGTTTGTAGCGGTTGAGCACAATCTGCAAATTTTCGTCCCGCGCGGCAAAAAACCTCGAAATCATGCGGTTGGCATTGCGCAACTCCGTGACGCCCACCTGTGCGATCAGGAAAATGATGGCGGATGGTTCAAACAAAGTCGAGCCCATCAGGTCCACTCTCGATCCCGCATCGACGACGACAAAATCGTAGGACTCGCGGGTAAGCGCGAGGAGCTTGTCGACGGCGTCCCTGGATGTGGATGGCGGATTTTCGATGAAGTCTGCCGGGGCAGCAAGCACGGACAATCCCGAACTATGCCTGACCACGATTGTGGAGAGCAAATTGGCATCCAGCCGATGGGGATTCTGCAGAGCGGTGGCAACGGAGTAGTCAGTAACAATGCCCAGATTGATGGCCACATCGCCGATGGGAAGGCCGAGATCGATGAGCAGCGTGTTTTTGTCGGACTCCTGAGCCAGCGCCAGGGCGAAGTTGGAGGCCAGAGTGGTGACGCCGCAGCCGCCTTTTGCGCCCAAAAAGACAAAGAGCTTGGCGGCGGTGCTACCTTCCCGCGGCGGCGCCGCACGGCGGGTGGATGCGCGTACGAAAGCGGCGGAGACCTCGGCGGGATCGAGGGGCAGAGTGAAAAACTCCCGTACGCCGACGCGCATGAAGCGGACGGCCAATTTCATATCCGCCTTCGCGGAGTAGGCCATGACATAGGTGCGGCCGTTGGCGCAAAGGCTTTCAGCGAGCGCGAAGGCGTAGTCCGGTTCGCTGTCCGCATCGATGATGACGGCTTCGTAGGCTTGCGCCAGCATCCGGGGCAGATCTTCGAGCTTGGGAGGGAAAGAGGAAAACTCGTGGCAGCGCAGGCCGGGGTGCCGGGCCAGGGCGGCGGCAACAGCCTTGCGGCGTTGTTCGTCGGGTCCGAGAAGCGCGACGTTTAACGTAATCTCATTCGGGACAGCGGAGTCCCTCGGGACGTGCGGCATAAGGCAGTAACTTCTCCTCAATGCCTATGATATTCCATGTCGTTGCTGAGACGGGACTTGTTGCAACTTTTGCGGAATCATCTATGAAAACAGACTGGAAGACGCCGGGCACAAGGCGTTTGAAATGACCCATGTAATCGGCCACTCCAAACGATCGGCTAACAAAATGCGCATGACGCCGACACAACCTTGAAGGCGCAGGGCGATTGCGTTGCGGCTGCCATGCAATAAGCGCCGAGGAGAAACCACACATCGCGGTCAGAGGAGGCGAACTTTCAGCATGCGCGCTCAAAAAAAGGATCGCGGAGCGCGGACAGCATGTTGCACGCGGCCTGCGACGGCGGCAAAGGTCAGGTCCTGCGCGGCGCTATGGAGCCGCTCGCGCCACAGGTCGAAGAGGCGGCCGTAACTGAGAGTGATGTACTCAATGGGATCGACGCCGAGGCGGAGAGCGGTGCGGTCGATCCACTCGGGTGCGCCTTCGAGCTCGGCATAGTTGCCGATGGGGGTTTCGTCGATGACGCAGTGGCCTTCACGGTCGGTCCACTCGGTGCGCCACTTTTCGTAACGGAAGGCGGCAACCAGGCCGAGCGAAAGAAAGAGCTCCTCGAGTGCGTTGCCGTCGGCGATGCCGGTTTCGGTTTCGATGCGATGCTTGTGGCGGTCCTCACCACCAGCCCAGGAAGCGTGGACCGCTACCTGGAGGCCGCGGCCACCGGGCACGCCAGAGCCGGGGAGCCGCTTGTGCGTGAGGGTCCAGCGGCCCGCGTAGCTGCGGATGCGGAGGATCTCGGTACGGGCGCGCAGTTGGCGGCCGGGCGTGTCATAGAGGACGTTGCTCTCGAAGCTGCGCGGAGTTTCGAGATGGAAGCCGGAGGACTCGAGGCGCCCGGCGAGGGCGGCGAGATCGGCGACGCGGAACTTGATCTCGGTTTCGATGGGCATCTTCGCACGAGTATACGACGGGTGAAGCATTCGCCCCATCAACCAAATGGTCAAGCAGCGTTGAAGGCGCCAGGCGAATCAACTGGGCGTCTACTGGCTTTTGCCCCAGGTTGTGGGCTCTCCTCCGGCGTCGTAGCGAATCTCATAGTTGTTTTTGCTGGCCCAATCCATGGCCGCTTCGTGCAGCTTGTCGTTTCCGCTGTTCAGCAGGGCGTCGGCCATTCCTTCGTCGCCGGTTTGGTTCAGCGCCTCGATCAGCGTGTCTTCAGAGCCCGCCTGGCCCCGGTGAATATAGAATTCGTTTGCTCCCGCGATCACGTCCCAATTGTGTTTCGCAAATGCGTCAAGCAGGAAGTTCGCGGCACGCGGATCCTTGATTTCAGCCAGCGCGCGAGCCGCCGCGCGGCGCACGGAACCGTCGCTATCCGTTGTGGCGGCAATCAAGGGATCGACCGCGCCGGCGTCGCCGATATTTCCCAAGGCATCGGCGGCGCCGCGCCGGTTCTCGGCCGATGCATCTCCCTTCAGCACTGCTACCACTGGCCCCACCGCTTGCGGATCCTTCAGCTCGCCCAGGGCGTACACCTCGCTGTAGCGCAGATCGCTGTTGCCGGTGTTCAAGGCCGCCAGCAGCGGCCCCACGGCGCGCTTGTCCTTAATGTCGCCCAACATGCCTGCTGCTTCGATGGCCAGATCATGGTCCGGGCTATTGAGCAGCGCTCCGATCGAGTCCACCGCCGGATCGCCCATTCGCACCAGTCCCGCCCGGGCATATCCGCCCAGGGTTTTGTCGCTCAGCAGGCTCAACAGGGGATCGAGCGCCGGTTTGCCCAGGCTGCCCAGCGCCTCGCCTATGGCGCGATGCTCGTCGTCGAAGATCGTGGGGTCAACGTTGGCTTTCAGCGCCGCGAGCAGTGGATCCAAGGCGCGCGGGTCGCCGATCTGGCCCAAAGCCTGCGCCGCGGCCGTGCGCACACTCGGATCCTGATCGCGCAGCGCCGCAATCAATGCCGGCACGGCGCGCTGCGATTTCGCCGCCCCCAGGTTCGAAGCCGCCTGCGACCGCACGCCGGGACTCGCGCTGCTAAGCCGGTCGATCGCGCGGCTTACGCGCACAAAGCGCCATCCCTCCACACCTCCCCACACCACCACAACGATGCCCAGAAGCAGCGCAAAGATGCGGCCCCACTTCGGGCGCGACTTTGAAGCCGCGTTGGCCCGCAGATAGCTGCCGGCTGGCGGTTGAGTAGCCATGGAACCTCCCGTCGAGTGTGGGCCGGCGCTCACACATTGAGCAAGATCTCCGGTCCCGGCGCCTGACCCTATGACGATTCACTATACCCCATACGTTGGTGGAGCGGAAACTGGAAACACTCCTGAACGAACTCGGGCGTCACGGCCACACAAACTGGCCCACACGCGCCGGCTGCGGCGACAATAGGACTGTGAAGACGCTGCGGCTGGCCGTCGATCCCGAACATCTCGATACGCCCGGGGCGCGCGCCGCGCTGGAGCGCGCGGCGGGGATTCTGCGCGGCGGAGGGCTGGTGGCGATGCCGACGGAAACCGTGTACGGGCTGGGAGCGAATGCGCTGGACCAGGCGGCGGTGGAGCGGATCTTTGCCGCGAAGTCGAGACCGAGGTGGGATCCGGTGATTGTGCACGTGGCCTCACTGGAGATGCTGGAGGGGTTGGTAGACCGGGTTCCGGAGACGGCGCAGCGGCTGATGGAGGCGTTCTGGCCGGGGCCGCTGACGTTGCTGCTCGATCGGACGCGAGCGGTGCCGGACGCAGTGACGGCTGGACGGCCGCTGGTGGGAGTGCGCATGCCGTCGCACCCGGTGGCGCTGGAGCTGATCCGGCGCGCCGGGGTTCCCGTAGCCGCGCCCAGCGCCAACCGCTTTGGCCATGTGAGCCCAACCACGGCGGCGCACGTGCTCCACGATCTGGACGGGCGTATTGACGCGGTGATCGATGCGGGCCCGACGCCGCGCGGCGTCGAATCCACGGTGCTCGATCCCTCGACAAGCCCGATGACGATCTACCGGCCGGGCGCGGTGACGGCGGAGCAGATTCGGGAGATGGCAGGGCCGGTGGAGTTCTACCGGGGCGGCGAGGCACTTCGCGAGATGCCGGCGGAGGCGCTGCCGTCGCCGGGCGCGGGCCTGCGGCACTATGCGCCACGAGCGCGGCTGGTGCCGATCGAGGCGCCAGAGGGCAAGTTGGGTGAGTGTTTGGCCGAAGCTGCGAACGCCGAGCGGGGCGAGCGGCTGGGCGTGATGCTGCCTGCGGGTGTCGCCGCGCCACCCGAGACTGCGGCGGAGCGAGTTTTCGCATGGGGCAGGTGGGATAAGCCGGAGGAACTTGCGCAGAGGCTTTATGCCGGGCTTCGCGCGCTGGATGCCGCTGGATGTACGGCGATTCTCTGTCCGCTGCCGCCAGCGGAAGGGCTTGGCGCAGCGATTCGGGACCGGGTGGGAAAAGCAGGGACTAGGGACTAGGGAACAGGGAACAGGGAACAGGGAACAGAAAAGGCCCGTTCACTGCAGTCGTCGATGGTGGCTGGCTGGGGATCACTCAGATACCGACAAATCAGAAACCACAACCGAGGACCGGCGGCTGAGAACTGACGGCTGAGGACGGACTGCTGAGGACGGAGAACTGGCAACTGAGAACTACGTGCCGACTAGCCGTTGTCGCCGAGCTTGTACATGTACTTGATGGCGGATTTGTAGACCAGGGTCCGGGTGCGGCCGCGGACCTTGAGCGAGTTGCGATCGTACCACTCGATGCAGCCGTCTAAGCGCTCGCCATCTTCGAGCACAATCACCATCGGGGTCTGCGACTGAATCTGCTTCTGCATGTAGAAGAGCTCGGCGTGGCGATTCTGAGCGTCCCTGTCGACGGCCTGCGCCGGAAAGCGAAAGGGGAGCGGCGAGGCGAAGTTTTTCCCCGGATGAGCGGAGAAACGGCCGGGTTCAAACACGCGCGATGCAGGCGGAACCGGTGGAATGCTCATGGGGGACGACCCTCCGCAAAAAACGATAAAGTCGAAGTTTAAAAAGCAAACAAAAACCCATTCATTTCGCCCAGACAGGGCCGGAACGCCGATCAGCCAGTGTTCCCACAGCCTCGTTTCGTACACAGGGGAAGACACCCTGCAGTCCCGCATTGGCGGGAGATGCACATCCCCGTGCCCCTGGCTTGATAGGAATCCTCGTATACGGAAAGATGCCTGGGTACGCTTGTGGGTTGCTCTTTCTATTCTGCGGCCATCCCGGCGCAGCGTCAAGGGCGAGGCAGCGCACAGCAAGCAGGAGACAGCAAACTGTGCAGAAGGAACGGCGGACAGCGATCAACGATCGTTGCCAGCCGCGAGGGCGAGGGCCATGGCGTCAAGCGAGAGCGAGCGCAGCAGGTTGCGGCGCATGCCCTGCTCGACCTGAACCAGAGCGCGGGCGGCGCCGTCGATCCAGTCGACGGTCAATCCATCGGACAGGCGGGCGAGTTCGGCGGCGAGATCGAGGTTGCGGATGAGCGAGGGCGTGCCGGCGACGATCAGCAGCAGATCTTCGACGAGGCTGCCGAGGGCGCGGAGGAGGTTGACGGTCTTCTCCTGGCCGTCGGCGCCGGCGCGGTAGCTCTCGGTGGCGTGGAAGAGGGCGGAGTAGTCCGGCTCACGCAGGGCGGTGCGCAGGATGACGAGCGCGTCGTCGCGGCTGGCGAGCCAGGCGCCGAGATCGAGGGAGAGCGCGCGGCCCACGGCGCCTTCGGCCAGACGCGCGGCGAGGGCGCGGTCGCTGGGGTTGAGCTCGGGGCGGCGCTGGGCGAGCAGGGTTTCGAGCTCGGAAGCGGGAAGCGCGCCGAGGCGGTGCACGACGGCGCGGGAGCGGATGGTGGGCAGCAGTTCCTGGGGGTTCTCGGCGAGCAGGATGAGCGAGGTGTGCTCGGGCGGCTCTTCGAGAAGCTTGAGCAGGCTGTTGGCCGCCTCTTTCATGAAGGCGGACGAAGTGAAGATGGTGAAGGCGCGGCGGGCTTCGACAGGCGGCCGGTAGTAGGCCACGTGAATCGCCTGACGGACCTGGCCGAGCTTGATCATGAGCTGCGGCGGGTCGGGGGGGACGATGAGCACGTCAGGGTGCGTCTGGATGAGGATGCGCGTCTCGCGCTTGTCGGTCTCGCGCAGATCGTCGCGCGCGGCCACGGCTTCGGCGACGAGATCGTCGAGGTTGGCGGCGACGGCGATGCGGGTGCAGTTGGAGCAGACGCCGCAGAAGTCGGGCAGGCCGCCGGACTCAGTGGGCTTGAGGCAGTTGACCGCCTGGGCCAGCATGAGAGCGAGCGTGTATTTTCCGGCGCCGCGAGGGCCGGCCAGGATAAGAGAGTGGGGAAAACGGCCCGAGCGCACGCTCTCGCGCAGATGCGTGACGGTGGCCGTGTTGCCCAGAAATTGCTGGAAGCCCATGGATTGAGAGTAGCAGCGGGCGGCGGGCCGTGGGTCGTGGAGCGTGAACAGCCCACCGGTTGCCGAATCTTGACCTACCGGGCGACGGCGGCTGTTTACTCTTTAGTATCTATCCCCCCCTCTCCCCGGGGATGCCATACCTCCATATTTCATAACAAAGGACTTACGGGGCGGGCCATACCAACCCATAACATACCTTCCATACCAATTTCCATGGCCGCGCCGGAAAGACAGTGGTCAGTGAACAGTGGTCAGTGGTCAGAAAGACAGGGAACAGGGGAAGGGGCCGAGAACAGAAAGGCAGGGACCAAGGAGCCAATGGGAGCGAATCTGGTTTGCTCTTCGATCATGGAACCATTCTGCTCCGAAAGGGGGAAATGATCGGCAAAGTTCAGCCAGAAATTCAGAGGCTGCGATCTCTTTCTGGATCAGTCAGTTAGCTAACAAGTGAGCGGGCAGGTTGGGGCGATACGGCTTGACACGTTTCGAACCAGAGCGAGAAATTCTTGGAAAACTGTCAAATACACTTGACAGGCTGCGTAGATCGATGTAATGTTTGCTTGTCATTTTGTAAAGGAGACGAGTCATGTTCTGCTCGATCAAGAGTCCCGCCGTACGCCGCTTGACGAACCGCGTGTTGGGCACCATGGTGCTGAACATCCTGTTCACTGTCATAGCCGCGTTGGGAATCCGTTTTGGCCATCTGGGGGGCATTCCCGCCTATCTCTTAGCTGTTTTTACCGCGCTGCCGATCATCGGGGCGATTGTCGCTTTCGGCGTCTACCTCGAAGAAGAGAAGGACGAGTTTCAGCGCAATCTCCTCGTCCAGGCCTTGCTCGGCGGCATTGGAGGGACTCTGGCGGTGACCACCGTCTGGGGCAATCTGGAGGCGTTCGTGCACGTACCGCACCTGCAAACGATCTGGATCTATCCGATCTTCTGGTTGTTCGTGGGACTTTCCATCCCAGTCGTCCTCTTGAGGTACCGATGAAAAACCGGCTGAAGGTTCTGCGCGCGGAGAGGGACTGGTCGCAAGGCGATCTGGCCCAGCGGCTGGAGGTGTCGCGGCAGAGCGTGAACGCCATCGAGACGGGGAAGTTCGATCCGAGTTTGCCGTTGGCGTTCAAGCTGGCGCGGCTGTTTGGGATGCCGATCGAGGAGATCTTTTCGGATGAGAAGGGAAGCGGCGAGTCGGCAAGTTAGCGGATAGGCCCTAGTTTTCCGCCGCAAGGATGCGGGCGACGAGGTCGTAGTCGTGGGCCTCGGTGATGAGGGCGCGGTAGAAGCGGCCGGGCTCGAGGGAATCGAGCGGGCCGAAGTCGTTGATGAAGACTTTGCCGTCGATTTCGGGGGCGTGGAACTCGGAGCGGCCCTCCCAGAGGAGAGGGGTTTCGGTGCTGGGGCCTTCGGCGAGGAGGGTGACGTCGCGGCCGATCCAATTCTGTTTCGATTTCCGGGAGATGGACTGCTGAAGGCGCATGAGGCGCTGGTGGCGGGACTCGATGGAGCGGGACGGGACTTTGCCGTCGAGCGACCAGGCGCGCGGAGCCTTCTTCGTGGGAGTAGCTGAAGACACCGAGCCAGTCGAAGCGGGCTTCTTTGATGAAGTCTTCGAGCAGGGCGAAGTCTTCAGCGGTTTCTCCGGGAAAGCCGACGATGAAGCTGGTGCGGAGAGCGATGCCGGGGACGGCGGCGCGGACCTTGGCGAGGGTACGCAAGAAGATTTCGGCGGAGGCGCCGCGCTTCATGCGCTTGAGGACGGCGGGCGAGGCGTGCTGGAGCGGCAGGTCGAGATATTTGCAGATGTTGGGGTGCGCGGCGATGGTTTCGAGCAGGCGTCCGGTGATGCGGTTGGGATAGGCGTAGAGGAAGCGGAGCCAGCGGAGGCCTTCGATGCGGGCGAGGGCGTCGAGGAGCGTGGCGAGGCCGTCGCGGAGGCCGAGGTCTTCGCCGTAACAGGTGGTGTCCTGGCCAATGAGGGTGATTTCGCGGACGCCGCGGGCAACGAGCTGCTGGGCTTCGGCGACGACGGACTCGAAGCGGCGGGAGCGGAATTTGCCGCGGAGGTTGGGGATGACACAGAAGGTGCAGGGGTGGTCGCAACCCTCGGCGATTTTGATGTAGGCGGAGGCGCGGGGCGTGGAGAGCAAGCGCGGGGTGGTGTGGTCGTAGAGGTAGGTGGGCAGATTGGACGAAGCGCCGGCCCAGGCGTCGCGCGTGAAGCGGCCGTGGAGGGCGCGGGCGTCGGCTTCCGCGCGGCTCTTGTGCGTTCCGGCCTGGGATTCCTGGCCGGCGCGGGTTTTGGCGTGGACGGTGGTGAGGATGGTGAAGGGCGAGGCCGGGATGGGTGCGTTCCCAGGTCCCCAAGTGCGAGGGACCTGGGGCACCCCAGCTTCGATGCCAGCGGCTTCGAGGATGGATTCGAGCTCGCCGGTGCCGAGGACGGCGTTGACTTCAGGGATGTGTTTGCGGATCTCGTCGCGGTAACGCTCGACGAGACAGCCGGTGACGATGAGCTTGCGGGCGCGGCCGGCGGTTTTGTGGCGGGCCATTTCGAGGATGGTCGAGACCGACTCCTGCTTGGCGGTGTCGATGAAGGAACAGGTGTTGACGACGAGGATTTCGGCGTCCTCGGGGCGGGCGGTGAGGCGCGCGCCGGAGCGGTCGAGGAGGCCCATCATGACCTCGGAGTCGACGAGGTTTTTGGGGCAGCCGAGAGAGACGAAGCCCACGGTGGGGGAAGGGTGTGGGGATGAGCGCTTCACTTGTTTATTGTAGCGGGGAAGAAGGCAGGGAACAGGGATCAGGGAACAGGGATCAGGGAACAGGGAACAGGGAACAGGGATCAGAGAACAGGGATCAGGGAGCAGAGGGCAGAGGTCAACTGTCTTTGCGGTAGAGGAGGTCGCGCATGGCGCGGCGGCGGGCGGCGTTGACCTCGTGCTCGGCGCGGCGCTCGGCGTAGCCGGTGGAGCGGCGGAGCGCGGGCTCGGCTTCAGATTCCGGTTCGCTGCACGAGGGGCAGCGATTGGCGAAGCCGGGCTTATCGGGGCGGAGCTCGAATTCTTCGTGGCAAATGACACAGGTTTTGATCGGGAGCGGCATAACGCAAATATGTTAGCGAAAAATGGCTGTGGAAATCGAGAGGAGTTGCGCGATGAGGAATTTGCCATCGCGCCGGTCTTCGAATATCATCAGCCAATGGACTTGAAGACCTGTTGTCGCCGCTCCCCGAAAACGCGCTTCGCGCGGGCGACCCAGGTCTGTGCCTCTGCCATATTGTAGTGGCATCCTTTTGCCCGCGTAGCTGCCAGGCTGTCGCGGGCTTTCCAGTCCCATCGATGTTTTCCGCGACTCCACATCATTCCCAAGTCAACGGCGCTGAACGGTCCTTTCGGCCTGGCCGGACAGGAAACGCTTCAGAAGCGGAGAACATCCATGCGAATGCTCTTTATCTTCCTAGCGATCCTTCCTTCGATCGCGACGCTTCATGCGCATGCGCAGGCACAAGACGGCGATGCTGGGACCTCAGCCGGGCAAGCAGGTTTTGCCGGCTCCCGGGGTGCGCACCGTATAACTGCAGGATCGGACGGCCTGCATTTTTCGACCGCCGATGGCGCCGATACGCTCCACGTTCACGGATATCTTCAGGCCGACGACCGGATGTTCTTGAGCAACCTTCGCGGCGAGGGATTGGATGTGTTTCTCTTCCGGCGCATCCGGCCGTTGTTTGAGGGAACGGTCTTTCGTTCTGTAGATTTTCGCTTCATGCCGGATTTCGGCCAGGACAATCCTCAAATTCAGGAGGCTTTCCTGGAATGGCGGAGATTTCCCGCGGTGAAACTGCGAGTGGGGAAATTCAAGGAGCCGATCGGACTGGAAATCCTGCAGCAGGACCGTCAACTGGTGTTTGCGGAACGCTCGATGGCGTCGGACCTGCTTCCGCTGCGCTACATGGGCGCGCAGGTTGGGGGATCGGCGTTCTCCAACCGCATGGAATACGCAGCCGGATATTTCAATGGGTCGAACGACGGATCGAACGGCAACTTCGAATGGCTCCGAGCCAACGAGGCTGCCGCGCGATTGTTCCTGCACCCATTTGCCGCCAGCCGGAGGGAGGCGCTTCGCGGGTTTGGCATCGGAACAGCGGGCTCCGACGGCCATCAACATGGCCCCATAGCGGGGCTGAAAACCGAGGGCCAGAATACATTCTTCAAATATGCTTCTACGGCGACCGCGAGTGGCCCGCACTACCGAATTGCTCCGCAAGCCAACTACTATGCCGGCCCGTTGGGATTGACGAGCGAATATGTGGTTCCGATGCAGGATGTGCGGAGCCAGACCTTCAGCGCGACGGTGAGGAACGTGGGCTGGCAGGTTGCGGGGTCGATTCTGCTGACGGGAGAAAAGAACCATTACGAAGCGGTCACCCCGCGAAGAGCATTTGAGCCCGCCCGAGGATTTCGTTACTTAGGAGCCCTGGAGCTTGCGGCGCGTTCCAGCCGGGTGCGGATCGATCGAGACGCGTTTCCGGCATTGGCGAGTCCGGCAACCTCAGCTCAGCAGGCGACAGAGCTTGGAATCGGGATGAATTGGATTCTCAATCGCTTTGTGAAGCTTACGACCGACTATGAGCACACAAGCTTCAGGATGGCACAGGAGGATGAAGCCGTTCTTCCCCACGAACGCGTGCTGATGAGCCGCGTTCAGCTAACCTTCTAGCCTGATCGAGGCCCTAATTGGCGAGGACGGCGCGGTAGCGGACCTTGCCTTTTTTGACTTTTTCGATAGCTTCGTTGGCCTTTTCCATGGGGAAGCGCTCGGTGGTGGCTTTGACGCCGTGCCGGGCGGCGACGTCGAGCATCTCGCGGAGGCGGGAGGGGCTGCCGACCGGGCTGCCGCCGATGGCGCGCTGGCCGGAGATGAGCGGAAAGGCATGCACGCAAACGGGAGACGGCGGAACGCCGACGAACCAAAGGGTTCCATTGGGGCGGAGGGCCTGGAGGAGTGTTCCCCAGTCCTGGTCGGCGTTGACGGTGGTGAGGATGAAGTCGAGGGAGCCGGCCACTTCTTTCAGGGCTTTGGTTTCGCGGCTGTTGACGAAGTGGTGGGCGCCGAGCGCGCGGGCTTCAGCTTCTTTGGCGACGGAGGTGGAAAAGGCGGTGACCTGAGCGCCGAAGACGCGGGCGAACTGAATGGCGAGGTGGCCGAGGCCGCCAATGCCCACAATGCCGACGCGAGAGGAGGGGTTTACCCCCTGAGTGCGCAGCGGGCCGTAGACGGTGACGCCGGCGCAGAGCAGCGGGGCGGCCTGCTCGCTGTCGAGAGCATCGGGGATGGGAACCACGAAGCGGGCATTGGCACGGACGCGATCGGCGTAGCCGCCGTGGCGATGGACGCAGGTGCCTTCGGAATTGAGGCAGAGGTTTTCCTGGCCGCTTATACACCACTCGCACTGGCCGCAGGAGTTGGATTGCCAGCCGAGGCCGACGCGCTGGCCGACTTCGAGGGAACGGACTTCGCCGCCGAGAGCCGCGACCGTGCCGACGATCTCGTGGCCGGGAATGAAGGGATATTGGCTGATGCCCCAATCGTTGGCGATGAGATGAAGATCGCTATAGCAGATGCCGCAGTGGGTGACGGCGATCTCGACCTCATGCGCCGCGAGCTTGCCTGGGTCGTAGCGCAAGGGAAGCAGTTCCGAGCCTGCCGCATGAGCCGCAAGTCCTTGAATTTGAGCCATGATTTCCCCGGAAGTCTCCGTGAATTTTATTTTTTGCCCGGCGCGTTGACCCCAAAACCGCGGCGCCGCTGAAAAGCGAATCGATGCTGCAATGATTCTAGTTTAACCCGCCGCCGGGCTCGATGTGGAGGTTGAGAACCTGGAAGCCGGTGAGGACGCCGCCGGCGGGTGCTTCGCCGGCGAGTTCGGCGGACTCGCCGTTGAGCCCGGCACCCTGTTCGCCGCGGAGCGGCTCAAGGGCGTTGGCGACCGAAAGCGGGAGGCCGGTGAGCGTGACGCCGTGGATTTCGCCCTGCGTTTCGGGAGCGAGGAGGCTGACATAGATGCAGTCGGCGGGGTGCTGATTGCGGGCCTCGGCGAGGACAGCGGCGAGATCGTCGGGCGGAGCGGGAAAACGCGGCTGGAGGAGGGTGCGGTCGAGGGTTGCGGCGTCGGAAACCAGGAGGCGCAGGTTGCCCGCCGCCAGCCGCGGCGGCAGCTTGACGGCGATGCGGACGTTCCGCTCTGGCTGCTGCCAGGGGCGGAGGGCCGCCTCGACTTCAATGGTGTCGCCGGCGTGGACGATATCCGTGGAGACCAGGCGCGCCTGTTCGAGCGTGACCTGAACATGGCGAGGAATCGCCTGAACGTGCAGCTCGATTTCGCGGACTGCGCCCTGGCGCGCGCCGTTCGAGTAGAGGCGGTTGAACTGGTCGCCGGTGAGAAGGGCGGCCTGCATGGGCGCGGGCGGCGAATCGCCGGCGGGCGCCCAAAGATCCAGCGGAACAGGCGGGAAACCGGCCAACTGGATGTTGCCGGTGACATGGTAACTGAGGGACGCGCTGCTGTCGTTGCTCTCGAGGAGCGCTTGATAGAGGACCAATTGCGCGGCGAGGGGCGTGAGCGAAGGAACGTCGAGGATTTCGACGTTGACTTTGCGCGACCCTTGCGGCGCATCGACGGCGATGTGCAGGGGAATCATATGGGCCTGCGCGCCGAACACGCCGCGAATGGCCGACTCGCGATCCTGAGTGAAGGCGCCGACGGTGACGCCCGTGTTGACGATCTTGAAGGAATTCAGCGGCGAGGCGAGAGTGGTGACGACTTCCGCCGCGGTCATGGGCAGCGAAACCGGGCCCGCGCCCAGAACGGAATGACCACAGGCGAGCAACTGCCTGGGATCGACCCAGGTGACGGTACAGGTGGCGGAGACCTCGAGGTCGCCGCGAATGAGCTGCATGCTCACAGCAGAGCCCGGTTCGAGCATGGGGTGGACGGCAGAGGCCGCGGGCGAACCGGCTGCAGATGAAGCGCCGTGCCCCGAGGCCGCTCCGGAAAGCTCGCCGCCGGCGGCCACCGGGCCGAAAGCGGTTCCCGCGGTTTGCAGTTGCCAGAAACGGATCGCCTCGGGGCGGAATCCGCTCATGACCAGCGGCGTGTCCATGGGCTGAAAGGTCATGAGGCCGGCGGAAAGGGGATTCTCGAGGCTTGCGGAATCGGCCGCCGCAGGCGTTCGGATCCAGCCGGGCGGCGCGGATTGCATGCCGTCCTCAGAGGGGTCGCGCGACGGCAAGCCGCGGACTCCGAGCATTTGTTCGATGGGCGTGATGCCTGCGATGGGGTCTTTGGTGAACTGGCCGATGCGGTAGGAGATGGAGCCTGCCAGCTTGCCGCCGATGTAGACGGGACTGCCGCTCATGCCCTCGACGACGCCGGTGTATTCGGGCCTGGCGCCGCGAAGCTGGGCCAGAATCATATCCTGGCCGGGACCGCGCGCGTTGCGCAGCACGCCCAGGATCTCGACCCGCATGGGCTCGGGAGCAGTTCCTTGAAAGACGGTCCAGGCGTCGCCGGTCATGCCGGGGCGCACCTGGCTGAGGGGGAAGATGGCGGGGTTTTGCGGAGGGACGGCGATGGCGGCAGTGTCCGGCGGCGTTGCCGGGGGGTGGACGGGAGAGGAGGCCGATTGCGCCAGCAGCGCCGGCAAGGGAAGCGCCACCCACGCCAGGCGGGAGAAAATGGCGAGGACGGACCGGGTCTGTGTGACCCCCCTGGGACGAGTTTCCACGTCTATTACTGTACAGCGTGCCGCGCGGCCGGCAGCGGAGCAAGTGCAGCCGGGTTTGCGGGTGAGGCGATATGCCGGCCGCAGCCGGGGACTGGCGATGTAAATCGCGTATGCTGGTGAGCATAAGAGGGTGTGACGATGTCAAAACCGCGTAGGAACGCAAGAGTTGCTAGGCGTCTATCGCTTGAACTGATGTTCCTGGTTCTTCTGGCCCTGGCTGCCGCGCCGCTAAGCAGGACACGGGCACAGAGCCAGCAGACTGGAACGCAACAGCAGCCGAGCGATCAGGCTGCGCCGGAGAGCGGAGGCCCCAGCGGCGATAACGGCGTGATCGCCCTGCCCAAGAAGACGGAGAATCCCGACAACACGCCGCCTCCGGCTCCCGCGGCGCCAAAGTTCAAGAACCCGGAGGGCGTGCCCCCCATGAGCCTGCGCGTGGAGGTCCCCGAGGTGACGGTTGACGTGGGGGTGCTGCTGGAGAAGACGCACACGTTCGTGCCCGGACTGAAGCCGGCGAACTTTCGGGTTTATGAGGATGGGGTGGAGCAGAAGATCGAAGGGTTCCGGCGCACGGAGGCTCCGATTACGGTGCTGTTGCTTTGCGAGTACGCGGCGCGGGGATGGTTCTTCAGGTTGGACATGCTGAATGCGGCGTGGGCGTTTACGCAGCAACTGCGGCCGCAGGACTACGTGGCCATGATGACCTTCGATCTGAATACGCACATCGTGAGCGATTTTACGCAGGACAAGCAGCAGATTCTGGGAGGCATCAACGAGTTGGGCACCGAATCGTGGTCGCCGGTCGCATTCCAGGAGACGGCGATCTTCGATGCGCTGAACGAGTCGCTGGACCGGCTTTCACGAGTCGAGGGGCAGAAGTACATTGTTCTGATTGCTACCGGCATCGATACGGTGTCGAAACTGGACCTGGATCAGGTTCTGAAGCGGGTGAAGGCCTCGCGCGACATCAGCATCTTCACCATCTCGACCGACGGTTTTTTTGAAGCGCTGACCCAGGGCAGGGGAGGAATGGAGGGGAGCATACGCGACATGACGTACCTGCAGGCCGACAACCAGATGAAGACCTTCTCCGACCTGACCGGCGGCATGCACTTTGCGCCGCGGTTTGCGGGCGAGCTGCCAGACGATGTGAAAGAGATCAACCAGAATATCCGCGCCAAATACGAACTGGTCTATCACCCGACCAACGCGAAGCAGGATGGCACCTGGCGCAAGATCCGCGTGGAACTGGTGGACGACGAGGGCCAGCCGCTGCGTATACAGGATGAGAAGCACAAGCCGCTGAAGTACCAGATTATGGCCCGAGATGGCTACCGGGCGAAGCAGGAAGTGGAGTAGAGGAATCGATCCCGTTTCAGAATGTGGTCCAAAACCGGAGTGTGGCGAGGCAGTTGTGACTCCAGTCACCCAGGTGCGATCCTGGTGGCTCCTATGATGGCAAACATACGGCTCAGATTCGCGTGTGAGCGCGATGCATCGGCAAGCGCGCGGAACCAGAGCCATGCAAACCTATCAACAGGAGAGTGGAATGGGATTCGTTCCGGTCATGTGGGCTTTTTGGGGTGCGTCGTTTGTCTTTATGGTTGGCGTAAGTATTCTTGCAGCGAGGCTGGCGAGGAATGAGGGAGTGCAGATTTTCCTGGCCGATTCATCAAACTATGAGAAGTCAGAACAGGACGCGATAGCGGCGCGGGTGAGCAAGATCCGGCCGTTGCGGTTGACGTCACTGGGCCTGGCGGGCGTCATGACGGTGATCGTGATCGGGTACTATCTGCTCGGCGTGGCGCACAGCTTCGGCCTCTAGCCAACAAGGAGATCGGGGATTACCCATGCCGCGGGCGCGGACGGCAGAAACGGTCCGCGCCAGCGCAAGGAACGCCTCAGGAGAGGGCTGAATTCTCCCCTCTCTGGAGCCAACGCCCCGGAATCGGGCAGTGTGCGCGGACCCTGGCGCCATCAAAAAATGTGGAGCTCGAAGCGCAATATGCTCCACACGTAAAACACGATAACGACGCCCGTCGCGACGACGACGATCCACCGGGCGGTGAGCACGACAGGCTCGATCTTCGCCACTTTCGCAGCGATGAGCGCCTGCTCGGCCTTCTCGTGCTCGAAGGAGTCGTCGAGGAAGATCTGGTCCTCTTCGTTCTTGGTCAGGTTTGAGCGATAGATGTAGAGCGCGGCCAGGATCAGGACCAAGAGAGACCAAATCATCCACATCGCCAGGACAAACGACATACTCCACCTCCGAACGAATTCCGGTCCCAAGTACCGGCGGGGTCGTGGGGAACTGCGGTCTCGCGGCCGAAGGGGCCTTACGGTTGACCATCATAGCCCCGAAACGGTGACATTGTGAACCATCTCGAACGATTTTCGGCCCTGCGGGAGACAGACGAATTACGGAGTACAAAGCGCCTGCGACCGTTCGGGGTGGGGCGCATCTAACAAAGTACAGGGCAACCGGGGGCTTGTGTCCCGGTTCGCCGGACGGTAGAGTACAGGAAGGGCACGAAGTTCAGGACACCGAGGAGAAGACATGGCTACAACGACCGTTGCACCGACCGAGGAAACCGTAAAGAAACCGCCGCTGGCGCTGACTCCCCAGGCAATTGCCAAGGTACGCGAGATTATGGCCACCCAGGATCCGCTGCCGGCGGGGCTGCGCATCGGCGTGGCGGGTGGAGGCTGCTCCGGGTTCCAATACTCCATGGCCTTCGAGAACCAAGCCGGGATGATGGATAAGGTGTTCAATTTTGACGACTTAAAGGTGTTTGTGGACGCGACGTCGCTGATGTACCTGAACGGCTGCACGGTGGATTACGTGGAGACGCTGGAGGCAGCAGGCTTCAAGTTCGATAATCCCCAGGTGAAGTTGACCTGCGGGTGTGGATCGTCGTTCCAGGTGTAAGAAAGACAGGGACTAAGGGACTTAGGGACTAGGGGCTAGGAAAAGCAAAAGCAAAAGCAAAGGCAAAGGCAAAGACAGGGGCTCGCCCAGTGAGGGCGGGCCTTTTGTGCTTGTGGGGCTGAAAGGGGAGAGGCTATTGGGGCGCGGAGGTTTCAGGCGGCATGGGGTTAGGGGTGAGGTTGGAGCCTAAGCCGGAGCCAGTGTTGCCGGGGCTGGAGCCAGTATCGCCGGAGGAGGAGCTGCCGGAGGAGGTTCCCGCAGGCGTAGAGGAGCTGCCGGAGGACTGCCCGGTGTCTCCCATGTGGCTGCCGCCCCTGCCTTTCATTTCGGAGATCGGGTCGTAAGTGAATTCCCATTCGATGTAATGTTTTTTCTTTTTGTAGACGAGGATGGATTGCTTGGGGCTGGCGGGGGAGAAGCCGATGATGCCCGCGCCGCCAAAGGTCCGGCTGGCGAGGTTGGCGCTGGTGGCATCGCCAGAGATTCCAGTGGAGGCCGTTCCTGAAGAAGAGCTTCCGGCAGCTCCCGTATCGCCCGAGTTGCCGGTTCCGCTCGTCGTGCTGGATGAGCCGCCGGAGTTATCGGGTGAGCTGGATGCGCCCGTCGCGGGAGTTTGATCGTTGCTGGAGCCGGAGAAGCCGGAGCCGAAACCGCCGCTGGAATTCGGGGCGCCGGGCTGGCCTGAGCCGCCGGATGGCCCGGTGCCGGCGAGGGTGGCGGCGGGGCCAGCCAGGGCCTGGCCGAAGAAGCCCATGGCAGTGGGAGTTTTGTTCTGTCCGAACTGGATGGGTTTCCAGTTGTCCTGGCCGGTGATGGGATCCTTGTAGCGCTTGCGCAGGTAACGGATGTCGTTGGTGTCGATGAGGGCGTCGATATTGGGCGGGTAGGCCTGGAATTTGCGGTAGTAGAGCCGGATGGCCTGGCGGTATTGCATGCCGCGATGCCAGGTTTCAAGGTCGCGGTCGCGCTGGATGGATTTGGCAATCTTTGGCGCGGCGACGGCGAGCGAGATGACGAGGAGGGCCATGAAGAAGATGGCGATGAGCATGACGTAGCCCTGCTCGGAGGCGGGGATGGCTTTGCGCGCGCGCAGAGGGGCGTTCGTTGGCGGCTGCTCCGAGCGCGCCTCTTTTGCAGCAAGCTGAGGGGAGGATGGCTCAGCGAACTCAGGGGGAAGGCCGCGGCGAATTGGAGAGGGAGAAGTCATAGGGCGATTCAGAACTGCGCAATCTGTAGTGTTTGCGTGTTGTTATAGGCCAGGTCAGTGACTTCGACGCTGAGGGGGTGGATGGCGCCCACCTTGTAGCGATGGTCCACGATGTCGCCGGTTTTCGCCGTGAAGATGTCTTCGCCGTGGAGGAAGAAGGCTTTGAGGACCTTGCGATCGTCCTCCGAGTAGCCGAAGTATTTGAGGTCGATGTCCGGGGGCTTGGGCGCGGCCGCGGCGGCGGCGGCGGCGGCGCTAGCGGCCGCCGGGGTGTTGCGCGCGCTCTTGAGCGGAGTTGGGATAGATACCGGCGCCGACTCGGCGGAAAAGATGTTCCTTCCCGTGCCCACGTACTGCACATCTTCGCTCTGGGAGAGCTTGTCAAAGTGCAGGGCGGGATCGATGTCCGCGTTGGAAAGTTTTTGCGCCTCGTGGCCGGCGGCCAGGGGGGAGTTGGCCGCGGCGGGAGGGTTGCGAAGCAGAGCCGGCGCGGGAGCGGGACGCGCGGGCGAGGGAGGACCGGCAAAGTTGCGATAGAGTTCCCAACCGCCGACGCCGAGAACGACAGCGAAGAGCACGACGACCAGAACAACCTGGCGCTTGTTTTCGGCGCCGAGAGCGAGAGCCATGGTTATTCGCCCTCCTTGCCGGTGGTAGAAGGTTGAGGGGTTTCGTCTCCCGGGGCCGGCGTGGAGGGCAGGCCGCTGGCGGCCGCGTCAGCGGGGCGCAGCCAGGTGGAGACGCGCAGGCGCAGGTTGACCAGCCCGCCCTGCTGGCTGGTAAAGGACATGGCGCGGATGATAAAGAAGACCGGATCGCGCTCGATGCGGTTGATGAAGCGCATGATGGCGGGATAGTCGCCACTGATGGCGGCATCCATGGAGATCTCAGTGAGGTCGGAGCCGGGCTCGCCCTGGGTGTATTGCACGCGGGTGAGGCGCACTCCCGAGGCGATCGCGAGATCGCCGATGCGGCTGGAGATCAGGGAGTAGTCGGGCGGGATGCGCTTCTTATAGAACGCCTGAATTTGCTCGCGGGTTTTTTCCACGCGGCCGTCGAGACCGCGCAGGGGAGCGGTCTGGATTTCGAGGGCCTTCAACTGAATCTGCTTGTTGGCGAGGACGTCGGTGGAGCGGGTGTTCATGACGGCCCAGTCCATGCCCAGGCGGACCGCAAGGCCAGCGGCGAGCAGAAGCAAGACAACAAAACCGGCGAAGTGCCAGGTGAGCGGAGAAACCAGGCGCTCACGCCAGGGCGAGGGGGATGCGTTTGCGCTCATTGCGGACCTCCCTGCGTGCGATGCGCCGGGTGGAAGCCGGGCGGATGGCTTGAGGAGGGGGCAGGGCCGGTGTAGGGCCCGCGGCCGGACTGTGGCGTAGCGCCGGTAGCCGGGCGCAAGTGTTTGGGATGTTCTATGCCCAGCGGGATGGACGAGGCGACTTTTGCCGCGGGTCTGGCGAGCGTACGCTCTTCCGGCGTGGGCGGATTGTAATCGGCCAACAGATCGAAGTCGAAGCGGTTGGAGGCGCTAATGGGTTCAAGGCTCCGCGTGGGTCCGTTGGTGGACTCGGCGTTTTCGCCGAGGATGCTGGGATCAAGGAATCGCCGGGAACGCTCGAGGTTGCTCACGAGGTCAACGACGTGGTCACGAGGTCCGACGACACGGAGGTGAACGGCGATGTGGCCATCCTTGGCGCGAATGGGCTCGATGGAGGTAACCTGCACGCCGCCGGGCAGGACGGTTTCCATGGCTTCCATGGCGAGGGTCCAGGAAAAGGCCTTCTCATCGAAGAGCTGGTTGAGGAATTCGGCCTGTTTGAGGACTTGCGCATTGCCGGGCTGGCTCATGAGGGCTTCGGCCGCATCGCGCTCGGCTTGAACCTGGGCAATCCGCCCGTCGAGGGAGTGCTCGCGGGCGCGCGCAGCCGCGGCCTGGCGGTCGAAGAGATGCAGGCCGATGAGAAAGATGAGACAGAGCGCGGCGAGCACGGCCATGCCGATGCGCAGGCGCTTGAGGGCCGGACCGAGATCGGCAAAGGGGCGGGTGGCGAGATTGAGGGCGATTCTCATCCGGCTAGCTTGCTCCCGCCAGCGCGCCTGCGACGCCGGCAAAACTCATTTGGGGAAGGGCCGTCATGGCGCCTTCCTGGGGACGCGACACCCATTCGACAACGGAGAGCTCGGGATCGGCGATGGAATTTGCGAATTCGCCGGGAGGCAGGGCGCCGGCGTAGTAGAGGCGGCGGGGCCGGGCACCGAGCTTGTCCTCAAAGTAGGCGGCGGCGACGGCAATGCTGCGCTGGATTTCGGCGATGCGCTGGCCGGGGTCCTGGGGAAGGTCGAGGGTGCGATAGAGGAGCAGCTTCTGCCCGGTGGAGATGGTGGTGGTGATGGCGTGGGCGCTGAGGTTTGCCGCCATGATGGCCTCCATGGAATCGAGGGCTTCCAGCGCGGCGAGCGAGGAGGGCAGTACAGCGCCGGGCTCGTAGCCGGCAGCGCGGACGGCGGATTCATACTCGTCGAGGATGGGACCGGGAACGACCGCGGCGAGCACGCTGCACTCAGTTTCGGTTTGGGCGAGCATCTGGTAGCTGACGCCCGCGCGCTCCACGTCGAAGGGAACCATCTTGCGCAGGCGGAAGCGGATGACGGAAACGGCTTCGGCGGCTTTAGCGGGGAGGGAATCGAAGTCGAGGACGAAGACGCGGATCAGCGTGTCGGGCAAGACGACGGTGACGGCGCTCGATCGCGGCGAAATCTCGTCGAGCGCGGAGCGGATGGCCGCGGCTACGGCTTCAGGCTCGCGCAGGTTGGGCTCTTCGATGCCGGGGACGAGCGCGCCGGGCGGCAGAGGAACAAAGGCGTGGAGGTTGCCGTGGGCCGATTCGGCCCCACGCTTGTGCGAAGCGGGGCGCGAGGCGGCGAGCACGCCTTCCGGCGAGATCTCGACGGCGGCCGGCGGCCGGCCCCCCGCCTGCCCGCCTCCCGGATTCTTGTTGAAGATCGAACTCATGCGTCCCCTGTTCCCTGGTTCCTGCTTTATCTCGACGCCTCAATAAATGTAACCTTGTTGATCTCTTTGAGTGTAGTGATGCCGCGGCGAACGCGATCGAGCGCCGATTCGCGGAGGAAACTCATGCCCTCCTTTTGCGCTTCCCTGCGGATCTCCGAGGTAGGTTTTTTGGCGAGGATGATCTCGCGGATGGTGTCGGTGAGGTCGAGCAGCTCGTGGATGGCGGTGCGGCCACGGTATCCGGTGCCGCCGCACTCCATACAACCCGGGCCCTCGCGGAAGGAGAAGCCGCGCCACTCGGCGGGATCGAGGCCGCTGGAGACCAGCGCCTCATCGTCGTAGTGGACGGTGCGGGCGCAGTACTCGCAGATGGTGCGCACCAGGCGCTGCGCCAGGATGCAGTTGAGCGCGGAGACGAAGTTGTAAGCCTCGACGCCCATGTTGAGGAAGCGGCCCAGCACGTCGACCACGTTGTTGGCGTGGACGGTGGTGAAGACGAGGTGCCCGGTGAGCGCGGAGTTGATGGCGATCTGCGCGGTCTCCTGGTCGCGAATTTCGCCGACGAGGATTTTGTCGGGATCGTGGCGGAGGATGGAGCGCAGGCCGCGGGCGAAGGTGAGGCCTTTTTTCTCGTTGACGGGAATCTGCGTGATGCCGCGAATCTGGTACTCGACCGGATCCTCGATGGTGATGATCTTGTCTTCGTCGCTCTTGATCTCGTTGAGCGCGGCGTAGAGGGTGGTGGTTTTGCCGGAGCCGGTGGGACCGGTGACGAGCACCATGCCGTAAGGCTCGCGGATGTAGCGGCGGAAGCGGCGGAGATCTTCGTCGGCGAAGCCCACGACGTCGAGGGTGAGGTTCTTGAATTTTTCGCTCATCGACTCTTTGTCGAGGACGCGGAGGACGGCGTTTTCGCCGTAAATGGTGGGCATGATGGAGACGCGGAAGTCGATGAGGCGGCTCTTGTAGCGCACGCGAAAGCGGCCGTCCTGGGGGACGCGCTTTTCGGCGATGTCGAGCTCGCTCATGATCTTGATGCGGCCGAGGATGGTGCCGTGGTGCTCGCGGGCGATGGGGGCCATGGCTTCCTGGAGGACGCCGTCGATGCGGTACTTGACGTGGACGGAGTCGTCGTAGCTCTCGATGTGGATGTCGGAGGCGCGGCGCTCGAGGGCGGTGAAGATGGTGGTGTCGACGAGGCGAATGATGGGGCTGATGTCTTCGGCCTCGCTGGTGAGCTTCTCGATGGAGATGTTCTCGTCGGAGTTTTCGTCGCCGGTGAGCACGTCGAAGGTGAGGCCCTCGCTGGCTTCGTCGAGGACGCGCTGCGACTGCTCGGTTTTCTTGAGCAGATCGGTGATCTGCGAGAGCGTGGCGACGCGGGCCGTGATGCGGTGGCCGAGGAGGCCGGAGATTTCGTCGAGGACCATGAGGCGCGAGGGGTCGCTGACGGCGATGACCAGCGTGTCGGGGGTCTGCTCGATGGGCACGAAGTTGTAGCGGAACATGAGCTCGACGGGGACGGTGCGCAGGAGCTCGTGCTGAATCTTGAAGTTCTTGAGGTCGACGAATTCGGCGTGATAGCGGCGGGCGAGCGCTTCGGCCTGGGCGCGGTCGTCACCCGCAGATCGGGCCGCTGATCGGGGCCGCCGGGGGCGGGGAGCGTGACGACGTTGGATTCGGCCATGGAGACAACCCTCCTGAAGCTACATTCCGGTGGACTGCCCGAGCGAAAAGATGGGCAGGTAGAGCGAGATGAGGATGAAGACGACGACGACGCCCATGACGATGAGGATGGCCGGCTCAATGAGGGCGAGGGCCGCGGCAAGGGCGGTGGCCACGTCCTCCTCAAAGAATTCGGCAACGGAGTTGAGCATTTGCGGCAGAGCGCCGGTCTGCTCGCCGACGGTGATCATCTCGGTGGCGAGGCTGGGGAAGACGCCGGTTTTGGTGAGCGAATCGGCGAGGCTTTTGCCCTCGCGCACGGTGGCGATGGAGGATTCGACGGCTTTGGAGACGCGGCGCGAGGAGATGGAGCGCGCGGCGGTTTCCAGCGAGGGCACGAGGGGCAGGCCGCCGGTGAGCAGCGTGGAGAGGGTGCGCGCGAAGAGGGCCACCTGGTACTTGAGCCAGATTTTGCCGAAGACCGGCAGCCTGACGCGGACGCCGTCGACAAAATCGCGGCCGCGCTCGGTGATGGAGAAGCGATAGACGGCGACGGCAATGACGAGCAGACCCAGAGCCAGCCAGAGGATGTTGTGCTGCATCCAACTGCCAAAAGCCATGAGAGCCATGGTGAGCGCCGGCAGTTTGCTGCCGAGCTGGTCGTAGAGCTTGGCGAACTGCGGAACGACGACCGTGAACATGAAGGTCAGCAGACAAGTGACCAGAGTGAGCAGGACGCCGGGGTAGATGAGCGAGCCGACGAGTTTTTTGCGCAGGGCGAGGGAGACCTTCTGGAAGTTGACGTAACGCTCGAGGATCTCGGTGAGGTTGCCGGAACGCTCGCCAGCCAGGAGGGTGGTGGTGTACATGACAGGGAATCCGCTTTGGGCCTCGAAGGCCGCAGAAAGCGCTTCGCCGCGCTTTACGCGGGTGGTCACGTCGTCCAACTGGCCGGCAAAGAGAGCGTTTTTCTGGATTTTGCCGAGCATCTGGATGGAGCCGAGGATGGGCAGGCCGGCGCGGATGAGGGTGAGGAATTGCTGGTTGAAGATGAGAAAGGGCTCAAGCTTGACCTTGCGGCGGGTGAAGGAAATGCCGCCGCGCGACCGCACACTGAAGACGTGATAACCGGCGTGGGTGAAGCGGGCACGCAACTCCTCGGCCGTGGCCGCGGTCAGGACCTGTTCCTGCACGTGGCCACGCTCATCAGCCAGCTTGATGACGAACTCTGCCATAGCTCCGCTTGCCAGTGACGAAGGATTAGCCTTCCCTGTGCGATTTTCTCAGAATTCAGGGTACCAGCTTGCGCCGCCTGCTCTCGTAACGGATAGACGCGAAAGGGAGTGGCGGCGCTCGGGGGATCCCGGGCCACGCGAATCACGGCCCACTACCTCAGGATGGATGCTTTTTGAAGAGAAGCTGTTCCTGGAACGATAGCCGTCAGATTGTAAGGCTGGCGCCATTCTTCAATTGGCTTCGTTGAGCGCTCGCAATTCGCGCAGGAGCATTCTAATTCTCGGCACAGGGCTCCGTTCTCGTACCTGAAGTCGCTACACCGTATTGGTTCACTCCGGAGATCGTTTGCCCGTCAGCGGACAGGGTGACGCTATCGACCGGATCGGGCCAGGCGAGAGTGTAAATTCCCCGTGAGGCATCGACGGTTTGCCAGGTTCCCGTGAACGTGGCAGCCGAGAATGTGCCGCTGGGAGATACAAGCATGGGAACATGATTCGACAAATTCCAGGAGCCCACAAGGCCAGTGGCGCCCGTGGTGCGCGTAGCTGAAATCGGGTAATCATATTGATTCATTCCGCTCAGCGAGCGCTGGCCGGGCGAGATGGTGACTGTGTCAATCGCTTCAGGCCATGTAAAAGTGTATGCGCGCCGTGCGCTGCTCACTAACCGCCAGTGTCCCGTGTACGGGCCGCCCATGACGACGCCATTCGAGTGAATCACGACCGATCCGTTGTTGAACCAGTGATAGCAGCCGACAATCGGATCGAGAGCGGTTGTGCGGGTTGTCGGGCCGGGCTTGCCGGCGTCTCCTGGAGGATTGGGGGAAGGGTTCACGACGGGAGCGGGCGGCCCCGCGGTTACTGGCGGCTTGGGCCTGAGCAGGATCACGCCAGCGACCACCGCTGCGATGGCGAGCGCAGCGACTGCGCCGATCCAAAGAGTCTTTGATGGAATTGCGCGTCCGGTGGCACTGCTTGATTGGGGCCGAATGGCTGAGGGCTGGGCAGCAGGTTGCACCCACGGTGCGGGCGCGACTTGCGCACCAGCCGGAAGAGGCAGAAGTTTTCGAACCGTCTCCACCAGGTCGTCAAGATGCTTTTCCAGAGGAGGCGTCATGGCGTCGAGCCAATGGACCGAGCCAATGAAATAATCCAATGACTTGCCCGGCAGGACATCTTCGATGCGGAAGGGAAGGATGGCCACGCCATTGCTGACCGCGCGCTCGACTTCCTTGGGAACTTGCCCGGAGGAGTTTGCGTTCGAGGAAAAAACCAGCACCATCACTTTGGCGGCGTGAATAGCTTCAATGATGGATTCGCCGTAGGAGGTGCCGGCGACGATGTCGCGAGGGGCGATCCAGCAGCGAATACCAGCCGCCTCCAGACGCGCGCAGACAGCATTCGCGACGACCCGGTCTTTGGACGCGTGGCTGACGAAAACGTCGAACGGCATGGGGAAGAACTCCTGAGGCCGGTTAGCGTGCCAGGGGTTTTTCCGCATTCCGGCTGAACACGAAGATCATAGCATTCATTGTCAAAGACATTCGGGGGATCAAGTTTGCCGCATGCGCATCGTGAAGCGGCATCTGGCACTACGGCTTAACGGAGCCCGGTGATCCAGTGTGGCTCACGCAACGGATGCAGAGCCGCGAGCGCTGGGGCTGACCGTTGCGCTCCTGATTCGCTGCCGCACGGGCGCGCGCATGAATCTGCCGCGCAGCATCGATGAACCTGTATTCTGATTGCATTACGGGTTGCGATAGGCGGCGAAACGCCGTGGAGTGGTGCGGGCGATGGACTGGGCGATCAAGGCAAAGGCGATGGGGCAGGAAGGGCCGATGGGGATCGGAGCCCGCGTAAGGCGCGCGCCTTTGTTGCGTGGGCGTCGGCCGCTGCTGGCGGGAGCGCTGGGACTGGCGATGGCCGGTGCGGCGCTGGTGACGGCGTTTCATGGGCGGCAGCACGCGACGGTGGTGGCGCCGTATCCGCACGAGCTGGCACAGGTGAGCTTTGCCGTAGCGGGAGATGTGATTCCGCATGAGGCGGTGAAGGAGGCGGCGGCCGCCGCGGGCGAAGGCGAGCAGGGGTGGGCCGCGCTGTTCAGCGACGTGGCGGACGTGTTTGAGGGGGCGGATTTCGGGTTTGTGAACCTGGAGACGCCGGTGGCGCCGGAGCACTCGCACGGGACCAAGGCGTTCCTGTTCGACGCGCCGGCGGAGCTGCCCGAGGCGCTGAAGGCGAGCGGGATCAAGATTGTGTCGTTCGCGAACAACCACGTGATGGACCAGGGGTGGGCGGGATTTGCCGAGAGCCGCGAGCATCTGAAGGAGGCGGGGCTGGTGATAGTTGGGACCAGTGACAATTCAGCGACGGCGTGGCAGCCCGCGATTACGGAGGCCAACGGGATCAAGGTGGGCTGGCTGGGAATGACGCGCTGGCTGAACGGGAACCGGAATCCGGAAAAGGCCGATCAGCCGCAGGTGAATTTCTATCCCTATCCGGGCGAGGCGAACGGCGCGCCGGGGGCGGATGAGGCGACGGTGCTGAAGGCGGTGCAGGCGGCGCGAGCGCAGTGCGACCTGCTGGTGGTGAGTGTGCATTGGGGAATCGAGTATGCAACGGCGCCGCGGCCGGAGGACGTGGACCTGGCGCACAAGATGATGGAGGCGGGCGCGAGCGTGATCGTGGGCGCGCATCCGCACGTGCTGCAGCCGATGGAGACGTACCGGACGCAGGATGGGCGCGACACGGTGATCTTCTACTCGCTGGGGAATTTTCTGTCGAACCAGTCGCGCGGTTATGTGGATGGGCTGAATCCGGACTCGAATGGCGAGCCGAGGGACGAGATGATCGGGCTGTTTGCCGCGGTCAAGCGCGATTACGGCCCGGCGGGCGTGCGCGTGGAGCTGGGACACGTGGGCATGCTTCCGGTTTGGGAAGAGAACAACCGCAACGAGCTGGCGGCGGGACGCGAAAAGAAGCCGGTCATCAAGCCGGCGCCGATCGACCGCGAGATTCCGGTTGTCGAGGCACGGCTTGACGAACTGGACAAACAGGCCGGGCTCAATGCGCCGGCAGCGGCCGTTCCGGCAGGGGCTCCGAGCGCCGAGTCCGCTCCCGGCACGAAGGCCGCCCCGGCGCAACCGGCGGCCGCGGGCCTCACAGTCGACCAGAAAAAGGAGTTCATCGAGCTGACAAAGCGCCTCAAGCTCCTCACTGATCGCCGCGCGCAGATCCTTACGCGCACCGGCGACGAGTATGTGACGGCCCCGCCAAAAGTGGCATCGAAACCATAACCGGGCAGGCAACAAGCCATCATGCAGACGCCGCAAACGCAGAGCAGGCACGAAAAGAAGCGGTTGAAATTGCGTCTCAAAGCGATTCCCGAGCTTGTGTGGATTTGGATCCTTTTTGCCGGCACCATCCTCGCGATGCCGTTTGGCTTTGCCGCGCGCTGGCTTGGGCTTCGCCGCGAACACAAGCTCCGCCTGCTCATGAAATCGCGCGGAAGGCTTATGAGCTGGCGGCAGTTCCTCGACGCGATGCACGAGCGCGGAGGAACCTGCATCGAAGAGAGATTTTCGCCCAAAGGGCCGGTCCGCTTCTGGTGGACGCCGGAGAACGTCTACCGCGAATCGCCATACGAGATCATTGACTGGTTTACGATGCGCAAGGGCCGGAGGGCGGAGCCGTTCATCCGCTGGTGCCGCGAGCGGTATACCAACGCGGAGAGCGGCAGCGCGGCGCTTGTGGAGACGTGGGGCGTGACGAAAAAAGAGATTTACGCGTTGTGGTCGAAGTGCAGGTCTGAAGCGAGCGCGGCACGATGGGTGGAGGTAGCTCCGCCGGAGATTGTGCCGCGCAGGCCGGGACAGTAGCAGGAAGACCGATGGCGCTTCCGGAGAACGAAGCAATATCTCATCAAATGAACTGGGTGGGATGCACCTCGATTGACACTATTGCAGGAGAGCAATGCCTGCGGTGACGGCCGCTGCCTCCAGGTTCTTGTCCAAGGTCGCCAGCGGCAGATGTTCGCGCAGCGCCAGCGCGAGATAGGCCGCGTCGTATATCGATCGGCCAAGCCGCCGAGACAAATCCAGTACTGCCGAGCTATCGGGATCGTTGTCAATTGCAATGTCAAGCGCCTGAAGATCGACGAGGAAGCGATTGGAATCCGCAGGCGCGATGCGCTGACGCCGTTCGTTCACGACAAGGATGTTACGAACCTCGTACCACCAGATCGCCGGAGCGACGGCCGTGCCCGATCGAAGCGCCGAAAAAGCCAGGTCCGCTACGGGATTCGATTCGTCCCGCATCGCCCAGTTGATGGTTACAGAGGCATCGAGAACGAAGCGCATCGCTAGCGGCGTCCTTGGTCGCGTGCAGTCAGGATTTCCTGGATAGAAACCGGTTTTGTGCGCTTGCGGATTTCGAGAATACTCGCCATGGCCCGCGCGATTTGTTCGCGGCGCTCCTCATCGCCGGGAGGGACTGGAACAATTCGGGCAACCGTTTTGCCGCGCCGGGTCACAGTCACAGTGTTTCCGCGCTCCACATCGTCCAGGATGCGCAGGAAGTGGGTCTTGGCTTCGGATGCCTGAATCGTCTGCATAACATTGACCAGTCAATTCGACTAGTCGATATCATAGCATAAACCGATTGCGGATTTCTACTTGCCCCGCCGGACGTGGTTGATGAGGCGCTGCCAGAGCGATCGTGACGGAGGTTGGGCCGGCAGCTTGGGCTCGGGCTGCGCGGCGGCTTCGGCTTCGTCCTGTTCGCGGGCGTCGTGGAGGACCTGCCATAGAGCGACGCCGTCGTCTTCCCAATCGGTGTGGCCGCATTTTCGGCACAGGTACTCGCGGATTACGCGACCGGAGAACGAGTTCTTGTCGGTCTGATCCATCAGGGAACCGCACTGGGTGCAGATCATGGGGCGCCTCCGAGGGTCCGCAGTTCTCAGTTCACGGTTGTCAGTTCGCCGGCGCCAAGCCGGCACTGCGAGCTTTTCTTAGAACCCGTTGGCGACGAGCCAGGCGGCGGTCAGGTCGAATTCGGGCTTTTTCGCGGCCTGCATCTGCATGGCGGCGAGCTTGACGAGCACATCCGCCTCAATGTTCATGGGCGCACCCACAGCGAGAGTATGCAGGTTGGTGCGCCAGTAGGTGAGGGGCAGGATGGCGATGGCGATCTCCTCGCCATCGAACAACCCCGGCGACGAAGACCTGTCGCCGGGGGCCCCACTAACGCCGGCGATGGTGAGGCTGATGCCTTCGACGGCGACGGAGCCCTTGTGGACCATCCAGGGGCTGACGTTCTCGGGGACGCGGACCTTGAGGGTCCAGTCGGTGATCTGGCGGTCGAAGTTAGGGCTGGATTCGGGGATGACGGGGTCGAGAGCGGTCATGATGCCTGTGCCGTCGACGTGGCCCTGAACGATGTGGCCGCCGAGGGGGCTGCCGGCGGCGGTGGGCAGCTCGAGATTGACCTTGGCGCCGGGCGTGAGAGAGCCGAGGGAGGTGCAATCGAGTGTTTCCTGGGCAAGGTCGGCGTGGAAGTAAGTGGGGTCGGGATCGAGGGCGGTGAGGCAGACACCGGAGACGCCGAGGGAGTCGCCTTCACGGAGGCGGGAGGCGATGCCGGGAGCTTCGACGGTGATGCGGCGAACACCGCCGCGATCGGTGAGGCTGACGAGGGTCCCGGTCTGTTCGATGATGCCGGTGAACATGGGTACAGTGTAAGGGATCAGGGACCAGGGATTAGGTGTGTAGTGTCAACAGATTGTTCCGATCTGCGCCTGCTCTGCTGATGGGAGTGTAGTGGTTGAGACTGGCGTGAGGTCTGTGCCAGTTGTATTCGTGTATCCAGGGCAGAAGCTGGGCGCAGCGTTCATCGGAGTTCTGATAAATGCGGGCATAGGCCCATTCCTGTAGAGCAGTGCGGATGAAGCGTTCGGCTTTGCCGTTGGTGCGCGGGGTGTAGGGCCGGGTGAAACGATGTTTGATGCCGAGTTCCCTGCATACCTTTGCGAAGCGGCGCGAGCGATAGGCCGGTCCGTTGTCGGTGAGCAGGCCGCGGAAGCGGATGCCCAGCCGTGCGTAGTAGGCCACAGCCTGGCAGAGGAAAGCGACAGTTGAAGCCGCGGTTTCATCCGGGAAGATGGCCGAGAAGGCGATGCGGGAGTGGTCGTCGATGGCGACGTGGACGTACTCCCAGCCCACGCGCCGGGTGCGGTCGGCGAGGTTGCCGGTGACGCGATGGCCGGGCTTGGCGATACGGCCCAGCTTCTTGATGTCCAGATGCAGCAGGTCCCCGGGCGCGGCGTGCTCATAGCGCAGCACGGGTGGGCGTGGTTCCAGATCGCGTATGCGGCTGAGCTTGCGCCGGCGCAGGATACGGCTAACCGTGGCCCGGCTGAGGCCTGTGGCTTGCGCGATGCGCAACCCGGTCCAGCGTTGGCGACGCAGCAACTCAACCCGCTCCGCCAGCTCCGGCTTAGTGGGCCTGCGCAGGCGGAGCGGCCTGCAACTGCGGTCTGCGAGCCCGGCCAAGCCCAGCGCCCGATAGCGCGCCACCCATTTGGCAGCGGTCTTCGGGCTCACGTTGGCGGCGGCTGCAGCCGCCGCCAACGTGCTTCCCTGCTCGATCACCCGCTTCGCCATCTCTTCTCGACTCCAAACCATGGTTCGTGCATTCTGGTGATAGTCCATCTGGTCTCCTGAATTACTGAGTCTTCGCAAACCCAGCTTTACAGGTTCAGATCAGATGGACAATCTATTGAAACCTCACAATTAGGGAACAGCGGGGTTAGCGGAGATAGCGGGGTTGGCGGAGATAGGCGGAACCGGGTTGAGGATTATTCGCTGGAGGTTGCTTCTTCGGGGACTGGGGTTGCGCCGAGGGCTTGGCTGCCCGTGAGGGCGCGATAGGCGAAGAGGAGCTTCAAACGCCAGCGGAGGATCATGCCGAAGGCCAGCAGATAGAACAGGGCTCCAGTCTGCAACAGCGAAAGGTACCGGTCAAAGTAGCCGCGCGCGAGGTAGCGGACCAGGGCAAGCACGACAATGACCGCGAAGAAGGCGCTGGAGCGCTTCATCATGATGACGCCGTTTTTGAGGTGCAGGTCGGAGGTGAGCAGCAGCGGATATGCGAAAACGACGGCTCCGATGAGGAAAGCGCCGACGCCCCACTCCCAGGGAATGCGGCACTGCGGGGCAAAGAACATGCAAAAGCCGGTGGCCATGCCCAGGGGCGGCATCACAATCATTTTCAGAGTGACGGCGGTGCGGCCCTCGCGCACGCGCCAGGTGAGCACGCCGACGAGGCCGAATACGGATACGACAGCCGTGATGAGGGGCGTAGAGAGCGTCAAGCTTTGCCTTCCCGTACTTGCTGCCGGCGAGGCGGTCCAGGGGGCTGGGCCGGAACTGTACTGCCTTATTATATTGGACGCGATGGGTCCGAAACGGGCTCAGGAATTCTGAGCGGGCGGCCAGGGATCGCGGAGGAGAGAGCTGAGGCCGAGGTCGTTGCCGTAGCGCTCGACTTCAACATCGGCCAGGTGAACGAAGCTGGAGAGGCCGCGGAAGGCGGGGACGGCGTCGGAGCCCATGATCTGCGGCGAGATGAAGAAGTGGAGGCGGTCGACGAGGCCTGCAGCGAGAAAGGCGGTGTTGAGGCGCGTGCCGGTTTCCGTGAGGAGGGTGAGGACGCCTTCTTCGCCGAGCTTCAAGAGTACTTTCTCGAGCGGGACGCGGCCGGCTTGCCGCCCCTGCGACGAAGACCTGTCGCCCCCCCGCTCCGCGACCCCGTGTCCGCAGGAAGAACTTCGACGCGGACGCCGCGGTTGCGCAGTTCGGCGGCGCGGGATTCGTCGTTGGAGACGGTGAATACGACGACATCGTTTTGCGCCGTGGAGACGAGCTTGGAGTCGAGGGGCATGCGAAGGGCGGAGTCGAGGACGATGCGCAGCAGCGGACGCCGCCGGCGATTGCCGCTGCGGTCGGTCATCCAGGGATCGTCGGCGAGGACGGTGTCGATGCCGACCATGGTGGCGTCGGCGGCCCAGCGCAACTGCTGCACGGCGGCGCGGGCGAGTTCGCTGGTGATCCAGTAGGGCGCGTGGGGAGTTTGCTGCGCAGGCGGCGGCGCGATGCGCGCGTCGAGGGTCATGGCGACCTTCATGAGCACGAAGGGACGGCGGTGCTGAATCCAGCGGGCGAAGCCTTCGTTGAGGCGGCGGGCTTCGGTCTGGCAGACGCCGACGGAGGTTTGAATGCCCGCGGCGCGGAGGGCGGCAAGTCCCTGACCGGCGACGGCGGGGTTGGGATCGATGGTGGCGGCGACGACGCGAGCGAGGCCGGATTTGATGAGCGCATCGGTGCAGGGCGGCGTGCGGCCTGTGACGTTGCAGGGCTCGAGGGTGACGTAGGCCGTGCCGCCGTGGACGCGGTTCGTGGATTGGTCTCCCACCCTTTCCGCAGAGGACGTGGGACCCGGCCCGGTAGGCGACCCGGGTACCCCGATGGGGCACCCAGCGGCTTTGAGTGCGACGATTTCGGCGTGGTCGAGGAGATCGTACTCGTGCCAGCCCTCGCCGACGATCTGGCCGGCGCGGTCGAGAATGACACAGCCAACGGCGGGGTTGGGCGAGGTGACGCCGATGCCGCGGCGCGCGAGTTCGAGGGCGCGGCGCATCCAGTGCGTGTCTTGGCCGGAGGAATTCATCGTGCGCGCATCCTGCGGAACCTTCAAGTGTACACGCCGTGAGGAGTCTGACTTCAGGGCTGTAAGCTACATGCCAAAGAATTCCTTGACTTGTGTATATCGTGTCAATACACTATACACATGATTAAGAGCTTCCGGCATGCTGGACTGGAGAATTTTTACCGCACCGACAGCAAAGCAGGAATCCAGCCGGCTCACGCGACGAAGCTCCGCAGGCAATTAACATTGCTTGACGCCAGCGCGTCGCCGCAAGACATGAATGTGCCGGGTTGGCATTTGCACCCGCTCCAAGGAAAGTTGAAAGACCATTGGTCTGTGCGTGTCAGCGGCAATTGGCGCATCACGTTCAAATTTGAGGGCGAAGACGCGATTTTAGCCGACTATCAGGATTATCACTGAGGGAGAAGAGCATATGATGCATAACCCCGCACACCCGGGCGAGATCATTCAGGAGCACATGGAAGGTCTCGGTTTGACTGTTTCCGCCTTGGCCGCGCACCTGAAGATCACGCGGGCGAATCTGTCGCGGATGATCCACGGCAAGACCGGCGTATCGGCCGAGATGGCCGTGCGCCTTTCCGAGGCATTCGGAACCTCTCCCGAAGTTTGGATCAGGCTGCAGGCCAATTACGATCTGGCAAAGGCCATGCGCCACCGGCGCGTCAAGATTGGGCGATTGGCGGCGTGAATCGAGACCTGAGGCCCCCGGCGTATTAATCTGCGGCTTTCTCGATTTTGCACAGTGCCCGCTCTTTGCGCTTGAGCACGGCTGCCATCAAGCTGGACTCAACGTCGGGAAATGTCCTGACAAACTTCTCGACGCTATCTATAAGTTCGGAATACCGGTCTGTTTTCCATAGACAGAGAGTGAGCCGGTCGAGAATCTGAGCATTGGCGTACCTGCCATCGAGGGTGCCCTCGTAGTCATACATTCTAGCCATTGCTTCAGCGTATCGAGAAATAGCCTGCATAGGATCGCTGGACTCCAGCGGGCGAATTTGTGCACAAAACGCGAGGTTGGCGTTGCGGGCCTTGTTGTATTCGTCCGACACGCGCCAATCGAGCGGATAGTATTCCCAGCAAACCTTCTGGCCGATTTTCGATACTGCCGCAGCGAAGATATAAAGAGCACGCTTACTGTCGCCTAAGGCGCGATGGGTGTCATCGTCGGGCAAGTTGGCGATTTTTGCAAGATCCGCCAGGCGATGGCTCGGAAGCTCAGGCCACGCGCGGCGCGACAATTGAAGCGCGCAGGTATATCGGTTTTTAATTGCGATGCCATGTCTCTTGCCCGTGTTCCAGAGAAACCCCATATCGAATGGTGCGTTGAAGGTGACCAAGGGCAGTTCGCCAATGAATGCCGAGAACTCTTCGAGTGCTTCAGTGGCCGAGAGACCGTCGTTTTCGACCATCAGCTGCGTAATTCCGGTAAGCTTCGTGATGGTTTGACTGATTGCGTTATCCGGCTTCACGAATGACTGAAATGTTGGATGTGTTTCAGCGCCAAGGCTAAAACGAATCGCCCCGATTTCGATGATTTCGTCTTTCTCCGGACTGAGGCCGGTTGTCTCCAGATCCAACACGACAAACTTCCCAGGCAACAACGATGCGAGTTCAAGTGGCGCTTCGGGAGTCGCTTTGGTTTGCGCATTTAGGGAACGGTTCGTTCTGTGAAGGGCGGGCGCATACGAGGCGCGCTCAGCTTCCCGGACGGCTTTTTCGTGAAACCTCTCCTGGTAAGGATCCTTCGAAGTCTGCCGAAGCTCAAGGGGTGATAGCGGTTCAACATCCGCAGACGTTGCTGCACTATTGCCAGATATAACGACACGCAGGATCGCTGCAAGCGCCAAGACGCATAGAACAACCAGGATGATCTGCATGGCTGGTAAGTATACACCGCGCGTCGTGGAGTCAGACTCATGCCAGCGATAGATTCCTTAAAAACAACCGCAGATCCTTCGACTCCGTTTGCCACCAAAATCGCGGCAAACTCCGCTCAGGATGACAAGCAGAAGGTTGGTTGATCTTCCCGAATCGGTTACTCCAGCAGAGAGTCGACAAATTCTGTGGGCGAAAACTCTAGCAGGTCGGTCATTTTTTCGCCGACACCGACGTAGCGGACGGGAAGGTTGAGTTCGCGGGCGATGGCGACGGTGATGCCGCCTTTGGCGGTGCCGTCGAGCTTGGTGAGGAGAATGCCGGTGACTCCGGCGGACTGTGTGAAGAGGCGGGCCTGCTGGAGGCCGTTTTGGCCGGTCGTCGCGTCCATGACGAGAAGGACTTCGTGAGGCGCGCCGGGAACCAAACGCGCAGCGGTGCGGCGCATCTTGTCGAGTTCGTCCATGAGGCCGGTTTTTGTGTGCAGGCGGCCGGCGGTATCGACGTAGAGTTCGTCGATGGAGCGGGATTTGGCGGCGGAGATGGCGTCGTAGAGGACGGCTGCTGGGTCGCCGCCGGGCCGAGTCTTGATCATCTCGACGCCGGAGCGGGAGGCCCAGACTTCAAGCTGCTCGATGGCCGCGGCGCGGAAAGTGTCGGCGGCGCAGAGGAGCACGGAGCGGTTTTGGGCGCGGGACCAGGCGGCGAGCTTGCCGCTCGAAGTGGTTTTGCCGGTTCCGTTGACGCCGACAAGAAAAGTGACCTTGGGCGGAGACACCCGCGGTGCGGCAGCCGCTCCTTGCGGGGCGCTGAGAATGGCGATCAATTGCTCCTTCAAGAGTTGGCGTAGCTCGGCGCCGCCCTCGATGGCCTGGTGGCGGGCGCGATCGCGGAGGGCGTCGAGGATCGCCGTCGTGGTCGGCACGCCGAGGTCGCTCGTGAGCAGCGCGGCTTCGAGTTCGTCAAGGGCACTCTCGTCGACGACGCGCGTCATCGCGGCGATGTTGGCGATTTTGGCGGAGAAGGACTCGCGGGTGCGCGAGACGGCCTGCTTCATGCGGTCGAAGAAGCCGGGTTCTTGCGGTTCTTCGCTGCCAAAGAGAGTGGTGATCATCGTCTCCAGTTTAATTGGGAGGGGGAGACAGCGGAGTTAGCGGAGCTAGCGGTGTTAGCGGGGTTAGCCGTTCGGGCGGGGGTTGCGGCAGGCCAGTGACTGCCTAGGCGCGTTCGGCGCGGATTGGTTCGGGCGGGGCACAGACCAAGATATGCTGGATGGAAGGGCCGTAAATCCAGGAGAAGAAATGACTAAGGTTCCCCAACATCCGCTTCGGCGACTGCTCGAGAGCCGGATCGCCATCATCGATGGAGCGACGGGCACGACGATCCGCACGTATGGAATGACAGAGGCGGACATTCGCGGGGAGCGCGGCGACGGGCGGTTTAGGGACGCGAAGAAGGACCTGCTGAACAACGGCGACCTGTTTACGCTGACGCGGCCGGAACTGATCGGCGACATTCATCGGCGGTTTCTGGAGGCCGGGGCGGACATTCTGGAGACGAATACGTTTGGCGCGACGACGATCGCGCAGAGCGAGTTTTTTGTGGACGATCCGCGGACGCATGGGGGACGGAAGGATCCGGAGTTTTATCAGAAGGTGATCGAGGATAGATTCTTAAGCGAGTCTGGCGTGGGAGATCAATGAGAAGTCGGCGCAGCAGGGGCGGGAGTGGGCGGATCGCGTGGGCAACGAGACGGGACGGCAGCGGTTTGTGGCGGGAGCGATGGGGCCGCTGACGGTATCGCTGTCGAATTCGCCGGACGCGGACGATCCGGGCTTTCGCGTGGTGACGTTCGACCAGGTGAAGACGGCGTACAAGCAGCAGGCGCGGGCGCTGATTGCGGGCGGCGCGGATTTGCTGCTGGTGGAGACGATCTTCGACACTTTGAATGCGAAGGCGGCGCTGGCGGCGATTCGCGAGGTGTTCGACGAGGATGGGCTGACGGCGGGCGGAAGGGAACTGCCGGTGATGATTTCGGCGGCGGTGGGACGCGGCGGGGAGACGATGATCTCGGCGCAGACCATTGAGGCGTTCTGGACCGCGGTACGGCACGCGAAGCCGTTGGCGGTGGGGTTGAACTGCTCGCTGGGTCCGGACTTGATGGCGCCGTTTTTGCGCGAGCTGGCGGAGAAGGCGGACGTGGCGATCTCATGCTATCCGAATGCGGGGCTGCCGAATCCGCTGTCGCCTACGGGGTTCGATCTGGGGCCGGAGGACATGGCGCGGTATTTGAGCGGATTCGCTCGCGAAGGAATCCTCAATATCGCCGGCGGATGCTGCGGGAATACGCCGGAGCACATTGCGGCGATTGCGAAGGCGCTGGAAGGCGTGGCGCCGCGCAAGGCGCCGGCAGCGGAGGACACGGAAGCCGGCGGAGTGGAGGGCGCGGCATGAGCGCAGGCTTGGCCAAACCGGTTGAGACGAAGCCGTTGCGGCTGTCGGGATCGCAGCCCTTCACGCAGCAGCCCGGCGTCTTCATTCTGATCGGCGAGCGGACCAATGTGGCCGGGTCGCCGAAGTTCGCCAAGCTGATCAAAGAGGGCAAGTACGAAGAGGCCGTGAGCGTGGCGCGGCAACAGGTGGAGAACGGGGCGAACGTACTCGACATCTGCATGGACGAGGGGATGATCGACGGCGTGGCCGCGATGACGCGCTATCTGCAATTGCTGGCGAGCGAGCCCGAAGTGGCGAAGGTTCCGTTCATGGTCGACTCCTCGAAGTGGGAGGTGATTGAGGCGGGGCTGAAGTGCCTGCAGGGCAAGGGCATTGTGAACTCGATTTCGCTGAAGGAGGGCGAGCGGAAGTTTCGCGAGCACGCGGCGGCGGTGCTGAAGTACGGCGCGGCGGCGGTGGTGATGGCCTTCGACGAGCAGGGGCAGGCAGCGGGATTCGAGGACAAGACGAGGATCTGCGAGCGCGCCTACCGGATTCTTGTGGATGAGGCCGGATTTCCAGCCGAAGACATCATCTTCGATCCGAACATCCTGACCGTGGCAACGGGGATGGAGGAGCACAACAACTACGCGGTGGATTTCATCCGGGCAACGCGCTGGATCAAGGAGAATTTGCCGCACGCGAAGGTGAGCGGAGGCGTGTCGAACGTGTCGTTCAGCTTTCGCGGCAACAATAAAGTGCGCGAGGCGATGCACGGGGCGTTTCTGTATCATGCGATCGCCGCGGGGCTGGATATGGGCATCGTGAACGCGGGCATGCTGGAGGTGTACGAGGAGATCGAGCCGGAACTGAAGGAACTGGTGGAGGATGTGCTGCTGAACCGGCGTCCGGAGGCGACGGAACGGCTGGTCGAGTTCGGCGAGGCGCTGAAAGCGGCGGGAGCTGCGGGCGCGGGCGAGGAGGGCGACGAAAAGAAGGCCGAGGAATGGCGCAACGGCACGGTGGAGGAGCGGCTGAGCCACGCGCTGGTGAAGGGAATCGATGCGTACATCGAGGCGGATGCGGAGGAGGCGCGCGTGAAGCTGGGACGGCCGCTGGCGGTGATTGAAGGCCCGCTGATGGACGGCATGGGCGTGGTGGGCGACCTGTTCGGCGCGGGAAAGATGTTTCTGCCGCAGGTGGTGAAGTCGGCGCGCGTGATGAAGAAGGCGGTTGCGTACCTGACGCCGTTTATGGAGGCGGAGAAGGCGCAGATGGCCGCGGCGGGCCAGGCGGTGAGGGCGCAGGGAAAGATCGTGCTGGCGACGGTGAAGGGCGACGTGCACGACATTGGCAAGAACATTGTGGGCGTGGTGCTGGCCTGCAATAACTACGAAGTGATCGACATGGGCGTGATGGTTCCGGCGGAGAAGATTCTGGAGCGCGCGAGAGAGGTGCGGGCGGACATTGTCGGGCTGAGCGGGCTGATTACGCCTTCGCTCGACGAGATGGTGCATGTGGCGCGGGAGATGGAGCGGCAGGGACTGAAGCTGCCGCTGCTGATCGGCGGAGCGACGACCAGCCGCGCGCACACGGCGGTGAAGATTGCGCCCCACTACAGCGAGCCGGTGGTGCACGTGCTGGACGCGAGCCGCGCCGTGCCGGTGACGACGAGCCTGCTGAGCGAAGAGGGCAAGGCGGAGTTTGTGGCGCGGCATCAGGCCGAATATGAGGCGCTGCGCAAGGCGCATGCGGCGCCGCGGCGGGCAGTTGTGCCGCTTGAAACGGCGCGGGCACGGCGGACGCCGATCGAGTGGCGGGCGGAGGATTTGGCGAAGCCATCGTTTTTAGGCGTGCGCGTGCTGGAGGATTTTCCGCTTGCAGCGCTGAGAGAGTTCATCGATTGGAGCCCGTTCTTTCATGCGTGGGAGTTGAAGGGCGTGTATCCGCGGATTCTCGAAGACGAGAAGCAGGGCGAACAGGCGCGGCAGATCTTCGCGGAAGCGAATGCGCTGCTGGATCGGATTGTTGCGGAGAAGCTGCTGACGGCGCGCGGCGTGTACGGATTCTTTGCGGCGAACGCGGCGGGCGACGATGTGGAATTGTACACGGATGAAACGCGCGAGAAGGAGCTGGACCGGGTGCATTTTCTGCGGCAGCAGTCGGATCGGGAGGGAAATGAACCGTGCCGGTGCCTGGCGGACTTTATTGCGCCGAAGGAGACGGGACTGGGCGATTCCATTGGCGCGTTCGCGGTGACGAGCGGTGTGGGGTTGAAGGAGTTGTGCGGCCAGTTCAGGGCGGCGCACGACGACTACAACGCGATCATGGCGGAGGCGCTAGCCGACCGGCTGGCCGAAGCCTTCGCGGAGTGCCTGCACAAGCGCGCGCGCGAGGAGTGGGGCTACGGACGAAGCGAGAAATTTAGCAGCGAAGAGTTGATCCACGAAAAGTATCGCGGAATTCGGCCGGCGCCGGGGTATCCGGCCTGTCCCGATCACACGGAGAAGGGAACGCTGTGGCGGCTGCTCGATGTGGAGAAGAACGCGGGCATCCAGCTTACGGAGTCATTTGCCATGTGGCCGGGATCGAGCGTGAGCGGATTTTATTTTGCGCATCCGGAGAGCCGGTATTTCAGCTTGGGGAAGATCGGCCGCGACCAAGTGGAAGACTATGCGCGGCGCAAGGGTATGAGCGTGGCGGAGGTGGAGCGCTGGCTGGGGCCGAACCTGAACTACGAGCCGGGAGTATAGGCGGGCGGAGCGAGAGGCCCTTGTGACAGCGGTGTAAACATCCGAACAAGATTTTTGCGCGGTTTTCGCGGCGGTTTGACAGTATGTTTACAGTCCCGGCGCGATACTGGCCGCATGATTCCACAACCTGGGCCAAGGGTTCCTTTGAAGCTGGCGTTTGACGCCAGTTCGGTGGTGGAGATTGCGCTTCTGGCGGGCGCTGCTCCGGCTCCCACGCTGACGGCGCGAGCTTCCCGCATTCATGCCGATGTGGGGCGTTACCGGTTGCGGCTCGCGGAGACGCCGGAGGATCGCGAGGCCGCGTGCAGGCTGCGTTTCAAGGTGTTCAATATCGAGCTGGGCGAGGGGCTGGAGAGTTCTTACGAGACGGGGCTCGACATGGACCGCTTCGATGCGATCTGCGAACACTTGCTGGTAGAGGACAAGGTGAGCCGGCGCGTCGTGGGAACGTACCGCATGCAGTCGGGCGAGACGGCGGCGCGGCACCTTGGCTACTACTCGGAACAGGAGTTCAACCTGGCGCCGTACGAGCCGCTGCGGCCGGGGATTCTGGAGCTGGGACGCGCCTCGATCGATCGCGAACACCGCACCCCCGAGGTGCTGATGTTGTTGTGGCGGGGGATCGCGCAGTATGCTACCGACATGGGGCTTCGTTATTTGCTCGGTTGCTCTTCTTTGAACTCCAATGACCCGGCGGAGGGTTGGCGGATGTATCGCCAGCTTGAGAATTTCAGGGTTCCGGCGGAGTTTGAGACGACGCCAACGGCAGAGTATGCGTGCCCCCCAGGAAGCTACGATCCGGCTCAGCAGAGCATGTGCGTACAGCCGCCGGCCTGCTGGACCGATCGAACGGCTGATCGATCTGGGCCGGATGATTTCGATGCGGCGTCCACTCCTGTTGTGGTGAAGGTTCCCAAGTTGCTGAAGACGTATCTCGCCATCGGGGCGCGCATTGCGGCGCCGCCGGCGTGGGATCGCGATTTCCGCACCATCGATTTTCTGACGCTCCTGGATTTGAATCTGCTTTCGGCCGCGGCGCGCAACCGCTTTCTGGCCCCGCTCACGCCTTGACGCCGCGGCGCATCCGGCGCGCTGTGGCGCTGGCATTCGTTCTCGCATCTTGTATTCTTCGCTATTGGCTGATGCGCCTGCGCGGGCCGATGACGCTGGAGCGGCGTGCGTTGTGGCTGCAGGCGGTCGGCACGTTCGATCCTGATTTCACTGGGCATTGAGTCGCAGGTGGAGGGCCAGCCGCCGGCCTGCGGTCTGGTGGTGGCGAACCACCTGAGCTATCTCGACATCCTCATCATCAGCGCGGCGATGCCGTGCTTTTTTGTGGCCAAGATGGAGATCGATGGCTGGCCGTATTTCGGCAAGGCGGCGCGGACGGGGGGAACGATCTTTCTCGACCGGTCGAGCCGGGCCAGCGCCAAGTCAGTGGCAGAGCAGATCGGCGAGCGGCTGCAACTGCCGGTTCCGGTACTGCTGTTTCCCGAGGGCACGAGTACGGACGGGGCACAGGTGCTGCGGTTCCACTCGCGGCTGATCGATCCCGCCACGACAGCAGGCGCGCCGATTACAGCCGCGGCGGTTCGGTACGTGGTCGAGGACGGCGATGTGGAGGAGCGGGAGCTGTGCTGGTACGGCGACGAATCGTTTACCACGCATTTGTGGAAAGTGCTGGGCGTGGCGGGTTTTTCGGCGCGACTGTGGTTCGGCGAGCCGCGGATTTATTCAAGCCGCCGCGTGGCCGCCGACATGACCCACGCGGAGATCACGGCCTGGCGCGAGGCGGGCGCGCTGGAGACGGAGAGCGCGATGGCGGCGCAGTAGAAGGGGTTTCGACGCATTAAGCGGCAGGATGGGCGGCGGGCCTGGCCGCGTTGAGCGCACATTCGCCAAGAACAAGCGACGATTGCGGGATTCGCGTGGAGGCGGCGACCCACCGCACGATGCCGGGCGCAAGCGACAAAGCGGCGAGGGCGGCGGCGCGGCCGGCGCCGGTGACAGCGACGCGCGAGAGACCTGTGGCGAGGGTCATGGAGCGCGCAAGTTGCGCGCGAAGAGCGCGGCTGTAAGCATCGGCGGTATGTCCGGCGAGGAACATTTGCGCGGCGAGAGCGGCGGAGTGCAAGGCGATGGAGATGCCGTCGCCGGTGAACGAAGGAATGACGGCGGCCTGATCGCCGACACACCAGAGTCCGCGAGTTTCCCGGGCGAAATAGCCGTACGGAATCGGCGAGATGGCCAGCGGGCGCGGCCAGACTGCCGCTGCTCCGTCGAGAAGCCTGCGCAGGTGGCGGTTGCCGCGGAGGATGGAGGCGAGAAGTTGCGGCCAACTGCCAGCCTCGCGCAGGGTGGAACGGACGCACGACGAGGCAGAGATTGGCGACATCGTTTTCGATGAGCGAGAGGCCGCCGTAGCCGCCGTAGAAGAGATAGAGGTCCATGCAATCGCGCGAGAGCGGCCGTTTGAGCGGGCGCCAGCCGCCAATACAGTCTTGAAGCCGACGAGGTCGGATTGTTTGGCGGGAGTGCGGGTGAAGCCACGGAGGTCGTGCTTGCCAGTGGCGAGGAAAACCGTGGGCGCGCGAACGGTGGCGCCGTTGCTGAGCGAGACGATCCAGCCATCTGCTTCCGGAGTGAGCGATTCGACGGCGAGGCCGCGAAGAATCCGGCAGCCAGCTAGTTCAGCGCGGGCCAGGAGGGCCTCATCGAGGACGCGGCGCGAGAGCGAGAGCGCCTGAAAAGGAAGAGATGCGGTGATGACCTTGCTGCCGGCGGAAAGGCGGAGGCTGCCGATTGTGGCAGCGCCAAGGCCCAGGGCCACGATTCCGGCTTGATGGAGATAGGCGACAGCTTCGCGACTGAGGAATTCGCCGCAGACCTTATGATGCGGGCCTGATTCCTTTTCGAGCAGCACGACGTTGCGGCCCGCGGAGGCAAGGCGCAGAGCGGCCATGGAGCCGGCTGGGCCGCCGCCGACGATCAGATGATCAACGCTGCGAAGCACCGCGGAGCTCATGGCGCTTTTCTCCGGCTGACGCAAAGGCGCGCTGGTTTGGACGGCTGGATGGAGAATGCGTCACGGTCGATGCCTGCGGCGGCGCACATTCGCTGCCAATCCTGGGGAACAAAGGAACGAGCGATCGAAACGGGGCCATCGTGCTGAACGAAGCGGTGAAGGCCGGCAAGTTTGGAGAATATGCGAAGCAGATGATAAGGAACCGCTGCACGCGAGAGATCGTTGACGAACCAACCGATCTCAGCGTGGAGTTCCATCCATTCCAGAAAGCGAATCACGCCGGGCTCGGTGAGGTGGTGGGTGAAGAGGGAACTGACGACGATGTGAATCGGCTTGTCAGGCTGCCAGGAAAAGATGTCGGCAGCGACCCAGCGGATCGCGCTCTGGGGTAGAGTTGCTTCGGCAGCGATGGTGACGGCGTGGGGATTGAGGTTGACGCCTGTGAGTTCGACGGCAACGCCACGCGCACCAGCCCAGCGCTCGATACGTCGGAGGGCATCGCCGTAGCCGCAACCGACGTTGACGATGTGGAGCGGAGCGATGGCCGGAGCCGTGGAGACGGAACCGAGCCAGCGCAGCAGCGGGCGATAAGCGAAGAACCAGCGATTGAGGCGCGCAAGGTCGCGAAGGCATGCGCGGAGCTCTTCGAGGGAGCAGGGCGCATCTATTTTCTCGGCAAGTTCGGCGCGATGGCGGAAATCGATCACGTCAGACGGCATGAAACATCATGGTTTCGGCGGTGACGCCGGGGCCGAAGGATATGGCGCAGCCGAGCTGGCCGGGACGGGCGCGCTGCATCAACCGTTGCAAGACGAACATGACGGATGCCGAAGACATATTGCCGTAGTTGAGCAGAATATTGCGCGAGTCGGCGAGCGCTTCGATGGGGAGCGCAAGGCCTTGTTCGGTGGCGTCGAGGATGGTGCGACCGCCGGGATGGACGGCCCAGAGATCGATTGAAGAGAAATCATGGCCCTGGGCGATTCGGCTGCCCGCATCGGCAAGTCCGCTGCGCAACTTGCCCGGAACCTGACCGGAGAGATGCATGTCGAATCCCTGCGCGCCGATGCGCCAGGTAATCAGGTCACCGGAGCCGGAGAGATTGACGGCGAGAAAACTGTCTATGGCGAAACCGGAGGGCTGCGCGGTGACCAGATAGGCAGCGCAGCCATCGGCAAAGACCGTGAAAGCGAGTAGCTGCTCGAGATCCCCGGTCTCCTGCATGTGGAGGGAGCAGAGCTCGAGGCTGAGAAGCAGGACTTTGGCGCCGGGCTCAGACCGAACGATGTGGCGAGCGGCCTTGAGCGCATTGATGGCAGCAGAGCAGCCCATGAAGCCGATGAAGGTGCGCTCGACCGAGGGGTTGAGATCCAGAATCTCGATGGTTTCGTAATCGAGCCCGGGCGCGTAGAGGCCTGTGCAGCAGGTGACGATGACATGGGTAATGCTCCGGCGTTCCGCATCGCCGAGGGCGAGTTTCCCGAAGGCACAGCGCGCGAGCTGCGGCGCAAATTGCTGGAAGGCCTGCATGCGCCGCGCGGTGGAAGGGAAGCGGCCGCGCACAAAGAGCGCGTCCTCATCCTGCAGCTCGCCGGCCTCAGTAACAACCGGCTTGAGGAAGGAGTACCGATGGTCGATCGCAGCAAGGCGAACCATGCGGCGATACAGATTCCGAGGCGTGCCTTCGGGCAGGAAGCTTTCCGCGAAGGGGATGAAGGCTCCGTGCATGTCATGCGGCGGGACTGCCGTGGCGATGCGGTTGATGTAGGCAGTCGTCAAGGTGTCGCCTCCAGCCCGCTGCGGCTCTTCACCCTCTTTGGACAGCATATCTCGCCAAATGGCATAGGGTTTCACCGCCGCGTCATTACATTGCAATTATTTGACGTTGAGAACGAAGATTCGGATTTACGCCGTCGTAACGGGGGGCGCGGCCGTGGAGCCGCGCACGACGAGGCTGGTCGACACCAGGAACTCGCGCTGCAACTTCGGATTGCCGGCGTCCTCGATCTGCGCGCGGAGGGCGTTAAACGCGGCGCGCGCCAGTTCCACGCGCGACAGGCGGATGGTAGTGAGCGGAGGCAGCGTGAACTCGGCAAAGTCGATGTCGTCAAGGCCGATCAACGAGAGATCCTGAGGCACGCGCAGTCCTTCCATGTAGGCTGCGCGCAGAACGCCGATGGCGGTCATGTCGTTGGAGCAGACGATGGCGGTGGGGCGCGCGGCAAGCTTGCGCAATTGCCCGAAGCCCGCGACACCGCCCTTGAGCATATGGTCGCACTCGATCATCCATTTCTTCTGGACCGGCAGGCCGGCTGCCTGCATGGCGGCGCGGAAGTCATTCTCACGCGTGATGGCCGAGTGCAGACTGTGCGGCCCGGCGAGGAAGGCAATGGCGCGATGGCCGAGGCCGGCAAGGTGACGGACGGCCTGGTGAATGCCGGTGGAGTAGTCGAGGAGAATGGTGCTGGCCTTGGGGTCGTCGAGCTTGAACTCGGCCAGCACGATGGGCACCCCGCGGTGCACAAGCTGATCGAGGACAGGCTCTTCTTCGCCGAAGGTCATGACGGCCACGCCATCGACCTTGCGCTCCAACATGCGGCGCGCACAGGCGGCCAGCACCGCGGGATCGCTGTTGGTGGAACTGACCATGATCTCGTAGCCGCGGGCGACGGCGATCTCTTCGAAGCTTTGGATGAGCTCAGGGAAGAAGGGATTGGCGATGTTCTCGACGATGATTCCCAGGATGCGGCTACGGCCGGAGACGAGGGTGCGCGCGTGGGTGTTGGGAAGGTAGTTGAGCTGCTTGATCGCCTGCCAGACACGTTTGCTCAGACGTTCGCTCACCAGCGGAGAGCCGTTCATGGTTCTGGAGACCGTGGCGATGGAGACCTTGGCCACGGCGGCAACAGCGCGAATGTCGGGAAGTTTGCCCGCGGTTTTGCGTTTTGGTTTTCGAGCCACGAACCAATCCTAATGCAGAGGCGCGAGATGCGAAACAAAAAGTCCGATCGGTTTTCCAGGCGACGATTCGCCGCATAAGACGGAAGCAGCGTCAGGCGCTCTCAGCAATGAGCAGGCGCAGGTCGCGCAGGTTGAGGCCGGTGGGACCGGTGACTACGGAGTCACCGATGGCAGTAAAGAGGGGGCAGGCATTGAATGCCGCCAGCGACTGCTCGGGGTCGAAACCGAAGGCGCGGGCGCGGGCGACCGTGGTGGGATCGGCGATGGCTCCGGCCGTTTGCGTGTTGCCGTCGATGCCATCGGAGCCAGCGCTGAATACGGTGAGGCGCGCGCCGGGATAGTTGGCGAGCTCGAGGGCGCAAGCCAGGGCAAACTGCTGGTTGCGGCCGCCGGCGCCGGGTGTGCGGTCCATCGTGACGGTAACCTCGCCCACGGAGATAAGGCAGAACCGATCATGCTGAGCGCGAAAGGTGTGGAACCGGTCCAGCAGATAGCGGGCCGCATCGGCATAATCCCAGTCGTCGCAACTGTTGTTGACGATCACATGGTAGCCGGCTTCTCGCGCCAAAGTCCGCGCGTTCTCCACCAGATCGTGGCTGGAGAGGAGGACTTCAAAGACGGAATCGCGGAAGGCCTCATCCTCGCCGCTCATGCTGGCCGCGGAGGTCAGCCGGCGCACGTCGGACCAGGGCAGTCTGGGCAGGAACGCCGGCCGCCATCCCTTATTGCCGGGCGACTCGGGCAGATCCTCGCGTTCAAAGAAGGCGCGGATGGAGGCGGGGAGTTTCGGCGCAAGGCCGTATTTGGCGAGTAGCTGGCGGACTTCGGTTACGGTGGAGTGATCGGGCGAAGTGGGTCCGGAAGAGAGCGCGTCGAGCGTCCGCAGCGGGACATCGGGAAGCAGCAAGCTGACTTTAAGGGCGTCCGGCGCGGCCATAGCGAGGCGGCCACCCTTGACGGCGGAAAAATGCTTGCGGAGGGTATTGATCTCGTTGATGGGCGCGCCCGAGGCGAGCAGCAACTGGTGGAAAACGATGGTTTCTTCGAGGGTGATCCGCGGGTCGAGGGGCAGATCGAACATGGCCGAGCCACCGCCGGAGATGAGGAAGAAGACGAGGGTGTCTTTGCGGGCCTTGTGCAGAAGGGCAAGGGCGGCGCGGGCGGCGGCGAAGGAATCTTCGTTGGGCAAGGGATGCCCGCTTTCGAAGTAGCGGAAACGCCAGTTGCGCGTAGGGGGTAATTGATTGGCGCCGCAGATGCCGCGCAGGCCTTTGCGGCGCTTCATGCGCGCCAGCAGGGTCTGGAGCATGGGCCCGGCGGCCTTGCCCAGGGCAATGACAAAGATGCGCTTGTAGGCAGAGAGATCGATGCTTGCGGGGCCGCTGCCGTCGGGCATGAGGCGGTGGAGCGTATTGCCCTCGAAGCGCAGGCGGCGATCGAAAGCAGTGGCAATGTCGCAAGCCTTGAGAGCGCCGGCGAAGATCTCCGCGGACGTGGCGTGCAGAGCGTCAAGAGCCGAGCCGCCGACCTGGTTCATGGCCGGAGCTCCTTCAGCCGGAGGATCTGGCCGGATGGATGAGTCTCTGCTTGGGCAAGTACGATGGCGGGGACCATTTCATCATTGATTCTACGCTCCGGCGGGCGGCGCTCCGCGGCAGGGCCGCAGGGCTGAAGGCTGGCGGCCCAAGGAAGGGAGCTGGCCGCTACGGTATTCTGGCTGCATCATGAACGATCCTGCGAAAATTGCCGCACTCGACCCGATGGGGCTGACGCGCCAACTGTGCGAGATTGAATCGACCACCTACCATGAGGGCGCGGTGGGCGATTTTCTTGCGGAGTTTCTTGCCGGGCGCGGCTGGGAGGTGGAGAAGACTCCGGTGGCGCAGCCGGCGGAGAGCGCGAACGCGGGGCCGCGCTGGAACGTGTATGGCGGTGCGGCGGGGCAAACGCCGGATCTGGTTTTTTCCACGCACATGGACACCGTGCCGCCGTACGTCCCGTTCAGCGAGGACGCGGAGTGGATGTACGGGCGTGGGGTGTCGGACGCAAAGGGAATACTTGCGGCGCAGATTGCGGCAGCGGAAGCGCTGCGGGCGGAGGGATTTCGGGTTGGCGTGCTGTTTGTGAGTGGCGAAGAGCGCGATTCGGCGGGCGCCAAAGCGGCGAACCTGAATCCGAAGGGCAGCAGGTTCCTGATCAACGGCGAGCCGACAGGGAATCGTGTGGCGCTGGCGTCGAAGGGGGCGCTGCGCGTGGTGTTTCGCGCCACGGGCAAGATGGCCCACTCGGCGTATCCGGAACTGGGCGAGAGCGCGGTGCACAAGCTGGTGCTGGTGATGGCGAAGCTGCTGGAACTGAAGCTGCCGGTGACGGAGGACGTGGGGCCGAGCACGCTGAATATCGGGCAGATTCACGGCGGACACGCGCCGAATGTGATCGCGGACAGGGCCGAGGCACAGGTGCTGGTGCGGCTGGTGGGCGATTCTGCGCCGGTGAAGGCCGCGCTGCTGGAGGCAGCGAAAGGACTGGCGGAGGTGGACTTCACGCTGGAGATTCCTTTTGCGCGGCTGCGCGCGCCGGAGGGTTTGCCCACGATGGTGGCGAAGTTTACGACGGACATTCCGCAACTGAGCAACTGGGGCGAGCCGCTGCTGCTGGGGCCCGGAAACATTCACGTGGCGCACACGCCGCAGGAGAAGCTCAAGAAGAAGGAGTTGCTGGAGGCGGTGGAGATGTACGTCAAGGTGGCGAAGCGGCTGCTTGGGTAGCGTGGTAGCGGATTCTAGTGCGGGCCTGAAGGCCCACACGACAGCCGGTCTGGAGACCGGCGCTACTGATAGTTGCCGATGAGGACGAAGGGCGCCCAGTAATACGGATGCGCGTAGCCGAGGCTGCTTTGAACAACCGGACCCTGCCCGACGGTCTCGAAACCGCGCCCAGCGCCGCCGCCGGGCACGGTCCCGCCGCCATGAAGAAAGGCGAGTTGGGCCTGGCGAAGCGCCTCTGCTTTGCCGCCGGAGGGGTTTTTGACCCAGCGCGAGTAGAAGTCGCTCATGATGTGGCTGGTGCTGAGGTCATTCACGTCCCAGAGCGTGGCCAGAACGGCTTCGGCATCCTTCTGTTGAGCGACCATGCCCAGCGAGTCCATCTCGAGACCATTGCGCGATTTGTAGTCCTTGGCGGTGCTGCAGGCCGAGAGCGTAAGCAGACGCGTGCCGTGAAAGGCGACCGGGGAGTTCTCCATGGCGGAGAGATTCCACTCGAAGCCATTGGGGTCGCCCGAGTTGTCGCCGCCCATCATAAGAAAGGGCTCGTCGCCGCTGCCGGCGATGAGGACAAAGTGGCTGGCGATATGAACGACGGAGAAGTTGTTGCCGGAGCCCAGATCGGCCTTGAGCGCGGCGAGAGTGAACTGCTCGTCGGGCAGCAGCTTGCCCTGCATGGGCCCGTGCGACGCGGGATCGGAGGGATCGTGAACGATGGAGTCCAGTTCCGGAATGACGCCGGGGAGGGCGGGAAGGCCGCCGTAGCTTTTGGAGAGTCCCATGGCGAGCGCGCTGGGCGGGGCTCCGGCTTCGAGCACGGACTCGGTCATGTGGCCGTAGCTCTCAGGAGTGAAGAGCACGTTGTGGAAGCGCTCTACCATGTAGTGGCTGCCATCGTAGAGCGCGCCCATGGGGACGTAGCGCAGAGCGTTGTCGAGCGACCAGAGTAGCGTGGGGACGCTGCCGCTCGCGGCCGAATCCGATTCAAGCTTCCTGAGCTCGGGTTCGAGAGGCGCGACCACCATGGCATACAGTTCGTTCAACCGCGGACGGGGATCGGATGATGGCGATCCGACCGCTTTCAGCGCTTCGAAGGCTTTGGCGCGAATTTCGTCGCTTGAGGAGCCGAGCACAAAGCTGGCGCGCGACGAGGCCGTGATCACGATGGCGTAAGCATGATCCTGGCCGAGAAGCAGGCGGATGCCGATGACGCCCGGGCCAAGCCTAGAGAGCGAGTCCTGAAGGAGGCTTTTTGTTGAGTCGATGGCGGCCTGGCCGGGCGCGGACTGCGCATCGAGCTCAGGGAACACTTTGTTGAAGAGAATGGCGTGCATTTCATCGCTGGTTTGCTGTATCGTCGCCTGGAGCGATTTGAGCTGAGCATCGTTGTCCGCAGTGCGCGACGCCTTGGCCTCGAGTTGTGCGTACGCGAGGTTTGACTCTTCGATGACGCGCGCTTTCTTTTCGAGATCTGGCAACGCGCTTTCGGCATCCATTTGCGCGGGCGAAAGCTTGAGAGGCTCGATGTTGGCTGTGGCGCCGGGAGCTGCGCCAGCCACGAGGTCTTTGAATTCCTGCTCTTTGAGGAGATCGAGAATTTGCTCGGCCTGACCGAGGCGGCTGGCCTCGACCAGCAATTCTGCCAGCATACGATAAGCTCCCGACCGCGATTGCGCGAATCCGGCCTGGACTTCCTTTTGCATGCCGGATATATTCTTGCGAATCTGCTCGTAAGAGTTGACCGCGAGGAGACCGAAGAAGATGGCTTCCTGGGGGCGATGCTGCTTGCGAAAGCCGAGCATCATGGAGTTCTCGATGCCGCCCTCGATCTCGGGATCGCCGGTGGCTTTTGCCAGGCCAAGCGCGGCGATTGCGCTGGCGAAGGACTGTTCCGGCTTCTTCAACTCCGAGTAAGCCCAGGCAAGGGTCATCAGGTCCTGCGCTTCGTTGCGCTGATCCTTGACTTCGCGCCAGATGGCGAGCGCCTGAAGGTCTAGATCGTACGCCTGCTGGGCCTCGCCCATGTCGGAGTGGTCCCGGCCCATGTTGTTGAGGACCATGGCTTCGCCGCGGCGGCTGCCGGTCTCGCGAAAGATGGGCAGGGCCTGGCCGGCAAAGTCGAGCGCCTTGGCGGGCTGGCCGAGATCGGCGTAGGCGCGGCCGATGTCGCTGAGCGCGAGCGCCTCGCCGCTGCGGTTGCCCACCTCGCGCCAGATGGGCAGTGCCTGATTGTAGTAATCAAGCGCTGTCTGGTGCTGGCCCAGGTCGCGGTAGAGCCGGCCGACGTTGTTGATGGTAAGCGCTTCGCCCTGGCGGTTGCCGAGCTCGCGCCAGATGGCGAGCGCCTGATTATAAGATTCGAGCGCTTTCTGCTTCTGGCCGATGCCTGCGTAGGCGGGGCCCATATCATTGAGCGTGAGCGCCTCGCCGTCACGGTTGCCGTCGGCTCTCCAAAGAGGCAACGCACGATTAAAGTTGTCGAGCGCCTGATTGCCGTCTCCCATGTCGGAGTAGGCGCGGCCGATGCCGTCGAGCGTGGCGGCCTGGCCGGCGCTGCTGCCGGATTGCTGCCAGAGCGGCAGAGCCTGATTGTAGTAATCGAGTGCCTTTTGCCTGTCGCCGAGGTTGTTGTAGACCCTGCCCATGTTGCTAAGAGTGCTGGCCTCGCCCATGGTGAAGGCGTGCTCCTGATGAACGAAGGCAGCACGCCTGCGGTTCTGACTCGATTGCCAATAGGACAGGGATTCATTCAAGAGATCGAGAGCTTTCTGCTCCTGGCCAAGGTCGGTATAAATCCGGCCCATCGTGTTCTTGGTGATCATCTCGCCGGGATGGAAACCCGCGCTTTGTTCGAGCGCCAGCGCCTGGTTGCAGTAATCCAGCGCTTTCTGGAGGTTTCCGGCTTCCCGGTAAAGTCCGGCGAGGGTGTTCAGTTCCATGGCTTCGGTGCGCTTGTCGTTGGAGGCGCGCGCTTCTGCCAGCTTCTGTTCCTGAAGCATGATTTGCGGAGCGATTGTGCCGGTTTGCGCGCAGGCGAGGCCGCTGAGGAGCGCGATCCCGAGGATTCCCGAAGCACAGACATTAAGAGTGCGACTCATGTCGAGCCCATCGATTGCCCGCCCGGCATTTCTGTCAGGGTTGGGAGCTTGCAGTCGCGGCGCCGGGCGAGCGGAGTGCAAAGTCCGCCTCGGCGGAACTGCGGTTCATGACGGGATGCTGGTGCATTCCCTGCGCCGAGACACTCTGCGATACATCCTGCGCGACCGTGGCGTAGACCTGGCTCAAGGGTGTCTCGCCCTTACCGTTTTTGAGGACCTGTAACAGATAGTACGTGAAGTAACCGTGATGCAACTGGCTGCTTTCGAGCGATTCTTCGTTAACTTCGCTGGCGGCCATGACGATGCGGCCGGTTCCCTGGGTCATATGCGAGAGCATGGCGCCGGATGGGGCGGTGTTGGCGAGCGTGGCGCCTGGTTGAGAGCCGTTAGCGCCGGCCGCGCCGCCGCTATAGCAAGTGTCGAGAAAGACGGCGGTACGGAGGGCTTTCATGCGCGTGGAGACGGCATTGGCCAGCTCGACCATGGGATAAGCCGTGGCGAAGAGCGCGTCCTGGTCGAGGCTGCCGCCGGAGTAGACTTCGGTGTCGTAGGTGATGAGGTAGTTGGCTCCGCCGGCGGTGTCAACGGTGCGCGGCGTGCCGTGCGTAGCGACGTAAATCACGACCAAATCGTTGGGCTGCGCGTGGCGGGCGATCCAGTTGAGTTCTTCCTTGATGTTCTTTGTGGTGGCCTGGTCGTCGGTGAGGACGTGGACGTTGTCCGCGGGAAATCCGCCGATGGAGGGATCTTTGAGCGCAGCGGCAAAGGCCGTAGCGTCGGCGTCGGTGTAGTGAAGCTGAGGAATCTGACTGTCGGTAAACTTGCCAATGCCGACGACGAGCGCCCACTTTTGCTGCACGGGGCCGGGACGCACGGGAGGGGCGGCGGGCGCGGGCGTCGTGCCCTGATCGGTTTCGAAGCCGCGCGAAGCGGGCGTGGAGAGAACAAGCGGGTTCAGGCCCTGATCGAGCGCTTCGGAGCCATTGAAGCGCGCTTTGTCGAGCGAGTATTTCGCAAGGGCGTCATGACCGAGGCGCTTTTCGACGAGGCTGCGGTAGTACCACGCGTCGCCAAGCTCAGGGCACTCGGCGACGGCTGCCTTGAGAAGCTGCAGTGCGTCTTCAAAGGAGTCGTCACCGCTCTGCGGAGCGATCCGCTCGAGGGCCTGAACGACGAGGTCCTGACCCGCGCCGCAACGGATTCCCTGCGCGGAGGCGCGTGGATACGCGAAGAGCGCCGCCGCGAACAGCGCCAGAATCGCTAGGCTGGATGGGCTACGGGGACTCATCTTTCGGCTACATGCCTCGTGGCTGCCGCCGATTTTCTCTCGGATCGAGCTTTCATCGCGGCCAGGACTTGGGCGCTGACGCCGTTGCTGGTTAGAGTGCGCTGGCCCGTGGGCGTCAGATCGAAGTCAACGGCATCGGCTCCGTGGATGGCCTGGACGACTGTTTCGACATCCATGCCGGATTTGATCATAGCGATGACTTGCGTGTTCGTCAGGCCCTTGTGCACGGGCGCCGGCGGCTTTTTTGCGGCCTGCGCCTTCATCTCGGCGAGAAGGCGCTGGCTGACCCCGTTGCTAGCGAGATTTTTCTGGCCTGCCGCGGTGAGGTCGAAATTAACGGCACCGGCCCCGCGGACGGCGTGAATGACAGTGGCTTCGTCAACGCCGGCCTTCACCATGGCGATGACCTGAGCATTGGTGAGGCCCTTCCCCGATGGAGCCGGGTTGTTGGCGACGGTCTGCGCCGCGGCCTTGGCGCGAGCTGCCTCCTCCTGTTCCTTTTCCAGCTCCTTATAATGCGCGATGGCGGTTTCGATGCGCTTTTGCGGCTCGAGGAAGTACTTTTCATCGGGCTTGGCATCGATGGCCTTGCCATAGTTGATGGCGGCCTGGTCGAGGTATTTCATGGCGGCCTTCTGATTATCGGCCTGATAAGCGAGCGCCTCGTAGGCGACGCCGATGTCGTAGAGCCTGTAGGCGTCCTCATCCGGTTTGGGGAATGGCGGCGCCGTCTCGTAGGTCTCCAGGGCACGTTCCCATAGTCCGGTCTCGGCGGCCTTATCGCCTTCTTCGAGCGGACCATCCTTGCGCGCCAAAAGGACGTCCACGGTTTCATCGGAGTCGACGAGGTGCTCGGCAACCTGCTGTACCGCATCGATGATCAGGCGCGAGCGCAGCTCGGCGGGAGTGGGAGGGTTGAGGTTTTCGCTCTTGCTTCCGCCCTTCGCGCGCGAGAACCTGCCGGTAAGCTCGCTCATCATGCCATGGGAAGTTGAATTCCCTTCGCTGTCGAATTCCCCGTCAAAGCTCGAAGAGATGTTGTCTGAGATGAGCATGTGACCAGTGGCGTCCTTGGCCTGGAAAGAGACGTTGAGCTGACCGGTGATGCGCTCAAACTGGGCTGTTTTTGTGGCGCTTTTCGTGAGATCGATTCCACTCGCGCCGAAGGCGATTCCCGGCGCTGCTCTGGTCGTATACGTGGGATCGGGGTGGGAGTAGTCGGTGATCTGGCAGAAGATCTGCGTGGCCGGATTCTCGTCCTCGCGGAGGTTGGGATCGTCCTTGAGCAGCTCGGTTTCGAGGAGCGCCTGGAAGTCGTAAGGCAGGGTTCCGTCTTCGTCGGATGACGTGACGGTGACCTTGATCGTGTCTCCCGGCATATGGACCAGCGCGGGAAGCTTGCGCTGCAGAGTGACTTTTTCCTTGGATGCGCCGAATTTCTGGGCGTACAGCGTGGCTGCAGCCAGCGCGCCGGCGCCCAGACACAGGATTGCCACTTTCCTTGCAGCACGGTTCATCTTGACCTCCGTCGATTTACCGTTTGCCGGCGCCGCAGAACTCATCCGACGGCGCCGTGCAACCAGCATACCCGCATACGCGGGCTGCCGCCAGCCCACTTTTTGAAGCCGTCAACTCCAGGCATTGGACGTACTCTTAACCCTATCCATGAAATCGGCACACGATGCATAAAGCTTAATTCTGCGCAGTGTTGGGAGCACTGTGAACGGTCATAAGCCCGATGCCCCAATTGGTGGGGACCTCGCCTGAGAATCCGCGGGTACCACCGCTGGTTTGATTCAAGAGCCGCTCCAGGGGCGAGGCCACTCCTCGCGTGCCGCGTGAAGCGACACCCTCAAAATTCAGCACGTAGGGGTCGGCGAGGGGCTGCGCCGTGCTGAGCAAGATCAATGTGTTGACGCCGTAGGGCGGGCCGATGCGGAGGACGGGCGCGCCGGGCAGGAAAAACTGGAGGCCATGATCGGCATCGTTGGGGAACTGGTTTTCAGAGTAGTCGCGCGGATAAAGGACGGTTCCCTGGCCGTGACAGTCGATATCGAGGACGTAGACCCAGCGCCGATCGGTCACGCGGTCGGTGGCGGCGAGAGCCATTTTGAGCAGATCGCCCTGATGGGTTGTCTGATTCAAAGGCAGCGGAGCCGTGGCCGAGGAAGGGATGAGGGCCAAGGAATAGAACTCATCGATGGAGGCGTCGGCGGGGCTGTTGGCCAGTTGGAGCCAGCCGTGCACCTTGGCGAGCAGCGAGGCATAGTTGTTGAGCTTGGCGCCGGCTGCATCGATGGCGCCAGAACTCGTGACCGGAACCCAATCGGTGCGCACGGGATACTGCGAGGTGGCCGAGCAGCCGGGACTGTGAGGCGGTGCGTTGGGAGACGGAGGACCCGCGGCGAGCTCACTTTTGTGATACCAGGCGTAGGCGGGGCCACCGGCAGTGAGGACGCCGGTGAGCGCGTAATGAGCGACAGAGAGATTGCCGGCGGCCTGAACGGCGCTATCGCTGCCGGCGGGCTTGAGTTTTGCGGCCAACTCCTGCGAGGGCGGAAGGTTGACCCAGAGCTTGGCGCCGGGGGGAAGGTTTTGTTTGATGGCATCGGCGGTGAGCGGAGCGCCCAGGCTGACCGGAGCGGCGGCGCCAGCCTTATGCAGCGTCCAATTCGTTCCGTCCCAACTAAGGACGTGGGTCCATTGCTGTTCGGCGGGATCGGCGACCAGAGCGGCTCCAGAGGCCTGGGCCTGCGCCGCCGCGGCGAGGACCTGGTCCTGGGAGAGATTGGAGGGCCAGAGCCAGACGAGCAACGGCGGGCTATCGGCAGGAATCCATTTGGTCAGTTCGAAAAGGTCGCCGGGAGCAACCTTAGCGCCCGCAGGGCTGACCACCTGAGCCGAGGAGCGGGCGAGGCCATCCAAGCTAGCGATGCGCAGCAGAACGTTCTGGCTCGCGCTGTTGGGCGTGGTGGCGGTGAACTCGCTGCCCACGCCGAGACCGGAGGCGCGGCCGATATCGAGCGAAACGGTGCCGTCGTCATTGGTTCCGAGGGCGGCGGCACGAATCTTGCCGGACTTTGCCGCGGCGCCACCGAAGAGCGGCTGCTGGCGACGCGTGGCTGTGGCATCGAGGTCGGGTTCCTGATCGGGGACGTTGCTGCCCTCGAGGACAGCTTTCACGCGCTCGTAAACAATGGAGGCGGGCGTGTCGGCGGGCAGGGCCTGGAGGGCCTGAAGCAGCGCGGCGGTGAAGGCGCCGTGCGGCTCGGAGCCGGTGGTGCTGGAAGGCGGCATCTCCTTGGCCGTCTCATCTTGTTGCGCGGCGGAAAAGACCAGGGCGGGGTTGCCGGCGCGCTCGGTTGGCGGAGGAACCGGCTGGCCGTTGGGCAGCGTGTCGGGAGCTTGATCGATGTCGCGGGGGTCGAAGGCGAGCGCGCGCTCGCGGTACACGGGACCGATGCCGCGGCTGACGCCGCCGGAATGGCAGCTATCGAAGATGACGGTGAGATGGACGCCTTTGTCGAGAGCGGCGTTGAAGATGTGCGTCATCTCGCGGTCGCGGACGTCGAAGCCGCCCTTGTAGGCGTCGGAGGGAACGAGCGTAGTGTCGGCGTGAACATACTGGCCGTTGACGAACACCGTGAGCTTGTTGCCCTTGCTGTTGACGCGCAAGGAGCCGTGGCTGGCGTCGTAAAAGACTACCGTGTCGCCCTTCTGCGGCACGTTGACGAGGTATTTCTGCATGGCGGCGAGGATGCCGCTGCGCGTGGTCTGATCGGCAGGAAGGATGACAACACCGGGACTGGGATGAGGCGGAGCGGGATCGGTGAGCAGGGCAACGTTGGCGGCCGGGAAGCCGAATTTGGGGCTGGTAAGCAGGTCGGCCATGGCCTCGGCGTCGTTGACGGAGCCGTCGAGATTCTCGAAGGCGCCCAGTTCGCAGCGGCCGTAGATGCAGCCGGCGGGATGATCCGCCGTGGTGCCGGCAGGTTGATACGTGTTGATGCCGATGAGCAGCGCCCGCTGAGTTTGCGCAACGGCTAGCTGCGCAGCGAGGACGCAAACCAAGGCACACAGGACTGCACGGTACGCTTTCATAAGCGCTCCAACTGCGTTCAGAGGCTCTGCTCTTGCTCCGGTTGGGAGCGCGGATTTACAGCCGCGTTGGGTCTACCCCCTAAGAAGGACCAGGATCGCCTGCTTATCCAAGCGCGCGGTCTGGAGAATCGCTCTACTTCATCCCAGACGAAATACAGATCGTCGCGGGAAGCAGCGCAACCGGTGTTGCAAGAAACGGTATGCGTCGAGGCCATTCCATGCGTTTCTTCGACGTAGACCGAGGCCGCAGAGTTTCAATAAAAGAGAAGTCTTACCGTGAAGAGGGGAAGCGGCAAATGGCATCGAACCCGCCCCCCTAATATCCTCACAGGGAACGCCAAAAGTATAGCCTCCCGTGAGCGAGTGGAAGCAAGGAAAAGTTGGTTTACAGGGAGCGCAGGCATTTACGGCGGTTCTCCTGCAACTATGAGCCATTTCGGACAGAATTCAAGGTGGCTTTTTCTTGATGAAAAAGCCACTTGGCGATTGTGCCTTGGTCTACATCTGCAGGAGACCCGCTATAGGGGGCGGCGCAATGCCGGCAACACGGCGAAAGGAACCGGCGGCGCATGTAGCTGTGAAGTTTCAACAGGTTGTCCATTCGATCTGACTGCGAGAAGCTGGTTCTGCGACGAATCAGATTTCCCGGAGGGATCGAATGGACTATCACCAGAATGCCCGACTGACCGTTCATAGTCGAGAGCGGTTAGCCAGATATGTGCTTGAGCAGGGCAGTACGTTGAAGGCCGCTGCAGCGGCCTTCAACGTGAGCGATAAGACTGCGGCCAAATGGGTGCGCCGGTATCGAGAGCGTGGGCGGGCCGAAATGAAGGACCGCAGCTCAAAGCCGCATCGCTCGCCCCGGCAAACTTCGGCTTCATTATTAGAAAGGGTTTTGGTTCTTCGCCGGCAGCGTTGGAACGGCTGGCGCATCGCCCACGAACTCAAACTCAGTCGAGCCACCGTAAGCCGAGTCCTGCGTCGCGCCGGAATGAATCGGCTCCGCTCGCTTGACCCGCCCCCGCCCATAATTCGCTACGAACACAAGCATCCTGGCGACCTGATCCACTTCGATATCAAGCGCCTGGCGCGCATCCGCAGGCCCGGGCATCGTGTCACCGGTCAGCGTCGCGGAGAGTCACGGGGCGCCGGCTACGAGTACCTGCACATTGCCATCGACGATCACAGCCGCATCGCCTTCTCCGCCATCCTGCCCGATCAGACGCACCACTCTGCCATGCGCTTCTTCCTCATGGCCAGGGCCCATTACGCGCGCTTCGGCATCGCTATCCGCCGCGTGCTCACCGACAACGGCTCCTGCTATAAACACTGGCTGTTTCGCAAACTGCTCCACCGCCAACACATCAAGCATCGCCTCACAAGACCCTACACGCCACGCACCAACGGCAAAGCCGAACGCTTCATCCAGACTGCCTTGCGCGAGTGGGCCTACGCACGCTCCTACCAGAACTCAGAACAACGAACCGAGCAGCTCGAACTGTGGATGCACGATTACAACTTCCACAGACCTCACGTCAGCCTTAAACTGAACTCACCCGCTTCCCGCTCCGGCCTGAATCGGAACAACCTCTTGAGCCTCCACATGTAGAGCAGGCCGGATTTACGGTTGTCAGCCTCGATTTGGCCGAATGCGAGGCGGCTTTTGTAGCCGTTGGCAACGCGACGGCGCAAGCGCGCGAGGGCTACGACGCTGACTTCGATGGCTGGGCTGCGGACGATTCCGTTTCCGCCAAACCGGCGGTGCGGCCCAAAAAAGCAACGTAAGCATGCAGCCGCTGTAATCCACTACACAGGTGGTGGACCGCTGGAAGCGTACGTTATAGTGAAAGAGCCGGGTTGCCTTGAGTAAGAGCGCAATACGCTGTTAAAACGATGTGAAAGCACTCCCTTTCATGCGCTGACGAGCGGTTCGATCCAGGCAGTTGGAGTTGCTGGCTGTTCCATGCCCATGGCTTTCGTATCGATGGTTGTTTGGACGGGGACAGAGGGGTGTGGAAAACGCCTCACCCAAGTGAGGAGGGCGGAGCTATGCCGGAAAGCAGACAGGGAAGGGCGAGAACTGCGCGCCACCCGCCGCTCATCGCGAGATCATTGTTCACCGCGCGCTCGCACTTGCCCGTTCTCAGTTTCTGCTGGCCGATCAGCAACGGCGGTTCTGGGAACCGATTCTTCAGGCTCTATAGATTATCGACGGCCGGCAGAATTCGGGAATCGTGCCACAGCAGCGGTTATTGAATAACCTTCGCGCGATCGGCCCAAGAGGCGTAGATCTCCCGGAAGATATCATCGAGCGACTTGCGAATATCCCACCCGGGATAGTGGGCTTTCATCTTCCTCAGATCGCTGATATAACAGATGTGGTCCCCCGCGCGGTTCTGCTCGACATACTCATAAATCATCGGTTTGCCGGAGATGTGCTCGATCTTCGAAAAAGCTTCAAGGATCGAGCAGCTATTCGCGCGTCCTCCTCCAATGTTATAAACTTCACCGGCTCTCGGATTGGCGATAAATGCGGCAATAAAGCGGGCGACATCGAGGGAATGGATGTTATCGCGGACCTGCTTACCCTTGTAACCGTAGACATTGTATGTTGTGCCGGTTACGTTGCACTTAATCAGATAACTTAGAAATCCGTGGAGCTCGACCCCGGAGTGGCTTGGTCCGGTGAGGCAGCCGCCACGCAGCGCGCAGGTGGGTATGTTGAAATAGCGCCCATATTCCTGGACCATAACATCGCAAGCTACTTTGGAAGCGCCGAAGATGGAGTGCTTCGATTGGTCGATGCGGAAGGTTTCAGGGATGCCGTTCCAATAGGCTTCGTCGGCGTACTCCCAGCGCGTCTCCAGCTCTTTGAGGGGCAATTCGTTCGGAGCATCTCCGTAGACTTTGTTGGTCGACATGGATGCAAACGGAGACTCTGGAGCGTATTGACGCGCGGCCTCGAGCAGGTTCAGCGTGCCCACGGCATTGGTGTCGAAATCCGCAAAGGGGATAGAGGCGGCGAGGTCGTGGCTCGGCTGCGCCGCGGTATGCACAATCGCGCCGGGCTTGAGCTGCTTCAATAAATCGAGCACCCCCTGCCGGTCGCGTATATCGAGCTCGTGATGAACGAAGCCCTTGATGGCGAGCTCCAGCCGATGCTGATTCCAGCGCGTGTCGCCCTTGGGGCCAAAGAAAACGGCGCGCTGGTTATTATCGATTCCGTGAATCTCCCAGCCGTCCGCTGCGAAATAAAGGCATACTTCCGACCCAATAAGACCGGAAGAACCAGTTACGAGCAACTTCTTCATCACGCGCTCCTTGCTTCTAGCATAATACGCTGGGCGTAAGACGGACCGGGCCGGTTGGGTGTCAATGCTGTTCATTTGGAGATAGTGGCCTCAACGCACCGGTCGTCCTACTGAGAGAATTCCGTAAGTGTTCTGGCTATCCATTTGCGGTTAAGAGCGAGAATACCTTTTCCCGTGCCTGGATAAATTGATTCCCGCATGTATGCGTGCTTGCGAGGGTTTCAACATGGCTGGCCCGCAGGTGGAAGAGTGACTAAGCCGCGCTCTAGGCACGGTCAATCTCGTTGCAGGCTTTGGCGATCTGGCTTGAGCATCTTCGGCTACGCGGCACGGCGAAGGCTGAAACGGCGTTGTATCTTAACGGGGATCAATTTTCAAATGCCCATGAGTCTACCTCCGCGCACAAATGTACGGTTCCGATATTATGGTTCTCCGCTTCCCCGGAGACGGTGAATTCCTGCCAGCCTGTCAGCTTTGCCGGTGGAGCGATAGCCATAACCTGGAGATAGTAAGTGGCATGCGCAGGAATCGATACTGGATGGGTGGGTCTTACTTTCCAATCTTGGGGCGATTGGACAGCCAGCTTCAGTTCGATGGCATGGTCGAGCGGATTCTCGACGAGTAACGGAATCTTCAGCGGGCCACCCGCGCGAACGGTAATCTCCACGGGAACGAGCTTCTCCAGACGATCCATCCCATGTGCCTTCCAGAACTGGCGGTAGTAGTTCCAGGCACCGCCGATTTTCAGCGTTGGATCTGCAGGGGCGCCGGGCACAAAGCCTGGAGGCGGCTTGTAGGGCAGAGCCTCCGCTGTCACGCCGGTAAAGACATCATCTGTTACGCCGGACTTGACGAGCGATTTGCCCATAATTAGCTGAACGGGTTCGGTCGTGCCGTCGCCGCTGTTCCCGTTTGCGATGGCCATCGCGGCATCTCTCCCGCCTTGTGTCCGATGGTAAACAAATTCCTGCAATGCCAGCATTCCATAGCTCACATGACGGGTTGGAGAAATTTCCTGCGTCGAGTACTCCGGTCCCCAACCAACATCAAATCTCTGGGTTGGATTATCGAAGTAATAGATCTTCTGCGGCTGCCAGGGGCGAAGAGCTTCGGTGCGATTGGGGTAGAGTTCCAGGTCGCGAGCTGGAGTAACCTGCTCTGCAAACTCGGTAGGATCCCCCGCCAGATCAAAGGCTTCAGTGGCCAGAACGCCGGCCGCCTGGTGGTCGCCGTGATTCTCTCCTGTCACGAAACCGGGCAGGAGCGAAATCATCACTTCCGGCCGTGTCAACCGGACAATGCGAACCAACTGCTCAAGGCACTGGCCATGGCCCCAGGAGCCCAGAGACTGCAAGACATTCTGACTTGGAGTATCCGAACCGCTGAGGAACCAGACATTGGTGATGCCGAGGGATGCCAGCGCGGTCCTGCCTTCCATCTCGCGTATGTCGGCCAGCGAGGCGCCCTGCTCGGGACCGATCGGATTGCCCCCTGACTTGCCGCGTGTTCCAAAAACCACCGCAATACGCTTGCTATGGTCATAGACTTCGCGCGCCAGGAACGCCGAAATCATGCTCTCATCATCAGGATGCGCCACGACGACCAGAATGTCGGCCTTGAAACGTGGATCCGGCTCCAAGTTGTTGTAGTTGTAATCGTCCGGCTGCCAACCGGCATCTTCCTGAACTTGCGCGGCAGTTCCTCTCGCCGCGATCCAGAATCCCGCGCAAAGTATGAACGGGAGCGATAAGACCGATCCGAATCGCTTCATCTTGCCCCCTTTTGGTTCAGTCAACACGTTTGTAATGGTACATCCTGATTCGATCAATGCGCGCTCTCCCGAGCGCGCCACGAACATGCAAAAGGCGAAACTGGAATCACATGCGGCGGAACAACACATCGTAATAAGTTCCTACGCCGCCACGGAAGGCAAACGGCGATTTTCGAGATATAGAGAACCCCTGCTTGTGCATGAAGTCGGAAAGGTCGTCAAGCCGGCAGCACCCAGCATAGGACTCGAAATCAGCGACTTCCGATTTGACAAATTGGAACTGCTTGAGGACCGGAATCGCCCCTTTCAGTACCAGCATTTCGGACCCCTGCGTGTCAAGGACTAGAGCCCCGAAGTTACGAAGATCGATCTGCTCAATTTCGACCAGGCGGGCAAGGGTGGTTGCCGTTATGCGGATTTCGTCAGTGAACTGTACATATGGCCACATCTCCCGGTGCTTGGCAGGATCGAGAATCGAGGACGACTCACCGCCGTTATCGGAGATGTGAAAGGCATACTCTTTGCCGTGCTCTTCTGCCAGTAAGTAATTGCAGGCGCGCTGATTGGCGATACCTGAAATGTTCGAGAGAAGCACTTCAAACACCGTCGGGATCGGTTCAACCCAAATTACATTCAAGCCGAGGGATGCATATTTGTTTCGTTCCTGGCCCGTATTTGCGCCAACATGGATCACGCCAGGAACCTTACTCAAGAACGAATCTACCGGGAAGAGATGACGGCGAAGCTTGATGACCGCTCTCCGCGGGATATCGAGAATGGAATTCTTGTTCATGAGCAAAGCCCTCATCGTAAGACTGTTTAGCCGGAATCTCCTTTTTTGACCCGAAGTTCTTACAATTGTACCGATGTAACGACCAGAAGATTCAGAATAACGATTCAGAAAGGAAATGCGGGCTGAGCCTGTTATTAACTTCATACGAGGAGCCTGAAGAGTTGAGCGATCATAAGGCAGGCGAAGGCGAGGAAGTGGAAGGCCCCGAGCGTGGTGGCAAGTCTTTCGTAGTCTCTGGCGAGGCGACGAAAACGCGCCGCCCAAGCGAAGCTTCTCTCCACCACCCGAACCTTGTTGCCGGATGCCGGCGAAGTAGCTCTGGATCAGCTGAAGGTAGTGGGCGAGACCAGTTGGTCATTGTGCTGCGTCCGGTGTGGGAGGAGAACCGTTGTCCGGTCTGTCGGTAGGCATCCCGGCACATCCATCGCTAGTACAGACGGCGGTTGAGCGATCTACCCTTGGAAAGTGTCATCGTCAACTGAAAAATCCCCAGTATTCGTCGCTTGAAAATTCCCCAGCTTGAGCGCGAGTGTCGGTTTTTTGCGATGAGCAAGGATGCGGACAACGCGCCCTTAGCGAACGGCTGCCGCAGACCGCGCCGCGGTACACCCGGCGCACCTGGCGTCTGAGCGTGGCGCCGATTCGCACGCAGATCGGACTCTTTTCTTTGTCTGGAATGCAATAGCACGTACTTTCATTCGATCAAGTGCGATGCCTTGTTCGCCGTTGCCGGATACGAATTCGCCCTCCTTCTGGCGGGTTGTCGTATAAGGCGTTGATTCTATTATATATATTAGATACGCTCATGGTCTAACCTGCGGCTCTTAAAGAATCGATCAAAACCTTGGCGGCAGAATTTAACAATTTTTCCACCGAAAGGGATCTTGTGAAAACGACAGCAGTAGCTTACATTCGTAAAAACAGATCGTGAACCGTTTGGAAACCTCTGATTGCAAGTTCGCTGAACCTCTTACCTTGTTGATGTGAATTGCAGAAGGGTGTGGACAGAGTTGTGCGTTGAGTGTTTAGTTTTACACCTGCAGTCGTGATCCGTAATCAGCGGAGCGGATAACGGGGGTGAAGATAGGAGGGAAGGCTTAGCATGTAAGTGATTTGCTAAGTCAGGTAGGCGAAGCCATGTACGTTTCCTGAAAGGGGCAGGGAATTGAGCTTTCAGGCTCTGCACTCAAGCTAGGGCCGTTCGCTTTTGTAGTGGGCGGGCGTTCCGGTTAAGCGAGGCGTCTCGGGTGAACCAGCAGACGATGGGCCAATTGTATGGAGAGAAGGCATCCTTGAATCCGTCGATGCTAGATGCCTCGAGCGGTCGCAATTGGTACGCGGTTTTTACCGTTCCACAAAATGAGAAGTCGGCTGTTAAGCACCTGGACTTGCGAGAGATTGAGTCGTTTCTCCCCACCTATGAAACCGTCCGGGTCTGGAGGAACCGGCAACGGATGAAGATCATCCTGCCGCTTTTCCCAAGCTACCTGTTTGTCCATATCAACTCCAGAGAGCGGGCGAAGGTCCTCCAGTCTCCCGGAGTGCTGCATATTGTGGGCAAGGGGAGAGAGTATGTACCTCTTCCGGATCCCGAGATCGAATTTCTACGCTCTGGTTTCTGGAGACAGCGGATCGAACCGTATCGTGAACTTGTCATTGGCGAAAAAGTTCGCATTAAGAGCGGTGTCATGCAGGGCGTTTGCGGTACTCTTTTGAGAAAAGGCAGCGGTGTGCGATTCGTTCTGACACTCGAATTGATTAACCAGCATGCTGCCGTACAGGTGGACGCCGAGGATCTGGAGCCGTTCGTTGCTTGAGCGTGGAATATTTTTGCAACGTGGCTTGGATAGATGCCGCGCTCCGCGCAGGAGCGAAAGGGCACTGTGGGTGAAGCCGCCGCTTCTTGCTGTGTTGCATTAACTCGATACGTTTTCGGATTCTGGCGCTTTATCAAGATCCTCCGCTTTTGTGCAAACAACTTCCACTCTTCTGCTCTGTTCAGAGTTCACGAATCGAAAGATTCCGCAAAAACTCCTCCAGGCTCTCGCCCGTATTTCCTTCTGGAGATGACAGCTTGAAACAATAAGCTAAGACACGGCTTGCATTAAGAGGCCAATAGCGATTGCAGCTCGAAGATCCCATTCGTGCAGCGTTTCGACCGGCTTTTGCTACATGAGCGACATGCAGTTGCAACCATCCCCATCGGCTTTCAGCCGGAAGCGATTATCTCGAACCACCCACGACGAACAAACACCGGAAAATGAGACGCAGGAGACTCGGCGCGCCCGGTTCGGATTGAAGGCTCCGGTAGCGATGTCAATTAACGCCGTTGCTGCAGTGTGGCCGGCGGTGAAGCCGCAATAAAGGACAATGTTCGACGCCCGCATGGCTTCACAGTTGCCACGTCCGGGGGAGATATATGCCACTTGTATCCAAAAAATCGCTTCGGAGGGACCAGATTGTGCGCGCGGCAGGTCGGCTGTTTGCGTATCAGGGGTATCACGGAACGAGCACTCGGCAGATAGCCCATCTTGCGAACATGAGTGAAAATACTCTCTTCCGGCACTTCGATGATAAAGAGGACCTCTTCTGGTCAACCCTCCGCGCACATTTCGCAGCGATGGACTTTCAGCGGGATTTGCTGGAGAAGATTGCGAATTGCGAACCTCCGGAGGTGGTTTTGCCAAAGGTCCTGGAACTGTTCGCCGATACTGTGAACTACAGGCCAGAGCTGCTTAGGCTGACTGCGGTCGCATTTCTCGAAATGCATCCTAAGGGTGAGGCGTTCATTCAGGAGCGTTTATCGCCGGCTCTGTCGGCAATCAGCCAGTATCTGGAGATGAACGTCAAGGGCGGAAAACTCCGCGATCTGGATCCCACTACGATGACAGTGGCATTGATGATGACGACATTGACGCACGCGGAAATCTCCCGGCTGATCGATAAGAACAAGCCGTTATTAAGTCACAAGGAAAAGAACCGCGCGCAGGCCAGATTCTGGCTAGATATGCTCGCGCCAAGGATGTCTGCCCAGGAATCGCCGGCTGAGGCGATCAGAGAGGAGAATCCGGGCTAACACCGAGCAAATCATTCTTGTAGCGGCATCAATGGACACGACACAGAGTGAAGGTTTCCTGCTCTGTGCCCATTTGCAATTCGGTGACGAATCAGTCTCAAGCCGAAAAGAGTATCAGGCCCACACTCACACGCCTCTTTACCTCACCTCGAAAAGTCCATTCCAACTTCTTCTAACCAAGCTCCGAACGATTGAGGTCCGTGGAACGCATATGTCAACTTTGGAATTCGTGCAAGGGGTATCGACGTCAGCGCCTTCTGCCCATGGAAGGGAGAGAAGTCTTGCCAAAGATTCCGCGCGCGGCGCGCAAGGCACGTCGAAGCTCTGGATGGTTCTGGATGCAATTACCATTTTGGGAGCAGCGGTTCTAGCTGAACTTTACGAGTTGCGTACGGGGCCGCTGACCGGCGCGAAGAGGTCCTGGCACGGAACGCTGATTCTGGGCCGCCCGATGTGGATCCTGCTGTCTCTTTTATGCGGGTTTGCCGTCGCGCTAGTCGTTACGAGCAAAAGGCTGCATTTGTATTCTCCAATGCGCTTGGAAAGCATTTTGCACGAGCAGAGGCTGAGCGCACAGGCTTGCCTCACTTCCGGTTTGCTGCTAACCGGCTCGCTCTACCTCATTCACGCCGACGACATTCCCCGCTGTATTGTGCTTGTTACGCTAGGCGGTATCCACATATAGACTTTGCAGCGGGTGTTTGATTTGTTGCACTTGTAGCATGTCGAGTCGATATGAGTTGAGCGAAGGGCAGTGGGAGCGGATCAAGGACACGCTTCCTGGCCGAGTGGAGCATGTTGGCCGTACTGCAGCGGACAATCGCCAGTTCGTCAACGGAGTATCGTGGGTGCTTCGTTCGGGGGCCCGTTGGCATGATCTTCCGGAGCGTTACGGCAAGTACAAGAGCGTGCATGCGCGGTTCATGCGCTGGGCGCGATCGGGTGTCTGGGAGCGCATTTTCGCCGACCTTGTGGCGGACAAAAAGAATCAATACCTGATGATCGACTCGACCATCGTGCGCGCTCACCAGCAGGCGGCCACGGGCCGCAAAAAAGGGCTCCGAAGACAAGGCTCTGGGGCGTTCCCGAGGTGGACTGAGCACCAAGATCCACCTGCTGGCTGACGAAACTGGCCTGCCCGTAGCCTTCCGCATCACACCTGGACAGGCTGCGGAATACCCTCAGGCAATCAGCTTGTTGGAAGGCCAACGGGCCGAAGCCGTGATTGCCGACAAGGGCTACGATTCGACCGAGATCGTCGCCACTATCGAAGCCCTGGGTGCGGTTGCCGTGATCCCGCCAAGGCGGCACTGGAAACAGCCCCGCAGCTACGACCGTACCTTGTACAAACTACGAAACCTCATCGAACGCTGCTTCAACCGCCTCAAGCAGTTCCGCCGCTTCAGCACCCGCTACTGCCGAAATATAGAAGCTTTCCGAGCCTGCACCGCTCTTGCATGTGCATGGCTCAGACTTCAGCTATATGTGGATACCGCCTAGGGCTGGCCACTATCTCCCTCGGGGTACGCCGGCTGGTCGGTCGCTTTTTACTCTACCGCCGCTTTGAGCGCGGGGTGGGAACGCGCAAGGTACTGATCGTCGGTACAGGGCCGAACACCCACACCCTGCGCCACCACCTGGAGAGCACACCGCATCTCGGTTACACGGTCATGGGGTTCGTCCAGCCTCCGGGTTCTAGCTCTTCATTGACCGATGCAACAGGCGAGGTGTCTGATATATTTGAGGTCGTCTTCCAGCATGCCGGCAGGCAGTTCGTGGATGAGATATTCTTTGCCTCGCCATGCGATCGCGAGATCGCGCTGAGCGTGTTTGAGCAAGCTCGCGCCCACGGAGTTGACGTGCGCGTGGCTCCGGAGATGTACTGCGATCTGGCGAGGGGCAGTTCCATAGAGTATATTGGCCAGTTACCGAATCTTTTGTTGCATTCTGGCCACGACTCCGAGTTTGGTCGGTCTTTCAAGCGCATGTTCGACGTGGTGTTCTCCAGCGCCGCACTGATCGTCATTTCGCCCCTGCTGTTGGCCATAGCCTTTGCCATCAAGTTGGATTCACAGGGCCCGGTGTTCTATTCTTCGGAGCGCATCGGCAAAAAGGGCCTGGTGTTTCGCTGCATTAAGTTCCGCACCATGGTGCGCGACGCGGAAAGGCGGCGCGCCGAGATCATTCACATGAACGAGCGGGACGGCGTGCTGTTTAAGGTCACGAACGATCCCCGCACCACCAGGCTGGGCCGATTCCTGCGCAAGTATTCGCTGGACGAACTGCCCCAGTTCTTCAACGTGCTGCGTGGCGAGATGAGCGTTGTTGGACCGCGTCCGCCCCTTGCCGAGGAGGTAGAGGAATACGAGCCCAGTCACCTGCGGCGCCTCGACGTGCCCCCTGGCATCACTGGCCTATGGCAAGTGCAGGCCCGTCAGGATCCGTCGTTCGCCAGCTATGTCTTTCATGATATGAAGTACATCGATAGCTGGAGCATCTGGCTTGACTTCAAGATTATTCTGCGAACCATCGGAGTGGTCTTTGCCGGAACCGGCTTATAGTGGGCGGTTAGAAGTTGTCTTGCGCTTCGTGCAATGGTTCGAAGACGACGGTTGCCACGAGTTTATGTGCACTATTCGCTTGGTGAAAATGGCGTTAACCAATTTTGGGTGTTACTTTGAGGGTATAGTGAAAACGGAAAAGGGAATGCACTCTCTTTGCAATGAACTACACAAGCTATTCAAAAGGAGTCGAACCCGGATTGTCTTATTGAGTACGCTCATAGGTGCGTCGTACGGCGGATACGTCGCTGCCCAGGGGACTGTCTATCAACAACCAGCGCCTGAAGAAAAGTCAACTACGTCAGCGCCTTGTTACCTGGGTACCCCCGGTCAAACCCCAGGCGTAGGCAGCTACAACTCGCAAATGCCCACCGGCGCCGTTCCCGGCTTGCAGACACAGGAACAATATGGCGGTTACTCGCAACAAGGAGGACAATCTTCGGCTGATCAAGAAGGCATGGGCCAGGCATCCAACCCAACACAATATGGCGGTTACTCGCAACAAGGAGGACAATCTTCGACTGATCAAGAGGGCATGGGCCAGACATCCAACCCAACGATGATGTCAACGAGCCAAATCATCGCAATTCTCAAGCAGGCCCCGGACATGATCGCGACCCTTAAGGACATTGCTGGGCAACAATTCGGCGTGGATCCCTCGGCCATTTCCGACGATGGAATTTACAACTGCATCCAGCAGGATTCAAATTTTCGCAGCCAGGCAGTGCAGGAACTCATCAATCAAGGTTATGTCGCAAACCCTCCGCAGCCTCTTTCACGCGGGGAAACTCGCCAGCCACTTCCCGCACGCAGGGTCCCGCGGGTTCAGACGCCCCAGACGGAACAGCCCAGCGAGGTGCGCAGGCTGACGCCCGTTCCTTACCCAAACCTTCTGTCCCTGCGCGATCTCTACTCTCAGGAGGTTCGGCTAACCGGGACGCTGAAGCGGTTCGGCAGCGACGCCTTTCTCTTCGGTATGGGGAACGCAAATTTGCTGCCGATGGACTTGCCTGTCGGCCCAGACTACGTACTTGGTCCGGGAGATGACCTGATCCTCAATATGTGGGGCGGCCAATCTCTACGGCTGAGCCGAACGGTAGACCGGCAAGGCGAGATCGCGCTGCCCGAAGCAGGAACGATAATAGTCTCTGGGCTCACTATTGCGCAAGCCCAGGAAGCGATTCAGAAAGCTCTCGGTACACAGTTCCAGAACGAGCACGTGGAGTCTCCCTGGGCCGGGTCCGAACGGTGCAGGTCTATGTAGTGGGCGATGTGCAGCGTCCTGGAGCCTACGACGTGAGTTCTTTGTCAACGGCTGTTAACGCATTGTATGTTGCCGGAGGGCCAACCAGCCGCGGATCGCTGCGCACGTTGAAACAGTACAGGGGAGACAAACTTGTCCAGGAGATCGACCTATACGACTTTCTGCTTCACGGTATCCGCTCCGATGTAGAACGGCTATTGCCTGGCGACACCATTCTGGTACCCCCCGTCGGCCCGCAAGTATCCGTCGTGGGTATGGTGCGCCGACCAGCAATTTACGAACTGAAGGAAAAGGGGAACTTGCAGAACGTTCTCAACCTCGCCGGCGGCTTGCTGGTCTCCGCCGATCTCAAGGAGATCAGGGTAGAGCGTGTGGAAGCTCACGAGCGACACACCATGTTGCGCGTCCAGCTCCCGGACGGTTCAGAGAGCGAGGCCAAGTTGCCGCCTTTCGAAGTCCAGGACGGCGATGTAATTCAGGTTTCGCCTATCCTGCCTTATAATGAGCAAGTCGTGTATCTCGAAGGTCATGTCTTCAGACCAGGCCGGTACGCCTGGCGAGAGGGAATGACCGTGAGTGACCTTGTGCACTCCCTCCGGGATGTGATGCCAGAGCCTGCCGCTCATGCGGAGATCGTTCGCCTAGTGCCTCCTGATCTTCATCCGGTCACGATCCCGTTCAGCCTGCCGGATGTCCTGGTTGGCAATGATCCCATCAACCTTCAGCCGTTTGACGCGGTGTACGTATTTGGCCGATACGAAATCGACCCCCCCAAGGTATCTATTTATGGGGATGTGCTTCGGCCTGGCGTCTATCCCATGTCGCAGGAGATGACCGTGGCCGATTTAGTGCGCATGGCCGGCGGGTTCCGTCGCAGTGCCTATCACGATGAGGCGGACCTTGCGAGTTATGTAGTTCAGAACGGCCAGAAAGTCTTGATCGGACACAGCGTGGTAGAAATACAAAAAGCTCTCGATGGGGACAAATCCGCCGACGTGATGCTCAAGCCGGGCGATGTGGTTGGGATTCGCCAACTGACTGGATGGAATGATATAGGCTCCTCCATCACGATAAGCGGCGAAGTTAAGTTCGCTGGAACCTATGGCACCTCGGAGGGCGAGCGGTTGAGTTCGGTATTGAAGCGGGCGGGCGGCTTTCGCGAAGATGCCTATCCCGAGGGCGCGGTCCTGGAGCGGGTGCAGGTGCGCCAAATGGAAGAGAACAACCGCCAGGAGATGGTTCGCCGTGTGGAGACCAGCATCCCCAATGTGGCTCCCGGGGTTTCAACTACAACGCAAGATCAACAAGCTCTGCTGCAGACGATGCGGCAACAGCAGCAGGAAGTTTTGGCGTCTTTGCGCAGCCATCCGTCCACAGGGCGCCTGGTGATTAAGATCTCCTCCACCATCAGCCAGTGGGAGAACACGCCTGCGGATGTCGTTGTGCGGGCCGGCGATACATTGAGCATTCCAAAGCGACCCGGCTTTGTGCTCGTCAGTGGGCAGGTTTACAACGCCACGGGCATAAGCTATCGTCCTGGGAAGGATGCCAGGTGGTACTTGCAGCAAGCCGGCGGTGTGACACGTTCCGGCGACAAGGGGGCAATCTTCATCGTTCGCGCTGACGGTACCGTCGTAGGTAAAGAGAAGAGTACCTTGTTTGGGACGAGCATCCTGGATGTTCGCTTGCATCCAGGTGATTCCGTTGTTGTTCCAGAAAAGGTCATTGGTGGCTCACAGGTCTGGCGCAATCTCATTGGCACTGCTCAGGTTATGTCGTCCGTGGCGGTTACTGCCGCACTCACGGGAGCATTCTAGAACCGGCCCGACGTGGGCCGTGAAAGGGGGTTTGTCTTCAGCGGGTGCAGGTCCCACTCGGGACTCGATCGCTCCGCCGCCCGGTAGCAATCGAGAGAGTTGGGTTCTCGTCATGCAGGTTGGAATTTGAGGAACACACAATCCCCAAAAGTCGTGCGTCGGTTAAGACATGTTTGCAGCGCCGATCCTTCTGCTGATTCGTTGAAATTGCGGTTGCCCAAGGAGAACTTGTTTTGACGCGCAATGCAGGCTCCGGTGGTGGCGGTTGGGAAGAATCCAATGAAAGAAGGAAATCAAAATGTTTAATAATAAGTCGATACTAGTCACAGGTGGAACAGGCTCATTCGGCCGGCTCTGTGTGAGGACAATTCGCCAAAGATACAAACCTCAGCGCATCATTGTTTATTCGCGCGACGAACTCAAACAGTTCGAAATGCAGCAGGAGTTTTGTGGCACCGAAATGCGTTACTTTATCGGCGATGTGCGGGACTATGAGCGTCTGCAGCAGGCGATGCGCGGTGTTGATTACGTGATCCACGCGGCTGCCCTCAAGCAGGTCCCAGCGGCTGAGTATAACCCCCTCGAATGCATCAAGACCAATGTCCTTGGGGCTGCCAATGTAATCAACGCTGCCATCTATAACGAAGTTGAAAAGGTAATTGCCTTATCCACGGATAAGGCAGCCAATCCTGTGAATCTATATGGCGCCAGTAAGTTGGCATCGGACAAGTTATTCGTGGCGGCCAACAACATGGCGGGAGGACATCGTACACGGTTCTCGGTTGCTCGCTACGGGAATGTGGTCGGATCCCGCGGTTCGGTAGTCCCTTTCTTTCAGAAAATGGTTCGCGAGGGATGCAAGGAATTGCCGGTGACCGACCCGCGCATGACGCGGTTCTGGATCGCACTGTCACAGGGAGTGGACTTTGTCCTGCAGAACTTTGGCCGTATGCAGGGCGGTGAATTGTTCGTTCCCAAGATTCCCTCGATGCGCATAACTGATTTGTGCGAATCGCTTGCGCCTGGAATGCCCCGTAAGGTTATCGGCATCCGACCGGGGGAGAAGCTGCACGAAGTTATGTGCCCGGCTGATGATTCTCATCTTACTCTAGAATTCAAAGACCACTATGTGATCTGCCCTTCCATTACCTACTACTATTCGGTCAATTTCAGGGTTAATAAGCTGGGGGATGTGGGGACTCCGGTGGAACAGGGGTTCGAGTATAACTCCGCAAAGAATCCATGGTTTCTGACTGTGGAGCAGTTGCGCAGCATGAATGGATATGAGCACTTTGGGCAGAAAGAGCTCACGGTGGCGGCACATTGATTGCGCTTCACTCAATTCCTTACGGCCATCAGGATGTCAGCCGTGCTGATATAGACGCTGTAGTAGACGTCTTGAAGTCAGATTGGTTGACCCAGGGGCCGGCGATCGAGCGATTCGAGCGGGCCGTCGCCAATTACTGCGGCGCACGCTACGCGGTTGCGACTTGTAATGCTACTGCTGCATTGCACCTGGCCTGTCGCGCCTTAGGACTGGGACCCGGCGACGTGCTCTGGTCTTCGCCTAACACTTTCGTAGCTTCGGCCAACTGTGGCCTGTACGTCGGTGCAGAAGTTGACTTCGTCAACATCGATCCCAAAACCTACAACCTCTGCCCGCATGCGCTTGCACGCAAGCTTAAGCTCGCCGCGTCCGTCGGCCGTCTTCCGAAGGTAATCGTTCCGGTTGATTTTTCTGGGCAGCCTTGCGAGATGGAGGCTATTGCAGAAATGGCACGAGGGTACGGCGTCCGTGTTATCGAAGACGCTTGCCACGCATTAGGTGCCGATTACCGCGGACAGAAGGTCGGAAACTGCGCCCACGCCGATGTAGTGGTTTTCAGTTTTCACCCGGTGAAGATTATAACTACCGGCGAAGGGGGCATGGTCCTTACCAATAATGCGTTACTGCATCGGGAGTTGCTGCTGTTGCGTAATCACGGCATTACTCGCGACGAGCAACGGATGACGAGCGCGTCAGAGGGGCCCTGGTACTACGAGCAAGTTGCGCTAGGATACAACTACCGTATGACGGACATTCAGGCGGCCTTGGGCATCAGCCAGTTGCTGCGAGTGAACGAGTTCGTTGAGCGGCGGCGTTATCTGGCCCGGCGATACACGCAAGCCTTACAGGGTTTGCCGTTGCAATTGCCCTGGCAACATCCTGACGGTAACTCCGCCTGGCATTTGTACGTAATTAAAGTTGATTCCACACAAATGAAGCTGCATCGGCGGGGGGTCTTCGAGCACCTTCGCGCCGCGGGTATTCTCGTCAATGTTCACTATATTCCTGTTCATCTCCAGCCGTACTATCGTCGCATGGGATTCAATCCCGGCGATTTTCCCAATGCTGAAGCCTATTACGACTCGGCGATTAGTTTGCCCCTCTACTACGGTCTGACCGAAGACGAGCAAGACTATGTGGTCGATAAGCTCAAATCCGCGATCTCCTGAGGAGTTGATAGTGAAGACAATTGCGATCATCCAGGCGCGTATGAGGTCCAGTAGACTTCCTGGGAAGGTTATGATGCTGTTGGCAGGCCGCACTGTGCTCGATCACACGATTGAGCGTGTGCGCTCGTGTTCTCTCCTGGATGGAGTAGTTGTTGCGACAACGACCGCAGAGCGCGACGATGTCATTGTCGCAGAGGCGGTACGTTGCGGTGCCGGTGTATTCCGAGGAAGTGAGAGCGATGTGCTCGCGCGCTATTATCAGGCCGCAACGGGGGTGTCAGCAGACGTAGTTGTCCGAGTTACATCAGATTGTCCGCTATTTGACGGACAGTTGTTGACTGAAATGCTTGAACGGTTTCAGGCGAAAACGCCAGCGGGAGCCATCGACTATTTGAGCAATTCGCTGAAGCGCACATTTCCCCGAGGACTCGATGCGGAAGTGTTTACTATTGCAGTGCTTAAATGCGCATACGAGAATGCAACAACCCCGAGCGAGCGGGAGCATGTTACTCCCTACTTGTATAGGCATCCTGAAAGGTTTAACCTGCAAAACTATTCACGGGGTGGAGATCTGTCGGCGTACCGCTGGACACTCGACACCCGTGAAGATTATGAAATGCTCAGCGCCGTCTATTTGCATTTGTACCGTCCCGGGACGATTTTCAGCACCTCTGATGTGTTAGAGCTTCTTGCCACGCGTCCAGATGTAGCTGCCCTGAACGATAATATCAAGCAAAAGGAGCTTGGTTACTAAGGGACATAGAATTCTGGTAGATGCGTATATAAGTGGCTCAGGGACCTACTATATCTTTACAGCGTGTTTCATAAACACTGCCTCAGCGTGATCAAGAAGCAAGCGATGTAGAAGAAGGCGCGGTAGGTGGCAAGCATATGCTCATGACGAACCAGCAAACGACGGAACTGACCGAGCCATGCGTTGGTTCGTTCCACGATCCATCGACGTTTGTAACGACGCAGCTTGCGACCGTCTTCGTAGCGCCTCCTCTTGTTGCTCTTTCGATAGGGCACGATCAGTTCGATGCCGCGCCTTCCAAGCCGCTCACGCAGCGGGTCAGAGTCGTATCCACGGTCAGCGATTATTCGCTTCGGCTTCTGTCGCGGACGGCCTTTCGGACGCGGGACGCGGACTTCGGCGAGCGTGGCCTCCGCAAGCTTAACTTCTGCTGGATAGGCACTTTCCAGCCGAACTCCCAGCTGAAGACCTTGACCGTCGGCCAGTACCATCCACTTTGTGCCCTTGCCGCGCTTGGTTTTGCCGACCGCAGCGCCCCCTTTTTCGCTGGAGCGAAGCTGCCATCCAGGAAGGCTTCATCCCACTTCAGAAGCCCCTCGGCATCCAGCGCTCCGAGCAGCGCACGCCACGCCGCCAGCCAGACGCCGTCGTCTTCCCATTGCTTCAGCCGGCGCCAGCAGGTCGAGGGTGACGGAAACACGTCGGGCAGAAAACGCCACGCCGCGCCGGTTTGCAGAATCCACAAAATTCCCTCAAAGCAGCTACGATTCGATGCCCAGGGCCGCCCTCGGTTGTCCTTCCTGCGCCATCCTTCCGGCAACAACGGCTCAATCAACTCCCACTGCTCATCCGTCAACAGCTTCTGCCGCTTCTTCATGACAGAAGCTCATCAGCCGACCCGCCTCATGCGTAAGTGTTTAGCTTGAGGCCGAACCCATTTATGAAACACACTGTAGGTTGAGACTTTCCGGGCTTTACAGAGCATTTGGCAATGGACTTTGTAGGGAAGCAGTTTGATGGCGGCCCCTGCTGGAGAAGATTGAAGAGAATTGGGGGATCTGCGAGATGAATTGGCAGCTCTTTTACTCAACATATACATATGCCTAATCCAGTACTCATCCTTACCGAATGTGGCTCTGACATCGGCTTCGGCCATCTGACCCGTTGTCTGTCTTTGGCTGATGCCTTTCGCAAGGCAGGAATGGATGCTGAGGTATGGGCGGCGGCGGATGAACAGATGGCTCAGAGTCTTCCGGAGGCGGTGCGGCCGGTGCACTGGTATGGCCTGCCGGACGATTTGAAGGCAGAGGCAGCCCGCGCCTACGGTGTCCTGCTGGACTCTTTCAGGATCGACACGGAGGAGATCGAGCGGATCTCCGCAATCAATCGGCGCACTGCGGTGATTGATGACTTTCCACGCAGACAGTATTTTTCAGGTGTCATAATCGACTGGACCATCGGAGTAGAGCATTTTGCCTTTCCAGCCAGACGCGCGGGCGTTTCCTATCTGCTTGGCAGCAGATACTGCGCCCTGCGGCCGGAGTTCAATTGCGTTGCCGAGAGGGAGTTCTCCGATCCCCCCCGTTCACTGCTGGTGACCTTTGGAGGTGCGGATTTCCGGGATCTTACCAGGCAAGTCGTGGCCAGGTTACAGGGGGAGTTCCCGGACCTGGAAAAACTGGTTGTGGTGGGGCCTGCCGTACGAGATGCTTCTTTTCGTGCCCTTGAGGACACTGGCACTTCATTTTACGTGGACGTCGATGCCCGGCAAATGCAGGCCCTTATGGCCCGGGCCGATATTGCGGTGTGTGGCGGAGGACAGACACTATACGAAGTTGCTTCGCAAGGCCTTCCGCCTGTTATCGTTAGCATCGTTGATAATCAAGAGGACGATATCCGCGGATTTATTCATGCCGGGTTTGGTATTCATGCTGGGCGGTGGGATCAGCCAGATCTGCTCGACGCCATAACTAAGGGTATCCGTGAGCTTTGGCGCCCTGATACCAGAATTCGCTACGCCGCGGCTGGGCGGCAGTGCGTGGATGGGCACGGAGCGCAGCGGTTGGCGAGTGCCTTGCTGGCGCAATGGGAGGATAATTCACGATATGGCTGACCGTGCCGTTCTGGAACGGCGCGCCTCGACCGTTTTGCATCACTACCTGCGTTCTGTTGGCAGATCAGGGGCGTGGCTGCTGCCCGCCAATGTTTGCCCAATCGTTCCGGCGGTTTTTAAAAAAGCCAACATTGCGTATGAATTCGTGGACATCCAGCCACAGACTCTTTGCCTGGATTTCTCTTCGACTCTATCGCTCCTGCGGAGCGACACGAAGCATTATGCTGGCGTCCTATTTGTCCGTACTTATGGTCATTGCGGAGACTTTGAGCCATTTTTTCGGGATGTTAAGGGAATCGATGCGGATCTGCGGGTTATCGATGACCGCTGCCTAGCTCGCCCCTGCTTTCGACATTCAGGGGGAGTTGCAGATCTAGAGCTCTATAGCACCGGGTATTCGAAATTTGTGGAGTTGGGATGGGGCGGGTGGGGCATTTTGCGCAAACCTTCAGAGTATGCACCTGAGACAATGCATTTTCAGATGTCCGCGCATGAAGAGCTAGTGAGCAAGTTTCGCAAGGTGCTCGAAGAGCATTGCGATTTCGATTGTCCCGAGACACCTTGGCTCGACACGCGGGACCCGGAGATGCCGCTGGAACAGTTCCGGCACTTGGTTGAGGCGCGGGTCGAGGAGTCCGCCCGGCACCGAGAATGCTTAAACTCAATATACGCAGAGCAGCTTGAGGCTTGGGCCGCTCCGGCGGAATGCCGTGACTGGCGTTTTACCCTTTTTTGCGATTGTCAGCAGGAGCTGATCCGCGCCATCTTCGCCGCAGGCCATTTTGCCAGCGCGCATTTCGCTTCGCTGGCACCCATGTTTGGACCAGGGGATGTGCCCGTGGCGGATTCGTGTGGAAAGCGGGTTGTGAACCTTTTCAATGACTTTCGATATGACTTAGACCGCTCAAGTCAATTGGCGACCCTTGTTAGGTCAATATTGCAACTCCGCGTAACTTGTTGACGGAGAACGATTTTCATGAATATCCGTGATTGTTTTGGACTCAAGTTCCCCGATGAATATGTCACACGGTTCTTTTTCAAAGAAGCCCTTCAGTCAAATAGAGGAACGGCGCTGGAATTGGGTTGTGGCAACGGCAATAACCTCGCGTTGTTTTATGCATACGGCTATTCAGTTACTGGTGTTGACATCAGTAGTACGGTGATCGATCAGGCGCAGCGTAATTTCTCAGCTTCTTATGGTCAAGGAATTGGGCCCGATTTTTCATTTATTCAGGAAGACATGCAGTCATATCTGAACCGGGACGAAAAGCACTATGAGGTGGTACTGCTTCCGTCTAGCTTGTACTACTTGCCAGAATCTGAAATTGAGGCTCTTCTAAGGCAAGCCAGACGCAACATGAAACGAGGTAGCCGTTTTTACCTAAGAATGAGAACTACTGAGGATTACCGGTGGGGGAAAGGGAATGCCTTGTCGGAGCGAAGTTGGCGGTTGACGACGTCCGTGACTGGTGAACTGGATTGTGTTGTTACCTTTTATCGGCAGGAAGATTTCGCCGCAATTTTGTCTTCGTTATGGAGGCCAGTTTCTACAACTTGGTGTAGATGCCGTTATGACAACCCACAAAACGGCGTCCTTGTTACAAACGATGATTTCATCGTGTGGGGAGAGGTATGAAGAGCAATCTAATTCTGGGAGGCTTGATGCAGGTCACAGAACAAATCAAGGGGCCAACTGATTCCTGCGAAAGCGCACAGCATCCTCCAATGCTGTTTATTACCCAGCCGACATACTTGCCGTGGATTGGCATTTTCAAGGCTATAAGTCTGTCGGACACTTACGTCTTCTACGACGATACCCAGTTTGAAAAGCAAAGCTGGCAGAACAGGAACCGCGTTCTCGATCCCGCCAGGCGTCAAGCCTTGATGTTGACAGTTCCAGTATCCAAACACCCCACAGACACTGCGATACGGGATATCAGGATCGCCGACCCAGATTTTTATAACGATCATGTTCGGAAGTTGCGTGCATGGTATGCACGTACGCCGTTTCTAGAGCCGACTCTCGAGGTACTTCAGGAAGTTTACTCCCGGCGCAACACCAGACTTGCCGATCTCACTTCCGGGTTGACAATCGCGTTGGCACGCTATATTGGCTTCCGTGCGTCCTTTAAGTTTTCCAGCGAATCCACGATCCAGGGCGATAAGTACGCACGACCGCTCGCGTTTGCGCGCAGTCTGGGTTGTTCAGTTTATCTCACGCAAGTCGGGACCAAGGATTATACGAACATAGCTGCATTTGCTGCATGTGGAATTCGTGTAGTGTTTCTCCAGTTTCCGCATCCGGAGTACCGGCAGCTCTCCAAGCCGTTCGTCCCATATTTGTCTATCGTCGATATGCTCATGAATATTGGCCCAGAGGAGTCCGCTGCGATTATTGAAGGCATCGAACTCGGTTCAGGGGAAGTGGAAGTTGGCGTGCAAGGATGACGGTCGAACGGCAGCCTATGCCACTCGCTTATTCGGCCAACGATCACGGCAGCAGATCGTCGGTCTCAGAGAGCTGAATCAACGTTCATCCAGCGCTCTTGCCCTACAATCGTGACTCTTACCCTAATGCCTGGGCCATCGTGGAGGGAACTCTATCCCGCGTAACTTTGCATTACGTAGACACCGGTGTTGACACGGGCGATATCATCGCTCAATGTGGATTGGCGGTCACAGCCGCCGACACCGGAGAAACGCTTTACACAAAGCTGGCAACATCCTGCTGAGCTATTTACTGTAACATGGCCGCATTTTCGCGCGGGAAAAGTGCCACGCATCCCGCAAAACGGCACACGGGCAACTATGCATAGAGTGACCGACGGGCAGCAAATCGATGAAATTCATTTGGATGAGTCTTATACTGCACGTCACCTGCTGAATGTGCTTTGCGCCCGCACTTTCACCGGCTACAAGAGGGCCTTTTGTCAACAACGGGATAAAAGTGTTTTTGCAAATACAACTTAACCCCGAAGAACCCGCTCGGGATTAGCCACGCCCAGGGAGTTATTGTTTCTTCAACGGGGGGAAAACAGAGATAACCTATGATGCAGCGGCCCATCACCATCGAACATCGTGCTATCAGCCAAGAACATCCGCCGTTCATCATTGCTGAGATGTCGGGGAACCACAAACATTCGCTGGACAGAGCGCTGGCGATTGTGGAGGCTGCCGCCAAGGCTGGTGCGCACGCCCTTAAGCTTCAAACCTACACTCCCGACACCATGACGCTGGACATTCGGGAGCGGGAGTTCTTCATCTCCGATCCCCAAAGTCTGTGGAGCGGCACCTCGCTTTACGACCTGTACAAGCAGGCGTACACGCCCTGGGAATGGCATAAGCCCATCTTTGATCGCGCCCGGCAACTGGGCATGATCGTTTTCAGCACGCCCTTCGACGAAAGCGCCGTGGATTTTCTCGAAGAGCTCGAGTCTCCTTGCTATAAGGTTGCGTCATTTGAAAACACCGATCTTCGCCTGATCCGGCGAATTGCTCGTACGGGGAAACCCATTATCATTTCGACTGGCATGGCAACCGTAGCCGAACTGGCGGAAACGGTTGACACGGCGCGCCAAGCCGGCTGCAACAACCTGGTGCTATTGAAATGCACCAGTTCGTACCCAGCCTCGCCGCAAGACAGCAATATTCGCACGATCGCTCACATGCGCGACCTGTTCGGCTGCGAAATTGGGTTGTCGGACCACACTATGGGAATCGGTGCGGCAGTGGCAAGCGTAGCACTGGGTGCCAGCGTCATTGAAAAACACTTCACTCTGCGTCGCGCCGATGGTGGAGTGGATTCTGTGTTTTCACTGGAACCCGAAGAAATGCTGGCCTTGGTAATAGAGACGGAACGAGCCTGGCAGGCTTTGGGGCACGTTAACTACGGAGTCACGCAGAACGAAAAGAAATCGTTGGTCTTTCGACGGTCGCTTTATATTGTCAAGGACTTGGAAGCGGGCACGGAACTGACGAGCGACAACTTGCGCGCAATCCGGCCAGGCATGGGTTTACCGCCCAAGCATTACGACGTTCTGTTGGGGAAGAAGGTAGCTAAGAACGTGAAGCGGGGGACGCCGGCTTCCTGGGACCTTTTGGCGTAAGCTATCAAGAAGAGAAGGATTTCAAACTCATGATAGGACTGGGGTTCTAAATGCCACTACTACAAAAGAATGAATTCCTACGCGGTGAAGGCGATGCCTATATGGAACGGAACCGAACGACACTAAAGGAAGTTCCCGCAGACGACCCGCTTTCCGTTCACATTCGTGAGCATATGGCGGATGAAGGTCAACTGCTGGAAATCGGCTGTGCCAATGGGGCGCGTCTCGCTTCCGTGATTGCTCACCGCAGCCTAGAGGGGTACGGGATCGATCCGTCAGGGCTGGCGATACACGAGGGCAGTAAGCGCTTTCCGCGCCTCAAACTTAGCGTCGGCGTTGCTGACAAACTTCCGTTTGAGGATGGCTTTTTTTCTGCCGTGATGTGTGGGTTCTGCTTATACCTCGTTGATCGGGAATCTCTCACCAAGGTAGTGGCTGAGGTCGACCGCGTACTTGTGACCGGCGGTAACCTGATTATTTGGGACTTTGATCCGGTTGTGAACTACCGTAATCCCTATAAGCATAAGTTGGGCTTGTATTCGTACAAGATGGACTACAGCAGGATGTGGACAGGGTTTCCGCATTTTTCCCTCATAATGAAGCTCCCCTTCTCGCATGCGGAATTCCGGTTTACCGAAGACGTGAACGAGCGTTTAGCCATGTGGGTCATTCACAAAGAAGGAGCGGATGCCGGGTTCCCGCTAATCGCTACGTGAACTCTGACGTCCGCCGACTATTCGCGGTATGAATTGTGCGAGGTCAGCAGAGCCTGCTGGAAGCATGAACCATAGATTTTGTGCTAGCCGGGTATCTGCTTGACTCACCCCACCACAATTCCTTGTGTGCTCGGTGGTCCGACAGACGCCAGCGGTTGTACTTGGGTTAGTGAAGCAGATACCCAGCTTGTGCTATATTTCCAAATCCACAGCGAGGATTTCATTTTAAACGGAGTTGACACGACCGTATGTCACGCAAAATCTGGCGGAGGAGTGGCCTGCTATTCCGGAGTGAGCGAGAGACAGTGAGGGTAAACGCTGTTCACATTTCTTCTGCAAAAACCCGTAAATCTGCCCCTAAATGGTGAAGGCGATGCCTATATGGACCGGAACCGAACGGCACTAAGGGACGTTCCCGCTGATGCCGCCCTTCCGTTTACAACGAAAGAAGAGGAGTTGCGCAATTGAACGAGTTTCGTAAGAACTCGGAACTGTTGACAGTCGATATCCACGGGGCAAACGGGTCTCCGATCGAAACGATGGATGAGCGGCCGTCCGCAGAAGCACTGGAAGGAAGCGTAGCGCGAATACGGTTGGTTTGGAACAACCGGCGATTTCTTTTCTGCGCGGCGATGTGTGGCTTAGTACTGAGCACGGCGGTTGCATTTCTGCTTCCGAATCGCTACACTTCGACAGCGCGTCTGATGCCGCCGGAGCTGACTTCGGGGACAAGCGCTTTCCTCGCGACACTTGCGGGGCCACTGGCTCCGCTCGCGGAAAAACAGTTTGGGTTCGCGACTTCTGGTGACCTGTTTGTCGGGGTTCTCGAAAGCGACACTGTCAACCAATACTTGGTTCAGAAGTTTGGAGAAGATTTGCAGATCTCTCTGCGGAGCCACACAAAGATTACAAAGGATGCGCAGAGCGGAATCATCACGATCGAAGTGAGGGACCGGAGCCCTGAGCGTGCCGCAGCTTTGACCCAGGGGTATATTGACGAATTGAACTGGGTGGTTACTCATTTAGGCGCGTCTTCGGCGCGTCGTCAGCGGGAGTTCCTAGACCAGCGACTTGTCCAGACGAAGGCCAGCCTGGAGGCCGCAGAAAAGCAGTTCAGCGAGTTCGCCAGCCAGAAGCGAGCGATCAATGTTCCCGAACAAAGCAGGGCGACGGTTGCTACTGCTGCTACACTCCAGGGCCAACTCATCGCTTCTGAGGCGGAGCTCAAAGGATTGAGGCAGATCTATAGCGAGAACAACAACCAAATACGCTCGCTCCAAGCGCGAATCAACCAGCTGCGAAAATCACTGGAGGCAATTGCTGGCGTGGGAACTGACGAAACGAGCTCAGCCCGGCAACTGTCTCCATCACTGAGCGACCTACCATTGCTTGGTGTCAACTACGCCGACCTCCTTCGCCAGGTAGATCTTCAAGAGGCTGCGTTCGAGACGCTAACTAAGGAAGACGAGGCGGCCAAAGTCGAAGAGGCGAAGGAGACTCCCGTGGTCGTGGTCCTCGACACGCCGCATATTCCCAAGAGAAAATCATTTCCGCCGCGGCTGGCCATTACGGCTCTGGGTACGCTTTTTGCGCTTTTGTTTGCTGTCATCTGGGTGATGGTTCATGCCGGGTGGCAAGAGATGGATCCGAGCGACCCGCGCAAGGCTCTGGCCATCTCTATTTGGAGCGATGTACGGCATATGATGCCATGGATTCGATGACCGATCACTTTGGGCAAGGTCGGTCCGTTGAGTGAGCGGAAAGGTTGCACTGGCGCAGACCGGAAGCTGGAGGGCGAAAATCTTGACCAGCATTCAGCATTCAGTTGCAGACTGTCCGATGCGGGTGAGGATATTCGCGCGCGGTTCCGGGCCCGCCAGCGCACTCTTCCTGCGTGTCTCAGGATTTCAAGATCACGCTGGAGGCGGTGCGCGAAATTGTGAAGATCGATCAGCTTGCCATATTCAGAACCGAGCCGATGCAAGTCCTGGTTGCCCATGGATCCTATTAGCGCGTTGCATCGCCAGTAGCGCTCCCAGAAGTTTCCCGCATGGAACTTCCTATGATGATACGGTGCAATGAACTCGCGTAAATCCACTATAGTCCTGTTGGCGCAGATCCTGAGTTCCGCCATTGGGGCTGTAACAGTTATTTTCATCGGCCGTTGGTTGGGTCCCAGAAACTATGGGATTTACAGCTATTGTTATGGCGTAGTAGGTATTTTTTCCGGCCTCGGCGACCTTGGCTTCCACCAAGTCTATCTCAAGCGCATCGCTGAGCACGAAGAGGAGGGCCGATATACCGCTAATTTCCTGGGGGCGAAGCTCGTCCTGGTTGGAATGGTCATTGCCGGGACATTGCTTGCCCTGTTATGGGCAGCGCAACACGGGCATATGTTGGGGGTAGCGGAAACGCAAACTGCGGTTCTCATCTTGTTGGGTTATGTCCTCACGAATCTTCTGATCCTCCCGGCGACAGTCTACTTCGACGGCAGGCGCGAGATAGCGAAATCAAGTCTGGTCAATGTCGTCCAGCCATTGGTGATGCTGGTCATGGTGCTGTTGCTGCTGCCCAGGCATCCCGGGCCGCGGATGCTGGCGCTTCTTGCTTTGAGCCAGCCGATTAGCGCCGCCCTGCTTATCCGATTCTGGCTTCGGCGACCCGTCTTTATCCGACCTCGCTACGATGGCGATGTCTTGCGCAGCTACCTGCGATATGTAGCTCCCGTCGCCCTTTCGAGCCTCACTTGCGGTGTCTATCTATACATTGATCGCCTGCTTATAAAAGCATTTCTTCCCTACGCCGATGTAGGATATTTCGTGATCTCCCAACGGTTCAGCGTACTTCTACTTCTCTTTTCTTCCTCGACCATGAACATTCTGCTTGCGTCGATGTCCCGAGCGCATCACGAAAGCAGGCCCGACGAAGTGGGGAGGATAGCGCGTCGGGCAACCAAATACCTGTCGCTGATCACGGTGCCCGCTGCAGTGTTTAGCGCGCTATACGCCAGGATTATCATCTCGCTCACCGTAGGTGCGGCTTATCTGCCCGCCGTGCTTATCCTGCAGGTCCTGATGATACGGGTTGTTTTCATGACATACAACCGGGCGACAGGCTGCATGCTGAATGCGATCGAGAAGCTGAAGGTGATCTCTGCTCTCTCCATTGGCTGGTACGCACTGGGCGTTGGCCTTGACTTCGTGCTGATACCGAAGGTGCTCGCGGGGCATGCAATGCTGGGGTTGGGAGCGGTAGGCGTGGCGGTCAAAGACGTCATCGTAGACATACTTGCACTTGCTCTAAACAACATGCTAGCTTACCATTATATTAGGGCGCGGTTTTACTGGCGAGTGCTGTATCATATAACAGCAGGTGCAGTATTCTTGGGAGTTGCTTCATGGATTAATCATCTTATTCATACACCCCTAGCACAATTAATGGTCGGTGCTACAGTAGGATTGGGTACGTATTGCGGGATACTTATGTTACTAGGAGAGCTCAAGCGCGAGGAGCTTGAAGTCATTTGGAGCGCCATTGATCCTCAACGCGCGCGAACCTACATTATCGAAGAGTTGAAAGTCAAGGAATCAGCGTAGAAAGGTGCAGTGCAAGGAAAGCGGATGCGAATTCTTCTTCAAGCAAACACATGGACCTACGGGTTGTTTAGCGGGCTATGGCGCGCGTTGCGCGATCGTGGCCATGAAGTATTCTGCGATTTTATGTTGCCTGACCATGAAGCCCACTTTCGCCGGGAAAATGGGGTCAAAGGTGAAGGCAGCATCGTGGGCACATGCCGTTCTTGGGTGGCACAAAATATGCGTGCGCCGTCCCTTGGAGAAGTAGCGCAACTGGAACAAAGGCTGGCCCTGAGGCTGCCGGAAACCTGGGCCGCGGATATCTTTCATGTCAAGTTTGGTGTGTTACCGCGACGCTCAGCAGCATTACAGAGGGACTTCTTCGAACGCTGCTTCGTTGCATCCGCCGAGTATTATAAGCGCGTACTTGACGTCACCAAGCCCGAGGTGATTCTGTTTGAGGGACCGAACACGTTTATGGACAAGGTGTTATTCGCCACCGCGACCGCTCGTGGCATTCCGGCTTTGAATTTACAGGGGGGCCTGACCGAGCGGAAGGTCGGGCTCTCTCACGGTCCTCACTATCGCAACCTACTTTTCGAAAAGTTGTTTTCCGATAAGGGAACACTACCGTCCAACGCAGTAAGTATGGCGCGCGAGTATATCAACTCGCTGCGTTCGCTAGCTGTTAAGGAGGCCTACTACAATGCGAACGTGGGAAAACGTGCCAGTTGGAACTTTGACTCTGGCGTTAATTTTATCGCGAAGCTGACCCACGGAGCCGTGCAAACCGTCCGGCCGCTGTCTTCTGAGGAACAGCGCTGGAGGCACCTCATGTGGATGACTGATAATACGCGCCGACCCCTGTATTCAATCGAGAGGCGGCTTAACGAGCACTATGTCCTCCGACAAGCGTGTGAACCTGCTTCACACGAGGACTTTGCGGCCTTCTACCTGCACTTTCAGCCAGAGGCGACCACGAGCGCACAAGCACCATACTTTATCAACCAAAACAGCTTATGCGAGGCAATCGCCATCAGCATGCCGAGTGATGTAGCGCTTTACGTGAAGGAGCACAAGGCCAGTATCGGCGATCGCGGGCAGGCGTATTTCAAGGACTTAATGCTCTACCCTAACATTCGGCTGATCTCGCCCTTCGTATCCGGAGTTGAGTTGGCTCAGAAGTCGCGCTTCGTTGCCACGGTCACGGGGACAGTGGGGTTTGAAGCCATTGCACTCAACAAACCTGTTCTCATTTTTGGCGACACCTTTTACGACATTTGCCCCTGGATACAGAAGGTCAAGAACCTTGAGGATCTGGCTTCGGTTGTGCCGCGGTTGTGTGCGATCAAAGGCGGAAACACGGGACCGAACGCCGAATCTGAGATCGAACGCTTCTTTGCTTGCTACTTCGCGTCACTCCGGGATGGCGATTGCAGTGGGTCTACGGAGAGAATCGGTGAGGCCCTTGGGCGTGACCAGCCGAACATGGACAAGGTGGCAGAGTCACTGGAAGAACTGTTAGAACTTTGCATACAGTTATTGAAGGAGTCAAGGGAGGAATATGCATGTTCGCAGTAGTAAGTTGTCAGAAGTTGTAAATAGCGGCCCCGGCACCGTGACTCCAGCTCGAAAGTTGAGCGACAGAGCTGCGCGTATAGTCGAACTTTGCCGCGGGAAAAGAGTTTTGCACATCGGATGTGCAGACCAGTTGTTCACCGATCAAAAGTTTCTGGATGGAACTCTGCTCCATGCGCTTGTAAGCGCGGTGGCCGAAGAGTCTTATGGAATCGACCCCTCGGCCGAATCTGTCGCTGCACTCGAACGTCACGGGTATCGAAACCTCACCATCGGGACCGTTCAAGAGGTTGCAAAGAAGGGGCTGCTTGACAGCGTCCAGTTCGATGTGCTCCTCGCCGGGGAGGTTCTCGAGCATGTTCCGGATGCAGCTGGATTTCTTGCGGGCATGCGTCAGTTCCTAGGAGTTCCATCTTCGAGACTGATTCTTACCACTCCCAACGCATTTTGCGCCTATCGATTTGTGCACAGAATGCTTGGTGGATCTGAGTTAGTGAATTGCGATCATGTCGCCTATTACTCCCCAAGCACTCTCACTACGTTGCTCAGGAAGTGCGGCTACGAGCTTGAGTCTTTGAGCTTTTATTCCGCGCGGGAATTTGTCAGCAACAGGGGTTGGGGCCGGATTCTGCGCCTTGTAGATGGGGTCGCTTACAGATTTCGTCCCGAGCTGTGCGATGGGCTTATAGCGGTAGCCAGAGTGGCAGGGTGCTCGGTCACGGGGTACTCGTATTCGCCGGATTGCAGGATGGTTACGGGTGATTCTTAGATCATAGTTTCCTTGTTCCAGACATATGTAAACCTTGCGCGAAGACTTGCACGATAGGAAATGACTGAGGTTGTTTGCTTTAGCGCCGATCAGCGCCTCCTGCAAAAATGAGAATTGCTCATGAAAAACTCATTCGCGCTTAAAACGCTTGATCCTGAAATGGAAGTGATTGCCGCCTACGATCACGCAGATATTGATAACCCCGATCTGCTCGCATTTTCCCGACTCAGTTATCTTGACCGCATTAGCTTTCTTATTTCGAGCGTGCGCCGGCTCTTTCCATCAGGTGGTGCAGTCACAGAGCTCGGCTGCGCGCAGGGAAATGTCAGTCTGCTGTTGGCAGAAGCTGGCTACCGCGCGACGGCGATAGATTTGAATCCCATCTTTTTGCGCTACTCGCAGGCAAAATACGAACGTGGCGACATCAAGTGGCGCTTGGCCAACATCGAAAACCACGGGCTTTTGCCGGAATCTCAGGATGTTGTGATTCTCGGCGAGGTAGTCGAACACTGCGCTTATCCAGAGCGCATTGTCGAAAAGTCTTTTCAGTTGCTGGTGCCTGGTGGACACCTGTTGATCACAACTCCGAACCATAGTTTCATCGGCTGCCAACGTCTGCCTAGCTTTCGTCAAATATTGGGGCTGGAGTCGAGGTCGGATCTTGAGGCAAGGCAATTCGGCCCAGATGGCAAAGACCACCTATTCCTGTTCACTCGCCGGGAACTCCGGCTACTGCGCCCTTGCGGGGGCAGCATCACAGCTTCTGGTTACCTGTCAAACACGCTTTTGAGCAAGCTGCCGAAGACGCTTATGGCATTCTTGTTTACCCCGATATCCGCAAGCAAGGTGATGCGGCTGCTGAGCTTAGTGCCGATGGTAAATTCCCTCACCAGTTCCGGACAATTCCTGATCGTGAGGAAAGAAACAACAAATCACGGGCGAGAGCATTAGGAAGACCGAGTTGAAATTCTCCTTAGTCGTAGCTACTCTTGGACGAACAATCGAGCTAGAGCGATTCTTAGAGTCGCTTAGCGCTCAGTCACATATGGACTATGAGCTCATCGTAGTGGATCAGAACCCTGATGATCGCCTTCTCCCGATCTTGCGTGACTACGAGGGACAAATATCACTCAAGCACAGATCATCGGTACCCGGCCTTTCTCGCGCACGAAACGTAGGGCTAAAGCTGGTAGAGGGTGACATTGTCGCTTTTCCCGATGATGACTGCTGGTATCCAGCAGATCTTCTAGAACGCGTTGCGCGAACCTTCGAAGAGCATCCTGAATATGATGGCGTGAGTGGCCGTCCGGCCTTACCGAGCGGAAAGCTCTATCCAGGATGGCGTGATGCGCCAAGCCGCATAACTAAATCTAATGTCTGGCAGAGAGGTATGTCTTTGGCAATTTTCCTCAAGCGGCGGGTTGTCATTAGGACTGGAATCTTCGATGAGACGTTAGGGGCAGGCTCTGGGACTCGTTGGGGTTCGGGCGAGGAGACGGATTATCTCTTGGCAAGCCTTGAAAAGGGCTTTGCAATTCACTACGCGCCTAGCATCATTGTTTCGCATCCGCCGCTTAGGCGGGGTTATGGCCGTGCGGAGCGAAGAAAAGCTTACTCTTACGGACAAGGCATGGGGCGGGTGCTAAGGAAGCATAACTATTCGCTTTTCAACGCTTGGAAGCATATTCTTCTACCCTTAAGGAGCGTGGCCTTTTCGTTCCTTACGGGGCGCCCTCGACGAGCGATGTATGCGTGGGCAATGTTTTTGGGACGACTTGTTGGCTATATAAACTAGCGCAAGGGCTAATGTGGGAAAGGGACGGGCTACGCCGGCGTTCCTCTTTCTATGACAATGTGAAAATCTTCATGCCGGGACTGTACAAAGCGGCCGTGGGAATCGGATGAGCCCTTTTAGTATCGATCAGTCGATAGGTCGAGGGAACCTATTGCACCGTGAAAATCGCAGCTTACGGCTGGGAATCGACGGCAGATGCCTTGGCGGGCAATGGGTGAGGGCAGGTGTGTATAGGTACGTTGCCGAGTTGTGTCGAGTCCTGGACACGCTGTTACCGGATGCCAGGTTTCTCGTCTACGTACAGAAACCGCCAGAGTTGGCATCTGTCTTTCCGGATCACTGGGAGTGGCGGGTTGAGCCAGCACAGCGCTGGAGGAACGTAAAATCGAACATCTGGCTCAAATTTCGCGCGCATCACTTGATCGCTGAGGACCACCCCGACGTTTATTGGGCGACTTGCGGTCTTTGCCCCCGCCTACCCCAAGGTACGCTGAGCCTAGTTACTGTTCACGACCTGAACCATATACTGGTGCCAGAAACAATGGCGCGAGCCACGCTCTGGGCTTATCGGCTCTTTTTTGTCAGGGACGTTCAACGTGCGGACGCGATCGTAGCAAATTCACAAGGCACCGCTGCGAGGCTGAAAGACCTCGTTGGCCGGGATGCGACCGCCATCGTGAGATGTGCCGTGTCGTGCGATTTCCAGCGCGCCAGCCAGGAAGCAATAGACAGATGCATGCAGAAATATGGGATCGAACGACCCTACCTGCTGACTCTTGCGACACGCGAACCGAGGAAGAACCAGCACCTCTTGGTACGGACATTCCTCTCCATGAAGAGGAATGGATTGCTGCCAAATCATCGTCTGGTCCTGGCAGGAGGACAAGGATGGAAGAGCGGGGCTCTACGCAAATCCCTTGAGGGCAACAGTGAGAATGGGATCATCGAGGCCGGCTATGTTGCGGATGATGACCTTCCAGCACTTTATAGTGGCGCCGACGTCTTCGTCTTTCCATCCGTTTACGAAGGGTTTGGCCTCCCGGTGATGGAAGCGAGAGCCTGCGGAACCGCAGTAGTTGCGACCGATATTCCGGAAATCCGCGAGGCCGGGGGGGAACATGGCATCTACATCGAACCCACAGCAAATGGAATCGAGGCGGGGATTTTAACCGCGCTTGTTGGCTGGCGAAGTGAGAGGCGGGGTAGTTCAAAGCTCTGGACATGGAAAGATAGTGGAAGAAACCTTGCCGAGGTGGTGCGTTCCTTGGCCGCGCGCGACGATATGACTTTGAGAGCCTAGCTGATGGAAGTTACTCCCATCGGCGTAGTTCTGATTCCCCTAGCAGTTGCGGTGGCGTTATTTTGGCCGCAGCGCCTGCTTTCACTATTGATCGTTCTATCTGTTTTTAATGCTGCATCGGTAGTGAATGTACAACTTGGGGCTATGCAGCTGGGGCTTCAGCCATATTATATGGCGGCCTTCCTCATCGCTGCGCAAGCGGCTTGGTCTGTCTTGTGGGGTGCTCGTTGGCTTCCCCGAAAAGGCTCTTCCCTCGCGCCAGCATTGCGTACCCTAGGCAAATTCTGGCTTTGGTGCGTGGTGACTGCCTTTGTGTTTCCGATTGAATTCCGCGGCCTGCCAGTACTTGTACCGCGGTCCGGGATTCCGAACGTGTTGCGGCTCATAGCTACCAGTTCCTATGGGGCGGCGTCCTATGGGTCAGCGTTGCGGTGGGG
>CAWEGN010000007.1:0-11530 GCA_963808805.1 uncultured Acidobacteriaceae bacterium | reverse complement strand
ACGAAGAAATCGCGCAGTTGGCGCATCGGTTCTGGATCGAGCGCGGCCGCCGGCACGGACACCATGAAGAGGATTGGTTGCGCGCCGAGCGGGAGCTGCGCGCTAAGGCGTCCTAGCAGGCTCGGTCCACGGTCTCTATGGCAACGCGACGCCCCTTTGCGGGCGAAGTGCTTTCTGCTGGAAATCCAACTGCCGGTTCGCGCTACTGTAAGTTCGCCATTAAACTTTCCAGCGCCTGCTTCGGCGGACGCGTGAGCGACTCGGGCAGCGTGGCCAGCGGTTCGTCCACCAGGTTCAACTGATCGATGAACGTTTCCTTCTGCGCTTCGATGTAGAAGACGCCGGTAAGGATCTCGTCCTTTTCATGCGCTTCCATCAGCGTGCGCACCGCGTTCGCCTTGTCGGTCGGGTCGTAATCCTCCAGCAGTTTACGCAGCCTGAGTTGCGATCCATCGTGCATCTCCACGTTGTAGACTTCGCCGGAATCGTAATCCACCTCGATATCGTCGAAGCTTGCGACAAACCCGATCTCGTTGATCGGCTCGTCGTTCTCCTGCAGGAATTTGTAGCTCTTCGTCGATCCTTCGTGATCGTTGAACGTCACGCAGGGACTGATCACGTCCAGCATCACCGTCCCCTGGTGCGCGATCGCCGCCTTCAGCATCGAGAGCAGTTGCTTCTTATCTCCGGAGAACGAGCGCCCAACGAACGTCGCGCCCAACTGAATCGCCATGGCGCAGGTATCGATGGGCGGCAGCTCGTTGATCACGCCGGTCTTCAGTTTCGACCCGATGTCGGCCGTGGCTGAGAACTGGCCCTTGGTCAGGCCGTACACGCCGTTGTCCTCGATGATGTAAATCATGGGCAGGTTACGCCGCATCAGGTGGACGAACTGCCCCATGCCGATCGAAGCCGTATCGCCGTCGCCGGAGACGCCCAGCGCGGTCATCGTGTGGTTGGCCAGTACTGCGCCCGTAGTGATGCTCGGCATGCGCCCGTGCACGCCGTTGAAGCTGAACGAGCGATTCATGAAGTACGCGGGGCTCTTCGACGAGCAGCCGATGCCGCTCATCTTCATTACCCGCTCCGGCTCCACGCCCATCTCCCACATGGCTTCGATAATGCGCTCGCTGATTGCGTTGTGGCCGCACCCGGCGCACAGCGTTGACTTGCCGCCGCGGTACTCCAGCACCGGCAGGCCGATGTGATTCAGTTTCGGCCCCGGCCCGGTGGCCGCCCCATTTGCTGTTGCGGTAGCCATCTTAGAGGCCCTCCTTGGTTGCAAACTCATCCGTGATGGTGCGCGCGTCCGGCGGCAACCCGTTGTACTGCAGAATGCTGCGCAGTTTCACCACCTGCTCGGCGGGAAGGTCCAGCTTCAGCAGGCTCGCCATTTGCGCGTCGCGGTTCTGCTCCACCACGTACACGCGCTCATGGCTGGCCACAAAGTCGTGAATCTCGTGCGCGAACGGATAAGCCCGGATGCGCATATAGTCCACGCTCAACCCGTGCTCCTTCTCGATCTGGTCCAGGCTCTCGCGCAGCGCGAAATCGGTGGAACCATACGCCAGGAACCCAATCTTCGAAGTTCCATTCTTCGTCGCCACCGGCGCCGGAACCAGCTTGCGTGCCGTCTCGAACTTGCGCGCCAGCCGGTCCATCACTTCCTGATACTCGTCCGGCCGCTCGGTGTATCCGGCCTCATCGTTATGTCCCGAGCCGCGTGTAAAGTAAGCCGCCTTGGGATGCTTCGTGCCCGGCAGCGTGCGCCAGCCGATGGCGTCGCCATCCACGTCGCGGTAGCGCGCGAACTCACCCAGTTGCTCGAGATCTGCCGCCGTCAGCACCTTGCCGCGGTCCAGCGGCTTTTCGGGATACACAAACGGCTCCGACATCCAGTTGTTCATGCCCAGGTCCAGATCCGACAGCACAAACACCGGCGTCTGCAGCCGCTCCGCAAGATCGAACGCCGCATAGCTCAGCTCGAAGCACTCCTTCACCGAGCCCGGCAGCAGAATCACGTGCTTGGTGTCGCCATGGGAAAGAAACGCCGTGAACAGCAGGTCCGCCTGCTGCGTGCGCGTGGGCATGCCCGTCGAGGGCCCGCTGCGCTGCACGTCGAAGATTACCCCCGGAATCTCTGCATAGTAGCCCAGCCCCGCAAACTCGCCCATCAGCGAGATGCCCGGTCCCGACGTCGATGTCATCGCCCGCGCTCCGGCCCAGCCCGCGCCCAGCACCATGCCGATCGCCGCCAGCTCGTCCTCCGCCTGTACCACCGCAAACGTCGCCTTGCCCTCCGGCGTCACGCGAAATTTCTTCAGCAAATCCGTCGTCGCCTCAACCAACGATGTCGACGGCGTAATCGGATACCACGCCACCACCGTCACGCCCGCGAACACCGCGCCCATGCCGCATGCTGCGTTCCCGTCCACAATGATCTTGCCCTTGGTCTGATTCATGGGCTCGATCCAGTACGGATCCTGCTTGGTCAGCGTCGTCTTCACGTAGTCGAACCCCGCCTGCACCGCCCCGAAGTTCAGTTCGAAAACCTTCGGCTTCTTGGCAAACTGCTTGCGCAGCCCCGCCTCCACCACTCCCAGGTCGATCCCCAGCAACTGCGCCACCGCGCCCACGTACACCATGTTCTTCACCAGCTTGCGCAGCTTGGCTTCGTGGCAAATGTCGAGCGTGATCTTGTCGAACGGCACCGGATAGCAGATCACGTCGTCGCGATACTGCTTCAGGTTCAGGTGCTCTTCGTAAATCGCCGCCCCTCCGGCCTGCACCTGCATCATGTCGTCGCGCGCCGTCTCGGGATTCAGCGCCACCAGCACATCCGACTCCCGCTTGCGCGCTACGTAGCCGTCCTTGCTGGCCCGGATCGTGTACCACGTCGGCAACCCGGCAATGTTCGAGGGGAACAGGTTCTTCCCGCTCACGGGAACTCCCATTCCAAAAATGCTTTTCAGCAGCACGCTGTTCGCCGACTGCGATCCCGATCCGTTGACCGTGGCTACAATGATGCTGAAGTCGTTGACGACGCGCGGGCGCGCACTGCTTTCACCCTGTTCTTGTCCCAGGGCCAGGTTTCCAGTCGCCATGTGGCGGGATTCCCTTCCGATAAATTCTGACCGTGCTACGGGCGCGGCTCACTTCTCCAGGTTCGCGGCTCTTTGCGCCCCAATATGTGATTATAGTCACTTCTTGCCTCGACCGTCTCTCTCCGCATACCCAAGAGTAACCCCCTCGCTTCCATGCCGCGGGAAGGCCCTTTGGGGCGAATAGCGCCCCGCAACCGCTTTGCTTTCATCGCGCCAGCGCGCCCCGTGCGGGTGCCCCATCCTTGCTGCGCATTCTGCCGCAAGGATGGAATCGCACTCACTTGGCCCTGCCACGAAGAAAACTACCGGCTACTGGCTCCTAGCTATTGGCTACCGGCTATTGGCTACTGGCTATTGGCTACTGGCTATTGGCTACTGGCTATTGGCTATTGGCTGTCTCTCCGCATCCCTCTTCCACCGCGCAATCAGCGCCAGCGCAATCACCACCAGCGCCAGCGTCAGCCCGATCCACAATCCGTAAATCCCCCACTTCAGTCCAAAACATAGAAAGAACCCGAGCGGTAATCCCAGCACCCAATACCCCACCAGGTTTGCCCACATCGGAGCTTGCGTCTCGCCCAGCCCGCGCAGCGCGCCCGTACTCACCGCCTGAATCCCGTCGAAAATCTCAAACGCCGCCACAATCGCCAGCAGCCCCGGCCCCACCGCCATCACTCTCTCGTCGCTCGTATACAACTCGATCAGCGGCCGCGGCCACGCCAAAAACGCCACCGCCGACAGCAGCATAAAGCTCGTACCCAGTCCCAGCGCCAGCCATCCGGCCCGCCGCGCCCGCGCCGCGTCTCCCGCGCCCACCGCGTGCCCCACGCTCACCGCCGCCGCTGCTGAAATCCCCAGCGGAACCATGTACGTCACGCTCGCGTAGTTCAGCACAATCTGGTGCGTGGCCAGCGCCACCGGCGTCAGGTACCCCGCGGAAAACGTCGCCAGATTCCACGCACCCACCTCCAGCAGAATCTGTCCCGCCGCCGGAGCGCCCAGCCGCCACAGCCGCCGCAGCCGCGCCAACTGCGGCGCTGCCCAGTGCCGGAACAGCGGATGCCCGCGCCCGCGTTCGTACCTCCACGCAAACCCCATCAGCGCCGCCGCCATCGTCACGCGCGCCAGCACCGTCGAAAGTGCCGACCCGTTCACGCCCAGCGCCGGCATTCCCAGCTTGCCGTAGATCAGCACCCAGTTCCCGAACCAGTTCACCAGGTTCGCCGCCACATAGGTCACGGTAATCACGCGCACCTGGCCCACGCCCTGCAAATACCGCCGCGACGCGCTATAAAGCAGCAGCGGCAGAGTGCCCCAGTTCAGCAGCCGCAGATATCCGCCCGCCGGTCCGGCCACCTCCTCCGCAATCCCGTAGTGCGTAAAGCCCACGCTGGCCAGCCAAATCCCCAACATGATCGGCACGGCCGCAATCGCCGCCAGGTACACGCCCTGCGCCAGCCACCGGTGGCATTCGTCGTGATCCTTGCGTCCGTAGGCCTGCGCCACCAGCGTATCCAGCCCCAGCATCAGCCCCACTCCAAACAAGCTCGGCGTATAGCAAACGGCATTGCCTAGGGCCACTGCTCCAATCGCCGCCGGACCCAGACGCCCCACCATGATGGTGTCCACCACCCCCATCAGCATCCAGCCCAGCTCGCTCAACACCACCGGCACGGCGAGCGCCACCATCGCGCCCAGCTCCCGCCGCCACTCCGCCCGCCCCCCTCTCTGTTCTCGCCCCATCACTCCAATGTATCTGCCGGGCCGGTGGTCAGAGGCCGGTGAAATTCATGGGCGACGGAGGAGCGCGCAAAGTGCACTAAATGTTCGATTTGGCGGGACGCGGACCCCGCGAAATGGTCGCTTAGAGTTTCGCAAATGCCCCGAAACCGTCGCTTGAGGTTTCGCGAATCGTTGAGTGGTGCGCCGAGAAATTTCCTGAATAGGGGCTGAGTGGTCGCTAGAATTTTCAGGAATTTGCAGAGAAGTTTGCAGATAATTTCGCACTCCTGAGGCAAAATGAGCTTAAACAGCAGACAACTCCACGTTGTGAGGCGTTAAGCGGCGCTTTTTTGCGCGGTTTTGCGCACTGGGGGCGTGTGTCAAAAGCAGGGAACAGGGAACAGGGAACAGAAAAGCAGGGAAAGAGGGACCGAGAAAGGGGATTGGCGATGTTGAGGGTGATGCGAGAGAGAGCGAGATTGGAATTGGAACGGAAGGTGCGGCCGTACCGGAGGGCGCTGACGCAGCCGCGACCGAAGGAGGGGTGGTTGCGGGCGATGCGCATGGCGGTGGGGTTCCCGGCGGAGCGGATTGCCGAGGCGATGCGATTCTCGCCGAGGATGGTGTTTCAGATGGAGCGGTCGGAACAGAGGCGGAAGATCAGCCTGGAACGGCTGGAGCAGATGGCGCGGGCGCTTGAATGCGATCTGGTGTATGGGCTGGTTCCGTGGCAGCGGTCGCTGGAGGACCGGGCGATGGAGCTGGTGGAGCAGGAACTTTGGCGCCGGCGGTACACCGCGCGGCGCCAGGGAACAGGGATCAGGGAACAGGGAACAGAAAAGCGGGGTTAGCGGGGTTAGCGGGGTTGGCGGAGTTAGCGGAGTTAACGGGGCGGCGGGTGAGCGGAGTTAGCGGAGTTAACGAGACGGCAGGTGAGCGGGATGGGCTGAAGAGCGGGGCGATAGGCCTGGGAAGGTTTTGGGGATGCCAGGGCGTTTGCGTGCGATCCCAGGTCTCAAAAACGAGACCTGGGGCACCCCTGATCGTGTTTGGGTTGTGTTCCTAGGATGCGGGCCACCCGCCCGACGAGCGATTTGGCGACTTCTCATCAACCGAGCAAATGGGGCCGGCAATTTCCGGGTTGCAAACCACGCAGGTGAAGAATATCTGGGCGCCGTACGGGGAATAAGACCGCCCGAGGATTCGAGCGCCCTGCATAGAAGGATACCCCAGAGTCGCCACCACTTCCTTATGGCTGGCTGGATGAATCGATGAGCAGCACCCAGTCGCAGTCACCAGTGTGATTCTTTGCTGGTGGAGTGAATTGCCGGGTTCCGGTGTTCGGAAATCGCACACCCGGGACCGCGTGGTAGGTCCCATTCGTTGGGTCAAACCACCTGGCAGTGGCGGGGCCTTTCAGGCTACTCATATTGACAGTGACCGTGCGCGCGGTTGGCATATAAACGACCACGTACGATCCGTAAGCTGTCCTGGCGGCCGTGGCATAGTCGCTCTGGCTCACACGGACGGGATTGTTGGTCGCAAGCGTGCTCGAATCGAGCAGAATCTGGTCGCTGCCAAAAGTTCCGAAGCCGTCTGTAAGCGTTGTGTGCTGCTGGTCGGGAACAAGATCCTGCCAAGGCAATGAGGAGAAGAAGCTTTTCCATATCTCCAGCTGCGATACGCCGAGCGTATCAATATAGGAATCCCAACCATGTGGAAGATCCCAGGTGTAGTGATTGCCATAAACTTGCCCCACCCCGCCGCTGAGCATGGTCCAGTACTCTTGGCGCCGCAAAACACCTGGCGTTCCGTAGTCGTTTGGCTCGCCGACGTTCTCCAGATCGTAGTGCGCCTCCACCAGATAGTCGGGCATCACCGGCGTCTGATTGTAGCTGTGCAACATCTGGATGTAGGTCGCCGAGTAAGTATAGGTGCCGTTGAGCGAAATGATCGGCGCCCAGCTTTGATCGTCCAGAGACGAGCTTGTTTGGTAGTTGAGCTCAACACTCTGAAGCTGCTCCGGGGCAATTGATTGGATCCCTTTGGCTACTGCTAGTGCTAACGCGTCGTCCGTGGGAACCCGCCAGTTGTTGAAGTCGAGGCCGCTGATCCAGCCTACGTTCGCATACTTCTTATATCGACGGCCAAGATATTGTCCGTAAGCGTATGCCGCGGCGAGGCCGTTGTTGCGCAGGGTTGGCATCCAACCAGCGGTGTCCGCCGGGTTGATGAAAACCAAAATACCGTGTCTTGCCGCAATTTCAATCATGCGATCGAGGCGCGCGAAATAAACCTCGTTGGGTTTGGTGAGATCGTAATGCGCTAGATCCGTCCCGCCTGCCACGAATCCAGTAAAAGGAAGGATGCCGTCATCCGTAGCGCCGGTCTTGTTATCCGGAAAGTCCCTGGATGCGCAGGACGCATCTATCCACGCGGCGGTGTTGAACCCGTGCGCCTGGCGGTCGGCAAAGTACTTCTCGGCATCAGCTTCGCTCAGCCTGCACATGAGCCCCTGCGGAGTATCGCCCACAATCAGAAACGGCTTATTGTTCCGGTCCACAAGATAGCGGTGGTTCGCACTCAGCTTGAGCGGGTAGGCAGGCTGGGTTGCACCGGAAGACTGAGCGGGTGCTGTGCCTTCTCCTCCCTTTGCCGCAACCAGGCCGGGGTAAATGAGCGGTATGAGCGCTGCCAGTCCGATCAACAATGAGCAATTGCGGAAGGTTTCGATTCTCACTTTTGACAGCTCCTGATGTGATGATTGACGTTTGGTCTGGCCCGTGGTCATGCCGGTTGTGATCAATTCGCGACACAAGTGCGCGAACTCAAAACTTGAGGAATTGAGACACCCTCTGCGCCTTGAATCAAATGTAGCAGGTTGAAGAACTCGATTTCTGTCTTACTGCCAAGATTCATTTTTCCTCAGAATCCGCGCACTTGGGCATATTCATGGGAAACCCACTCATCGACTCCCATCGGATCATCGCGCCTGCGCTCTGGACCATAGTCTATTTTCGCGAGGTGCCCCTCCTCTTGCTGTAATTCGGCAAGGCGCGGGCAGGCCGGAACTTGCGCGAAAACTAGCTAAGTCCTCGCAAGTCGACTTTTCTTACGTTGAGCGATGCGGCGGGGTGGAAGCCCGACGGCGAGTCTGCAGGTTGGCAATTTAGCGGGCGGCACCTTACGCTCATCCGCGGCCCTGTCAATCCGGTTGCGGCATGGGTGAACTCGTTCCCTGATACGGGACGAAAGACAAAAGCAGATCCCCGTTCGACTCCGATCGCGTCCGCGATCGTCGCTCAGGGCAGGCTTTCGACTCCGCTTACCCCATGATCGTGAACCGATCATGGGGCCCCGGACGCGCTCCGCTCAGGATGACACGTTGATCGTCGGGCGCCAGCGGCAGCCGAAAATGTGCGCGTCAGAAGTCGGGTTTGGGAGCGGGGAGGGCGGGATTTTCGTCGAGGTCTTCATCGGGTTCGCTGTAGGGGAGTTTGCTTGCGTCTTTTTCGTTCGACTCGGGATCGACCCACTGGGGTCCGTTGGCGAGCTTGGCAATCAGGCTGGAGATGCCCGATTCCTCTTCAGGCTCGGCGGGCGGGTGCTTGGCTCCGGAAAGCTCGACGAGGAGGCGCGCGCCGGTCATGTTGCCGGCGATGGTCTTGTCGATAAGAGCCTGAGCAATGCGATCGGACTCCTGACTGACCAGCGAGTTGATGGAGCTGCGCAGGCGCGTGGCGCCCTGGCCGGGCGCAACTTTGCGCTTTTTGGCCGGAGATGCCAGTTTGCGGCCGCGCGGCTTGCGGCGTGGTTTTGCGCTCTTCTTCTTCTTTTCGTTGCCCGACTTCCGGATTTTCTCAGTCATCTCGTCACCCTTTTGAGGCCATTGCCCAGCGATGAGCCGCCGATGCGGCCGATGCGCGCGGGACGGCCCCGACCGCCATAGGCCTTCGGTCGTACCTATTGCCTGATTGCGAATGAATGCTACTAGCGTAGCGCGAAGAGGGGTAATTTTCTGCAATGTTGCAGGAATGAGGGGCCGAAGGAACAAGGGGTCAAGAAATCAGCGAGTTAGGGAGAGTTCCGCAGGTTGATTTGGCTGCCGGAGGGTTGACAAGAAAACACGGAGCAAGGAAGCGAGGAACGAGGCACCCCAGCGACACCGGCTGTGCGAGCCACCCGTCGCTGGGGCGCAGAATGCGGATCACTTCTGCCTGCAGGAAACGACCACCTGGTTTTTGACGTAGAGCCCGCAGAGGCCCATCATGCCCGACGGGCACTGGTAGGTTCCGCTGTCGCCCTCCTCGGAGCAGCCTCCGCGGCGGAGAATCTGATCGGTCGAGGTGGGAATGAGCGCGCCGCAGCTCAACACCGCGCTGTTCTTCATCATGGTGTTGCACAGGCCGAGCATGCCGTTCACGGGACAGAGATAGTTCCCTTCCGAACCGTTGCGCTGGCATCCGCCGCCGACCAGTGTGCGGTCGGCCACATCCCGCTCCTTGCTCATGTCTTGCACCTGCCCGGTGGCAGCGTTGAAGACGGGCTGGAAGTCCATGACGCAGGTAGTGCCGGCATGGCAACTGAAGTCCATGCCGCCCGGCGGAAGGCTGATGGCAAGCTGCGGGAACCAGACCGGCCATTGCCACTGATCGGACCAAACCGCAATGTTGACGAACACGGTGGGGGCAAGGCCCGGCGTCAAGGTGAATCCCAGGTTGTAGACGGGGTTGCCGACGGCGAAGTGACTGTAGTCGCCATTCTGGGCGGTGGCGTCGCCGAGCGATACGGTTTGTCCGGAATTGATAGTGGACGAGCGATGCTGGAGTTCGTCGTTGAGCGTGAACTGCAGATTGTTCGAATGGAGATTCACCTGAATCGCGGGATAGACCGCGCCACCGACGATGCCAAAGTCGAGCAGCCCGCCGAGCAGGTCGATGCTATTGAATACGAAGTTGGAATTGATGCCGCCCGATCCGGGAGCAGGCGGCTGGAAGCGCCCGCCGGTGTAAGGCGCGGGCAGCAGATTGGTAAAGTCCACCCCGACGTTAAAATTCTGGCTATTTCCGAAGCCGGGCAGGTTCACGTTGAAACCGGCGTCGGCGCCCACCTGCGCGACAATTTCTTGCGCACTGTACATCTCGCCGGCGTCAAGTCCGGCGGAGAAGAAATCGTTGACGTCGCCCTCAATGGGCACGAATTGCGGCGTCAACTTCGCATCGGCAGAATTGTTGGGGTGAACGACGGTTTCATACTTGAGGGTTGCCTGAATGGGAAAGCGTAGCCCGAAAGCGTAGTTAAAGCCGGCGTGCAGTTGAATTCCGTAGGTTGAAGTGCACCCGACGACGCACCAGTTGATGGAGACCGACACGCCCCATTGCCATTCGTAGTCGTGGGCGATGGTGAAGCCAGTGAGAAAGTAGTACGGGCCCATGTTGAGATCGGCCGTTTGATCGCCCCGCGGCGGGCCGGAACCGGACAAATGAAGATCAGAACCCGGAACAATTTTCAGAAGTTTCGGAAAACCGGCAGGGCTGGAGTTGCCCGAGACGCCATTGCGCATGAGTTGCTGGACGGCTGCCATCTCCGCTGGACTGGCGGAAGTAGCGAGAGTGTGCTGCAGGTGCGCGTAGTTGGAGGACTCGAGTTTTGGCACAAACATCGTCTCTTCAACGGTCTGCACCCCCATATTGATGAGTTCATCCTTCAGGTCGTCGTCGCTGAGCGAGCTCAAGCGCTCTGTTTCGGTTTCGCCCACCTTGGCGACGATCTGCGCGCGCTGCGTTGGATCGGCCAGCGATTTGCGCAGCGCGGCGATGTGCTGGCTCGCATCCGCATCCGCCGCCGCGCTCTTCTGCTGGAATGCCGCAATCGCCGCCTGCCGCTTGCCCGGGTCGGCAATGTAGCGCGGGCTGCCCGAGGCGCTAAACTCGGCTACGCGCTGGGCTGTGGTGCTGCGCGAAAAGCAGGAAACTCCGGCTTCGGCTAGCTGCGCCCTGGCGCTGGGATCAACGCACTTGCCGGGAAGGATCTGGTAAGTGAGCAGATGGTGAATCACCAGGCCCTGGTCGACCTCAGTCACATCGGAGGTATTCTCCTGCACCTGAACGTGCTGCGGCAGGGCCTGCAACCTTATGGCGAGGTTGGGAAGCGCCCTGGCATTGTTCAGTAGCGGCGAAAAGTCGAGCTGCGCATCACCCAGCATCACACGGGGATTCGCGCGGAGGTTGGGAAGCGAGTACTGCCGCACCACATGCAGCCGCTGCATAGTCTGCGCGTGATTGCCGCCGCCGAGAATGACTGAGTTGGCCATCGGCGCCTGGTTCATGGCGCGCGGTTGCTCCAGTTCTCTTTGCGCTAAAGCAGGGCCGGAAAGTGAACATGCGATGAATAGCAGCGCAAAAGAAGAGGTCCACAGGACCTTGGGAAGGGGGAAGGTCATTGACTTGCCTCCATGACAATCTCTGGCTGAGGGCCCAGGGAAGATGTGCCAGGGTAGGAGGGACAATAAACGTTCGGAATGCGAGTGTCAATGAAGAAGTGCGGGCTCGGCTACACTTTGGTTAACGCCAGGAAAAAATATTCGAAAACGGAGCCCGTATCAAGCACGATTGCTGACCGAAGCCGGGCCCCAGCGGTCGATTTGCGTGACGGGGCGGCCCGGTCTCTCGTCCTCTACTGTCAGACGACCGCAGGCCGCAATT
>CAWEGN010000006.1:0-662575 GCA_963808805.1 uncultured Acidobacteriaceae bacterium | reverse complement strand
ACGAGGTGGATCGGTTCAACGGCCGGTTTTACTCGTATATGCAGATTCTTCGGCGGATGCTGCATCTCGCCAGGAAAACGCACAACCCCAGAACCTTATCGGTTGTCCTGGTTGCCAACCTGAGCTATCGATCCAACCACCTTCTTGAGAGGCGTGTTCTTGCCAGCCGGGTCCGCTCCACGGCCCAGAGCCATTTGTAACGGCATATCTTGCGGCCATCTTCGTAGCGCCGTCGCTGGTTGTTCTTCCGGTACGGTGCGATCAACTCTCAGGCTCGTTTCTTCAGCCGCTCACGCAGCGGATCGACGGCTACTCTTCCGGAACGATGCTACGCCCCCGGCGAAACTTGCCACAAGCAGACTCGGCGGTGCTAGACGTGTTTCAATGACCCTATCCACGAAATTCGAGAAACATTGGAAACGAAATGGTCCCGATCGACGTTGCCAGCTTGACTCGTGCTGACGTAGGGCGATGGTTTCAACGCGGCGTAACCATGCTTGTGGGTTCGTGGATCTCAAGCTGCGGCCCCTTCGAGCCACCTGGCGCGACGTTGCCAGACGGCTCTTCATGGAACAGCATTATCTCGCAGCAGTTCTTCGGGCCACCGACGGCAGGGGCATCATCTGACGGGCTGGAGCAGCTGAGGGAGGACTTTAGGCAATTGCCCTTTGAGGCACTCATGCAGTGCTATCAGGATCGGGAGGAACTCCGGTCGGTGTTGCAAGGTCTATACGGCGGCTGGGCTCACAATGGCATCCACGAGTTGCTTGTAAATAATTTGGCGATGCGGCAGATTCGGAGCATAATCACAACCAATTACGACCTTGGGATGGATCACTGTCTTAGACCGGAGCATAAGATTGCAGCGATATACGATAAAAAAACCTTCGTGGATTACGGAGCGCTGCGTTCATCCGGATATGCACCCTACTACAAAATACATGGAACTGTTCTCGATAACTGCGAGCGCAGTCTTGTCTGTGATCTCGGATCAGAAAAGCGGTTGATCGGGTGGAAATTGGAACTCTTTCAGGAATGCCTCCATGATCGCACACTTATAATCGTTGGTTACAGTGGCAGAGATTTTGATATTTGTCCGGACTTGTCCTGGAGAACAACCCAGGCTGAGACCATCTGGTTTTGTCGTGATCCAGCCGAATTGTCGCCTATGGCGAAGCAACTCATAGATCGCCGCGGAGGCACAGTTGTTTACGGCGAAGGCATAAAGTTCCTTGAACGGTTGTTCGGCCAAGAAATCGATGCCGAGTCAGCAATAAATCGGGATGAGCCGAAACTCGCACTTAATCCCTGCTTGCTTCCTGACTGGCGGTTAAGGGTCTTGAACTGGATGGCAGCAGGCACGCTCATGCTCTCGCACCTCGATGATTTCGTCGGATCTGACTCGGAAAAGTATGAATTTCGCGCGGCGGCCTGTGGCCACATCGGTAAGTATCGTGATGCAGTCGGGATGTACGCGAGAGCTTTGCGAATCCCACGGGCTAGCTCAGAGGCAAGAGCCAAACTGCAACTGTCGATGTCCGGAGCGTGGCTCATTTACGGGGCCTATGTCCGCTCGTGGCTCACGTTGCTTCGAGCCCGCCATAGAATTTCAACGATGCTGCGGACTGGGAGCGGTTACCCGTCCTCCTTGAGACGAGTAAAGAAACTGTCACTTAGACTCTGCCGTGCGCATCAGGATCTGCTTGGCCGTTTGCATGAACTTGAAATGGTGATCTACATGCGCTTCATGGAGATCGCGCAGAGCTTTGGGCTGGAGCTTATTGCCCGACATTGCAGGCTGTCAGCAGGTCGGCCTTATGGCCAAGCAAGGGCAATCTTGGAGCGCGCAGGCTCTCATGAGCGACTGCAGGCTCTTCAGCACAATGCAGAAAGGCTTGGAATCGCAAAATCAGGCGGGATGGCATTACCAATTGATCCTGGATACGACAATTTGGGCCTGACTTGCATGGAGGTAATTGCTCAGCGGGATCGACTCAGGGAGACCCCTGATCCATGGACCCAAAGAGACCGCGACAAAGCGGAACAGTGTTTGAAAAAGGCAGAGTATTATGGCTGGAGACACGAAGCGTGGAAATTCGCTTGGCTTCTCATGTGGCACAGTCGCGAGCGGCCCCGCAAAGACTACAAGGAACAGTTCCAATCGAATTTTAGGCAAGTTCAGATGCCATTGTTTGCCTCGATCTTCACGCTTCGCAGAAATTGCGGCATCGTGGATTCTTCGACGCTCCGTAGGTCTGGTGCTATCTACCTTGCATGCATATCGGCCGCCTTTCGCATCTCTCGGTTTCGTTCGCATCCCAAGAGAATGCGTGTATTCGCAGCGGGACGAACAAAGTGAAGTTATGCTCCGGCCGCTGAGCACAAAATCCCATGTGCAGGGAGAATCTGCGAGTTTTCTTGTTGCCGAGCGCGGACTTACCGCAGCGGCGGGCTTATTTGCGATTCTCGATCATGGCGCGCAGTTCCGCGGCGATGGCGGCAAGGCGCTTGCCGGCGCTGGGGCCGGGCGCGGATTCGCGGGAGTACGTCACTTCCGTCTCGCGCGCCAGGACCGTGCCGCGCGTGAGGCTAAAGGTGCCGAGCACTCCGGCCAGCTTATGCGCCGCGGCCTTGGCGGCCTCGCGGCGTTTGGCGGCGAGTTTTCTGGAGGAGACGGCCGCTGCCGCCGCTTCGAGGATGGTGACGCGCTCGCGAATCTCCGGCAGAAAGCGGACCCAAAGGCGGTCGATTGCCTGGGAAAGAGCCGCATCCGCGGGGACACCGGATTGGGCGGGAGTTTTCATGACAAAGAGCGGTCAGGCCCAGCCGAGCGCGCTCGAAATCTGCTTGGATAGCGTGAGCGGATCGAAGGGTTTGAAGAGCACGGCCTCCACGCCAAGATCGGCGAAGCGCCGCTGGTCGGTGCCTTGCACCTTGGCGGTAAGCAGCAGCACAGGAATCCCGGCCGTGGCCGGATTTTTGCGCAACTCGCGAAAGGTCGTGGGACCGTCCATGCCCGGCATCATTACGTCCAGCAGGATGGCGTCGGGCTGCTGCTCGGCGGCGCGGGCCATGCCCTGCGCTCCGGAACTGGCCACAATCACTTCCCACCCGGCCACGGTCTCCAGGCTCAGCGAGGCCACCTCGCGAATATCGTCTTCATCGTCGATGATCAGGATTTTGCGGGCCACGAGGGAAGATCCTCCACCGCTATTGTCGAATGTTGCCGCGGCGTTGTCGATGGGATGGAGACAACCACCCGGTTACGAATTCGGTACCGCCGGCTCGATTGGCTCCGCCTCGTCCACCTGGCGCGAGGAGCGCAGCATGGTCAACACCAGAGCTTCAAGCTGCTGCGGCTGTACGCGGGTCTTGGCCAGGAAATAGGTGGGGCCGAGCGTGAGCTGGCGGCGCTCGTCCGGCGATAGCTCGCGGCCGGAGTAGACCACGAGCGGCAGTTGGGCAAGAGATTCGCGCTGGCGCAGCCAATCCACCACATTGAAACCGTCGCCGTCGGGCAATCCGATATCGAGCACCATGAGGTGGGGCTTGAAGGCGGAACAGGCCTTGATCGTCTCCTCGCACGAATGCGCCGTCTGCACGGCGATCGTATCGCGCGCGAAAATCTCGCTGATGACGAGCGCTAGGTCGCGATCGTCCTCGACGATCAGGATGCGCGCCTTTTCGCCCGATCCGCACAAGCACGCGCGCCAGCTCCGCCAGAAGTTCATCCTCGTGAAGCGGCTTGGAAACCCATCCGTCGGCGCCGCCGGCCAACTCTTTCCCGGCCTCCGGACCTTCCACGCTGATCAAAACCACGGGGGTGCGAGCGGATGCATCCATTTGGCGCAGGAGCGGCAAAATCTCCCATCCGTTCATGCCGTCGAGCGAAGTGTCGAGAAGGATGGCCTGGGCATTCTGCCGGGCCGCGGACAGGGTTTGCTCCATGGTGGCGGCCTGCACCACGGAATAGCCATGGCGGGCCAACTGCGCCGCGATGCGCGGGCGCGAATCCGCATTTCCGTCGGCCAGCACCAGGGTCCCGTGGCCGGCTGGAGTCTCCGACACGCCGCCGAAAGCCGGCTGCGGCGCGGGTTGATAGGGCAGAAAGATGCGGAAGGTCGATCCGCGCACCGGATTGCGCTCGGCCCAGATGCGCCCCGAGTGCTGCAGCACAATGGTGCGGCAGATGGCCAGTCCCAGGCCGGTGCCGCCCTTCTGCCGGGAGTCGGAGGCGTCCACCTGCTGAAAGCGCCCGAAGATGGTTTCCAGTTTGTCGGCGGGAATTCCGCGCCCGTGGTCGATCACGGAGAGAATCACGCCCGTCACGCCCGGCCGCAGCATTACGCTCACCGGCGAGTTGGGAGGTGAAAACTTGACGGCATTCGAGAGCAGGTTGGTGACGACCTGCAGCAGCCGGTCGGAGTCGGCCGTAATCTCCACCTTCGTGGCGTCGTGAATCAGCTGCACTCCGGCTGCGTCCGCCACGGGCCTCATGTCTTCGATCGCCTGCTGCACAACGTCGGCCAACTGTACGGCGCGGAAGGCAAGCGGCTCGCGTCCGCTCTGAATCCGCTCCAGGTCGAGAATGTCGTTGATCAGGCGAACCAGCCTGTCGGAGTTGGTGAGCGCGATACGCAAAAGATTGGATGCCTTTTCGCTGGTCTCGCCGAGAATGCCGGAGGTAAGCAGTCCCAGCGCGCCGCGGATGGACGTGAGGGGCGTGCGCAACTCGTGGCTGACGGTGGAGATGAACTCGTCCTTGAGCCGGTCGAGAGCAAAGCGTTGGCTGATGTCGCGGAAGCTGAGCACCGAGCCCGAAAAATGGCCCTGACTGCGAATGGGCGTCACCACATACTCGGCCGGGAAGGAGGTGCCGTCGGCGCGAAAGATGTTCTCTTCGCCGGACCCGGTACAAGGAGTAGCCGCTGCGTGGCTCAACGGGCAATCCTGGTTGCAAGCGCGTGCCGGCGGCGCGCAGCAATGCAGCAGCTCGTGAGCCGGTTTGCCAATGAGCGCACCGACTGACGCGCCCAGCATCCGGGCGGCCGCGGGGTTGGCAAAGGTCACGTTCCCCTGGCGGTCGAGCCCACAGATGCCGTCGGCCACCGAATCCAGCAGGACCACCTGCTGGCGGCTCAACTCGTCGGCCCGGCCGCGTTCCTGAGCCCGCACCAGGATCTGCCCCAGCGAGGCGGCTGCTGTTTCTACGGCGGCCATCGCTTCGCGATCCTCGCGCAGCCGGAAACGGCAATAAAACTCGAGCACCGCCATCACCTTGCTGCCCGCGCGCACCGGCACTGCCCAGCCGGAAACCATCTCATGGCCAATAGCCGCCGATACGCGGGAGCTTGGGGGCGCCGCATCCAGATCGGCGAGCCACACCGTGCGTCCATCGCGCCATGCCCGCTCGGGCAATTCGGTGTTGCCGGTCAGCGTCAGGCCCATGCTTGCCTGGATGAGAGCTTCCGCCTGCCGGCCCGGAACTCCCCAAGCGGTTCCGAATTCAAGCTGCTTTTGCTCGGCGCCAACCACCCATTCCACGGCCACATCCCATCCCTGGGAGAGGCAAAGGGCCTCAAGGACGCGCATGCCCGCCGACTCGACCGATGCGTTTTCCCCCACAATCCGGCTCACCGCGAGCTGCAGCGCCAGCCGGTTTTCGCGCTGCTTTTGCTCGGTAACATCGCGGAGCAGGCAGCGCACCGCCAGCGGAATGCCCGCCTTTTGCCGCCGGCTCAGGCTCAATTCCAGATCCAGCACGCGGCCGTCCGGCGTATAGTGGCGCAGCGGCGCCCGCTCCACCGTCTCGCCATTCAGCGCGCGGCGGAAGAACGCGGCCACCTCGCTCCGGGCACCGGCCGCGAACAAATCCTCGAAGGAGGCGAGATTCGCCAGCGCCATTTGGTCCAGTCCGAAATAGCGCTTCCACGCCGGATTCGCATAAAGAAACTGCCCTGCCGGACTGAGCGTGGCGATCATCTCGCTGGAATGCTCGAACAGGTCGCGGTACCGTTCCTGCGACTCGCGCTGCGCCTGCTTGCGGTGCAGGGACGCGCCGTGATCCACGGCCACGGCCACCATGCCGGTCAGTTCGCCCGCCGCGTCATGCAGCGTCGAGATATGAAGCATAACCGGCAGGAGCTCGCCATCGTTGCGGCGCACCTGCGCATCGAAGCCCGGCACCATGCTGGGCGATAGCGTGCGCGCGCAATCGATACAGGCGGCCATGAGGCCGGCTCGCGTGGTCTCGGGCGGGCGATCCACGTGGCAAAGCTTCTGCATTTCCGCCACCAGCCGCTCCGCCTCGCCGGGCCCCAGAAGCTCCACCTTGCCCCACAGATCCAGAAGCTCCGCGGCCCGGTAACCGAGCAAACGCTCGGCCGCGGGATTGCAGTAGATCAGCCCGCCGTTCAAATCGATCGCGACCAACGCCGGACCGGCCGTGTCCAGTAATTCTCTTAACCCTTCGCCGATGGGTACCTGCGCTGTCTGAGGGCCTTGGTGAAGCAACATACGGTTCAGAAGCAGCGCAAATAGAGCCGTGGCAACCACTGCCGCCACAATGGGCAGCGCTTGCCAACGGAAATGAGGAAACAGCCGGGCCAGTGCGGCGCCAACCGAAATAGCGAGGATGCAGGAGGGCAGAATCAGCCAGAGCTGCGAAATTCCGCTGCTCGCTGCCGCGGACGGCGATGGCTTACTCTCTCGCTTTACCTCCGGCCGCTCGTTCATCGGCACTCATCTCCCCCAGCGCTTGGCTTGCCCACGAACAGCGCCTCCCCAGGCGCGACGACTCTGCCGGAATCCCTCTCGCCCGGTGCGAAGCATCACCACGACAATGCCCACACCACCCGGCGAACCCGTTTGCGCGCCACATTTCGCCGCAAACACTCGGCCATCCGAGGGCGATCGCGAGATTTGCAGGTAGTATATGCGTTCGATTCGAGTCTCACTAGCCAAATCGATCAGGCGCCGCTAGGGGAGAAACATTCCAGTTACCGGGTTGCCGGCGCGGCCGTTGTGCGGGCGCGGCGGCTGCGGCGTTTCAGTGGAGTAACGGCCGGTAGGGTTTTATAGGATTATTCCTCAATTGGACCGCGGCCGGTAAAGGCGGGTAACGAGAAGGTTTACCAGTTCGATAAGGTAGTCGGTTTCATCGGCGCGGGCACGCCCGAGTCGCGCGACTTTACCGCCACTCGCCTGGCCGCCGGCGCCAGCATGTTGCGCGACATGATCTACACCGCATGGATTGACAGCGCCCAACCCGTACCCGACCCCTATGCGGGCAAGTAAAGCCGATTGCATCGACCGGGCTTTGAAAGGGCACGACTTCAAAGCCTGTACTTAGCGGAGCCGAAGGGTGCCGCAACTGCAACGAACAAACGAGGTCATTAGCACCTGAGGGCTTTGCCTAAAAACTCGTTCTTGCCTAAAATTTCGGCGAGTTGCCCAGAAACTCAAGTCCTGCCCAAGAATCGCCTGCCGCCGGGTGCGCAGACCGCAGGATTAGGGCATGCGGGAATGTTACTGAAACAGTAACTACCGAGTTGCCGGTTACTCACCCGGAACTCGAAGGTCGGGCGCCCGAGATCCCATCCCGAGCTTGTAGAGGCGTCTCTTTCTTGAGACCTGAAACCCATCGCGTCGATGTGTCAGTGGATTTTCGCGGTCTAGTCTTCAGGTGAGCGAAAGGCGAAGTCGGTGCGTCCTACTGATTGCAGCCATCAACTTATCGTTCAGCCGAGGGGATATCGCTTCTCTTTCAGGAGGTCAACACATGAGGATCATTGCTTCTTGCCTACTCTCTAGCCTTATTATGGCGATGGCGCTCGCGAGAAATCCTTGTCTCCCGGCTCAGGATGCGACGGCAACGACCGTCGGCGGTGGTCAAGCGCAGCTGATCATTGGCCATCCATTCACCGCTATCAAGTACGCGCGTCGCGTGAAAGTTCTGCCGGATGGAAAGCTGCAATTTATTCGCAATCAGCGTTACCCCATTCGAATCGCACGCGACAACGACGGGAGGCTAATGATGCAGATGATCCACAGTGACGACCTGCTGTCCGAGTGCGATCGCTTAGACCTGCCAGTGCCGCCGGTTTGTCCCTCTTGGGGGGTATTCGTCATCGATCCGGTGGCGCATACCGTGGCGCACTGGGTGGAGGGTGAATTAGGCGCCCACTCGGCAGTTGATTTCCCACTCTCGCCACAGCGGCTTCAAGAGGCTTCAGACCAGACCTTCTCGCTACCTGCGCTTGGACCAGATTTCACCGAGGAAGATGGAAAGATGCACACCTTCGATCTCGGGGACCGCGACATCGAGGGCATACAGGCGCACGGCGTACGATGGACGCTCGATTACGACGCGAACGATCAAGCCGGCCGGACAGTGCATCGCACCCGCATTCACGAGGTGTGGACTTCTGCGGAGATGCAGCTCATCGTCCGTGTCATCGACGGCGATCCGAATGGCGAAGACACCATCTGGGGGCTCGAGAAAATCTCACTGGCTCCCGATGCCGCGTTGTTCCGGCCACCGGACGGTTATGAGATGCAGCACCGGATGTCAGCGCAGTGGGCTGGCAGGGTCGATCAATTCGTCCATCAAGACTTCGAATTCCTACACGAGTGGTTCGCAGAGTAACTCACACCAAGCGATCCGCGCTCGGCTACGTATTCGTTTTTGGGCAGCGAAGTTCCACTCGTTGATTAAGTCGCTGGTGGATTGTCGCCTACCCGTCAGTTACTTTGCAGACAACACTACCACGCAGGCAGGAGTCGCGCAGATCGGCGAAATTCAACTCTTGCCAAAAAACTCTTCGTCTTGTCCAAAAAGTCGGTCGAAACTGGTAGTTTTCTAGGCAAGGCCGTCCCTGATGTCTGCTTCTCGGGGGGAACCCGAAATTAGGCCTTTTTCCGCAACCTGTTCGGTCGTGCCGAGTACTGCAAACTGCAAAAAGTGCTCCGCGCACTCGCAATCCGACGATTTCACCCAATTCCATCTACCTGCAGGTCATATTTTCAGCTAATTCGTGCACCTGCAGGTGGAGTTTTTCGCGAGTTCGCGATGCGACGATTTTTCTTACGTCGCACGATGCGATTTCTATGACCTATAGGTGTACGGATTTGCCGCGCGCTCAGGGCTATGCCGCAGCCGAAGATGCACTGCAAGGACTCCGGCTCTTGTTCTCTGATCCCTGACCCCTGATCCCTGTTCAGTCGCCGGCTTCCGCGGCGCGCACAGCCGGAATCCGGCGCAGCATCTTGGTGAGCGCGATGGTCATCAGGAGGACTGCAGGAACGGCGGCCAGCAACCACGCCAGCAGCGCCTGGCCTGCCAATCCGCCCATATGAGCGGCGAGGCTGAGCGCGGGGAAGTGCGGCAGGGCGCGAGGCGCAAGAATGCGCGCGGGATCCGCGGAAACGATCCATCCGCCGATGCGCACAAACGGAACGATCAACGCCAATTGCAGCGGCATGGCGGCGTAGTTGGCGGCCTGGATGGCGGGCAGGTTCAAGCGCAGGGCCACGGCCAGCGCGGCGCAGAGAACCGTCGGGATTCCAACCACGGGAATGCACCCGACAGCGAATCCCAGCGCCAGCGTCAGCGCCAGGCGGCGGGGCGAGACCCCCTGGCTCAACCACTGGACCGCGTTACGCTTCGCAGCACCGGCAACCCTGCGCATAGACCCTCCGGCCCTCTCCTGAATTCTGTACCTAAACCATCGACGCCGAATCGCCGTTTTGTTTTCTTCCCATGAAATTTTTCTGAAGGAACCAAACTCGTTATCGGATTCGATACACGAAGCGAGCAGAGGTTTCATTTTGTGCGATGAAACGAAGGTACTGTGTCGGGCTGCCGGGAGCGGTACCAGGTTGTATCGGCATATAGGGGTGTGCGGCCCCAGCCCCGGGAATGCCTGGGTAGAAAACGATGAGCGTTATCGCGCCGTCCCGTCTGCGGTACACTTGGACCCGATGAGGGTGTTTGGCATCGATTGCGGGACCGAAGTGACCGGATTCGGCGTTGTGGACTCCTGCGACGGGGCGCGCGAGCCGCAACTCAGGTTCCAGGCGATGGGCGCGATTCGCCTGGCGAAGACGCGGGCTTTGCCCGCGCGTCTGGAGCAGGTTTTTGCGGAACTGACCGCTGAATTGGAACGCTGGCGGCCGGATTCCGTGGCGATCGAGGAGGTTTTCTACTCGGTCAACGCCAAATCGGCTCTGAAACTGGGACAGGTGCGCGGCGTGGCGCTGCTGGCGGCAGCGCGCCAGGGGATTGCCATAGCGGAGTACGCGCCGCTGAAGATTAAATCGAGCGTGGTCGGCTACGGGCTGGCGAAGAAGGAGCAGGTGCAGTTCATGGTGGCGCGGCTGCTGGGGTTGCCCGCGCTGCCGGAGCCGCCGGACGCGGCGGATGCCCTGGCCATCGCCATCTGTCACATTCATACCGCGCAGACTCTGGCGCTCCAGGAGGCAGTGCGATGAAGGCGGCGTGGCTCTTGTTTGCGGCCCTCGGGCTTGCGGCGCGCGGCCAGGCCGCGTCCCCGGCGGATCCGGTGGTCCAGGTGGATTTTTCCAATCCCGGACTGTCGCCCCCGCAATGGACGCTGGTGCTGCACTCCGACGGCAGAGGCCATTTTCGCTCGCAGATGGGCAAGGTTCCGGAAGGCGGCCTGAAGGAGATCGAGGCGCCGGGCGTAGATCGCGATATCCAGGTAAGCGCGCAGTTTGCCGGGAGCGTCTTTAGCGCGGCGCAGCGTCACAACTGGTTCAACGATCCCTGCGAAAGCCACATGAAGGTCGCCTTCCAGGGATGGAAGACGCTCACCTATACGGGGCCTCAAGGGCAAGGCTCCTGCACGTTCAACTATTCAAAGGACAAGGAGATCCAGAATCTTGGCGATTCGCTGATTGCGGTGGCGGAGACGATTCTGGAGGGCGCTCTCCTGGAGACGCTATTGCATCACGACCCTCTTGGGCTGGACCGGGAGATGGAGTTCCTGACCGAGGCCGTTGGGGACGGCCAGGCGCAGCAGATTTGCGCCATTCGAGAGATTCTGGAGCGCCTGGCGCAGGACGATGGAGTTCTGGAGCGGGTGAGAAAGCGGGCCAGGGCCTTGCTGGCCCGCGGGTCAACATAAATGTTTGGGTTTGAGCGACTTTTTGGCGCGCGTTCGTGTCCAACAAATGTAGAAATCTCGATAACCGGGCAAGGGTCGCCGTGAAGCGATAGAAAGGCGGGCGGCATGAAATACATGGGGAGTCGCAGGGGGCTGACGGCGCTTGCGGCGCTGGCCCTGGGGGTGGTGTCATTCGGTCCGGCGCTGCGGGCGCAGGATGCCGGCCAGGGATCGGGACAACCGGCGCGCGCGGCGCGGCTGAGCTACGTGGACGGCCAGGTGACACTCGCGCAGGGCACGCAGGTGCTGGCCGAGCAGGCGGTGGCCAATACGCCGCTGTTTGAAGGCGCGCAACTGACCACGGCGGACACGGGCAAGGCTGAGATTCAATTTGAAGACGGCAGCGTGGCCCGGCTCTCGCCCGACAGCTCATTGACACTTAAGGTTCTGCGCGGGGCGGGCGCATCGGCTGAGGCCGAGCTTCTTGTCAGCGGCGGTTTGGCTTACTTCGAGTTCCAGGGCGGGGGTCAGGCCGGCCAGATGAGCATCCAGTTTGGCGGCACGGCGGCCACGACGAGTGGCTTTACCGTACTCCGCGTCGACCTGGACAATCCTCCCGGCCAGGTTGCCGTCTTTTCAGGCAATGCCCACCTTGAAGGCAGTAATGGCGCCCTGTCGGTGGACTTGCATGGCGGCGAAAGCATCAGCCTCAACGGCGCCGATCCCAGCCACTATACGTTAGCTGAATCCATCGAACCGGATTCATGGGATTCGTGGAACTCGGACCGCGATCAGGCTCTGACTGCCGAGGCTGCGGCGCAGACTGGCGCATCGGCGGACCAGGGCGTTAGCGAAAATCCCGCATGGAACGATCTGGACGCCAATGGCAACTGGTACAACGTTCCGGATCAAGGCTATGTCTGGTCGCCGAATGAGGCGGCCAGCGCGGATTTCGACCCCTACGGCTACGGAGATTGGATGTGGACGCCAGGTTATGGATACCTGTGGGTGTCCGGTTACTCATGGGGCTATCTGCCGTTCCAGTGCGGAATGTGGAACTTCTACAGTGGCTTTGGCTGGGGCTGGGCGCCGGGGATGGGCGGTTGCATGCCGTGGTGGGGAACAGGGTTCTACCGCGGTCCTAATCTTGGTTCGGCGCCGCCAAGATATCACAGAATTCCCCGCCCGATTTATCCGCACGGGCCCATTGGCCGTCATCCGATGCCGTTGGTTGCCGTCAACCGGAGCAAGGCGGTCGTGAACTCGACGCTTCCGGCGCGAGATAGGAACACGCCGGTGATTATCGCAGGGCATACTGTGCAACCGGTTCGTTCGTTGCCTTCACGGCCGGTGTACGGCGCGGCAGGACCTTCCGGGGCGAATCCGAGGCAACTCGGCTACCGCGGCGCGCCATCGACGGGACCGCAGGGCACAAACGCGCGGCCTACGTACAACAACGGCCGTCCCGCGTTTCCGGCCCCCGTGCAACGGGAAGGTATGCAGCCTTCTTCGCCGGTAAGCACTGGTTCCGCTGCACAAGGACGCAGCGCATCGGGCGGCGGATCGACGAACCGCTCTCCGAGCCCAGGGTATTCCAGCGGCGGCGGCGGATCGACGAACCGCTCTCCGAGCCCAGGGTATTCCAGCGGCGGAGGCGCCTCGCATAGCAGCGGCGGCGGAGGTGGCGGAGGCGCTTCGCACAGTAGCGGCGGTGGAGGCGGCGGCGGTGGCGGCGGCCATAGCGGTGGTGGCGGTGGTGGAGGAGGCGGCGGCTCGCATGGCGGCGGTGGCGGCGGTGGCGGTGGCGGCGGTGGCGGCGGCTCGCATGGCGGCGGTGGCGGCGGCCATCACTGAGACGCGAAGCATTTCATCCGCCGTGTGACTTTGACGAGCCGTGTGCCGGCTTGCGGTGTCGCGCGGATGTGGTTCCGAGAACCTGAAGCGGAGCGCAGGACGAGCGGGTTGGCGCGGAGGTGACGATTGCGTTTCCACGCGCGCTTTTCGGCGCGAATCCCCAGTTGCGGATTGGTAGTCTAAGAGACGTGAACGAGGAACAAGACGGTCGGTTGCGCGTCGCCGCGATCGGGTTTCTGAACCCCGCGCCGCTGATGTGGGACTTTGAGCATCCGCCGCTCAATGAGGCGCTGGCCAGGCGCTATCGCATTGACCGTATGACTCCGTCGGAGTGCGCAACGCGGCTGGCCGATGGACGCGCCGACATCGGATTGATTCCAATCGCCTCGCTGGCCACAACGCCGGGACTCAAAATTCTGCCGGGTTGCACGATCGCCTCAAAGGGACGTGTACGGTCGCTCTTGCTGGTGCACCGCGCGAGCCAGCCGCTGACGGCGCTACGCTCCGTGGCCGCGGATACGGCCAGCCGGACGACTCTGGCTTACGCGCGCATCCTGTTCCACAAGTGGGGCCATGCGGATGTTCCGTTTGTGCCTCTGGCGGCAAACCTCGACCTGATGCTGGAACGCGCCGATGCGGCCATTTTGATCGGCGATCCGGCGCTGCTGGCTCTCGAAGAGCGGTTCAATCGATTGGAACGGACCGGCGAGGAGCTGGTTTACCGCGACCTGGCCCAGGAGTGGCGCTCGCTGACCGGCTTAGCCTTCGTCTCCGCCGTTTGGGCCATTGCATGGAGCAGCCCTTTGGAGGAGAGTATTGCAGAAGATTTCATTCGCTCACGCGACCATGGCCTTGCGAATATCGATGCGCTGGTTGCCGAGTGGTCGGAGCGGTTTCCCATTCCCGAGGAGACGATCCGAACGTACCTGACGGCCAACATCCACTATGTGCTCGACGAGGAGTGCGTGGAAGGGATGCGCGGGTTCTTCCGCATGGCGACCGAATATGGCGTTCTGCCGCCGTACACGGTGGCGGTGGAGGAGCTTGCGCCTCGGTAGCGGTCGTTGACCGCGGACCGTGGACCGTTGACTGTGGATCGTGGCCGGTAGCCGGTAGCTCGTAGCCAATAGCCAGTAGCCAATAGCGGCGTGGGAGCGGTTGCGGTCTGCGCGTCGATCATAGAATGATTGTGCGCCGGAGCGGGGAAATGATCTGCAAAGTTGACAGAGATCAGAGATCAGGGGTTAGGGATCAGAAAATGAACGGCTTAAGCCGAGGATTGCAGGCTTGCTCGGCCGGTGGGGGACTTGACAGATGCTGAGGTGAACCCCTTGAGTGAGACAGTTTGTAATTTGACAGTTTGCCGTTTGCTGTAAAGTGCTGTTCATTTTGTTGCCTCTGCGGCAGACTCGGTTTCGGTTGGTGAAGCGGAGACAGGCTCTGGTGGAGACCAACCTGTCAAGGAATAGCCAACTGGTGACTCATCGATCGGGTGAGTTGGGGAGCTGGGTGGAACCGGCTCCCCGCTTGCTTTCGGCGGCCGGCCTCGGCGCTTTTTCCAGGATCGATAGATTACCTCATGCCTTGGAAAACTCACGCTCGGCCCTGCCGAGGCAGTTTGGTTGGAGCACGCGGCTTCGAACTCCTCCGGGGTTCTGTAGCCCAGTGCCGAGTGCAGCCGGAGCCGATTGTAGTACTGCTCGATGAACTGTTCCAGATGGGCGTTCAGCTCATCGATGTACTGGTACCGGTGGGCCGAGATCTGCTCACGCTTGAGGGTCTTGATAAAGCTCTCGCAGAAGGCGTTGTCGTAGGGGTTGCCGGGGCGGCTCATGCTGGGCAGGATGCGGTGGATTTCGAGCAGGGTGGTGTACTGCTCGGAGGCGTACTGGATGCCGCGATCGGAGTGGTGCACCAGACCGGGCGCGGGCTGGCGCAGGGTGATGGCGCGCTCCAGAGCCAGCAGCGGCAGCCGCGCTGTAAGGGTGCGATCCAGCGCCCAGCCGACCACTTTGCGCGAGAACACATCCAGCACCACGGCCAGGTAGACGAACTCCTGGCCGAGCCGGATGTAGGTGATATCGGCCACCCATAACTGGTTGATGGCGGTCAGCTTCATGCGGCTGGCCAGGTTCAGGTAGACCTGCCGGTCGTGGTCCGAGCCGGTGGTGGCAACGAAGGCCGTGGGCTGGACGCCCAGCAGGTTGTCTTCGCGCATCAGCCGCAGCACGCGCTTGTGGTTGACACGCATGCCGCGGCGGCCGAGTTCGGCGCTGACCCGCCGGTAGCCGTAGCGGCCCCGATGCTCAAGCACGATCTGCTGGATGGCGTTGCGCACTTCCATCTCTTCCTCGCCGGGATAGCGCGGTTGGAGAAAACGGTAGTATCCGGCGCGGCTGACCTGAGCCAGCCGGCACATCGGCTCTATACCAAGGCTGTCTGCGGTCGGCATCATTTCCCGGATCGCTTTCCAGATGCCATTGCGCCAAAGCCGGTACTGGCCCGGCGCAGAGCCTCGACCTTTTCGCAGGCAGCCTTCAAAAAATCCACTTCCAGGGTCCTCTTCAGCAGCGCTTTTTTGAGCTGAGCGTTTTCCTGGCGCAGGCGCTGCTCGGCCCCCTGAAGCTGCTTTTGCTGCTCACGCTGCTCGGTATCCCGCCACTGGTATAACAACTGCCGCGAGACACCCAACTCCCGGCACAACTGCGCTACGTTCGGCGCCAGCGCCAAGCGGCGCAGCGCCGACTCCCGGAATTCTCTGCTGTATTTCACATACCTTTGGCCCATTTGCAGTTCTCCCTTCACTGCAAACTGTCAAGATACAATTTGTCTCACTTTAGGGGTGCAGTCCATGCAGAGGATGTGCGGGGTAGGGGCTTCGGTGCGGCGTGGGCGATTTTTTCGAGTGGGATTGGGCGGAGGGTTGGTGGCCGCATGGGCGTTTCGCAGGACCGATGCTCTGAACGAGGCTCAACCTATGCTCAATGAGTGCATTGGCCTGTTCGCGTCAACTGAGCCCACCACCGGCCTTGCTGCTGCAAGACCGGCGCGGACTCAACTCCATTACATCGAGATGCTGATGGCAATTCCGATGCCCGGATACCTGTCGTCGTACAAGTAATAACCGTCGTTCTGGTAAACCACGTAGACGTCGTCGGTGTCATACCAGTCATTCGACCAGTATCCCGGCCATGGGTCGAGAAGCGTAACCCAATAGCCGTTGTACTGGAAACGCGGGTATCCACCATAAACCATGAAGGGAAGACCGTAGATCCGAAACAGATTCCGCTGCCCAAAGTAGACGTTGTACCGGGCGTCAGGGACACGGTAGCCGTTGTAGCCGCCCCGTTGTTGCCAGGTGCGGTGGTCTGACTGCCAGTTCCCTGCGCGATGATTTTGCCAGGTGGTCTGCTCGGTACGCTGCTGCGCTGCAGTGCGCTGAGGTTGCTGCCGCTGCTGCGCCTGCTGCTGTCTGTTCTGGTTCTGTTGTTGCTGTGCGTGCTGTTGCTTCTGCGCCTGCTTCTGCGTGTTCTGGTTCTGCTGTTGCTGGGCGTGCTGTTGCTGCTGCTGTTGTTGCTGCTGTTGCTTCTGCGCCTGCTTCTGCGTGTTCTGGTTCTGCTGTTGCTGGGCGTGCTGTTGCTGCTGCTGTTGTTGCTGCTGTTGCTTCTGCGCCTGTTTCTGTGCGTTCTGGTTCTGCTGTTGCTGGGCGTGCTGTTGTTGCTGCTGCTGTTGCTGTTGCTGCTGCTGTTGCTTCTGCGCCTGTTTCTGTGCGTTCTGGTTCTGCTGTTGCTGGGCGTGCTGTTGTTGCTGCTGCTGTTGTTGCTGCTGTGCAGGCTGTTGCTGAGCGTGCTGCTGCGGTGCAGGCTGTTGCCGCTGCGCCGGCTGTTGCTGGGCGTGCTGCTGCGGTGCAGGTTGTTGCTGCTGCGCCGGCTGTTGCTGGGAGTGCTGTTGAGGCTTTTGACCTTGCTTGTCGCCTTGCCTCTGATCCTGCGCGAAGGCAGGAGCAGCCATTCCAAGCGCCAGTGCCAAAACGGCCGAAGTGACGATGAGTTTCGCATTCATAAGAGCTTCCTCTGACTTACATTGGTTAACTGCCGCTTGCTCCAGAGCAAGCTTCCCATGGTCAAATGGACTGGACAGGCGATGGCTTCAACCGATACGACCAGTCGCACCCCACGGCTTTCCCTGCGCTTGGGCGCTACCACACTCAAGTTCTTGTTTATTTTCGCCGGAGCCCAGAATCATGTCTGGTTCGTTTTGCTCACCTTCGAAGAGTCTCTCTGTAGCACATTCGAGTCAAATGTAGGTGCAAATCGCAAAGCGCTCATCGACCGCACATAGGGAACGAAAAGTCGGCTTGTAGGTAGCGATTTTTACCGTACTGGGCGGGAAGTTGGGTGGGTGGCCGGTCGGGATGACTGCTTTGTTTTTGATGCGAACTTCGGAGACAGGAAAGTACAGCGTGCTTGAAAAAATGGTTGCGTCGATTTCCGTTGTCATCCCTCAGGGGCTATTGAATCCTGCATAAGTAATATCTTTGCGCCGTCCCTACGGGACTCCGGAGTGCATTTGTGGATACCGCTTTCCCCACGCTAAAGCGCGGGGCTAATTCGCCACGGCGAACGCCTACGGCGCGGCTGCCAGGACATTCCTTATGCAGTTCTCAATAAAGCCCAGATTTATTTTTTGAGGCGCTTTGCGGCATGGCTAAAGCCAAGCCCTGATACAAGGCTTGGCGACTGAGTTCGTGGTATCCCGGGTCTCAGAATCGAAAGTTGCTGCGCCTGCGAGGGTCAGGCGGTTTGCCAGTGCTCGGGAGAGAGCGTGACGGTGGCGCAGCCGAGGGAGTAGTTGAACCAGGCGTGTTCGGTGTTGGGCGTGGCGAAGAAGCCCTCGAGGTTGAGCGCGGAGGCGACACGCGCGATTAAGGCGCGGGGACCGTAGAAGAGGGTGAAGAAGCTGTCCCAATCGACGGTGAAGAGGAAGGAATGATCGGGGGCGAGGAGGGTTCCGCGGGTGGGAAAGGGGACGGAGCCGCAGCGGAGGCCGGCGATGGGGAGGGTTACGACGGGGTCGGAGTGGGGAAATTCGGGGACGTAGATGAGCTCCTGCAGCCGGGCTTCTGTGAAGGCGTAAAGAAAGCCGGAACGCAGAAGGGGCTCGAAACGGCCTTCGACGGGCATCCAGATGGGCTGCGACTGAAGGAATGTCTGGAGTGCGCCTGAGGCGGCCGGGTCGGCGTGGGGATCGGCTAAAGATCCGATAGAAGTGAGGAGCGCCTGATTGATGCGCGCACAGGAGGAGAGATGGGCGTGCGCAGCCACCTCGGACCATGGGCACTTGGCTCCCCGCGCCAGGATTTGCGCGTCGGAGGGGTACTGGCGCGTGGCGCTCCAAGCGAGGGACTGAGGGACACGGACAAAAGGATGCAAAAGGACAAAGACGGATTCGAAAAGCCCGCCATAGGCCTCGACCAGCGGGACGCTGTAGGGAGGATAAGTAAATTGTTCCGATTGCACAAGAGGGATGATAGCAAAGATGACGGGGCGTTGGGAGACGCAGGTGAGGCGATGCAACAACCCGAAACTACCCGCAACCTAGCGCGGAGGCTGCTCGCGATCGGCCTCGAGTGACGTTCTGCCATCGGGAAGCTTCCAACGGCGCGCCACCATGATGAACCACACAAAGTTCAGAGCAGCCACAATCCAGGCCGCGATATAGACCGGCCAGAAATGAGGGCTGTTCATGTCCATCAACACGAGGGGAGCGCTGACGACGAATACTTCAAGCACCGCAAAGCCAAGCGCGAAGACAAACTTCGACCAACTCCACTTTCCGGCCCGCTGCTCTCTCCGGATGCCGGAAAGAATCATGACGCCCTGCAAGACTACGAAAAAGATCCACCACATAAGCGCTACGCCTCCCTACGAGGATTACAGACCTTACCCATCCCCTTGCGCGGATGCGCCGGCCGCGCGCAGGAGGGCGCATGATTGAAAGCCATCAAACAAAAGTCCAGATTGGCTTCCTTCGCGAAAGCCGCATCGCTCGTGAAATCCCTATTTTGGCGCGCCGTTGCCGTGCACCTGCGTGGTTTGTGTCCAGTTCCCACGCAGCACACCGTTTGGATTCGAGTTGGGATCGTTCGTCTGGTACCACTGCGATCCGTTCGTCCAGGTCTGCGAGTAAGCGCTCGAGACCTTCCCCAGGCTTCCGTCCGGAGACATCACAGTCTGCTGATCCAGCGAGTAATCCACCCAGTCAGAAGCCGCCGTGGTCTGCGCGTTCATCGAAGCGTTGGCGTTATTCATCGCGCTTTCAAACTGCGACTCCTGCTGCTGCATAAACGCCTGATGTTCCGCCTGCGAGCGCTGCATGATCTGCTGAAACTGTTGATAGATCATCTGGCTCTCCTGCTTTTCCTGAGCGGTGAGCGCAGCCATTTCCTGCGCGGCTTGCTGCTGCTGGCGCTGCAATGCAGCCTGCGTCCACTGCGGGGAGCTGACGCCATGAGGAAGGTTGTTCGTGTCTACCAATTGAACCAGCGCGTCGAGCCGGCCCTGGGGCGCCGAGAGAACGTTAACCCTAGCCCAGCATGTACCGCCGTAAAGGGCGATGCTCATGGCCGTGCTCCGATCATTGTTCATTGTGCACTCCACCACCGTCCGCAGCCGCTCCTCGACCACGAACGACCCGTTTACCTGCTCAATGCGGATCGCGGCCGTGTCGGCGGTGTTCTGCGTCTGCATCGCTGGCGCCACGCGGCTGTTCCCCTGATTCCTTTGTGCGGCCAGTCCCTGAGCCCATTGCGAATACGCCGACGGCACCGGCATCGGCCCCACCACGTGCACGCCGCCCGGCATCGTCCCCAGGTAATACTGCAGGAAGGCGGCGGCCGAGATTGGTGCAGAAATATTTGCGCACCCGCTATTAAACGTGCCTTTCGCGTTGGGGTGCCACCGCCATCCAAAGACCGGCTCGATGCGCATCTGCATTAATCCATCGGGCGAATAGGCGCGGAAGACGGGCCACGGCAAAAACGTGCATGAGCTGATCATGGTGATGCCTTGCAGCCTCCAGCCGGCGGGTATCGTCAGCGTCGCCGAGACCATGTTGTTCAAAGATGGGTCTGTGATCGCCGCCGTTGTCAGCTGGTTGGAGAGCGGAGAGCCGGCAACGTATGTTGCAGGCCCGGCTTTGCCGCCTGCTTGCGCACCAGAGCCGCCATTTGCCGCCACCCCGGCCGGCGCCCCAGACGATGACTTGCAGCCCGCCAGCAGCGACACAATTGTACAGAACACAGCAATACCCTGACCTAACTTGCTCATCGATAGACCCCCCCTTTTTGGACCCTCAGTTCCTGGATTGTATCGTTCATGACACCGATTGCAAGACAACAATCGACAATTGTTGCTGAGGATTCAGACAATTCCTGCCGTCATGGCGGGGAGAGCCGCGAGTTGCACGTCTGCTCTTCCTGCACCTTTCTATGCGCGCCACGAATCCAAGGTTGGTCAGGAGGAATTGCTTTCATGGATAAGCCGATTGCGTTTATTACAGGCGGGAATCGCGGGCTGGGGTTCCAGACGGCGCTGGAGCTGAAGGATGCGGCAAAGGTGGTGATCGGGTCACGGGATTTGGCGCAGGGCGAAAGGGCCGTGGAAAAGCTGCGGGCGGCGGGGGCGGATGCGGACGCGATCGAGTTCGACGTAACGCAGCCGGCGAGCCACCAGGCGGCGTATGACTACTTCCACACGCGCTACGGTCGGCTGGACATTCTGGTGAACAACGCGGGAATCGCAGACGGGACGTTTCCTTTGATAGGGCCGGGGCGATCGGCCGCCGATGTGCCGATGGCGCTGCTGCGCAAGGTGTTTGAGACGAACTTTTTCGCGCCGGTAGCGCTAACAGAGAAGCTGCTGCCGCTGATCAGGAAGAGCCCGGCGGGACGGATTGTGAATCTATCGAGCCTTCTTGGGTCGCTGAAGCTGCATTCCGATCCGAATTCGCCAATTTACCACGCGAAGCCGTTTGCCTATGATGCGTCGAAGACGGCGCTGAATGCGTTTACGGTGCACCTGGCGTATGAGCTGCGCGATACCAGGATCAAAGTGAACTCGGCGGAACCGGGATGGGTGAAGACGGATATGGGCGGTTCGGAGGCGCCGCTGGAGCTGAGCGAGGGCGGGAAGACGAGCGCGATGCTGGCGACGCTGCCGGACGATGGGCCGACTGGCGGGTATTTTCATCTGAGCGAGGAGCTGCCGTGGTAGAGACGAGGGACGAGGAGCTAGGGAATAGGGGCGTCGAGTTAGCAAGTCAGCGCATGGGGACCAGGGACGCCGGGAGTGAGGTGGTGACGTTCCCGGAACCCCGCGCTTGCCAGCAAACGGCAATGCATGACACCCTTAATAGAGTGTGCGAATTTCGCAAACGAAGGAGCATTTAAATCCCCATGCCCATCCAAACCACCGAGAAGATCTGGCACAACGGCAACCTGATTCCCTGGGAACAAGCGACGATTCACGTGATGAGCCACGTGATCCATTACGGATCGAGCGTGTTTGAGGGGATACGCTGCTACGGGCAGCCGCACGGGTCGGCGGTCTTCCGGCTGCCGGAGCACATGCAGCGGCTGCTGGACTCGGCCAAGATCTACCGCATGGAAGTACCGTTCACGCTGGAGGAGCTTTGCGCGGGAGTGGTGGACACGATTGAAGCGAACGGAGTGGCGCCGTGCTACATCCGGCCGATCGCTCTGCGCGGGTACGGAGAGATTGGCGTGAACCCGAAGGGGTGCCCGGTGGATGTGTACATCGCGAATTTCCCGTGGGGCAAATACCTGGCCGGTCACGGAGGCTCGGACGTATGCGTCTCAAGCTGGAACCGGCTGGCGCCGAACACCATGCCGTCACTGGCCAAGGCGGGGGCGAACTACATGAACTCGCAACTCATCCACATGGAGGCCGAGGTGAACGGCTACCAGGAGGGGATTGCGCTGGACGTGGACGGGCTGGTGAGCGAGGGATCGGGCGAAAACATCTTCGTGGTGCGCAATGGGGTGCTGTTTACGCCGCCGCTGGCGAACTCGGCGCTGTCGGGGATAACGCGCGACAGCGTGCTGACGATTGCGCGGCACCTGGGACTGACGGTGACCGAGCAGCCGCTTCCGCGGGAGCTGCTGTATATCGCCGACGAGGTGTTCTTTACGGGCACGGCGGCGGAGGTGCAACCGATCCGGTCCATCGACCGCATTGTGGTTGCCGACGGAAAGCCGGGCGAGATCACGAAGAAGATCGCCGACGAGTTCTTTGGCATTGCCAACGGACTGAAGCCGGACCGGTTTGGATGGCTGACGCCGGTGAAGGTGGACGCGAGCGAGACGGTGACGGCGTAAAAGCAGGGAACAGGGAACAGGGAAAGACAAAGGCCCTTCGGCGCGAGTTGGAGGGCTTTTTTGTACTTGCATTGTGGCGGAGCGAGCCGGGCGCGGAGGGTGTGCCGCGCGGCGCGCGTTCTGTTGATATTTACTTGTCATTCGAGCGCGCGTGACTTAGGCTGGTGGGGCTTCAAAAGAAAACGAGGACGGAGGTCGAGCCATGGCTGGAATCGATTGGAATGCGGCAATTCTTTACGCGCGCCTTGTGGCAGTGGCCGAGGACGTTCCGCCGGGGGACGAGTATTCGGCGGCCAACATTGCCGCGATTCAGGCGTTGGGCTACTCGTTTGCGCAGACTCTCTACGGCAATGAATTGGCCACGGACATCAGCCCGCATGCTGGCGAGACGGTGACGTATGGGTTCCTGGCGATTTCACCGGGCGGCGAGCTGGTGGCGGCGGTGCGCGGGACGGACACGATCATGGAGTGGATACACGACGCCGGGTTTCTGCTGGCGCCAAATCCGGTTCGCGGCGGCGCGGGGATGACGGAGGATGGATTCACGGCGATCTATAAATCGCTGCGGGTGGGGCGCAATGCCGGAGCGGCGACAACGGTGGCGTCGATAGAGCAGTACGCGCAGTCAGGGCAAGCGAAGAGTGTGACCGTGGCGGGACACAGCCTGGGCGGGGCGCTGGCTACGTTGCTGACGCTGGATGTGGCGCTGAACACGGGGCGCCGCGCACCGGTGGTGTACACGTTCGCCAGCCCAAGGACCGGGGATCCCTCGTTTGCGGGCGCGTTTGATAAAGCGGTGACCGCGAGCTATCGAATCTATAACCGCTTTGACCTGGTTCCGAATTTGCCGCCGATCCTTCCGGTTCCTTATGAGCACATCAACACGGCCTCCGAACTGACGCCGCCGAAGGACGCGATCCAGGCGAACGTGGTATGTGAGCACCATTTGACGACGTATCTGTGGTTGATGGGGCAGCAGGCAGGCTCGAATGCTTTTCCTGTAGATGCCGATTGCCGTGGAAGCGCGTATCCGGGACCGGCGTGAAAAGCAGGGAACAGGGAATAGGGAATAGGGAACAGGGAATAGGGAACAACGAAGGCCCTTCGGCGTGCGCAGAAGGGCTTTTCACATTTGAGCCGCGGCGAGCGCGGCTGTCGCGCGCCAATTATGATGAATCGGAGAGCCGCACAAGTGACGCCTGGGATACGGATCTCTGCAACGCCGCAGGAAAGGACGATTGCCGCCAAGTGAAACCCGACATGAAAGTTTCGTTCGCTGGACTGGAGCTGGTGAATCCAGTGATTGCCGCCAGCGGAACGTTTGGCTACGGGATTGAGTTTGAAGAGATCGTGTCGCTGGAGCGCCTGGGGGCCATCGTCACCAAGGGTATCTCGCTGCAGCCGATGGCGGGGCACGTGCCGCCGCGCATTGTGCAGACGGCGGCGGGAATGCTGAACGCGATCGGCCTGCAAAATGTGGGCGTGGAAGAGTTCATTGCGCAGAAGCTGCCGCCCATGAAGCGGTACCCGAAGTGCAAGGTGATTGTGAATGTGTTCGGGTACACGGCGGGGGAGTATATCGCAGTGATCGACCGGCTGAACGACGCGGAGGGGATCGCAGCTTACGAACTAAACGCATCGTGCCCCAACGTGCACGCAGGCGGAATGATGTTCGGCGCCGATCCGTATCGCTGGAGGAGCTGGTGGAGCGGACGAAGAGGGTCGCCATTCAGCCGCTCATCGTGAAACTCTCACCCAACGTGACCTCAATCGCGCACATGGCACGGGTGGCCGCCGATGCGGGGGCCGATGCGGTGAGCCTGGTGAATACCTTCCTGGCCATGTCGATCGATGCCGAACAGCGGCGGCCACGGTTGAGCAACGTGACGGGAGGGCTGTCGGGGCCGGCGATTAAACCCATCGCGCTGCGCATGGTCTACGAGACGGCGAAGGCAGTGAAGATTCCGGTACTCGGGATGGGCGGGATCATGACGCCGGAGGACGCGGTAGAGTTTCTGCTCGCCGGGGCGACAGCGGTCCAGGTGGGCACGGCGAGCTATGCCGATCCGCGGGCGGCAGAGCGGCTGGCGCGAGGGCTAGAGTCCTGGTGCAAGAATCACGACGTGGCGAAGGTGGCGAGTTTGACCGGGGCGTTAAAAAGCAGGGAGTAGGGAGTAGCCAGTAGCCAATAGCCAGTAGCCGACAGAGAGTAGAAAGACAGGGAACAGGTGGTGATCTCCCAGTCGTTCGGAACGAAGAAATTGACGGCAGGAAGATGCTGCAACCGAGTGTGGTGTCCCCGAATTTCGCGACAAAATGAGCGAAGAACAACCGCAGATCCTTCGACTCCGCTCAGGATGACAATTTCCTATTGATACGAACTTTAGACTCAGGACACTAGAGGCGCTTGATGAAGGCCAGGGCCTCGGCGAGTTGGGGGAAGCGCGCCTCCTCGGCCTTGAATTCGCGAGAGTGGACCGAGCGGCGCAGGCCGCGCGCTTTGACCGGGTACTTGAGGTGCAGCATCTCGTGGTAGAGCAGGTACTCGATCGCGTAGAGAGGACTCGAGGGGCGGTCGAAGACGCGGCTGACGACGATGGTGTTGTGGGCGGCGTCGTAGTGTCCGAGCGAGCGCTTGGCGTGGCGCTCGCTCCAGGTGAGGTTGGGACGGCCGAGAAGCCCGCCGAAGAATCGCGCGTTGAGCGAATCGAAGACCTCTTCGAGATGAAAGTAGCGGCCTTCAGGGCCGAAATAGCGTTTGCTGCCGCGGGCGCGCCGGATGAGCTCCGTTTGGCGCGTGACTGCGGCCGAGGAGGCGAATCGCTTGTAGCGCACGTTGTGCGCCCGGTCGATGGGCTTGCGGTAGAGCTTGGCGAGGAGGATGTGGGCGATGGCGTGGAGAACAGATTCAGGCGCGCCCTCGAGCAGGTCGGAGAGCGAGACGAAAATCTGGCCCTCGCGGAGACGGATGGTGGTGTTGAGCGAAGTGAAGCGCCGGAAGCGCACGTGAATGGGCGGCATGGGCGCCCGCGGGCGGAGGGCGCGGTACTCGTGTTGGAAGATGGGAACGAGGTCGGGGGTCACCAATGCCGAGGGTAGCAGAAGACAGCTTCTAGCCTCTAGCTGCTAGCCCTGTTGCGGCCCGCCCAATTTCGTTCGCGTTAAGGGAACGTTTGGAACCGCTGCGCCCAACGATTCAAATGCAAAGCTCGGATTATTAAGTTGCGTCGCGCAGGCTGAGGCAAAAGCTAGAGGCTGGGAGCTAGGGGCTAGAAAGCTGCCTTACTTCGGTTCGTAGCGGTCCTGGCCCTTCTCATCGGGATGGGCTTTGAAATAGGCTTCCTGATCGGCGGTGATCTGCCTGGCTTGGTCGGAGAGATCGCCGACGCTGTCGAGCGCCTCCTTGAGCGAGATCTCGAAGCCGGGTTGGCTGGGCAGATCGTGGAGCACTCCCTGCCAGCGCGCGATGCCCTCATTGAGCCCTTTCAGCGACATGCGAATGTCGGCCTTGCGATCGGAGTAGGTGTCGAGGTTGTCGCCCAGTTCGTCCATGAGCGCGGCAAAGTCCTGTAGCTCATCGTCGAGGCGGTGGGCGGGGCCAGCCGACTTGGAATGCTTGATCAAAACTCGAATACGATCAGCATGTTCGTTAAGAAACTTCACGTATAGGTTGACCCGCGCAACGGGGTCGATTCCATACTCGGCGATCTGGTCCTGCTGGGCGTCAGTCAGCGGTTCGCGCTTCTCTTTTTGCGCGTCGAGCGGCGCGGCTAACGCGAGACAGAAGACAAGGGCAATCAGAGCGCGCATGACGACATGCCTCCAGCGCTTCTATTCAAGCACAAACCGGGCGAGGCGTTGAAGGCGATTTCGCACCTACGGCCGCAGGATCGAAACCCAAGACGCCCGCCATGGCCCATTCGGGTCCGAAGCACAGAGGCGTTTGAGGTGAGGGTCCGGCGGGCTATTTGCGGAAGACCTGCATCATGGCTGCGTTTTTCGCATCCGTGACCTGCGCCAGGGTCTGCTCCACCAGAGGGCGATCTTCCATGTTGCTGGATTGAAGCATTTCGTTGAGGCGGAAGGCGGTGCGGCCGAGCAGGAGCTCGGCGTTCTTGAGGCGCTTGTCGTTACCGGCCAGGGAAAGATGGATCTTTTGCGCGATGCGCTGGATCTGCTTGAGCAGGCCGGTTGCCCTGGTCACGTCGCCCGCCGTGTATTGGCGGATGCTGAGCTCGGTCATCTGCTGCACGAGCTGGGCATAGAGGAAGCACTGCTCGCGCGGCTGCGCCTGGCTCGGCTCGAGCCTCGAGAGCATCGATGCTTTGCTGATCGGGAGGGTTATTCCCGGAAGATACGGCGCACACGGAGCCGGCGTTCAGGCTGAGTACGAGCAACGCGGCGATGGGAACCAATCCGCATAAGGAACCTCCTCCGATGCGGTTCTGCCCCCGAATTGTGCCTATAGTACCCACATTACGCAACGAACCGCAAGAACTAAGATGCAGGATTTTTGATGAGGCGAATAAGAAAGAAAGCTGGTACCGGGAGGGGATGGGCCCCGGAACGGGAGGCGGGCGCATGGAGAGGCGGGACGGAGGACGGGCGGGAGCTATTTTTCGAGGATCTGGCAGGCGCTGGCGAGCCTGCCATTCCTGATTGGGGAACTTGCCGCCCGCGGCGTCGATGAAGCGATGGTAATAGGCGGCGGCTTGACTTTTCTGGTGCAAGGAGTCGTAGGCGGTGGCCCAGAGGAAGAGGGTGGAGGCGTTCTCCGGCAAGTAGCGGGAGCGCATGGCGAGCGCGTGCAGGGTGACGTCGGGATGGCCGGTGCGCGAGGCGGTGAAGGCAAGGCCGCTCCAGCCGTCGGTGTTGGCCGGATCGATTTGCGTGGCCCTGTCGAAGACGGCGTAGGCCTTGTCAAGCTGCGCCTGGCGAACAAGGTTCTGGCCGTGAGCGACGAGCAGATTGGGATCATCGGGAGTGGCGGCGAGGAGATGGAGGTAGAGCTGGTCAGAACCGGCGAAGTCGCCGGCTTCGGCAAGGACGGCGGCCAACATGCGGGCGATCTCAGGGTCGTCGGGGTGGGCGTCATGGAGCTTCTGGAGGAGGGGGAGAGCTTCGGCCTTGTCCTGATCGGCGAGCACGGTGGCAAGCTGCGCGGTGAGCGTGGGATCGTCGGGGTTTTTGGCGAGCGCGGCACGCAGAAGGGTCTCGGCCTCGGGATACTGCTTGCGCAGGATGAGCAGATGGGCCAGGCCGGCGCTGGCGGGGACGGATTGCGGATCTTTGTCCAGGACGCGGCGATAGGCGGCTGCGGCGGCTTCGTATTGGCCGGTTTTTTCGGCGAGCTCGGCGGCGAGCAGGGTGTCGGAGGGCGTCTCGGGCGTGAGCTTGAGAGCTTCGAGCAGGTCGTTGGAGGCGGCAGCGGGATCGGAGTCGCGATCGATGCGGGCGAGGGCGCGCCAGGCGCGGGCCTTGAGTGTAGGATCGGCCAGGCCGGGATCGAGGGTGGTGGCGGCGACGAGTTCGGGCCGGGCCTCGGCAAGCTTGTTTTGGCGCGCAAGGAGCAGGCCGAGAGAGATGTGAGCCTCGAACGATTTGGGGTTGGCGGCTATGGCGCGGCGATAGAGAGCGGCGGCATCGTCGAGCCGGTTTTGTGCGTCGGCGACGTAGCCGGCGTCGAAGAGGGCGCGCGCGTCGGTGGGGTGGGCGGCGAGGTACGGATCCAGCCTGGCCTCGGCGGCCTTCCAATCGGAGCCGGCGATGGCAGCTTCGGCGGCGGCGACTTCGGCGGGGACGGGTTGGGTGGATGCGGCGGAGGCGCTGGAGGAGGGCGGTGGAGCACCGGAGGACGAAGAAGATTGCTGCGCGACTGCGCCGGCAGGGGCGAGAAGCGCGGCAGAGAGGAACACAAGAAAAACGGAACGAGACAAGCAAAACCTCAAGAAATAAGGTGTGTTAGCGGCCAGTTCCTAGTTTAAATGGCGCGAGAGTGGCCTGGCGATGGACGTCACTTGCGTAATCGGTCAAGGGCGCACCGGTAACGACGTAGTTAACTAAAGGACCTGCTCGGACTCAATTATGAGTGCATCATTGGAATATTGCGTGGCATCCTAATCCCAGTGCAAGAGCGTGCGGAGGTCAAGAGGTTGCACGCTCGTGCCTAACGCCAAAACCTACAGGTGAAGTCATGAAACTCATCACCATGCAGCATATCCCCTTGGCGTCTGCCTACCTTTGCCCGGATTGCAACAGCATCGGCAACTGCGCGGAGCACTGCCCGGCATGTGCGTCGCCCATTCTTCTGGGGCTTGCCAAGTATTCTTGACCGCGAGGCGGAAAGCAATACGATCGAATTTGCATCCGCATGCGGGCGCGCCTTGGCAGCATGACTTTTCGGCATTCGATCGATCCGGCGACGCATGGATGCGCGTTTGCCGGAGCGCTTGGGTTGTATCGTTCTCGCGAACGGGGGTTGCAGCGCAATTTATAATGAAGATGGACGGTTGCGCCCCCAGGCTCGCGAAGCGGACTGTGGCGCTGCCCGAAGATTTTGCGCGGTGCCTTCCCTTTGAACGATGCCATTGTTATCCGCGGCGCGCGGACACACAACCTGAAAAACCTCTCGTGCGAGATTCCGCATGGCAAGCTGACGGTGATCAGCGGCGTGTCGGGCTCGGGCAAGAGCTCGCTGGCCTTCGACACCATTTATGCCGAGGGGCAGCGCAGGTATGTGGAGTCGCTTTCGGCGTACGCGCGGCAGTTTCTGGAGCGGATCGAGAAGCCGGACGCGGACGAGATCGACGGGATGGCGCCGGCCATCGCCATCAAGCAGAAGAACACGACGCGCAATCCGCGGTCGACGGTGGCGACGGCGACGGAGATCTACGATTACCTGCGGCTGCTGTACGCGCGCTGCGGAGAGGTGCACTGCGTCTATTGCGACGGGCTGGTGAAACGCAATTCGGTAGACGAGGCGGCCGAGGCGATTCTGGCGCTGGGCGAGGGTACGCGGCTGAATGTGCTGTTTCCGGCGATGAGCGCGGCGCCTGTGGCGGAGACCGAAGAGAAGACGGGGAAGGCCTCGGCGCGCGCGGCGAAAGCTGCGGCAAAGGCCAGACCGGCGGGGAAGGCGACCGAGTCTCTGCACATTGAAGCGGTGAAGGCCCGGTTAGCGGAGTTGCGGGCCGGCGGGTTCAACCGGTTGTGGCAAGAGGGAAGGCTCTTTGAGTTTTCGACGCCGGAGTCGCTGATCGATCTGGATTTATCGGCTCCGGTGTTTGTGCTTTTGGACAGAATTGTTGTCAGTAGCGACAATCGCGCGCGGATTGTGGACGCGGTAGAGGTGGCGTATCGCGAGGCGGGCGAGGTGATTTTTGAGGAGAGACCCAGCAGCCCGCGTGAGCGAAGCTGCCGGCGGAGCGCAGGCGGCTGCGGTTCTCGGGATCGTATGAGTGCACGAACTGCCATCGGCCGGGGCGCGAGCCGGAGCCGCGGCTGTTCAGCTTCAACAATCCTTTTGGCGCGTGCCCACGCGTGCCAGGGATTCGGCAACACGGTGGATTACGATTTGAGCCTGGTGATTCCCGACCAAAGTCTGAGTTTGCTTGGCGGCGCGATCGATCCGTGGAACCGGCCGAAGTACCGGCCGTGGTTTGGCGAGCTGCGCAAGCGCGCGGCGGAACTGGGCGTGCCGCTGGACGTGCCGTGGCGCGAGCTGCCGGAAGCGGCGCGGGAGACGGTGCTGCGCGGCCAGCCCGCCCGGCGCAAAGACGGGTTTGTGGGGGTGATGGGATTCTTCGCGCAGTTGGAGCGCAAGAAGTACAAGCTGCACGTGCGCGTGATGCTGAGCAAATATCGCGGCTACGCGGAGTGCCCGGATTGCCGCGGGCAGCGATTGAGGGCGGAAGCGCGGGCAGTACGGATTGCGGGGAAGAACGTCTGCCAGGTGACGGCGATGACGATTGCGCAGGCCAAGGAGTTCTTCGACGCGCTGAAGCTTTCGCCGATGCAGGAAGAGATTGCCGGGCCGATTCTGACCGAGGTGCGGCAGCGGCTGGGTTTTCTGGTGGCGGTGGGGCTGGAGTATCTGACGCTGAACCGGCTGGCATCGACGCTTGAGCGGCGGCGAGGCGCAGCGGATACAACTGGCGACCTCGCTGGGCTCGCAACTGGTGGGCGCGCTGTATGTATTGGACGAGCCTTCGATCGGATTGCATACGCGCGACACGGCGCGGCTGATTCGCATTTTGAAGGAGCTGCGCGACCTGGGCAATACGATCCTCGTGGTGGAACACGACGCCGATATTCTGCGCGCCGCGGATCATCTGCTCGATCTGGGACCGGGCGCGGGCGAGTTCGGCGGAAAATTGCTGGCGGAAGGCGTGCTGGCGGAGATCGAGGCGAATCCGGCATCGCTTACGGGCCGATATTTGAGCGGGAAGATTGCGATTCCCGTGCCCACGCGGAGGCGCGCGCCGGGCCGCGAGAAGCTGGCGCTGCGCGGGGCGCGGGCCAACAATCTGCACGGACTGGACGTGGAGATTCCACTGGGGTTGCTGGTGGCGGTGACGGGAGTATCGGGATCGGGCAAGTCGACGCTGGTGCACCAGGTGCTGTATCGCGCGGTGGCGCGGGCGCTGGGGCAGACCGATGGCGGCGACCCTTCGGGAGTTTTCACTTCCTTGAGCGGCGTGGAGAGGCTGAACGACGTGGTGCTGGTGGACCAGACGCCGATCGGACGCACGCCGCGCTCGAATCCGATTACGTACATCAAGGGCTTCGATCTGGTTCGCGAGCTGTTTGCGGCGCAGCCCGAGGCGAAGCGGCTTTCGCTGACGCCGGGACATTTTTCGTTCAACGTGCCGGGCGGGCGCTGCAACACGTGCGAGGGCGACGGAACGGTGACGGTGGAGATGCAGTTCCTGGCCGACGTGGAGCTGCCCTGCGAAGACTGCAACGGCACGCGCTACCAGGCGAAGATTCTCGATGTGCAATACAAGGGGAAGAACATCCACGACGTGCTGCAGATGACGGTGAAAGAGGCGCTGCGCTTTTTTGCCGGACATACCAAGCTCGTGGAAAAGCTGGCGGTGCTGGATGAGATCGGGCTGGGGTATTTGCGGCTGGGGCAGTCGGCGACGACGCTTTCAGGCGGCGAGGCGCAGCGCGTGAAGCTGGCCGCGCACTTGTCCGCGGTGCGCGCGGTGAACGCGACGGCGAAGCCCTCGCAGGCCAGCCGCGTGCTGTACATTCTGGACGAGCCGACGACGGGCCTGCACTTCGACGATGTATCGAAGCTGCTGACGGCGTTTCGCAAGCTGATCGACGGCGGCGGGTCGCTGATCGTGATTGAGCACAACCTGGACGTGATCAAGAGCGCGGATTGGGTGATCGATTTAGGGCCGGAGGGCGGCGAAGGCGGCGGGCACATTGTGGCCGAAGGCCCTCCCGAGGAGATTGCGAGCAATCTGCATTCGTACACAGGGAAGTGGCTGGCGCGGATGCTGTGAGCGTGCAACCCCACCCTAGCCGCAAAAGCAAAGGCGCGGCGAGGGTGGGGCACCCCCTGAGTCACGCACCCTTTGAGTCACGCGCCGTCTTAGGCAACCGCGGGCAAGCGCGAGAAGCACCAACCGCTGCCGTGCAGCCAGCAGGAGCCGTCTTTTTCGTGCACATCGCAGCGCAGGCTGCGCACGCCGGCGCCGTCGTCGCGCAGAAGCGCGCGAGCAAGTTCGCTGCTGACGGCCGGGTCTCGCGCGCCGGAAAAGTCGACAAAGGAGACTGAGCCGCAGAGCATGGCCGCGAAGCTGTCGGCGCTCTTGCGCGTGAGGTAGGCCATCGTGCCGGGCCCACGAGTGGACGTGAGTGGAAAGAGGAGCTTGCCTTCGGGGTCGAGAGCCGAGAGCCACGCGGGGAGCGGGTGGGTTGCGCCGGCGCTGACGACAATGACATCGGCGGGATCGAATGGGCCATGGGCGCCGTCGGCCTGGATCACGGTGACCCGCGGCCAAGGCTTGAGCGTGACCAGGGCACGGGCTGCGAGGCCTTCGTCGATTTCGATGGCGATGACTTTGCCCTGCGGGCCGGCTAGCTCGGCAAGGATTGCGGTGTAATATCCGGCGCCGCAACCGAGATGAAGAATGCGATCGCCGGGGCGGACATCAAGCAGGCTTAGGTGATAAGCCCACAGACTGGGCTGGCCGTTGTTCAGGCGCTTGGCCTCGTCTAGAACGATGAGAGAGTCGCGATAGACCTGCCGGGGGTCGGAACTTTCCGTGAACCAGTGAGCGCCACTGCTCTGAATGAGCCACGGGCCGGGACCGACGAAGCGCTCGCGCGGCACGGCGACAAAGGCGGCGAGGATGGCGGGCGAGGAGATGTGGTTGGTGCGGCACAGCTCCTCCGCATACATGCGCCGCGCGGATTCGATCGGATCTGCCGTGGAAGGTTGCATGGCGTTGACCGGCGCCGTAGCCGCGACCTTGAACAGGGACGGCGACGCCTTACGCAGGCATTATAGGCGCGGGTGCTCGCGGAAGGAGCGCCGGAGGGCGATGCGCGGTCGGTGGGAGTGGATTTGCCAGCAGGGCCGCGGATTCGGTAGAAAGGTGAAAGCCTTTTCAACGGAGACAGGCGGTGCTCTGAAAACAGCGCTGCTTTCCGGTGATAGGGCGCCTCACCGCATCTCGTGTTCCAGGAAGGAAGAAAACATCTTGAGCATTTCCGCCGGGCCTATCAAGCAAGACAATTCATCACAAGACAACGCAGACATTCATGCGCCGCTGATTCCAGCAGGCAGGTTACTGCCGTTCATGGTGGTCACAGTGTTGTTCTTTCTGTGGGCGATCCCGAACAACCTGAACGACATTCTGATCCGGCAGTTCATGAAATCGTTCAATATCAGCCGGTCGAGCGCGGCGAGCCTCCAGATATGGTTTTATTTAGCCTACGCTCTGCTGGCGTGGCCTGCCGCACAGTTGATGCGGCGTTTTGGCTACAAGACCGGTATCGTGACTGGGCTTTGCTTGCTGGGCAGCGGGTGCCTGTTGTTCTATCCGGCGGCGCAGGCGGGAATTTATGCGTTCTTCCTGGTAGCGCAGTTTGTCATCGCGAGCGGATTGTCATTTCTTGAGACGGGATCGAATTCATTTATTGCGCAACTGGGGCCGGCGGGGTCAAGCGAGAGGCGGCTGAACTTGTCACAGGCGTTCAATCCGCTGGGGTCGATCTGCGCCGGACTGATCGGGACGGTGTTCATCTTTTCCGGCGTGACGCTGAGCGATGCGCAGGTGGCGGCCATGCGGGCTGCGGGAACGTATCAGACGTATCTGCATTCGGAGACGCTGCGCGTGGTGACGCCGTACCTGGTGCTGGGCTGCATCGCATTCCTCTGGGCACTGCTGATCTTGTTGACCAGGTTTCCCGCGCTGAGCGGGGAAGAACCCGCGGCGTCTGGGGCGCCGGCGGTGCATGTGCGCCTGATGCAACCGCACTTTGTGTTTGCTGTGCTGGCGCAGTTCCTTTATGTGGGCGCGCAGATCGGCACGTGGAGTTACTTTATCAATTACGCCGAGTCGGCGACAGGCGTGGGAGATAAGGCTGCCGGATACATGCTGACAGGCACACTGGCGGCGTTTGCAGTGGGCCGATTCAGTTCGGCGTGGCTCATGCGGCACTTCCACGCGCGGCTGATGCTGGTTACGTATGCAGTTATCAACGTGGTTCTGTGCCTGTTCGCAGTGGTGCATCCGAGCTGGCTGGGCGTCGGCTGCCTGCTGATGACGAGTCTGTTCATGTCGATCATGTTCCCGACGATTTTTGCATTGGGGCTGAAGGGGATGGGAGAGAAGACCAAGACCGCGGGATCGTTCCTGGTGATGGCGCTTCTGGGTGGAGCCGTGCTGACGAAGCTGATGGGCATGCTGCCGCTGCGCGCGGCATACCTTGTGCCGTTGGCATGTTACGTGGGCGTGGCGCTGTATGCCTGGCTGTTTGCGGAGGCGAAGACGGGCGAGGCGGCGGGGTAGCGGCGCAAGGAATCAGCGCGGTGGATGGCGGCTATTGACAATGGCGTGAACCGCCAGGCCCAGTGAAGAAGCCCGAGGCGCGTGGATCGCGCGAGCCAAGGGAAGGGGAGCGATGGCAGAGCAAAGTAAGCCGGCAGGGCGCAAGTTGCGGATGGGCATGGTGGGCGGAGGGCCGGGTGCGTTTATCGGTCCGGTGCACCGCATGGCGGCGGAACTGGACGGGAAGATCGAGTTGGTTGCGGGGGCTTTTTCCCGGTCGGCGGAGCGTTCACGCGAAGCCGGCGCGATGTACCGTATCGATCCCGCGCGCGCGTATGCGGATTACCGTCAGATGATCGAGGCGGAGAGGAAGAGGCCGGACGGGATCGACTTTGCTGCGATTGTGACGCCGAACGATCTGCACTTGCCGGTTGCACTGGCGGCGCTGGAAGCGGGAATTCCGGTGATGAGCGACAAGCCGGCGACAGCGACTTATGAGGAGGCGTTGAAGCTGGAGGCCGCGGTCGCGCGGTCCGGACTGCCGTACGGATTGACGTATACCTATGCGGGCTACCAGATGGTGCGCGAGGCCCGGGCAATGTGCGCGGCGGGCAAACTGGGGAAAATTCGCAAGGTTGCCGTCGAGTACTTTCAGGGATGGTTAAGCCGGCCGATTGAGGCGGCGGGGCAGAAGCAAGCGGAATGGAGGACCGATCCGAAGCGCAGTGGAGCGGGCGGCTCGATCGGCGATATTGGCACCCATGCCTTTCACCTGCTGGAATACGTCAGCGGCCTCGGCGTGACGGAGATCAACGCCACGCTGCGCAGGGTGGTGGAAAGCCGCAGGCTCGACGACGATTGCAGCGCGTTTGTGCGGATGAGCAACGGAGCGGCGGGCACGCTGGCCTGCTCGCAGGTGGCCGCTGGCGAGATGAACGGGATTCACCTGCGCATCTATGGCGAGGAGGGATCGCTCGCGTGGCGGCAACAGGATCCGAACCGGCTGATCGTGAAGTGGCTCGACCGGCCGGAGGAGATTCATCACGCGTCGATGGGTTACCTGAGCAGCGGTGCGCAGGCGGTGGCGCGCACTCCGGCCGGACATCCGGAGGGATATCTGGAGGCGTTCGCGGTGCTCTATCGCGAGTTTGCCGATATGCTGATGGCGTGGAAGCAGGGGACGGCCCGCCACGGCGGGCTGCCGGGCATTCAAGCGGGCGTGCGAGGGATGCGGTTCATCGAGCGCGCGATCGAGAGTCATCAAAAGGAGAGTTGGGTGGATTTTTAGCGTCATGCGCCGCCATGGGGAGGAACGATGAAAACGATCAAAGGACCGGGGATTTGCCTGGCGCAGTTTGCCGGAGATGAGGCGCCCTACAACACGCTGGAAGGCCTGGCCGAGTGGGCGGCGGGCCACGGCTACGTGGGCATCCAGATTCCGACCTGGGACGGGCGGCTCTTCGATCTCGAGCGCGCCGCCGAGAGCCAGGAGTATTGCGAAGAGGTGAAGGGCATTGCCGCTGGAGCAGGGATCGCCGTCACGGAACTCTCGACGCATCTGCAAGGGCAACTGGTGGCGAGCCATCCGGCGTTCGACACGCTGCTGGATGCGTTTGCGCCGGCGGAGATCGCCGGAAACGCGAAGGCGCGGACCGCGTGGGCCGTGGAGCAGTTGTGGTTGGCGGCGAAGGCCAGCCGGAACCTTGGACTGAAGGCGCACGCAACATTTTCCGGCGCGCTGGCGTGGCCGTTCTTTTATCCGTGGCCGCAGCGGCCGACGGGGCTGATCGACGAGGCGTTCAAGGAATTGGGGCGGCGCTGGCTGCCGATACTCAATGCGTTCGACGAAGCCGGGGTGGATGTGTGCTTTGAGCTGCATCCGTGCGAGGATCTGCACGACGGCGCGACCTTCGAGCGTTTTCTCGGTGCGGTCGGAGATCATCCGCGGGCCAACATTCTGTACGATCCGAGCCACATGGTGTTGCAGCAGATGGATTATCTGGCGTTCCTCGATCTCTATCACGAGCGGGTGCGCGCGTTTCACGTGAAGGACGCGGAGTTCCGGCCGAACGGACGCTCGGGCGTTTATGGCGGCTACCAGAGTTGGATCGACCGGCCGGGGCGTTTCCGCTCCCTCGGCGATGGGCAGGTGGATTTCCGGCAGATCTTCAGCAAGATGGCGCAGTACGACTTTCCGGGGTGGGCCGTGGTGGAGTGGGAGTGTTGCCTCAAGCATCCTGAGCAGGGCGCGGTGGAGGGCGCGGAGTTTGTCAACCGGCAGATTATTCGCGTGACGGACCGGGCCTTTGACGACTTTGCCGGCGGCGGCGGTGGCGCTGAGGACAATCGGAAGATCCTGGGATTGTAAGGCGCCGCGGGCGCGTCAATCAGAGAGGCCGGCCAGAGCGTTTTCGGAATACACGCAGACTTTTTCAGGGTTGTGAAAGGTGGCTTTTTCTTGAGAAAAAGCCACTTGAGTGTTTCCCTTCGGTCTACAGCAATTCCGAAAACGCTATAGTTCGCCGACCGGCGAGGCCGTCTTTCCTGGCGCAACGACGCCGTATTTCCTATCGAGGAACTCCCGCAGTGCGGCGGGAAGAAGCGCGGCCAGCTCCTGCCAGGTGAGAACCTTCAGGCGCACGCGCATGGCGGCGCTCTTCACCGCCGTCATTACTGAGAACCACTCCTCGCGCAAGTCGGGGCGGCGCTCGTCGTGGATGACGCAGAAGCTTGAATCGGTAGCGTGCGCGGCGAGCGCGCAGCGGATCAATTGATAGCTCGCGTAACCGGCCTTGCCGGGAGGGCGAAAGACGGGATCGACGCGCGTGACGAGCGCGGGGTCGCCGACGATGCTCTCGAATTCCTGCGAGTCGTTCTCAGGAAATTCGCTGGCCTGCATCCAGCGCGAGGTGGCGATCTCGACGCGTGGAAGCCGTTCGCGTTCAAAGACAAGATCGAAGTCCCGGTAGGCTTGAACGATGGCGGCGGCGCGCGTCTGGAAGCCGACTTCCGTTAGTTTGGCTTCGACCAGCAGAGAACCGAAGCGCATATCGACCTCGGTGCGGTCGAACCGGCCGTTCGATAGCGGCACGCGGGCCTTCCAACCGAAAATGGGGACGGTCTCGGCACCGACGCCCAGCGCATAGCGGATCGCTGCGGACTCCGCGACTCCGGGCGTGCAAAAGATGTTCATGAGGAGCGCGTCGGAGCTCATCGAGGAGTCCAGCTCGCGCCAGCGGCGGGCAGGGTCGAGTTGCGGTTTGGGCAGAGACCTCGCGGCCTGGGCGTGGACCTTGTTGAAGCGGCGCATCCAATCGGGGCGCGCGGCGATGGCGGCATAGGCGGCGTCAAAAAAGTTGCCGTGGCGGTTGCCGTCGGGTTCGTACACGATGACCGGCGCAGAGCCGTAACTCTCCACATGGGCGCGGCCGCGCGCATAGACGCGGTTGCGGAGGGCTAGCTCCCGACGAAGCTGCGTAGCATACGAACCTGTGGGTATCACGTCAGTACGGGAACATCCGTCACGCCGGCGACACCGAAGACGCGCCGGTAGCGCTCGGCTTCCCTGGGATCGCCCAGCGCTTTGGAGTAGTTATCAGAGAGCTTGACAGCCGGCCTGCCGTCCACCTCAGTGAGCTTGCAGACCAGGCCGACGGGATTGAAGCCGTCGTCGCCTTTCGGGTTGCAATTGCGGAAGTCGTTGGTGAGCAGGGTGCCCCAGCCGGCGCTGAAGCGGATGCGGCGCTCGGGAATCCAGCGGTTGGTATCGTGAAAGTCGGCGGCAGAGCGGAAATCGCTGGGCGAAGCGCCGTTGAGCAGGGTTCCGGCGAAGTAGGCGTGCAGGCCGAGAATCTGCTCCACATCGAGCGCGTCGCTGGCGATCAGGCGCTTCTGGCGGGGATCGCGGCCGTTGCGCTCGAGCCAGGCGATGTATTCGTCGCCGGCCACGTAGGCGTCTTTGCTGTCGATGCGCTGGCCCGTCCAATTGGCCACCCAGTCGGGCGCGTCGCGCAGGAATTGCGTGGTGCCGAAGGTATCGGGGAGGAGAATGAGCAATTCGCCCTGATAACTTTGCTGCCATAGCTCCAGCAGCCGGTACTGGGCGGTCCGCAGCTCCTCGTCGTCGCGGGCGAGCGCGGCCATGGCCATGGGCAGCTCGTGACCGTTGGTGCCGATGGCTTCGAGGTCGTGCTTATAGGCCAGGTAGGCGTTGGAGGTGCCCGTGAAGCTCGAGCCGAGCGTATCGCGCATGGCGTTGACCACGTACTCGTGCCAGAGAAAGCTGTGCCTGCGGCGCGTGCCGAAATCGCTGATGCTGAGATCGGGGACGCCGCGCAGGCGTTCTATCTTTTCCCAGAGGCGCGTTTTGGCGCGGGCGTAGAGAATGTCGAGTTCGAGTTCGGACAAATGCTTGAGGGCGGCGCGCGTCTTCAATTCGCAGATCTCGGCCAGCGCATAGATCTCCCACATTGAGGTTCCCGACCAGAGGCCCTCGAAGCGGAGCTGAAGCTGGCCGTCGCGCACGGAGAGCTCGTATTCGGAGAGCTCGAAATCGTGCTCGAGCCAGTCAAGGAAGGCGGGTTCGAAGATGCCGCGGCGGCCGAAGAAGGTGTTGCCGGCGAGCCAGACCAGCTCGGATTTGCGGAAGCGGAGCCGACGTGCGGCCTCAAGCTGTTCCCGCAGGTCTTCTACTTTGACAATTTCACCCAGGCGAACGGAGGAAGTGCGATTGATGAGAGTGAACGTGGCGCGCGTTTGCCGGAAATGCTTCCAGATGAACTGGAGCATGAGGAGCTTGTAGAAGTCGGTGTCGAGCAGGGAGCGGGTGATGGGGTCCATCTCCCAGTTGTGATCGTGCGCGCGCCGGACAAGATCGATCATCACGTTGACCCTACTTTACTCGAGTTGCGCGGGAGGCAGGAAGCCGATTGATGCTCGTGGCGAAGGCGACTGCGCGAGCAGGCTGTGCGGATTACGGCGGTTCTCCTGCAACTATGAGCCATTTCGGACAGTATTCAAGGTGGCTTTTTCTTGATGAAAAAGCCACTTAGCGATTGTGCCTTGATCTACACATGCAGGAGACCCGCTATAGCCGCGCCATTACGTTGTTCTCTCGATGGCCGCGGCAATGGCGTCGCGCACTGAGTCTGGCAGGGCGGGCATGGCGCCGGACTGCGAGGCCATCCAGCCGCCCCACCGGTTTCCTGCCTCATTCAGGGTGGCCAGGCCGGCGCCACGCAGCAGGTAATGGGCGATGGCGGCGGTAAACGCATCCCCAGAGCCGATGGCATCGGCCACCTTGACGGGGAATCCGGGATGCTCATCCCATTCGTCACGGTTGACCAACAGACTGCCATGAGCGCCCCGAGTGATGGCAACCATTTGCAGGGCGGGAAACTCTCCGAGCAGGCGCTCCGCGGCCCAGAGCAGGGGCTCTGTGCTCATTCCCGTTGCATCGCCGGCCAGATGTTCGTTCACGGCCAGGCCCAGCGAATCAAGCAGCAGCGACGCCTCAGCCGCGTTCATCTTGACCACCGTGGCCAATTCCAGCGACTCCTGAAGCACCTCAGCGGAGTAAAACGGCGGGCGCAAGTTCACATCGAAGATGCGAATGCAGGCGGCGGAGGTTTGCGCAGCCAAGGTCCTGATTGTCTGCCGCGACTGCGGATTGCGCTGCGCAAGCGAGCCAAAACACAGGGCGTCGGCCCGCCCGGCCAACTGGACCCACTGATCCGACATCTCCAGAAAGTCCCACGCGGCGGGTTCGTGAATGGTGTAGCGCGGCTCATGGTCCACGAAGCTGACCGTGACGCGGCCGGTTTCGTGGACAGGATCAACCTGGAGGGAGCCGGTTTCCACGGGAAGGGGATCCAGGCGGTCCATGGCCTGACGGCCCAGCTCGTCGCGGCCAACGCGGCTCAAGATCGCGGCGCGATCGCCCAAGCGTCCGGCCATGACGGCGAAATTGGCCGGCGCGCCTCCCAGACTCATGCCGTCTGGAAAAACGTCCCATAACAGCTCGCCAATGCCCAGGATGAGATGCGGCGCTTTCATTTTTCCGGCCCCTATTGTCTACTGCCTATCTGTCCCTACCCAGCGATAGATCGAACAGTCCTCCCAACTGGTTGCCGCGTATTCGGCGTTGGGCTGGCGCTTGAGAATCGTGCGGTCGGCGACGGTATCGGCGCGCGAACGCCGGATCTGGCCCCGGAAGAGCCGCTCAAATCCCGGTTCGCGTTCCAACGCGTTCTCCTGCTCGTTGTTGACGTACAGGATATCCAGTTGCCCCGCCCGCTGGACAAGACTGCGGTTCCATGCGCGCAGGGTTCGCCTCAACACAGGCGCGCCAAACGGGTTAAAGAGAAAGGCTACGCAGGGGCCGGAAGGAAGAGGGAACTCGGCGGCATCGCGGCAGTAAATGCGCATGGGGGAATGCGCGTGTCCGGCGGCGCGCCACAGCGCAAGATTTTTGCGGGCAATGCGCGCCAGCGCGGGGTGCAGCTCAACGCCCACGACCGCGCGGAACGGATAGGCGCAGGCGAGCAGCATGGCTCGCCCCATGCCCGCACCAAGATCGACGAACGTATACGCGTCGATGGGCGCGAGCGGACGGCATTGCCGCCAGCGCACCACGATGCCTTGAAACACGGAAGGCGCGACGGCGTAGTAGGCCGTGATATGGCGATCGTGCCGGTGGCCTGCGCCAAGGTGCCGGCCGGCAACCAGACCACTTGTCCGCACGCCAAATTCCAGGTCGAAAGGATGGCGGATCAAGCCATCTTTTGCCGCGAGCCCCGGCAGGAGACGCGGGTTTGCTCTCTTTGCTTCAGCTTTGCTTGGCGCGCCAACGCTCACGTTGGAAAGTTAGCACAACAAAAGGCTCAAAAGACGATGAATCGCCAGGGAATGCCTCGAACCGCTGCTGTTGAACGAGGCGGGCGAGAGGCGCGCGTATCCCAATGAAAGCTGGACCGTTGCCTGAGATCGGATTTTTGCTTGACTCGGCTACAGCGCTTCTGCAAGACTGCGTGGGCGCTTTTTTGCCCGGGCGACGGTCCGCCTCATAGTGGGGTTACTCCGTCTTTTCTTTTCGGAGAATGCCCGAAGGCGTGCTGGATTGCGATCAAGGAGGAACTATGAAGAAATACCTCGCGGAACTTGTGGGCACGTTCATTCTGGTGCTGTTTGGCTGTGGAACGGCGGTGATTGCCGGCGACAAGGTCGGCATTCTGGGCATCGCGTTTGCCTTCGGGCTGGCGCAGATCGCGGCGATCTACGGGATAGGACCCGTTTCGGGCGGCCACGTGAACCCTGCGGTGAGCTTCGGCGTCTGGACCGCAGGACGGATGTCCGCCAAAGACATGATCGGCTATTGGGTGGGGCAGTTTGTGGGCGCGATTCTTGCCGCCGGGTTGCTATCGGTAATCGCCAACGGAGCAGAGGGCTATAGCATCGCTGCGAGTGGTCTTGGCCAGGATGGATGGGGGCCTGGCTATCAGGGCGGATACGGCATCCTGTCGGCTATCCTTTTCGAGTTTGTGGCGACGCTGATCTTCGTGATCGTGGTTCTGGGGTCAACGCAGAAGAGCGCGCCTGCGGGATTTGCCGGACTGGCTATTGGCGTAACGCTGCTGGTGATTCACATCTTCGGCATTCACATTACCGGCGTGAGCGTGAATCCGGCGAGAAGCCTGGGACCGGCGCTGCTGGTAGGCGGCCAGGCGCTGAAACAGGTTTGGTTATTCCTGGTATTTCCCAGCTTGGGGGGGATCGCGGCGGGGCTTCTGTTTCGCACCAAGGCGCTGGAAGCGGAGTAGTCGCGGCGGGGAAAAACAAGTAGGGGAGCAGCATCGCTGCTGCGTGGCGTGGCGCGCCATCTCGCGCACCAGCAGAAGCGGGGCGTGGTGCAGCTTCACGCGCACGATATGGCCTTCTTTCCGTGTCAGCCAAGAATAACTTGCCGGTATCCTTCCAATGTTCAGCCACTTTTTGAGTAACTGCCAAATAGAATTCATACATTTCAAATGTGATGTGTCTTAGTAGCACAGAATCTTGCTGACCTGTCAGTTACATGAAAGACAACCCAGCCATCTCATAGAAGTTTCCTGCCAGGGCAACTTCAGAATCACTGTCGAGAAGAGACCAGAAACAAAACCCAGTCGCTGTCAGCTCCCAATGCCTTTTCAGGCGGCGTGAAACTCGCCGGACCATAGTTTCCTGTCAAAGTTTCCGTAATAGGGAGGATCTCGCCGTTTACTGGATTGAACCACTCGATTTTCAGATCGTGCCCCAGCTTGGCTAAGTCCAACGTGACGGTGCGCGCCGATGGCATGTAGACGACCGCGAAATCGCCGTCCGGTGTCGCTGCCGCTGTGGCCATTTCGGTTCCTTCTTCATAGCCTCCAATCAAAACCCGATGGTCGAAATCCGGCTTTAGCTCATACCACTTATGCGAGGTGAAGAAGTTCCGGAAATATTTCATCTGGTTGGCGCCAGGCGAATCGAGCCAATCCCGCCACCCCGTGGTAAACGTCCATCCGCAAGATCCGTACATATTGCCGAAGGCGCCGGCAAGCACAGCCCAGTAAGCCTGGCGGCGGACCCGTAACGGAGTTCCGCCGCGTTGATCGTTACTTTCTCCTTCGTAGCCGCTCTCCCCAAGAAAAACGGGTTTGGTGGGCGTGCGGTTGTAGTCCTCGGCAAGCATAAGATACGTATCGCGGTATCCGTACGACATATTGACATCGAGCCAAGGCTCAGCCTGGAAAAACACACCGCTGGATTTCGAGCCAGCATGATAAGTCTTCAACTGGTCCGGCGCGGTTTCTTCCAGGCCACGGGCCATTGCCAATACCTCCGGTCTCACATCTCCCGGATCACGGTCGCCTCCCAGAAGCCAAAGAATATTTTTGAACTTCCCGAAGTGCTGCCCCAAGAAGCGTCCGTACCGATAGCATTTCTCCGGACCGTTTGCCTTATACTGCGCGTGCCACATTCCGTCGTGGGCATTGAATTGAGGCTTATTCAGGCCCGCGTAACCCAGATCGGCTGCAATTAACAGAACCAACATGCCTTTTTCTTGCGCTTGTTTTATCAGCCAGCCCAAGCGGTTGAAATACGCTTCATTCGGAGTAGCGAAATCGCCTGGCTTCAAAAACGGAGGATTCCCTTCGCGATCTTTTTCGGCGACGTGGTCGCTCCACTCCGAGTACGGAATGGCGTCGACAGCGATGGCGTTGAAACCTTGTTGACGCCGCTTCTCAAGGTACATTTCGGTCTCATGCCGATTGAGCTGCCAATCGATTTCCCATGAACTGTCGCCGTTAAGAAAAAACGGTTTCCCAGCTTTATCGACCAAGTAGCGCTTATTAGCGCTGACATGGAGAGGAAATTGCGTTCGGGATGAGTCCGCGCAATGGGCTGCCTTGACACCCCCTACGAACAGCAGGACGGCCAAAGCTGGAAGAACAAGGTGCATCATTTTTTCACGGATTGGCGACAAGCGGGAACTCTTCACATTCTCTCCTTGAACTATTTCGGCGGGAGCACACGGCGCCAGCCTATCGCGTTCAAAATTCACTGGGATTTCCTTCTGGCTTTTCCGGCCACAAGAGAATACACGCCGAGCGTCCGTTCTCCATCATTTAGCGTTTCGTTCAACGCCCGAGCCGGAGCGTGCCCGGCAGGTCCGTTACCGGAACCCATAAGCCGGGGTTTGCGCCATTCCGAAGTAATTTCCAGGGTACCTCTTTCTCGGCCTTCTTCGTTGTTGAGAATTGACGTTATCGAGTTGCGATGAAACGCAGACGCACATAGTCCGCGATCCAGCGGCCCTCGTGATCGCGCAGAGCCGGAGCCAGCAGCGCGACGGTTTCGTGAACGATCTTCTCGCGCAAATCTTCAGGCAGGGTATCGAGGACGCCGCGGCAGAAGGTATGCAACCATCCGGACATGCCAGCGTCATTGAGCGGAGTGGGGCGAGGGAAGAAAAGGATGCGCTCGACGGAGAAGCCGTGGCGTTCAAGACGGAGGGAGTAGGCTTCCGGGGTGGGGTAGTAGTTGCCGCGGTCGCCCAGCGAGGTAAATCCGTGGCGCGAGAATACGGCCGCGAAGGCGACGCGGATAGCGGCGATGTTGCCGTGGCCGCCCATCTCGGCGACGAAGCGGCCGCCGGGGCGAAGGACTCGCCGCACCTGCGAAAGCATCTCGTCCTGATCGCGGACCCAGTGCAGCACAGCATTGGAAAAGACGGCATCAAATGTGTGGTTCGGGTAGGGAAGCATTTCGGCAGGTCCCTTATCGGCCTTCACCCCGCGGGCGCGCGCCGCTGCCACCATCTCCGGCGAGGCGTCGATGCCGATGACGCTTGCTCCGGCGGCGGCGATGCGCTGCGCGAGTTGGCCATCGCCGCAGCCAAGGTCAAGGATGCGCTCGCCAGGTTGAGGCGCCAGCCACTCAAGCACGCCTCCGGCCAGTTCGGGAACAAATGCGGCGTCGCGGGCATAGGATTCAGGGTTCCAGGTTTGAGGCATGGACTGTTCTCAAGTCCAGTGTCGCTCAAGAAGAGCGTTTCCGGAAAATGCCGCGCTGTGAGCGGCATCAATGCCCGGTATGGCGGGCCGCAGGCGACCCATCAAAGGTCCAGGCAGAGCCACGGGTCTCTCGCGCAGTGGCGAGTTCGATTCCCGATCGATCAAACGACGGTGAGACGAAGACCCGAGACATGAGGAACAAGCGCGGTGAACTTCCCGTCCTTGAGATAGCCTGGTTTCGGCGATCGCGCGATGTGGGCCTCGCGGCTGTCGAGGGCTGGGGCGCGCATGGTCACGCTCTCTACTGCTCCTGTTCTGCCAGCTCCAAAATCGAGGCGCAGCGCAAGATCGTTTTCCGAATCTTTGTTCAGGACGATGACGGATGTTTGTCCGCGCGCGAGTTTTACGGCATAGGCAGTGGCGTTCACTCCCGCGGCCTGAAGCCTGGAGGAGAGATCGGCCTGGATGAATTCGCCTCCACTGAGCGAACCGGCAAATCCGAGGCCATAAGCAACCGGCTGCAAAACGTAGGCCGAGCCGAACGATGCAATGGGCGTATAGAACGGATGAGGGTGGGCTGCAATTTGCTCCGGGGTTGCGCCTTGCTCCTTGAGGAGCTGGTCGCCGGGGAAAAACCCTCCCACGGAATTGGCCACGGACATACCGCTGCCGCCGTGCAGATTGACCCCGGAATAGTTGTTGCCGGCGAGCAGGAGCGAGTAGTCCGCTGCCCAGAGAGCTGCCGCAAAGACGTCGGAGACTCCGGGCTTGCCTCCGCGGTAGCAAGTGTTGCCCTCGGTCATGCGGATACGGACACCCATCTTGGCCGCGGCGGCGGCCGCGGTATCCGCCATGGCCTGGACCTTGTCCATCGTAGCGGGCTTGAGCAAGTTGGGGATGTTTACATCGGGGTTCGTGGCCGGCCCGCCGAAGTAGTAGTGGTGAGTGAGGGTAGTGACGTGGGGTGGATTCTCGACGGCGCTCCATTGGCCGGCGATTTGCGTCAGCCAAGACATGTTGGAGGCGAAGTCGGGCATTCCGAACCTGGCGTCTGGGACGCGGGCGCCGATGGCGCGGGCGAGCGTGAGCCACTGGTTCAGGTACGCGCCAGCGGACCAGGTTTGAGGATCGCGCAAATGCCCGCCAAACAAGTCGGCCTCGTTTCCGATCTGGAAGTACTGCAAGCGAGGCCCGAGAGTTTTAGCGACGAATTCGGCTTCCTGGGCGGCGTGGCCGGGCGTATTCGTTCCCATATTGATGCCATAGAGGCAGGTCCATCCGGTTGCATCGAGGAAGGCTGCCAGGTTGCGCACGGCTTCAGGAGTGACGGCATAGTACAGGGGTTTAGGCTCGCCTACGACTTCGCGCGCGCGCGGGTGTTCGGGCTCGGAAGAATCGGGAGTGGGTTTCCACCACGCGAACTCGCTGGTGTTGCCGCCAAGGCGCAAGACGCCTCGGGGAGCGAGAGCTTTGAACGCGCGAATCAATCCAGTGTTCTTCGCCGAAAAGAAGGCAGGGCTGGAGAGCTGCGCGACTTCGTAGGAGAGGCCGACAAAGTCGGCGGGCATATGGGGCCCCGTGGCCTCAGGCGGAATGGAGAGAGTGACCTGAGTCTGCGATTGACCCTGCGGGCAAAGGCGAGTTGCAGCAACAGAGAATGCGGTGGCGGCAAGAAACCGGCGGCGGGTGATGGTAGTCATCGGGACTCGATGAGGAAACGGGCTCCAACAATTTCGGTTTTCATTCTAAATGGACTGAACCGGCAGGAGGGTGAGGTCGTCGACGAGGCCGACTTCTTTTTGCACGAACGGCTCGCCGTAGCGGACACCGGCGAGCAGGCCGTAGTGGCGGGCCTCGGCAAAAGTACGCTCACGAATCTCCTCTTCGGGAACGAAGAGTCCCGTACCGGCGGATTGGTTGGCGTACTGAGAGCGGTAAGCCATAAGCGCCAGATGACGCTGCTCGATGAAGGGCGCGATGTCGACGATGAAGCTGGGCCGGACGTCGGCGTAGAGGCTGGCGTAAACGATCTTGAACGGGCGATGCGGCGCGGCGCCGGTCTCCACTTTTTCCAGGCCGGAAAGGAAGCAAGCTTCATAGCCAAGCGTAGCCGTTATGGCGTGATCGGGATGGCGAGCCCGCCAATAGGGCAGGATCACGACACGGGGACGAAGCAGGCGGAGAATGCGGACGATGGCGATGCGATTCTCGAGGGTATTTGCAACTGCGCCGTCAGGCAAGTTGAACGCTTGACGCCAGCCGACGCCGAGGATGCGGGCGGCTTCATTGGCCTCGCGCACGCGGTCAGCGGCTGTGCCGCGAGTTCCGGCCTCGCCCTGTGTCAGGTCAAGGATGGCGGTACGCAGGCTACGCGCCGCCATGCGCAGCAGGGTTCCTCCGCAGGTCTGTTCCACGTCGTCGCGGTGGGCGGCGATAGCGAGGACATCGGCGCGGAAATCGAGTGCCTCGGCGGGCATGGGAATCAGTAGACGGTATTGTTGGAGTCGCTGGTTGCGTCCATGTAAGCCACGTCGTAGGCGGTGCCGGTCACCGCCACGTATTGGTTGTCGATTGCCGAGCCGTCCGTGGTGGAGTAGATATACACCTGTCCGCCCTCGGCAGTGTAGATCTTGTGTAAGCCTGTGACCGCGGCAATGCCTGTGGCGTCGCCGATGTATGGCTCGATCAAGACGACTTTGCTCGTGGAGGTGTTGTACATCGTCAGGCAACCGTAACCGCCGGTGGGATCAGTGGCGTAGCGGACGCCAGCGGTGCATCCGGTCATGGCGATCCAGAGGGTATTGTCGTCGGCCTCGAGCATGCGGCTGACGGCGCCGGGTTGTCCATCGCTGATGGCCACCGGACTGCCCGCTGTATTGTTGCTCAGGTTGACCACGGTGAGATTGCCGGCAAAGAGCGTCTGCCCCTGCACTTGCTGCGGCTGCTGGCCGACGACGTACATAGTGGAGGAGTCGACCAAAGCGTTGCTGGCTCCGCCCGGGATGGGGATGTTCGTCATGGGCGCAGTATGGGAGTTGGTGCAGGGCGCGACGTTGCAGGGCAACAAGCCGGACTGCTGGCCGAGAAGAAAGATCATGGGCGCCATCGGCACGAGGGTGATGGACGCCTGAGAGCCTCCGCACTCGGGACCGCAATTGAGGATATAGGCGGTGCTGCCATCGGGCGAGAAAACGGCCTTGACGGGGCGGTCGAAGATGAGTGGAGCGCCGTAGTAGTTGCCGGTTGCGTCGATCTGGTCGGGGCTTTGCATCTGAAAGAGGCACCAGACCGGCGCGTTCTGCGGTTCGCAATCGACGGCGGCCTTGGGCCAGTTTGAAGGCCCGCCGGAGTAAGAAATGGTCTGTGCGGCCGTGAGTTGCCTCGGATAATAGGCGTAGTTGGAGTTCTGGACAAAGGCGAGGGCGACGGAGCCTCCTGGGTTCACGCTGACGCGGTAAACGCCGGGAAGACTGAGGGCTGTCGACAAGCCTAGGCTTTGATTCACAGCGGTGAAGAGATGAGAGGCCTGGCCGGCAGCGAAGGCGTACGCCTGGCTGCGCGTGACGAAGATGCTGGACGACAGGCCATTGAGCCCGACGACGGTGCCGGCTTTTGTCTCTTTGGCATAGCTGATCTCGGTGAGAGTGCCGTCGCTGGAACCGTAGACGGCGCCGAATTGCTCTTCGGGCACATTTTGAATGCTGATGGGCAGCGTGGCGCCGAAGCCGGAGACGTAGAAGGAGCTTGGCGCGCCAGTGTAGCCGAAGCGCTCGTCGTAATACGCGTCGACAATCTCAAGTGTTCCATGGTTCGCAACAGTGGGATTCTGGATGGCAATCATAACGCGGTTGACTAATCCGCTGGGGGGGAGTACACGGCCGTCAAAGTAAGAGGTGGTGCCACAACCGGCCAGCGCGGCGGCGGCCGCCAGAGCTGCACAAGCGCCGATCCAAAGACTTTTCTGCTTCAAAATTGCAACCCTCGGCCGATGGAGCGGAAGAATCCGCAACCACGACGAATCAATGGCGTTAAGGACTCACGGAACAGCCGGGAAACACGCAGGCGCAAGCCGGTTTCCATGCAGGTTATAACTCTCGAAGTATAACAAAGCGACCCAGCCCCCCGGCGTGCAAGGCCAACGGTGAGAATGAAGCTTAAGGGATGGAGGCGCTGCCCGCTCTGAATTTCCGAACCGCTTCCGTGGGCACGGCCGGTCCACGGTTGCATAGGCGGTTTGCAGGCTGTCCGATTCCGGCTACAAAATGGCCGGCAATGCGGTAGCATGACAACAGAATGACCCGATTTGCAGAGATCTTTGCCGACCGCTTCGTGCTCGCCGACGGCGCCATGGGCACGGTGCTCTATGCGCGCGGCGTGTTCCCTAACCGGTGCTACGACGAGTTGAATCTCTCGGACCCGAATTTGATCGTTTCTGTTCATGAGGAATACCTGCGGGCAGGCGCTGAGATTCTGGAAAGCAACACATTCGGCGCCAACCGCTTTCGCCTGGCCCGGCATGGGTTGAGCGAAAAGGTTGAGGAGATCAACGCGGCGGGAGTGCGCCTGGCGCGCCAGGCCGTGGAGAATCTGAAGGATCGGCAAGCCGGCGAGGCGTGGGTAGCCGGCTCGGTGGGGCCGCTTGGAGTGCGGCTGGAGCCGCTGGGCAAGACGGGGCTGGACGAAGCTCGCGCCGCGTTTGCCGAACAGATCGGCGTGCTGGCCAAAAGCGGCGTCGACCTGCTGATTGTGGAGACGATGCCGGCGCTGAATGAAGCCCGCGAGGCGCTGGAGGCGGCAAAGGCGGTCGCCCCGCACCTTCCCGTGCTGGTGATGGTGACGGTGGACGACGAGAGCGAGTGCCTGGATGGGTCTTCACCCGCGCAGGCGGCGGCCTTGCTCACCGAGTGGGGCGCGGACGCCGTCGGCGTGAACTGTTCCACAGGGCCGGTAACGGTGCTGACGGCCATCGAAGCCATGCGCGCGGCTACCACGCTGCCGCTGGCAGCGATGCCCAACGCCGGGCTGCCGCGGGCCGTCGAAGGCAGAAACATCTACCTGTGCACGCCCGAATACATGGCCAGCTTTGCGCGCAAGGCGATTGCCGCCGGCGTACAGGTTGTAGGCGGTTGCTGCGGCACCACGCCCAATCACATCCGGGCCATGCGCGCGGCCATTCGGGCCATGGATGAGCAGGCGCACGTAGAGGGGAAAGAGGCCGCGCCGGCGATGAGCAAAGAGACGCCGCCGGCGCCTTTGGCGCAGCGCTCGCACCTCGGCTCGTTGATCGCGGAAGGGAAATTCGTCACGTTGGTGGAGTTTCTGCCGCCAAGAGGCATCGATTGCTCGAAGGAGATCGAGGGCGCTCGGCGGCTGGCGCGGATGGGCGTGCACGCCATCGATGTGTACGATGCGGCGCAGGCTTCGGCGCGGTTGAGCGGGCAGAGCCTCTGCATCCAGATTCAGCAGCACACGGGGATGGAAACGATCCTGCATTACACCTGCCGCGACCGCAACCTGCTTTCCATCCAGTCGGATTTGCTGGGAGCCGCGTCGATCGGGCTGCACAACATCCTTTGCGTGACCGGCGATCCGCCCAAACAGGGAGATTATCCTGACGCTTCCGCGGTTTTTGACGTGGACTCGATCGGTTTGGTAAACATCGCCCGGCGGCTCAATCACGGCCTCGACATCGGATCGAACGCCATCGGCGCGAGCACCAACTTCACGATCGGCGTGGGGGTCAATCCCGGCGTGCCGGACATCGAGAATGAGCTGCGGCGGTTCGCCTACAAGGTGGATGCGGGCGCCGAATATGCGATTACGCAGGCGGTCTTCGACCTGCGCCTGCTGGAGGAGTTTCTGGAGCGGATCAGGGACCATCGCATTCCGGTGATTGCGGGCATCTGGCCTTTGACCAGCCTGCGCAACGCGGAGTATATGAAGAGCGATCTGCGCGTAGCCATGCCCGAGGAAGTGATGCTGCGCATGGCGCAGGCGGAGACGCCGGAGGCCGCGCGGGCGGAAGGAATCAGGATCGCGCAGGAGATGCTGGAGGCGGTGCGGCCTTTGGTGCAAGGCGTACAGGTGAGCGCGCCCTTCGGAAACTACGAAGCCGCGGCCGAGACGATCGCCAGCGTGTTGCCGGCAGGGAAGTAGGGAATTCCCCGGCGAATTCGTCTTGCAGCCCGCGGCGCAGCAGCGTACACTTTCCGGAAAATCCGGCCGGACGTAATACCAGGAGCTGTAGGGTTGCTGCTTGCGGAGAGGAGGCATCCGTGATATCGCCGGCCATCTTCCAATGTCCGAACTGCAACGAGACCATCTCCTCCACCGCTGAATCCTGCTGCTTCTGCGGCGCCAAAGTGGACCGCGAAGCGGCGAGCAGATATGCCGAACGCCTGGCAAAGATCAACCAAGCTTGTAGCGGCGCCAGCTCCATGAGGAACGCGGCACTCATGTTGCCGGTGTTCTTCGCGCTTCGCTTCGTTCCGTTCATCCGTCTGGTGGGAGGGATAGGCTTTCTCGTTCTGCTGCTAGGCATACCGGTGTGGGCCATGCGCTGGTGGTATAAGTATGGCGGAATCGTACCGGAAGATTCGGATGTTGTTCGGGCGCGGCGGACGGTGAAGACAATTGCCATCCTTGTCCCAATGGTGCTGGCCTTCTTTTTGATGGTTGAGATTGCGATGGCATTTGTAGCCCTGCGTTAACGGGATTCGTTTTGCGCCGCGAATTGCGCCGGGAAGCTGCGTTTTGTCTTGCCGCCGCATGAGTTATCCTGAAGGCGCGGGAGTGAGAGGAAATCTGCCATGGCTTCCTTTGAAGAATCGCTAAAGAAGCTCGAAACCATCGTCGAGCAACTGGAAAAAGGCGATCTGGCGCTGGAGGACTCGCTCAAGCTTTTCGAAGAGGGCGTGGGACTGTCGGCCGCCTGCAAGCAGGAACTGGACGCCGCCGAGGGCAAGGTGCAAATGCTGGTGAAACAGCGCGACGGATCGGTGAAGCCGGAACCGTTCCTGACGGAAAAATCTTTCTAACCGCAAATCCCTGTTTTCGAAACGAGAATGACTAGGCTGTTGCCTCGGTGTGCGCGCCGATCCGCGCAGCAAGATCGAGGAGCTGCTCGTCGCAGCCGCGCGCGGCGGCAAGCTGCATGCCGCCATGCGCGCAGGGGATGGCGATGGCGGGAACGCCGGCGAGGCTGAAGGGAACGGTGTAGCGCAGCAGACGGCTGCGTGTCTGGCTGTGATCGGCGCCGGCCGCAAGACGCGCCACCGGAGCACAGGGCATCAGGAGGAGTTGGTTCTCAGCGAACAGCTCGTCCATGCGCGCGCGGAAATCCGCATGACGCCGGCGCAACTCCGCGATTTTGCCGGGCGCGATGCCAGCGCCCCACTTAAGGCGGTCGCAGATGGCCGGTTCGAAGCGGTCGAAGTTTCCGGCGTGCAGCCGCGCGGCCTCCGATGCCTGAATGGGAGCAAAGATCTCGACGGCATCCGCCCACCAGTCCGGGGCTATCGATCGCGCTTCCAGCCCAAGCGCCTGCAAGGCGCGAATGACGCCGTGAAAGCCATCGACCACCTGCGGCTCGCAATCCTGGAGAAGGCTGCCACTGAGATAGGCAAAGCGGGTAAAGGGTGGGGCCTGGGCAGCCTCCGCCGGCGCAAAGGGCGCGGCCAGCAGAGGAGCATCGCGAAGATCGCGGAAAAGCCAGCCCATGGTATCAAAGGATTCCGCGAGGTGCGCGCCGCCGCGCCAGTCGCCGCGGCCGATCGTGGCGCGATAGCCGGCAAGTCCGCAGAGCGAGGCGGGCACGCGGATGGAGCCGCCGGTGTCGGTGCCGATGGCGGCGACGGCCGATCCCTCCTGCACGCTGGCTGCACCTCCGCTGGAAGAGCCGCCGGTGAGCGCGCCGGGGTTGAGAGGCTGGGCGCAGTCGCCGAACTCCGGATTCTCGCCGGTGATTCCGTAAGCAAGCGGATGAAGGTGAGTTTTTCCCACGATGACTGCTCCGGCGGCGCGCAGTTGTTCCACCAGCCATGAGTCGCTCTTCGCCGTGCCGTTTCGATCGCGGTAGAAGCGCACGCCGCATGTGGTGGGGGAACCGGCGAGATCGAAGCAATCTTTCACCGAGACGGGCAGGCCCCACAGGGCAGAATGGCCGTCGCCGAACGGGCCGCCGCTCAAGTGCGGCATCGCCCTGGCGCGGGCTGCTTCCGCGCGGGTCCATGCCGCATCCTGCCAAAGGTAGGTGTTGCGGCCGGCGTTCCGGTTGGCGTTTGCAAGCGCCACCCCGGCGAGATCGGAAGGCCGGGAGGATCCAGCGGCAAGTGCCGCGCGGAGATCGCGGATAGTCCACGAGGGAGCGGTCATACAGCAATTCTAGAAGCTGGCCAGCGGATGGATTGGAGCTGCCCAGAAGCACGGAGAGGAATGAGAAGGCAAAGGGCGGCCCGTTGAGGACCGCCCTTGGGATGAAGAGTCGCGTGGATCAGAAGTCCAGGTGCAGCGACATTTGAATCTGGCGCGGGCTGCCGATGGTGTGCTTGGTGATGCCAAGACCTACAGGGCAGTTGAAAAAGCCCGTGTTTTGGCCATGTGGATCGGATACGCAGTTGTTGGTAGGCAACGGCGTGGTGCCGCCGACGGGAACATTGTTGAATGCCTGATTCTGGTTCACGTTGTTTTGGGGAATATCGAAGCTGGAGGTGTTGGTGACGTTGTATACGTCGAAGGTATAGTGCAGGTTGTACTGGTCATGAATGGGCAGATCCTTTTCCAGGGAAGCGTCGGCGCGCCGCTGCCATGACTGGCGGAAGATGTTGCGCTCGCCGGTGGTGAAGTTGGTTTCATAGGAGTCGCCGGCGGGAACACCCATGTCGCCGGCCGGGATGAGCGGGACGTCGAAGCAACTTGCCTTGAGCGCCGCGCCTTCTCCGGTGCTGGTGTTATAGAACGCGCCATTTTGGCCGGTGAGCGCATTCTTCCGGGTGCATCCGGGAGCCAGCGGCACGATGGGATTGGTGATGCCGTTGAAGGTGCTGTAGAAGATACTGCCGACGGCTCCGGAGTAGTCGATCACGCTGTAAGGCTGGCCGCTTTGGATGACCGCGACGCCATGCAGCGCCCAACTGTTCAGCGCTTTGCCCTTCAACGTGCCGTCGCCGTAAAACTTGGGCAGCGATGCGCCGTAAGTGAAGTTCAGCACGTGGGTGCGGTCGAAGTCGGCCGAGCCATAGCCGCTACGCAGGTTCGTGGGGTTATTGCCGTTGTAGAAGAGCCCCAGGCCGCTCTGCTCGTCGGTGGCGTGGGAGTAGGTGTAGGAGACTCCGGCCTGAAAGCCATGACTGAACCGCTTTTCCAGGTGGGATTCGAGGGCGTTGTAGGCGGCAATGCCTGCCGCGGTGTAGGCCTCTGACTCGGACGAGTAACCGATGTAGGGCACGCGCAGATCGACGTTTCCGCCTTCATAGTTGTTGAGCATCGTGCCGTAACCGCAATTCGTCTCCGTCGGATCGTTCACGCAGATCGGAAGGAAAGTGTTGGGATCGAGCACGGTGTAGCCGTAGCTGAAATACTGCGTGGCCGGGCCTCCGGGATGGGTGGGGCTTGACGGCGTGGCGATCTGGGCCTGGTTAAAGGGCACGGGGATCACCTGGTGACGGCCGAGATTGCCTACGTAACCGACCTCGAACATGATGTCGTTGCGCGGCTGGTACTGGATGTTGAGCGTGAAGTTCATACTGTAGGGCAGTTTATTGGCCCGGTTGTAGACGCCGAGCGTGTACGGTTGATCGCTGTTGTCGCTGTAGACGGTGCCATCGATAATCTGCGCGGCATCGGGAAGGTAGTTGGCAATGTCGGAGGCTTTGGGGTTGGAGGGCGGCGCGGAGCGCGTCGGGCCCCAGGGCGTGGCCAGGTTGAAGTCCGAGTTGTCGACGTAACCTCCTTCCCCGTTGAAACCGGTGCCAAACTCGCCGTAGCCGCCGCCGCAGATGGGAATGTAGTTGAGGTACAGATAGGTCGCGTTTGCCGCGTTGAACGAGGAGCTGTACGGGCAGTGCTGCTGGCTGACAAAGGGTTCGGTTTGGGAAGACCCGAAGGGACCGCCGTTGACCTCACCGGCCGCGTAACCGGGCGAGAGATAGGTGAACAGCTCGCCGCGGTCGTAATAGAAACCGCCGCCCGCGCGGACCACAAACTTGGAGTGAAACAAGGATGGCTGCCAGGCAAGGCCTAGCCGCGGGGCGATACCCCACTGGCGGCCGGTCAGCGTGGTCTTGCTCACCCCAGGAGTTCCGTTGGCGTTGTTGCCGGCGATGATGAATCCTGAGTGGCCAGGTACGATGGCGCCCGACGCGTTATCGAAGCTATACATGGAAGAATCGAAGTTGAAGATGTTCCCGTACTTTTCGGTGAGTCCGCCGTCCCAGTCGTAGCGCACGCCGGCCGTGATGCTCAGGGTCGGAGTCATTTGGAACTTGTCCTGAACGAAGAGGCCGGCTTCGTTGGCGCGATAGTAGCGATTGGCATTGCCCTGCAGGAAGCTTGTGGCCGTAAAGTTCTGCGTGGAGTAGGGCGTGACCCAGTTGTTGGCGAAGGCCACAAAGTCCGGCGTGGCGACATTCCCCGTGCCGGTGCGACGGTCGCGCGTATTCAACTGCGTATAGGACCAACTGCCGCCGAAGCTGACCGAATGGCGCCCCCTTGCCCAGATGGCCGTCCCGGACGGCATGATGCGGTTCTGGAAGACACCGGTGTTGGCCCCCTGGTATTCGGCATTGGGACCAATGGCCAGCGAAGGCGACGTGCCGCCATAGAGCGGTCCGGTGGACGAGTCGAACGCATCGCCAATGGCGTCGTTGATCGTAATGCCGGGGAAATAACTGCCGAACGCCGAAGACATGCCCACGTCGGCCGGGCCGAAGGCCTGATCGTTGGTCGCGTACACTTTCTCGCGGAGAAAGCCGACCGTCTCGGAGATGCTGAGGCTTGCGCCGATGGTCTGGACATTGTTGAGGGAACCAACCTGCGAGCCGGTGTCCATGCGCGCCGTGAAGCCGGGCACGTTGGAGTAGGCGTAAGGCGAGCTCGAGGGATCGTGCTGATAGTAGTACTTCACCGCCAGAACGTCCTTGCCGGTGACGTTCCAGTCGAGATCGACGACGGCTTGGTCGGAAGTGAAGCGCGACGTACCCGGCAGGAATGCATTGTAGGGCGAGAAGACGTTCGGCGAGCCCGGAGCGTTCTGGTTGGGGATGAGCCATTTTCCCGGCTCCCCGGCAACGGAGGGATAAGTGAAAAGAGCAAGCGCCACTGGGTTCGAGGACCAGTTGGCGGAGCTGGCCGTCACACCGGAGGAGCCTTCGCTGGTGGTCCAGTTGCTATTGGCGATGGCGGCGAGACCGGCCGGAGTGCGGTTGGTATCGCTCAGCCCCGGCGGCACGACGAGAAGCTCGTCGCCCGTCTCCTCGTCGGAGATGTGCAGGTGCTCATAGCTGACGAATCCGAAGAGCTTGTTCTTGACGATCGGTCCGCCCAGGTTGCCCCCAAGGGTGTAACGGTGTAGTTGCGGATTCTTGTTGGCGGCGGGAATGTTGTCGTCTCTCTTGAAGAAGAAGGGCGCGGCATTGATCCAGTTCGTTCCGCGGTGCGCGTAAACTTCGCCATGAAGCTGGTTGGTGCCTGACTTGGTGCTCATGTCGATGTGCGCGCCGCTGTCGGAGCCCTGCTCCGCGTCGTACATCGAGGCGTTTACACGGACCTCCGCAAGGGTCTCCGTCGCCGGCGTGGGGATGGCGTTGCCAATGGACAGATAGACCGAGGCGGCGCTGGGTACCACGCCTCCGGCCGCGTTGTTGGCCTGGCCGGTGTTGTTGGAAATGCGGAACGAGTCCACCTGGCTGGTGCTCTTGCCGTTGAAGAGATTGCTGGCGTTGACGCCGTTCAGCAGGAAGGCATTGGATGTGTCGCGCTGGCCGTTGGCCCAGATGGGAGCGTTGCCGAGGCCGGAATCCGCGCCGGTGCCGCCGCCCAGCTCCGCGTTCACCCCGGGCGAAAGAATGGCCAGCCCGGTGAAGCTGCCGGTGGGCAAGGGCACTGTGTCGATCTGTTGCGTCTCCATCACGTAGCCGTTGGTGGTGTCTACGGCGTTCATCAGCGGCGCGGCCTCGACCTCCACGGTGGTGGTGGCCTGGCCCACCTTAAGCGAGACATTCAACGTAGCCGTGCGGTCGGCCTCCACCGTGATGTGCGGAGTCTTCTGCGCCTGAAATCCCTCGGCCGTGTAGGTGAGCGTGTAGGTGCCGATGGCGAGGTTCACAAACGTGTACTCGCCCGCGCCGTTGGTTTTGGTGGCGCGGGTCAGTGAGGTCTGTTCGTTGGTCGACGTGACCGCGACGTTGGGAAGCACGCCGCCCGAAGCGTCGGTCACCTCGCCCGTAATTCCGCCAAGCGTTTGCTGCGCCGGCAGGATGCCGGTCCACAGCGCAGCGGCTGCCACCATTGCCAGCAGCCCGGGAATGGAGAAGGGAAACACGCGCATGGAGCGATTCAAGAGACTGACCTCGAAATGGAGATTTCCCCCTGAAACCTGGGGGATTCAATTACCACTGCAGTGATTTTGTTCTCTCGAGTTTTTTAGCGTTGAACTGTCACGCAGGAAGAAAGTTCCAACGCGATCTTCGATCGTTGATTGGATTGATCCTGCTCGCGCTGCTGGTTAAGCACATATTAATAGCAGCAGCATAATTTCCACGTAAGGATTTTGGGCGCGCAGACCGCTAAAGGGGCGGGTTTTCCACAGCCTAGCGGAGATTTCCTGTCTTCGGCCGCCGCAATCCGTACCAAGCGAGCCCAACGACGATGTAGACGAGATAAAGATAGGGGATTCGGCCGTGAACGGCGTCGGCGGTAGAGTCGAGGTCGAAGGCGGCAATCAGGACCACGACGACGACAGCGGAAACACTGGTGGCCGCGAGCAGATGCGAGTGCCGGCCAAGGGCGCGCCGCGCGAAGGGCAATGCGAGAGCCACGAGCGCATAGGCGGTGAGAAAGCCAAAAACCGAAAGCGATCCCATCAGGTCGTACATTGTGAAGCCGGTGTCGCCGTTGAGCGCCATGGCGGCGGTGGCGGCGAACATGAGCGCGATGGACAGCGCGACGGCGGCTCCCGGAGTTCCGTGACGGCGATTGGTGCGTTGGAGCAGGGCAGGCAACAGCGCGTCATGCGCCATGCGCAGCAGGACACGCGCAGCCGCGGTTGCGCAGGCCAGCACGCAGGCAAACATGCTGATGAATGCGCCGCAGTCGATGGCCACGCCAAGAGGCGAGACTCCGGCTTTTGCGGCCAGCAGATGCAGGGGGCTGGTGGAACTGGAGAGCGCGCCGGACTGGCCGCGGAATCCGAGCACCTCTGAATAGGCGCAGAGCATGAAGAAGACGCCGGCGAGCAGCGCGCTCTGCAGCACCGCGCGGGGAATCGTGCGCAGCGGTTCGCGCACCTCGCCGCCCAGGGTGGTGGCGCTCTCGAAACCCACAAAGCTGAAGATGGCGAGCACCAGCGCGGGCCCCAGCGAGGAAAACGAAGCTCCGCGGAGGCGGAATTGGGTGGTATCGAAATGAAAGCCCGTGTGGGCCGGCAGCAGGATGAGCAGAATCGCAATCAGGCTGACAGAAACCGCTTCAATCCACAGCATGACGTCGGCGGAGAGCTTCACGTCGCGATAGGCGATATAGCCGGCAACGGCGCAGACCGACGCGAGCGTGGGAATGGCCGGAGGGGCCCAGTGGAAAAACTGCTGGCAGAGCACCGTTGCGTAGTAAAGCGCCCCACCGGCCACCGAGGCGCCTGTGGCCAGATAGGCAAGCAACAGCCCCCAGGCGGCCGCGACGCCGAAGACGGGAGGCAACGTATCCGCGGTGTAGGCGTAGAGCGATCCCGGCGAAGCGGAGAGACGCGCGAAACGGCTCACGCAGAAGCCAATGAGGAACATGGAGCCGGTGGCGAGCAAATAGACAAACCAGGTGGCGTTACCGGCCAGCGCGAAGACCAGCGGAATGGTGAGCGACGCGGAGGTCGAAGGCGCCATCGCGGAAACCGACTGGGCAAGAGTTTCCACGGGGCCAAGCACACCGGCGCGCAGGCCGCGGCTATCGGCCGCGCCGCCGCGAACATACACTTCCTCTTTGGTGGTCGCCCTGCCGGTCACGAGCCTGTCTCTCTCGCAAGGGATGGTTTTGCTTCACGTTCGACGGTGGCCTCGATGGTACCATGCGGCTCGTCGATGGGCACAAAGACGCGATTGGGGGTTGTCCTCGCCGAAGGGACTCAGGCCGGCAAGCAAATGGTGCGGATTGGGCATCGATAGATGAATGCGCGCAATTCCGGGCGCGGCGCGATGGTTGCCATACGAATTGCCGGGCCGGCTGCCCGTTCAGAATCGCACCGGCAGCCCCGCCGTGCTATCCGCGAAGCTTGTTGAGCAAATCCTGAGGATGGACCGGCTTGGCAAGAATATCGAACTCATAGCCATCGGAGCGCGCCTTTTCCAGCAGATTGGCAGTGGCGGCCTGGCCGGAGAAAAGCAGAATCTTGATTGCCGGCAACAAAGCGCGAATGCGGATGGCCGCGTCGATGCCGTTCAGGTCGGCCATGATCACGTCGGAGATGAGCATGTCGGGCTGAAAGGTCCCGGCAAGCTCGAGCGCTTTTTCGCCCGAGTAGACGGCGCGGGCTTCAAAGCCGCTCTGATTCAGGATCATGGCCAGCGTGTCGGCGATGATCCGCTCGTCGTCCACTACCAGAATCTTGGGCTTGATGGTATGAGGCATATTCTCCCGGTTGCTTGAAAAGGGGCGTTGACGTCGGAGCGATCCAATCGGCGCCGGCCTGCCGCAGCAGATTTCATGCCTTATCGGCCATACGATGGCATACAACAAGGATGATACGCTCTACCAGTGTAATGCGCGTAAGTCCTTCCATGCGAAAGCCGGCGAAAGAGGAGCACGGCGGCCCAGCCTCGCTGGCGTGCCTGGCGCAAGCTTTACAGGCTGGCGGAGACGCGGTTTAAGCTTGAGGGCTAAGCAGGAATCGGATTCTGAATCGGTCAAAGGAAGGCTTCCATGATTCGAGTGGGTTTGGTGGGTTTCGGCTTGGGAGGGCGCGTCTTTCACTCGCCGCTTATCTCCTCGGTCGAAGGGCTGGAACTGGCAGCGGTCCTGGAGCGCACCTCGAACACAGCAGCGGAGCGCTACCCAGGCATTGCCGTCTACCGGACGCTCGAAGCCATGCTGGCTGACTCCTCGCTCGGCCTCTTTGTGGTGGCGACGCCGAACGGGACTCACTATGCGTTCGCGAAAGAGATCATTGAGGCCGGCAGGAACGTGGTTGTCGACAAGCCGATGACGATGACCTCGGTCGAGGCTGCCGATCTGATCGGCTTGGCGGGAAAGCATAAAGTTCTTCTTGCTCCATTCCATAACCGTCGCCTGGACAGCGACTTCCTGACAGTCAAGAAACTATTGCACGAGGGTTTGCTGGGGCGGTTGGTATCCTTTGAGTCACGCTTCGACCGCTGGCGGCCGGCTCCGCCGACCGAGCGTTTATGGCAGGAAATCCCTGAAACCGGAGGCGGAAAACTGATGAATCTGGGGCCGCACCTTGCCGATCAGGCGCTGGCGCTCTTTGGCAAGCCGGAGGGGGTGAGCGCCGAGGTCTTGCGCGAGAAGGACGGCGCTGGGGCGAATGACTCCTTTACCATCCGGCTGCGCTATCCCGGCCTTATCGTGACGCTCGGCGCCAACAGCCTGTCGCTGCCTGCCGCGCCGCGTTTCCATCTGCGAGGGACGGAGGGCAACTACTGGAAGTCCGGCGTCGATCCGCAGGAGGCCGCGCTCAGCAAGGTCACGCGCGTCGATACACGAACCGGGGCCCCGGCATGGGGCCAGGAACCCGCGGCCGACTGGGGAGTGCTGCATGTGGGAATCGAAGGCGGCTCGGTCAGCCGTCCCGTCCCCGCGCTTCCTGGGGACTACCGCCTCTACTATGCGGGCATTCGCGATGCGCTGCTGGGCAAGGCCCCGGCACCGGTCACGGGCGTGGACGGCTGGCGTGTGGTGCGTCTGTTGGAGTGGGCGGCGGAGAGCTCGGAAAAGCGGCGGGAAATCGTCTGCGACTGGAGCCATGAACCGCACTGATGGACAGGCGCGTGGAACGATCGCCGCTTATCGCCTGCTCGGCTCGTTTTCGATCAGAGGCACCCAAAACCGAAAGCGCGCGCCGCTGCCGGGCGCGTTCGACGCTTCGATGCCGCCGTCGTGCGCTTTCAAGATGGCACGCGTGATTGCCAGGCCCATACCGGACCCTTTGCGCGCGTTCGCAGCGCGCTTGCCGCGATAGAACTTCTCAAAGATCAATGGCAAATCGCGGGCATCGATGCCGGGGCCGTTATCCTCCACGCAAAACTCCAGGCGGCCGTCGGCGCGGATGCTGCTGAGGGTGACGCGCGTGCCGGGAGGCGTGTGGCTGGCTGCATTCTCGAGCAAGTGGCGGAGAGCCCTGCCCAGCAGATGCGGATCGAACCAGGCCGGCCCGTCGCCTGGGCCGGGCCGGTCCGCGGCCTCCGGCACGATCGTCACCTTATGGGAGGCCAGAATCTTACGCGATTCCTCTACGGCCTGGTCGAGCAATGCGCGCGGATGCTGGGGAGACATCTTCACCTCAACCACGTTGGCGTCGATCTCGGCCATCTCCACCGCCTCGCCGATGAGCAGATCGAGGCGCGCTGCCTCCTCGTCGATGATTCGCACCATGTCGAGGCGTCCGGCTTCGTCCAGCCCATCGCCCTCCAGCAGCGTGGTCGCCGCGGCGCGGATGGAAGTCAACGGCGTGCGCAATTCGTGGGTTAACGAGTCGATCAGAGCGGTGCGCAGGCGTTCCCCTTCGCGCGCAGCCTCGATGCGCGTGGAGGCCGCGATGGCGATGGAGCGCGCCGCCGCAATCGATACCTGCGCGCTCACGGCAGTGGCCACCTCGAGGGAAAGCGCATCGGGCCGCCACGCCAAAGCGCCCACTGGCTTCAATCCCAGCATCAGCGCAGCGGTTTGGTAGCCGGCGAACGACGTTGCGGTAGGGCTAAGGCCCTGCGCCACCGCCTGCATGTGCGCCTGTACGCTGGCCGGAGCCTCTCCGGTGGAGGAGTAAAAACGGTCATAGTCGCCGACGTAGAGGACCACCCCATCGAGCGCGAAAATGCGGTCGATGGCGCCGGGCAGGTCGTGGAGGAGGCGATCGGCGTCCTCAAAGAGCATCATCTCCTGGCTGAGGGCGTAGAGCTTTCCCACGTCCGCCTGGCGTTGTTCCGCCTGGATCGTCTGTTGGCGCGCGCGCTCCGAGAGCCGGCTCACGACGACGCAACTCAGGGCGAACGAAACCATCGCCACCCATGCCTGAGCGCCTTGCAGCCACAAAGTGTGCACGGGAGGCAGAAAGTAATAGTCGAAGCAGATGGCGCAGAGAACCGCGGTGTAAACCGAGAGCACGGTTCCGGATTGCGTGGCCCACCAGACCACCAGCACCAGAAACACCATCCCGGCAGTGGTTGAGTTGGCGCCAAGCCAGGCGAGCAGAAACGTGGTGAGCGCCGCCGCCGCCGTGGCGGCGAGCCAGCGAAGGGCCGGTCTTGCATAGGCGGGTGCGCCCATTGTCTTCCCCATCGGAATGATACCCGGCTGCCGCAATTTGTGAAATGCCATGCCGGGTGTTGTAAGCTTCCGATGAAAGAAGAACGGCATGCCCGGAAGAATTCTGGTAATCGACGACGAGTTCCAGATTACGCGGGTGCTGCGCGCCGCGCTTTCCGCGCAGGGATACGATGTTCGCACCGCCAACGATCCCGAGGAGGGCCTGCGGCTGTTCCGCGACTGGCCGCCGGACCTGGTAATTACCGACTTGATGATGCCCGGCTTGAGCGGCGTGGAGGTTTGCCGGACGATCCGCTCGCGGGGCGCAACGCCGGTGCTGGTCCTCTCGGTTCGCGAGCATGAGCGGTCGAAGGTGGAAGCGCTTGACGCGGGCGCCGACGACTACGTGACCAAGCCGTTCAGCATTCAGGAGCTGCTGGCTCGCGTAAGAGCACATCTGCGCCGCGCGCCGGAACGCACCACGGCCGCCCTGGAAGCCGGCGACTTTGTGATCGACGCGCGGGCGCACAGCATTCTGGTCCAGGGCAAGCCCATTCACCTCACGCCCAAAGAGTTCGATCTGCTGCTGCACCTGGCGCGCAACTCGGGAAAGGTGATGACGCATCGCGCCCTGCTGACGGCGGTGTGGGGCGCGCAATCCGCGCATCAGCCTGAGTATCTGCGCGTGTTTGTCGGCCAGTTGCGCAAGAAGCTCGAAGCCGAAACCGGACGCCAGTACATTCAAACCGAGCCCTGGGTGGGCTACCGGTTCGTCCCCGAGGGTTGGGCCGGCAACGAAGAGTGAGAAGCGCGCTTATATCGTATTGCGAACCCTTCGCAACGATCGCCGCTGATTCTGGAGGATTTCCTGCGGCCGGAAAACGATCCTTACGGAATCTTTAGCAATTCTTTTTAAATCTCAAAGCAGACGAAGGACAGAATCGGATTCAGTCAGGCCGGTTGTATGGCCCGATGCGGGAGAATGCACCGCAGGCGCCTTGATGAACGCGGCGCATGCTGGTGCGAACCCGGATCCGATTTTTCCACCGAATCCTGCCGGAGCCGGTCCGGCCCGAAAAGCGGAGATCCTGCATGCAAGATGCACTGATGCTGCTGTACACCGCAATCTTCTTCGCCCTGGCGTTTCTCTACGTCAAGGCTTGCCAAAAGTTGAGGTAGCCCATGCACTTTGAAATCATCAGCGCGGTCGGTCTCATCATCTCCATCCTGTTGTTGGGCTATCTCACCCTGACGATGCTTTTCCCGGAGAAATTCTGAAATGTCCGCAAACGGCTGGCTGCAATTCGCCATCTACTCCGTCATTCTGCTTGCCACGGTTCGCCCGGCCGGCATTTACATGACGCGCGTTATCGAGGGCGAGCGCACCTGGCTCGACCCGGTGCTGCGCCCTTTCGAGCGGCTCATCTACAAGCTCTGCGGCGTCAAAGCCGACAAGGAGATGAACTGGCGCGAGTACACCTTCGCCATGCTGGGCTTCTCGGCCGTGGGATTGGTGCTCACCTACGCCATCGAGCGCCTGCAGTACTACCTGCCGTGGAACCCGCAGCATTTGGCCGCGGTGGGCCCGGACCTGGCCTGGAACACGGCCGCCAGCTTTACCACCAACACCAACTGGCAGTTCTACACGCCCGAGTCCACCATGAGCTATCTCACCGAGATGGCGGGCCTGGCGACGCACAACTTCTGGTCGGCCGCGGCGGGCATCGTGGTGGCGATCGCGCTCATCCGCGGCATCAAGCGCACCAGCTGCGCCACCATCGGCAATTTCTGGGTGGATATGACGCGCACGCTGCTTTACATCCTCGCGCCCATCTGCATCGTCTACGCGTTGCTGCTGGTGTGGCAGGGAGTTCCGCAGAATCTGAACGCCTACACCGTCGCCCAATCACTCGATCAGCCCGCGCAAACGCAAACCATCGGGCAGGGCCCCGTGGCTTCGCAGGAAGCCATCAAGATGCTGGGCACCAACGGCGGCGGATTCTTCAACGCCAACAGCTCCCACCCGTATGAGAACCCCACCCCGCTTTCGAACTTCATGCAGATTGTGTCGATCTTCCTGATTGGCGCGGGTCTCACCTATACGCTGGGCCGCATGACCGGCTCGCGCGGGCATGGCTGGGCGGTGTTTGCCGCCATGTATGTGCTGTTTGCGGCCGGCTTCGCGGTGTGTTACTGGGCTGAGGCGCATCCCTACAACGTGATTCACGGAGCGCAGCAGACGCGCACCGCGGCCGCGCCCGGCGGCAACATGGAGGGCAAGGAGGTCCGCAACGGCATCGCCGAAAGCGCGCTGTTCGCCACCATTACCACCGACGCCAGTTGCGGCGCCGTGAACAGCATGCACGACAGCTTCACTCCGCTGGGAGGCATGATTCCTCTCTCCAACATCATGCTTGGCGAGGTGGTATTCGGCGGTGTGGGATCCGGCATGTACGGCATGTTGGTCTTTGTCGTGCTCGCGGTCTTCATCGCCGGGCTCATGGTGGGCCGCACGCCCGAGTACCTGGGCAAAAAAATCGAAGCCTACGACGTGAAGATGGCCATGCTGTACGCGCTCATCTTCCCGCTGATCATTCTCGCCTTCGCGGCAATTTTCGTTCTCATCCCGGCCGGAACGTCGGCGACCGCGAATCCCGGTCCGCATGGGTTCACCGAAATCCTCTACTCCTTCGTTTCAGGCGCAGGCAACAACGGCTCGGCCTTCGCCGGCCTGGGAACCAACTGGTGGTACAACATCGCGATGGGCTGGGACATGCTCATCGGCCGCCTCCTCATGATGATTCCCGCGCTGGCCCTGGCCGGAAACCTGGCGCAGAAGAAGAGCGTTCCGCCGTCGCCCGGCACCTTCCCCGTGAATACGCCGCTGTTCGCCGTACTGCTCGTCGGCACGGTGGTGATCGTCGGCGCGCTCACCTTCTTCCCGGCGCTGAGCCTGGGACCGATTCTGGAACACCTGCTGCTGCAGACAGGAAAGTTGTTCTAACCGAATCCACACCACGTCAGGACAAGGGTAACGGACTGTTATGGCTGAAAAAACGAGTCTCTGGAACACGAAAATTATCGCCCAGGCAACGCTGGACAGCCTTCGCAAGCTCGATCCGCGCTGGATGGTCAAGAACCCTGTGATGTTCGTGGTGGAAGTGGGCAGTGTGCTCACGTCTCTCCTGCTCATCGAGAACTACCGCCATCACCCTGGGACGTTCTTCTTCAACCTGCAGATCACGCTCTGGCTGTGGTTCACGGTGCTGTTCGCGAACTTTGCCGAGGCCATGGCGGAGGGCCGCGGCAAGGCCCAGGCCGACACGCTGCGCAAAGCCAAGGGCGAGACCATCGCCAAGCGCTACACGCCGGACGGCAGCTTTGAAGAGGTCATCAGCGGATTGCTGCGCGCCGGCGACGTGATTTACGTCGAAGCCGGCCACTACATTGCCGGCGACGGCGAAGTGATCGAGGGCGTGGCCTCGGTGGACGAGTCGGCCATCACCGGCGAATCCGCTCCGGTGATCCGCGAGGCAGGCGGCGACCGCTCGGCGGTGACAGGCGGCACCAAAGTTCTGTCGGATTGGATCAAGGTCAAAATCACGTCCAATCCCGGCGAAACCTTCCTCGATCGCATGATCGCGCTGGTCGAGGGCGCCACGCGCCAGAAGACGCCCAACGAGATCGCGCTCAGCATTCTGCTCTCCGGCCTCACCATCATCTTTCTGATCGCCGTGGTCACGCTGCAACCCTTCGCCATCTACTCCAGTGCGCCGCAGACGATCTTCGTGCTGGTGTCGCTGCTGGTCTGCCTCATTCCCACCACCATCGGCGGCCTGCTTTCGGCCATCGGCATCGCCGGCATGGACCGGCTGGTGCAGTACAACGTGCTGGCCATGAGCGGACGCGCCGTGGAAGCCGCCGGCGACGTGAACACGCTGCTGCTCGACAAAACCGGCACCATCACTCTCGGCAACCGGCAGGCGACCGAATTCATGCCCGCGCCGGACGTGAGCCACGAGCGGCTGGCCAACGCCGCGCAGCTGGCGTCGCTTTCCGATGAGACCCCCGAGGGCCGCTCGATCGTGGTGCTGGCCAAGGAGAAATACAAACTGCGCGGACGCGACCTGGCCGGCATGCACGCCGAGTTTGTTCCGTTCACCGCGCAAACGCGCATGAGCGGCGTCAATCTGCCCGGCACGCGCATCCGCAAAGGCTCGGCAGACGCCATTGCGCTCTTCCTCGAAGAACAGGGCGCGGCGATGCCGCAGAAGGTTCGCGACTATGTTGAGGAGATCGCCCGCGCCGGCGGAACGCCGCTGGTGGTGGCCGAGAACGCCTCGGCGCTGGGCGTGATTTATCTCAAGGACATTGTGAAGGGCGGCCTCAAGGACCGGCTGGCGCGGCTGCGCGCCATGGGCATCCGCACCATCATGATTACCGGCGACAATCCGCTGACCGCCGCGGTGATCGCGCGCGAGGCCGGCGTGGACGACTTTCTGGCCGAGGCCAAGCCCAAAGACAAGATGGACCTGATCAAGAGCGAGCAGGGCAAGGGCAAGCTGGTGGCCATGACCGGCGACGGCACCAACGACGCGCCCGCGCTGGCGCAGGCCGACGTGGGCGTGGCCATGAACTCCGGCACGCAGGCCGCAAAGGAAGCCGGCAACATGGTGGACCTGGACTCCAACCCCACCAAGCTGATTGAAATTGTCGAGATCGGCAAGCAGTTGCTGATGACGCGCGGCGCGCTCACCACGTTCTCCATCGCCAACGACGTGGCCAAGTACTTCGCCATCATTCCCGCCATGTTTGCCGGAGTGTTCCCGGTGCTCGGCGCGCTCAACATCATGTATCTGCACTCGCCGCAGTCGGCCATTTTATCGGCGGTCATCTTCAACGCCGTCATTATCGTGGCGCTGATTCCGCTGGCGCTGAAAGGCGTGAAGTACGAACCCAAGGCGGCCGATATCCTGCTGCGCAATAACCTGCTGATCTACGGGGTCGGAGGCATCATCATTCCGTTTATCGGCATCAAGGCCATCGATGTGTGCCTGGTGGCAATGCACTTGGCGTAAGCGCCCGCGGGTTGTGTAAAGGAGATTGAACGTGAATACAGTTGCGATGATCGACGAAGAACTTGGAACGCGCGAGGGGCATCACGGTTTGCATGTGCAGGAGTCGCAGGTCAAACACTCGCTCTGGGGAACATCGATTCGGTTCACGCTGGTGACCGCGGTGCTGTTTGGGCTGGGCTATCCGCTGCTGATGACCGGCCTCGCCCAACTGCTCTTTCCGCATCAGGCCAACGGCAGCCTGATCAAGCTGCCCAACGGCCAAATTATCGGATCGGAGATTATCGCGCAGAGCTTCACCTCCGACAAGTACTTTCATCCGCGCCCTTCGGCCGCGGGCAACGGCTACGACGCCACTTCTTCAGGCGGCTCGAATCTCGCGCAATCGAATGCCAAGCTGGCTCAGCGCATGCAGGCCGACATCGACAAGCTGGCGGCGGAAAATCCCGGCAAGCCCGTTCCCATCGATATGGTGACGTACTCGGCGTCCGGTCTCGACCCCGACATCACGCCGGACAATGCATATTTTCAGGCGCCTCGCGTAGCCAAAGCTCGCGGGCTGACGGAAGCAGCGGTCCAGAAGCTGATTGAGGAGCACATTCAGGGGCGCACGCTTGGCCTGCTCGGCGAGCCGCGCGTGAACGTGCTGGATCTGAATCTCGCTCTCGACCAAGTGTCGAAATAGTTTTTTAGCAGCGGCTCCCCAAAACCATGAGCACATGCGGGAAGGGCTAACCGGCCCCTCCCGCTTTTTTTAGTAGGGTTGCAGGTTGAACCGAGTTCCTGAGTCTCTTCCTTGCCGCACCATTATGCCGACATCGCAATATATGACACGGGCAGGCACACCAGGTCAACAGAGACTACGCCATTCGGCGAATGTTGCCACCAGCGCACTCGTATTGAGGTGGCCCTGCTTTACTCGATGGGGCCGCACAGGCTTTTCGCATACTTACGCGAATGCGTCCGGCGTAGTCTCGCCGTCGTAAGCAGCTTGCGCAGATTGCCATCGATGGCCACGCCCAGAGAAGCCGCCGAGGCACTCGAAAGCAAGAAGCCACGGCACAGATGCGTATACGCGGGAATCGGTCTGCCGCCTTTTCTTACAATAGCTCAAAACGCAATGTCGGTGCCGATCCATCGATCTTGACTTGACCGAATGCCAGATCAGCGTCCGTAACATGCCATATGGCGCTCTTCCTGGGGAAGGACTCGCTTATCTTCTGTTTGACAACGGGAGCATATCCTTATAACGGTAGATGAATGATGACGAGCGTGCAAGTATCGCCTCGATTCACCGGCCACCATCCGCGCACGTTGTCAGGATGGCGTCGAAGACGTGCAGCGGGGTCTGGGTACCGAGAATGCGGTCGTGAAGCTCTGCTTCTTCATGTTGCGATCTCCTGAAATGGATTTGCGCCGCCGGCGGCGCGGTCTTGCTGTTTTTAGCGGCTGACTCTGCGTCCCTCGATCGCTCGCGCCATCGTCACTTCGTCGGCGTATTCGATGTCGCTGCCGGCCGGAACGCCGGTAGCGATGCGCGTGATGCGCGCCGTGGAACCACGCAGGGCGCCGGCCAGCCAATCGGCCGTGGCCTCACCCTCAAGCGTGGGACTGGTGGCCAGAATGACCTCGTCCACCTCGCCACGCCCTACGCGGGCAATCAGGGTTCCGGCGCGCAATTGGTCCGGCCCCACCCCGTGCAGCGGCGAAAGCGTGCCGTGCAGCACGTGGTACACGCCCTGGTAGGTTTGCGTGCGCTCGACCGCAGCGATGTTGGTTGGCTCCTCGACGACGCACACAAGGCGCTGGTTGCGCGTGGGGCTGGTGCAGTAGACGCAGGGATCGACGTCGGTGACGTTATTGCAGATGGAGCAGAGGCGCAGGCTGGTTTTGAGGCCGCGTACGGCATCGGCCAGGGCGGTGGCATCCTCGTCACTGGCGCGCAGAATGTGGAAGGCGTACCGCTGCGCGCTTTTGGCGCCCACTCCGGGCAGCTTCTTCAGTTCCTCGATGAGCCGGGCCATTGGCTCGGCATAGCGTGACAATTCAGGCCTCCCTGAGCGTTTGTTCGTTCGGCGTTTCTCGGCTTACGCTGCGCATCGTTAGCCGCCGAGCCCTGGAATCTTCAGCCCGCCGAGCACGCCCTGCACGCTCGATTTGATGGCTTCATCCGCCTTGCGGCCGGCTTCGTTGACCGCTCCCACGATCAAATCCTCGAGCATCTCCACATCTGCCTGGCCGCCCGACAAGCTTGTCACCGCCGAGGGATCGATGCGGATCTTCAACAGCTCCTTTTTGCCGTTCATGGTTGCGGTGACGGCGCCGCCGCCGCTCGAGGCCTCAACCACGGTCTCGCCGAGCTTGCGCTGCACCTCTTCCTGCATCTGGCTGGCTTGCGAGAGCATCTCCGAGATCTTGAGCGGATTGATCATGATTCTCCTGTAAGCGCGACGATCACTTGTGCCGGAGGTCGATCACGCTGCGGACCTCGGCGTTGAATATCTCCTGCGCCCGCTTGACCATTGGATGCTCGAGCGCCGCTTCCTGCACGCTGCCCGCGGCGACGACAGGCGGAGCGACCACTGCGGGAGCCGATCCCGCGCCGGCCGACACCAGGAATCGCGGCGGCGCGCCCAGCCGTTGCAGCTCATGGCGGACAATTTTCTCCACTGCGGCGTTGACCGTGAGGCTGAGCATCTTCTTGCCGAGCGCGTGCACGGCTACGCGCACGCTGCCGCCTTCGAGGGACCATGAGCCGGCACCCAGCAGTTGCGCGGCCGAGCTGTACCCGGCTGTGGCCAGGGCTGCGATGATCGCTTCGCGCACATGCTCCGCCGTCATTCCATTGGATGGGGCGGATTCCGCTTCGGGAGCCTTGGCCAGCGCGCCCTCGGTGAGCGTAGCCGCCGCGGCGAAACCAGTGGCATGGCTTCCGACTGCTGGGAAGGGTACAGGCTCGCGAGCTGCGATCTCATTACTCGTAGAAATCGAGCGCGTTGCAGCAAATTCCTCAACTTTTGCTTCCATCCTGGTTTCGGAGGCGGATGTAGCCCTCGAATCGCCGGCCCACACGCTCTTTTCCCTCGCCGGAACCGCCGCCTGCGAGGTCATCCCCGATGGCTTTGCCGCGCCTGCGCCGGTGCGCAACGAGCTGGCCGCCGTTCGAGCGCCCGCTCCGCTCGCCACGCCACTCAACAGCTCCTCGATGGGCAGCAGCCGTTGCGCATGAATCAGCTTGAGCAGCCCAAGTTCGAGGTGCAGGCGCTGCTCCTGGCGGTAATTCAGGTCGTCGAAGGTGCGCAACGCGATCTGCAGATTGCGCGTCAGCTCTTCTTCGCTGAAGAGCATCGCGGTCCGCGCAGCGCGGGCGCGCTCGTCCGCGGAGATCTGCAACAGCTCGGTTTTTTCTCCGCCCAGCTTGGCCATGAGCGCGTTGCGCAGATAGCGAACAAGCTGCCGCGCGAGCGAAAGCGGGCTATGCCCGGCGTTGACCAGGCCGTTGATCTGCTCCATCAGCCCGGCGCTTTGGCCCTGCGCGACCGCTTCCATCAGTCTTTCGAAGACTGTGTTGGGCACCGAGCCCATCAGTTCGCGAATCTGCTCGGCCGAGAGCGCGGGGCGGCCGTCTTTGAGCGGGGCGGACGCGATGGCTTGGTCCATGATGGAAAGCGCATCGCGCATCGATCCGTCGCCGGCCTCGGCCAGCAGCGCCAGCGCATCGTCTTCGGCGGCGACCTTCTCCTCGGCCGCGATCATCTTGAGCTGGGCGAGAATGTCGTCGAACTTGACCGCGTGAAAGCTGAAGTGCTGGCAGCGCGAGCGGATGGTCTGGGGGATGTTTTCGGGCTCGGTGGTCGCCATCATGAAGATGACGTGGGCCGGAGGCTCTTCCAGCGTCTTGAGCAGCGCGTTGAAGGCGGCCTCGGTGATCTGGTGCGCCTCGTCGAGGATGTAGACCTTGTAGCGGTCGCGCGCCGGCGAGTAGCGCGCCGCGTCGCGCAGTTCGCGGATCTCGTCGATGCCGCGGTTGGTGGCCGCGTCGATCTCGATCACGTCCACCGCATTGCCCTGGCGAATCTCGATGCAGGCGTCGCAAACGCCGCAAGGCTCCGGCGACGGACGCTGCGCTGCGCCAACAACCGTCCGGCAATTGAGCGCCATGGCGAGAATGCGCGCAATGGTCGTCTTGCCGATGCCGCGATGGCCGGAGAAGATGTACCCGTGCGCGATGCGGTTCTGCGCGAGCGCGTTCAGCAGCGTGCGCGTCACATGGTCCTGGCCGGCCACGTCGGCAAAGCGTTGCGGACGGTATTTTCTGGCCAGAACCTGATAGCCCATGCGAACGACGCTCCTTGGGGCGGCGCGAAGGAAAACAGCCTAAAGGGATTCTATCGTTCCGGGGCAGGAAGCCGCGGCGTGGAAAATCGCATCTCGAAACCCGATTGCCGCGCTGTTGCCGGATAGTTTCCGCTCATGACCATCGGGTCCTTGCCCAGTCCAACAAAACAGTTGCCGTTCGCAGCGCAGGAACCGGGCAACGAGATGAAATCACCCGCTTAAATGTGCGATGCTTCAACTGGATGCAGGCTTTCAGCCCACGCCAGCCGCAGCGCACCCTGCTCCGGGCTGAATCGCATCGAAGCATTAGGGGAGTTGAGCTGTTGTGGGTTTGGCAATGAAACCGGTCTTTGGCATGGCGCTTGTCCTGGCTTGCCTGCTGGCAGTAGCGCCGCGGCTCTGTGCGCAGGCGCCGCACAGCGGCAGTGCCTCCGGCTCCAGCCAAAGCCAACCGGCCGCGAATTCGCAGAACTCGCCATCCGGTCAGACACCTTCGCACGTGCAGCAGCAGACCAACCAGAATCCTTTCCCCGAGGACACCAACTCGGTCCCGGTGATGCCTTCGAAAAACGCGCCCAATCTGCCGCCGGGACAAACCGACAATGCCGGAGAACCCCGAATTCCCATGCCGGCTGAAGATGCCGATCCCGTACGCAGTCCGGAGGGTGCAGCGGCCGCGGCCGAGTCGGGCGAATCGAGCTCCAGTTCGAGCCTGGCCGGCCTGGGCAACCTGCTTCAGCCGCCGGATGACGAGACGCAAACGGGAAAGCACGGCAGAAAAGGGCAGGAGGTTGTGCCGGAGCACCATGAGACGGCGGCCGAGGACGAGAATGTAGGCAACTACTATCTGAGCAACAAAGACTGGAAAGGGGCTCTGTCGCGGTTTCAATCCGCGCTGGTCCTCGATCCCTACAATCCCGATGTGTATTGGGGCCTGGCAGAATGCGAGCGGCAACTGGGAGACTTTGCCGAAGCGCGCGCGAACTACCAAAAGGTTGTCGACTACGATCCGGACAGCCGCCACGGCAAAGAGGCGCAGAAGGCCTTGAAGGACCCCGAAATCGCGAACGCAAAACCGCCGACGCCGGCTAAGCAGGCAGCGCAATAGGCTGCAGTTTCCGGTTCATTTGCCGGATAAGGCGTTGTCTTAAAACCCCGACCAATGCAAATAAGCGGCGATGACCGATTTACCCCACAGGCCGCTGACGATTCCGCCCACGGAGAGAAACGTTCCGAAGGGCAGCTTCTTGAGTATCCATTTTTGCCCTTTGGCCTGCTCCGAGGGAGCGATCAGCAAAATCACAGCCACTGCGGCGCCCAGCAGAACCGCGATTGCGAACGACAACATGGCGGCCTTGAAACCGACCCATCCGCCGAGCATCGCCATCAGTTTTACGTCGCCCAACCCGATGCCTTCCTGATCTCGAATCATCTGATAGATCCAGCGAATCACCAGGAGCACGCCCGCCGAGGCGACTGCGCCAAGAAACCAGAACTGAACGATGTCAATGGCGACGAAGTGCTTCCAGACTTCGAAGCTGCCGCTGCTCTGCAGAAACGTATCGAGCGTTGCGTGCGTCACGGCCAGAGCAAGCCCCAGGGCAATGCCGGGCAATGTGAGCCGGTCAGGCAGCCAGAAGTTCTCGGCATCGAGAACTGCAAGGGCCGCGAGGAGCCACAGGAAGATCGTCCGCGCAATTCCGCTTGCCAGGGCCAGCGAGGCGTCGTAAGAGAGAATGCCCAACTTCAGTTCGGGAGCGGCACTGAAGATTTGCCATGCGGAATAGGCCCACAGCAGGCCAACAGCAAGTTCCACCAGCGGGTACCGCCATCCAATCCAGGCTTTACAGGTTCGGCAGCGGCCGCCGAGCGCCAGCCAGCTCGCGAGGGGGATGTTTTCCCACCATGCCAGGGTACGGCCGCAGTGGCGGCAATGCGAGCGGCGCTTGACAATGCTTTCTTCTTGGGGCCAGCGGGCTGCGCAGACATTCAGAAAACTCCCGAACGCCAGCCCTAAAACCCCGGCAAAAACTGTCACAAGTATGGGGATCATTGCAGAGAGAGTATATCCCCTCGGCGCGCAGTCTCAAGATGTGGTTTTCGAAGGGTTGCTCCGTACTGTAGACAACCATGGCGCGGTTCCGCGCAAGGTAAACTGGGAGCACATGGATCTGCCGCCAGAGAGACCGGGCGCGAAGGATCCCACGCCGCAAACCACCGATCCGGCGCGGGCGGCGGCATTATTTGGGCAGTCAGTGGCCATCATGGCCCGGTTGCGCGCTCCCGGCGGCTGCCCGTGGGACCGCGAGCAATCCTTCGATTCCATCCGCAAGTACACGCTGGAAGAGGCCTATGAGGTCTTTGACGCCATCGAGCGCCGGGACTTTGCCCACTTATCCGAGGAGCTCGGCGACCTGCTGCTGCAAGTTCTGTTTTATGCCGAAATGGCGGCCAACGAGGGTCGCTTCACCATCGCCGATGTGCTGGAATCGCTGAATCGCAAGCTGGTGCGCCGGCATCCCCATGTCTTTGGCGATAAGGCGTCGCGCGCGGCAGGAAACCGCGCGGAGGTGGATGCCGCTGTCGAGAGTTCGGCTGCTGTCCTGCGCAACTGGGAGGAGATCAAGGCCGCCGAAAAGCGCGCGCCCGCCGGTGAAGACCGTGACGCGCCCAAGGCAGAGAATCAGCCGGCTTCGCGGCTCGATAGCGTCGTTCGTGCGCTGCCCGCATTGGCTGAAGCCGCCAAACTCGGCGCCAAGGCGCGAAAATCGGGCTTTGATTGGCCTAGCTGGCGCGATCTGTTGCCGAAGCTGGCCGAAGAGACAGCGGAGTTGGAGGCGGAAGTGGCTTCCGGCGATCCGGCGCGCGAGCCGGCGATCGCTGCCGAACTGGGCGACCTGCTATTTACCGCGGTCAACCTGGGCCGCCATCTGGGAGTCGATGCCGAGATGGCTTTGCGCAACTGCAATCTGCGCTTCCGCCGGCGCTTCCGTGAGATGGAGCAGGCCGCGCCACGGCCGCTGGAAGAACTTTCGCCAGACGAGTTGGAGGCGCTGTGGACGCAGGCCAAGAAGAAGCTGGCAAGCCAGGCGGTATCCGGCCCCGATCTCCCGGCGCAAACCTTATCGCAGGCTCGGTCATGATCGATATTCGTTCTTGCGCGGGATTGGACGAGATGGAGCAGTGCGTTAAGCTCCAAATCGAGATCTGGGGTTACGACGAAAGCGATGTAGTGCCTCGTAAAACATTTCTGCTGGCGCAAAAGATTGGCGGCCAGGTGATGGGCGCATTCGACAGCGAACTCGCGGACAGTGCGGCGGAGACCAGGGCCAAAGCGCTCGTTGGTTTCGCCATGTCTTTGCCGGGAATTAAGAAGACTGCAAAAAGGCCGCAGCTTTATCTCCATTCCCACATGCTGGCTGTCCGGACCTCCCACCGCAACCGCGGCATTGGCGCGCAACTTAAATGGGAGCAACGGCGTGAAGCTCTTTCGCGAGGCATTCGGCGCATCGAGTGGACCTTCGACCCGCTGGCGATCAAAAACGCTTTTTTGAATATCCACAGGCTGGGCGCCATCGCGCGCACCTACCTTGTGGATTTCTATGGTGTATCCTCATCTCGACTGCAGGGTGGGCTCCCGACGGATCGTCTCTTGGCCGAGTGGGAGCTGGATTCCCCGCGAGTGGGAGCAATCCTCGCTCGGCGCCAGGCGGCCGTAAGCAGAATCGAAGAACGTATACTGGTTCCATCCCCCATTGACCAGTGGAAGGCCAGCGAAGCGAGCCGTGATAGAGCTCTCGCTGTCCAGCTTGAGAATCGAAGGAAGTTCCAGGAAGCATTTTCGCGGGGGCTGGTTGTACTAGGCTTCTCTCGCGATGCGGAAGGAAATGGAGTCTACGAACTGGGATCCATCGCCCACGAGGATTCGAGCCCCGGTTCCGGCGCTACTAAGGAAAACACGACTTTATGAGAATCGATGCGATCGTTCTGCGTGAACTGCATATGCCGCTGGTGCGCCCGTTTGAAACCAGCTTTGGCGTTACCCGTAACCGGAGAATCGTGCTTGCGGAGGTCCAGTCGGAAGGACTGAGCGGCTGGGGCGAATGCACCGCCGGGGAGCGGCCGCACTTCTCCAGCGAGTCGACCGATTCGGCGTGGCAGGTCCTGATGAACGAACTGGCGCCGATGCTGGCCGCCGAACCTCCGGATCACGGGGGCGAGTGCCCGCGGATCTTCCGCGCGGTGCGCGGCAATCCCATGGCTAAAGCCGCTCTCGAGAACGCCATATGGGATCTTGAGGCCCAGCGCGAAGGCATCTCTCTTTCCCGCTTGCTGGGCGGCGTTCGCGAAACCATCCCCTGCGGCGTCTCTCTCGGCATCCAGTCCTCGATTCCCGAACTGCTTGCGATCATCGAACGCGAACTGGACGCCGGATATCAACGCATCAAGCTCAAGTGCAAGCCGGGCTGGGATGTCGATGTCTTCGAGCGCGTGCGCAGCCGCTGGCCGGGCATCCTGCTCAGTTGCGACGCCAACTCGTCCTATCGCCTGCGCGATGAAGACCATCTGGTTTCGTTTGACACTTTCGATCTGCTCATGATCGAGCAGCCTTTGTGGCACGACGACTTCTACTTCCACTCCGTGCTGCAGAAGCGCCTGAACACGCCCATCTGCCTCGATGAATCGATCCGCAACCGCCGCGATGCGCTGGCGGCGATCGAGATGGAATCGTGCAGGATAATCAACCTCAAGCTGGGCCGCGTGGGAGGATTCTCCGAGGCCATCGCCGTACACAACGCGGCGCTGGAGCGGGGCATTCCCGTCTGGTGCGGCGGCATGTTGGAGTCCGGCGTGGGCCGCTCGCACAATATCGCGCTCTCGACCCTGGAAGGGTTCACCCTGCCCGGCGATGTCTCTGCCTCGGCGCGTTACTTTGCCGAGGACATCATCGAGCCCGAGGTCACCGTTTCTAAAGAGGGCGAAATCGCAATTCCCGAAACGCCAGGGCGCGGCTACGAGGTGCGCACGGACTCTGGTGGAGCAGCTCACCGTGCGCAAGGAGACCGTCCGCGAGATGGCGCTGGTGGCTTGAGAAGTTTGCAGCAAGGGGCTTTTCAGGTCACTCGTTCACCCTCGGAAACTCGTTCACTTCCGCCCGCGTCGACATCGATGCGGTTGCTTATTGCTTCGCCGCCTTCACCGCCGCAGTGAGCGCGGGAACCACTTCAAACAGGTCGCCGACGATGCCGTAGTCGGCCACTTCGAAGATGGGCGCGTCGGGGTCTTTGTTGATGGCCACAATGCACTGCGAGCCTTTCATCCCCACCAGGTGCTGGATGGCGCCGGAGATACCGACCGCCAGGTAGAGGCGAGGCGCGACCGTCTGGCCGGAGCTGCCCACCTGCCGCTCCATGGGCAGCCAGCCGTTGTCGCAGATGGGCCGCGAGGCGGCCAGCTCCGCGCCCAGCGCCGTGGCCAGCTCCTGCACGAGCGGAATGTGCTCCGCATCCTTGATGCCACGGCCCACGCTCACGATCCGTTGCGCCGAACCCAGGTCCACGGTCTGCTCGGAGCCGCGGAAGGGCTCGCCGGGCTTTGTGCGGATCTGCGCGGCGTCGATCGCGGGCTTGAAGGTGGCGATGGGCGCCGGTCCTGCGCCCGGCTGCACTTCGGGCGCGTCGGCGCGAAACGCTCCGGCCTGCACGGAAACGAAACAGGGTCCGCTGCCGGTGTGCCGGTAGCTGCCGATCAGGCGGCCTTGAAGAAGTTGTCGCGTAAAAACCGGACCTTCCTCAATCCCAACCACGTCGCCAATGAGCACCTGGCCCATGCGGCAGGCCAGCGCCGGGGCATAGTCACGCACCTGATACGTGTGCGGAAAAACCACCCACTTCGTGGCGTCCTGGTTTTGGATGAGTTGCTGGAGCGCCGTTGAAAAACCATCGGCTGTGTACGGCGCAAGCAGCGGATGCTCGACGCGAATGACCTTGCCAACCGGTCTGGCCGCGGCTTCCCGGGCCAGGGCCTCGGTTTGCGCGCCGATCACAACCGCCGTGACGCTCGGCGCGGGTCCGAGCCGCAGCGCGGCTGTCAGCGCCTCCCAACTGGCCCGCTTGATCTTCCCTCCGCTTTCCTCCAAAACCAGGAGAATGCTCATAGCACGCGCGCCTCAGCCTTCAATTTCTCAACCAGCGCCGCCGCGGCTTCCTGGGCCGAGCCGGACAGAATCTGCGTGGATTTTTGCTTCTTCGGCAGAGCAATTTGCTCGAGCACGACCGCCGGCACGGCATCCACGCCGAGCTCCGCCGCGTTCACCGTGTGCAGCTCTTTTGTTTTCGCGCGCTTGATACCCATCAGCGTGGCGTAGCGCAGCTTGTTGCCGCCCGACTGCATGGTCAGCACGGCAGGCAGCGGCATTTCGATGAACTGAAACCATCCTTCTTCGAGCTCGCGCTTCACGCGGATACCCGCATCGGTTTTTTCGACTTGCAGGATGAGTGTCGCGTGCGGCAGGCCGAGCAATTCGGCAACGATGACGCCGGTTTGACCTAACCCCACGTCTTCCGACTGCAGGCCGGTGAGCACCAGGTCGGGATTCTCGGGTTGGATCGCGGCGGCCAGCAGGCATGCCACGCCCAGCGCATCGCGGTCAACCAGGCCGTCGCAAACGACATGGATGGCGCGGTCCGCGCCTTTGGCCAGCGCCTCGCGAAGCACCGCGCCCACGCGCTCCGGGCCCGACGCTCAGCGCGATGACCTCGCCGCCGTTCTTCTCTTTGAGCAGTAGAGCTTCTTCGAGCGCGTAGGCGTCGGGCTCGTTCAGCGCCCACTGCAGATCGGATTCATCGATCCATTTACAGCTTCGTGCGATCCGCACCGGCGAATCGCGTTCGGGGACTTGTTTGATGGCAACAACGATCTTCATCGAGGGTTCCCTTGGACACCCTGAGCTTTCGGCCTACTCACAGTTCCGATTCTTCCATCGGATTGTTAGGACCACATCGCCGCCGCTACAGATGGTGCCCTTCTTGCATTTGTCGAATTGTGCGGCATCGATCTCAACCACAATATTCTGGTAATCTCTGGTCCGCGTGATGACGTGGCCGTCGATGAGGATCCGTTCTCGACCCGCAAGACCAGTGGGCTTTGGGCCGCGCTCGCTGTCTGGTGCAAACTCATCGACCAGGCCATCGATTTCCTCCTCCGAAAAGGTTGGATTCACTCGGATCATTTTAGGTGAGTAATGCCTTTTCTCAAACCCAATTTCGCAAACCTGGCCGTCGCTGTGTATCTGGGCATCATGAGAATGCTCGGGCGGATTTCGTAAGCCTCGACCTTCTTGTATTTTGAAAACTGTGCGTTTTGCGAGCTTGCAGGCATCACCGAAAGCACTGCGAAGCAGGCGAGCCAGACTAACTTTGCCATCACATTCCTCCCTTGCGCTTGTTCGAGCTAGTGTTCCGGTAGTCTGCGCGCGGCGATCTCGGCAATGTCCATCAACTTCGGCGCGGCATCGCCGCTGGCCGCGAAAGCATCCCGGAACATCGTATTGCAGAAGGGGCAGGCCGCGACGACGATTTTTGCGCCAGTCGCCGCCAGTTCCGCCGCGCGCACCTCGCTCACACGCTCGCCCTTCTCCTCGCCCAAGAACGCCAGTCCTCCGCCCGCGCCGCAGCAGAAACTGCGCTCGCGCGAACGCGGGGCCTCCACTAAGTCGCCTGCAAGTGCAGCTACGCGGCGCGGCTCCTCGTAAACCCCGCGATAACGGCCGAGGTAGCAGGGATCGTGAAAGACGATCTTTTCCTGGCTTTGGACGGGCTGTAGTTGGCGAGCGAAGCGAGCCAGAAACTCGCTGTGGTGCTCCACCTCGGGCGGTGTTCCGTACGCCTTCCAATCTTCCTGGATGGTGCGGACGCAATGCGGGCAGATCGAGACGATCTTCTTCACCTTGTTCTGCGCCAGAGCTTCCAGGTTGGCGCCGGCCAGTTGCTCGAAAAGCAGGTCGTTGCCCAATCGGCGCACGGGATCGCCGGTGCACTTTTCCTTGCGCAGCACGCCGAAGCTCGTGCCCAGGTATCGCATCACCTTGACGAGCGACAGAACGATCTCGCGCCCGCGGGGATCGTATGCACCCATGCAGCCCAGCCACAAGCAGTATTCCTGCGTGCCGTCGAAGAAGGGCAGGGCATTCTTCTCGATGAACTTGCCGCGCTCCGCCGTGCTCATGCCCAGCGCGTTGCTACCGCGCTCGAGCGCGAGAAAAAGCTTGGCTCCGTGATCGTCTTGCCACGCGCCCGTATTCACTGCGCCGCGCCGCAGTCCCACCAGAATCGGCACATGCTCAATGCCCACCGGGCACTGGAACTCGCACGCGCCGCACGTGGTGCACTCAAACGCCGCCTCTTGCGCGTTGTACTTGCCTAGCAGCGGCTCCTCTGAAGCTGGTCCGAACTCGTTCAGGTAGCCGCGCAGTCCCAGCACGATTTCCTTCGGGTTCAGCAGCTTGCCGGTGTTGTTGGCCGGGCAGTGTTCCATGCAACGCCCGCACTCCACGCAGGAGTACGCCTGCAAGCTGACGAGCCGCGTCAGATCTTTGCCGCTGACAAGTCCGAAATCCTCATCGCCAACAAGAGGAGGAATGTGGGCGAAGCCGCCCCGCGAGAAGAAAACGGTAAACGGGCTAAGGACCAGGTGCAGATGCTTGGTATGCGGAATCACCGGCAGAAACGCGAGCAGCGTGAGCGTGTGCGCCCACCACAAGGTCCGCGCCGCCCCACCTGCGCCGTCCACAAAGAACGCCGCCAGATACGTGGCCATCAGCAGAAAAATCAGCAGCGCGACCAGGCCCGAACCCCACGAAAGCTTGCCCAGCCACCTGGGCCGAACCAGGAATCGCCGCACAAACAGCCCCGCAATGCCTGCCGTGCAGGCGGCGGCGAAGGCGGCCGCAAAGTAGAAATACAGCCGTCCCACGCGGCCCGCCGGATCGAGAAACGCGAGTCCGAAGATCGCAGCGCAGTGGTTCAGCGTCACCAGCGCGAAGGCGCAGAAGGCCCAGAAGACCAGGGCGTGAGCCATGCCTGTGAGCGGCCGTTCGCGGATGACCTTGGCCTGGCACAACACCTCCCAGACAAAATCGCGCAGGCGCTTGCCGATGGGAAAGAGGTGGAAGTCAGGGTCTTTTTTCGATTGCAGGATTTTTGCGAGAATGGGTCCGAACCGCCGCCAGAAACCGTAGAGAGATGCGGCCGCAAGCGCAGCGAAGAGGTATTTCTCCCCGATCGAGAATTGCTGGGGTTCGGCAAGGGTTGGCAGAAGAGCATTCATATCGGATCAAACTACGATTCCCGATAGTATCCTAGCCTGTACCGGCCGTCGATCCGGCCGCGCTATCTTTGTATTTTGAGGTGAGGACTTGGCCAAGTATCTCGTCACCGGGGCCGCCGGATTTATCGGCCGCTCCATCGCCGCGGCGCTGCTAGCGCGCGGCGAAGCAGTGCGTGGCGTTGACAGCTTTATTACCGGCAAACGCGCGAATCTATCTGGCCTTGAAGCCATGGAGTTCATGGAAGGCGACTTGGCCGATCCTGCTGTTTGCGCCCAAGCCTGTGCGGGTGTGGAACTTGTTTTTCACGAGGCGGCGCTAGCCTCAGTCCCGCGCTCCGTGGCCGACCCCGCAGCCACAAACCGCAACTGCGTAGACGCCACGGTCAACCTGCTCGTGGCGGCTCGCGCAGCCGGCGTACGCCGCGTCATTTATGCCGGCTCTTCGTCGGTCTACGGCGAAACGCCCACGCTGCCCAAGCACGAGGAGATGCTGCCCAGCCCCATGAGCCCCTACGCCGTGGCCAAGCTGGCCGGCGAGCACTATCTGCGCGCCTTTACCCGCGTCTACGGCCTGGAGACGGTCACTCTGCGCTACTTCAACGTCTTCGGCCCCTTTCAGGACCCTACGTCGCACTACTCCGGCGTCCTGGCCGTCTTCTGCCGCAAAATGCTCGCCGGCGAGCAGCCCACGATCTACGGCGACGGCGAGCAGAGCCGGGACTTTACCTTCATCCAGAACGTCGTTGAGGCCAACCTGCTGGCTGCGGCGGCGCCGGCGGAGAAGGTCTCCGGCCAGATGATGAATGTCGCAACCGGCGCGGCCGTTACGCTGAATCGGGCCTTTGATGTTCTCAGCGAACTCACCGGCTACCGCGGCAAGCCAGCCTACGCGGCGCCACGACCGGGCGATATTCGCCACTCGCTGGCCGACATCCGCCGGGCGCAGGCGCTGCTCGGCTACACGCCTCAAGTCGATTTCCACGAGGGACTCCGCCGCACGGTCGAGTGGTATAAGGCTTCGTGACAAAGGGTTAACGGGCCGGGACCCAGCGCGATTTTCACGGAGCCAAGAGGTCTTTTTGCCCCGTTTCGGCTGTTGCCGGCCGTCCGCTATTTTGCCGTGACCGAAGCTGCCGGGTACGCCTTTTGGGGTAATCTGCCGAATTTGTGATGCAAACCATTGACGAACGGTGAACGATGAACGAAACTGACTAGGATTTTCCCCAGCAGTGCTTTTGGTTCTGAAAGCCAGGGCTATCGCTTTTGCTTGCGAAGTGAAGGGCAAAAGGGGGGCTCATGGCGAAGATTCGCTGCGGTCTGCCACGACAGAGCTCCGCATTCCATCCCGGAAATCCGGCTGGATGCAAGAGAAGCTGTAACTGCGCGCGGGGACCTTTGCGATCGAGGTTTCCACCCGTTGCCGGATACTCTGCCTTTTCAGAACGCATTGCCGGGCGACTCGGGATCGCGGGCTGCCGCTGAGACGATCCCGCCCGCGTCCACCTCTCTGCGCGATCTTTGCCGGCAGGTTTGGCGTCGCCGCCGCATATTTGTGGCCATCGAAGGCGCGCTTTTGCTGCTGTGCCTCCTCTATTGCCTCATCGCTCCCAACCAGTACGAAGCGGCCGCGCGGGTCGAACTGCGCACCGCTCCGGTCTCAGCGCTCAGCCTCGATGGCACGGAGCAGGCAGTCCCGTCCTCCCTGCTTTCGGCGCCCATTGCACTGGAGACATTGGCCGGCGTTCTGCGCAGCGATCGGCTTGCCTGGCGCGTGATCACCGGGCTCAAGCTCTACCAGGCGCCGGGCTTCCGCGGCAGCTTCTCCCGCCGCTTTCCTGGCTTCAATCCCGAAAATCCCGCGCCCGGTGCACAGGCGTGGCTTCTGGAGAGATTCTCGCGGCGCTTGCATGTGCAGGCGATGGCGCGCTCGTTGCTGGTCGAGATCCGGTTTCGCTCGAGCGACGCGGCGTTGTCGGCCGCGGTGGTGAACGGCCTGATCCGCGCCTATGGCGAGCAGGAGACGGAATCGCAGATTCAGGCCACGGCTGAGGCGTCGGCATGGCTCAACGCACAGCTTGCCGGTTTGAAGGTTCGCGTAGATAGCGATCAGCAGCGTCTGGCAGAGTTCGAAAATCGGCACGGGATTGTGAGCACGCCGGAGGTTCTGGCCAACGGCCAGCCGGGCGAAACCGAACACAGTTCGGCGCTGCTCGAGATGGACGAGCTCAGCCGGCAGCTTGTGGCCGCCACCACGGACCGCATTCTGGCCGAGGCGGAGTACCGCGCCGCTTCGCAGGGCGACCCGGAGTTGGTCATCGCCTCCGATCCGCGCTTGCAGGCCGACAGCGCCAACTTCGCCACCACGCTCCTCGAGCAGATTCGCGCCCGCCGCAGCGATCTGGAACAGGAGCAGGCCCAGCTTAGCGCCGAACACGGCTCCGGCTTTCCCCGTGTTGTCGAGATTGGCCGCCAGTTGCAGGATCTCGACCGGCAGAAACAGGCCGAGGACGCCAAACTGATCGCACGCTTCCGAAGCAACTGGCAGACCGCCCTCGACCGCGAGCAGTTGGTGCGCAAAAGCCTTGAACAGGTGACCGGAGAAGGCATGAAACTGAACGAGGCCGCAACCCAGTATGCCGTCATGCGCCAGGAGGCGAACGCCAGTCACGATCTGTACTTGCGTGTCCAGGAAAAGGCCGAGGAAGCGGGCCTGGCCGCGGGCGTGCGCGCCTCCAACATTTCGGTAGTCGATTCTGCCCGCCAGCCGGTCAAGCCCGTCGCGCCCGATCCGCCGCTGTATCTCGCCATCACATTCTTCGCAGGGCTCTGGCTGGCCGGCGGAGCCGCGCTGTTGCGAGATGCGTTGGGCGCCAAAGTGGCGCGGGCGGCCGTTACGATCCTCGTATTGCTCGCGGCGGGCGCGGGCATCCGCGGGCAAGCGCCCACTCCGAGCACTTCAGGCCTGCCCACGGGCGTCGCCAGCTTTCCGCAGTCACAGGAGACCAAAAGCCAGCCCAATCCCAAAGAAGCTCCTACGATATGGGACAACGCGGGGGCGGCGGGCGTGGCCGGCGCGATGCCCCCAGGCGCGACGCAATCTTCCGCGCCCATGCCGGCGCCCATCGCTCCCGGCGATTTTCTCGACATCGGCGAGTACCATACGCCCGAGTTTCACTCCACAGTGCGCGTTTCCGCCGCGGGCACGGTTACGCTTCCTTTGATTGGAGAAGTGAAGCTCTCCGGCATGGACGAACAAGCCGCGGCGCGCACCATTGAAGCTGCTCTCCTGGCCAATGGCATGCTTTTGCATCCGCTGGTCTCGGTGCTGGTGACGGCCTACGCCGGCCAGGACGTGAGCGTGCTTGGCGAAGTGACTCACCCCGGCGTTTATCCCTACACTTACCATCACCGTTTGCTTGACCTGATCTCAGCTGCCTCCGGCCTTTCGCCCAATGCCGGTCGCCTGGTCAACGTCTTCCATCAGGGCGACCCCAAGACGCCGCATCCGGTCGTGCTCGACCCCAGCGGCACCGACACAACGTCCGACCACAATCCCGAGCTAAGCCCCGGCGACACCGTGCAGGTGAGCCGCGCCGGTCTTGTCTACGTGGTCGGCGATGTGATCCGTCCCGGCGGGTTCCCCGTGGATCCGGTGCAGGGGCTCACCGTGGTGCAGGCGCTTTCCCTGGCCTGGGGGCCGTCGCAGAACGCCGCCAGCGGCAAAGCCGTGCTCATCCGCGAACAAAAAGACGGCCGCGCCATGATCACGCTCAACCTGAAGCGCATGTTGCACGGCCAGGATCCCGACCAGCCCGTCGAGGACCGCGACATTCTCTACGTGCCCGATTCCGTAGCCAAGAATCTGGTGAACCGCACCCTGGAATCCGCCATTCAATCCACTATCGGCGTCACCATCTACTCTGCGCTGGTTTATTCGCAGAGGTACTAGCAGGTTCAACGATGAGAAGAGCCGCGTGGATTCTGCTTCTCTTCTTCGCCTTCGCCATCCCCTGGGAATACTCCCTCGACCTCGGCGAACCGCTTGGGAACGTGGCTCGCATCGCCGGTTTGCTGGTGCTCCTGGCGGCCATTCCAGCCGTTCTTCAAGCTGGATGCATGCGCACGCCGGGCGCGTTCTGGTGGCTTACGCTCGCATTCTATCTCTGGTTCTGCTGCACGTATTTCTGGACGATCGATCCCTCCGCGACCGTGGAAAAGATTCGCGCCTACTTTCAGGAGACGATGATTGTCTGGCTGGTGTGGGAGTTTGCCGGCACGCCCGCCGATCTGCGAGCTCTGCTGCGCGCCACAGTGGCCGGCTCCTGGGTACTCGCCCTGCTCACTCTGGCCGCGGTCCGATCGCCGGAGGCCATTGCCGCCGGTCAGATCCGCTTTGCCGCTTACGGCCAGGATCCCAACGAAGTGGCCCGTTTTCTCGATCTGGGTTTTCCGCTTGCCGCTCTGCTCCTGAACTGCGAACGCCGCCGCCCGGCTCGCCTGATGGCGCTTGGCTTTCTGCCTCTGGGTCTTGTTGCCGTGCTGCTCACGGCCTCGCGCGAAGGGTTCCTGGCTGCCGTTCTCGCGTTTGCCGGCTCCATTCTCCTTCTCACGCTTGGCCGCCCCAGACGCGTTGTGGCCGCCCTATTCGTCCTGCCGCCCTTTCTGGCGGCTCTCTGGTACATTATTCCCGGAACGATTCTTGCCCGCCTCGCCACCATTCCCGAGCAACTGCGGAGCGGCGATCTGAACCAGCGGCTCAACATCTGGTCCGCCGGCTGGCGCGCCTTTACCCATGCGCCGCTACTGGGCACAGGCGCGGGGTCTTTTGTGGCTGCCGCGCACTTGGCGCCCATCGATACAGCGCACGACACCGCGCTTTCGATTGTCGTCGGCGGAGGGCTTTGTGCTCTGTTCCTGGCTACCCTCCTTGTCGCCCTGGCGGTGCATTACGCGCTCGCAACCCGCGGTCCGCTGCGCCTGGCGCTGATCACGTCACTGCTGGTCTGGGCCGTAACTTCACTCGCCGCCACGGTAGAAGAGAATCGCACGACATGGCTGCTGTTGGCCATCGTTGCCGTTGCCGGGCGTCTGGCCACAGAAGACCCTGCCGGTCTTGCCGCCTGTTTCTCCACGGCGCCGCTGCGTCCCGCTTCGATTCCAGCCCGGCCGCTCGTCGCGCAACCGGATTCGTAGAGGCTCGGTTCTCCGCCATGTCCATCACCTCGCCCATCGCCGAGCCGCCTCAGGTCTCCAGCATCAATCGCGCCATCTTCCGCGCCGCGGTGACGGTGGGCGCGGCCGGCGTCATCGTCAAGCTTGTGGCCACGCTCAAGGAGATCGCGGTCGCCTCCGTCTACGGCCGCAGCGACGCCATGGACGCCTTCCTCGCCGCCGCGCTCATCCCCAGCCTGCTCGTCAACCTCATCTCCGAATCGATGAACCAGGCCCTCGTGCCTACGCTGGTCCGGGTGAGGGAACAGGAGGGCCGCGAGCGCGCCCAGCAGCTTCTTTCGAGTTCCATGCTCTGGATGTGCCTGCTCCTCGCCGCGGCGAGCGCTGGAATGGCGCTTTCGGCGCGCGCCTTCTTTCCCCTCATCGCCTCGCACTTTCCGCCCGCCAAGCTGCAACTCGCCGTGCGTCTCTTTTACGCGCTGCTGCCGATTGTCCTCATCACCGGAATCGCCACCAACTGTACCGCGGTTCTCAACACGCTCGACCGCTTCGCGCTTCCCGCTCTCGCGCCGATGGTTATTTCTGTCTCGATCATTTGCGGCGCTCTTCTGCTCGGCGGCCGCTTCGGCATCTGGGCCATGGTCTACGCCACGCTGGCCGGCTCGCTGCTGCACGCGGTGGTTGTCGCATGGATGATGGAGGCGCGCGGCTATCGCTTCCGCCTGCGCTGGCACGGCATGACCGAAGCCACGCGAGAAGTGGCCGGCCAATACGGTCCTGTGCTGCTCTCGAGCGTAGTGTCTTCGGGCGGCCTGCTGGTCGATCAGGCGATGGCCGCCATGCTGGTTGCGGGCAGCGTCTCCGCGCTGGTCTATGCCAATCGTTTCGTCAGCGTGGTGCTTACGCTGCTGGCCGGCGCGGTCTCCACCGCCATCGTGCCGTACTTTTCGCGCATGATCGCCTACCGCGACTGGGCCGGATGCCGCCACACCGTCCGCATCTGGGTCCGGCTCACCGCATTCATTTCCGTGCCTATCGCGGCCCTGCTCATTGCCGGCGCGCGCCCGCTCGTCCGCGTGGCGCTGCAGCATGGACAATTCGGGCCGCGCGACACCGCCGTCGTAGCCTCGGTGCTGGCCATGTACGCCATCCAAATTCCGTTTTTTGTCACCAGCCGCGTCTATTACCGCTTCATCGTTGCCATGCGCCGCACGGACCTGATCCTCTATTGCGGCATCCTCAACCTCGGCCTCGACGTGGTATTGAACCTCGTACTCATGCGCTGGTTCGGCGTGGCCGGAATCGCGCTCGCCACCTCGCTCTGGACCGTGAGCACGTTCATCTATCTCTGGTATTGGAGCCGGAAGCTGCTCGCGCGCGCGCTGGCAACGGAGGCAGCGGCATGATTTCCGCTCCAGCCCGGTATCTGCTCCGGTTCGACGATCTTTGTCCCACCTTCTCAGTCGAATGCTGGTTGCGTTTCCAGTCCCTGATCGAAGAGTTCCGCCTGCAGCCGATTCTTGCTGTTGTTCCCGACAACCGCGACCCGGAATTGCAGGTTTCGCCGCCCGATCCGTCTTTCTGGGAACGGATGCGCGCTCTTGAGGCTGCAGGGGCCACGATCGGCCTGCACGGCTACCGCCATCTCTGCGTAAGCCGGGGCCGGAGCCTGCTCGGGCTTGCGCTAACCTCGGAGTTTGCCGGCGTCGCCGCGGAAACGCAGCGCTCATGGATCGGCGACGGCCTGCGCATTCTGCGCGGCCACGGCCTCAATCCCGGAATTTTCGTCGCGCCCCGTCACGGCTTCGATGCATCTACGCTCGCGGCGCTTCGCGCCGAGGGAATCTCTTTGTTGTCCGACGGCTTCGCCCGCGCGCCCTTTCTGCGCGCCGGCGTTGCCTGGATTCCGCAGCAGCTTTGGGGGCCCGTCGAAAAAGACAGCGGCCTGTGGACCATTTGCGTACACGCAAACACTGCGCATAACGCAGAGGCCGCCCAATTGCGCCAGTTCCTGGCCGCTCATGCGGCTCAGTTCACCTCTGTCGATCGCGTGCTCTTTCGCTTTCAGCCTGCCACCTTGACTCTCGCCGAGCGCCTTCAGGCTGAGGCGGCGCTCTGGCGGCTCAAACTCTCGCGCACTGCCGGGCGAGTTCGCCGCGCGGCGCGCTTGCCAAGGAGCAATTCCTCATAAAGCCGTTCCCAGCGGTCGAGCACGTTGTCCAGGCTGAATCGATCGGCCACGCGTTGGCGCGCCCGCTCGCCCATGGCGCGGCGTTCCTCAATCGGCGCGCGCATCAGCCGCGCCATGGCGGCTGCCAACGCCTGCGGGTCGCCTGCGGGGGCAAGCCAGCCATTCTCGCCGTCGGCAATCACCTCGCGCGTTCCGGGAACATCCGTCGCGACGGCCGGCAATCCGCACGCGCCTGCCTCCAACATCACCATGGGCAGCCCTTCGTAGCGCGACGACAAGACAAATCCGTCCGCGGCTTGTATCCATCGCTTCACATTCGGCTCGAAGCCCTGGAACCGTACTCTCCGCTCGAGGCCTAGCCGCGCCGCTAGTTGCACCAGTTCTGTTTCGAGCGGGCCGGCGCCCAAAACCAGCAGCCGCGCCGTCCCCGGCTGGCCGGCCAGCGCCTGAAGCATCGCCGGATAGTCTTTCACCGGCTCCAGCCTGCCCACGGCGATCCACAAGAACTCATCGGCCAATCCAAGCTCCCGCCGTATGTCGGCCCGCACTTGCGCATCCGGCCGCCAGGAGTCCACCTCGATTCCGTTCCCAAGTACGGACAGGTGGTCCGCTTCCACCATGCCGGCAACCAAATGGGCCTCGGCCGCGGCATGGCTCACCGCCGTTACGTGGTCCGGCAACCAGCGGCTGCAGCGGTAGCCATGCTGCCGGCCCATCCTTCCTGTGCAGGAACTGTGCAGGGTATCGATCACTACTGGGACGGGCGCGGCCAAGCGCGACCATCGCGCCAGCCACGCGGCATGAGGCAGGTGCGCATGCACCACATCTGGCCGCTCGCGCCACAGCCACCGATGGAAACGGAGCCATCCTCGCGGGTCAGCGAGGCCCTTGCGCATCTCCAGGCTGATAAAACCGACGCCCGCATTGCGCAGTTCCGCAGCCGCATCGCCGCCCGTGCCGGAAAGCGCCACCATGCTCACCCGCCAGCCGCGCCGGCGCAACCCCTTGGCCAGCAGGAGGGCCTGCCGCTCCGCGCCGCCTATGCGGTCGATACCGGGAATTGCAATTGCCGCGTGACTCATGGCCGCCTCCACGAATGCGAGTCGATCAGCTCTTCGTAAGCCTCAATGGCGCGATCGAACTGGAATTCATTGGTCGCCCAGGTTTCGCGAATGCCGGAATCGATAGACTGCCGGCGCCCGCGACCGGGCGAAATGAACGCGGCTGCCGCGGAGCATATTGCGGCGATGAGCAGGGAGATGGCAAAGAACGGGAGCGAAAGAACACACAGGGCTCCCGTGAACGTGAAAGCAAGCCAAGTACGGAGCACGATCTCCTCCGGCAACTCAGTTGGGGCGTCCCGAGCCGAAACCGGCGTCGGAGACAAGTCAAGCGGCTTCCTGATGCTTATGCCCCGAATCCGCGCAACCTGAACGGCTCAATCCGCCGCGAACGCGGCCTCATGCAGCCTAGTTGTGCGCAGAAAACGGGACAGACAATACGGAACTGCTCGGCGGGAAACTTCCTCGACTCAGCGGGGCGAGGCTCTATGAGAATAAGGCCCTACACTACGGTGGCCCGGCACGCCCGATCCTTCTTCGCCTGAGCAAGTCTCCCTCGGCAACGCAAGGGTGACCCTGGTAGCAGGTTCTTTTAAAACTGTGGAAAAACGGTACGAAACTGTACGGAAATGAGACAACCGAATTTAAAAAATGTCAAGAATTAAATTTCTACAAGGGAAAGTAGGTCGTTTTTTGCCTTTAGATTACTTTTGCCCCGAAGCAGCCGCCTGCCGCTCGGGAACCTGGGTTTCACAGTCACAGGCCGCGGTTCGCGACATTTGGGGCGGCGACGGGAAAAACGGCTGGCAGAACCGCTGGCCTGGCCGGATCGCATCAAGGGCTGCAAGGATGGCCGTAGCCAGAGCCTCAGCGGAAATCTCCGCAGCCAGCCATGCGCCAGGCCGGTTGCGGAGCAGATCCACAACCCCTCCTGAGGCAGGGGTGGCCACAAGGGGCAGGCCGGCCGTAGCGGCTTCCAGCAAAGCGTTGGGCATCCCTTCGTGGCGTGAGGAGAGCACAAAGAGCGTGGCTCCCGGGTAGAGGTCATAGGGGCGGCCGACGTGGCCGGCAAAATGGACGGCGGTCTCCAATCCAAGCGAGCGGCAGAGTTCCCGGAGCGCCTTCTCCTCGCGTCCAGCGCCGGCGAGAATCAAATCGGCCTCTGGAAATTGCTGGCGCACTGCAACGAGCGCATTGACCAGCAGATCGAACCCCTTCTCGCGCGACAGCCTGCCCACGGCCAGCAAGTGAGGGCCAGCTCCGCTCCAAAGGGATGGAGCACTTCCGGCGGCGCGGATGCCTTCCAGATCGACCGGATTGGGCAGGACCACAATCTGGTCTTTGCCGATTCCAGCCTCTCGCGCCAGGTCTTCGGCCATGGCGCGGGATTGGCAGATCACGCGGTCGGAACAGCGGTAGAGCAAGCGGTAGAGCATGCGTGTGTAGCGGGGCACGCCGCCAAACGCCAGAACCGAAGAAACGGTAGCGTTCTGGCGGACGAGCACGCACGTCTTCCAGGGGAACAGCGGCCGAAGCAGCAATACCAGAAAGCTGACCTCCGTTGCTCCCGACAGCACTACGCCGGGACGCAGCCGCCACACCAGACGAAGCAGCGGCAACGCCCCGGCACGCGCCCGTCCTGCACCGAGCGCATGAACGGCGACCCAGGGCGGAACCGTACCTCCCGCGGCGTCGGCGTCCCGGATCAGTCCCAGGTGAACCTCGTATTTTTCCTGCGACAGCCCGCCCGCGAGCAGGGCCATCACGTGTTCTGCCCCGCCTCCGCCCAGGTGCGCAAGGAGCAGCAGGACTCGCGTGCGTTGTGCCATGGCTTTCGTGAAACGAGAATCATAGTCGCCCATCCTGCCGCCCAGGACGTGTGTTCGCAGTCACAGACTGTACCGCAGATGCCTCTGATTCAATGGCTCAACGCGTTGGAATAACCATTATTTCTACCAGAATCTGCTAATTGACCTGACGTTTTTCTTTCCAGAATCTGCTCATCGGCCCTAATGCCCGGGGAACTTCAGAGCCGGCAGGTGTTTTATGGCAGATTCCGGAATTCTATCCTTCCGTCTTTCGCCGCATTTCAGTGAACCTCCCACAATTCTTGTTGGCGTGACGAATGCTGAGACGTGTGTCGTCTTGGGAGCCCGGTTGCGGGCGCTGCGCAAGGTTGGCTTTCGCGTTCTCCTGGTTTCGAGCCCCGGTGAATTGCTTGACAGCACTGCGGCAGGCGCAGGCGTGGAACGTATCGCTCTTCCCATGCGCCGCTGCATCGCCCCTCTTTCCGATCTCATTGCGCTGCTGCGGCTGGTGTGGCTGCTGGGCAACCGCAGGCCCGATCTGGTCGAGTTCAGCACCCCCAAAGCCGGGCTCCTGGGCAGCCTCGCCGCATTGCTGCGCGGCGTGCCCCGGCGCGTATACCTGCTGCGCGGGCTCAAACTGGAACGATCCAGAGGGTTCAAGCGCGGGATTTTGCTTGCTGCCGAGCGGCTGGCCTGCGCCTGTGCGGACGTGGTGCTGTGCAACAGCGCGAGCCTGCGCTCGGAGGCGTTGGCGCTGAGGCTTGCCCCCGAGGACAAGCTGCTGGTGCTGGGCGAGGGAAGCAGCAATGGCGTGGACGTGGAGCGCTTCTCGCCCGGGCCCAGCAGCGTGCGCGAGACGTTCGGTATTCCGCGGGACGCTCCGCTGGTGGGCTTTGTTGGACGCTTGACCCGCGACAAGGGCCTGCCTGAGCTAGTCGAGGCCTTCGATCTGATCCTGCGGGCCGAGCCCTCCGCGCGGCTGCTCCTCACCGGCTGGTTCGATGCCGCGGAGGACGCCCTGGATCGGGACTTGAGAAAGCGCATCCTGAACCATCCGCGGATCTATTGCACCGGATTCGTCGGCAGCACGGCGCCCTATTACCGCGCCATGGACGTGCTGGTTTTACCCACGTGGCGGGAGGGCTTTCCCAACGCTGTTCTGGAGGCCGCGGCTACGGGGATTCCTGTGGTTACAACCGAGAGCACGGGCGCCCGCGACTCCATTGTGCCCGAAGTGACCGGCCTGCTCATCCCACCCGGGTACCCCGGGCCATCTATGAGGCCGTGCTCAAGCTCCTCCGCGATCCGGAGCGCCGCCACCGCATGGGACGGGCCGCGCGCGCCTGGGTCGTCGAACATTATTCCGAAGAACGCGTCCTGGGTCTCACCGCCGGGTTTTACCGAAGCTTCTGGAGACCGAGCCTGCCGCGCGGCTGCAAAGCGCCTGAGAATCTTTGCCATCGCTTTGGGGTATTTGGGATCGAGCCATGCGCAGCCTTTGCATGGCTGGCCACCCACACGCTTCGCTCCTGGCCGTCAGCGGCCCGGGAACGTCAGCTCGATTCCCCTCGCCGGCAAACAGATCGCGCTGCTCCCCGCGCCTTGGCGCCTCAGCCCGCTTGCGGCCCGCTGCACCGATCAGGCTGAGCACCTCCAGGACTGGATCGCCTGCCGGGGCACATAAATCCGCTGCGTGTTCGAGCGCGTATCGGGCGGGGTCAGCAACAATCCCGCGCCATCCACCAGACTCCGGTCGTTGGCCGCCAACCCCTCCAGTTCGTCGCCGTCGGCCAGCGTCAGCCGCAGCCACAGTCCAGCCGTGCGCGGCCGCAGTGAAAACCGCTTGCGCAGCAGCCGCTCCGGGTTCGCCTGGTCCGCCGATCCGGAAGGGAAGTCTCGCACGTAGCAAACCCACTTCACCTGCTCCCAGCCCACGCGCACCACCTTGCCGGTCAGATCCAGGATCTCCAGTTCCGGTTTCGTCTGCCCGAAGTCGGCTGCCGCGTAGCCGGCCAACCAGTCACGGGAGAACTTGCGCACAATGACAGGTTTGCGTGCTGAGGCCATCGCTCTGGATTGTCGCACGCGCAGCCGCGGAGGGGTTGCGATTCTTGCACTTTCCGGGTACCTCCGAAGCACACTCCCGGGAAACGCGTCCCGATTCGCACTTGAGAAAAGTTGCAGGTCCGGTGCAACAAAGCTAGTCTTCCAGAGCAACTTGTGTTAATGTACTGGTTTGCCAGTCCGCGAGAATCGCGCCATAAGAGCAACATCATCAGGCACTTGGGATGCGGTTCAGACGGAAGAATCAGGTTAGCGTATGCCCGACTATATCTACCTCCTGGAGAACCGGCTTTCGCCAGATCAGCGCCATGCCCTTACGCAGTTGCGAACCGCCGCGCGCGATGCCGGAACCATTCTTTTCCTCATCGGAGACGCCGTCCGCGACCTGACCAGCGGCCATGCCGTCCGCGAGCTTGGAGATTGCGGTCCACGGGAACGCTCTTAAGCTCAAGAAACCGTTAGAAAAACTCGGCGGAAAGGTTTGGGGCGAGGACGAACCTTCACGGAGCCTTTACCTGTGCTTTCCGGGGACCGTTCGCGTCAACGTCGTCAGCACGCACCGGGTTGAGTATCCCAAACCGGGCAAGCCCGTTTTTCACCCCGCCTCCATCCAGGACCATCTACGCCGCCGCGATTTTACGGTGAACTCCATGGCGATCTCGCTCAACGAGGGATCGTTCGGGCTCTTGATGGACCCGCTGAACGGCGTAGCCGATATTGAAGCGAGGATCCTACGCCTGGTTTCCAATTACGGGTTCCTCGAAGACCCGTCGTTGCTCATCCGGGCCATCCGGTACCGCGCCCGCCTGGGCTGGGATATGGATCCAAGAACTCAGGCTCGCTATGACAGCGCGAAAACGGAGGGAGCCATCGAGTATCTATCCGCACACGCGCGCAGCCAGGAGTTGGAGCAGATCGGGCACGAAGAGGACGGACTCAAGGTCCTGCGCGCCCTCGAAGCGGAAGGCTGGATGAACTTTCTCTTTCCCGCCTGGACCTCGGCCAAGGCCGATGAGGCGAAGCTGGCGGCCCTGCACGATCTGGCGGTGCAACTGCTTCTGCAGGGCGTGCATCCTGACATGTCTGCGGCGCAAATGCAATTGCTCACCGCAAAGCTGTCGCACAGAGATCATTCGTCGCTCAAAAAGTCGCTGCTGCGCCCAGGCTTTGTGGCGGAGTGGAACAACCTGGATTCGCTGGCCGCAGGATTTGCGAAAGTGCTGCTCGCCAAGAAGAACGCCAAGGCCTCGTCAGGCTACAAGATTTTCATGAATTACGATCCGGAAGCCGTTCTTTGGCTTGGATTTACAAGTAAGGATAAGGGCGTCCAGGAACGCTTCAACCTCTTCCTCAAGGTCTGGCCCGAGGCTCGCCAGCGTATTCCCTATGGGCTTATGCAGGAGATGCGCATTACTCCCGAGTTGCCCACGTATGGCGAGGTTGTCCAGAACATTTTCCTTGAACTGATCGATGGCCGCCTGACCACCGCGGAGGAGATGCGTGCCTATCTCGAGCCGCACTCGCCTCCCGCGCCGCCTCCGCAGGCGACCGTCAAGCGCTCCCGCGCCCGCCGCTCTGAGAGCAAGTTCAAGGAACAGGCCCCCGAGGAGGATGAAGAGGCCGAGGAAGGCTTGGCTATAGAAGAAGACCTGGAGCCGATCGGGGCCGATGACGAGGAACTCGATCTGAGCCACGTTCTGCCCAAGGGCGTCCTGGCGCCTGAGTTGGAGGTGGAAACAGCGGGCGAAGAGGAAGAAGAAGAGCTGGAAAGCGAGGAGGCCGAAGCGATTCCGGCAGGCAAGCGACATCCTCTTGCGCCAGGGAAAGAAAAGAAGGGGAAGAAGGCCGCTCCAGCCGCTGCGCCTGCTCCGGCCAAGACGCCCGAAACTGCCGCTTCAGCAAAGAAAGCGCCCGCGAAGATCGCGCCCGCCAAAGCCCCGCTGAAGCCCGCTCCCACTACGGTTGCAGTCAAAGCGTCCAAGGCTGCAAAGCCTGCCATCGAAGCGCCGGCGCCGGCCAAGGCTAAACCGGCGGCGAAGGCCGCCAAAGCTCCTGCCAGGAAGGTTGCCAAGCCGGCGCCGGCCAAGAAGGCGCGTCCTAAAGCCAAGCCAAAACCAGCCGCCAGGCCGGCGAAGAAAGCTCCGTCGAAATCTTCAAAACCGGCGGCAAAAAAGCCTGTTTCCAAAGCGCCCAGGAAGCGCTGACGCAAGCACAGCCTCGAACCGAACTGGAGCGTGGGCATATAAGTGCGCGCAGGGAGTTACAGCCGGTCGGGTGGCGGAGCTGGCGCACAACGGAGTCGCGCGCAAAACCGCGGCCCAGTCACAAGGCATTCACATTCGGCCCTGAATTCATCAAACCTTTGCAATCCCTTTGCCTGGTTGTTTTACTCTATTCTTGATTCCAGCGGTCAACATCCCGAACTTCGAAACCGGCCGCGGGGCGAGGACTGACGGTTTGAGCCAATCCGTATTTGTTCTGGAAGACGACACCGATATAGCCAGGTTGGTGCAACATCACCTTGAAGCGGCGGGCTTTGAAGCGCGCCTCTTTCACACTCCTTCCAATCTCATTCCCGACGCCGAGCGCAGGCCGCCCGCGCTGTTTCTTCTGGACATCATGGTTCCCGGCGGCGACGGCCTTGACGTTTGCCGGCGCCTGCGCAATCACGCCGGACTTTCCACCATCCCCATCATCTTTCTCACCGCCCGCGCCGGCGAAAACGATCGCGTCCTCGGTCTTGAGCTAGGCGCCGACGACTACATCACCAAGCCCTTTTCCACGCGCGAACTGGTGGCCAGGGTCAAAGCTGTGCTGCGCCGTTTCGAGCGGCCCACCTCGCCGTCCATCATCAGCTTTGAGGAAGTGATCATCGACGCCTCTGCCATGCAGTTGAAGGTTCGCGGCGAACTTACCACCACCACCGCGACCGAATTCCGCCTCCTCGATTACCTCGCCCGTCATCCGGGCCGCGTTTTCAGCCGCGATCACCTCCTCGATGCCGTATGGGGCGACGCCCGTTTCGTCACTCCACGCTCCGTCGATGTCTATGTGCGCCGCATCCGTGAGAAAATCGAGATCGACCCGGAGAATCCGCGCTATCTGAAAACCGTGCGCGGAGCCGGCTATCGTTTTGAACTACCCAAAGGCGACTGAGAGTGCGCTTTTCAGCTTTCTGCCCTCAGCCTTCAGCTCCTCCTTTTGAGGAGCCAACGTCGCCGAACGCTCCACGGACTAGCTGATGGCTGATAGCTGAAAGCTGAGAGCTAAATTTCCATGACCTCCAGAGTCTTCGCCAAACTGCTCGGCCTTTTCACCGCTCTTTTGGTCTTCGTCACCCTGGTGATGGAAACCGTTCTTTACGGCCTCGTGGAGCATCAGGAGCCAGACAAGTTGCGTGACATCGGCCCCCTCGTCTTCTGGTCCGGCCTCATCGCCCTCGTAATCGCTATACCGCTGGCCGCCTGGATCGCCGCCTCTGCCTCCGCCCGTCTCCGGCGCGTCGTTGCCTTCGCCCGCCGTATCGCCGAAGGCGATCTGGCTGCCCGTATCGACGCTACAGGCGACGACGAGATATCCACCGTGGAAGCCGCCCTGAACCAAACCGCCGAACGCCTGGGCAAGGACTTTGCCGAGCTGGAAAGCAGCCGCCACGAGCTGGCCGTGATGCTCGATTCCATGCAGGAGGCGGTCGTCGCCATCACCGCCGAAGGAGCCGTGCGCTGGTCTAACGCCGTTATGCAACGCATTGCGGGTTCGCAGCTTGTGCCCGGCCGCCCGCTCGTTCACTCCGTTCGCGACCCCGAACTTCTGGCCTGCGTGCGTGGCGCGCTGGAACGCCGTGAACTCTGCGTAGGCCGCGCCACGCTGCTTGCTCCCGGCCGCGTCTTCGAGGTCAACGCCGCCCCCTTGTCCGCTGGCGGCGCGCTCGCCGTGCTTCACGACGTCACCGGCATCGAAGCTGCGCAAAAATCCCGCCGCGAGTTTGTCGCCAACGTCAGCCACGAGTTGCGCACGCCGTTGACATCGATCCAAGGCTATGTGGAGACACTGATCGAGGATCCCAATCCCAGCCCGGAGACTACGCTGGAATTCCTCGGGGTCATCCTCAAAAATGCCAGCCGCATGAGCCGCCTGACGGAGGATCTGCTTGCTCTGGCCAGCGTCGAAAGTCCCGACTACAAGCTCTCGCTGCAGCCGGCTCGCGCCAGTGTGCTCCTCCAGGATGCCATCGATTCGCTCGGCGGCATGGTTGCCGACTCGGGCATCAAGTTGCAGTCCGCCGGCGCGCCCGACGCGCTCGTCATGGCCGATCCCGACGCCATGCACCAGGTCTTCGGCAATCTGATGGAGAACTCGCTCAAGTACGCCCAATCCGGCAAGCGCATCCGGGCCGGCGCGCGCCTGCTTGCCAGTGAAGTGCAATTCACCATTCAGGACTTTGGCCCCGGCATCGCCTCCGAGCACCTGGAGCGCATCTTCGAGCGCTTCTACCGCATCGATAAAGCGCGCTCGCGCGAGTCGGGCGGAACGGGCCTGGGTCTCGCCATCGTCAAACACATCGTGCAGGCCCACGGCGGGCGCATCTGGTGCGAAAGCGAGCTCGGCAAAGGCGCATCGTTCCACTTCACGCTGCCTCTGGCGCCCGCTCCGCAAACGGCCCAGCAACCCCAGTCCGCGCAGCCCACACCGGCCACGACGGTCTGAAGTAGTGTTTCCGAAGTGCGTCAACAACGAGTGCTGTCGTCCAGAGCGGAGGTCGTCCACCGGGGCGGACGGCCGGAGTCGAAGGACATGCGGCTGTTTTTCAACGAACTTCGGGTTCGTCACGAGAGCAAACGCCGGAACAAATCACTAGATCGAATCCGAGTCGTTGTTCTATCCTCTTCCAGACAATCCAATCGATCCTTCGACGGGGTTATGTTATGAAGCACACGCTCGCCGTCGTCACAATAATGGCTTCCGCTCCACTCGCCTTTGCTCAGGGATCCAGTTCGCGAGCATCGATTGTCCAGCACTACTGCGGGGTGACCGAAATGACATTCGGTCCCGAGGTGCAGCGCGTCAAAGGCATCGAGGCGCGATTGGGCGCCGTTCTCAGAGAGAGACAGATTCCAGGGCCAAGTATCCGCGTCGCCGTGGTGGATAGCGACGTAATCAACTCTAGCGACGTTCCGATCAATCCGCGCGAATCATTGATTTGCATCCCAGTCGGAATCGTCCGGTTTTTTGGGGATAACGAGGGAGAAATGGCGTTCGTTGTTGGACACGAAACAGGCCACGCTATAGATGCTGCCTGTAAGTCAGAAGGAGGTCGAAGCCGCGGTTACGCCGCCATCATTAAGCGGGGCTATTGACAGGCTGCTGTTTGGATCAGCGGGAAGACAGCTCGATGAGCAAAGAACGTGTGAGGCAAGAGCCGACACGATTGGGTTTGCTTTGCTCGCAGGTGCCGGTTACGACCCGTGCGATGCTGAAGGAGCCCTTGAGCAGTTAGGAATGAGTTTGGGCGACGTTTCGACAGGTGTTGGCGCCAGGCTTGCCTCGCTTCTACGTGATCACCCGATGACGCCCGATCGGATTAAGAACTTGCAGGCTCTGCTAAACCAAAAGGGTGTTGTATGCACGGGTGGATCGGAGCCGTCATTTCTCCTCAACGTCCAAGTCCCTGCCGAAAGCGTCGAAATGTCAGTGCTTGGGGGCAATGGAATTGATGAAGATGCACGCTACATATCAACCCTTTTTGCCCAGGCGAACAATGGTGACGTCGGCGCGCAGATTATCCTTGGTTTCCGTTATGAAACCGGCAATGGATTACCGAAAAACCTACAACTGGCTCGTTATTGGTATTCCAAGGCTGCCGAGCACGGGAGTAAGAATGCCAAGGAATCTCTGGATAAGGTAAACAAGGCGCTCAACGCGAGCACTGGTGGAGCGAATCCGCCAATCCCCGAGGGGACGCAAGCACCCACTCGAAACTCCGGCGGGGATACCGACTACATAGCGACTCTCTTAAGGCAGGCGAACAGCGGCGACGTCGCAGCACAGTTCATCCTAGGCTGCCGCTATGAGTCCGGCAACGGCGTCCAGATAGACATGCAAATGGCTCGGTACTGGTACACCAAGGCAGCTAATGGCGGGAGCACACGAGCCAAGGAGGCGCTTGAGAGTCTAAAGTAGGGGGGCTAGCCAATATCCCTGACCGCAACATCACTTCGACGAGGGGTTCCAACGCCACTCCGCCCCGGCGCATGAGACCTGCGAACCACCCGTACTCGCGCCACCCACCGCAACCGTCAATCCCCTCCCAATCCGCACCAACCGCTAACCAAAATCCATCCAGACAGTTAGCAAATCTTCTTCATTTGCAGGTTATTTCACAGCTTTGGCGCACAATGATTTCAAATGAATTCTCCGCCACGAAGCCCGGATTCCATCTGCGCACTTCGCCGTGAGCCCAGAACATAAGCAGGATGCTCTCAACGGTCAACCTTCGGGGGAAAAACGCGCCGTAACTCCTTTGCTGTCTGGATTCGGCAGGCAAGTCCTTTGGGTTCACGATTACCCCGCACGCCCCCTGCACCCTTTTCGATGCAGCGCCGTTTTTCTCGCTCCCTTGCTCCCTCGCTCCTGCTTTCCTGTTCCCTTGTTCCCCCGATCTCTTTTCCCTGTTTCTTTTCAACTCTCCGTAACATTGCGCGTAGACAATGATCTGCGGCAGGCAAACTGCAAGGGAGACAATTGTGAAGAAATCATTAGTTGTCATTGCGTTGTTGGTGTGGGCGCTGAGCGCGGCTCATGCTCAAACGATCACGGCTGCGGGCGCAACGTTCCCGTATCCCATCTATTCCAAGTGGTTCAGCGAATACAGCGCCGCGCATCCCGGCGTTCAGATCAACTATCAATCCATCGGCTCCGGCGGCGGCATCAAGCAGGTGTGCTCGGGGACCGTTGACTTCGGCGCATCCGACATGCCCATGACCGACGAGTTGCTCGCTTCGTGCGGCGTCAAGCTGATTCACATTCCCACCGTGCTGGGCGCGGACGTGCCGGCCTACAATGTTCCCGGTGTCGCCACCGATCTCAAATTCAGCCAATCTGTACTCCCGGATATCTTCCTGGGCAAGATCACGAACTGGAACGATCCGCGCATCGCCAAGGACAATCCCGGCGTTCATCTGCCCGATCAGAAGATCATTGTCGTCCATCGCTCCGATGGCAGCGGCACCACCTTCATCTGGACCGACTTCCTGAGCAAAGTCAGCAAAGAGTGGGCCGGCGGTCCGGGCAAGGGCACGTCCATTAACTGGCCAACAGGCGTAGGCGGCAAGGGGAACGAGGGCGTGGCCGGCTACGTGCGCCAGTTGCCCGGCGCCATAGGCTACGTCGAGCTGATTTATGCTCTGCAAAACCACATCGACTTCGGCTTGGTGGAAAACGCGGACGGAAAATTCCTCAAGGCTTCGATCGACGGCGTGTCGGCTGCCGCGGCCACGGCCAAGATACCGGCCGATTATCGCGTCTCCATCACCAACGCTCCGGGCCCCAATTCCTACCCCGTCTCCAGCTTCACCTATCTGCTCATTCCTACGCAGCCCAAGGATATGGCGAAAGAAAAGGTCATCAAGGACCTGCTCAGTTGGTGCATCAAGTCCGGCGAGAGCGAGGTCTCCACTCTCTCCTATGCGCCGCTCCCAAGCAACGTGCAGGAAAAGGTTCTACAGACCGTCTACTCCCTGCCGTAATGCACCGCGAGGGGTCCGGCGCCCGCCGGACTCCTCGTCCCTCCAGCCTGAGGAGGCATCGCATTTCATGCGAACGCCGAGCGCATTTTTTCGCGTTGCCGTTCGCTGAAGCCGCCAGCCGCTGCACGCCGCGGCGAACGCCGCTTCGCGCGGCACGTCATAAGCCTTATAGAAACCGCCAAAAAATACCTTAGTGCTATGTTCCTCTTCCGGTAGCCTGCCTCACCGGATTGTAATGCGGCCATGCAAAGGCAAATCGCGCGAGGATGTACCGACCAGGACCTCATAGGTTCCCGGCAGACAGGTCCAGCGGTGCAGCGGCGCATCGTAAATCGAGAACGACCGCGGATCGAGCGTGAAAGTCACTGACTTCGTCTCCCCAACCTTCAGGCGGACCTTCGCAAAGCCGCGCAGTTGATGTGGCGGCTCGCCATTCTTCGGCGGGTCAGCCACATAAGCTTCAACCACTTCGGCGCCGTCCCGCGCGCCCGTGTTGGTCACATCGACCTTCACCAAAACAACTCCCGGAGCGGCCCCGGATTTCGATTTCAGCTCGCGCGGCTCGACCGCCAGGCGATTCAGCCGGAACGTGGTATACGACAGTCCAAACCCAAACGGAAACAAGGGTTGGGTATGGGTTGCGTCGTACCATCGATAGCCGACATTGAGTCCTTCGCTGTAGAGAGAACGTCCATTCACGCCGGGCCACTGTGCCTTGCTCGCCGTGGGGATTTCGGCAGCAGTCCGGGGGAAGGTGAGGGGCAGCCTGGCGGAGGGGTTGAAGGCGCCATAGAGAATCGCGGCGATGGCGTTGCCGTCCTCCTGTCCGGAGTACCAGGCTTCAAGCACGCCCGCCACTCGATCGATCCATGGCATAAGAACGGGACCGCCAGTATCGAGGACGACGATGGTCTTCCGGTTGGCCGCGGCGACGGCAGAGATCAGTGCGTCCTGGTTTCCGGGCAGGTTGAGGCCGGGACGGTCGTAGCCCTCGGTTTCTTCTGTGCGGACGAAGACGATGGCCACGTCCGCGGCGCGAGCGGCCGCGGCGGCTTTGTCGAGATCGGCGCCGTCGTCCGAGGTGATTTTTCCCTTACCACGCTTGCCGATGCCGTCGAAGGGGCTGACGATATAGGGCGCGACGACCTCAGAACTGCCGCCGCCTTCGCCCTTGGGCTTGGTGCTGCCGGCCTCGCCGATGACGGCGACGGAAGCATCGGCGCGCAGAGGCAGCAGCGCGCTCTGATTCTTGAGCAGGATGGTGCTCTCTTCGGCGGCCTTACGCGAGAAGGCAGTGTGCGCGTCTGTGCGGACGTTGGAATCCCAGTTGCCGGGCTGCTGGCGGTCGAAGAGGCCCTGGCGGAACATGGGAACGAGGATATTGCGCACGTGCTCGTCGATGGTGGCGACGGTGACCTTGCCGTCCTCGACGGCCTTCTCGAGCGGCGCGCCGAAGTGCTCGCCAATGGGCATTTCCTGGTCGAGGCCATGATTTGCGGCGTCAACGGTGGAGTGGGTGCGCGCCCCAGTCGCTCATGACCCAGCCGTCGAACTTCAGCTCCCTGCGCAGCAGATCGTGCAGAAGGTGAGCGTTCTCGCAGGAGTAGACCCCATTGGTCTTCACGTAGGCGCACATGAAGGTGCCTACGTGGCCTTCGGCGACTGCTGCCGCGTAGGGCGGCAGATAGATTTCCTGGAGGGTGCGCTCGTTGACCACGGAGTCGGAACTGAAGCGCGAGTTCTCCTGATTCATGGTCAGGTACATATTGGCGTCGGCGATGGGGCCTTCAGCCTGGATGCCTTTTATCTCGGCGGCCGCCATGCGGCCATTGAAGTAGGGATCTTCGCCGTAGCTCTCAAAGGTGCGCCCCCACTCGGGCACGCGGACGACATCGATGGTAGGCGATAGAGCGACATTGGCGCCTTTGTCCCACTCTTCTTTGCCGAGTACGTGGCCGAACTCGTTGAGCAATGCGGGGTCCCAGCTTGAAGCGGCGGCGATAGGCGCGGGGAGCAGGGTTACATTCACTGCTTTGTTACCGACGCCGGCGCGGCCGTCGGCCAGGTTGAGACGCGGAATGCCGAGGCGGTCAATGGCGGGCGCCTCGCCCACATAGCCCTTAATGGGCATGGGGCATTTTTCGGTCCAGACTTCAGCACAGGCGCCGGCGCCATGCATCATGTGGATCTTCTCGTCGAGAGTCATGGCTTTGACGAGCAGACCGGCGCGCTGCTCCGGCGATAGGGAACGATCCATCCAGGGCCGCCGCATCGGAGCGCTTGCCCCGGCATTCGCCGGATTCGCAGCCGACTTAACCGGCGCCGAACTGCGATCGGGCTGCGCGTTTGTTAGCGCCGGTACAAAAAAAACTGCACACGCGGCGCTGAGGATGAGCGCAACCGCCCTGCCTGACCATCTCATAGATATGTTCATGAAAGCGTACCTCCTTCGCGATGCCAGAGTGCGCCCGCGCTTGTTGTCGCGCACCGTCTGGGCTCGAGCGTCCGATTTGTGACGCTTCTTTATTTCGTTTCATTCCAATAGAAAGATGCCAAATGAATATCGTATTCCATGATTCACACATTGGTATGCTCGCAGTATGCCGTAGAAGCCGGACGAGCGGCTGGCGGTTTTGCTGCAACTCCACGGCCCGGATGTTAGGATTGTCCCCGTCTCTTGAAAACCGGCGATGATTCCTGTCCCTCAGATTGCGACCGTAAATGACCTTTTCTTTCGCGTTGCCGCGGCTGCCAATCCGCGCGCCGTCCTGTGGCAGGACGAGTTCAGCCATTGGCGCCCAATCTCTTCCAACCAGATCTATCAGCGCGTCCGCGCGCTGGCCACGGCCTTTCTGCGCATGGGCGCGAAAAAGGGCGACCGCATTGCCCTCATCAGTGAGAACCGCTGGGAATGGGCGGTTACCGACTTTGCCGCGCTGGCCATCGGCGCGGCCGACGTGCCCATCTATCCCACGCTTACCGGCGAGCAGATCGCCGAGCAGGTCGGCGATGCCGGCTGCCGTATCGCAGTGGTCTCCACTCGCCGGCAGTTCGACAAGCTGTACTCGGTCCGTGCGCTAACCCAGTTGGAACACATCATCATGATGGATTGCCCGGCGCCCGAAGGCGCCATCGCCATGAACGAGCTCATCGGCGACGCCGACGCATTGGGCGCTGAGCGCGACCCTGTCTTTGACGCTCTCGCTCATTCTGTCGAGCCCCGCGATGTGGCCACGCTCATCTACACCTCAGGCACCACCGGCGTGCCCAAAGGCGTGATCCTCACTCACGGCAACATCGCCGCCAACCAGTGTTATGCCCCGGTGGACTTCTCCTTCGATTCCACTGACGCCTGCATTTCGTTTCTGCCGCTCTCCCACGTCACCGCTCGCGCTCTCGACTACGTCATGTACAACCACGGCGCGCAGTTGGCCTACTGCTCGCAATTCGACAAGCTGCCGCAGGCCATGCGCGAGGTCCGGCCCACCGTGCTTGTCGGCGTGCCGCGGGTCTACGAGAAGATTCGTCAGGAGGTTGAACGCCGCGCCGGACAATCGCCGCTCAAGAAGCGCCTGCTGGCCTGGGCCATTCATCTGGGCGCGCGCTTCGCCGATATCGTCTACGATGGCCGTCAGCCGAGCTCGCTTTTGTGGAAGCTGGTCGACAAGCTGGCCTACTCCAAGGTTCGCGAGGCCTTCGGCGGACGCGTAAAAGTCTTTGTTTCAGGCGGCGCGCCCCTCGGAATCGACACCGCGAAATGGTTTGCCGCAGTCGGCATTTCACTCTGGGAGGGTTACGGCCTCACTGAAACCTCGCCGGTCATCGCGCTCAACACGCCTCTGCGCCATCGTATGGGCGCGGCCGGCATGCCCTTGGGCAATCTCGAACTCAAGCTCGCTGAGGATGGCGAACTGCTGGTTCGCGGCCCTTCGGTCTTCGCGGGTTACTGGAACAAGCCCGCCGCAACCGCCGAGTGTTTTGACAGCCAGGGATGGTTCCGCACCGGAGACATCGGCCATCTCGACGCGGATGGCTTCCTATTCATCACCGATCGCAAGAAGGAGCTGTTGAAGACCTCCGGCGGCAAGCTGGTAGCGCCGCAGCCCATCGAGAACAAGCTCAAAGACAGCGTGCTGGTGGCGCACGCGGCGCTGGTAGGGGATCGCCACAAGTTCATCTCCGCGCTGATCTCTCCCAACTTCGCCGCGCTTGAGGACTGGGCCCGCCATCGCGGCATTCCGGCCCAGCCGCGCGCCGAACTGGTGGCCGATGCCCGCGTGATTGCGCTCTATGCCGAACTCATCCGCGAGGTGAACGGCACGCTGGCCAACTTTGAAACGCTCAAGCGTTTCCGCATTGTTGCCGACGAGTGGACCCAGGAGTCCGGAGAGCTCACGCCCTCCATGAAGCTCAAGCGCCGCGTTCTCATTGCCCGATATGCGTCGGTAATCGCCGAACTTTACGCCGACGAAGCAACCGCGCGCGGCGAATAGGGGAGGCGAGCGGGCCGATGCGTTTGCGTACGATGGTCTGCTTGCGCCACATTCGCTGCAGGGCTCGGAAAACGGCGCGCCCCACGCGCCCACCGCCAGCGCCGCGCCAAAGATCACCACAGCATCGATGCTGAGCCGGCCCTCGCGCGTCCAGTAGGCATCGGGCGAGAGGCTCAACCACAACGCAAACTCGTCCAGAGTGAGCGCCGCGCCCACGCCGTAGCCGACTGCCATCATCCGCCCGAAAAAGATCGACGTCGGCGACTGCGACCAGCCCAGATCCAGCAGCCAGCCGTAACCCACCAGAAGCAGAATCAGAATGCCCCACACCAGGTGATGAATGTGCATGCCTCGCACCACCACCCACTGCATGTGCCCCTCGTGATTCGCGATCCGGTGAACCAGAAGCCGCACCCCGGCGAAGGTAATCAGGAAGGCGACCGATGCGATGAACATCCTCTGCCGCGGCCGGTCGGGAATCGTGGCGCGAACCAGGTAGCCCAGCCGGGTCAACTGCAGTAGCACCAGCAGTACAACGACGACCAGGCCGACGAATGCAAGCAGAAAGGTGGCGCCACTTTCGGGCATACCTTATTGAACCACTCCCGCGCGCTGCGAACGCTGAAATTCCATTCCCGGCATTGAAGTTCAAGCACCGCCCAAACTCCGCTAACTCCGCCAACCCCGCTCCTGATCCCTGACCCTGATCTCTGTTCTTCGTGAGCCCCATCACGATTTCCATTGACAGCGGCGCGATACACTGTATACGGCGTTAAGGCTGGTGATTCTCCCCATCTCCGGCGCCACTTTACGCACAAAATTCATTGCGGCTTGAAGGGCCGCGGAGAGACTTCGAGGAGATTCCACGATGCGAGTTGCTTTGTTGACCGGTGGCGGCGATTGCCCCGGATTGAATGCGGTTATTTATGCGGCGGTCAGAAAAGGCATCAACCACTACGGGGACGAGTTCATCGGCTTTTTGAACGGCTGGCGCGGCGTGCTGGATAACAACTTTATTCCGCTCACGCTCGAAAACACCGACGGCATTCAGTTAAAGGGCGGCACCATTCTGCATTCCTCGCGCACCAACGTGAAGAAGATTCCCGGCGGCATCGATAAAGTGCAGGAGGTTCTCAAGTCCAATAAGATCGACGCCCTCATCGCCCTCGGCGGAGACGACACGCAGTCGGTCACGCTCTTTCTCAGCGAGAACGGCATTCATGCCGTCGGCGTTCCCAAGACCATCGACAACGACATCAGCGGAACCGACCAGACCTTCGGCTTCGATACCGCGGTCATGATCGCCACCGAGGCCGTTGACCGCATCCACACCACCGCCGACTCGCACAACCGCGTAGTCGTCATTGAAGTCATGGGCCGCGATGCCGGCTGGATCGCCTACGCCTCGGGCATCGCCGGCGGCGCTCACGTCGTCCTCGTCCCCGAAAAGGAGATCGACATCGACCACGTTTGCGCGCTGCTCAAATACAACTACGACCACGGCAAACACTATGGCGTCGTAGTGGTCGCCGAGGGCTGTCATCTGCCCGAGGTCGGCCAGGTCATCGGCTCTGAGCAGGTTGACTCCTTCGGTCATGTGCGCCTCTCCGGCATCGGCGAAGCGCTTGCCGATCTCATCGAGAAGAAGACCGGATTTGAAACGCGCTCCGTCAACCTGGGCCACACCCAGCGCGGCGGCGTTCCCACGGCCTTCGACCGCGTGCTCGGCCAGCGCTACGGCCTGCACGCCATCGACATGGTGCACCAGCAGAAGTGGGGCCGCATCGCCGTACTGCGCGGCACCGACATCACCGACATCCCCATCAAGGAAGCCATCGCCACCAACCGCCGCCTCGATCAGCGCTTCTTCGATGTGATCGCGGACCTCGAAGCCAAGGTCTAGTTCGTCGAGTGACTATACTGAGCCAAGCGGGCCGCCCACGGGCGGCCTGCGGCGTCTTGACATGCGGGCTGTGGACGATTCAAATGTTCCGCAAACCTTGGACGGCCATCTACAAACATTCACTCGGCACGGCAAAGCTGACCTCTGATCTCTGACCGCTGATCTCTGTTTATGCTCTACCGCCTCTACCAGCCCGCCGATTTCGCCGCGCTCTATGCGCTTGAGGAGATTTGCTTTCAGCCGCCCATCCGCTACAGCCTCGCATGGATGCGCCAACTGATCGCCAATCCCAGCTCCGCCACCTGGATCGCCGAAGAAAACAAAACGATGGCGGGATTCGCCATCGTCGAGTGGACCACTGTTTCCAAAGGCGCCGTCGCCTACATCCAGACCATTGAGGTGCATCCCGCGTTGCGCCGCCGCGGCATCGCCGGAGAGCTGCTCGGCCGCGCAGAAAACTCGGCATGTGCCGCGGGAGCGGTCGCCATCTGGCTCCATGTGGATCAAGAAAACTCCGCCGCCATCCGCCTCTACGAAAGCCGCGGCTATAAACGGAAGGGCAGGGAAGAGCACTACTACGCGCGCCACCGCCCCGCCTTCGTCTACGCCAAGCCGCTCACATTCGCAGGGGGATCGAAGTCCACTCCCTAGTTGTGTAGTGTCAACAGATTGTTCCGATCTGCGCCTGCTCTGCTGATGGGAGTGTAGTGGTTGAGACTGGCGTGAGGTCTGTGCCAGTTGTATTCGTGTATCCAGGGCAGAAGCTGGGCGCAGCGTTCATCGGAGTTCTGATAAATGCGGGCATAGGCCCATTCCTGTAGAGCAGTGCGGATGAAGCGTTCGGCTTTGCCGTTGGTGCGCGGGGTGTAGGGCCGGGTGAAACGATGTTTGATGCCGAGTTCCCTGCATACCTTTGCGAAGCGGCGCGAGCGATAGGCCGGTCCGTTGTCGGTGAGCAGGCCGCGGAAGCGGATGCCCAGCCGTGCGTAGTAGGCCACAGCCTGGCAGAGGAAAGCGACAGTTGAAGCCGCGGTTTCATCCGGGAAGATGGCCGAGAAGGCGATGCGGGAGTGGTTGTCGATGGCGACGTGGACGTACTCCCAGCCCACGCGCCGGGTGCGGTCGGCGAGGTTGCCGGTGACGCGATGGCCGGGCTTGGCGATACGGCCCAGCTTCTTGATGTCCAGATGCAGCAGGTCCCCGGGCGCGGCGTGCTCATAGCGCAGCACGGGTGGGCGTGGTTCCAGATCGCGTATGCGGCTGAGCTTGCGCCGGCGCAGGATACGGCTAACCGTGGCCCGGCTGAGGCCTGTGGCTTGCGCGATGCGCAACCCGGTCCAGCGTTGGCGACGCAGCAACTCGACCCGCTCCGCCAGCTCCGGCTTAGTGGGCCTGCGCAGGCGGAGCGGCCTGCAACTGCGGTCTGCGAGCCCGGCCAGGCCCAGCGCCCGATAGCGCGCCACCCATTTGGCAGCGGCTTTGGGCTCACGTTGGCGGCGGCTGCAGCCGCCGCCAACGTGCTTCCCTGCTCGATCACCCGCTTCGCCATCTCTTCTCGACTCCAAACCATGGTTCGTGCATTCTGGTGATAGTCCATCTGGTCTCCTGAATCGCTGAGTCTTCGCAAACCCAGCTTTACAGGTTCAGATCAGATGGACAATCTATTGAAACCTCACACCTAGTCCCTAGTCTCTAGTCCCTAGTCCCTACGTCCCTCACTGCGCGTCCGCGCTCTTGATGAACGCCGCCACGCGGTCGTGAAGCTGCTTCACGCACTCATCGCGCACGTAGACCATGTGTCCCGACTCGTACCACGCGTATTGGATGTTCTTGGCCAGCGACTGCGGAATGGGCAGGTGCTTGTCTTCGTACTGCGCGGCGAAAAACGGCGTGGCCAGGTCGTAGTAGCCGCCATTCACCAGGATATTCAGCCGCGGATTGGTCTTCATCGCTTCGGCCAGGTCCGTGCTCACGTTCACGCCCATGGGGTCGCCATTGTGCACCCAATTCCATTGATGTTCCACTGCCCCCAGCTCCGGCTCGTAGGTCTGCCCTTCGCCGTACTTCAGGTTCTGCCGCACATACTGGTTGAAGAGCGCGACGTACGCCGACGAAATGGCCGCCGACTGCGGATCGTACTCGGCGTTCTCGCTCAGCGGATCGAGGTTCGGCCCCGAGAATCGCGTGTCCAGGCGCCCTGTCGTCAAGTCCTCCGCATCCTGCAGCGACTTCGCGAACTCCGGCCCGCTGACGCGCAGGTTGGCTTTGAGAATGTATTCGACGGGCAAGCCGGTGTACTCGTGCAGTTTCTCCGCCGTCTGTTGCTTCTCTTGGGCGCTCACATCGGTTCCCTGCGCCAGTGCATGAGCGTAGCCGCCCATCGCAAAGTCCTCCACGTCCTTCAGCAGCGGCTCCAACGCGGCTGGCTGGTTGGGCAGCTTCTTGTGGTACCACGCCGTGGCGGCAAACGTAGGCAGCGCCAGTTCGTAGGGCAGGTCCACGCCCGGATTGTGCAGCGGATCGTCGATGTCGGTGGTGAAGTTGAAGATCTGCGACAGCAACATCACGCCGTTCAAATCGATGTTCAGTTTATTCTCCAGCAAATCGGCCAGAACCGCCGACCGCGTGGTGCCGTAGCTTTCACCGAAAAGGAACTTCGGCGAGTTCCAGCGGCCATACTTCGAAATGAACCGCGCGATGAAGCGCGCATACGCGTTCGCGTCGCCATCCACGCCCCAGAAGGCTTTCTCGGCATCCTTTCCCATCAGTTGCCCGAAGCCCGTGCCCGGTGCGTCCACGAACACCAGGTCGCTTACGTCGAGCAGGCAATTGGGATTGTTGACCATGGTGTACGGCGCGGCAGGCAGGTGCGTGTCGCCCGCCGTGATCACATGCTTCGGCCCCAGCGATCCCATGTGCAGCCACACCGTCGAGCTGCCCGGTCCGCCGTTATAAAAGAACGTAATCGGCCGCTCCTCGGCCTTCGCGTCCTTCTTGAAGTACGCCACGTAGAACATTCTTGCCACGGGAGTTGAATCCTTCGCATCCTTGGGCGCGTTGAGCGCAAGCTGGCTTCCCGGCTGCGGTTTTCCGTCCGCTCCAAGCTGCGCATCCTGCTCATCGGTTGAGCCCACCGTGATGGTCCCGGCGATGGCCGTGTACGCGATGTGCTGCCCGCCAACGTCAACGGAGCCCTGCGTCGTGGAATCGGCAGGCGGAGCGGGTTCGGCGGGCTTGGCCGCGTTCTCCGGGGCCGCAGGCTTTGCGGCCGTCTTATCGTCCTGGGCGCGGATCGAAAGAGTGGCGACAAGAATCGCCGCGGCAAATAGCATGGCAAACCGCCGGCAAAATGTATTCATTGGATGGTCTCCGGTAGGGAACTTCGCGAAAGCTTAGTATAAAGCGCGGGTGGGGCACTGGGCGAAGGAGAACCATTGTCACCATTCGCCATAATCCCCAGCTACGTTCTGGCCACTGTTCGCTGAACGCAGCTCACTGCCATTCGGTGATTCGCGGCCGGCAATTGCTATCCTGAATTCGAGAGCGCGTTCCAAACGGGCGCCGATTCACCAGGTATGTACTCACCCAAATTCAATCAGGTTCACGACCGCGGCATCCTCCTTGAAGCCATGCGGGCTTATTCATTCGCCACGCTCTTCGGTCCGGCCGCGGGCGAGCCTTCGGGCGCGAGCGCCGCGGCAACCCACCTTCCGCTGGTCGTCAAGGATGAGGGCGAGCATGGCCTTCTTGTAGGCCATTTCGCCAAGGCCAATCCTCATTGGCAGGCGCTCGCCGGCCGTGAAACCCTCGTCGTCTTCGCGGGGCCGCACAGTTACGTTTCCCCGGCCCTCTACACGGAGCATCTCTCCGTCCCTACGTGGAACTACATCGCTGTTCACGCAACCGGCACGCTCTCGCTCATTGACGGCGAGCCCGGCAAAGAGGCCCTCCTCGCCGATCTCATCGCCAAGCATGAACCCGCGTATCTGGAGCATTGGCGCGGACTGCCCGAGGGTTTTCGCCGCACCATGCTCGTCGGCATCGTGGGCTTTCGCATTCCCATCGCGCGCATCGAAGGCAAATTCAAACTCAGCCAGAACCGCGCCCCCGAGGAGCGGCGCAATGTCCATGCCGCCCAGTCCGCGGGCTCGCCCGATGAGCGCGCCCTCGCGCGCTGGATGGAACGTTTGTTGGGCGCGAAGCTCCAATCCTGACCGTCGTGCCGCGTGGTCCCTGGAACTTCAGCATTTGGTATACTTGCGGGTGTAGGAACCGTGCGGAAGTGGTGAAATTGGCAGACACACCATCTTGAGGGGGTGGCGCCCACAAGGCATGCGGGTTCAAGTCCCGCCTTCCGCACCAAACATTTTCGCGTCCGGGCTGACGGCACTTTCGCTCACACTTCCGGACCCGCTTGGAAAGCAGTTGAAGAAATGCAGATTCTCTTCTATTTCGTGATTGTCCTGCACGTGCTTGTATGTTTCTTTTTGATCGGCGTCGTCCTGCTGCAGCAGGGCCGTTCGGCCGATCTAGCCGGCGCCTTCGGCGGCCAGGGTTCGCAGACCGCATTCGGTCCCCGCGCCGCGGCCAATGTGCTCACCCGGCTCACCACCTGGTCGGCAATCATCTTCATGTGCACGTCGATCAGCCTGGTGGTTCTCTTTGTCCGCTCCACGGGCTCGCACTCGGTTCTGGAAGGCTCCCACACGGCGCCGGTCAGCGCCCCTGCGAAGCCGGGCAAGTAGCGACGCAGGTGTTGCCGTAGTTCAGCCCACATCTCGAGAGAATGCGCAGGAACTTATTTCGCCTCTTCCTTCTGTTTGGCGTCGGGTTGCTCCACAGGTTTGGAAAGATGCAGCTTGCTCATCTCCTTGGCTCCGACCTCAGGGTCCATTTGCGTGACTTTGATGCCCGTGGCCATCGTCCCCGACGTCCATTTCAGATAGTAGGTCTTACCCGCTTCCGCCTCGAACCGAATCCTCTCGTTCTCCTTTCTTGTGGCGTCGTTAACCGCAGAGCCGGCTGCCGTGAAAATGTCGACAGTGTACATCTCCGGCAATCCGGTCACGACCACTGTGCCTGGACCCACCTCCATTCCCGCATATTCGCCGTTTTTCAGATAGGCCAGATAAACGCCATTGACGTAGAGGTGGTCATGGGAGGCGGAACCGGTAAACCTTCCCACGCGGTAGATGTAGACGAGAGCCTTGCCCACCGATGGAGTGGTCGGCGGAGGCGCCGGTTTGGCATCCTGAGCCGAAGCCGGCGTCAAGCCGCCAAAGAACAGCAGCGCGAAGAAGGCAATAAGGATTGTTGCGAGGATGTGGAATGCGCTTTTGGCGCGGCATACCCGAACGACTGTACCAAGCGTAGCGTTATGCATTTGAGCGCTCCTATACCGATCAACCTGAATGAACAAAACAGAGGCCCTGTTTTGCGATAGCCGAAGGATAGTCCTGTGGGAGATCGTGTCAGTGAGCCGAATCACAAGCAGCCATGACAAGTGGTGAGGGGTTACAGCTTGAGGCGAACGAGCGAGAGTGAACCGCGGTTGCTGGTCTCTGGCTAAACCGGCGGCATGGCATCCACCACGGGCACGCCCGCCGGCGGGGTGAAATGGAAGGTGTCCGCTGGAATTTCCGCGTCGGGCTGCCCGCCCGTAAACGTGAACCGGGTGATGGCCCCGTCGGCCTCTTCCACTTCAATCGCCGTAATCGTCCCCGCGGCCGTTACGGTCAGCGTCAACCGCGTCACGCGCTTTTCCTGGCCCTTGGGCTGGCCGGTAAGCGTGAATAGCCCGTTGGAGACCTCAGCAAGCTTCAGCCCGGTCAGCTCCTTTTCCAGCTCGGTGCGGCCCAGCAGAAAGCGCAGCGGCGAGCGCAGATCGTCCAGCTCTTTTGCTGGAATGCGCTGCACCTGCGCGTCGCCCTTGGTGTAAAACCACGCGTATTTGCCGTCGAGCAGGAAGATTTTACCGGGCGGCGAACTGTACTGCCACAGCATGTGGCCAGGCTTGCGCAAAAAGAGCGTGCCGCTTTCGGTCCGCGTCATGCCCAGCCCCGAATAGCTCTCAGCGAACCCGGCCTTCAGTGAATGTAGTTGATCGTAATGACGGTCGACACGTGCGGCGAGCTCGTGCGCGGTAGGCGGCGAGATCGCCTGCCCAAAGGCCGGAGGCGCGCAAGCGCCAAACGAAAGCAGAGCCAGGGCCGCGCCAACCGGAACACTGCCCCAGACGCGCCTGCGAGTTCCCAGCGTCATTGCAACAACTGCGTACAGTTGGTGCCGCCGGCAGCATCGTACTTGGGAGAGCCGCCGTTCTGGTCGCTGCAGAAGCCGCGATTCCCCGTCTTTCCAATAGCCTCCGGAACAGCGGTGACCTCAAATCCGGTGATGCGATCCGTTCCGTTGATGGTGACTTTGGAGCAGTTGGTGAGGCTGAAGATGTAGCCCGACTTGTAGCCGGAGGCCAGATCGGCCTGAATCAGCTCCGCGGAGGTCGGCGTCGGAGGACTACCGGAGCTGGGGTCGCCGCCAAGGGCGGATAGCGTGCAAGCGTAGCCGTTGGCCGGATAGGAAGTCTCGTACTGAATCTCCGCCTTGATGATGGCCTGTACGGAGTTGATCGCCGATACCTCGTTGGCGTGGATCTTCATCACCCCGATGGTCGGGATGGCCATCAGCATCAGGATGAGGATGATGGCGATCACGATCAGCAATTCCATGAGGGTAAAGCCGTTGGGCAGGGTAGAACAGCGCGCGCGATTGCGGTAAGAGTGCGGATACTTTCGATTCATGGGGTTCCCAAAGCCTCGCGAAGCAGGCCGGTGTCGCCCGGCCCATCCGTCAAAATCCTACAACGGAAAGACGCGAAAGGGAAATGGAGCGCTCGAAAGGCAGCTCCTAGCCGCTAGCTTCTAGCCTCTAGCTCATCGAGTCTGGTGAACCGCACGGATGAAACTCAGCGAAGTTGCGACGAGAGAATCCTAAAGTTTCCGCACTCAAGTCGATCCCAACTGGATACGGCTAGGAGCTAGAAGCTAGCAGCTAGAGGCTGTCTTTCAGCACGCCAGCCTTGCCCGGCTCAGCTTCACGCCGTCCAGCCGCCCCAGCAGGGTCACGGCGATGCTCTCCGGCTCAAAGAGCCGCTGCGCCATCCTCTGTACCTGCGCGGCATCCACTGCGTCAATGCGCGCGACGATCTCATCGGCTGTCAAGAACTGGTGGAAGTACATTTCCTGGCGGGCCAGGTTGGCCATGCGCGAGTTCGAGCTCTCCAGGCCCAACAGGATGTTGCCTTTGAGTTGGTCTTTGGCGCGGGTCAATTCTTCGGCGCCGATAGGTGTCTCCTTCAGGTTGCGGAACTCGGCCAGAATCAGGTCCACCACCTCCAGCGATTTTCCCGCCGAGGTGCCCGCAAAGACGCAGAGATTGCCTGTGTCGCGATAAGGGCTAAGGTCGGAGTAGACCGAGTAGGCCAAGCCGCGTTCCTCGCGAATGGTCTGAAACAGCCGGGAACTCATGCCGCCGCCCAGGATGGTGTTTAGGATCGCCGTCGCGTAACGATTCTCATCCGTGATCGGCGGCGCAGGCACGCCCAGGCAAATCTGTACCTGCTCCAGAGCCTTCTTGTTGCGCAGAATGATGCGCGCGCTGGGCTCCGGGGCCGAAGTCTCGTGCAGCGCCTCGCCGCCTTCGAGGGAGGAAAACTTCGCTGCCACCGCCTCTGTAAATCGGTCGTGATCCAGATTGCCGACCGCGGAGAACACGATGTTTCCGCCGTGAAACCGGTCGTTATGGTACGCAAAGAGCTGTTGCTGGCTCAACCGGCCCACCGTCTCCGTCGTGCCCAGGATCGGCTTGCCCAATGGATGCCCCTTCCAGAAGCTCTGCGTGAACAGTTCGTGTACCAGCACGTCCGGATTGTCCTCGTCGATCTTGATCTCCTCCAGAATCACGCCGCGCTCGCGCTCGATGTCGGGAAGCGCAAATATGGGGTTCAGCACCATGTCGGTCAGTACGTCCAGTGCGATGGGCACATGGTCCGACAGCGACTTCACGTTGAAGCAGATGGTTTCCTTGCTGGTGAACGCGTCCAGGTTGCCGCCGATGGAGTCCATTTCGCGGGCGATTCTTTGCGCCGACCGCGAGCGCGTACCCTTGAAGAGCATGTGCTCCACAAAGTGCGAGATGCCGTTCATCTCCGCCGTCTCGCAGCGCGAGCCCGACCTGATCCACACCCCCATGGCCACCGAACGCAAATAGTCCATGCGCTCGGTCAGGACGATCAGTCCATTGGGCAATACGGTGCGGCGAAGATTTCGCTCAGCATTCATAGCCACCCTGTCGAACTTCGATTGTAGGACAACTGCGGTTGATTGGCGTCGCTGTGGTCGCACCGCGTATGGGGAAGAATTCTTTACGTTGCTACAGCCTGAAGTGCATCAACAGCTAAGATACTCCTATAGCGGGTCTCCTGCAGGTGTAGATCAAGGCACAATCGCTAAGTGGCTTTTTCATCAAGAAAAAGCCACCTTGAATACTGCCCGAAATGTCTCATAGCTGCAGGAGAACCGCCGTAAGCTGAGCATCGCCGTGCCTGAGTTTTCCAACCAATTCGGAGTTTTTGACTCGTCCGGAGGTCCGGGGGGAAGCCGGGCGCCTCTGTTTGGTTTAGATGCAGAAGCTCTATCTGCGATGCTGCAGCGGGAGGGCGAACCGCCATGGCGCGGAAAGCAGTTCGTTGAAGCTATTTATCGTCAACGAATTACAGAACTTTCTGAAATTACAACTTTGCCAAAGGCTCTGCGCGAAAAACTGTCTGCCCAAGGCTGGCGGATCGGCCGTCCGGCGATTGCCCAGGCCTATCGATCCGCCGATGGCGCCGAGCGCTATCTTATGCAGTGCCGCCCCGGCGACCCCACCACGGTCGAGACTGTCTGGATGCCCGAGGGCGACGGCGGCGAGGCCGGCGACGGGAGCGAAGCCGGTGAGAAAGGCTGGAACCGCGCCACCGTCTGCGTTTCAAGCCAGATGGGTTGCGCCGTCAACTGCCGGTTTTGCCTCACCGCCAAACTTGGACTGCCCGCCGCGGCGGGCAACCTGACTGCCGGCGAAATCGCCGGCCAGGTGGTCGCGGTGCTTGCGCGCCACGCGGTTCGCGTTAGCCGCGATCGCGTGAACCTGGTCTTCATGGGCATGGGCGAGCCGTTCCTCAACTACGACAATTTCATGGCTGCGGTGCGCCTGCTCGTCCACGAAGTCGGACTGAGCCCGCTGCGCATGACCGTCTCGACTTCCGGCATCGTTCCCGGCATCGAGCGCTTCGCCGCGGAGCCGCCCGGCGTTCGTCCCAAGCTTGCCATCAGTCTGAACGCGCCCAACGAAGCGCTCCGTACAGAAATCATGCCCATCAACCGCAAATGGCCCATCGCGGCGGTCATCGAGGCCGTACGCCGCGTTCCTCTGCGCCCTCGCGAGCGCATCACCTTCGAATATGTTCTGCTCGGCGGCGTCACGGACCGCCCCGAACACGCTCGCGAGGTTGCGCGCCTCGTGCGCCGCGCCGGCCTGCCCGCAAAGGTGAACCTGATCGCCTGGAATCCCGGCCCCGGAATCGCCTACGCAATGCCCGAGCCCGCCGCGGTCGTGGCATTTCAAAATGCTCTTGTCGCCGACGGCATTCCCGCCTACATCCGCCAGCCCCGCGGCCGCGACATCTTCGCCGCCTGCGGCCAGCTCAAGCGCACGGTGGAGACTTCAGGCGAGGAGCGAATATGAAATCACCCAACGAACTCCAACTGGTTTGTCTCCTTGATGTACTTGGCTTTGAGAGCCGCCTGAACGCGCTGGGCCTCAAGGCAATCGAGGCAAAGTACCGCGAGTTGGTTGCATATGTCAGAGAGCAGACTGGCGGTCTCGACATCGTTCCAACGCCCGACGGTCATGTCGCAGTCGGGTGGTTAGCCATCGGTAATGCCTATTTCAGCGACTCTTTGCTTTTCTGGACCCGCTATTCCAAGGTGGCGCTTCCAAGCTTTACACACCTCATTGCAGAGGCGATTTGCTTCGGCCTGGAAGCCGAGTTGCCGCTTCGCGGAGCGGTTGCCGTTGGCGAAGCCATACTTGAAAAAGAGGGCGGAGTCTTCCTAGGCTACCCGTTGGTTGAAGTCGCGCGAACTGAGCGGACCCAGCAATGGATAGGAGCATCGTTCGGTCCTTCGTTCTCAGAACCCGGCTTTAACGACGGCTTCCATCTGCACACAATACTTCCCTACAAGAGCCATTACAAAGATAGTGCAAGCCAGTTTGCAACCGGAATCACAGTAGATTGGCCAAGGCGATGGCGCGAAAGTCGCAAGTCAGACCCCCGACCAATCATCCGAAGTCTCGATCATGACCCAGCGTTCTCCGCTTACTATAACCGTGCGGAACAGTTCGCGACATTCTCGGAAGAAAACCACGATTGGTTTCGCAAGCAGGGTCGACTCGGATACGGTTAGGCGCCTGTTTTGGCATTTGATCTTATGCCGCCGCCCGATCCACAACCCTCAGCACAGTTCCCTCAATTTTTTGCAGATACGCAACGATTTCGAAAAGGTTCTTCGCCTGCGGGTTGCCCTTGGCGCTGAACATCCGCATCAGCACCTTTGGCGAACGGCCCAGCGCCTCGCCCAGCTTCATGAAGCCGATGGTCCCGTTGATATATTTGCGCAGCGCGGATTTTCCGGTCTCCACATCTCCGGCGATCATGCAACCGACAGCTTCTTTCAGCAGGGCCCTGCGAAAACCCTTGCTTTTCTGGAGATTCTTTCTAATCGTCTCATCAAAGCTCGTCGTCAGCGCCATGGTTCCTCTTCGGTTGGGGTTGAGCTCCAGTCTACTGGCTCGCCGGCATCGGCGCCGGCTTCACGCTCCCGCAGTCCGCGCTTTTGTACACTGAAGTCCACTCGGTGGTCCACTCGACGGGCGCCGAGTTCGGCCCCATCTGCATGGTGCCTGAGAAATGGACTTTGCCGGTGGTACGAGTGCTGTCGGCCCAGCTGGCCGTCACCGTCCCGGAGCCGTTCATCTGTCCGCTGCAAGTGAGGTTGGCGGTCATTCCGCCGGCAGTAATGCTGATATCGGTGAGCTGGCATTGGTGACCGACCTGCGGCGGCACAGTGCCGAACTTGTTAATCTCCTCTTGCGTCACGCAAACCTGCGCGCCGTGCGTACCCCCGCCAAGGGCCTGAGCCGCAGCCGGCGGTAAATTCATTCCCTGAAAGGGTGATTGCTGCCAGGTCATAGTCGACGTTGTTTCCCAAAGCCCGGCCTTCATGCCCTGGCTCCACGCCAACGCGGCGAGCGCAAGGCCGCAACAACCCACAATCGTCCAAACCCGGGTCTTGTTCATAGATCCTCCTCGTCGCGCGGGTGAGGGAAGCGCGCACCTCGACTCTACCCCATCTCGTCTGGGCCTGAAAAGAACTTCTTATTGAGGAATTCCCGCCTGCGCGGTGCGGGTTTGCGCCAACTCCAGTACGGTGTCGGCTACGCGGCTGGCCGTGTGGCGCACAACATTTTCCTCGCTGGCAAAGTCTCCCGCGATGCAGCGCACGCCCAGGGCTTCGATGCGCTCGATATCGGGCACGATCGGCGCCGCGCCCTCCGCGGCATACCGCGCCAGCGTCTCCGCCGAAAATTTTCCTGTATTCACAATCGCGTAGTCGAAGATGTGCGTCCGGGTGTGGTCGTAAATGCGCTGGATGTGTTCGGAGGCGGTGAGCCCAAGGCTTTCGTTCGCTTGGGTCATCAAATTGCATATGTAAACGCGCAAGCCGCGCGCTGCGCCCAGCGCGGAAGGGATGCCGGCGACCAGGAGGTTGGTGATCAGAGACGTGTACAGCGAGCCCGGCCCCACCGTGATCAGGTCCGCGCGTTCAATGGCCTCCAGCGTCTCCGGCAGCGGCGCCGGATAGGGCGGCTCCAGGGTCAGCTCCACGATGCGTCTTCGGCTCGCGGTGATGTTCGTCTCCCCGCGCACCACCGAGCCGTCGTCCATGTTGGCCACCAGCGTGGCATTGGCCGTCGTGGCCGGATAGATGCGCCCGCGCGTAGCCAGAATCTTTGAAGCCAATTGCACGGCCTGCGCGAAATCCCCTGTGATCTCGGTCAGCGCGGCCACAAACAGGTTCCCGAAGTTGTGACCTTTCAGCCCATTGCCTCCGCGAAAGCGATGCGTGAACAGGCGCGCCAGCAGATCTTCTTCTTCGCTGAGCGCAACCATGCAGTTGCGCAGATCGCCGGGCGGCAGCATGTTGAAATCCTGCCTCAGCCGCCCCGACGAGCCGCCGTCGTCGGTGACCGTAACCACGGCTGCCAGGTCGGCAATGGTTTTGGTTGCGTCGGGGCTTTGGCCCGGCGCCGGGACGTAGCGGCGTAAACCGCGCAGCAGCGTGGAGAGACCCGTGCCGCCTCCGATGGCGACAACGCGCAGCGGGCTCGCTTGAGACGCGGCGGCGCGCTCGCGTTCGGGCGCGCCCTCGGCTTCGCCCTTTTCGATCGCAGAGTTCAAAGCAGGCCTTATGGAACCTCAGGATAAAGCAACTCGGTAAAGCGCGGGTCGTCCACCATGTTCTGGAAGTCGTTGTCAACGCGCGCCTGCAGACGGTTCTTGGGATTCAGTTCGATGGCCCGCGCCAGGTTGTAAAGGCAGTCCTGGATGTTGCCGGTAATTGCTCCCAGCACCGCCAGCCCATAAAACGCATAGTCGGCATCGGGATGGGCGTTCAAAATACCGTTGAATTGCTCGCGCGCTTCCTCGTAATAGCCGGTATTCAGCTGCGAGATCGCGTAGTCATAGTGTTCCTCGGGCGTCGGGAACGAGAGGTTGGCCTTCTCCAGTTGCCGGCGGCAGGCGCTGATGTACATGCGGCAACGGTCCTGGATCTCAGTGGGGGCTTCGGGAAGCAACTTTTCCAGCATATTGAGCGCCTTTTCGTACTTGCCTTGCTGGAGCAGTTGTACGGCATTTTGATAGTGCTGGAACACAGGTCCCGTGCCGGAACGGGCGGCGCCGCCGGATTTGTCCGCCGTCAACGGAGTTTTTTTGCGGCTGGACGCCGCGGTTCGAGTTTCTTGCGTCATGGTGTTACCGGAAGGGTACATTCCTTTCCCCCTTGCGCCGGATGCATGCCAGCGGGGAACTAACCGGGGAACTCTTCTTAGGCCATGTTTATACGCAGAACCCCGCGTTCCGTCAATGGGGCACTCGAAGCGGACGGTTACCGTGCGTTTGGAGCCGCGGTTTTCCCGTAGATCGCCGGGTTCAGCGCGGGATCGTTGTACATCTTCAATTGCCGGTACAGCTTGAAGCGCTTTGTTCCGTGCAGGGTCTCCTGCCATAGCGTATCCAGACATCCTGCCAGATCGCCGCGCTGCTCCTCCAGGATGGCAAGGCGCTCGCGATTCCGCGCCGCGTGGTCTGGCGGCGCATCCGACCGCTGCGCTTCTTCGCGAGTGTGGTAAATCTTCAGCGCCAGGATCGAGAGCCGGTCGATCATCATGCCCGGCGGCTCGGAGTGGAGCGGGGCTGTGGGATTGGGTAACCCGCGCGCTTCCATCCAGCCCAGTAGCGTCCGATCCAACTCCTCGGCCAGATCGTTGCGCAGTTGATTGGTCTTGTCGATCCTGCGCTTCACCGCGGCCAGCTCCGCATCGGCCGCGCCCGGCGCGCGCGCCTCATCCTCGATGTGCCACAGGTCGAAGTTGGCGCGATGCTGCCGAGCCACCAGCCTCGGCCAGTCGTCCCCGGAGTCCTTTGCGTCGCCCGTTGCGCGCGCATGGCCGGACATCGAAGCGCCGTCTTGTGTGTTCGGCGTCATGTGCCACGCATGCGTCAGCCGATCCTGCAGAGCGGCGATCTCCGTTGCCGAAATCATTCTCATCCGTCCTTTGCGCCGAGCCGCTTTTGGCCGCAGGTCCCATCGTAGAACGACCGTCTTCCGGGGTCCAAACCGGGTTCTTGTGTTCCATGGGATGGGCCGGACCGCGCGCGTCATAGCCCGGCCCTCCACCGCGCGCGCAAAACAAGAGCTGCAACCGCAGCGTCATTCCACGGAAAACTATATGAGACAGGGATACAACGGCCAGGGGTGGTGAGCTCGCTGGGAATCGAACCCAGGACCCACGCCTTAAAAGGGCGTTGCTCTACCAACTGAGCTACGAGCTCGTTTTAAGGCCGCTCCTTCCAAGCTACCACAGAGCGACTGCCGATGCTTCGCCGTCCGTGAAATGCGAAACCAGAGAGCTCAACCACGATTCAGGCTTCTTCACGACGTCTCGATTCACGACAGCTACACGAGCACCGGACTACTACCGCCATCTCTTCCGGCGCGGTAATTTACACTGCTGGTACCATGGTACTCGTGGGCTGCTGGGAAACCGATTACTCATGGGGGATAACAGCCCGCATCACGCAGAAAATGAGGCATTTCACGCCTTTTAGATGACGGAAAAGTGTTAGCTCGGCAGCCTTGCAAGTGTTATTGTTCAAGGCGCTACCGCGCCACTACGATTACCGGGAAGGATAAGTGTCATCCGCCCCATGGGGCACGCGTTCCCGTGTTCTACATTGCAACAGCCGCGTCAAGGCTCCGAGACGTGGGAAATCGCGTGACGGCGGAAGTTGCTGGGATCGATCATGACGGAGCGGACAGGGCAGTTCGACCAGAACGAGACTCCGGAAGACGTGGCGTCGTTGTACTCCTGGGCGAATTTGCACGGCGCAAAGTACCGCGATTTTTCCGCATCGCGGGCGCAAACCCGAGAGAAGTCCCGGCAACGCGTTGAGCAAGCTATGGAAACGGAACGCCAGCGGACGCAGCAGAGCGCCGAGCCAAAGAGTGGCAACGGCGACACGCGCAAAGTCGAGCTCCCGGCACAGCAAGCAGAGCAGCAGCTCGCCGGCCAACCGCTGCGCCCTGCTCAATTTACCGCAGCGCCCGGTGCGCCAGGGGAACGGCTGCATCCGGAACATCCCGGCCGCGAAGACCTCGCCTCCGCTTTACGCAATTTAGCTGTGCCACCGTCGTACCGGCCGGCGCCAGGTGCGGCGCCTCATGCGCCCCTGCGCGAAGAAGGCGCCGCGCCGCTCCGTCATCCCTGGTCCGATGCCAACGCCGGTGATAGCGCAGGCCGTCCGGCATGGCTTATGCCGGAGCGCGGCGAAGCGGTTGGCCAGCCCGGTCTCCCGCCCGTGCCCGAAGATACGCTGCAGGGATCGCGCGAGCGCCTCGCCACGCGCTGGTATGCGCTTCGCGGCGTCCTCGAGGGCAGCCTGCCGCCCGCACAGGCCGCGCCGGCTCCGGTCGCCGCGCGCCCCCCGGCGTTGGCGGTCTTTTCGCTCGCCGGAGGGGTGGGCAAGACCAGCCTCGTCGCTACGCTTGGCCGGGCCCTTTCCGCTCGCGGAGAGCGCGTTTTGCTGGTGGATACCGCGGCCTACGGACTGTTGCCGTTTTATTTTGGCGCTAGCGATCAGCGCCCAGGGCTGTTACGCACCTTCAGTCCCCCTGCCGCCAGCGGCGATGCACCCATCCAGATCATCACGCTCGATCCGGAAAGCTATGGCCCGGAGACGGCCGCGCAGGAGGCGCTCACTGCAGAAATTTCCAAGCATGCTCGCGGAGTGGGCCGCGTCATCATCGATCTGGCCACGGCCTCCGGCGCCACAACGCGGCGCATTATGCGCCTCTCGCCGCAAATCCTTGTTCCCTTGGTTCCCGATATGAACTCCGTGGTCAGCGTCAGCTCTATTGACGCTTTCTTCGACCACAACAGTAGTACGCTGGCCAAACCTTCGCTTCCCCATTACCTGCTCAACCAATTCGATTCCTCGCTCCCGCTGCATCTGGACGTGAGAGAGGTGCTGCGCGAGCAGTTGGGCGATCGTCTGCTTCCCTTTGTGCTGCGTCGCGCTCCGGCCGTCAGCGAGGCACTGGCTGAAGGCATGACGGTGATGGATTATGCTCCCAACTCTCCCGTGGCCGAGGACTTTGCCAGCCTGGCGGGATGGGTGAAGAGCCTTTCCGCTGCCGCCACCACCAGTTTCCGCGGCGTACGCTGGAGCGAGCGATGACGGCAACGGGGCTCTGGCAGAATATCGGGGCAGGGGAGAATCTCTTCACCAGAATCTTCCGTCTGTTTTTTTTGCTCGCCGCCGGGGCCATTCTCTGCTTTCTGGCCGTTGTGCCCCTCACCTGGCCGCAACAGGCGGTTCTGGGTCTGCTGAGCCTTTTGCTGGCGTTGGCTATGGCGCGCAGCACCGATTCCTATCTGGTCACGCTCACCCTCATGATGCTGTCGATGTTCTGCACCTTGCGCTACGGATATTGGCGCATCGCGCAGGTCGTCCGCTTCTTCCAGGACCCGGCCAATCACTGGGGAGCTTTGGACGCCTTCTTCATCCTGTGCCTGCTGCTTGCCGAGGCCTACGCGTTCGTCATTCTCTTCCTGGGCTACTTTCAAACCATCTGGCCGTTGCGCCGCGCTCCGGTAGCGCTGCCTGAGAATCCCGACGATTGGCCGGATATTGACGTCCTCATCCCCACCTACAACGAGCCGCTCGAAGTGGTGCGTTACACCGCTCTGGGCGCGCTCAATATGGATTGGCCTGCCGACAAACTGCACGTCTACATCCTCGACGACGGCCGGCGCAAGGAGTTCGAGCGGTTCGCTTTCGAGGCCGGCATCGGCTACAAGTCCCGGCCCGACAACAAATATGCCAAGGCCGGCAACATCAACGCCGCGCTCAAAAGCATGTCTTCTTCGTTGGTCGCTGTCTTTGATAGCGATCACGTTCCCACGCGCAGCTTCCTGCAGATGACCGTGGGCTGGTTCCTGCGCGATTCCAGGCTTGCGGTGCTGCAAACGCCCCACCACTTCTACTCGCCCGATCCGTTTGAACGCAATCTGGGACAGTTCCACTTGATTCCCAACGAGGGCGAGTTGTTCTACGGAATCGTCCAGGACGGCAACGACTTCTGGAATTCCTCTTTCTTCTGCGGCTCCTGCGCGATCCTGCGGCGCAAGGCGCTGGACGAGATCGGCGGCATCGCGGTGGAAACCGTGACCGAGGATGCTCACACCTCTCTGCGTATGCAGATGGCGGGCTGGAACACGGCCTACATCAACATTCCCCAGGCTGCCGGACTCGCTACGGCTCGGCTCTCGGCGCACGTCGGGCAGCGCATCCGCTGGGCGCGCGGGATGATCCAGGTTCTGCGCATGGAAAACCCCCTCTTCGCCCGCGGGCTCACCTTTCCTCAAAGACTTTGCTACTTCAACGCCGTGGGGCATTTTCTGTATGCCGTGCCGCGCCTCATCTTTCTCACTGCGCCGCTCATCTATCTGCTCTTTAATCACACCAACATTCCCGGCTACTGGGCCGCCATCCTCGCCTACGCGCTTCCGCACCTCACGCTCTCCAACGTCACCAACTCGCGCATTCAGGGCGAACACCGGTATTCCTTCTGGAACGAGATCTACGAAACCGTGCTCTCGCCCTACATTCTGCTGCCCACCATGATGGCGCTCATCAGCCCCCGGCTGGGCAAGTTCAACGTCACCTCCAAAGGCGGAGTGGTCAAGAGCACCTTCTTCGACTCGCGCATCGCGCAACCGTTTCTCGTCATGCTCATCTTCAACATCGCCGGCCTTCTCGTCGCCATTCCGCGCTTCTTCATCTGGGACGTTGACCGCCGCGGCACGGTGCTGATGAATGTGATGTGGTGCTGCTTCAATGTGGTCATTCTCGGCGTCTGCACGGCGGTGGCGCGGGAGTTAAAGCAGCTCCGCGCCACGGTTCGCATCAACGTCGTAACTCCGCTCGCCGTCAAGCTGCCGGATGGGCGGTCGATCGCCGGTGAGACCGTGGACTTGTCCAACGGCGGCGCCGGCATCCGTCTCAGCGAGGCTCTCGATCTTGCGCCGGAAGCGCACGTGAGTCTGGCTTTTCCGTTTCCATCGGCGGCCACCGATCTGCGCGCTGCCGTTGTTTCCTTGGAGGGATCGGTGTTGCGCGTTCGTTTTGAAGATTTGTCGCTTGCCGAACAGGAAGTTCTTACCGTTGCGTTGTATTCCCGCGCCGACTCCTGGCTGGGCTGGGGCGAGGCGCGCGACACCGATAACGTGCTGCGCAGCCTGGCCCGCATCTTCCGGATCTCCATGCGCGGGCTCAAAGCCACGTTCCTCGGCATCTTTAGCGGCCAGGACAAGTCAGCCCGTCAGTCCAACTCGCTCTCCATCGTTCAGCCGGGGGTGATCCTTCTTCTCGCCGCGTTTCTTGCTGCCGGCGCGCCAAAGGCCTTTGCCCAACCCGTGCCAAACGCCGCCAACTCCGCTAGCTCCGCCAGCTCCGCTAACTCCGCTAACTCCGCTAGCTCCGCTGTCTTACCAGGCCAATATCGTGACACCTTCACCCTCGCCGATGCAGGCTCGCCGCAGATCGAGCTGCGCAGCATCGACAGAATGCACAATATCTACTTCACGCTGCCCCTTACCCACGTCGTGCGCAGCGCGAAGATTCATATGTACTACGCCTTTTCTCCCGCCCTCATCCCGCAACTCAGCCAGCTCAAGCTCATCCTGAACGGAACCCTCTTCGCCACCATCCAACCCGCTCCGGGCAAGTTTGGAGGCTCTGACGGCAGCGACCAGGAGACCGAATTCAATATCCCTCCCGAGCTGCTCGTCCATAACAATGCGCTGACCATCGAGTTTGTCGGTCACTACACCATGAGCTGCGAGGATCCCGCGAATTCGGCGCTGTGGGCCCGCGTTCACCGCAACACCTATCTCGATATCCAGGGCGACCTGCTGCCTCTTGCCGACGATTTGAAGCAACTTCCCACGCCGTTTGTCGATCCTGCCGTAATTCAGCCCGTCAGTCTTCCGGTAGTGTTTCCCGCGCCCCCCTCCTTGAAAGCGATTCAGGCCGCAGGCATCGTCGCCGGCTACTTCGGCATGATCTCTGAAAACCGGCCCGTACGTTTTCCCGTGCGCATCGGAGCCATACCTCAGGGCAACGCCATCGTCATCGCCGAAAACCCCGCGAGCCTCCCGGCGAGCTTGAATCTTCCTGCCGCCGGATCGCCAACCGTGGCCATGCGCACCAACCCCAACGATCCCTACGGCAAGCTCCTGATTGTGACCGGAGCGAACGCCGATGACGCCGTTGTCGCGGCTCAGGCCATCGCGCTGCACAGTGACATGCTCGCCGGCGCTCTTACCACCATCGGGAACCTGAAGCTCCCCAACCAGCAGGCTCCCGACGCCGCGCCGCGCTGGGCGCGCACTGACCAGACCATTCCCTTGTGGGATTACGCCACTGCCGAACAGCTGCAAGGCGATGGAACGGCTCCGCTCAATGCGTACTTCCGCATTCCGCCCGATCTCTTTTACGACACCGGCGGACCCAACACCAGGCTGCACCTCGTTGATCGTTACAACTCCATTCCCATCGGTCCCATCTCCAGCTTGCAGGTGCGCCTCAACAACGCCTTCCTCGATTCCACTCCGCTCATTCCCGGCCAGGAGATTTCCCGAACCACGCAGACCGACGTGCCCGTCCCCGTCGTGAACCTGCGTCCGTTCTCAAACACGTTGTCCTTCGATTTCACCTTCCAACTTGCCCGCAAACAGAACTGCTACGACTCGACACCCATCAACCTGCAGGGCGCCATCCTGCGCGATTCCTATCTCGATCTGCGCGGCTATCCGCACTGGACGCCCCTGCCCAATCTCGAGATCTTCTCCAATGCCGGCTTTCCGTTCACGCGCCTCGCTGACCTGAGCGGGACCACGGTGGTTCTACCGCCCATGCCCACCGAACAGGAGATCGAGGCCTTTGTCACCTTGATGGGCCACTTCGGCCGCCAGACCGGATTTCCCGGTTTGCGCGTGACCGTTGCCGGTCCCGACGCTCTCCACAGTGGCGCTGCCACCGACTTCCTCATCATCGGCGCCGGCGACGATCAACCCGCCTTCGACAAGCTCGGAACCCATCTTCCCGTCTCCCTGGGCAGCGGGCAGATCCAGGTGCAGGATACGCAAGGCTTCTTTGTCCGTCTCCTCCACAACGCATGGTGGAAGCTGCGATCGAACCAGCACGCCGAGTCCGGCGCCATGACTGCCGGCGGCACTCCCGATGCTGTCATTGAGGGCATCGAGTCGCCCTACGACATCGGTGGAAACCGCAGCATCGTCGCCATCCACCTCAAAGACGGAACCACGTTCGATCCCTTCATCAGCACGTTCCTCGACGTGCAGCAGTCCAGCGACATCTCCGGCTCCGTTTCCGTTCTCCACGGAACGCAATTTCAATCCTTCCGCGTCGGCGCCGAGGTCTATTATGTGGGGGCTCTGCCATGGTGGACGCAGTTGCGTTTGTGGGCTGCCGAATATCCATGGCTGATTGCGGTGGTGGTCGTCATTCTGGCGTTTCTGCTGGCCATCTGGACCCGGCAATGGCTGCGCTCCAGGGCCAGAGCGCGCCTGACGATAATGGAAGACTAGCCCCCCGACTCTTCGATTTCTTACCAAACACACCACGAATCAGGGTGCCCCAGGTCTCGCTTCTGAGACCTGGGAAAGCGCGAACCTCCACCGTCCCACCCGGTTTTTCAGAAACCGAACCCACCACCAAGCGGGGTGCCCCAGGTCTCGCTTCTGAGACCTGGGAAAGCACAAATTCCGCCCAACTTTTCCCTTCGCAGCAATCGGCGTATCCTGATTGGCAAATGCCGTCAGGACTCAACCGCTACCAGCAGACGGGCCAACTGCACTTTATTACCTTCAGTTGTTATCACCGGCTGGCATTCCTGGCTGATGCCGCCCACCGTGACCTCTTCGAGTCGGCGCTGGAGCGAATGCGCAATAGGTACGAATGGGCGGTCCTCGGCTATGTTGTTATGCCGGAGCACGTGCATCTTCTGGTGAACGAGCCTGAGTGCGGACAGCTCGACCGCGCCATTCAGGCGCTCAAACTTTCCGTCTCGGTCCGGCAGCGCCAGCGCCCGTTCTGGCAAGCCCGCTACTACGATTTCAATGTGTGGACGGCGGAGAAAGAAACGGAAAAGCTGGAGTACATGCATCGCAATCCCGTGGCGCGCGGACTAGTGGAGCGGCCGGAGGATTGGCCGTGGTCGAGCTTCCGCCACTACGCGACAGGTTGCGAAGGCACGGTCGAGGTGGAATCGTTCTGGACCGGGTGGAAGCGCGAACGCGGAGGACCGCTGTCGTCTACTGCTCCCGCTGCTATGCAACGAGAGAGGCGATGAGAAAATAGATCAACCGATGTTCACGGATTGTGTTATCCCAGGTCTCAAAGGCGAGACCTGGGGCACCCCTTTCTGTGCTGGCTCAAGCACCCCAAGACCCCGGCCACCCGCCGGTCTCTACAAAGCGCGGTAGAATTCTGTCATGCTCGAAACTTTGTATAAGACCAGTACGCCCGAGGTGGAGCGATCAGAGTGCTATGAGATATCTGTTAAGGCCCTCCCCGGCCACGGTGTGAGAGTCTATGCCTTCAGGGAGGACCATGGGTGGTGGGACGACAGCGAAAAGAGGTTCATACACCACGTCGCCACGATCAACACGGATCAAGAAGGCATCTCGTTCGAGGAGGCGGAGGAGATGTACAGACGGGCAAAGAATCGCCTCATCCAGAATGGATTCGTTCACAGCTTTGCCCCGGACTACTACACGGAAAAGCCATACGAGTATCAACTTCTAGATGCTGAGGCCGCGCGCTGAGGAAGTGTATCCGGGCGGGTGGCCCGGTTCTCAGCGAGGCAAACTCATCAAAGAACAGGGGTGCCCCAGGTCTCGCTTCTGAGACCTGGGAATGCACGAGTGCCTGCCCCCTGGGTAGAGAATATGTACGATGAGCCATTCGATACTCAAGCCAGGGAAGCGTCTTTCCCTGATCGCGGCTTTCTGCATCCTTTCGTTCACGTGCGGCTGCAAGCAAGGCCCATGGCAGCTTTGGCAGTCCTATTCGTCGCATTTTATCGACCCGCGAAGCGGTAGAGTCCTAAGCGGCGACGTGTCTGACCCCAGCGGAGATCGGCACACCACCTCTGAAGGGCAGGCCTACGCCCTGTTCTTCGCTCTCGCCGCCAACGATCGCCCCACCTTCGACCGCGTTCTCGCCTGGACACAAACGAATCTGGCCGCCGGCGATCTCTCCACCCATCTTCCCGCGTGGCTCTGGGGAAAAAACAAGGACGGCCAATGGAAGGTCCTCGACTCGAACTCGGCCTCCGATGCCGATGTCTGGATGGCTTACTCACTCCTCGAAGCAGGCCGTCTTTGGAACTCGCCTGCCGACACCCGCCTCGGCCATGCCGTGTTGGCATTGATCGCTAAAAACGAAGTCGTCAATCTGCCGGGATTCGGCCTTATGCTGCTTCCCGGCCCCACTGGCTTTCAACACGGCAACACGTGGATTCTCAATCCCAGCTATCTGCCGCTGTTTCTCTTCGAGCGCCTCGCATCCGTCGACCCCTCCGGCCCGTGGCGCGAGATCGCTCTCAATATCCCCAGGCTGCTCGAGCAGAGCGCCCGCCACGGCTACGCGATGGATTGGGTCGAGTACGTTCCCGCGGACGGCTTCTATCCGGCGGCCGCTCCCGCCTCGCCGGGCCCAGCCGGTAGCGGCGGCGGTGATCCGGTCGGCAGCTATGACGCCATCCGCGTGTACCTCTGGGCCGGCATGACCAACCCCGACGATGCCATGCGCGGCGCAATCCTCAATGCCGTTCCGGCCATGAGCGTTTGGCTTGCGAATCACGACGCCCCTCCCGAAAAAGTCAGCCAGGACGGAATCCCTGTGCAAAACGAGGGACCAATTGGCTTCTCCGCGGCCGTCCTGCCCTACCTCCGCGCCTTTCCCGATCTCTCCAGAGCCAGCGCCCGGCAGATGATTCGCCTGAGCGCGCAAAAGGATCGAACATCGGGATTGTATGGTAAAGACAAAGCGTATTACGATCAGTGTCTTGCCCTGTTCGCTACTGGATTTCTCGACGCCAGATTCCGGTTTGGCTCCAGGGGCGAGCTAAACGTAGAATGGATGCGCCAATGAGGGTGGGCTGGGGAGCTTGGAAAGCGAGTTGGATCGTAGCGGGCTGCCTTTTGCTGACGCTCCCGGTAGTTCGCGCTCAAAATAGTTCCGTCGCCAACTCCGCCAATGCCGCCCGCGCCAGTCTCGTTGAAAAAGCCCGCGCCCTCGAGGCTCGTGGACGGCCCGACATGGCCATCCAGTTGTGGCAGCAGATTCTGCTCTCAACCCCTGAAAACACTGAAGCGCTCGCCGCTCTGGCCAGAGATTACAAACTGATTGGCTCTGTAGATCAGGCCAATCAAGCCCTCGATCGCTTGCGCAAAATCAGCCCCAACGATCCCGAGATCGCCAAAATCGAGGCCATGACCAGCACCAGCGCCGAAAGCGGGCAGCTTCGCCAGGCGGGCGAGCTCACGCGCCAAGGCCGCAACGACGACGCCATGCGCATCTATCGCCAGCTCTACGGCGATCAACCGCCCAACGGCGACATTGCTTTGGCCTACTATCAAACCCTCTACGGCACGGCGAATGGCAAGCAGGCGGCCATTGCCGGAATGCGCGCGCTGGTGGACCGCAATCCCGGCGATCCGCGCTACGCCATCGCACTGGGCGTCATGCTCACGTATGAACAGCGCACCCGCTCCGAAGGCATTCGCATTCTCCAGGCGCATCCCAAAGATCCGGCTGCCCAGGCCGCTTTGCGCCAGGCGCTCATTTGGGACTCCGCAAATCCCGCTTCGGCTGCCGGGCTGCGCGAGTATCTTAAAACGCATCCCCAGGACACCGAAGTCGCCACGCTTCTCAAGGAGAACGAAGCCAGGCTCGCGCAAATGAACTCCGGCATCGCGCGCAATCCCGCCGAGCGCGCAGCCTTCGCGGCGCTCAACGCGCAGCCGCCTCGACGAAGCCGATAAGCGCTTCACCGCGCTGCTCCAGCAGGAGCCGGACAACGGACGCGTCGAAGCGGGCATGGGCTTCCTGCGCATGAGGCAGCAGAACTTCGGCGACGCCATCGACTTACTTCACGCAGGCCGAGCAGCACGGATACAAGGCAGAAACCGTCGAGGATGCGCTGGCGGCTTCGCGCTTCTGGCAGGCCATGGGCGAGGCGGAGCAGGCTTTCGGCCAAAATCAGCTCGACGTGGCCGCGGCCAAGTACCGCGCCGCGCTCGACATGAATCCGCGCAGCCCCGAGGCTCTGAACGGTCTCGCCGGCGTCTACATCAGGCAGCAGCAATACCTGGCCGCCGCCGGACGTCTATCGAGCAGCTTCTCCACCTCCAGCCCGCCTCGCTCGACGGCTGGCGCGGTTTGTTCCTCGCCTGCGCGCAGGCCGGTGAGAATGACAAGGCTCTTGCTGTCTCGGAGCGCTTCCCGGCCAGCGTCCGCGCGTCGCTCAACAAAGATCCGGAGGTCCTCCGCACGCTGGCCGCCATCTACCAGGCGCAGGGCCGTACCGCCGATGCCGAGCGCGTTCTTGCTTTGGCGCTGGCGCTGCCTTTTCCCGATAACGGCAGCACCCTCAAACTCGATACAAAAATGCAATATGCCGGCATTCTGATGGACGCCAAACGTTTTCCTCAGGCGGCCGCGCTTTACTCGCAGGTTGTCGCTGCGGATGCCACGAACGTTTCGGCCTGGATGGGCCTCGTCAGCGCCCATCATGAGCTGGGCCAGGATGCTCTGGCCATCGGCGACGTGCAAAGAATGCCTCCGGCCGCTTACGAAACAGCATTGGGCGACGCCGCCTTTCTCTCCGAACTGGGCGGGATCTATCAGCAGGCCCATCAGTATGACGTGGCCCAGGGCATGTTGGAGCGCGCGCAGAAACTCGAGCTCGCCGCAGGCCATCAGCCCAGCGTCTCTCTGCAATTGCAACTGGCCGCGATCTACATGCTGCGGCAACAACACCGATCAGGCATACACCATCTACCGGCACGTGCTCACCAGCAATCCAGACAACGCCACGCCTGGAAAGGCCTCATCTCCACGCTCGCCGCCACCAACCGCAACGCCCAGGCGCTTGAGGAGATCGCGCAGATTCCCGCGCCGGTGCGCAAGCAGCTTGAAACCGATATTGATTTTGTTCAAACCGAGGCCGGCCTTTACGCCACCGCCGGCGACGCCAACACCGCTCTGCGTTACATGGACCGCGTGCAGGCGTACTACGCCAGGCTCAGGCAGCAACCGCCTACGGGCGTCGACATCCAGAACGCATGGCTGCTCTACACCATCGGCAACGACCGCGAGCTGTATGCCGCGCTCATGCGCATCGGCGGCCGCTCGGACCTCACCATCGCGCAGCGCGAGGTGGTCGAGAACATCTGGGCCAACTGGAGCGTGCGCCGCGCCGCAGCGGCCATGGACAACGGCAACGCGCAACACGCGGTCGACATTCTCGACGCCGCATCGCTGGCCTTCCCCAACAACCTGACCGTGCGCAAGGCGGTTGCCGGCGGCTACGCGCGCGTGGGCCGCGCCAGGGAGGCGCTGGCGATCTACAAAACGATTCCCATGCAGGATGCCTCCGCGGGCGACTTTGAAGGCGCCATCGGAGCAGCGCTTGCCGCCAACGATCAAGAACCAGGCCGAGCTGTGGCTGCGCCTGGCCCTCGCGCGCTTTCCGCGCGATCCCGCCGTGCTCTCTCTCGCCGCGCGCTACGAGCAGGCCTTGGGCGACAACCAGCGCGCGGCCGACTATTACCGCGCTTCCATCGCCGCCATGCCCGCCGTTTCGCCCGTCGATCGGCTTGCCCACGAGCTTGTCTATCCCGAGCAGGATCTCAGTGCTCATCGCGCCGTCACCGCCGCCGACTTGCAGCGCCTGCTCGACCCCGACTACGAGCCCTTCGCCAAAACCACAACGCTTCCGCCACTGCCCGCCTATGGCCCCGATCCTTATGACGGCAGAACGCCCGTGGTCCTTCCGCAGGTGCAGCCAGCCTCGCAAACTCCATCTCCAGACAGCACGGCGCCCGACACGCACGATCTGCCGCTGCCGCCGCCGGTTCCTCATGCAGCGATCGAATTCCGCCCTGTGTCACGCCCGCAAAACGTGTTGCAGCTTGAAAGCGTAGCGCCGGTCTCAAGACCGGCTGTCGTGTGGGCGTCCACGCCCGCACACCCACGTGGCCCCTCGGCGCATCTCGTCCTTGCCTCATTGACGCTCACCCGGCCCTTCTTTGGTGGACAGCCTCGCGCGTTTCGCTTCGGAATCGCCCGCCCCGCCGCGATGCAAGCCTCCAGCGAACCCTCCGGCCAGGCCGGAATCACCCTCAATCCTCCGCACTCGCTCGCCTCTGACAACTGGAAAGGCCTGGTCTTCTCGCTCATGGCCACCAACCGCAATGCCGAGGCGCTTGAGGAGCTCAACAAGATTCCCATTCCTGTGCGCCGCCTGCTCGAAACCGACATCGAGTGGGTGCAGGGTGTTGCCAGCCTCTACGTTGCCGTCGGCGACGCGCCGGATGCCAACTACTACATCGAGCGCGTCGAAAATTACTACCTGCTGCACCGCGCCCAGGCGCCCGCGAGCCTCGAAGTGCAGCATGCCTGGCTCCTCTACAACGTCGGGAACGATGCCGCGCTCTATCCCGTTCTCACGCGCCTCGACGCGCGCCAGGACCTGACCGCCGGCCAGCGCCAGCAGGTTCAGGCGCTCTGGGCCGACTGGGCCATCCGCCGCGCCAACCAGGCCATGGACAGCGGCAATTTGCCGCGCGGCCTCGAGATTCTCCAGGCCGCTTCGCAGGACTTCCCTGACAACCTGAGCGTGCGCTTCGCGGCCGCCGCCGCCTACGCGCGCATCGGCCGTGCGCAGGACGCTCTCGCCCTTTACAAGTCCATCCCCATGAGCAACGCCGGCTCCGGCGAGTTTCAGGGCGCCATTGGTGCGGCCCTCGCCGCCAAAGACATGGCCCAGGCGGAGATTTGGCTTCGCGTTGCGCTCAACCGCTTTCCCAACGATCCAAACGTTCTGGGGCTTGCCGCTCGCTTTGAACAGGCCCGCGGCAACAACGTGCGCGCCGGCGAATTCTGGCGCGCTGCCCTGGCGGCGATCCCTCCCGGATCGGCGATGAACAGCCAGGGGACCGGGTTCGACGTGGCCACGGGTCTTTCTTCCGAGCCCGGCCCCGGCGAAACCAGGCGTCTGCTCGACCCGAGCCTCGATGCCCATCCATCGGCTGAAGAGATCGCGCCCCTGCCTTCGTATAAGCCGCAAACTCCCGCGCCGTCTTCGATTGCACCCTTGCCGCCGGCGGCTCCAGAGCAACCGCAGATTTCTGCGCCATCAAGGAACCCTCTGCCGCTTCCATACGAGGGTTCCAATCCCGATTACGCGCCTGCGGAGCAGGGAACTGCGCCCGCCTATACTCCACTAAGCGCCAGCCGGAACACCGCGCCCACCGCGCCGGTTTTTGTTGAGCCAGGCACGGCGCAGCGGGCGCTCATCCAGCCCGCGGCAAATAGCGCATCGTCCGCGCCCCTCCCATCGCCTGCGCCGCTTACAGGCAAAGTGCATCTGCCGCCTTCTGAAGAAAACATCGGTTCCACAGGCCCCGCTGAAACTGAGAACCCCGGCGTCTACAACGAGGCGCAATACACGCCCTCCGCGCAGGATGCAGCCTCTGGCGCATTCTCCGCGCCCCAGCAACAGCCGCCGCCGCCCGCCGCCGCACCCACGCCCACATCCACAGCCGCGCCTGCATGCCCCTCCGGGTGCACTCCGGCCAAGCCTCCCGCCAGCTCCGCCGCCAAGCACAAGCGCCGCCGCAGGCCCGCCCAGCAGCCGGCGAACCAGCAGCCCGTCCAGACCCTTGGCAACGCTCCACTCGGTGAGGCCGCAGCACCCGCCGTTCCATCCACTCCACCGGCCCAGGCGCAGCAGCCGGCCACCACTACGGAAGAAACTCCCGCCGAATCCACTACCGGAACCGGCCTCTCCGACCAGCAACTCGAGCAGCGCAATCTGCCGCCGCTGCATGGCCCGTGGGTCCGCATCCAGCGCCAGGCCAATCCGCTCAGCCCGCGCGAGCAGGCGGAAGAGCAGTTAAGCGCCATCGAGAGCGGTTACAGCGGATGGCTCGGCGGCACATCGCTGGTGAACTATCGCAACGGCGATCCGGGCTACAGCCAGTTGGCCGCCATCGAGTCTCCATTCGAGGCCTCGGCCCCGCTCGGCTACCATGCGCGCGTCACCGCCATCGCCAAGCCTGTCTTTCTCGACTCCGGCCAGGCCACCGGCGCCGCCAACCTCTCCGTCCTCGAATTCCAATCCGGCACAAGCTGCCTCGTCACCATTCCCGAGCCCATCGGAACCTACGCCGCTTCCCAGAACTCGACGCCTTGCACTGCGCCCTCTCTGGGCACGCTCGCGCCGCCCGCCCAGCAAAACTCCTTCGGCCTGGGCGGGGAGTTGCAGCTCGCCTTCCCCCACCTGACCATCGCCGGCGGATACACCCCCGCCAACTTCCTCGTCTCCACCTTCACCGCCCGCTTCCAGTGGCAGCCCGGCAACGGCCCCGTCACCTTCAGCCTGGTGCGCGACTCCGAGAAAGATTCCCAGCTCTCCTACGCCGGCCTTCGCGATCCCGCCGGAAACACGCTCACCACCCCCGGCCAGATCTGGGGCGGAGTCATCTCCAATCAGGGCCTCGTGCAGGTCGCGCACGGCGACGCGGAGTCCGGCTTCTACTTCGCCGCCGGCGGCCAGTACCTCACCGGCCACAACGTCGTAAAGAACAATCGCATCGACGGCACGGGCGGCGCTTACTGGCGCGTGTACGCATCGCCCGAGTTCGGCAACCTGAACGTCGGCGCCAACTTCTTCGCCATGCACTACTCCAACAACCAGAACGCCTTCACCCACGGCATGGGCGGCTACTTCAGTCCGCAGGCTTACTTCCTGGGCAGCGTTCCCTTCACTTGGACCGGCCACTACCAGACCCGCTGGCACTACAACATCGTCGGTGCTCTCGGCGTCCAGGCCTTTCAGGAAGACTCCACGCCGCTCTGGCCTCTCGCCGGCGACAAGCCGCTTGAAACCAGCCAGAACAATCCCATGCTGCCCGCCGTCACCAGCGTCAGCGCCAACTACGATTTCCATAGCCAGGTTGCCTACCAGATCGGCCCGCACTGGTTCGCCGGCGCCTACTTCGCCGCCAACAATACCCGCAACTACTCCTATTCCTCCATCGGATTCTTCGTCCGCTTCATATTCCGCGAGCAGCCCTCCTCCGCCGCCGCTCCCACCGGCCTCTTTCCCGCCGACGGCCCCCGCCCCTTCACCGTCCCGTAAGCCGCAGCCTCGCACGCACTCTCAATGTCGTGTCATCACGAGGGAGTCAAAAGCCTGCCCTGACCTCACACAAAAGCGCTGTCATCTTGAGCGAAGGCCGCTCGCCGCGGCGAGCGGCCGGAGTCGAAGGATCTGCGGTTGTTCTTCGTATCGAACGCCGGCTTATCCCTCTCGCCGCGCAGCAAAGTGGCTCCCAGAAACGCGCACAGATGCTTTTGTGCGCGCTTGCTCTCCGCCGCGTCTTTCCGCAGGGTTATTGCCCCACCCTTTCGCCCGCTTCAGGTACAAAATGGGTGGGAGTTCACGGCCGTGGAGTATCATGGCAGGATTGCGAAATCGAAAGGAGATCGCGCTATGAGAGCCGATCGTTGGCTGGTTGTCTCATTTGTTTCTCTCGTCACAGGCTTGTGGCTCATCTTTGCCTGGTGCCACGGTTCCGTGGGCCTCAGTTTTGCCTATCCGTTGTCCGGAACCAAGCTCACGATTGACACCACCAGCACCGGAGGCGTCGTACTGATCGGCATTCCTCTCGTGATCCTCGGCGCGCTGCTCCTCGTGATCGCTTTCTTCGCCTCTCTTCTCGCCCAGTTCCGCTGGTCCCGCCCCGCGCCGAAAAAGAACGAAGTCACCGCCCCCAACCCTCCTTCTTCCGCACCGTAGGCGTTCGCCGTGGCGAATTAGCCTCGCGCTTCAGCGAGTTTCAAAAATAAGTTCTGTAACAAGGGCACGGCTTTAGCCGGGCCGAAAAATGCAGGAAAATACGGGGGCTTTAGCCCCTGAGGAATGCTTTTGCAAAGCGCGCAACCATCCCGTGCTATGATGGGTTCCCAAACAGACACACTGGGAAATCCTCATCTTTAAGAGAGGCGCGTATGACACGCAAGATTGTGTTCGCCGTTTCCCTGGTCGGCTCCCTGTGCATCGTCGGCTGTGGCGGAAGTGGCGGCGGAGGCAACACGCAACCGCCTCCGAAAACCACGCCGACCGTATCCGCCTGGCCCACGCCAAGTGCCATCACCTACGGCCAGACGCTTGCCTCGTCCACACTGACCGGCGGTACGGCCTCAACTTCCGGCACATTCGCATGGACCATCCCGAGCACCGCGCTCACTGCGGGCGCGTGGCCAGAAAGCGTCACTTTCACGCCGTCCGATTCGACCGACTACAACACGGCGGCGGGGTCCGTCGCCGTCACTGTCAATCAGGCAGTGCCGACCGTGTCGGCATGGCCTGCGGCAAGTGCCATCACCTCCGGGCAGGCATTGTCTTCATCGACGCTCACCGGCGGCACGGCATCGGTCCCGGGCGAATTCGCCTGGACCACGCCGGACACCGTTCCCGCAGCGGGAACGGATCCTGAAGGCGTGATCTTCACGCCGACGGACGCCACGGACTACATGGCGGTGACGGGAAGCATCCCAATCGTCGTCAACCCGACGACGCCGCAGATCACGTCTTATACGCCACGGTACGCTGTGGAGGATAGCTTTTCGAACGCGGGCGTTCCCTACACAGTCACATGTGAGGGATGCCTTGCGGGAGATATTCTCCATGACGCGACCGGGATCTTCGGCGACCTTACCATCCCAACGACGGAGACGACTTTGAACTTCTCCGACGTTTGGAATGGCTTGGACTATGAACCGCTGTTCGACACCGTTGAGATACAACATCCCAACGGGCCGTACGGAAACCAGTACAGCACGGCATTTCTCGGGAGTGCAAGCCAAAGCACGCTCGCAGTTTCTGAAACGACTGGAACTTTGTTCCAAGTGGAACAAAAAAGCGGCCAGGTCGATTATGTCACAACAAGTGGAACGACCGGGGCCTTGCTCTCCGGCGTTAGTGGAGCCCAATCCCCAAATCTTATCGCGGCTGATGACGCAACTGGGGATATTGCTTACGCAATTACTGGTAAGACAAACCAAATCGATGTGTATGACGAAAAGGGGAACCTGACGTGTTACCTTAACACCAGCATGTCATCCTTCTCCAGCATCGCCGCAGGGGGCGGCACCATGGTCTTCACTGATCCCACAGACAACAAAGTGGGCATCGCAAAGATGGACTGCAGCGGGTACGTCCCAATCTCCGTCCCCGGCCAGCCGTGGTCGGTCGCGATCTCGAACGGCAGCGCGTACGTCCTCTCAAGGGACAAGGGCGCTGACGGAGTTCCGACGGTCACGACAATCAACATCTCCACGGCAAAGGCGACGACGGTGGATCTCCCGGGAATCACTCCCGTGAGCACCATCCGCGCAACGGATCCGTACGAGGGCGTGTACACGATCGTGGCGTTCAACCAGACGCCCACCGTTGACGTGCTCTTCATGTCCGACCAAACCGACGGCACCGTGTTGCTCTTAAACACGGGTACCGTTGGCGGTGCGGCCACAAAGATCGCTTTCACCGTTCACGTTCCGGAACTGCCGTACATCCTGGCGATGCAGGATGGCTCCTCGACTCCACTCTGCTTGTGGGATACATCCTTGCCGCAAGTGGCGAGGCGGTGACCCACATCGGCGCGATTGATCCGACGACGGGGAATTATACCCCCGGCGTTGGTGCGTGCCCGACGGGATTAGCAGGAGGACTGGTCGCCACCTCGACCGGCGTGTACTGCGCCGGAGGGAGCACGATCAGCTCGCCGATCGCTCTTCAACAGTGACGCGGCCCCTCAATCGCCGGCCCAGCTCACAAGCCAGCCCTGAGCTTCTCGACAGATCTTGATCCAGAGACCTGGGAAAGCACGGCCCGCATTCCCGCGCTTGAAACCTGTTCCTGCCTCCCCGTCAAGTCCCCCGTCCGCCTCCTCGCACTGCAACCCCCTGAAAACACGCCTTAAAAATCCTCCTCCAACTTTGCCGATTATTTCTCCCGCCTGGCGCACAATGGTCCCATGATCGACGAGCAGGCCAGAACCGCTCCTCCGCCGTCCACTGGCTACCGGCTGTTTCCTGGTCTCTGATCTCTGGTCTCTGATCTCTGTCTTTAAACCCTTTGCTGTCTAGACTCTGCAAATAAGTTGCTTTAGAATCAATACGTTATAGCGCGACACATGCGCCAAGTTGATGAATCTAGGGAAGTTATTTTCAGAGATGGGGGAGGGGGGGCCCCCTCAAATGTGACCTATAAGTCATACGGCCGATCATGCGCCCGTTGGATTGAGATTGTCCACTAAAACTGGCTTTGTAATCAACTATTATGATTATTACAGTTGACAATCTTAATAATATTGATTACAGTCGTCAATATCGTTAAGAAATGCGAGATCGCCGAATGGCCGCTGAACCCAAACCCGCTTCCGACTGGCAAGACCTGTTCCGCATGGCGCAAGGCTCGCCTCTGGTCATTGAGCGGGTGCGCATCCCCGAGAAGCAGATCGCCATCGAAGGCCAGTTCACCGTGCCCGAGCTGGCCCGGCTCAGCCTTGAAGATCAGGTCTTCGTCGTTGCCTTTATCCGCTCTCACGGCACCATCAAGGAGATGGAGCAGACCTTCGGCGTAAGCTACCCGACCATCAAGGCGCGCCTGAACCGCATCTCCAGCCAGCTTGAGTTCGTCGAAATCAACCCCTCTCCAACTCCCGCCGAGGTGCTCGACCGCCTGAACACCGGCGACATCTCCGCCGCCGACGCCATCCGCGAACTGGAGGCCCTGAAATGACTCCGAATTCTGATTCAGGAGAACTTTAATGAACGAAAATCGCCGTCAAATCCTGGAAATGCTCGCCGCGGGCAAGATCACCGCCGACGAGGCCGAGCGCCTGATCTCCGCGCTTGAACCCGACTCGACCGCCACCGTTGGCGAGTTTAGCGGCCGGATCGCCGGCTCAAACGATGGGAAAGACGCAACCGTGAAAACCCACGCCAAGTACCTGCGCGTCCTGGTCGAGGCCGACGAAACCATGACCGGCATGAAGGGTCCGACGACCGTCAATGTCCGCGTGCCGATGCAGTTGCTGCGCGCCGGTGTCCGTCTGGCCAGTCTCATTCCCGCGCAGGCGCACCAGCAGTTGGATGAAGCGCTGAGCCGTCACGGCGTTCCTCTCACCCTGTCGCAAATCAAGCCGGAGAATCTCGAAGAATTGATCGATCACCTCGAAGATCTCACTGTCGATGTCGACAGCAAGGAAGGGAACGCCACGAAGGTGCGCGTCTTCTGCGAATAAAACAGGGAGTAGTGAGTAGGGAGCAGGGAATAGCCAGTAGGGAGTAGAGCAGCGCACAAAGGACAGCGCGCTTCCTGCCTTTTCTCTCTTACGCCAAAGCGAATGCAGCTCGCACCGCCGCCGACACGGTCTTTCTACTCCCTATTCCCTGTTGGCTACACCCTGCCTTTACTGCCGCCGCAGCGGCTTCTGCATCGGCACCACCTGCACCGTCACGTCGCGCACTTCCGAGAGGAACCGGTTCAGCACCGATCCGCGCAACAAAACGTCCCAACGGGACCGCGCCGACTGCCCAAAGACTACGTGCGAGATGTTCTCCTGCTGGGCAAAGTGGATGAGCGCGTCGGAAACGTTGCGATCGGTGAGTGTGACCACCTGAGCGCCCAAATCGCGGGCCATGCGCAGATACTCCTCAACCCGGTGGTAGGCCTCGGGGTCGCCGTGGCCTTTATCGTCGGGGCGGGCGACGTAAACGGCATACCAGTTGCTCGCCAAGCGGCCGGCAATGCGCGCGCCCACGCGCAACAGCCGCTCCGTGCCCGGCCTTGTGCTCAGGCAAACCATTACCTTTTCCGGGATGGGCGCCTGTTCCAGTCCTTGCGTGCGGCGGTACTCGGCGGCGCGGTTGCCCACTTGTTCCGCCGTGGTGCGCAGCGACAGCTCGCGCAGCATATTCAGGTTGCCCTTGCGGAAGAAGTTGGCCAGCGACTGCTCGACCTTCTCCGGCGCGTAGATCTTCCCCTGCCGCAGACGGTTCCGCAGCTCGTCCACAGTAAGGTCAATGTTGACCACCTCGTCGGCGCGCTTGAAGAAGCTGTCGGGGACGGTCTCGCGGATGGTGGTGTTCGCAGAACGGTTGACGGCGTCGTTGAGCGTTTCCAGATGCTGGATGTTAACCGCTGTCATTACGTTGATGCCGGCCTCGAGCAACTCCAGCACATCTTCATACCGCTTGCGATTCTTGCTGCCGGGGACGTTGGTGTGGGCGAGCTCATCCACAATCACCGTTTGCGGATGGCGGGCCAGGATCGCGTCCACGTCCATCTCTTTCAGATTCACGCCGCGATAGGGAATGACTTTCAGCGGCACGATCTCCAGGTCGCGAATGCGGGCCTCGGTCTCCTTTCGCCCGTGCGGCTCCACCAGGCCGATCGCCACGTCCACGCCCTGCTGATGCTTCATCAGGTAGGCATCGTTGAGCATGACGTAGGTCTTGCCCACGCCGGGCGCCGCCCCGATGTATATGCGCAGCTTCGCGGGTTCCTGGACCTTTTCGAGTTTGATCTCGGGCATGGCTCAGCCCACCTCGACAGGATGCTGTACTTCCCGCGCAACAGCCACGGGAATCATGAAACGAAACGTTGCTCCATGCCCCAGCCGGCTTTCCACGGCGATCTGCCCGCCCAGCGACTCCACCAGCCGCCGTACGAGCGCCAAGCCCATCCCTGTGCCCTGCTCGGAAAATGGATTGAAACGGTCGAAGATCGAGCTCAACCGTTCCGCCTCAATGCCGCGGCCTGTGTCGCGTACGCTGAACTGCACAAAGTTCTTGATCTCCTCTGCCGCGAGAAGGATCTCGCCATGCTCCGGTGTGTACTTGAGCGCGTTCGACAGCAGGTTGTCGAGAATCGAGCGCAAGGCGCGGCGGTCGGCCAGCACGGCTGCAAGGTCAGCATAGGCGCGCACCTCCAGCCGGATGTGCTTTTTCGCCGCTTCGTCGCAGCAGCGGTCGCGCGCCTCGTTCAGTGCCTGCAGAGGAAGAATTCTCTCCAGTTTCAGCTCGCGCTTGCCGGTATCCAACTCCGCCACCTCGATCAAGTCGCTCATCAGATCGTCCAGTTGCTCCGCTTCTTTGCTCACCGAAGCCACCAGTTCGTTCTGTAACGGCGTCATTTCTCCACTGAAGCCCTGGGCCAGCGCATAGAGCCCGCGCCGCAATAGCAACAGTGGGTCATGCAGCTTTTGGCTGGCCACGGCAATGAACTGCGTCTTAAAGCGGTCGGTATCCTTCAGGCTGGTTACGTCTTCGAGGGTGGTCACAGCACCCAGCAGCCTTCCGTCGGCGTCGCGCATGGGGGTCGTGCGCAGGCGGTAACTGCGCTCTTGCTTGCCGATCCGCATCGGTAACATCGACGCTTCGCCCTCGGCGGCCACCGCCTTCTGCATCGATACGGCGTCCCGGATCGCGCTCAGAATCTTCTCTCCTCCAGGTGTATTGGCCAGCGCCATGCGGTCGCCCGCGGCCTCGCCCAGCAACTCCGCCGCGGCCTGATTCACTTTGAGCACGTGCCCCTTGCCGTCAGTCACAATGATGGGTTCGAAGATGGATTGCAGCACCGCGTCAGAGAGCTGGAACTCCATCTGCCGCCGGCCCGCCTCGGTATCGCGCAGCTCGCGCAGCCGCACCGCAATCCGGCTCAACTCGCTGGCGATTACGCCAAAGCTGTCGTGGCTGCTCCACTCCACGCGGTGTTCCAGATTGCCCTGGGCGATCCGATGCGCATCGCGCGACAGCGTGTAAATTGGCGTCAGCACGAAGTAGATGGTCGCGGCCGCAATGATCGACGCGGCTACAACCGCTGCGTAGGCCAGATGCAGTTGCCCGGCTGCCGCCAGCGCTCTGTGCGTAATAACCACAAGACCCGCGGTCAGGCAGCCGAGGAGCACACAGCCGAGAATCAACCGCTGAGTCAGATTTAGCATGGTCAGTATCCGAGCCGGAGAATGGCAACTATCTCATTCTCGCGGATGAGGCCGCAACCTGCAAAGCCGGCGTTTCAGGCGGTGTAGCGAATGGTTACGGAATCTGGCAAACCGCCAGCCGCCCGTTGTGCCATCGGCAGGCGAGGCCATGCGGTTGCGGATAGGAAACCAGCACCCAATCCACCCCAAACTCCGCTTTCAACCGCTCGAAGTCGGCAAGCTTGAAGTTGCGCCAGCCCTCCTCAGCCGTTACCTGGCGCTCCCAAACTATACCCAACTCGGGCACCTGGGTCACCACAGCCGCATCCTTCACTGCATCGGCCAGTTGGCTGCGCTCGGCCAATGCGCGAAAGCCGTGGTAATCCTCGCCAGGAGCTTCCATGTAGTACGGATCCAGCGCAAAATAAGCGTTCTCCGGCGTATTGGCGCGGATCCAGGCGAAGGCCTGCAGCCAGGGATTTGCCGGCTGGCGGCCCGGCAACTCCAAATGCTGGCTCCCGGCAAATTCGGCCTCTTGCCACGCAAACATGCAGCCGTTTGCCACAAGCACAAACGCAGCCCAGCGCCAGACGTTCTGCTTGAACACGAATTTTCCCAGCAGGCACCCGGCCGTCAGCATAAAGAGGAAGTACAGCAGGTGAAGATAACGCATGGGCTGTAATGGCGTCAGCCTTACCAACAAGGGGGAACAGAGCATAGCCATGGCCAGCGTCTGATGGAAGACTCCGTAGAAAAACACGGCTGCGGCAAAACGGGCGAGCAGGGGTTCTCCGCGTTTACGCGCCATGCGCCAGAGCAGCCAGAAGAAGCAGAGCGGCGCCAGGGCGCCCAGCCACTCGTACCAGGTCCATTGGAAAAGGTAGTAGTAGGTGCGCGTGTCCAGGGCCTTGCGCCACGCCGAATTGGCCGGCTCGAAGACCCAACCCAATGGCATGAACACGGCCATCGAATTCCGCCATGCACTGACCCGGACACGCACTGAGTCGAGCCAAGTCACGGTAAGAAAGAAGCAAAACGAAATGCCCATGGCGGCCATCAGCGGATGCAGTAAAAACGCTACAAGCAGCAAAGGCACGGCCTGCCATGGCTTTTCATTCAAGATCCGCGAGATGGCCAGCAGGATCAAGGCCGTAACCAGGTTGCGCGGATGCAGATGCTGATCCACCATGTAGAGCGCGGTGCCAGACACCGGAAGGGTGAACATGGCGGCGACCAGCACCAGACCGCCCCAGCGGGCGCACTCCTCGGCAAACAACCGGTTCGCGATCTTCTTTACCGCCCAGAGAATCAGGAACAGCGAGACCAGTTGCCAGAACAACTCTGCCCATGCCAGTGGCATTCCTGTCCAGCGGACAAAGTGCGCCATCCATCCGTCGAATAGTGTCGCTTCCATTTGCAGCCGGAAAAAGTTGGCGTTGTAAGGGAAGAGAGACGAATTAAGGTCGGCTTTGACAGCGGCCAGGTAGATGCCATCGTCTTCAAGGCCGGGGTGGTAGCCCATCACCAGAAAGCCCAGCACGGTAAAAAGCAGAACACCCAGGATCTCGAAAGGCGGGCGCTTGCATTTCAAGCGGGGATTTCCGGCCTCTTCCACAACAGGTGCAACGCAACACGCCACATTGCATAGCATAACGCCCGGCAGCGGGCCTAAGTCAGCTCCTAGGTTACGCGGTGGCTGGCCCGGCGCTGCTAGCGGCCCCTGCTCCTCTTCCGCTCGCGTTCACGCCGGCCTACATCTCCGGCAGCAGCATACGCAGCAGCAGAAATGCGCCCACCCCTGCAAAAAACACCAGCGCCATCCGGATTCCCGGCTCGCGGTTCACTTCAGGCACCAGGTCCGTTGCCCCTACATAGATCGCAACACCCGCCGAGATCGGCAATCCAAACGGAACCCAACTCGGCACAAGCTGAATCACCAGCACTCCGGCGATCGTGGCGCCGGCCAGCGCCACTGCCGACCAAAAGGCCGTGGTTCGGCTTCGGCCGCTGGCCATCATCACGCTGGCCATGGTGAATCCCTCCGGCGCCTTGTGCAGAAGAATGGCGAGAAAGATTAGCCAGCCAAGCCAGTTGGACAGCGCAAATCCTGACCCGATGGCAACGCCATCGAAGAGCGCATGAACGCCCAGGCCGCCCAGCACCGAGTAGCCCGTGCGCTGGGAAACAAACTCGCCGGCGTGTGTTTCCTCGCCAAAGTGAAAATGGGCGTTGATGGTGTGCTCCAGCAGATGGATGACACAATAGCCGGCCATAATCAGCACCGGCCCCAGCCGTGCATTCAACCGCAGGCTCTCGGGCGCCATCTCCAGCAGCGCCGTGGCCATCAGGAATCCTGCTCCCAGCGCGACAAAATAGCGCAGATAACGATCCACTCCGCGCGCGCGCACCAACACCAACCCGCCGGCCACGTCGGCCAGAGCGGCAATCGTCCCGAGAATGAGCGAAACTTTAAGCATTCCTGTTCAGTGAATGTTCTCTGATCTCTGTTCTCTGATCTCTGTTTTTCATCCGCTGTGCCGGATATGCAGCACATCCCCGTCGTGCACCACGTATTCCTTGCCCTCCAGGCGCAGCGTGCCTTTGGCTCGCGCTGCGGCCTCGGAGCCGGCGGCCAGCAGGTTGTCCCAACGAATGGTTTCCGCGCGGATGAAATGATGCTCCAGGTCGGTGTGGATTACGCCCGCAGCCTGCGGCGCCTTAGCACCCACGGGTACCGTCCAGGCGCGGCATTCATCCTCACCGGCGGTGAAGAAGCTGATCAATCCCAGCAGCTCGTAGCTCTTGCGAATGAGCCGCACGAGGCCGCTCTCGCGCAGACCGTAGCTTTCCAGGAAATCCGCAGCCTCGGCGTCGTCCATCTCCGCCAGCTCCGCTTCCACCTTGCCGCAGATGGCTGTTGCGCCGGCATTGGGCCGGTGCGCAATCGCGTCGAGCTTGTAGCGGCTCATCGCCGACTCCAGATCGGCGCCTAAGGTCGCACTCTCGCTGACATTCAGCACATAGAGAATTGGCTTTTGCGACAAAAACATAAAGCCGCGGATAAGCTTCCTCTCCTCCGCCGTCATCTCCAGCTCGCGCAGCGGAATCTCCTTCTCCAGGCTCTCCTTCGATCGCACGAGCAGCGCCTGCTCCCGCTCCAGTTCTCCGGTGCGCGCCTTCTTCATGTCCTTCTCCACGCGCTCCATGCGTTTTTCCACCTGGCCCAGGTCGCTCACCATCAGGTCGAATTCGACGTTCTTCGCGTCGCGCAGCGGATCGAGCGGCCCTTCGTGCGCAATCGACTCGTCCTCGAACACGCGCAACACATGAATGAGCGCGTCCACGTTGCGCAGGTTGGTCAGGTACGCCGTCTCCTTCAGCGCCTCCTGCCCAACCGCCGCTACATCGACAAATTCCACTGACGCGAATGTGGTCTTCTTCGGCGAGTAGAGCGCGGAGAGCTTCTCCAGCCGCTCGTCTGGCACGCGCGCCACGCCGATGTGCGCCTCGCGTGGATTCGCGTGTCCGTGCTCCTCAACCCTGGCCTTGGTCAAAATTCTGAACAGCGACGTCTTGCCCACCTGCGGCAGGCCGATAATGCCATTTTTCATAGTCGTTCCATCGTAACCCCTGCACAACGGGAACCGCGCGTCCGGGCCTCTACGATGATACAGGAAGCACTTACTCGCTATGGCGCGCGTTGAGCTATTGTCCTGTCCACGAAGTTCGCATAAGAAATAAATTGTCAACCTGAGCGAATTTTGGCGCGTTTTGCGCCAAAATGAGTCGAAGGATCTGTGGTTATTCTTCGCTCATTGTGTCACGAAATTCGGCGACACCACACTAGATCTCGCTTCACGATCGCGTCGTCTCCGCTCTCGCCACCAACACCACCGTCGCCAACCCCAGCAGCAGAATCGTCTCCTCCACAAACTCGCTCCGATGGTGCAGCTTGTTGAAGTGCGCCGTGGCCGCATCGGCAGGATTGGCTGTATCAATAGCGCCGCCCGCAGCAATGCGGTCGCGTTCCATGGCGGGAATGATGCCGAACTGCGAGTAGACCGTGCCGGCGATCATCAGCGCCAAGAGAATCATGGGCGCCAACACCGCCCGCGGCTTGTAGATGCCCCAGGCCGGAGCCAGAGCCATTACCGCCAGCGCCACCATCCCCGAAACCAATCCCATCCCATGCAGAGTGCGGATCAACTGGCCAACGATCGTTCCTGCCGTGTGCGTGTCCGGCTGCAGTGTGGCGAACGTGATGGCGGCAGCGATGGGGAAGAAGATCTCAGCGCCAAGCCACACAATGAAGGACAGAGAGAGCAGCGTGCGAAGAAGGGTCTTCATTGTTGAAGGATACAGGGATCCGCGAGGCAGCAATAGGCAAGAAGGGAATTGCTCGCGCGGGCGAGCTTCTGACCCCTGATCCCTGAAACCTGAACCCTAGCTTTTCTTCAGCGCGCGCTTGAGTATCGTTTCCAGCGCCGCCTTTTGCACGGCGTATTCGTCCGCGGTGAGGGTGCCTGCGATCTTCTCGCTCTCCAACGCAAACAGCTCCTCTTTGAGCGTGTTCAACACCGCGGTGTTCCTGGCCGTAGGCGATGCGGGCGTGGAGTAAGCCGGAGGAAACGGCGATGCCGCTGAGCCTGGAAGCGCAACCGTACCGGTCGCGCCCACGGCCCCCGCAGTCGCCGGCCTGCGCAGCAGAAAGGCCGCTGCAGCCGCCAGCAGCAGCGACAACCCGCCAAGAATCCACCACTTGTACTTCGACAGAGGATCGGGCGTATTGATGGGCGCGCCAATGCCGCCGCCCGGCCCACCCGCGGGAGCCCCGGCATTCTGTTCGCCATTGTCGCCCTGCCCGCCGGTATTGCCCTGTCCATTTTGATCGTCGCGCGCGAACGATCCCGTGCCGGAGACCGAAAACTCGACCTCGTGTCCAGGAGCGACGTTCCGCGCCAGATACGTCTGCACGCTGGGGTCCTGCGGCGACGACTCGAACCCGGATCCGCTTCCACCGGTAAATGCCATGGATTTGGGCAGCACGATCCAAACGGTATCGGCCGGCAGCGTGACCAGAGAATGAAAGGTGTATTTCCCGCTGCTGTACGGCAATTGATATTGGACCTGGAATAGCGTGCCTTTGCCGCCTTCATCGGGCTGAATGGGAAAGTTGAACGAATAGTGGCCCTTGGGTCCATCGGCATCGAGCTTCACGCTTGTAGGCAGGCTACCCGCGCCCGGCCGCTGCGCCGAGGCATCGCCCAGCACGGCGTCGGCGGGCAGAATCACTTCAAATGAGCGATTGCTCCACTGCGTTGTAGGCGGAGCGCTGGCATTGTGAATCTCATAGCGCTCCACTACGCGAAGCTGCCCGTTGTCAGTCTCGACTCCGGTCACATGCTCGGCGATTGAAACTCCGCTGACCTTCGCCGCCACGTCGTAAACCGGGATGTCGCCCGAGCCGCCGCCCTGAGGCGCTGGGATAAAGTAATCGGCGCCTTGATGCGTTACGCGAATCAAATAGGGATTGCTGCCGGGTAGATTCAGCGAATAGCGGCCCTGCCCGTTGGTCGTCGTGCGGCCCACCTCGCTCATGCCCGACATCGGCTCAACCAGCACCACGGCATCGCCCGCGGCAGGCCGATTGGTAGTCTTGTCGGTCACTGTGCCGGTCACGCTCGCGGCCTGCGCCAGCGCGCCGGCCATCAGAAAGCTCAAAGCAAAAATGCCTGCATAAATTTGAGTCGATTTCATTTCTTGCCGTATTCCTCAATTCCCGATCCGAACTGTTCTCTGATCTCTGTTCCCTGATCCCTGTTCTCTGATCTCTGTTCTCTGATCTCTGTTCTCTGATCTCTGTTCTCTGATCTCTGTTCTCTGATCCCTGTTCTCTGATCTCTGTTCTCTGATCCCTGTTCTCTGATCTCTGTCTTCACACTCCCTGCATTTGCTCGATCTCGGCCAGCAACTGCGCCGTCTCATGCTCCAACTGCGCGCGCTGCGCTACGAAATCCTCTTCAGGATACTTGCCCGCGCGGTACTCGAAGTTCAAATCGCGCAGGTTCTCGTAGAGCTGCTCCTTGCGCTCCAGCAGAAAATCGAGCCGCGTCTTCTCGCGCTGGCTGGCAAAGCCGTTCTCCGGCCAAAAGGTATAGACCACCAGAGCAAACAGGAGAAACATCCCGGCGATCAGACCCTGTGTTTCCGCCATGACTGAAAAAACCTCCGTCAAAATCCGTCGTTGGTGCCGGTCTCCCGGCGGATGCGCTCCAGCCGCTCCCGGTCTGCCGGGTCCGCGCTCTCTGCCACGAGAGTCGCGGCCGGGTGCGCTTTGCCGCCCAATCCGCCCCAGCGCCGGATCAGCAGAATCGTCCCCAGCAGCGCCGCCGCAAACACCGCGAACGGAGCCACCCACGCTACCAGGTCGAATCCCTTGGTCGTCGGCGCAGCCAGCACGGTTGCGCCATATTTGGAGACGAACGAATCCAGAATCTGTTGATCGGTCATGCCCGCTGCGATTCCCGTGCTCAGCATCGACAGTTCCGTGTCCCGGTCCGGGCATCCCACGTGATCGCATTCGCCCAGCAGTTGCGCGCATCCGCACTGGCACATCAGCCGGTGGCTCAGGGTATTCAGCCGTGAGGTTGGCGTGCTGGCGCCCATCGAGAAACAGATCGCTACAGCAAGCGCAGTGATTTCCACGGCTCTGGTCCAAAACCTAAAAGCGCGTGAGCGCATCAGTCGCCTCCCTTCAGCGCCGGAGCCATGGGCGCTGCCTGCGCCGCCGGAACGCGCAATGCGGCGGTCGCCGGCGTCAGGCTGGGAACCAGCGCGACGAACGTGCCAAAGACCATCACCACCAGGCCGAACCAGATCCAGCCCACAAGCGGATTCAGGAACGCTTTAATGATGGGCTGGCCGGTGTCCGGGTTCGTGCCCTCATACACCACGTAAAGATCCCACTCCGGCGTCGAATGAATCGCGACCATCGTCTGCGGCTGACCGCTGGCCAGGTAGAACCGCCGTTCCGGAGTGATCTGGTAGATCTTCTTGCCGCCCTGGTACACGTCCAGCATCGCAAATTCAGAGCTGTAATTGAGGTTCGAATCCTGACTTGCTCCAACCTGCTCCAGCGTGTACGGGCCGATCCGCATCGTGCTATGCAGAGCCATTTCGCTTTCCACGCTTTGGTTAAACGCCGTACCGGCCAGTCCAATCACCACCACCACCACGCCGATATGAACGAGGTAGCCGCCGTATCTCCGCGTGTTGCGCCGCGTCAGCAGCCACGTCGCCGCGAACAGGTTGCGGCGCGTTTGCCGCGCGATCACGCTCGCGCCGCGCAGAAACTCCGACGCAATCGCGGTGAGCACCGCCGCGCCGACTGAAAACGCCACCAGCGCGTAAAAGCTGCCCGAGTCGAGCGCGCCATCTTTCCACGGCCTCACGCCTACGGCCAGGCAAACAATCACCGTAACCCACAGCGCAGTCACGGGCAGCACAAAGTTGCGCTTGATGGCTTTGAACGACGTGGCGCGCCACGGCAGCAGCGGTCCCACACCGGTGAGAAACACGAGAAAGAGTCCGATCGGCACGGCCACGCGGTTATAGAACGGCGCACCCACCGTCACCTTCGTGCCCTGCACATACTCCGAGATAATCGGAAACAGCGTGCCCCACAGGATCACGAAGCACGCCGTAAGCAGGACGAGATTGTTGAACAGGAAGCTCGACTCGCGGCTCACCAGCGATTCCAGGTGATGCTCCGTGTGCAGATGGCTGCGCTGCAGCACGTACGTAAAGATGCACACCGCCAGCACGATCCCCATGAATACGACGAACCAGGTTCCGATGGGCGATTGCGCGAACGCATGAACCGAGCTCACAAGGCCGCCGCGCGTCAGCGTTGTGCCCAGCATGGTGAGCAGGAACGTGGAAAAGATCAGCCACACGTTCCAACTCTTCATCATGCCTTTGCGCTCCTGCATCATCACCGAGTGCAAAAACGCGGTCCCCGTCAGCCAGGGCATAAAGCTTGCATTCTCCACCGGGTCCCATCCCCAATAGCCGCCCCACCCCAGCACGGCGTAGGCCCAGTGCATGCCAAGGAAGATGCCGCAGGTCAAAAACAGCCAGGTCACCATCGTCCACGCCCGCGTGATACGGATCCACTTCTCGCCCGGATAGCGCATCATCAGCGCGCCCAGAGCAAACGCAAACGGCACTGAGAATCCCACGTAGCCCAGGTAGAGCATGGGCGGATGAATCACCATCTCCGGATACTGGAGCAGGGGATTGAGGCCGTTGCCGTCCGCGGGAATCGCGCCTCCGGCCACATAGCCAGGGAGCAGCGAGAACGGCGGCGCGGCAAAAACCAGCACGGCCAGGAAAAACACCTGTACGCCGGCCAGAATCGTCCCCGCATAGGCGTAGAGCTTCACGTCTGTCTTGTGCCGCAGGCGCAGGATGAAGCCATAGGTTCCCAGCAGCCATGCCCAGAGCAACAGCGAGCCCCTCCTGGCCGCTCCAAAGCGCCGCGAACTTGTACGGGATGGGCAGTGCGCGATTGGAGTGCTCAAGGATGTAAGTGATGGAAAAATCGTTGGTAAAGGCCGCCCAGACAAGCGCAAACGCTGCTCCGCTTACAGCAATAAACCCCGCAATCCCGGCCCGGCGCGCGGTGTCGGCCAGCCGCTCCGGAGAGATGCGGGCCGGCCGGCCAGTGGCAATCAGCCGCAACGCCACCGATCCCGCGACTAGATTGTAGGCGGCCAGAACTAAAGCGATAAGAAGACAAAAACTGCCAAAAGCGGCCATGAAGACTCCAAAACGATTTTCGCACGCGCGAAAGGGAAGCTGAGACCTCCCCGACGAAGGTATTGTCTATCCATGATAGGCGCTGCGTGTGTGATTTGGCTCACACTAAAGGTGGAGGTGAAGCGGGTCAACCTAGGCGGCGCCGCTCAGGCCATCGCGTTTTTGCGATGCGCAAGCATCTGGCTTGTGACTGCCAGCATTTTTGGGCCGCCGATGGATCGGGGAAGGTAGACGACATTCTCATCGGTATAGTCGGAGAGTGCGGCGCCATCCGCGCCCAGGACCAGCACCGGCAGACCCGGCTTCCGTGAACGCAACTCGGCCACAAACGCCGGCCCGCCAATCCCGGGCGTGTGATGCCTGGAGATGACCAAACCAAGCTTTTCCGCGAACTCGGGCTGTTCCACCAGGCACAATGCCTCGGCGGCATCGTTCACGCGGCACACATTGCCGAATTGCCGTTCCAGAAGCGACATGATCAAAGATGCCTGAAGGGGATCGTCGTCCACGATGAGAATGGTTGCCATAGATCCTGGTTGGCGCATTCGGCCCCGCATGGATGCGCCGGTTATATTGACTAACTCGATAACTGAGATGGCGGGCTTTGTTCCGAGGTTGCCTGCGAAGTCGTGTTCAGGGGTTACCCGAAGAGGAACTCCTTGTCGCGCAGCTCCTTGATCGAGTCGCGCAGGCGGGCGGCCTTCTCGAACTCGAACTTCTTGGCCGCCTCCCGCATGTCGGTCTCGAGCTTTCCGATGTACCCATCGAGTTCGGCCTGGGTCTTAAATTCCGGAATACCCGCCATTGCTTCTTCTTCGATTTCGCCGTACTCGGCCTTGAGGATGTGCGCCAGTCCCATCTCCACCTGGCTGATGATGGACTGCGGCGTAATCCCGTTCTCTTCATTGAAGGCGCGCTGGATAACGCGGCGTCGATCCGTCTCGTCCATCGCCCGGCGCATCGAGTCGGTCACCCTGTCGGCGTAGAGGATGGCCCTGCCCTCGACGTGCCGTGCCGCCCGCCCCATGGTCTGGATCAGCGAGCCGGCCGAGCGCAGAAAGCCCTCCTTATCCGCGTCGAGAATCGCCACCAGCGAAACCTCCGGCAGATCGAGCCCCTCGCGCAGCAGGTTGATGCCGATCAGCACGTCGAACTCGCCCTTGCGCAGCCCCGCCAGCAGCTTCACGCGCTCCAGCGTCTCGATCTCGGAGTGCATGTAGCGGCAGCGCACGCCCACCTCGGTGTAGTAGCCGGCCAGGTCCTCGGCCATGCGCTTGGTCAGAGTCGTGACCAAAACTCTCTCGCCGCGTTTCGCCCGGTCCCGAATCTCCGCGAGAAGATCGTCGATCTGCCCCTTTACGGGTCGAATCTCCACCTCGGGATCCACAAGCCCCGTTGGCCGGATGACCTGCTCGATGACCACCCCACTGGCGCGGGTCAACTCGTAGGGCCCCGGCGTCGCCGACACATAAATCGCCTGATTCACCCGGTTCTCGAACTCCTCGAAGTTGAGCGGCCGGTTGTCCATCGCGCGCGGCAGCCGGAAGCCGTAGTCGACCAGCGTCTGCTTGCGGCTGCGGTCGCCGTGCCACATGCCGTGTACCTGCGGAATCGTGGCGTGGCTCTCGTCGATAAAGAGCAGAAAGTCGCGCGGAAAATAGTCGAGCAGCGTCGGCGGCGCTTCGCCCGGCAGGCGCCCGCTGAAGTGCCGCGAGTAGTTCTCGATGCCGTGGCAGTAGCCCATCGACTTGATCATCTCCAGGTCGAAGCGCGTGCGCTGGTGCACCCGCTGCGCCTCCACCATGCGGCCTTCAGACTCCAGATGCGCCACCCACTCGTTCAATTCGGAAACAATAGAATCGATGGCCTCCGCTTTGCGCTCCGGCTGCACCACGTAGTGGCTTTTGGGATAGATGGGCAGCCGCGAGTACTTCTGCTTCACCGTCCCAAAGAGCGGATCGATCTGCGAGAGCGATTCGATCTCGTCGCCGAAGAGCTCGATGCGATAAGCATTTTCGTCGTAAGTGGGGAAGACCTCGATCATATCGCCGCGCACGCGGAACGTCCCGCGGCGGAAGTCCGTAGTCGTTGCGCTCGTAGAGGATCTCGACCAGCCGCCGCGTAATGTCCTTGCGGCCGATGCGCTGGCCCTTCTCGAGCAGCAGCAACATGCCGTAGTAGGCCTCGGGCGATCGCCGAGGCCGTAGATGCAACTGACCGAGCTGACGATGATCGCGTCGCGCCGCTCGAAGAGCGAGCGCGTGGCCGAGAGGCGCAGCTTGTCCAGCTCCTCGTTGATCGTGGCTTCCTTCTCGATGTAGAGGTCGCCGGCGGGAATGTACGCTTCGGGCTGGTAGTAGTCGTAGTAGCTCACGAAGTATTCGACCGCATTCGACGGGAAGAACTGCTTGAACTCGTGATAAAGCTGCGCGGCCAGCGTCTTGTTGTGCGCCAGGATCAGCGCCGGCCGGTTCGACTGCTCGATGACCTTGGCCATGGTGAACGTCTTGCCCGAACCCGTCACGCCCAGCAGCACCTGGTGCTTCTCGCCCGCGCGCCAGCCCCTCCATAAGCTGGTCGATGGCTCGCGGCTGATCGCCCTTCGGCTTGTAGCTGGTGACGAGCTGGAAGTCCATGGGGGGATTATACCGAAGAGGCGAACATTGGGCGAACATATGTTACGATATCGGTGCGACCCCTGTTGATACAGTGCATGCCTTCAGCAGCATAAGGACGTGAGATGAATTCTTCTCTGGGTTTCTGGGCTGATATTAGCCTGAGAGCGGTAACAGCAACAGCTGCCACAGTGGTTGCTACCTATGTCGCAATCATCAGCAGGCGTCAGTGGACAACGAATCAAGAAAAACTACGCCTCGATCTTTTCCAGCGCCGATTCGATATCTTCCTCAGGGTGCTTGAGTTTCATTGGGCACTGCTGGAATGGAAGGACGAGCCGGAACAACAGGCATTGCAGGGACCATTCGTTAAAGCTTTCTGTGAGTCCCGATTCATGTTCCCAGAAGAGTCGGGTATTCACGCATTTCTAAACGAGTTCCACTTACACGCTTTCAGGGTCACCCACTTCAAATCCGCGTCCGATCCGATCCGAGAAGTGATGCCTGCTGAATTCCTCAAGCTCGCAAATCAGCGAACGCAGGACCTAAATTGGATCCTGAACTCGATGGACATCTTTCTTGCGAAGTTGGCACCATACCTTAATTTCCACTCCTTGTAGCTTCGACTTCAGTCTTGGCGAGAAGTTGGAAGCGGATTCTGGGCCGATGTGCGGCGATTGAGAGGTGTGCAATGAGTGAGGTCAAGATTACAGTTGGCGGCGAAATGGAGCAGGAAGCTTCCAGGGAGTTCATCGACGCCTGGCATCGCGCCGAGCGCGGAGAAACCTTCCGCGAGCGCCACCTGGCATTCGAGAGTTGGGACACATTGGCGCGCGTTCTCACAGGCAAGCGCATGGAATTGCTACGCTACGTCCGCCGCAATCCTGTCACCAGCGTTCGCACGCTGGCGAAGGCGCTGGGCCGCGATTACAGCAACGTTCACGCCGATGTGCGGGCGCTGGCCGGGGCTGGCCTGCTGGACACGTCTTCCAAAGGCGTTCGCGCCGACTACGACGCGATCGAAACACGGATTGCGATTTGAATTACCCTTGCGCCGGTAAACAAAAGTGTGTACGATAAGGCAGCCATGAAGAGCTCGGAGTTCAGGCGCTGGCTGGCGAAACAGGGCGTGACGTTTGGAAGCCAGGAAGGTTCGCACCTAAGACTCTTTTATAAGGGCCGGCTGTCGGTTCTCCCGATGCACAGCAAGGACTCTCGGTAAAGGATTGGTCGAAACCGTCAAGAAACAGCTTGGCCTCAAAGGCAAGGAGTGAAGCAATGCACGGTTACCCGGTGAATCTGCGCAAGGACGGAAGGTTTATCCTCGTGACTTTCCCAGATATTCCCGAAGCCATCACGCAAGGCAACAATCGCGCCCATGCTCTCGAAATGGCCAAGGAGGCTCTTGAGCTGTCGATGGAATTCTATTTCGACGACATGCGTCCCGTTCCCATGCCATCGAAACCCAAGCGCGGGCCAGGCGGTGGTTGAGCTGTCTCCGAGCGTTGCGGCCAAAGTTCTCCTGTTGAACGAAATGCTCCGCCAAAAGGTGCGCCCCATCGATTTGGCGCGGCGGCTGGGCACGACCAAACAGGAAGTGAACCGCCTGACCAACCTGCGTCACCCCACCAAGATCGACCGCATCGATGCGGCGCTGCGAGCACTGGGCAAGCGCCTTTATCTCGACGCCGCGTAAGGCCGCACAAGCAGCCCGGCCGCGGCTCCGCAAATTTTCTTCCCCGCGTTTGCAGATAATTTCGCTGCTTTGTTGCACAATAATCCTATTGAAGAGTTCTGGCTGCCTGTCTCCCAGGGACCGGCGGGAAGAAAATAAATAAAGAAAACTTTTTCATACCCCATGGGGGTATATTTCCGCTTATAAGTCATTTATAATCAACAGATCGATGTCAAAATCATGGTCGAAAATCGTCGATTTTGGTATCGAAAGCGGGCCTTTTTCAAGCGATTTCGCGGTCTTGAAGGCGTTTTTCGGCATTCTCTACAGATGCCCGAACCGACCTGTAGACTGTCCCCATGGCGAAGCGGATCGGCGTGCATCTGGGAACGGCGGGCGGACCCTCCAACGCCGTTGAGCGCGCCCGGGAGATAGGCGCCAACACCTTTCAGATCTTCTCCGCCAGCCCGCGCATGTGGCGCGCGCCAAAGGTCGATCCCAAGCAGGCCGAACGGATGCGTGAGCTGCGCGCCAAGCTCGACGTCGGCCCGTTGGTCATCCACACCGGCTACCTGATCAACATCTGCAGCCAGTCGAGCGAGATTCGCGAGAAGAGCGTGGCCGGCTTTCGCGGAGAGATCGAGCGGGCGCTGGTTCTCGGCGCGGAGTACCTCGTTCTGCATCCCGGCTCGTGGAAGGGCCTTACGCGCGACGAGGGCCTGAAACTCGCGGCAGACTCCATCCAGCGAGCGATCGACGGGCTGCCGTGGCAGAGCACCCCGTTCCATATCCTCATTGAGAACACGGCGGGGGCTGAGTTCTCGCTGGGCGGCAGCTTCGAGCAGGTGGCGGAGTTGGTGGAGCGGCTGAAAAGCCACGCGCCCGTGGCCGTCTGCCTCGACACCTGCCACACGCACGTCGCCGGATACGACCTGGTGAGCGCCGAGGGCTACGCGGAGACGATGAAGCAGGCCGCCGCAACCGTCACCTTCGACGCCGTTCGCGTATGGCACTCGAACGACGCCAAGGCTGAGCGCGGCTCGAAGCTCGACCGGCACGAGCACATCGGGCAGGGAACCATGGGCCTCGAGCCCTTCCGCCGGCTGCTCAACGATCCGCGCTTCGACCACTGCGCGTTTATCGCGGAGACTCCGGTGGACGAAGAGGGCGACGAGGAGCGGAATGTGCGGGCGCTGAAGAGGCTGGTGAAATGACCTTGCGGATGTGTACCGTTGTGCGGTACAATGGTATAGAAAGAGAAATACTGCATGATTCTTGGGTTCCGTGACCGCTGGTTGAAAGAGTTCTTTGCTCACGACCAGGCTAGCCGGGACATTCCACCCGACCTGGGAACCAGGCTGTTCAGGAAATTGCAATTGCTCGACGACGCCACGTCGGATGCCGACCTTCGGACTCCGCCCAGCAACCATTTTGAGAAGCTGCGGGGCAACCTTGCAGGTCGGCATTCGATTCGCGTGAACGATCAGTGGCGCCTGGTCTTCCGCTGGGATGGCGGCAAGGGTGAAGCGATGGAAGTTTATCTCGACAAACACGAATACAGGTGAGGTGCGGCATGCTTAAGACGGAGCGGAAGCCCGTCAGCGTTGGGGAGATGCTAGTAGAGGAGTTCCTGGAGCCGCTCGGGCTGACACAAGGCGCGTTGGCCGAAGCCATGGGCGTGCCGCGCAAGCTGGTGAATGAACTCTGCAACGATCGCCGCGCGGTAACAGCCGACACCGCTCTCATGCTGGCACGTGTCTTCGGAAACTCGCCTGAATTCTGGCTGAATACGCAGCGCCGCACAGAATTGTGGGAGGCGCTGCACACACCGGAAAGACGGGAGCGCATTGAACGCGCCAGGGAACTTCGTTCCGTCGCGTGACGACCCGCGAACGTCTGGCTCTTGGCCCCGTTTACACTGAAAAGTAATGGCAGAAGAGAAAGAAAATCGTTACGATCCGGCCGAGATCGAGCAGAAATGGCAGGAGCGCTGGGCCGCCGACCCCAAACTCTACGCTGCGGAAACGACCTCTAGCAACAAACCGAAATATTACGTGCTGGAGATGCTGCCGTATCCCAGCGGCCAACTGCACATGGGCCACGTGCGGAACTACGCCATCGGCGACGCGCTGGCGCGGCAGATGTGGATGCGCGGCTACAACGTGCTGCACCCCATGGGCTGGGACGCCTTCGGGCTGCCGGCGGAGAACGCGGCGCTCAAGAACAACATGCCGCCGCGCGAGTGGACGCTGGGCAATATCGCCGCCATGAAACGGCAGATGCTGCGCCTGGGGCTGGGCTACGACTGGGCCAACGAAATCACTACCTGCCTGCCCGACTACTACCGCTGGAACCAGTGGTTCTTCCTGCGCATGGCCGAAAAGGGACTGGTCTACCGCAAGAAGAGCAAGGTGAACTGGTGTCCGGAGTGCGCGACGGTGCTGGCCAACGAGCAGGTGATCGACGGCTGCTGCTGGCGGCACGAAGACACCAAAGTCGAGCAGCGCGATCTGGAGCAGTGGTTCCTGCGCATCACGGCATACGCCGAGGAGCTGCTCGACGGCCTGGACAAGCTGGAAGGCTGGCCCGAGAAGGTGCGCACCATGCAGCGCAACTGGATCGGGCGCAGCGAAGGGACGGAGGTTGATTTCTTCCTGGAAGAAATCAATCTGGGATCGGGGGTCAGGGATCAGGGATCGGAAAAACAACGCATTCGCGTTTTCACCACGCGCGTGGACACGATCTTTGGTGCGACCAGCGTACAGTTGGCGCCGGAGCATCCGCTGGTTGCGGCTTTTTGCGCCGCCGATCCGGACCTCAAGGCGAAGGTTGCGGGCCTGCTCGACGAACAGAAGAAGGCCAGGGAAGCCGGCGACGTAGGCGCAATCGAAAAACACGGCGTGGCGACCGGACGCTTCGCCATCAATCCGTACAACGGCGCACGCGTGCCCATCTGGGTGGCGAATTACATCCTCATGGACTACGGTACAGGCGCCATCATGAGCGTTCCCGCGCACGACGAGCGCGACTTTGAGTTTGCGGCCAAGTACGGCATTGAGGTTCGCAGAGTGATCCGGCCGGCCTTTGCTACCGAGGAGCCGGAAGCTCTGCCGTTCCTGTCGGAAGACGGCGTGCTCGTGAACTCCGGCGAATACGACGGCCTGACCTGCACCGAAGCGCAGATGCGCCTGCAGGAGGCCGCCGAACGCAGCAAGTTCGGGAATGCGGCGGTCACGTACCGGCTCAAGGACTGGGGCGTAAGCAGGCAGCGCTACTGGGGCACGCCGATTCCCATGATTCACTGCGAGCGCGACGGCCTGGTGCCTGTGCCTGACGAGCAGTTGCCTGTGATACTGCCCGAGCAAATCGAAATCACGCAACAGGGCGGTTCGCCACTCGGGCGCGTTCCGGAGTTTGTGAACACCACATGTCCCAAATGCGGCGGGCCGGCGCGCCGCGAGACAGACACGATGGACACGTTCGTCGACTCGAGCTGGTACTTCTACCGCTACACCGACGCGAAGAACGCCAAGGCGCCCTTCGACCCGGCCACGGCGCAGTACTGGTTCCCGATCGATCAATATATCGGCGGCGTGGAGCACGCCATCCTGCACCTGATCTACTCGCGCTTCTGGACCAAGATGATGCGCGACCTGGGCCTGGTGAAAAACGATGAGCCGGCACGCCGCCTCTTCACGCAGGGCATGGTCATTAAAGACGGCGCGAAGATGTCCAAGTCGAAGGGCAACGTGGTTTCGCCCGACGACATGGTGGCCCGCTACGGCGCCGACGCCACGCGCATGTACGCGCTGTTTGCCGCGCCGCCCGACCGCGATCTGGATTGGCAGGAAGACGGAGTGGCAGGCGTCAGCCGCTTCCTGGGCCGCGTGTGGCGCATGGTGACGAAACACGCACCCGTCGCGCGCGGGGAGGGTACTGGCTTTAGCCCGTACGCGCAATCGCAAAAAGCAACGGAGGCATTGGCTCCTAAGGGAACAGCCTCGGGCCTGTCCGCCAGCCTGCGCCGCAAGCTCCATCAGACCATCGCCAAAATCACGCAGGATTTCGAAGGCCGCTGGCATTTCAACACCTGTGTCGCCGCCATCATGGAACTCGTAAACGAGCTACAGGACGCCGACGCGCAACTCGACGCGGGCGAAATTCCCGCGCCGGTTGTCCGCGAACTGCTGACCAACCTCGTCCTGCTCCTTGCGCCATTCGCGCCGTTTATTGCGGCCGAGCTGTGGGATCAGCTTGGCGGAGAAGGTGTGATTCTCCGCGCACCCTGGCCCAAGAGCGACCCGGAACTGGCAAAGGAAGACGAAATCGAGATCCCGGTACAGATCAACGGCAAGCTGATCGCAGTCGTTCGCGTCTCAGCCGGTTCCGATGCTAAAGCTTTCGAAGCCGCTGCGTTAGCCGATGAAAAAGTACGCGCTCGCACGGCAGGCAAAAATATTGTGAAGGTGATTGTGGTGCCGGGCAGGACCGTCAACCTGGTGGTGAAGTGAGGACCACCGCGATGACCGGCCCAAACAGCAGGGCTTCGGTGCGCGGTACGCAGTTGCTGGTCGGGCACATGAGCGGCGTCTTCCGTCGCCCTTTGCTCATTGCGATTGAGATTGCCTGGCGCTGGCTCTTCGGTATCCCGTTTCTACTCGTCTGCTGGAAGCAGGCTCAGCAGATGCTGGCGGCGTTTCCGCTCGAGTCCTCCGGTTTTATTTCTCTCGATACGCAGAATCCATGGATTGCGGCGGCGCAGATTGCCAATGTGGCTTCGTATTACGAACCGCACCTTCTGGCCATCCTGCGCTGGCTGCTGCCGGCAGCCGCGCTGGCGTGGGTGGTGATCTCAGGTGTGGGTCGTAATCTTCTGCTGCGGCGCATGGAAGCGAATCGATCTCCGTGCCTGCCGTTCCGCCCCATCGCGATGGTCGTGTTACAGGCAGCGTGGTTGATTTTGCTGGCTCTCACTCTCTGGGGATGGTTCCGTTCGATGCAATGGGCCGCGGCCACGCACATTTCCGCGTCCGGCGAGCCGGATTTGGTCGGCTATGCCATCTGGGCGATCTTGCTCTTGCTGGGATTCTTCACGGCGTTTGCGCTGGTGAGCTGGACGGCTTCGATCGCGCCGTTGCTGGCGTTGCTGGAAAGGCGCTCTGTGTTTTCCGCTCTCGGCGAAAGTTTCAGACTGGGCAAGCCATTCACCAGCAAGCTGGCCGAGATCAATCTGGTGATGGGCATCGTCAAGCTGGCGCTGCTCGTACTGGCGATGGTCTTCACCGCCGCGCCGGTTCCATTCAGTCAGGAGCTGGGTCCCGGCGCACTGCAAACGGCGTTGGTTGCTTCCAGCGTCTTTTATTTTGTGGCTAACGATTTCTTTCAGGTGGTGCGGCTTAGGGCGTTTGTGGAGTTTTGGAGTGTCTATCGAGGGCCGGCGGTTCGCGCATCTGCAACCTGATGGCGCAGCATTACTGCGAGCCGCGCGCGCCTGATTCTCGCGTGGCGCCAGGCGTTAGAACAACTTCATCTGGATGACTAGATACTTCTTCGGGTTCTCGCGCATGCCCTTGATGAGCTGCTGCGCCTGGTCCGCGGTCTGGTCCAGGTGGTCGTAAAGAGCCCGATTTTGCACCAACTGGCCCGCTGTTCCCTGGCCTGCATTGATGCTCTTGAGAATGTTGTCGAGGTTGGTCACTGCATCGTCCAGCTTCTTGGCGAAATCCGGATCCTTGACGAGCTTGCCCAGCGAGCCGTTGCCGGAGTTGATCTGAGTCACTAACTGGTTGGTATTGGCGGCGGCGGCGTTCAGGTTGTTGTAGAGCGTCTCGTCCTTCAGCAGCTTGCCTGCTGTTCCTTTGCCGGCATCGAGATCGGCGGCGATCGAATTCAGGTGGTCCGCGGCGGAGTTCAGCTTCGTATACAGCGTGTTGTCGTTGACCAGTTCGCCTAACGTCCCTTTGCCCTGCGCGATGGATCCCGTCACCGTCTCCAGGTTGGTTGCGATGGAGACGAACTTCTGGGCCAGTAAGGGATCGTTAATCAGTTCGCCCGCCGTGCCGCGCTTGGTGTTCAGTGTGTCAATCAGGGTCTCGATCTTGTGCATCAACCCAGTAATCTCTTCAATCGAGACTTGGCTGCTACTGATGACTGACTGAATCGTCGGCGCGCCGGACGAACGGAGCTCGGCATTGTTGGCCGGCTGCGGGCCCGTGGCGTGGGTGGAGTCGATATCGACGAAACTGTCGCCCAGAACGCCGGCCGCCTGAATGGAGGCCTCTGAATCGGTGTGCAGATCGTACAGATTCTTCTCGCCTACCTCCATGGTCACTTCGACGGGATTGGGATTTCGCTCAGGGACCACGCGCATGTGCTTGACATTGCCAATGGTGACGCCTTCGAGCGACACGACAGCGCCATCCTTCAGCCCGCCGGCATTGGGGAAGTAACAACGCAGCACAATTTTGTGGGCGAATAGCCCGCCCGAAGAGGCGGTCATGAGAAACATGAGTCCGATCAGAATGGCGAGGGCGGCCAGCACCAAGGCCCCCACCTTCAGTTGCGACCACTGGATCTCTTTGTGGCTTGGCACTTGACTCCTCTTACAGAACTGAGCGGGCCGACGCCTAGAGGATAGCAGAACAGGCGGATTTAAGGCATATCTCCCAGCCGCGTAGAGCGCCAACTGCCTTGAAGGTTGCCGCTCACCGAGGTTCGCGCAAACGGGGCTGTTTGGAATGCTTTTATACCAGGGGGAGAATTGCTCTAGCGCCCGTCCTCAAGCACCACGCTGGCCATGGCAACTTCAGAACCGTGGGTCAGCGACAGAGCGGAGTGGACCACGCCAAGGCGGCCTGCAATTTGCGCGGCGCGGCCATGAAAACACAGGCTGGGCCTTCCGCTCAGCTCCCGCACTACTTCAATCTCCAGCCAGTTCACTCCGGAGCTGATGCCGGTGCCCAGCGCCTTGGCCGCCGCCTCCTTAGCGGCGAACCGTGCGGCAAAGCTCTCGGCCGATTTCCGCTTGCGCAGGCAGTAAGCCTGCTCCGCTTGGAGATAGACGCGGTCGAGGAAACGCCGGCCAAAGCGATCGATGGCGCGTTGGATGCGTCCAATCTCCACTACGTCGATTCCGGAGCCCGCGATCATCCTGACTATCAAACTACAATATTCGCGCTTTTCACGCTTGCGGCCGGCCGTGAAGGTGAGACGTTCGCCTGCCCGCGCCGGCTAGGCCGTGTTCTATTACCGCCGCCCGTCCGCCCACACTCTTCTCAACGCCGGGTTGTTCCAAAGGCGGTCAGAAGGCGTTCGACTCCGCAACAGCTTTCATCCACAACGGCATCTCTCCGATAAAGAGCATGTGAAGCTGAGCATATTGAATCAGGCGCGAAGGCGGGCAGCAAGTGCACCGTGGGCTATGCAGATGAAGGCCGTCTCGACCGAGGAGCCTTCACGGCTGGTCCAGTCTCTCACCGGCGCCATCCTTGCCTGTGGCGGATGGGTTCTGAGCCGCGGCGCCAACGATACCGGCATGGTGAACATGTTATTCGAGTTCGAACGCGAGGCGTGCGTTGACATTTACACCGTGCTGATCGCCGCGGGCCTCGAACTGAGCCAGACCGGGCATATCCGCTTCACCGAGCTTTGCCAGTGCACGCGCAGCCAGCCCAGGGATTGCGGCGCGGAGATCGCGAGCGTCGATCTGGAGATTCAGACCTTTCCTCTCGATATCGTCAACGTCATGCAGGCGTCAGGTCCGGTTTAAGGCATTCCTCCCAAGCCTCAAGAGTGCTCAATGGTTCGAAGGTTGCCTCTCACTGGGGTTCGCGCCGACTATGCGGTCTTGAATCCCTATACACCATGGAATAAATGCGTTCAGCCGGCAGGTGCGGCCCTTCAAACGGCGGGTAACAGTGCTCGTCTCAGCCGGCCTCGACCAGTCCATATTTTCGCTGCCACGCCTGCTTGAGCTGCATCCGCACTCGCGCCCGCTCGCTTTCGGTAACTGCCTCGTCAGGATGATCGACAAAACGCGCCGCCTCCTGCTTGGCAAGTTCCAACAATTGACGGTCGCGCAGAAGATTCGCCACGCGGAACTCCGGCAGACCGGCCTGCCGCGTACCGAAGAATTCCCCCGGCCCGCGCAGCGAAAGGTCTAGCTCGGCCAGCTCGAATCCGTCCTGCGTGCGCACCATCGCGTTCAGCCGTTCTTCGCCCAGTTCGGTGACCCGCTCGCCGGTCATCAAAATGCAGTAGCTCTTTGCGGCGCCGCGCCCCACGCGCCCGCGCAACTGATGCAACTGCGCCAGCCCGAACCGCTCCGCGTGCTCCACCACCATCACCGTGGCGTTGGCAACGTCTACGCCCACCTCAATCACGGTAGTCGACACCAGCACATCGATCTCTCCGCGCTGGAAACGGCGCATGATGACGTCTTTTTCGTCCGCGTCGAGACGCCCGTGCAGCAACCCGACGCGCAGGCCGGCAAACGGTCCCGAGCGTAATTTCTCGTGCATCTCGACGGCTGAACGGAGACCCGATTTGGCCGTGGGGTTGGCCTCTTGCGCCGAAGCAGGAAACAGCTCCGCCGCCTTTCCTCGCCTGTTTTTTTTGCGCGCGGCCATTGGCGCCGCCGCGATTCCGGCCTCCGGCTCGTCGCGGGAGAAATCCAGCTCCGGCTGGTCGTCCTTTGTCCCCTCGATCACTGGATACACGATGTACGCCTGCCTGCCTTGCGCCACCTGCTTGCGCACGAAAGTCCACACCTGCTCCGCTTGCTCGTCAGAAACGCGACGGGTAACGATGGGCACCCGCCCCGGCGGCATCTCGTCCAGCACGCTCAAGTCCAGATCGCCATAGAGCGACAGCGCCAGCGTGCGCGGAATGGGCGTGGCCGTCATGACCAGCACGTCGGGCTCGGGCTGGTTGGGCTTTTTCATGAGTTTGAACCGCTGCAAGACGCCGAAACGGTGCTGCTCGTCGAGAACAACCAGCCCCAGCTTCTTGAACTTGACCTTATCCTCCCACCGCTCGAACGGGATGCTGGCTGTTCCCTGTTCGAGAAGTTCATTCCTCTTCTCTTGTGCGATAAGTGCTTGTGTACCAATGATCATCTGCGCTTGACCGTTATTGATGAGAGCGCAGCTTCTGCGCTTTTCATCGTCTGAAAGCGAGCCCGTCAGCAACACAACGCAGTATTTGCGCGAGGAACGCCGTAACAGCATGCGCGCAGCCAGGTAATGCTGTGTAGCCAGAATCTCGGTAGGCGCCATCAGAGCCGCCTGGTAGCCGTTTTCCATGGCGACGATCATGGCCTGGAAGGCGACAATCGTCTTGCCCGATCCCACGTCGCCCTGCAGCAGCCGCCGCATCGGATTGGGAGCGCGCATGTCTGCCACAATCTCCCCGAGAGCGCGCTTCTGCGCCGCGGTGGGATGGAAGGGAAGCACCTCTCGGATCGCCTCGCGCACCTTGTCGGTTGCGGTAAACGCAATTCCCTTGCGCTCCTTCATGCGCCGCCGCTTCAGCTCCAGTCCCAGTTCCAGAAAAAACAGTTCTTCGAAGATCAACCGCCGATGCGCAGGGGTCAACGCACTCTGCAACTGCGCGAAGGGCGTGCTCTCGGCAGGGAAGTGCACCTCGCGCAGCGCGGTTTCACGGTCGGGCAGATCGAGCCGCTCCATCATGGCTCGGGGCAAACACTCCGGCACGGCCCCGCGCACGCCTTCGAGCAGGTTGAAGATCACCTTGCGCTGCCAGCGCGACGCCAGGCGGCTGCCTCCCAGGGATTCGTACACGGGCGTGATGCGGCCCACCTCGAGCAGCCGCGTTTCCGCATCGTCACTTGCGTCGGGAAGGATTTCGAACTGCGGCTGGATCATCTTGAAGTTACTGGCGGAGCGCGACGGCTCGACCTTGCCGTAGACGGCAACGCTCTGCCCCGCATGGAACTTCCCGTCCAGGTAAGCCGCGTGAAACCAGAGGCACTTCATGGCGAACCGGCCCTGGCCGAGGGTAATCTCATAGATCGGCCCCCGCCGCGTCCGCATCAGTATCGCCCCCCGCACCTCGCCGATCGCGCTGGCCACCTCGCCCGGCTTCAATTCGTCCAGGCTGCGCGGATTCTGCCGGTCCTCGTAACGGAAGGGCAGGTGGTAGAGCAGGTCCTCGGCGGTCAATATACCTTTTTCGGCCAGCATCTCCGAGACGCGCGGCCCCACGCCGCGCACAAATTTCACCGGAGTGTCGAGGGCAGGCACAATCGGAATGCTACATGGCGTGTCTGCACGGCGACAAACGCGGTGCAGTGTCTTGCTATTCAGTGCCGGGTAGGGGCGTGTATTGTGGTAAGCGTCAAATTTCCCTCCGGGAGGCACGCAATGCACGAATTCAATCGCAGATCGTTTTTGAAGGCGGCCGGCGCTGCTTCGGCGGCCACCCTTCTCGGCCCGCACGTCCACTCTTTGGCTGCCGCGCAAGCCGCGCCCGCCCGGTCCATCGCCGCCAACGACAATATCCAGATTGCGCTCATCGGTGCCGGCGGTCAGGGCCAGGGCGACACGCGCACGGCCGTTCAGGTTCCCGGCGTCAAGCTCGTTGCCGCCGCGGACTGTTACAACGGCCGCCTCGAACACGCGAAAGAGATCTGGGGCAGCGGCATCTTCACCACCCGCGACTACAACGAGATCCTCGCCCGCAACGATATTGACGCCGTGATCGTCGCCACGCCCGACCACTGGCACAAACAAGCCGCTGTTGACGCCATGAAAGCCGGCAAAGATGTCTACTGCGAAAAGCCCATGATCCACCTGTACGCCGATGGGCCTGAGATGATCGAAACCGCGAAGGCTACAGGCCGGATCCTGCAGATTGGGAGCCAGCGCGTGAGTTCAATCGTCTATGCCAAGGCCAAGGAGCTGCTGGCCTCCGGCGCCATCGGCCAGCTCAACATGGTCACCGCGCACTGGGATCGTAACTCCGCCATGGGCGCGTGGGACTACACCATTCCACCCGATGCCTCGCCCGAAACCTGCGATTGGCCGCGTTTTCTCGGCACGGCGCCACGAATCCCCTTCAACGCTGAGCAGTTCTTCCAGTGGCGCAAGTGGAAGGCCTACGGCAGCGGCGTGGCCGGCGATCTCTTTGTCCATCTCTTCAGCGGAACGCATTTCATCACCGGCAGCAACGGGCCTACGCGCGGCATGGCGACGGGCGGCCTGCGCTTCTGGAAGGATGGCCGCGATGTCGCCGACGTCGTCCTGGGACTTTTCGATTATCGCGAGGGATTCAATCTGAATGTGCGCGTCAACTTCGTCGATGGCGGCGAGGAGAGCGAAGGCTTGGTCTTTACCGGTTCCGAGGGCACGATGGAAATTGCCGGCAGCACGGTCAGCGTCAATCGCGTGCCGCGCGAAAAGGAGCCGGGCCTCCAGATCGGCAGCTTCGCCGAGGCAACGCAGAAGGCCATTCTCGAGGACTATGCGCGTAAGTATCCGCGCACGCATCCCGAGGGCGAGCCGGCCGCGGGCTATGAGAAGTACGTCGCGCCCACCGGCTATAACGAGAGCTACGACCACTTCAAGAACTTCTTTCACTCTGTGCGCACGTGCCAACAGCCAGTTGAAGATGCGGTCTTCGGTTACCGTGCCGCAGGCGCCGCGTTGCTTAGCAACCTCAGCATGGACCGCGGCGCCATCGTGAACTGGGATCCCGATGCGATGAAGCTCATCTAGGTGCGCTCATGCGGTAGCCTTTGGCCCCGCTCCAACTCGTGCGTCTCAGCTAAACCCCAGCACGGGATGCGGCACGTAAGGCTCTTCCAGCGCAGTCATCTCTTCGGGCGTGAGGCGGACGGAAAGCGCCGCAACAGCATCCTCGAGATGATGCGGCTTCGTCGCGCCCACAATCGGCGCGGTCACGCCGGGCTTGGCCAGCAGCCACGCCAACGCCACTTGCGCGCGGGGAACTCCTCGTTTTTCCGCGATCTCGCCCAGCCGATTGACGACTCTGCGGTCGGCCTCTTCACTGGGCGCATACATTCCGTTGCCAAACCGGTCAGTCTCCGAGCGCGCAGTGCTTTCGGCCTTCCAGGCTCGCGTCAGTCGTCCACGCGCCAACGGGCTCCAGGGAATCACGGCGATGCCTTCCGCCTGGCACAACCCGATCATCTCGCGCTCCTCCTCGCGGTAGAGCAGGTTGTAGTGATTCTGCATGGAGACGAAGCGCGTCCATCCGTGCCGGTCGGCGAGATACAGCGCCTTGGCGAACTGCCACGCATACATCGACGAGGCTCCGATGTACCGCACCTTTCCTGCCTTCACCACGTCATGCAGCGATTCCAGCGTCTCCTCGATGGGCGTTTCGTAGTCCCAGCGGTGAATCTGGTAGAGGTCCACGTAATCGGTCTGCAGGCGCATGAGGCTCTGGTCGAGCTCAAAAAGGATCGCCTTGCGGGAAAGGCCGCGGCCGTTGGGCTCCTCGCGCATCACGCCCTGCACCTTGGTGGCAATCACTACCGCCTCGCGCCGCACGTTGGCCTTCAGGAACCGGCCCAGCACGGCTTCGCTCTCGCCGCCGGAGTAGACATTGGCTGTATCGAAGAAATCGATGCCCAGATCGAGAGCCTGGCGCAGAAAGGGCTGGCTTTCGGCCTCATTCAGCGCCCAGGCCTGCCGTCCGAGCAGCAGTCTGCCCGTGGCCGGGCTTCCGTAGGTCATGCAGCCAAGACAAATGCGCGAGACTTTCAGTCCTGTACGGCCCAGATTCGTGTATTCCATGGCTTCTCCTGCTTTGAGTTTACGGCGGTTCTCCTGCAACAATGAGCCATTTCGGAAAACGGCTCCGCCTTACAAAGACTCCTAGGTTGTATCGGCATATAGGGGTGTGCGGCGCTGGGAGCCGATTTTTTCGGGTTCTAGGAGAGAGGAGCGACGCATACCGGGCGTCTGCTAGCGACGAACGACGACGAAACCGGGAAAATCGGCCCCAGCCCTGCGGGTTGCGGCGAAAACCTGCTCATACTTCGTTGTCGTCCTAGGCGGTGGGCCCGCCACAGCCGTCGTCCTCCGCCTCGTCTGAACGGGTTTTCGCTACGCAACGCCACATATCCCTATATGCCGATACAACCTAAAATACTATCGGTCCTAGCACTTTCGTGCCTTGCGTCCCGGCGACCAAAAGTGGTTGGATTTCTATTGTGTGAACCTCGTCATACAACTTCTGCTGCCGCGCCAGGGTCTAATATCGCATGAGACGGGGAAGGGTGTGCCTGTTTGCGATCTCTCACGTAGGTTCCGGCGCTTACGGGGAACAATATGGTGTGTCTAATGACTAGTATGCGAGGCGAGCCGCAAGAAAGGCGCCGGACGAATTGACCCAGAGCGCGACAGCAGTGTTGGAACGGCGAAAGCACCCCTCGCATCCCATGGGCCGGGGCTACCAGTCCTATTTGCGGCGGCAGTGGCCGGTACGGCTGCTGGCTGCCGCTGCGGTTCCGGCGCTGTTTGTGCTGGCGGGCTGCGGCGGGTCGGTGTCTGGCGGCACAACCAGCAGCACGTTCTCAATCTCGCCTGGCACGACAACCATCGACACCAATTGCACTGGCTGCAACGCCACAAACTCATCAGGGACTGCCATTGAGCAATTCACGGCCACGCTGAGCAGTGGCGGCACAACTTCTGTAACGTGGGCGGTGAGCGGCGGCGACGCGAACGCCGGCGCAGGATCCATTACGAACAGCGGCCAATACACGCCGCCATCCTATCTCACCGCAAACAGCGTGCGGGTGACGGTGACAGCCGCGCTCAGTTCCAGCCCCACGACAACCTCAACCGCAACACTCACCGTAACGCCCGGATTCCTCCAACCGCTTTCGCCTGAGAACGTGGCTCTCGGCAGCAATGGGACCGTCACCATTACCGGTTACATGGCCGAAGCCGGCGGCACCACCGGCATCAACTACGCAGTCTCAAATACGGCGACGGGGCCGAGTGGCGGGCAAGGCTCTGTGAACACGCCAAGCTGTGTGCGCAGCTCGAACACTTTCACGTACTGCATTGTCACCTACACAGCGCCGGCGGCAGTTTCATCCACTGACGCCACTTACGTGGTGGCCACCGTAGGCACGTCGTCCTCAAAAACCGCGACTGAGGTGTTGTTGAACACCGCGGGGATTTCCAGCAATCCTTCCACGCACCAAACGGAGCTTTCGACGCCGATCCTGCTGGGCAGCTCCGGCGGCAACAACAACGATTACGACACTACGGTTCAGAACGCGACGACGTACATCACCGACTGCTGCGGCGGCACGCTGGGTGCCTTGATTCAGAACACCGGGGGGACGCAGTACCTGTTAAGCTGCAACCACGTTCTGGCGCGCAGCGACCAGGCCGCCCCCGGCGAAACCATCATCCAGCCGGGATTGATCGATGCGGGTTGTTATCCAACCACCGACGGCGGTACAGAGACACCCGTCGGCATCCTCACCGCATCGCTCCCGCTCAGTTCGAGCTCGACCAACGTGGATGCGGCTATTGCGCAGGTAAACTCGGGGGCGGTGAACACCAGTGGCGCGATCCTGGAATTGGGCACTCGACAGGCCGACGGCACGCTGGCTGCAGCGCCTCCGGGAATCTCCTCGACAGGTGGCAAGGGCGAGAACGGCGTAATCAACATGGTCGTCGCTAAGAGCGGGCGTACCACGGGTCTTACGTGCGCCAGCATCGCCGCAATCAACCTCGACGTTCAGGTGAGCTACTACAGAAACTGTGCCGAGACCGAACCGTACTTGACCAAGAACTACACGAATCAGATCGAAATCGAAGGCCACGAGTTCAGCGATGCGGGCGACTCCGGGTCGCTGGTGGTGGATGCCAGCAATGCCGAGCCCGTGGGACTGTTCTTCGCTGGGGGAGAGACAAACACAGGCGTGACAGATGGCGTAGCCAACCCTGCGCCGGCCATTTTAGCGGAGCTTGGCGCGCAGCAGGGAACCACCTACACCTTTGTGGGCACAACGGACCACCCAGTCAGTTGCCTGAACTACGGGAACGCCACGGCAACTGCGGCGCAGGCGATCGCGCTCACCGGTGCGCAGACTGCGCTTGCCCAGCAGGCGTTGACACAGGCGCGCATGCTGATCAATCCTTCCACCGGCATCCTTGGCGCCGCTGTGGGCAAAAGCAGCGACCACGCCGGCAAGGCCGCCGTGATCATCTACGTTGACCAGAGCATGAGTGTCACTGTGCCCCAAACAGTAGACGGCGTTCGCACGGAAGTGATTCCCACGACTGTCCAGGCTGTGGCCGCAGGCGCCGTGCCGCAATCCGCAGTTGAGTCCAACGCGCCTCTGTCGCTGGCGTCCACTGTGCTCAACCAAGCCATCGCCGCCAAGGAGCAGATCGCGCAGAGCCTGATGCAGCAGAACCCGGCCTTCTTTGGCGTGGGCGTGGGCCAGAGCTTCGACAATCCGAGGGAAGCGGCGCTGGTCATTTATGTTGATCGCCGCCAGGTTCCCGCATCGCTCCCCGCCACCATTGACGGCCTGCGCACGCGCTATATCGTCATGGACCGGCTGCACGTGACGCGGTCTTATTTAACTGGGCCAATCCGGCGGCAGAGCCATTGCATGGCGCATCCGGTCATGCGCGAATCAAATGGCTTCGATCCGCTCCGTTCCCGCTCCCTGCCCGGCCTGAACCTGTTCTGAAGGGCCTTCGCCTGACGTCGGCTCCAGCTCTGGACGCTTCCTACTTGACGGGACGAGCCTTGCCATCCTTCAGGCTCTGATTGATGATGGCCCCGATCTGAGTGCGCATGTGGCCCATCTCTTCGCTAAACCTGCCCATCTGAGCGCCCCGGCGGCCCATCACTTCGTTAAACTTGCTCGTCTCTTCGTTGAACTTGCCCATCTCAACGTTGAAATTGCTCATATCGATATTCATCACTTTGGCCTCGACTTCGGCGACCTGGCGTTGAATTGTCGAAATCTCGCGCTGCAGCTCCTGCAGTTGTTCCCGGCTGATTGTGTTGCCCTGTTGCGCCTTCATGCTCGCCACACTCGCATCCAATGCCGCGATCTCCTTCGACAACTCGGGCTTAGGGATGTTGGCAGCGTTTTCGCGTGCCTGCTCGCCCGCTTCGCGTGCCTGCTCACCCGCTTCGCGAGCCTGCTGGCCGGCATCGCGCATCTGCTGGCCGAGCGCGCGCATCTGGTCGCCCTGATCCTGCAGAGCCTTATCCATGCCCTCGATCTGGCGCACGATTGCAGGGTCGTCGACGACATAGTACTTGCCTTCATGGCGAAAGAGCAGGAAATGTCCATGGACGGTGTTGCGCGCCTTATGGACTTCGGCTGCGCCTTCAGCGCCCCAGTTGCCGCAGAATTGAGTTTTGGTTCCAGGATCGCCGACGATCGCATAGGCGTCGCCGTTCCCCATACAAGATCCCTGCGCTGCGTTACCGAATACATGGATGGGTGGTATCGGAGGAATGGGTGGAATCTGGACCTGCACGGCAATCGGCGGCATCGCCGGCAACGCAGGCTCGGGCGGCAAGGGTGGAGCGGGAGCAACCTCGGGACCGGGCGCCGCGGATGGAGCAGGCTGTGGAGTGGCGGCGGGTGCTTGATCGGACTGCGCATCGGTCACCTGTGCGGCATTGGATTGGCCGGTCTGGGGCGATTGCGCCTGATCCTGTGCCGGGTTTTGGCCGGCCGCCTGCGCAACGATCAGGTGCGTTGTGGCCGGTTGAGGCAATGGGGCAGCCTGCACGCGAACCAACGCTGTGGCTGCGACGAGCACAGTGGGAACAACGAATGCTGCAACCAACGCGGCGCGGCCAGTGCTGAAGGCCTGCCTGAAGGTGGAGTTGTCGAGAAGCCGCTCGATGCGCCGCGAGAGATTGCTTGAGTGTGCCATGGTTACTCCTGTAAGAGTTGGGCGCGGAAGAGCCGCGAATTCAAGCAACAGATGAGCGTATGCGGAGGGGCTTGCAGCCTCTTCGAGGCCGGCGCGGTCGCTAATGGCCTCGCTCAATTCAGAGAGCTTGTGCTTGAGCCACCACCCCAGCGGGCTCATCCAGTTCACCACTGCGTAAACTCCGGCGAGCAATTGCAGATAGAAGTCGTATTGTCGGATGTGGGATCGTTCGTGCGCCAGCACGATGCGCAGCTTCTCCGCATCCCATTGCGCAAAATCCGCGGGAAGTACAATGCCGCTCCCGATGTTGACAGGGGAAGAGACTTGCCGGCTCGAACGGACGGGGTCTCCGCCATCGAAACCGTGCATCTGCGCGGCATCCACCGGTTCCGCGCGCAGCCAAAGCAAGAACGAAGAGGCCAATCCGATCGTCAACCGGAGGAGCAGCGCCGCAACCACCGCCAGATAGGCCAACCAGCAGGCGGTCAAAAGGGAAACCGAAGATCCCCGTCGTTCCTGCGGAGGTGTTGCGGTCTGTAAAGCCGCAGGTGGCGCGACCGTAGGGATCGATCCCACCCGACCGCCCGTCTGAACCGCGATATTTTCCTTTACCCACGCGTTCGGCGCCGCGCCGAATTCTGACTCGACATACGGCGCTTGATCCGAATCGCTGATTTCCGCAGTGCGCGAATCCACTTGTACCGGAGAAATTGGCGGCATGGGTTTAGCGCTTACCGGCCGAAGCCACGGAGACGCGGGCAGCCGCACATCAGCCCAACCTGGCGACCACCGCAATCCAACCAGGAAGGGCATGGCCAGCGCGGCCATGAGCACGGCGCTCCAGGCTGCTTTCTGCGTCCAGACGTTCTTCACGCGCAACATGCGCAGGCCGGCCCAGACGGCGCTGCCTGTAAAGAGCGCGCGAAATGCGGCCCCGAACAGAATTGTGCTGGCGCTGGAAATCATGGCTTCGTCTCCTTCTTGGCAGGGGCCGCAGATTTCACTGTGGCGATGCGCTCCGCGAGTCGTTTTAACTCCGCCCGGTCTAACACTTTGGAGTCGACCATCCCCACCAGCAGCGCCTCTACTGAGCCCTCGCAGAACCAGTCCACGATGCGTTTCACGGCCCGGCCCGCCACGCGCTGCCGCGACTCCGACGGCCGGTAGATAAAGGTGCGGTCTTCCACGGTGTGCGCCAGATAGCCTTTTTCTTCAAGGCGGCGCAACACGGTGCGGATTGTTGAGTCCTTCAGCGGCCGGCCAAGAGCTTCGCGCACCTGCTCGGCAGTCATGGTTCCTGTGCGCCAGATGACGGCAAGAATGCTGCGTTCCAGTGCGCCGAGCTCGGCCGGGTCGTGATCCATTTGAGTGTTACGGTCCATAATGTTACGTATGGTAACACACGATTGGACGCACATGTCAAGACCTGGTTTACAAATTTTTTCTTGGTCAGGCCCGGGCGCTTGCGGTTTGCGCCTCGGTCGTCGCCAGGCCGGGGTTGTCGGGAATAAAGACCCCGATGACTGTTCCCGAGCACTTCTGCGCGGACGCAGGCGGCGAAACGGCGGTGCGGCTGCGTACGCGAACCACCCCGTGATGTTTCAGGATGATCTCGTGGCTCACCCACAGCCCCAAGCCTGTTCCTGTCGCTTCCTTGGTGGTGAAGAAGGCTTCGAAGATGCGCTCGCGCACATCCGGCTCCATGCCGGCCCCGGTATCGGCAATGGCAAACCGGATTCCTGCTTGCGCGGGGTTCTTCCAGTCGCGGGAGCGCTGTGCCCGCACTACCAGCCGGCCGCCATTGCTACTGGCGTCGATCGAGTTGCCCACCAAATTTGCGAAGACCTGACGGATCTCGCCGGCAAAGCAAAAGAGAGTAAGCCCAGCGTCGTAGTCCCGCTCCACATGAAGGTCGAGCGCATGAATGTGGCTTTGATAGAGGTTGAGGACCGAGTCCAGCAGCTCCGCCAGTGTAGCGCGCGCCGGCTGTGTTGGCTGCCGGTAGAAGCGTAGCGTTTGCTGCGTGATCTCCGAGATGCGGCGCACCTCGTCCTCGGCCATGGCCACGTACTGCTGCGCCGCCTCTGGAAGGTCTATGGAATTGCGCAGCAGGAAGAGCAGGTTGGTGATGGCTTCAAGTGGATTATTGATCTCGTGCGCGATGGAGGCGGCCAGGCGCCCGGTCACAGCGAGCTTTTCGCTCCGGCGCAGCGCCTCTTCGCTGCGCTTGCGGTCGCTGGCGTCAAGCGCAATGATCCCCACCCACCGCACCTGATTCGGCGTGGTCCGCACCGGGTAGGCGCTGATCAGCCAGGTCCAGGGCCGGCGGGGTTTACCTCCCTCGCCGCTTAACTCCAGGTTGCGCACTGGCTCTTCGCTCGAAAAGACGCGGTGCACTGTGCCCTCGATCTCCCTGGCAACGGCCGGCGGCAGCAAATCGGGGAGAGTGCGGCCGAGATGGCGGCTCACAGCAGCACCGGTCAGGTCCCCGAAGACCCGGTTGACGCGCACGAAGCGGCCATTGCGGTCAACAAATGCCAGTCCAATGGGTGCGTTGGCCAGCATGGAGTCGAGCAGGGAAAGCGTGTCATTCAAGCCCGCCCGCTGCTCGGCCAGCGAGGCAACCATGCGGTTAAAGGTCTCGATCAGGTCACCGATCTCATTGTGAACCGGGATCGGCAGCGGAAAACGGCTGCTGTCTTCCGGTGAAGTCATCAGGGCGGTAGCGCCGTGGTGCAGCAACGCCAGTGGCCGCGCAATGGCGCGCCACATCAGAAGCACCAGCAGAGCTGACGCGATTACCCAGATAACTCCAAAGATGGCCGTGTCACCCAAAAGGGAGTCCAACTGCTGTCGGGCCGCGCTCCGGTCGAACGATACGAAGGCATAGCCCCGCAGTTCGCTTCCGGTATAGATAGGTCGGACTGCCTCCAATCCGCCGGCTGCCGTTTTGAAAATTCTTGACTCCCCGCGCTGAACCAGAGCAATCTGTGCGTGTTCGGCCGCGCTGAGTCCCGTCGGCTCTTGCTTTACGCTCCTGACAAAGAGCACGTCCCCGGAGGGGCCGACAATTTTCGCCGACTCCACAATGGGTGAGTCGACGATGGTGCGCACGGCCAAGTCCACCCAACTTGGCCTCTGCTGCTCAAGCGCCTCGGCGGTCTGATTGGCCAGGGCAGTGGATTCGTACTTCAGCCAGGACTGCGCGCGTTGATTGGTCCGGCGGTTCTGTTGTTGCGCTAACAGTGCGGCGAATAGTCCAATAGAAAGCACTTCCAGCAGCAGCAGGCCGGCCAGCATTTGCCAGCGAATGGATCGAGGCCACCAGCGCATGCGCAATGATCCACCCCCCGAAGGAAGATCGGTAGCGTTAGTCTATCGGATTGCTGACGGCAACCGCGTCGCGCGCCTCGGCCCGCGGCCTTGCTTTGGATACCAGCGACGCAGCAATCTGCCTTCCGTGAAAGCGCCCGTTCTCGATAAAGATCTCGCTGGTGCGGGAGCCGGCAACGATCACTCCGGCCAGATAAATCCCCGGCGCGTTGCTTTCCAGCGTCTCGGGATCGCAGACGGGCAACCGGTCCTTGCCTTCGAAACGCACGCCCAGCCGCTCCAGAAAAGTGAAATCGGGATGGTATCCCGTCATGGCGAACACAAAATCGTTGCGCAGCGTCTCGCGGCCCGCGGGAGTTTCCACCACGACCGCGTCGGGAGTGATCTCCACGACTTGCGACGAAAAGTATGCCTTGATTTCGCCGTCTTTGATGCGGTTTTCGATGTCCGGCTTGATCCAGTACTTTACGTGCGGCTGAATCCCGGGGCCGCGGTAGATGAGCGTGACGCGCGCACCGCTCCGCCACAGTTCGAGGGCCGCGATGGCAGCAGAGTTCTTGCCGCCAATGACCACCACGTCAGTCTCGAAGAAGGGGTGGGGGTCGTAGTAGTAGTGGTGGACTTTGCTGAGGGTCTCGCCGGGAATGTCCATCCAATTGGGAAGGTCATAGTAGCCGGTGGAAATGGCCAATTTGCGAGCTTCGATGGCTCCCGGCCGGCCGAAACGGTCTACGGTATGCACGGCAAAGGCGCCATCGGTCCCCGACACGCGCTCTACACGCCGGTATTGGCGAATATCCAGCCGGTAGTAGGCCGCCACCTGACGGTAGTACTCGAGCGCCTCGCTGCGCGTGGGTTTGGCATTCGGGCTGGGAAAAGGGATGCCGCCGATCTCGAGGCGCTCCGAGGTGGTGAAGAACGTCATGTGCGCGGGATAGTGGAAGATGGAGTTGCAGACGCAGCCCTTGTCCACCAGCACCGCACGGAAGCCCGCCTTTTGTGCTTCAATGGCGCAGGCCAGCCCAGTGGGTCCTGCGCCCACTACGAGGAGGTCGAAGACCGAATCCTGCGCCGATTCCAGATCCAATGGCTGGTCGCTCATGCTTCTAGATTAGGCCATAAGCAGACCTGCCGGCAGGGGAGGGGGTTCATTGAAACAAAAGAACTCCGGCTTTCGCTACACCCCGTTCTGCCCGTTTTCGGAGATTGTCCCTGCTCACGCGAGCGCGGGCGAGGGTTCCATCATGGGAATCGGGGGCGGCTCAGCCGAAACAACCGCAGGCGGCTGCGCTGCCGTAGTTGCCGGCTGGGACGGCGCATGGGCTGTGCGCGTCAACCTATGGACAAAATGGTAGGGCGGCCATGGACCCGAGAGCTGCATCTGACACTCCCGCATCACGGCGCTGGTGGTAGCAAATTTGTTCTGGTACCGTTCCACGCACTTGCGCTCGATCAGATGAGCGATGTCCAGCATCATCTTGCCGTTGTCCATCAGCCGGCAGCTCACTTCCTCGTCGAGAGGGATGAACAGCTTGTGCATCTGGAAGCTAACCGCGCGAGCCCGTGTCTGCCGCTCCCGGGCCCGCGAGGCGTTCTCCCACAGATTGCTCAGGTATTCGCGGCCCTGGCCCTCGGCATTCAGATGCTTCTCCAGTTCGCGCCCACAACAGTCGTCGACGAAGATCTTCAGATGCATCTCCGTCTTACCGCGCAGCTTGTCGATACTGCCGAGAAACTGGCGCTGATTGGAGCGGACGGACTTGCGCAGCGACACGTCGTCATTGAAGACGGTGCCAAAGCGGAAGGGAAGCACCGTAGAGTGCTGAAAACAATCGGCGATTACGCGTGCGTGTTCTACGCCCGATCGTTGATTCAGTGCTTCCTGGGGGTTGTGCTCGCTCACGATGACCGCGAGATCGCTTGCCGGGTAAAGAAAAACCTGATTGCCACTGACCCCAAAGACCGATTCCATCGGAATCGGTTTACGATGACGAGCTAATGCCGGAAATGCTTGTTTTTCCCCGATGCAGTAGGCATACCATGCCATGACGAGACACTCCGTCCGCGTGCGCCGCAAACCTCAGGTGCCGCTGGTTGATGAAGTTCTGTGAACTTGGGAACAACTGCATGCATAGTGGATCGTATGGAGGGACCGTGTACACGGCCTCTTAAACTATCCGGAATATAGTCTTTCGAAAATACGACTGGCAACAGTCCTCTGGAAAAAGTTAGCAGGTCGTTACAATTTGCGTAAAATCGTGTTGATAGAAGACAAAATACTGTTGATATTACGGAATTCATGGTTTTTGGGGCACATCCAGAAGACTTTCCTGTACGCTCTATCGGCCGCTCAGCCGCTACCGGGGAAGTCTCCAAGCGCCGTTCAAAAGATCGGAGTTTCGTGCCTGTTTTCCACAGAATTTCTGCCTGGCCATCCGCTCGGTGCGCCCAGACTGCGCCTGTCCTTTCCCGCAGTCGAAGCGAGGTGGCGAACTCTAGTAGACTCAACGGCAGAATGCTTGCTTCTTCCAGCTTCGTTCGCCGGTGCTTATTCCTTCTGGGTCCAGTCGCGTTTCTGGCCACCCTTCCGCCCGCCGTCCTCTTCATATCCGCAACTGCCGCCGCCCAGGGCACCCATCTTTGGACTCAATCGCAGATGGAGGAGTTTGAAAAGGGCACTCCCGCCGGGGTTTCCATCGAGAGTGACGGTCACCTTCGCCAGGGGCCGGGTCTCACCGAACTGGTGACCACCCCATCGACTTTTGTGTGGTCGCTGGCGGCCGACAAGATGGGCCATGTTTTTGCTGGTACGGGCTCGCCTGCAACCGTGCTGCGCCTCGGCGAGAAGCCTGGGGAAAAGCCGTTCACGCTCTTCGAGACCAGAGACCTCAGTGTCCAGGCTCTCGCCATTGGTCCCGATGGCTCGCTCTATGCCGCCACAGTGCCGGGCGGCAGAGTCTACAAGCTCAATCCCGACGCCACAACCAAGCTGGATGAATCCAATGCGCCAGTGGTGTTCGACGCTTCGAAAGCGGACGACGCCGCCGGCAACAGCAAACCCGCCTCGTACTCAAGTGCACAATCGCGCTACATCTGGGATCTGACCTTCGATTCTTCCGGCCGGCTCTATATCGCCACGGGCAATCCCGGCGCCGTTTACCGAGTTGATCCCAACAAACCCGGCGCGGCGCCGGAGCTGTTTTTCAAGAGCGACGAGGCGCACATCCGGGCGCTTGCTTGGGATGCAAAGGGCAATTTGATCGCCGGCTCCGACGGCTCAGGGCTGGTCTATCGCATTGACCCGCACGGTAAAGGCTACGTGCTCTTCGAGTCTCCACGCCGAGAGATCACATCCCTTGCCGTCGAACGCCAACGGAACCATCTACGCAGCCTGCGTGGGCGACAAGAGCCGCAATCCGCTGCCCCCGCTTCCGGTGCAGGGAATCGCCGCGGTCACCGTCACCGTGGTTCAACCGCAATCGCTGCAGGCAGCCAACGCCAGCGCCTCAGTGCCCGAGGGGACGGAGATTTATGCTCTGGCGGAGGGCCAGGCGCCGCGCAAACTTTGGTCCGGCAAGGACGAGATCGTTTACGCGTTGGCCGTCCGCCGCGACGGCCTCCTCGCGCTCAGCGGCAATCGCGGGCGAATCTTTCTCATCGAGGACGACGGCAGCTACGCCGACATTGGCTCATCTGCAGGCGCAGCAGGGCCTGAGCTTCGCCGACGTGAGGTACGCAGAGGGCACCGGCGCACTGATCGTCGGTACCGGCAACACCGGCAAGGTCTGCTTGCTGGGCGCGACGGAAACACATGAATACGCCAGCGATGTTCTCGACGCCGGAGCCTTTGCCCGCTTCGGACGCGTCGAAGTAGAGCCGGGCTCGACCGGCTATGAGATCCTCACCCGATCCGGCAACGTGGAGCAGCCGGTGCGCGGCTGGAGCGACTGGCAGCCTCTTCAGGACGGCTCGGTGGCCTCACCGCCGGGACGCTTTCTGCAGTGGAAGACGGTGCTCCAGGCTAGCTGGCGTTCTGGGCAGCGTGGGAGTCAACTATCTGCCCGTAAACTCCGCTCCCGTTGTGGACGACCTGGTAGTGGTTCCAGGAGCGCGCCTCAATCCGCAGACATCCGTCACTCAGAATCAAACCGTGAACATCGCTTTCCCGTCGTCCAGCGATGGCGCCACGGTCAGCTTCGATACTGGCGCGAGCCAGTCTCTTCAGGCGACCAAAGACCGCACCGCCGTCACCGTCCGCTGGGCGGCGCACGACGACGATGGCGACAAGCTCGTGTATTCGCTTTATCTGCGCGGCGACGGCGACACCGAGTGGTGGCCACTGAAGAAGAAGATCAAGGAGGAGGCCTACAGCTTCGACGCTACGTTAATTCCAGACGGCGGCTACCGGATCAAAGTGGTCGCTTCCGACGCGCCTTCCCACACGCCAGGCGACGCGCTGACCGGCGAGAAGATCAGCGACCGTTTCGTAATCGACACCACGCCTCCTGTCATCGCAAACCTCAAGGCGGCCGGCCAGCCGGGCGCCTGCGCAGGGCTGAATTGCCCCAAGCCGTTCCTTGTCAGCTTCGACGCTGAGGATGCAACATCGCCCATCGCCCACGCCGAGTACTCGCTTGACGCCGGACCATGGCAGTACATCGATCCGGTGGGCATAATCTCCGACTCCAGGCACGAACGCTACGAGTTCCACATTTCACTGAAAGTGGAGGCGGGGAAAATGGATGAGCACCTGATCACCGTTCGCGCCTACGATCGCTACGACAATGTGGGTGTGGCCAAAACGATCATTCCCGCTCAGGAACAGTAGACGCGATGCGATTCGAACTGTATGTGGCGGCGCGGTACCTGAAGGCCAAGCGGAGACAGGCCGTGGTGGGCGTCGTTACCGCCATCTCCATCGCCGGCGTTACGGCAGGCGTGGCCGCGCTCATCATCGCCCTCGCCATCACGAACGGCATGAGGCGCGACTTGCAGGACAAGCTGCTGGGCACGAGCGCGCACATACAGTTGATGCAGGTGGAGGGCCGCGGCATTCGCGACTGGCGGCCGCTACTGGCGCGTTTGCGCACCGTTCCCCATGTCACCGCGGCTTCGCCCGGCCTTTACGAACAGGCGCTGGTGGCCAGGGGAGCACGCGACGGCGGCGCACTCCTCGAGGGCATACTGCCGGATGAGGAGCGGACGGTCAGCGATTTGCTCTCCACGGCCACGCCTGGCGCGGTGCAAGCACTGGAACCACGGCCCGAATCCGCTCCGGAGCAGAACGCCGAACTACCGCCGGTCGTTTTGGGCAGCGACCTTGCGGAAACCATTGGCGCCTCCGTCGGCGACTCCGTGATGGTCATCAGCCCGCAAGGCGAGATGACGCCTCTGGGCGTGATTCCGAAATATGTCCGCTTCCACCTGGCAGGCACCTTCCACTCCGGCTTTTATCAGTACGATGCCGAGCTGGGCTTTCTGCGCCTCGCAGACGCGCAGCGCCTCTTCGATGAGCCCGACCTGCTTTCGGTGATCAGCTTCAAGGTCGACAATCTTTATCGCGCGCCGCAGATCGCGCGCGCCATTGAGCAGGCTGCCGGCCCCGGCTACATGACCACCAACTGGACCGAGCAGAATCGCGAACTCTTTCGCGCCCTCCGGCTCGAACAGGTGGTCACCTTCATCGTCATCGCGCTCATCGTGATCGTGGCCGCGCTCAACATCCTCATCGCTCTCACCATGATGGTGATGGAGAAGACCCGCGACATCGCCGTCATGATGAGCTTCGGCGTCGCTCCGAACCAGGTGCGGCGCATTTTCCTGCTGCAGGGCTTTCTGATCAGCGTGGTCGGCACGGTGCTCGGCCTGGCACTCGGCTATTTTGCCTCCTGGGCCGGGGGGCACTACCACTTCATTCATCTCTCCGCCGAGGTCTACTCCATCGACACGCTGCCGTTTGCTCCGCGTTTCCTCGATGGCATCATCGTCTCGGCGGTTTCGATCGGAATCTCGCTGCTGGCGACGCTGTATCCGTCGTCATCGGCCGCGCGGGTGCTTCCGGCTGAAGCGTTGCGGTACGAGTGAATTGGCCTTACTGCGGCGTAATGATCCCGCCCACCGCGTGCCGCCGCGGCAGCACGATGCCGCGATGATCCACTTCCGCTGGCGCCGCTTCTTCCGGCCCCGGATCCGAACTTCGCGCGTTCCACCAGCGCGCCGCCGCACGCAGGGCACCAGTCGGCCTTCGTGTCTTCGCGCAGCACCGCGTGGCATTGGCTGCAGATCCGTTCCATACCCAAAGATTACCGGATGGGAGCTGTCATCGCCACAAGCGCCGGTCCTCTCCGCGTCAACCGGCGCCTCTGACAGGCCCGGTACACTGAAGCTATGCACCCTCCCGTTCGCCTGGTGGCCATCGACATGGATGGCACCCTGCTGCCGACCCTCTCTCAGACGATAAGCGAGCGCAATGCGCGGGCGCTGCGGGCGGCGCAGGAGGCGGGAATCACGGTCGCCATCGCCACTGGGCGGCGCGCGGCCTACACCGCGCCGCTGCTCGAAGGCCTGGGCTTGCGAGCGGATACGCCTCTGATCACGTCGAATGGTGCAGTGACTCTGCACGCTGGATGGCGAAGACGATCGACCGCTGCCACATGGAAGCGCGCGTGGCGCGGGGTCTGTGCGGCCTGCTGCGCCCGTTTGGGGCCGTCGTCTTCACCTTCGACCGGCCGGGACGCGGCGAACTGGTGCTCGAAGATCTGGAACAGGCGCACGGGCGCATCGCCCTGTGGATTGAGGCCAACCGCAACGCGATTGAGGTTGTAAAGCCGCTGGAACTGGCGTTGGTGGATGGCGACGATCCCATTCAGGGCATGGCGGCCGGAAGCGTGGAGCAGAATGAAGGCGGCCGAAAAAGCGCTGAAGGCGAGCGAGTGGGCTGCAGCGTGCGAATGCGTGCGCACCGAGTACCCGGCGCGCGATCTGTCGATCCTCGATCTGCTGCCGCCCGGCATTTCCAAGGGGTGGGCGCTCGAACGGCTCGCCGCACGCCTGGGCGTGGATCGCAGGGAAACCATGGCCATCGGCGACAATTGGAACGATGTCGGTATGCTGGAGTGGGCGGGGCAGGGAATCGTGATGGCAAATGCCGCCGCGGAGTTGCGAACCCTGGCGAAGACGCGCGGCTGGAAGCAAGCGCCGTCGAACGACGACAACGGCGTTGCCGTGGTGCTGGAGCGGCGCTGGCAAGAAGTGGCGCAGCACGGCCTCATGAGCAGGTCATGAGGTTGGAATTTGCGGTTCAGGATGAGTAAAAGAATCTGCATGCCGGCAATTCTTCTGGCTGCTCTGGCTGCGCTGCCGCCCCTGGCGCGCGCCGCCGAGCGTGTGACCCTGCGCAACGGCTTCGTCGATGCGTGCGACCATCACGCCCAGGTCGAGGGCCGCGTTCGCCTTTATTTGAGCGCCGGCGAGGACAACTACATCGAATTCGCGCCGGCCGAGATCGCCGCCTTCGAGCAGGTCCCCGATCCGCCCGCGCCGGTCTGCGCCTGCGCCCGCTGCCAAGCCTCAGTCGCAAAGCAAACACTCACCGCAGGCCGACCTGCGCGAAATGCTCGCCCGCGCCGGCGCGGAGCACAACCTGGACGTGGATCTGCTGGCCAGCGTGGTGAAAGCCGAGAGCGACGGCAATGCCCGCGCGGTGAGCCGCGCCGGCGCGCAGGGCCTGATGCAACTCATGCCGGGAACCGCCGCCGGACCTCGGCGTGCAGGACAGTTTTCAGCCCGAGCAGAATGTGCGCGGCGGCTCCGACCTATCTCGACGCGCTGCTCACCCGCTACCACGACAACCTGGCGCTGGCGCTGGCCGCCTATAACGCCGGCCCCGAGGCGGTCGACAAGTACCACGGCATTCCGCCCTACCGCGAAACCCGCATCTACGTGGCGCGCGTCATTCACGAGTTCAATCGCGCGGGTGCTGGCGCGGGAGGCGCAGGCGCAAGCAGGCGCCGGCCTCGGCATCAGGCAGCGCATGCCGTTCAACCGTTCCCATTGATGCCACTCCTCCCTTGCTCACGGGCGTGAGAACATAGATTCATAGTTCAGAGCGGAGAACGGAGAACGCTTGAAGAGACGCGAATGGATTGTGGGCCTGGTGGTGTTGGCGGCGCTGGCCGGCCTTTTCGCCTATGAGCAACATCTCGCACCCCTTCGACTGGAAGATATTTCTGGAGGAGTTTCAGAAGGCCCGCTGGACGATGGTAGGTGTCGCTGCGGCGTGTATTTACCTGGCCTTTGTTTTTCGCGCAGTGCGCTGGGCGTGGCTGCTGCGGCCCAACAAGACGTGTACCTCTCTTCTCTCTTCTGGGCACGCAAGTCATGGGCTTCACGGCCGTTGCTCTCATTGGCCGCATCGCCGACCCGGTGCGCCCGTATCTGGTGGCCAAAAAGACCGGATTGTCCGTCGGCTCCCAAATCGCGGTGTATATCGTCGAGCGGCTCTTCGACGCAGGCTCCATGGCACTCCTCTTCTGCTCGGCTATTTTGCTTTCTCCGGCCGGGACACTTCCGCATCAAGAGATCTTCAACAAGTTCGGCAAGGGCGGGTTGGCCGTCACTTTGGCTGGCGCGTTGTTTCTGGTTGCTGTGCGCCTTGTCGGGAAGAGCAGTAGCTTCGTTCTCTGAGATCGGCCTTGGCTCCGCTCTCGCATAAGCATCGCGCACGCTGCCGTGGCAGATAAGATCACGCTCCTTTCACGCCGGCCTGGATACCCTGCGCACGCCCACGGATTTCGCCATCACGCTCTCGCTTTCGCTGCCATGTGGGGCCTGATCACCTTTGCCTATGTGGAGGGCGTCGGAGCGTTCACCCCAAGCGGGCAGGGAAGTCCCGAAGTCCTTGGCCAAGTGTCTGGCGCTGATGGCCGGCGGCGGTGTCGCCAGCATCGTTCAATTGCCGGTGATTGGCTGGTTTACCCAGATTGCCGCCCTGGAAGTGATGCTGAAGCCGCTTTTCGGGATGACCCCTGAGACGGCCATGGCCTGCGCTACAACGTTGCTTGCGATCACCTTTCTAGGGATTGCGCCGGCTGGCCTCGTCTGGGCCCAGTTCGAGCACATCAATCTGCGCAAGGTCACGCTTGAGAGCGAACACGCGGAGGAGGATTTGGCTGCCGGCCAGGCAGCCGATCCGAGCGTCGCACCGTAGTCCTGCTCGAATCAGTTCTGCTCCGCCGGGGGCCCGGCCGGTAACCGATCTCTGCCTGCCTGCGAGTACTGGATGGTTTCCGGTCCCACCGCGCCGCCCGTCATGACCATGCTCATCGCCTGTTCCATGGTCAGATCGGTCTCGATCACCCGCTCCATGGGAAGGATTTGCAGAAAGGCCGATGTGGGGTTGATGGCGTTGGGCACCAGCACTGCCGCCAGCGGCCGCCCGCTCCCGGCGTCGCTTAGGGTGCGCGTCAGGAAACCGATGCTCTTTTGCCCGGCAATCGGAAAATCCACCAGCACCACCCGCTGGCTCTGTACCTTTCTTCGCCATCATGGAGTCAAGCAGTTGCCGCACTGACGTATAAACTTTGGCCACGAAAGGCAGCCGCTCCAGGATCGCCTCAAACAGGCCAAAGGCCTGCCGGCCGATCACCAGCGACGTCACCCGCCCAACCACATACAGCAGCAAGAGCGTAAGCAGAACCGCCAGCGCTGGCTGTAGCCATGGAAGGCTCAGCCATCCCGGAAACAGAACATGCGCGAGCAGCTGCACTGCCGGCAATCCGGCCTTCGCCAGTTCGCCCAGCAGAAAGCTGAAGATCAAATACGTGACAAAAAGCGGGCCAATCGTGATGATGCCGGCCAGAATACTCCGTTGTATACTGCGTAGACTTCGGTTCAAATTTGCTTTCACGTGCCTCTCCTGGCTATGAGCATACGCTGGCCTATACGCAGCAGTATGGGCCTTGCCGGCAGAAAACAGTTCACAAGGAGCGCTGAATACGCTATATATGAGGATTACCTCATGGAAAGGCAGAGGGAAGTCCATGAACGAACCCGAGGCTGTTGAATCCATCGATCGGGCCCCCATGGCGTCAAGAGCCATGGCGCCTCACGCGCGCGCCATCGGTTCGCCATTGCCGATGGGCACAGGCCGGCATGCACAGGCCAACTCCGCAGCCGGAAACGTCAACCGCATCCCGCCCGGGCCTCCCGGCAGAGCTTTGCCCGGCGCAGCGGCCCGCGAAGAATCCCCCAGCGTGCAACGCATCGTCAACGCATTTCGCATGGCTCTTCCGCTTGTGCAGCGGCTCATGCCTTTACTCGAAGGCAACTTCGTCTCTGCGGTCACCGGTTTGCTCGCTCCACATCCGCGCCCGCAAGCGCCCGCGCCTCCGCCCAAAGTGGATCTTGCCCCTGTCGAAGACAGCCTGGCCGAGCTCCAGACGCAGCATCGGAACTTGCGCGATCAGGTAATGGAGCAGAACAACTCGCTCAAACGCGTTGAAGACCAGTTGGAGATGGTCCGCGAAGCCACTGACCGCAATACCCTGGAACAGCAGGAGTTGCTTGAGGACCTCAAGACCTTCGGAAACAAAGTCAAGGCTGTCGCCTTTATTGCCCTCGGTCTGGTCGCCATCGGATTCCTACTCAATCTGATGCTTTTCCTTCACATTCAGCGCGTGCTGCCCTGAGCAGGCGGCGCAGCCCCTCCTGCGCGGCACAAAAGCAGCGCTTAGGCGTTAATGCCTACGCGGTCCCGGCTGTGAGTGGGACCCCTCGGCTCTGTTTTTGCTGAATCGCCCCGGCTGCGCTGACCTTTCGCCCCTATAGATCCATCACGTTGTCTTCGATCGCCAACCGCACATTGCCGTCGGACTTTGCCAGCCGGCGCACCGCTTCCGGCTTGTCTACCTTTGCCTTGAGCATCACCAGCGCCACGGGCACGCTGCGTCCGGCGCATTTGATGGTTTCCACCGCAGTCGCCCGGTCGATGCTGCAGGCAGACATCAAAATGCGGATTCCGCGCTCCACCAGCTTGGAGTTCTGCATGTGTACATTGACCATGAGGTTTTCGTACACATAGCCCAGGCGGCTCATCGCGCCCGTGGTAATCATGTTCAGAATCATCTTCTGTGAAGTGCCGGCCTTCATCCGCGTGGACCCAGAGACCACCTCGGGTCCAACATCGGCCACGATGGTAATGTCGGCGGCTTCTGCCAGCGGCGTTGCCTGATTGCAGGTGACCGCTGCCGTATGCGCTCCGCGAGCCCGGGCATATGCCACCGCAGCCACGACATAGGGCGTGCTGCCCGAGGCGGAGACGCCGATGACCACATCTTTGCGGGTGGGACGCCGGCGCGCGATGTCCCTCTGGCCCAGTTCTTCGGAGTCCTCGTTGACCTCGACTGCCGATGCCAGCGCCTTGGGCCCGCCCGCCATAATGTACTGCACTTGTCCCGGAGTGGTGGAGTAGGTGGGTGGACACTCCGAAGCGTCGAGCGCGGCGATCCGTCCACTCGAGCCGGCCCCGACGTAGATCAGCCGGCCGCCATCGCGCAGGCTTCGCGCCACCTGGTCGATGACCGCCGCAATCTCCGGGAGGGCTTTTTTCACCGCTCCTGCGACCTTCGCATCCTCATGGCTAATGATGCGGGCGATCTCCAGCGCGGATTTCGTGTCGAGCCCCTGGGAAGCCTCGTTTTGGCTCTCCGTTGTCAGTTGCTGCAGCAGGGTAGCCTGTTCGTCGTGATTATTGTTCTTTATTCGGGCGCCGGCCGTCTCCTGCAGCATGGTGCTTGGTAACATCGCATCAAACCCCATTTTTAATTCTATCTGTAAAATCGCGCAAGCCAATTACAAAATCTTCGTTTCGCTCGCGGCCGGTCCCAATTTTGCAAGCATCGGCCCTGCGCCCTATAACGCCTCTCGAATCGCGTTGTGAAATGCCGGACGCACCTCGCGGATCAATTGACACCTGCGATCGGGCCACGTGCGGTTGGTCAGCAACACCACGGCGGCGGCGGCATCCAGATCGATCCAAAGCGAGCAGCCGCTAAACCCAAGGTGTCCAATCGAATGGGCAGAAAAGTGACTCCCGGACGACGAGTTTTCCGAGGGCGTATCCCAACCGAGGGCGCGGGAGCTGCCTTGCGGGCTTTGCCGCTCGGCGAATCGATCCACCACCTCACGGCCAAAGAGATGCGGCGTTCCCTTGGCCCCGTTGCTCGTCCCGGAGCTCAGAATCGAGCCGGCAAAGCGCAACAGGTCGGAAACATTGGAAAAGAGTCCGGCGTGTCCCGCCACGCCCTTCAGCACGTAGGCGTTTTCGTCCTGCACTTCGCCCTGAATGCGGCGATGACGGAACGTGGCGTCCTCTTCCGTGGGCGGAATCGAGCTTCGCGCCTCCGCATCTGGGCAAAATCCCGTGGCCGGCATCTCCAGTGGCCCAACAACCTCGCGCCGAAGCCAGGGTGCCAGATGTTCTCCCATCCGCACCTCCAGCGCTTTACCGAGCAAGATGAAGCCCGGGTCGGAGTACTCAACTCGCGTTCCCGGCTCCGCCTCCAGCGGTAGCTCCAGGCAGGCACGAAACAGTTGTTCCGGCGAGGCCGCAGCGCGAAACAGCTCGACATAGTCCGGCAGGCCTGAGCTATGCGCGAGCAGGTGCCGCAGCGTTACATCGTGCGCCGGGTCCCCCGGCGGCCGTCCCGCTAAAAAAACCGGCAACAAGCCGCCCAGCGGTGTATCCAACTCCAGTTGCCCGCGCTGGTCGAGCAGCATGGCCGCAGCCGTGGTCGCCACCACCTTTGTCAGGCTGGCAATGTCATACACCGTCTCCGCAACCACGGGCGGCGACTCTTGCTCATACGTAAACCGCCCCAGGGCATCTTTCAGCACCACTTCGCCGCCGGCTAGAACGCCAAATGCACAGCCGGGAAAGGCCCTAGCTCCGATCGCCTCTTCCAGCGCACGGTACGCGGCGCGGAATCGGCCTGACGCCCGGCCAGAACCAGCGGCGAATGATTGGGCATGTGTTCTCATCGCTTTCTCGCATGGTAAATTGCGGGGCTTGTCTCCGCCGCGGCGTCGCGCATTTTTCACCGCATGTGCAACAGAGTCGCGCTATCCTTGTAGGCGAAAAGCGCGTCTATCTCTTGGAGAGAGGGTGTAATTATGTTTCTGCCGCGGAACAGGTTGCAGGCAGTTCTTCTCGCCGCCTCGGTCGCAGCAGGTACGAACCTGTGCGCAGTCAGGTCCCCCGGGCAATCCCCGGCAGACCCAGGCTCGCCCTCGCCCGCAGCGGCCCAAACCGCGCCGGCGGCCGCGGGCCCGGCAACTCAGGCGGCAGCACCCTCCCAGCCATCTTCCGTACCGGCTGCTCCGGCCAGGAAAACCTACACTGTGCCGGCCGGCGCCAAGGTTCTTTTGAAGCTCGATAGTGCGATCAACACCAGGAGCGCAAAACCTGGCGATGGCGTCTACCTTACCTCCGTCTTTCCCGTCGTGGTAGGTGACCGCGTCCTGATCCCCACCGGCGTTTACGTTCAGGGGGTGGTGGATCGTGTCCAGCGCGGAGGCCACTTGAAGGGCAGGGCGCAGCTCGACATGCACTTCACCTCCATCATCTTTCCCAACGGTTCGGTAGCCGAGGTTCCCGGCACGGTGGATAGCTTGCCCGGATCAAAGAACCAGACCGTCAAGAACGGCCAGGAAGGAACCATCGAGCAGAAAGGCGATAAAGGCCGGAACGCGGGCGAGGTAGCCAAAATCGCCATTCCATCGGGGGCGGGTGTCGGCACCATCGGCGGAGCGGAGTCGGGTCATCCCATTGAGGGTGGCTTGGCCGGGCTCGGCGCCGGCCTCGCCGCAGTGGGCATCGTTTCGCTCTTTACTCGCAACGCCGACGTAGTGATTCCCAACGGAACCCAGGTGGAAATGGTTCTTCAGCGCCCCTTACTGTTGGAAGAACAGGACTTAGCTGGCGCCGCCCAATCCAGCTCCGCTCCCGCCTTTGTACCTTCCGCGAATCAGCCCCGGCCTATTGAAAAGCCAGTACGAATCCTTTGCCCGACAGGAAGCCTTGGCTGCGAATGAGCAAATAGGCCCCCGCACTGGCGGCGCTAACATCGGTCCTGAGCTTCAGGAGCAGCTTTTCTAGATGAGCCGTGCGTTCGAGGCAATCACTCCAGCGCGGACCAGCAAACAGCTTCCATCCTGGCCGCACCTGTAATGCACATTCGAACGGTAGTTTTCCCATGGCGTTGCGTTGCTGGCGCTGACCGTGTTTCCGAGGGCAAAAGTCCTGCCATCGTCGGTCTGAATCGTTCCCGCAGTGGCGTCGTAGTCCGCGACCGTCAGATCCCCTTCGCTATAGAAACCAGAAGGCTTCGCGTCATCGTCAAGGCTCATTTGCGCATCATTCAAAGTGATTGGGGTGACTTCGGGATCGCCGGCAAGCGCCTGCTCAAGAGAGGGCTTCGCAACGTGCTTCACCGATAGCCTGTGTGCACCAACGAACCGAAGTTTGGGGTGCCTCTTAATGGCCGGTTTCTTGTCTTGCGTAGCCCGAACCGCAGGCGAGGGGTTCGCTTTGACCGTCCGATTCGTCGGCAAGTAGCCTGTGCCAACCCCGCCCGTCGCTGGTCGGCCAGCGTCGGCAGTTGGTTGGCGGATAACGGCAACCACGGGAACAAAGGCGGCCGGATGGGAATTTTCCTCCGCACCAGTCGTCGTGCCCGGGGTGACTCCGAGTTCGGTCCCCACTGTGCTGTCCAGTGCCGAATCGCTGGACGTTGCCGTAGCGCCAGCAGGCGCGGTGAGGAACGCGGCGGAAACTCCGATTACGGTTCCAAGCGAGACGCCCATCGCGCCGCAAAGCAAAGGCAGCGCCAAACTAACGAGCGAAAACCTTGGAGCGCCATGGTGCCTATGTGCGTAAGGAACTGCTGCTTTGGGGGATTCAACGAAAGTTGCCATAGTCCTCCAGCGGCTTGAGTCGCCGTCACACTTTCGCAGGTTTCATGCCCATTGAACTACGCCTGAAGTTTGCCAACAATCCACCAAAAGAGTCATTACTTGCTCGGCTTAGGTCAGTGCGCTGAATCGTTATCGCGCCGGTCCAAAGAGCCCGCGGCGGTCCATCTGCCGCTGGAGAGACGGCCGTAGAGCAACAGGCTATGGATTCCGTATCTACCGGGTTTTGCAGGTCAGTGCAGAAGGCCTCCGTTGCTAGGTTGTATCGACATATAAGGATATGTGGCGTTGCGTAGCGAAAACCCGTTCAGACGAGGCGGAGGACGACGGCTGTGGCGGGTCCACCGCCTAGGACGACAACGAAGTATGAGCGGGGTTTTCGCCGCAACCCGAAGGGCTGGGGCCGATTTTCCCGGTTTCGTTGTCGTTCGTCGCTAGCAGACGCCCGGTATCCACCCCATGAACTGAGTTCATGGGGGCTCCGGCGTATGCGTCGCTCCTCTCTCCTAGAACCCGAAAAAATCGGCTCCCAGCGCCGCACACCCCTATATGTCGATACAACCTAGCAATCTGGAATCTGCTGCTAGTAATCTAGAAACAGATGCAAACCCATCCCGATGAAATGCCGGCTTGCGATCCCCATACAAACACCGAGGCTGCTCCTGCGCAGCTGCCGGGTAGTCCTGCACCATCGCGCAATAGCGCGGGCATCCTTCTTTGGCTCCGCGATCTTCTCATCTCCGCCGTTGCCTCCGTGGTCATCATCACCTTTTTCTACCAGCCGGTTCGCGTGGAAGGCACCAGCATGTTGCCGCGCCTCGAGGACCGTGACCGCATCTTCATCAACAAATTCGTCTACCACTTCACCAGCATCCAGCGCGGCGACGTGGTAGTTTTCCGTTATCCGCGCGACCCTGAGAAGAGTTACATCAAGCGTGTCATCGCCGTGCCTGAGGACCGCTTCCGCATCGATCGCGGCCGCGTCTATGTGAACGGAAAGCTTTTACGCGAGCCCTACGTTCCGCCGGAGTATCGCGACAACCGCTCCGTGGCCGAGATGACCCTTCCCCCTGGTGACTATTACGTCATGGGAGACCACCGCTCCATCTCCTCAGACAGCCGGGATTTCGGCCCTGTCGGACGGTCCTTCATCTATGGCAAAGCCGTCTTCGTCTACTGGCCGGCCCGCGATGTGGGCGTAGTGCATTGACCCAGCGGTGATTCCGTGGAAAACCCGGCAGAATCGCGCCGCAAAACCTGCTAAAATCGATTGAATCCACTCCTCGGAGAGGCGATGCAGGCGATCCTGGCGCTCGAAGACGGGCGCATATTCCGCGGGCGCGGCCACGGACACCCAGGCGAATGCCAGGGCGAGGTCGTTTTTAATACTTCTCTCACCGGTTACCAGGAAATTGCCACCGATCCCTCCTACGCCGGCCAGATCGTCGTCCTCACCAACCCCCAAATTGGCAACTACGGCACCAATCGCGCCGACAATGAGTCTGCCCGGCCCTACATCGAAGGCCTGATCGTCCGCGAGTTCTCCGCCATCAGTTCGAATTGGCGCTCCGAGCAGGTCACCGACGAGTACATGGAACGCTACTCCGTGCCCGTTCTGGCCGAGATCGACACGCGCGCCCTGGTCCGCCATCTGCGCGACCGGGGCGTGATGCGTGGCGTGATTTCCACAGCCGAGTCGAATCCTGACGTACTCGTTGCCAAGGCACGCAGCATCCGCAAGATGGAGGGGACCGACTTGGCCCGCGTCGTCTCGACAAAAACCAGCTACGAGTTCGGTGCCTCCGATCCGCGCAGCCAGATGGGTGAGCCGCTGCTTACCGAGGGGTTCATCCACACGGAGCAGGCCTACGAGCACGTTCTTCATGTAGTAGCTTATGATTTTGGAATCAAACAAAACATTCTACGCATGTTAACTCGTGATGGATGCCGGGTCACAGTGGTTCCGGCTGAAACCACCGCCGACGACGTGCTCGCGCTCAAGCCCGACGGCGTCTTCCTCTCCAACGGTCCCGGCGACCCAGAGCCGGTCGATTACGCCGTCCGCGCCATTCGCCATATGATGGGCCGCGTGCCGGTTTTCGGAATCTGTCTGGGCCACCAGCTCTGTCGGCCTGGCTCTTGGCGGACGCACCTACAAGCTCAAGTTCGGGCACCACGGCGGCAATCATCCGGTGCGCAACAACGTCAACCGGCAAAGTCGAGATCACCGCCCACAACCACAACTTTGCCGTCGATCCCGACTCCATCAACGCGAACGAGGTCGAGCTGACCCATGTTGACCTGAACGACCAGACGCTCGAAGGCCTGCGCCACAAAACGCTGCCGCTGTTCAGCGTGCAATACCACCCCGAAGCCGCTCCCGGCCCGCACGACTCGCACTACCTGTTCCGCGACTTCCGCAAGATGATGGAGGAGTGGAAATCATGAGCGGACTCGCAGCCAGAAGGGAAAGGCCGGAACCGGTTGAAATTGTCATCCCCGAATTGGATCTTGCGTTGTTCCTGGGGAAACCACTTCAATTCGACTCTTTGGAACAGACCGATATCCCGCGGCTGGCACGCAATCCGGCGGCAATGAACCTGTTGGAGCAAGTACTCTTGCGCATTCCGACCAGCCATTATCTTGTGCACGGAGACGCACGTCAGATGCGCTCCCTGCCAACAGAAAGTGCCCATCTGGTCTTAACATCGCCCCCGTATTGGACATTGAAGAAATATGACGAAGCTCATGGGCAGCTCGGACATGTGAGTGATTACGACGAATTTCTCTCGGAGCTGGGCCGGGTTTGGCGCCGCTGCTTCGAGTTATTGGTTCCTGGCGGAAGATTGATTTGCGTAGTGGGCGACGTTTGCCTTTCGAGACGTCAAAATGGTGGCCGTCACACGGTTGTACCTCTCCACGCCTCGATTCAGGAGCTATGCCGCCAGATCGGCTTCGACAATCTAGCGCCCATCATCTGGCACAAGATCGCCAACGCTGTCTATGAGGTCTCCGGTGGCGGAGGCTTTCTCGGCAAACCGTATGAACCTAACTCGGTCATCAAGAACGACGTCGAGTACATCTTGATGTTCCGGAAGCCGGGCGGTTATCGCAAGCCTACTGCCGCAAAGCGTTTGCTCTCGATCATCAGTGCGGAGAACTATCAGAGTTGGTTTCAACAGATATGGACTGGTCTCACGGGTGCTTCGACAAAGGATCATCCGGCACCTTATCCGGTCGAGTTGGCTGAACGATTGATCCGGATGTTCAGCTTTGCCGGGGATGTGGTAGTCGATCCGTTTTCCGGGTCGGGAACCAACGCGATTGCCGCTGCCCGGACCGGGCGGCACAGCGTTGGCTATGAGATCAGCAGTAAATATCACAAGATGTCCGTTTCGCGTTTCTATCGGGAGACCGGTGGGCTTTTCTGGCGACCGGAAGTGAAAGATTTGGAGGAGTCGTGAGTCTCGCAACCCTATTGGGAAAAACGCCTCCGTAGCGCCGTCAGGCAATTCTGGGGGACGCGCGGCAATCAAGCCCGACGTCAAGGGAGCAAATCCGGAGCGCGCGACGCCGGAAACCGCACTGCCGTGACCGGCGGCAAGCAGATGGATGGATTTGTCGGTTTGGTCCGGGACTTCCTGATCGATTGCGGGATCGATCAATCCAACATCTTCTGTCAATCAAGCCGTCGAACTGCCGGGCTGGTTTCGAGCGGAAAAGAAATGGGATTTACTGGTTGTTGTTAAGCGGCCAGTTGATCGCCACAATGGAGTTCAAATCGCAGGTCGGTTCATTTGGCAATAACTTTAATAATCGGACCGAGGAGTCCTTGGGAAGCGCAACCGATATCTGGACAGCATACCGAGAGGGCGCGTTTGCCATATCGCAGCGGCCCTGGCTAGGTTATGTCATGGTGCTGGAGGAAGTAGCGCGATCTTTAAGCCCGGTTGGCGTAAAGGAACCCCATTTCCCGGTTTTTCCTGAGTTCCGCGAAGCCTCGTATGCAGAGCGCTACGAGATCATGATGACCAAGCTTGTGAGGGAGCGACTTTATGATAGCGCGGCGTTCTTGCTCTCGAGCCAGAAATCTGGCCAATGACTGGAGAACTATCGCCAGCCGTCGACTGAACTCAGTTTTGAGAACTCTACTTAACCTCGCTCAAAGCGCGAGCCATGGCGATCAAGGGAGCTTCAAGCTAGACCATGCCACGCAGAAATGACATTCAGAAAATCCTCGTGATCGGCTCCGGCCCCATCGTCATCGGCCAGTCGGCCGAGTTCGACTACTCCGGCACGCAGGCCTGCAAGGCCCTCAAGCAGGAGGGCTACGAGGTGGTGCTGGTCAATTCGAACCCGGCCACCATCATGACCGATCCCGACTTGGCCGACCGCACCTATATCGAGCCGCTCACCCACGAGTACGTCGAAGAAATCATCCGTATTGAATCAGAACTGCTCCAAAACTCTGCCCCCCTGCAAGGGGCGCAGGGGGCCGGAAAATTCGCGCTTCTTCCCACCGTCGGAGGCCAAACCGCCCTCAATCTCGCCGTCGATCTTGCCGACACCGGTGTTCTCGACCGATTCAACGTCGAGCTCATCGGCGCCAAGCTCGAAGCCATCAAGAAGGCAGAAGACCGCCTCCTCTTCAAGGACGCGATGGTCCGCATCGGCCTCGAAGTGCCACGTTCCGCGCTCGTCAACAACCTGCGCGACGGCCTCGACTTCTCCAGCAAGCTCGGCTTCCCGATTCTCATCCGCCCCAGCTTCACCCTCGGCGGCACCGGCGGCGGCATTGCTTACAACCGTGAAGAGCTGATGGAGATTCTCGCGCGCGGCCTCGACCTCTCGCCCGTCCACGAGTGTCTGGTGGAAGAGAGCGTGCTCGGCTGGAAAGAGTTCGAGCTCGAGGTGATGCGCGACCTCGCCGACAACGTCATTATCATCTGCTCCATTGAGAACTTCGATCCCATGGGCGTGCACACGGGCGACTCCATCACCGTCGCTCCCGCGCAAACGCTCACCGACCGCGAGTACCAGAAGATGCGCGACGCGGCCATCGCTTGTATGCGCGAAATCGGCGTCGAAACCGGCGGGTCGAATGTTCAATTTGCGATCAACCCGCAAGACGGCCGCATGACCATCATCGAGATGAACCCGCGCGTCTCGCGTTCCTCGGCGCTCGCCTCCAAGGCCACGGGCTTTCCCATCGCCAAAATCGCTGCCAAGCTCGCCGTCGGCTACACGCTCGATGAAATCCCTAACGACATCACGCGCAAGACCCCCGCCTGCTTCGAGCCAACCATCGATTATGTCGTGGTCAAGATTCCCAAGTGGCAGTTCGAGAAATTTCCCGGCGCCGACGAGACGCTGGGCCCGCAGATGAAATCGGTCGGTGAGGTGATGGCCATCGGCCGCACCTTTAAAGAGTCCCTGATGAAGGCCTGGCGATCGCTTGAAACCGGCAAGAAGACCGGAGCGGAAATTCTGGAGCCGCGCCGCCTGACGCAGATGCTGGTCACTCCGCGGCCGGAGCGGCTCGGCTACATCCGCTACGCATTCGAGCGCGGACTCAGCGTGCGCGATGTCGCGCGCCTCACCAAAATCGATCCCTGGTTCCTGCACCAGTTGCGCGAGGTCACGCTGGCGCAGCTGGAACTTGCACGCACTACTCCAAAAGATATAAGTGCGGAGCACATGCGCCAGCTCAAGCGCCTCGGCCTGAGCGACGAGCGCATCGCCACGGAGTGGAAGCTGGAAGGCCATGCCGGCATCCAGAAGGTGAGGGAACTGCGCGAAGGGCAGGGAATTCGTCCTGTATTCAAACTCGTGGACACCTGCGCAGCCGAGTTCGAGTCCATGACGCCCTACCTTTACTCCACTTACGAGGAAGAGGACGAAGCGCCTCCGACCAAAACGCCCAAGGTCATCATTCTCGGGTCAGGCCCCAACCGCATAGGGCAGGGAATCGAGTTCGACTACTGCTGCTGTCATGCGGCCTTCGCGCTCAAAGACGACGGTTACGAAACGATCATGGTCAACTGCAACCCTGAGACCGTCTCCACCGACTACGACACCAGCGACCGGCTCTATTTTGAGCCGCTGGTTCTCGAAGACGTGCTGGCCATTTATCACCACGAAGCGCAGTCCGGCGCGAAGATCGGCATGATCGTCCAGTTCGGCGGCCAAACTCCGCTCAATCTCGCGCAGCGCCTTCTTGCCGCGGGCGTGCCCATCATCGGCACCTCTCCCGAGTCGATCGATCTCGCCGAAGACCGCAAGCAGTTCGGCAAACTGCTTGAGGACCTGAAGATTCCACAACCTCGCGGCGGCACCGCCACCAGCGTGGAACAGGCGTTGGTGGTCGCTGAGCAGATCGGCTATCCCGTCCTTGTCCGCCCCAGCTACGTGCTCGGCGGGCGCGCCATGGTGATTGCTTACGACGCCGATGCGGTCACGCGCTACATGCGCCAGGCGGTCGAGTACTCTCAGGAGCGGCCGGTGCTCATCGATCACTTCCTGGAAAACGCCATCGAAATCGATGTCGATGCGCTCTGCGATTCGGAAGACGTTCTCATCGCGGGGATCATGCAGCACATCGAGGAGGCTGGAATCCACTCCGGCGACTCTTCCTGCGTGCTGCCCGCCGTCGGCATCAGCGAGTCCACGCTCGAAACTCTCCGCGCCCATACGCGCAGGCTGGCGCTCGCGCTCAAGGTCGTCGGCCTGGTCAACTTGCAGTTCGCTATTCAGCACGACGATCAAGGCAATGATCGCGTCTACGTCATCGAGGTCAATCCCCGCGCTTCGCGTACCGTCCCCTATGTCTCCAAGGCCACCGGCATTCCCCTTGCCAAGATCGCGGCGCGGCTGATGACCGGCCGCAAGCTGCGCGATTTGCTGCCTCACGAGGTTGCCTCAGGCAAGGATCTCGAAACCGGCGCGCACTTTTACGTGAAGTCGCCGGTCTTTCCCTGGTCGAAGTTTGCCGGCGTCGATACCGTACTCGGCCCCGAGATGAAGTCCACCGGCGAGGTGATGGGTGTTGCGTCCAACTTCGGCGAAGCCTTCGCCAAGGCGCAGCTCTCGGCGGGACAGGTATTACCCACCGGGGGCACGGTCTTCTTCACCGTCAACGACCACGACAAGGCAGCCGTCATTCCGCTGGCGCGCCGCTACGTTCATCTCGGATTCAAAATCGTCGCCACGGAGGGCACGGCCAACGTCCTCGAGGGCGCGGGCCTCATTGTCGAGCGCGTCTTCAAAGTCGAGGAAGGCCGGCCCAACGCCGTAGACCTCATCAAGGGCGACCGCATTCAGCTCATCGTGAATACTCCGCGCGGCCAGGACGCCATCTTCGACGAGAAGGCCATCCGCCGCGCCGCCGTGCTCGCGCGCGTCCCCACCATCACCACGCTCGCAGCCGCCCAGGCCGCGGCAGAGGGAATCGCCGCCATGCAAAGGCATCGTGTCACGGTCTACGCCTTGCAGGAACTCCACAAAGCCAATGGTCGATGAGGCTGCGACAAACATCTGAAAACAAGACTACGAAGCCCCTAACGCGTTTCAGGCGTTCACTCCGGACCTTCCGAATACGGGGTCTGCCGCGCTTGGGCGCAGCCGCCTGCAACGACCGGCGGGAGCGTTCAGGTTCTCTGCCATCCCATTCGCTCCAAACCCTGTGTTTTCAGCGAAACGCAAACGACCCACCCTTGAAATTGTGTTGACAGTCACATGGTGCTGTGATAAACCACGCCTAGGCGTTTAGGTTCCCTCCCTCTTTTGGGTCCTGTATTAACCGATCAACCGATTGATGATTTAGGCGGAAATGTCCTAAATTGAGCTTCCCAGACCTTGGGCGTCGGCTGGCGTGCGCGGGTCGCATCGCGGCCGTCGCTACAGAGCAGTTTTGGCTAGCCATCCAGAGCAGCGCAAAGGACGGAGGGCGCATTAGCGTTTGTCACCAGCAGATTTGCGGAAGATTTCGCACGCCACTCGCAGGCACGCGTGCATGCATGACGGAGCGATTCTTCACGCCAGCTTCGACCTGCCGATGAAAAACCAGGAGCGTCGCCAGATCGATCCCAACCGCAAAGAAGCCAAAGCCGAGCAACATCGCCACACAATTCGCTGCTCAGACGGGCCACCGTGCCGGCAGCGTAGCAAGTGTTTCAGCCGCGACCAACAGAATGGAAGGAAGGACACACATGATGAAAGTGATCGTACGGAACCTAACGGTGACAAGACTCGTCTCCGCCGTTATCTTCATGCTCTTTGTGGCTGCCCCCTCCATTGGGCAGGCGCAGGGCATGCTCATCGAAATCCCGTTTCAGTTCCTCCTCGGCTCACAGACAGTACCCGCCGGCACCTACACCTTTTCTGTGGACAGTTTTGGCTTGGTTCTGCAATCAGGCACGTCCGGACAGTTGCATGCGATGATCATCACGCGCCTCACCGGGCCCCCAGGGTTCCTGCAGGGAGGCTCGGTTGTCTTTGATAAGACCGGCGCGCTTCCCATCCTTTCTGAAGTTTGGGTTCCCGGCTCCGATGGATTCCTGCTGCACAGCATCCCCAAGAATCACAGTCGCGACGTGCTTTTCTTCTCTGCCCTGAACCAGACGGGCTCCGCTTCAGGCAAAACAGCCTTCAGCCTCACCTGTGCCAAGTGTCACGGGGTGGACGGTAATGGCAATGAGACCGCAGACAAATTCTTCCATATCAAGATTCCCCGGTTAACTTCGCCCGAAGTGCAGGGCAAGTCGGACGCGGAGTTGAGGGAGATCATCACCAAGGGCACGCAAACCATGCCGCCGGTCGAAGTGGAGGAGTCCGGCTTCCGGCATCGCCTGCCGCCGCAGGACGTAGACGCCGTGGTTGCGTATCTGCGCACCTTGAAGCGGTAATCCCGGAGCGCAGTTGTCTGGGGAAGGCGGGCGCAGGTGACCGCAACCCCGAGTTGTGCGGGAGGGAAAACACACGGGAGAGTTTGTGTGTCGCGAGCGATGCGGACTTCCTCCTGTGCCTTGCAGCCATCCGGGGCTCTCCGGGCAAGAATCCGCTTACGCGTGCTTCCGCATCCCCAGCCACGCGCCGATCGAGTAGCCTACCAACGCTGCCGCCGGCCACGTGCCCAGGAATGGGCCATCGTCGTCGATCAGCCCACTCGGGCTGGGAAGACTGAAAAACGTGCGCACCAACTTCTCAGTCGCGCCGCACTGGAAGCAATGGTTGGGCCCGGTGGGCATGTCGAGAACCCAGAGCCCGGCGATCATTACCCAGATGAAGCCTACGAGCCAAACCACAGTCGCCAGCTCGTCGGGAAGAATCCTGGTCACGATCAGACCAACAGCAAAGGGAACCGCCATCGACAGCAGCAGAATGCCCCACTGCGGAACTCCCACCGGATTGACTGCGTAGCCGACGAGCATCAGCGCGATCCACGAAGCCAACGCCAAAAGAGTGTGCAGAAAGAACCTGAGCCCCTGACGGGAAAGCGTCGAAACCTTCTGGCCTTTCGGTTCGCTGTGCAACAACGTGTCCATGGTCACGGCTCCCAGTCCCGACTCGTTGCTTAGCCGCCTCTCAAGGATCTCCTCGCCGTTTGACTCTCAACAATACACTGCCACGGTTCTCACCGGCCAATCACGGCCTGCTGCGGCAGGGTAGTGCGTTGCCTCTCTACCGGTTCTACAATGAACAAATGTTGATGGAAGGTATTTTTGCCGCGGTCACCACGCCGTTTTACGCCGACGAGCGCGTCTATTTCCGCAAGATCGAGGCCAACATGGCACGGTATTCGCGCAGCCTGTTGGCGGGGATGGTGGTTCTCGGCTCGACTGGCGAGGCGGTCCTGCTCGACGACGCCGAAACCCGCGATGTCCTGCGCGTAGCCGCCGAAGCCACCGCGCCGGAGAAAGTCCTCATCGCCGGCGTGGGCCGCGAAAGCGTCAAGGCCACGGTCGAATTGGCCGAAGCTGCAGCGCAATTCCAATACGACGCCGTGCTCGTCCGCCCGCCTAGCTACTATTCCGGGCAGGTCACTGTGGCGGCCGTGCTGCATCACTTTCGCAGTGTCGCCGACCGCTCCCCGCTGCCGGTCGTCCTCTACAACATTCCCAAGTTCGTCCCTTACCAGATCCCGGTCGAGGTCATCGCCGAACTGGCCGAGCATCCGAACATCATCGGCATCAAAGATTCGAGCGGCAGCGTCGAGCGCATCCGTGCGACCGTCGCCGCCACGCAAAACGCACCCCGGCGCACGGTGCCCGTCACGCAGGTATTTGAGGCAGTGACAAGACGAATGCTCGCCCCACGCGCCGAAGTCTCCGGCAGCTCCGTCGCTGCAAGCAACCTGGCTGGCGGCGTAGCTGTAGCCGCGCCCCCACTTGCCGCTCCGATCAAAACTCGCGAAAGGGAAGTAGGATTTCAAATTCTCAATGGCTCGGCTAGCACGGTCTTCGAGTCACTCCAGGCCGGAGCCTCGGGCGTCATCGTGGCTATTGCCGCCTTCGCTCCCCAAGCCTGCCAGGAAATCTATCTCGCCTGGAAAGATCACGACCTCGCGCTCGCCGAAGAAAAGCAGCAGCGCATCGCGGCAGCAGAGAAGCAAGTTGTGGGCGATCTGGGCATCGCGGGGATTAAGTACGCATGCGATTTCAACGGTTACTACGGAGGCCGGCCGCGTGCGCCATTGCTTCCTCTCACTGCCGAAGAAAAGGTTAAAGTCGGACGCCTTCTGACAGAAATCCGGAATTGATCGAGAACTATCGGAGGATAAAGTAGGCCCGATTCTAGATAGATTTGGCGGCTGTTGCGCCAAATATTCTGCGCCCTTATAGAGGCCAGAAGCAAAGCGGTCATGCGATGGCTTGGACTTTCCCGTCCGAACGAATTCTCATCTGAAGATTAAAAAAAATCAATTTAACATTCCCGTTCTGTGGCCGATGAAGTGATCAGTTTCAGTGCAGTCGGTCCTTCCACTGTCGCGAACGCCGGTCAGGGCAGAGAGAAAGCACTGCGCCAGTGCGCTAAAGAATCGGCAAGGATCCGTTTTCGGGCACCTTGGAGAATACCCCCATGCAGGATCAGGATGTGATTCGTGAATTCCTAATCGAGAGTCATGAGAATCTCTCGCGTCTGGATCAGGAGCTCGTTGAACTGGAAAAGCGCCCGCAGGACACTGCGTTGCTGGCCAGTATCTTCCGCACCATTCACACCATCAAAGGCACTTGCGGCTTCTTTGCGTTTTCGACTCTGGAGCGGATTACTCATCAGGCCGAGACCCTTCTAAGCCAGTTGCGCGATGGCAAACGGAAACTCACGCCGTCCCTGATATCGCTTGTCCTTGAAACCGTTGACGCTACCCGCAAAGTGCTGGCCGCCATCGAGGCGAGCGGAGAAGAGGGTCCGGAACGCTTTGAAGATATAGCTGAACGGCTGCGCCTGGCGGCGCAGTCGCCGGCAGATGCCGAGAACCAGGGCGGTGCCGATTCGACGCCTCCTTTGCCGGCGGAAGCGCAAGACGCGTTGGGCTCCTCGGAGACGGCCGAAGGGCCGAAGCCCGAAGAAACCGTTGTCAAGTCGTCCGCCGTGGCCGATGCCAATATCCGGGTGGGTGTCGGGCTCCTGGACAAGCTGATGGACCTGGTCGGTGAACTGGTGCTTACCCGCAACCAGATTCTCCAATTCAACACCGAGCGGGAAGATGCTGCCCTGAACACTACTTCGCAGCGCCTGAACCTGATCACTACCGAGTTGCAAGAGGGCGTCATGAAGACGCGCATGCAACCCATCGGCATGGTCTGGAACAAGCTGCCGCGCGTGGTGCGCGACATGGCGGTAGTCGCTCGGCAAAGCAGATTCGCCTGGAGATGGACGGCGCCGATACCGAACTCGACCGCACGATCATCGAGGCCATCAAAGACCCGCTGGTGCACCTGGTTCGCAATGCCTGCGACCACGGCATCGAACCGCCCGAAGTCCGGACGCGTGCCGGCAAGCCGCCACAAGGGAGACTTACGCTGCGCGCCTATCACGAAGGCGGGCAAGTCAACATTGAAATCGGCGATGACGGCGCAGGGATTGACGTCGCTCGCGTCAAACAGAAGGCGGTGGAGAAGGGGCTTCTGCGGTCCGAACAAGCGGAAAAACTGAGCGATCGCGAGGCGCTGAATCTGATTTTCCTGCCCGGCTTCTCGACGGCTCAAACGGTGACGAATGTTTCAGGACGCGGCGTCGGTATGGATGTGGTGAAGTCCAATATCGAGAAGATCGGCGGCGTCGTCGACGTTTTCAGCCGGCCCGGAGAGGGCTCAACGGTCAAGCTTAAAATCCCTCTCACTTTGGCGATCATTCCCGGCTTAGTGATTGCAAGCGGAGGGGAACGGTTCGTGATTCCTCAGGTCAGTTTGCTGGAGCTGATTCGCCTGGAGGGAGATTCCTCGGAAAAGCACATCGAGCATGTGCACGGAACCCCGGTCTATCGCCGGCGCGGGAGTCTGCTGCCCATCGCTTACCTGAATCAGGTGTTGGGGTTGAAATCGGCCGAGCGGGCCGAGGCGGTCAGCATGGTGGTTCTGCAAGCCGAGGACCGGCAATTTGGGCTGGTGGTAGACGGCATCAACGACACCCAGGAGATCGTGGTCAAGCCTTTGGGCAAGCAGTTGAAAGGGCTCACGGAGTACGCCGGCGCGACCATCATGGGCGACGGCCGCGTGGCCCTCATCCTCGACGTGCTGGGCATCGGCCAGCGCTCCGGAGTGCTGGCCGAATCCCGGGAGCAGACGCGGGCGGCGGCGGAACAGAAGTCGCAGTCGGGCATCGAGCAGCAGCGGCTGCTCCTGTTCCGGGCCGGTTCCTTCGAGCGGCTGGCCGTTCCGCTCTCTCTCGTCGCCAGGCTTGAGGAGTTTCCCCGAAGCTCCATCGAGTCCGCGGGCGGATGCCACGTGGTGCAATACCGGAATCGCATTCTTCCCCTGGTGCCTCTCCAGGCCGTGCTTGAGCCCGATGCCCCCGGGCAAGACCAGATGGCCGATTTGGTTCAAGTGATTGTGTTCAACGACGGCGACCGCAGCATCGGCGTGGTGGTCGACCAGATCCTGGATGTTGCCGAAGAGGCCGTCATGGTGCGTCAGAAGTCGAGCCGCAAAGGGCTGCTCGGCTCGGCGGTGATTGGCAAGCGAGTCACGGATTTCCTGGATCTCAACCAGGTCATTCACGCGGCCACGGAGAGTTGGTTTCAGGGTGCCGGCGGGTCCGGGAATGGCAAGAGCATCCTGGTCGCGGAAGGCTCGGCGTTCTCGCGAGGTCTGATCCGCAGCGGCCTGGATATGGCAGGCTACCGGGTCCTGGAAGCCGCGAATCTGGACGAGGCGATTCACGGCATGGAGCAGCAGCCGGCAGACGTCGTCGTGGCGGCGCTGGACCTTCCGCCCCAAGGCAGTTCCGCCCTGCTTGCAGCCATGCGCCAGCGGACGGAGTGGCAGGGAATTCCCATTCTGGCCCTGGCTGATTCGGCCGGGCAAGCCCAGTCGTCCGCCTCCCAGACGGCAGGTTTTGAGGGCTGCCAGGATAAGTTCGACCGGGGGGCCTTGCTGGAGTCGCTGGCGCGGCTGGCGTCGGCGCAGGCTGTCCCTGAGGCCGCGCCAACTTTCGCCGAGACGGAACCGGCCTGCATGGCAGAGGAGAGATAACCCATGACGAGCGATACCGCGGCCTTTAAATCCGAGCGTACGGAGACTAGCGGACAGTTCTCAACGTTTTTCGTGGCCGACCTGTTTTTCGGCGTGGACGTTCTCCGCGTTCAGGAAGTATTGCGCTTTCAGCAGATGACTCACGTGCCCAAAGCCCCGGAGGTTATCGAGGGGTTGATTAACTTACGCGGGCAGATCGTTACCGCAATCGATTTGCGGCGGCGGCTCCGCTTGCCGCCCCGCGCCGGGAACCAGATGCCGACCAACATGGTGGTCCGCACCGACGACGGCGCTGTAAGTTTGCTGGTCGACGAGATCGGCGACGTGCTGGATGTGGATGCGGCCACCTACGAACGGCCGCCGGAGAACCTCGATCCGGCGGCGCGGGAGATCGTCCGCGGCGTCTACAAGCTAAAGGAGCGGCTGCTGCTCGTTCTCGATACGGAGCGAACGGTGGATCTCTCCGTGGGAATGGTGGCGTAGCGCCAACCAGGCGCGAGCCGCTGCAAGGAAAGGCATTGAGGCAACCGGCTCCACGCCTGAATGCCGAGAGGGAATGAGCTTGGCTTTCACGTTCTTTTTCCGAGACCAACAAGTGCTGGAGCGTGTCGTGGAACACTGCCTTCCCAGCCTGGCGGGCCGCAACCATCCCCGCATCTGGGATGCGGGCGTGGCCATGGGGCAGGAGCCTTATACGTTGTCCATCCTGTTTGCCGAACGGATGGGACACTTTGCCTTCAGCAATCTTCGTATCGAGGCCACCGACGTGGAAAGTACCGGCCAGTTCGCCCAGGTCATCGAGGCGGCTGTGTATCCACGGGAGGAATTGTCGCGGTTGCCCGAGGGGATCCTGGAAAAGTACATCGAAGCGAACGGAAAGCCGGGGCACTTTCGCGTGATCGACAAGGTGCGGCAGCGAGTCTCATATCAGTGGCACGATCTTCTTTCCTTCAAGGAAATCGGCCACGGCTACTCGCTGGTCCTATGCAAAAACGTGCTGCTTCACTTTCATCCCGAGGAGAGGATCGAAGTGCTGAGGATGTTCCACCGGGCGCTCGGGCCGGGCGGCTTCTTCGCTACCGAGCAGACACAGGAGATGCCCCCGGAGCTCGGACCGCTGTTTGAGCGGATGATTCCCGACGGGCAGTTGTTCCGCAAAGTTGAGGCCGGCGTATGAGGGTGGTGACGCTCGACAACAGCGGCGCGGTATATACCTCCCAGGTTTACCTGGTGCTCGGCGACGCGAACCGGATGGAGGACGTGAACACTCTGGTGGACGTGGGCCAGGACCCAGCCATCCTGGCAAGTATCGAACGGGCCCCCACCGGGGTGGGCAAATGGCCCGTGGAACAGGTGGTGCTCACGCACAGCCATTCCGATCACTGTGCGCTCTTGCCCGAGATCCGTGCGGCGTTCCACCCCAGGGTATGGGCTTATTCGCCGAATCTTGAAGGCGTCGATGGCCTGCTCAACGATGGCCTCAGCTTGCGGATGGGCGACGCGGTATTCGAAGTCGTCCACACCTCCGGTCACAGCAGCGACTCGGTCTGCCTGTACAACCAGTCGGAAGGCGTGCTCTTCGCCGGCGACTCTCCGCTCGTGATCGCCTCGCCGGGTGGTACTTACGAGGCCGGGTTCCGGGCGGCATTGGAGAAGCTTTGCGCCCGCAATGTCAGCCGGATCTACTTTGGGCACGGTCCTCCGTTGACCGAGCGCTGCAACCAAAGGCTGCGGGAATCGCAAAGGCTGGCCGCCGCAAGCGCGCCAGCCGGTGGAAGGCAGGAACGGATCAAGAATCAGGCGCCGGTGGCGGCGAAGTAACCAAACAGGAAAGCAAAGGAGCAACGAAAATGGCAAGACAAGGAAGTAACGGCCAAGGGCTTCGTCCCTACCGAAGCATGTCCACCGGCGCCGCCGTGTTGGACCGCGAAGAAGCGGATGTGCACGAAACGCAAACGGAGAATCTACTGCAGGAAGAAATTCTCCGGGTATCCTCCGCTCTAAAGCAAGGCCGCCTCGCGGAGCGGGCGCAATCCGGCCATTTTGAAGGTGGCGACCGAACCATCCTGGAAAGTCTGAATGAGATGCTGGACGCGGTAATCAAGCCGCTGAACGTATCGGCGGAGTACGTGGACCGCATCTCCAAGGGCGACATCCCGCCCAAGATCACCGACACCTACAACGGCGACTTCAACGAGATCAAGAACAACCTGAACAACTGCATCGATAACATCAAGGCTCTGGTGACCGAGACCGAGGTGCTGATCAAGGCTTCGGCAGACGGCCAATTGAGCAGGCGCGCCGACGTCGCCAAACACCAGGGCGATTACCGCAGGATACTAGAGGGCGTCAACGAGATGCTCGACGCCATCCTGCTGCCCATCGGCGAAGGCAACCGCATTCTGGCTCAGATCTCCGACGGCAAGATCGACGAACTGATTGCGCAAACCTACAAGGGCGACCACGAGAAGATGAAGCAGGCGGTCAACAACGTCGCTACGGTTCTGCAAGGGCTGCAGAAGGAGTTGGGGCGGCTGACGGTAGCGTCGCATGAAGGGCAACTCTCGGAACGCGGCAAGCCCGATCAGTTCCAGGGCGCCTACGCGGGCATCGTGAAGGGCGTCAACGATATGCTGGACGCCATCCTGCTGCCCATCGGCGAAGGCAACCGCATTCTGGCCCAGATCTCCGACGGCAAGATCGACGAACTGATTGCGCAAACCTACAAGGGCGACCACGAGAAGATGAAGCAGGCTGTGAACAGAGTGGCTACGGCGCTGCAAAGCATGGTTGCCGATACCGGCCTGCTGGTGAAGGCGGCGGTGGAAGGCAAGCTGGCTACCCGCGCCGACGCCTCGAAGCACCAGGGCGATTACCGCAAAATCGTTGAGGGCGTCAACGCCACTCTGGACGCGGTCATCGGCCCGTTGAACGTGTCCGCCGAGTATGTTGACCGCATCTCCAAGGGCGACATCCCGCCCAAGATCACCGACACCTACCACGGCGACTTCAACGAGATCAAGAACAACCTGAACACCTGCATCGACGTGGTGAACGCGCTGGTCGCCGACACCGCCTGCTGACCAAGGCGGCCGTCGAAGGCAAGCTGGCCACGCGCGCCGATGCCTCGAAGCACCAGGGCGACTACCGCAAAGTCGTTGAGGGCGTCAACGCCACTCTGGACGCGGTGATCGGCCCGCTGAATGTTTCGGCCGAGTATGTTGACCGCATCTCCAAGGGCGACATCCCGCCCAAGATCACCGACACCTACCACGGCGACTTCAACGAAATCAAGAACAACCTGAACACCTGCATCGACGTGGTGAACGCTCTGGTCGCCGACACCGGCGTGCTGACCAAAGCGGCGGTGGAAGGCAAGCTGGCCACGCGCGCCGACGCCTCGAAGCACCAGGGTGATTACCGCAAAGTCGTTGAGGGCGTCAACGACACTCTGGACGCGGTGATCGGCCCGTTGAATGTGTCCGCCGAGTACGTGGACCGCATCTCCAAGGGCGACATCCCGCCCAAGATCACCGACAACTACAACGGCGATTTCAACGAGATCAAGAACAACCTGAACGCCTGCATCGACGCCGTCAACGCGCTGGTCGCCGACACCGGCATGCTGACCAAGGCGGCGGTGGAAGGCAAGCTGGCCACGCGCGCCGACGCCTCCAAGCACCAGGGCGACTACCGCAAGGTCGTCGAGGGCGTCAACGACACTCTGGACGCGGTCATCGGCCCGTTGAATGTGTCGGCCGAATACGTGGACCGGATCTCCAAGGGCGATATCCCGCCCAAGATCACCGACAACTACAACGGCGATTTCAACGAGATCAAGAACAACCTGAACGCCTGCATCGGCGCCGTCAACGCGCTGGTCGCCGAGACCGGCGTACTGATCAAGGCGTCGGCGGAAGGCAAACTGGACAAACGCGCCGATGCCACCAAGCACTTCGGCGATTACCGCAAGATCGTCGAGGGCGTCAACGACATGCTCGACGCCATCCTGCTGCCCATCGGCGAAGGCAACCGCGTGCTCACGCTGATACGCGGCGGCAACCTGCGCGAAAAGGTCGAAATCGACTGCAAGGGCGACCACGCAAAAATGAAGGACTCGATCAACGGCGTGCACGGGTGGCTCACCGATCTGATCGCATACGTCACCAAAGTTGCGAATGGCGATATGTCCGCCTCCATGGCGAAAGCCTCCGGCCAGGACCAGATTCATGAGTGGCTGGTGCTTCTCAAGACCAATATCAATGGTCTCATTGCCGATACGGACACGCTGGTCAAGGCAGCTGCCGAGGGAAAGCTTGGCACCCGTGCAGATGCCGCGAAACACACGGGCGACTACCGCAAGATCGTGGAAGGCATCAACAAGACCCTCGAGATGGTTGTCGAGCCGTTGAAAGTCACCGCGCAGAACGCTTCGACATTGGCGTCCTCGTCGGAGGAACTGACAGCGGTCAGCCAGCAGATGGCAGGCAACGCGGAAGAGACCGCGACGCAGGCCAACGTAGTGTCGGCGGCCAGCGAACAGGTCTCGAAGAATGTGGCCTCAGTCGCTTCGGCCTCCGAAGAGATGCAGGCTTCCATCCGCGAGATTGCCAAAAACGCGAATGAATCGGCTCGGGTGGCCAAGAATGCGGTCAGCGTGGCGCATTCCACCAACGAAACGGTCAAGAAGCTGGGCGAGTCCAGCCAGGAGATCGGCAACGTGATCAAGGTGATTACCTCGATCGCGCAGCAAACCAATCTACTGGCCCTCAACGCCACCATCGAGGCCGCGCGCGCCGGCGAGGCGGGCAAAGGCTTCGCGGTGGTGGCCAACGAGGTGAAGGAACTCGCCAAGCAGACCGCCAAGGCCACTGAAGACATCGGTCAGAAGATCGAGGCCATTCAGGGCGACACCAAGGGAGCGGTCACGGCGATCGAGGAGATCAGCACGATCATCAACCAGATCAACGACATCTCCAACAGCATCGCCTCGGCGGTCGAAGAACAAACGGCGACCACCAATGAGATCGGCCGCAGCGTAACCGAAGCAGCCACAGGGGTAGGAGACATTGCCAAGAACATCGGCGGCGTAGCCCTGGCGGCGAAGAACACCACGCAAGGCGCCAACGACACGCAGAAGGCGTCGCAGGAGTTGAGCCATATGGCGGCCCAACTGCAGAAGGTCGTCTCGAGGTTCACGTTCTGATCGTGGCGACTGTCATGGGCGCGGCCTGCCGGATTCATTCCATCCGCCAGGCCGCGCCCAACTTTTCAACAAACGATTGCAGGGAGAGACGATGGCTAAAGCATTAGTCGTGGACGATTCAAGGGCCGTTCGGATGCTCCTTGCCAAGACCCTGAAGGAACTTGGATATGAAGTACGGGAGGCTGCCAACGGCAGGGAAGCACTGGAGGTGATCGAAGCCGAGAAGAGCACGCTGACGCTGGTCCTGGCGGATTGGAACATGCCCGAGATCGATGGCCTGGATATGCTGAAGCGGTTGCGTCAGAATCCCGCACTCTCTTCGCTCAAGGTGGTCATGGTGACCACGGAGACCGAAATCGACCGCATCGCGGAAGCCTTGGAGGCTGGCGCCAACGAATATGTGATGAAGCCGTTCACCCCGGACATCCTCGTGGAGAAACTTCAGCTTGCGGGAATCCATCCATGAGGAGTGCGACATGCCCGCAGTGAACAAGCGAATTCTCCAGCCCGGAGAGCGGATTCGTGTTCTGGTGGTGGACGATTCAGTGGTCATCCGCCGCCTAGTCACCATTGCCCTTGAGCAGGATCCGGAGCTTGAGGTAGTGGGGGTGGCGGCCAACGGCTCGATCGCATTGCAACGGATTCCGCAATACAATCCTGACGTTCTCACGCTGGATATCGAGATGCCCGAGATGGACGGCCTGGAAACGTTGCGGCGCCTGCGGCGCGACTATCCGCAACTGCGGGTCATCATGTTCAGCACCCTCACCGAACGTGGCGCGGCTGTGACTCTGGATGCGTTGGTTCTAGGCGCCGACGACTATGTGACCAAGGCTTCCAATGAAGGGTCACTTGATCGCTCCATGACGCGCCTGCAAGAAGAACTGATCCCGAAGATTAAACAGTTCTTCATTCTGCCGGGACGGAGCCGCGCTGCGGCCAAGCCGGAACCTCCGCGGGTTCAAGTGGCGCCGCCGCCCTTCCCAGGCAAGCCAGTCCTGCAGAGTACGAAAGCGCGGCCCAAAGTCGTAGCGATCGGAGTCTCTACGGGGGGGCCGGCCGCCCTGGGCGAGATTTTGCCGCGGTTGCCGGCCGATTTTCCGTTGCCGGTCTTGGTTGTCCAGCACATGCCCCCTCTCTTCACGCGGTTTCTTGCCGAGCGTCTTCATGACTCCTGCCCGCTGCCCGTCAAAGAGGCGAGCCAGGGCGATAAGGTGGATGTCGGCAAGATCTTGATTGCCCCTGGAGACTTCCATTTGAAGGTGGCTGGCGGCGGCGGCGGTGTGCAGGTGCGTTTGGATCAGTCACCGCCGCAAAATTCCTGTCGTCCCGCCGTCGATGCGCTCTTTTCCTCGATCGGCGAGGTGTATGGCGGCGCAGCCATCGCCGTTATCTTGACTGGCATGGGGCAGGATGGGTTGCGCGGGGTAGAGACCCTCAAGGCACAAGGGGCAAGCATCCTCGCTCAGGATGAGGCTTCAAGTGTCGTATGGGGGATGCCCGGCGCTGTGGTGAATGCCGGCCTTGCCGACCGTGTGCTGCCACTCGACCAGATCGTACCGGAGATATTGCGCAGGGCGGATCGGACTTAAGGGAGAAGATGGATGTCTAGCCAAGTCTCAATCGCGGAGATCCACCCGGAGAACTACCGGTTCCTTCAGGAGCATATCTATTCCCATGCGGGCATTGTACTCGAAGAGGACAAACACTACCTTTTCGAAAGCCGCCTCGCGCCCATCGTCAGACAGCTCGGTCTGGAGTCCATCAACGATTTGTGCACTCTCATCCAGTCGTCTCGTCAGCCGGAGGTTGGTCACCAAGTGGTAGAAGCAATGACGACCAACGAAACCTACTTTTTCCGCGATCCTTCCCACTACGATGCCATACGAACTGTTCTTCTGCCGCGGTTGATGGAAGAGCGGCGCGATACAAAGAGGTTGAGGTTCTGGTCGGCTGCGTCCTCCACCGGTCAGGAAGCTTACAGCCTGGCCATGCTTCTTATCGAAGCTGGGTTGAGCGACTGGAACATTCAGATTCTCGGTACCGACTTTTCCTCCCAGGTTGTCGAACGCGCCCGATCCGGCAAGTACCAGCAGATCGAGGTGAACAGAGGCCTACCGGCAACCCTCTTGATCAAGTATTTCCGCCGTTCCGGCGCCGACTGGAACTTGTGCGATCCGGTGCGCCGTATGGTCAGTTTTGAAACCATTGACCTGCGCAAAAGTATGCGTGCGCTCGGACCTTTCGATCTGGTTTTCTGCCGGAATGTGATGATTTATTTCGACGCAAAGACAAAGACGAACATCTTGAAGGAACTTCACGGCGCCATGTATCGAGGCGGCTGGCTCCTGCTTGGCGGCTCAGAAACAGCAAGCGGCGTCGAGGGGTGTTTTGAAAGACTGACTGTGGGAAATGCCGCCGTTTATGTCGCACGCTGAGAGGACGTTTATGCCTACCGAATCAACAGTTGAAATACATCTTGGCGAACTGGCGCAGATCGTAGAATCCGTGTTCAGGACCATGATGTGCCTGGAAGTGAGCGAATGCAACATTCCCTGGCCCCCAAGCCAGGATCGGTTGACAGCGACTATCCATTTGGCTGGCGATTGGCCCGGAGTGCTGGCCCTGGAGTGCGACCGTAAACAGGCCTGCGCATTCGCTGCTCGCTTTCTTGCGATGGACAGACCGGAGACAGTGGATGATGTCGTACGGGATGTGCTCGGCGAACTGGCCAATATGATCGGGGGCAACCTAAAGTGTGTCTTGGCGGGCGGGATCAGGCTTTCCATGCCCTGCGTGGTGGACGGCGCCGACCACAGCGTGCGTGTCTGCAGGTCGGGGGTAAGGGAGCGCCTCGTCTTTGAGTGTGCGGAGGGTGTCTTTTCTGTCGCAGTGCTGAGGGAAGAGAGGCTGGCGGTTAGAATTCAATAACCCTAATAGTATTTATTTCGGTCTGCCATTCCACAACGCAGGTGCATCCGTGGTGACATTACGAGAAGTGTGACACGAGAGTTCTGTCGCTCAAGCCACACTCGTACAAGCCGGCGCCGCGCCTCCTCTTGCCGCTCCGATCAAAACTCGCGAAAGGGAAGTAGGTTTTCAAGTTCTCAGTGGGTCGTGTAGCACGATCTTCGAGTCGCTTCAGGCCGGGGCCTCGGGCATCATCGTGGCTTTTGCCGCGTTCGAGCCACAGGCTTGTCAGGAAATCTATCTCGCCTGGAAAGATCACGACCTCAATCTCGCACAGGAGAAGCAGGAACACATCTAGGCTGCCGAGAAGCGTATCGTGGGCGATCTGGGCATCGCTGGAATCAAGTTCGCATGTGATTTCAACGGCTACTACGGAGGCTGGCCGCGTGCACCACTCCTGCCGCTCTCGGCCGAGCAGAAGGCAGAAGTCGAGCTGCTCTTGGCCGAAATTCGGAACTGATCTGCCGGTTGTCCAGTGTCTGATTCTTGCTATATGGAAGATGTTGCCGGCAACAGCGCAAATCCGCGGGACGCGGTGAAACCTTGCTGGCGCAGATTACCTGGCATCTTAATTAGCATCGGAAGTTAATCCAAGATCGGTGCGAATCTCATTGTAGAGGAGCTTCGCATTTTCCTGATCTAGGCTCTTTGTAGCGGCAATCTTTAGGCTTTCGGCATGCGTCTGGTCATTAAGAGCTTTCTCAACCCTGCATGAGGCGTGGCGCAAGTTTTTGAAGGAAGTGTAATTGTTATATTGGGCCTCTTCCAAGTACAGCCGCTTGGCATTAGGATCATCCGACTCCTTGTAATGTTTAACCATGTCTAATTGGTTGTCGGTCAATACACTAGTGTCGAAATCAGAAGCCCGGAAATCCTTGACTATGTATTCGCTACAGTCTTGAAAGCTATATGAAAGTTGCTCTTGCAGCCTATCTTGCTCACTGGCATCGTCTAACAATGCAACGTACTTTACAAGTTTGTCGAAGACAATATGGTCTTTCTGTGTACGAACCTGCACCCGAGCAGTCCGGATGTATGACCGAACGTCAGCATCAGTAGAAGTTGGGTCAGCAGCCGCGAGAAGTGTCTGCTTTAGATCTGCCGACAAAATTGTCTCTGGGTCCGCCGGTGTTACCTTAGCAGGATGAGCAACTGAAGAAGATGCTTTCGCACGGTGTGCAACGGGTGCTTGGGGCGGCTGAGGTGACTGGGACTGGGCACACAGTGATGTTGAGGTCAATATCAATACCCATACAGCTAAGAAGTTTCTCATTGTCCGTTCCTTTCTGGCGGGCCACGCACAGAAATGGGAAGGGGGACAAGTCCGTACTCATGCGTGATCAAACTTGTCTATCATTTTCTCCAGCGCCTTTGTGCTGAAGAGCCCTTGCCTTGGAGTTGGTCTGACTTTGTTGTACGTCGGTAACTGAAAATACCTCTTCCGAAAAGTCTCCAGCAGTGCTGATTCGAGTCGCCTCCACGTTTGCATTGCTTTGCGCGGGGCACACGTCACAATGTGGACATCAATGGTCTTGACCCCGTGCAAATTGTAGAAGGCCGCACTTGCTTTATTCACCGCTGAGGCGGCCGGCCTATTGCCGCCCTTCTTCGTCGTCCCGATGTAAAGGATTCTTGACCGACCGTTCTTGTACTTAAAGGGTCTGTTGGCCGCGAGAATGTAGACCATTTTCTCTGTCCATTGGCGGCTTCGCGTTAGTGTCAGAAGCGATGTTTTGGAAATCTTGGTCTTCAGGGTGCGCATGAGCCGAAGTATACCCGTGCAGGCATCAGCCACGCCATCGGCTTAAGCGGCTTTCCAGTCGCAGCGCGCAGGCACAATTGTCAAGAGATGGAATGTCCGATAACAGATATTCTGTTAACTAAAGCTCGCTGCCGGTCGCGTATCCTCTTTCTATGGCTGCCAGTTCCCTTGAGGCCGTCGTCTTCTCCCACCTTCCCTTCGAGGATCTCGGTTCCCTTGAGCCGGCGCTCGAGCGGCGCGGCTTTGCCATCCGGACCATCGATGTCGCGACCGCGCGGTTTCCACTCGCCGACGCCGATCGCTGCGATCTGCTCATCGTCATGGGCGGACCGATTGGCGTGTACGACTCCGCCGACTACCCGTTTCTGGCCGGCGAGATCGAGTCTCTCCGCCAGCGCCTCGCGGCCCGCAAGCCCACCCTTGGAATCTGCCTCGGAGCGCAACTCATGGCGGCCGCGTTAGGCGCTCGCGTCTATCCGAGCGCTCACGCCGCCGAAATCGGCTGGTTCCCGCTCCTGCCGCCCTATGCACAACCCGTGCCAGGGTGGTTTGCCCCGCTCCTCACCAAGGATCTTCACCTCTTCCACTGGCACGGCGACACCTTCGACCTTCCTGCCGGGGCTCTCCGCCTCGCCAAAACGGATCTCTACGAAAATCAGGCCTTTGCCATTGAAAACTACGCTTTGGCTCTGCAATTCCACCCTGAAGTGACGGAATCCGGCCTTGAGCGCTGGTACGTCGGACACGCCTGCGAGCTCGGCCTAAAACGCATCTCCGTCCAGCAACTCCGCACCGATGCGCGAAAGCACGCTCCTGCCCTGCTCAAGGCTGCCTCTCAATTTTGGGAACTTTGGCTCGATTACATCTTGTAGCGGCCCAGGTCTTCGTCGTTCAATCCCTCGAGCCATCCGCGTAGTTGTTCCGCCGTGGGACCTTCGGGCGGGCCGCTGGTGCTCAGTTTGGCGCTCTCCAGCACCTTCTCCGCCACATATATTGGGCAGTCGGCGCGTAGCGCCAGCGCGATGGCGTCCGAAGGCCGGGCATCGACGGCCACCAGTTCGTTCCCCTGCCGGAGCCATAGAACGGCATAGAATGTATCGTCTTTAAGCTCTGTAATAACTATCCGTTCCAGTTCTCCATTTAAGTGACGCACTAGGTTTCTGGTCAAGTCGTGCGTCATTGGGCGTGCGGCTGTCATCTTTTCTATCTCCAGCGCAATGGCATTCGCCTCGAAGATCCCCACCCAGATCGGCATCACCGCATCCGACCCCACATCCTTCAGGACCACGATCGGCATGTTTGTGGAGGGATCCATCATGAGGCCCCGAATCCGCACTTCGATATCCATCCGTTCCCTCTTTCTGAACCGCTGCGTTGTTGTTAGACGGCCTGACCAAGCAAGCTGTTAGGATACGCCCCCGTGATCTTGACGCGCACGTAACTCCCCGGCGCCGGAGCAATAGGCTGCGTCCAGGCAAAGTTTACTGGCTTGTTCTGGCTGCTGCGGCCTGCGATTTGTCCGCGCGCTGGATTCACGCCCTCTACCATTACCTCAACAATCTCGCCTATCTGTTTGGAGTAATTGATCCTCTGAATCTCCCTTTGCCGCTCAAGCAGCGCTTGAAGCCGGGTCGTCTTCTCGGCCTCGGGTACAGTATCGATCATGTTCAGCGCCGGCGTATTCGGCCGCGCCGAGTATTTGAACGCGAAGACGCAATCGTACTCGACCTCAGCCAGCAGATCCATGGTCTGGATAAAATCCTGCTCACTCTCGCCGGGAAAGCCGACGATGATGTCGGTCGAAATCGAAATCTTTCGCCGCGCCGCCTTGATCCATCCGATCCGTTCCAGGTACCACTCCGGCGTGTACTCCCGCGCCATCCTTCCCAGCACCCGCGCCGAGCCCGACTGCACAGGAAGATGAATGTGATCGCACAGCGCCGGCACCCGGTCGATCGCTTCCACAATATCCCGCGTAAAGTCCCTGGGATGGCTCGTCATGAAGCGCACACGCCGGATACCAGGCGCCTCGCCCACCGCGGCCAGCAGCTCCGCGAACGAGCACTTCCCTTCCGGATCGTGGTAGCTGTTCACGTTCTGGCCCAGAAGCTGAATCTCGGTGTAACCCAGGTCGGCGATCCTCCGAGCTTCGTTCAGCACCGAAGACGAGGCTCGGCTGCGCTCTTTGCCGCGCGTGTACGGCACCACGCAGTACGAACAGAACTTGTCGCACCCCTCGATGATGGTGATATAGCCGCGGTAGGGATTCTGCCGCGCCGTGAACTCCGTCTCGAAGGTCTCGTCGGTCTGCCGGTCGTCGAGGCCGGTGATATGGCTTTCGCCCGCCTCCAGCCGCGTGAGCATCTCCGGCAGCTTGCGGTACGAGGCCGAGCCCGAGACCAGGGATACGAACGGTGCCCGCTCGAAGACTTTTTCCCCCTCCTGCTGCGCCACGCAGCCCAGAACGCCAAAGCGCTTCCCTTGCTTGTGCAGCTTCTTGTAATCGTTGAGGCGATGGAAGACCTTTTGCTCCGCCTTGTCGCGGATGGAACAGGTGTTGTAAAGGATCAGCCCGGCTTCTTCCTCCGACTCCACCTGCCGGTATCCCTGCTGGCGCAGTGTGCCGATCACCTTCTCGGAGTCATGGGCATTCATCTGGCAGCCGAAGGTCTCCAAATAAAATGTTTTCTCGGTTGCCATAGACCTCCTCAGTATAAGGTGAATCCGATCATCCAACTTGTCTGGAACGCCGGCTCGTGGGTGCCCCTTCCCGCCGCGTTTTTTGCGGCTAGGGTAGGATAGCCAGCTCTGCTAACTCCGCCAGCCCTGTTGTTTCACGCGTGCAGCAGTTTAAACGCGTGCGTCCACTCGTTCTTGGTGAACCCCAAAGCGCACCACAACATGCACAGCGGCTCGATAGCTCGCGCCGACTCCACTTTGCCCATGTCCGCCGTCTCCCATCCAAACTGGTCCAGAATCCTCGCCGTAATCTCCTTGGCTCCGTCATCGTTCCCGCAGATAAACATCGTTGGCCGTCCGCCTTTGTACTGTGGATTCACCATCTGCCGATTCCCTACCGAGTTGAACACCTTCACAAAATGCGCCTTGGGGAACTCGCGCTGCAGCCGCTCCATCAACGAGTCGTCGAGCGTGGTAAAGAACTTCAGAACTCCGTTCACGGGAGGCGCGTCCGCAATCGGATTGCAGGCGTCCATCACCAACTTGCCGTCCAGGTTAGCGCTGCCAGCTGCGCGCAAAACATCGGCCGCAACCGAGCCCTTGACGGCAAGCACTACTACCTCGGCAAACGCTGCTGTCTCGCTGAAGCTGCCTACGCGCGCCTTGGGATGCTCGCGCTGCCACTCTGCAAGTTTTAATGTGTCGCGCGTGCCCACCATGGTTTGGTGGCCGTGCTGGATGAATCCGCCGGCGAGCGCCTTCGCCACGTCGCCCGAACCAAGAACTCCAACCTTCATACTCATTCCTCCTCTTCACCAATCTCACTGCCGATTCGGCTCGTCACGCATTCCCGTGTGCAGGTAGGCCACCACCGCGTCCATCTGTTTCCTGCTCATCTGGTACGCAAACGGCGGCATCATTCCCTTGCCTGTTGCCAGCACGTGCTCTACCTCGGCATCCGTTGCCGGTTCGCCTTCGGGCAACGTGTTGCGGCTGAAGAGACCATGCAGATTCGGCGGAACCTTCTTCAGGTGCGGATCGTTCTCCTCGTGGCAGTGAGCGCAACCTGCGTCGTATAAATGCTTGCCCTCTGTCTGCTGCGGCGTCAGCTTCGGCGCCGAGCGGCAGCCAACCGCTCCAATTCCAAAGCTAAGTGCGATTCCTGCGCCAAGAGCAGCCCATATGCTCCTGCGCCAAGCCGCTCTCTGGCGCTTGGCGCAATCGTTAAGGGTTTGGCGGTTTGAAATGGGGAAATCCTCCGGGAGACCCTTACCCGACTACCGGATTCAACGGACGCCTTGTGGGGATCCGCATCTTCAGTCTGAGCGGACGTGCCGAGCGCGGTCAAGTCGCCGCGCGTACATGCCCGAGATCGCAGCGGTTTCACGGCACGCCGCGCAGCGCAAGCCAAGTATGCTGATCGTATGGCGCGTACCTCGAACGAGCACCTCACGCCCTTTGCCCACTCGGCCCACAACCGCTGCTTCGGCTGCGGAGAGGCCAATACAACCGGATTACGTCTCGAATTCTTCCGCGCGCCCGAGGGCTCCGTCGTGAGCCTCCCCGTCGTCCCCAATGCCTTCGACGGCCATCCCGGTTATCTGCATGGCGGCATCATCGCCACACTACTCGATGAGGCGATGAGCAAGGCTGTGCGCTCTCAGGCCGGAGCGTCGATGACGCGCAAGATGGAGATCGAATACCTTCGCCCCGTTCCGAGCGGCATGCCGCTTCGTCTCGAAGGCCGAGCCGTCCGCAGCGAACATCGCAAGCATTGGGCCCAAGCGCACATCCTGAATGAGAACGGGATTGTACTCGCTGAGGGTAAAGGACTGTTCATTGAAGTTCGCCCTCCAAAAAGCTAGGGCGGCTCAAAGGCCGCCCCGTAGCTGATGAGTTCGCCCACAGGTTAGTGAACCATGTTGATGGTGTCCTGCGTAACCTGGTCGAATGTGGTCACCGACTTGGCATTGGCCTCGAACGCCCGCTGCGCGACGATCAAATTGGAGAACTCCGTCGAAATGTTGACGTTCGATGCCTCCAGCGCGTCGTCCTGCATCGTGGCCAGGCCCGATTCGCCCGACGTTCCTACTATGGCCGTTCCGCTGGCCAGCGTAGTGGCATAGTCGCCGTCGCCCAGCAGCGACAGGCCCTGAAGATTGGCCACGTTCGCCAGCGCCAGTTGTCCCACGTTCTGCGTCTGGCCGTTGGAATAGCTGGACGTGACCGTCCCATCGGAGTTGATCGTGAAGCTCTGGTACTGCCCGCTGGTATAGCCGTTCTGCGTGGTTGCTGAAACCGCGGATGCCGTGTCTACCTGGCTGATATTGGGCGTGCCGCTCGCGCCCAGCAGGTTCCACTGAATGTCCAACCCCGCCGCCCCGTCGGCCAGCACGTTGGCCGCAGCCGGATTGAAATTGAGATCGATGGACGAGAAATCGCCTACCGCCGTTCCCACCGTCTCCGCGGCTCCGCCCCCCGGAGTGATCGTGGTCAAATTGCCGTTGGGGTCGAATGTCATCGTTCCGGTGACCGCCGCGGGCACTACATCGCCGCCGGCCACTGAATAATCTGCAGCCGGCAAGGCGACCGAATACGTCCACGTATTCGCGGCCGCACCCGGCTCAAACGTAACCGTCGCTACGTGCGGTTCGCCCAGAGAGTCGTACACCGTGATCTGCGCCGGAAACTGCGTTCCCGCCGCCGTTGCGCAATCCAGATTGGCCGTCATGCTCAGTGTGGTCGTGGCCTGCGGTTCCTGCACCTGGCCCACGGGAATGTTGATCGCGGCTAGTGGCGCATTGGTATTCACCACGCCATTGACTGCCGGATAACCCATCACGTTCAAGCCGTTCGAGGTCACAAGGTTCCCGGCGGAGTCCAGCGAGAAATTGCCGGCACGGGAGTATTCATAGCCTCCTGCGCCGTTGCCGACCACAAAGAACCCGCTCCCGTTCAAGGCCACATCGGTTGAGTTTCCGGTGGAGTTGATGGAGCCTTGCGTAAACGCAATCTCATTCGAGGCCACCTTCACGCCTGCGCCCACCTGAATCGGATCGCCGGAACCGGTCGAGCCGATCTGCTGGTAGAACAAGTCGGAAAAGTCGGTCGTCTGCGACTTAAAGGCCGTGGTGTTCATGTTCGAGAGATCGTTCGCAACCGTGTTCAACGCTGTCGAATCGGCCTCGAGCCCGGTAAGCGGAATTGAGAAACTTGCCATAATCCATCTCCTCTTTGATTCGGATCGGTTCGGCGGGCTTCAGTGCCCGGCTTCGCTTCGGTTGAGCGGGCTATCGTGCCCGGCAGGTGGGCCTGCGTTATTGCAGAGGAATTGCGCCGCCTTTGACCGGCTTGGAATGGGTTCGTCCGTCCAATGCGTGTCCCACGCGCCGCGCCGCGGAATTGACCCCAGGCACGCCGAGATTGCCCGGCGCATGTTGAGCTGCCGGAGCCTGCGTTGTTGCCGGGCTACCTGCCGCGGCATTCGATCGAGCCGCCGCCGGAGCTCCCGCAGCATGTGAGGAGGCGCTCGGCGTCCCGGTTGCTGGGTTCGCGCCGGTGAGCCCAGACGGCGTCCCGGCTACCTGCGCGGACGAGCCGTTGCCAGTGCTTGACGGCGCGGCGCCGAGGTCCGTGGTCAGCGTCTGGTTGATGTCGATCAGTTGCTCCAGGCTGTTTACGTTCACCAGCTGGTTGATGTACTCGTTGGGATCGGTGTTCGCCGTCGGATCCTGGTTCTGCAGTTCGGTCACCAGCAGCGTGAGAAAGTCGTTGGCCGAAATGGTGGCCGAATTGCTGCCCGCACCACTCGAATTGCTTGTACCGCTGGCGCCTGTCGTGGAACTGTCCATCGTCGCTGCGGACATCCCCGTCAGCGCCTGCCCCGCCGCCACCGCATGATTGAAGATTTCTGTCGCCACTGCCATCTCCCCTTTCTGCTCTGCTGCTACGCCACCCTCTCCCGCATCTGCCTTTGAACTGTGGCCTGTCCCTTCTTCGCGCCGGCCCCTTTTTGGCCGGCGGCCGGCTCAGGCCATCACGGAAATGTACTTACCCCGCCCTTCGCCCACGTGAACGGCCATGTCGAATCCACTGCTCTGTATCGCCGGGCTCAGCGGCAAAGCCGATGCCGGCGCGCTCGAGTCCTGCTGCGAACCTGCCGCGGCGCCCTGCTCTGCGTTCTGCCCCGCGCTCTGCTGCATGCTTTGGTCCACGCCCGCTTCCAACCCGCTTCCGCCGGAAGTGGTAACCGTCAGCGTCGCTACCGGCGTTTGCTGTTCCGTCAGGTAAGAGCTCAATCCTGGCAAGTGCCCGCTCAGGGCCTGCGCCGCCTCAGACGAACTGGTCACAACCGTCGCGTGGACGATGCCTCCGTTCAAATCCGCGCGCACGCCTACCCAGCCCAGAGCCGGATCCTGAAATCCTGCCTCGGCCTGCCGGCTCGCGGCATGTAGCCAGCTTGGCGTTCCCACCGCAGGCGCCGCATCGAGAGAGGCGATGGCCTCTCGCGCCGTTATATCCTGAGTTCCCGTTGCACCGGCGGCTACCGATGAGGCGGCGCTCAGTGCCTCGTGAGCGCCCACTGGATTGCGCACCCAAGCCGATGCGTCCGCGGCCGCGCCGGATGGCTGCGCAACCACGGGATGCGATGTTGACCAGACCGCCTCGCCAGCGGCGGTCCCATGCACTGGCCGCGCCAGGTTCTCTTGTGTGGACTGCCCTCCGCCGTCCATGCGCGCTTTGTCCACACCTGCATCTGCGTTTGCGGCACGCACAGCGGCGGAATGTGTTCCCCCGATGTCCCGATATGCCGGGTCCTGTGCGCCCGGCGTGGCAACTTTCGCAACTACGCTGCTTCCCTTCTCTACGCTGCGCTGGCCCGAGCCATGTCCCTGCGGCTCTTCGGACATAATCCCCGCCGCCGTCAGCGATGCCGGCTGCGGTTCCGTAGAAGACTCTTCCGATTCGCTCCAGAGTGGCGCCGTCACTCCGTTCGTCTCGTTGTCCTGTAGCTCGTTTTTGGGCGTGCTCACCGGGTTCCTGCTGCCTGTTGGCGCAGTGACGCCGGTCCGCGCCGCCTCTGTCCCCCTTGAAAACGCTCCAACGCTCCCCGCCTCGGTTCCTTGCGGCTCTGCTGCAGGTGAGTTCTCCGCCCACTCCGAAGCCGCGCTGCCCACGGGATCCGCAATGCCGGTTTTTGGTGTGGCCTGTTCCTCTTTTGGCAAGACCGGAGCCTGCGCTGCTGCCGCCGGGTTGCCGGGCAGATTCACCGGCATCGCAAGCACTCCATTTTCCGCCGATGCAACCTGCTGCTCCGCTCTCGTGCCCTTCGCGGTGCTATCCCGCTTCTCGCTCCTGGCGCCGCGCACTGTGCTTGAGCCATTTGTCGAGTTTGTTGCAGTCGAGCCCTCCGCGGGCTGCGCGCTCGCCGCCATTCCGGCGCCCTTGGCCAAGATTGCAATCTGCGGCGCTCTTGCAGCGGTGCAAAGCGGGAGGGTGCTCTGTGAGTTGGCCTGCCGGTACGCAGCGCTGGCCACAGACCCCTTGTCCAGGTCTGCCGGCCGCGGAAATTGCGGAACCACCTCCGCATCGGCATTGGCGCCGGCGCCAGAGATCGATGATGGCGCGTCCTCCACTCCATCGCGTTTATCCGCCGCGTTCACCCTGCCGGCCCCGCCTGATGTGCCCGTACCGTTGTCCGCTGAGCTGCTGCTTGCGTCCGGCACGGAGCCCGCTACGCGCAGCATCGATTGCCAACTCGAACGAAAGCTTTCGCTACTGGGAACAGAGGACCCTGTTGCGCTTGCGTTCGCCGTGCCCGGCAAACCCTTACTCGTCCCCTTGCCGAGTGCGAATGCCGCCCGGCTTAGCCCCGCTCCAGCGCCTGCGCTCCCACATCCTCCTGCGTCGATCGCTGCGCCAACCTCGATGCCTGCGGCAACTGTCATAGAACAGCGAAATGCAGCCGCCGTACCAAAGAACGCTGAATAGGGTTAGAAGATTGTCAGGTTTGGGACGGGTCTGCCCAATTCAGGAAAGTCCTTCCCGGCGTTATGGATTTCCGCTCAAGTTCTTGCCGAGCCTCCGCAGGCCCCCTGAGCCGGTCTCGGCGTTGTCATTCTCAGGCTCCGCCGTTCGCGCCGCCGCGCCGCCGCGCTCGGCTCAGAAACCACCCGTCAAGCTCGCCTTGCGCGCGCCGTGCGGCCTGCACGGCCTCCTTGAGTTCGGCCTTCTGAATCAGGCTCTCCACCTGCCGGCGTTCGACCCTCTTGGCGAGGAACTCGCGCCGCCGCGCGGTCACGGCCAGCTCCGCCTCCGCGACCCTCGGCGTAAGCGCCGCTGCATGGCGCCGCGCCGCGCGCATCTCTTCCAGGCCGGCGACCCGGTCCATGAGCTCGCCCGTCTCCGCGCTGGCCGCCACCAGCCGCCTCCCGCGGCGCTCGCGTTCCCTGGCTACGGCCAGCGCCGCATCCAGGCGGCTGAGATCGCCCAGCGCCGACTCCAGCGCCGCCTGGCGCTGCTCCTCCTCCATCCCCCGGATCCGCAATAAGCGCCGCATGGCGCGCGGTAGAGCCACCCGTCATACCTCCGCGGCCAGGGCGGCAAGCCGCTTCAAAGCGTGGGCGAGGGGGGCTTGTTCGTGGACTCCCTGCATGAGGAACGCGCGGATCGCTTCTCTGGCGCGCAGAGCGCGGTCCAGATCCGGGTCGGCGCCTGGCTTATAGGCGCCGATGCGCACAAGATCCTCCGAGCGGGCGTAGGTCGCCATCAGCTTGCGCACCAGCGCGGCCTGCTCGCGATGTTCCTGCCCTGCCACAGCGGGCATCAGCCGGCTGATCGAGTCCAGCACTTCGATCGGCGGATACCATCCCTCCGCCGCCAGCGCGCGCGAAAGTACGATATGGCCGTCGAGCAGTGAGCGCACCGCGTCCACCAGCGGGTCCTGCTGATCGTCTCCTTCCATCAACACGGAATAGAAAGCCGTGATCGAGCCCCGGCGGAAGCGCCCGGCGCGCTCCACGAGCCGCGCCAGCCGGGAAAACACCGAGGGCGTGTACCCCTTCGCCGTGGGCGGCTCTCCGGCCGCAAGGCCGATCTCGCGCGCGGCCATGGCGAACCGGGTCAGCGAATCGAGCACCAGCAGTACGTGTTTGCCCTGCGCGGCGAAGAACTCGGCCACCGTTGTGGCGGCCAGCGCCGCCCGCATCCGCTTCAGCGGCGACTCATCCGAGGTGGAAACCACAACCACCGCGCGCGCCTGCCCTTCGGCGCCCAATGAATCGCGCAGGAACTCTCCCACCTCGCGCCCGCGTTCCCCTACCAGGCCCACCACCGTCACCTCAGCCTCGGTGTTCCGTGTCATCATGCCGACCAGCGTGCTTTTTCCCACGCCAGAACCGCCGAAGATGCCCACTCTCTGGCCGCGGCCCACGGTGAGCAGCGCGTCGATGGCGCGGATGCCGGTGCCCAGCGGCTCACGAATCGGCACGCGGTCCAGCGGCGAGCGTACCGCTCCGTCGAGCGGCAGCGCCTTTCCGGCTGCCGGCAAACACCCTCCGTCGATTGGCATCCCTGTCGCGTTCAGTACCCGGCCCATCAGCGCCGGTCCGACTTCGATCTCCGGCGGCCTCCCCAGCGACCACACCGGGTTGCCAAAGCGAATGCCTTCCGCTACCTCGACCGGCATCAACAACACATTCGACCCGCGAAATCCGATCGCTTCGGCCGCATGTGTCCGGCCCGTCTGGTCCTGAATCTCGCAACACTCGCCCACCGAGGCCGGCGGACCGGCCGACTCGATCGTCTGCCCCAAAGACTCGAGGACGCGCCCGCGCCAGCGCCAGGGCTGCCCGCGCTCCAGGCGAACAAAATAACGTTCCAGCAGGGGCATCACGGCTGCGCCTCGCCTGCTTCCGCACCCTGCGCGGCGAAAACTTCCCGCGCACTGGCGACGATGCGGTCGAAGAATCCGCGTTCGATCTCTCCCAGTTGCGCGCGCACTCCCAGATCGACCGTTCCCGCCTTGCTTTCGATCGTGCAGTCGCCCAGGTGCATTCCCTCGCCCGCCACGACCAAGGGCTTCATCGTCAGATTGGGCAAGAGCGCGATCGCCTCTGTCCACAATTCCAGTTCCGCGGGGGGAACGCGTAGCCGCACCTCGGACGACGCTGCCAACTGGCCCAGCGCGACCCGCACCGCGCCCGTCAGCAGCAGCGGATCCATTTGCGCCTCGCGGCGCAGAATGCGCGCGGCCACAGCCAGCGCCAGCTTCACTACCTCGTGCTCCACTGCGTGCAGATACCGGTCGCGGTCCCCTTGAAAACGCTCGACGAGCGCGGCCAGTTGCCGCTTGTGGCGCTCCTGCTCCTCGGCCAAGGCCGCGGCCTGCGCCCCGCGCTCCGCCTGGTGTCCCTCCTCGCGCCCCCGCTCGCGCCCGGCTTCGAACGACCGGCGAACGTCTTCGGCCAATTTCTTGTCCATCGCAGCGCCGGCCGCATCGGCGCGCATCTCCTTTGCCCTTCCCTCAGCTGCCTCAACCGTGCCTGCTTCTTCTACCTCAACCCAACCGTCCCAAGCGGGAAGCGGAGGCGCACCGGGGCAGTCCGGATACTCGAGCACCTCGATCTGACCGCCCGCGACCTTGCCTCGTGCTGCGTCCGCTTGTCGCAAACTTCCCTTCCCGCGCGATGTTTCTCCGCTGACCTCTCTCGGTCGCCGCAACTCTCTTCGCCCTGTTCCCTACTCCCTATTGGCTACTCCCTACTCCCTACTCCCTGCCTTTCTCACGCCAGCATTTCGTCGCCGGTTTCGAGCTTGAGGATGACCTTGCCCTCGGACTCCAGGCGACGGGCCAGGTTCAGAATCTCCTGTTGCGCCTGCGCTACCTCGCGCGAGCGCACCGGCCCCAGGACCTCCATGTCCTCCTTGAGCATTTCTACGGCTCGGGAGCTCATGGACTTGAAGATCTGCGCACGCAGTTCGTCGTTGGCGCCGCGTAGAGCCAGCGCCAGTTGCCTCTTGTCCACGCCGGAGACAATCTCGCGGATCGTCGCCGGGGGCACAGTGAGCAGATCGTCGAAGGTGAACATCAGGTTACGGATGCTCAGCGCCAGCTCCGGCTGGCCTTCTTCGATGGTTTCCAGAATCTTCTTCGACTCTTCGGGATTCAGCCGGTTCAACAGATCGGCAACGGCCTTGAAGCCGGAGTAGCTGCGGCGCGCCGTATCGCCCACGGACTCCAGCCGCCGGTGCAGGACCAGCGCCACCTTCTGCGCCATTTCAGGCGAAAACTGCCGCATCTCCGCGAGCCGTTGCACGGCGACCACTTTATGTTCTTCGCTTAAATTGTCGAGCACCTGCGACGCCTTGCGCGGATCCAGATGCGCCAGCGCCAGAGCGATGGTTTGCGGATGCTCGGAGTCAAGCAGCTTGCCCAATTGCTGCGGGTCGCAGCGCTGTAGCTTGGCCAGATTGCCCTGCGCCGCCTCCTGCGAGCGCCGCATCAGTGCCATCATGTCTTCGGCGCGCTGTTTGCCGAAGGCCTCGATCAGCACGCGATGAGCATAATCCATGCCTCCGTGCACCGTGAAGTTCTGCGTATCGAGAAGCTGCCAGAATTCTTCCAGCACCTCGGCCGTGAGCCCCGGCGTGACGCCGCGCAGATCGGTCAGTTCCTCGGTGATCTGCTGGACATCCGCCTCGGGCAAAACACGCAGAACTTCCTTGGCCAGATTCTCCCCCACGGCAACCAGCAGAATGGCGGCTTTCCGTACCCCGGATAGGCCTGCCGCCTGGCGGCGTCGCGTTGCTCCACTCTCGTTTCCCTGCTCCGCCAAGGCGAGTTCCTTTCTGTCCCAAGACCTGTCCTCAGCCCCTACTCCGAGTGAATCCAGCTCTGCAACAACCGCGAGCTCTGCGTCGGTTCGCGCTTAAGGTGCGTGGTCACTTGCTCGAAGATCTCCTGGTTCCGCAACCGTTCCGGGTCTGGCGGCGCGGATTCGGGAGGGCTTAATGTTCCCGGCGATGCCATCTCTGACGCGGCCAACTCCCTGCCGGCCGTTCTCGCCGGTCCCCGCGCCGCCAATGCCGCGCCGGCATGACGAATGGCGGGCCGCACGGCGAAGGCCACCACCAGCAACAGGCCCATCAGCAGCGCGGCGTACTTCACCAGCTCCGGTGAGTTCTCCGCGGCCTGCAACACCTGTTCGGGAACGGCGGCAGGCGGTTGCGGGCGGTTGTCGTCGAAGGCTAGATCCTGGACCGTCACAAGATCGCCGCGCGATGCGTCGAAGCCCACTGCCGCCTGGGCCAGCGCGGTCAGGTTGCGCAGCTCGTCGGCCGAACGCGGCTGCCAGGCTGCCGCATGGTTCTTCGTCGCCGGCTGGATCTCACGGTCGTTGACCACGATGGCCGCGGTCAGCCGCCGCACTCTCCCGGGATTCTCCACCATGTGCCGCACCGTCTTCGAAACACCGTAGGTGCTGGACTCGCTCTTGGCGGTTTGCGGAGAGGCGGTCTCGTGGGGATATACGGGCAGCGCCTGTGTGTTGGGCGCATTCGAGGCCGTGCCGGGAACTCCCGCCGCCACGGGCTGGGCGCCGCTGGACTGCTCGGTGCGCTGCATCGAGAGCGTCGCCGTCTTGTCCGGATCGTAGTTCTCCTGCGTCTCCTCGGTGGCCGTTGCGTCGTAGCCGAGGGTCACGGAGGCGCGCACATTGCCCACGCCGGTCACCGGCTCGAGCGTAGCCACAAGCTTGTCCTCGAGGGCCTGCTCGGCGCTCAACTGCATGGCGTCGGCGGTCTTCGGACCCAGCGGGAGGTTCCCGGCCGCGTCCACCAGCACCACGTGGTCCGGCGTCAAGCCATCGACGGCCGAAGCCACAAGATTGCGAATCGCCTCCGGCTCGCCCTCGGCCAGCGAGCGATGACGCAGTTTCAGCACCACCGAGGCCTTCGCCGGCCGCTCCGCGTCGCGAAACAGCGAATCGTGCGGCAATACCAGGTGTACGCGCGCCGAGGCGACGTCGGAAAGCGTGCTTACGGTGCGCTCCAGCTCGCCCTCGAGCGCCCGCTGATAGTTCACCTGCTCGTCGAACTCCGATCCCACCCAGTTCGGTTTATCAAAAATCTCAAAGCCCAGCCGTCCGCTCTTCACGCCGCCCTTGGCCGCGGTCGCCAGGCGCGCTTTGTCCAATTGCGCGGCCGGAACCAGGATTCCCGCGCCATCGGCGGTCGGCTCAAACGAAATCTGCGCCTGGGCCAGAATCTGGCCGATCTGGCGCGCATCGTCAGGTTCAAGATTGACGTAGAGTGTGCGCCAGTCGGGGCTGAGCGCGTACCACGTCAGCCCGCCAGCCAGCGCGATCAGCAGCAACGCGCTCACCACCACCCAGCCGCGCTGCGCGGGAGCCATCTGCGCCCAACGGACCCGGACCATCCCCCACAACCCGGACCACTTGCCGCCTAACTGCACTCTTCCGGGCGCTGCCGGCGGGCTCTTCTCCAACTGTGTTCCTATGGCCATGGCTGCTCTGCTTCGCCGTTCGCTCCTGCCTTCCGGCTCCTGCCTTCCATCTCCAGCCTCTCGTGCGATGAGCCGTTAGGCTGCCTTCTCGTTCGATCCGCCTGGAACCGGAAGCAGGCAGCTAGAACTGCATCCCCATCACGCTCTGGTAGGCCTGCACCGCCTTGTTGCGCACCGCAAGCGCCAGTTCGAAGGCCATGTCCGCCTTTTCGGTGGCGATCATCGCCTGGTGCACATCCACGCCCGAGCCGGTCATCAGGCCGGTGACCGCCGCGCTGGCCTGCTTCTCCAGTTGGTTCACCTGCCCCACTGCATCCGTGATCAGATCGGCGAACGGCGCCGAAGAACCTGCCTGCTCTCCGCCTGCCTTAAGCAGGCTCGTGGCTCCGGCGCTGGACGTGCCGGCTCCCGAAGCCAAGCCGACGGCATTGGTCGCAATCAACATCATCCTGGGCCTCCATTTCGCTCACTCTTGCTATGCCCTGTTCCCTGCCGCTTTTACGACTTGGCGATCTCGAGCGCCGACGTAATCATCCCCTTCTCGGCCTGCACGGCAGAGCCGTTGAGCTCATATGCACGCGTCGCCCCCATCAGGTCCACCATTTCTGTAAGCGGATTAATGTCGGGATAGGCGACGTAGCCATCCGGTCCCGCGTCGGGATGGCCGGGATCGTAGCGTTTGAGCGGAGGCGAGGCGTCCTGGACCACCTGCGCGATGTGCACTCCCGACGCCACTGCCGTTCCATCCGGCAATCCGGGCGTGGGCAATGCGGCGGAAGCCATCGTCCCTGCCCCAGCGTTCTCCGTGGCCGACGTCATGGAATCGAGGAAATCCGGATCGCCCCGGCCGGCGGCAAAAACGACCTCCTGCCGGCGATAGGGTCCCCCCTGCGCGGTACGCGTGGTCTCGGCGTTGGCCATGTTGGCCGCCACCACCTCGGCGCGCATCCGCTCGGCCTCCATGGCGCTGCCCGAGGTCTCCATCAATCCAAACAGGTTCATCGATCAACCTCCCGGCCTGCGTCTGCTCTGGTTCTTCCTCTTGTTTTTGCTTTTCCTGTTCCCTACTCCCTATTCCATGTCTTCTCACTTGTCAGTGTGGATGGCGTCCATCACGCGCTGGTACTCCTGGCGCAGCAGGGCCACGCCGGTCTTGAACTTCAGTTGCGCCTCGGCCAGGTTCAGGCTCTCGCGGTCAATGGAGACGTTGTTTCCGTCGGGGCGCGCAATCAGCCCGTTAACGTCGGAAACACGCACTTTTCGCGCTCCCCTCCCCCGGTCGGAATCGTCCAGCGCCTCCCGCATCTCCGCCTCGAAGTCCATCCCCACGGTGCGGTAGCCGGGCGTGTCCACGTTAGCCATATTGGCGGCCGTTAATTTGGCCTCGGCGGAGGCCAGGTCCAGGTAGCGGGCAATCTGGTCGCTCAGCCGCGTTTCGATTTCCATGCTCATGTTGTCCTCCCGGCCTTCGCCCTGCATGGGTTCGCTTACCTTGTGTTTGCTCCCCATGTCAACGCCGCTCCGGTCCTCCTTGCGCGGCTCTCAGTTCACCGTCGTGCCGAAGTCGATCTCCTGCGCAGTCAACAGGGGGTTTTCTCCGGCGAGAATGACGCCGCGCTCCAAGACATGCTCCAACTCGCGGACGTTGCCCGGCCAGTCGTGAGCCTTCAGCTTCGCCAGCGCGCCTTCGTCGACGCGTTTTACGGGCGTATCCCGGCCCATCTTCTCGAGGAAGTGCCCGATCAGCAGCGGCAGATCCTGGGCGTGCTCGGCCAGCGCCGGCGTGCGGATGAGAAAGACGGCCAAGCGGTAATAGAGATCGGAGCGGAACGTTCCGGTCTGCGCGTGCGCGGCGAGCGGCCGGTGCGTGGCGGCGAGAATGCGCACATCCACTTTGACGGTCTCGTTGTCCCCCACCCGCTGCAGTTCTCCGCACTCCACAAAGCGCAGGAGCTTCGATTGCAACCCCAGCGGCATCTCGCCGATCTCGTCCAGAAACAGCGTGCCTCCATCGGCGGACTCGATGCGTCCGGTGCGGCCCTGCACGGCGCCGGTGAACGCCCCGCGCGTATGCCCGAAGAGTTCGGCTTCCAGCAGCGCCTCCGGGATGGCCGCGCAGTTGATGGCCACGAACGGTTTGCGGTTGCGCGCCGACAGGCGATGCAGGGCTTCGGCCACCAGTTCCTTGCCCGAACCCGTCGGCCCTTCAATCAGCACCGGCGTCATGCGCGAAGCCACAAGACGCACGCGGCGGCTGATCTCGATCATGCAGGGAGCGTTGCCGACCAGCTCCGGCAGACGTTCCGCGGAGGCCGGTTCGGCTCCGGGAATGTAAAGGCCTGCCCGGATGGGCAGGGTTTTTAATACGCCGGCCGGCGTGCTCCCGGCAATCGGCGCCGCCGTGCGCGAAGGGGCCGGCGGGATGGTGGCGGAAGACCCCGCTGGCCGCGGCGTCCTCTGCAGTTCCGCCGCAGTCCGCGTGGCGTTCATTGCCGGAGCCGCGTTCCACGCCGCGGTGTCGCTCTCCTGGCTGCAGCGCAGCGCGTAGAGAAGCTCTTGCCGGTAGGGCCCTCGCGGGCTTTCCCCGGCAGCCGATCCCGCCGTAGTCACCAGATCGGCTTCGGGAAAGGATTCTTTGAAGTCGCTCAGGAACTCGCTCAGATCGAGATCCGGCAGCCAGGAATCGATGATTACCGCCTCGGGAGGACAAGCTTCGGCCTGCGCCCACGCCTGCGCGCCGCCTTCTGCCTCCCGCACTTGCCAGCGCAAGCCGGAGAGCACCTGCGCGAGACGTTGCCGGAAGCTGCGATCGGAGCTGGTCACCAGTGCGGTGCGCGGCCGGAGGCGAGGATGGGTGGGAAGAACGGGAACCGGAAAAGGCTGCATGAAAGATCTCCTCATAGCGTTACAAACGAATCGATGCCGGGGTCACGGAAGGAGCGTTAATGCGCAGCGGCCACCGGAGGGGCCGAAGGCGAAGGAACCGGAGATGCGTGGACACACAGGGGCGCCGCGGGAGCAAGTTCCGCATCCGAGGGCACCATGTAGCCCCGCCCGCGCACGGTGCGGATCAGGTGGCCCGGCGGCGGATCCTCCAGTTTGCGGCGGAGATAGTTGATGTACACATCGACGATGTTGGTGGTCTGCGCCGGCTCCAGATTCCACACCGAGTCCAGCAGCTCGACCCGCGAGATGCACTCCCCGCGGTTGAGCAGAAGGTGCTCCAGCAAAGCGAATTCCTTGTTGGTCAAAACGATCAGCCGCCCGCCCCTCCGCGCCGTGTGGTCCAGGCGATCCAGCTCCAGGTCTCCGGCGCGCAACTGCAGGCGCGTCTCCCGCTTGCGCCTCAGCAGCGCCCGGCAGCGCGCGCGCAGTTCGTGCAGGCTGAAGGGCTTGGTCATCAGGTCGTCGGCGCCGCGGTCCAAACAACGCACGCGCGCGTCCACTTCCTGCCTCCCGGTCAGCACCAGCACCGGCAGATCCGCATCGAGCAAGCGAACTTCCTCGAGCACTTGCTCGCCATCCTTCACCGGCATGTTCAGGTCGAGAATGGTCAGATCGGGCCTCTCCTGGCGAAATGCCTCGACGGCCGCGCCGCCATCGTAGGCCAGGCGTACGCGATGTCCGTCGGCCTCCAGACCGCGGCTCAGGAACTGCCCCAGTGCCAGGTCGTCTTCGGCAATGAGTAATCTCATGAGAACCTTTCCATCACTCCGCGCCCTCGATCCGCGGCGTTTGCCGCTTCGGGCTGCGCTCCCTAACGGCCGCCCAACAGATGTGCGGCGAGCGGAGTATGCCTTCACCTTCTCGCGAAGAACAAAGGAACTCAAGGTTGGAATGAGAAAAGATTGAGAGACGATTCCAGAATCGGGTCCGGGCGAACAGGCGTCCTGCTAAGGGTGAGCGAACGTTGCTCTGTGACGGCTGACACAGAAATCCGGCGGGCCCGCGAACCTCGTGGGTCGAACCCCCGCAAATCCCCGGCTCCCGGCCGCGGCGCCGGTCCCGTCAGGCCACTTTGGCGCGCGAAGCCGCTTTCTCTTCATACATCGCCGCGTCGGCCCGCGCGACTAGATCCTTCATCTCTTCGCCGGCCACGTGCGCCGCCAGCCCCATCGACGCCTCCACTCTTAGCTTGATCGCGCCCGCCCTGCCGTGCACGTCGTAATTGCCGCAGATCCACTTCCGCAGCCGCTCCATCTGCGCCTCTGCCTCCGCCAGTCCGCAATCGAACAGGAGAATGAATTCGTCGCCGCCCCAGCGGCAGATCGCATCCGTCGCGCGGCAGGCGGATCGCAACTCGGCGCCAAATTGCTTCAGTACCTCGTCGCCGGTCAGGTGTCCATGACAGTCGTTCACCTTCTTGAAGCCGTCGATATCGATCACTGCGACGCAAAAGGGCGCGCCGGATGCCACCCGCTTCTCGATCTGCCCCTCCGCGTACAGGCGGTTGCCCAGTCCCGTCAACGCGTCGCGCGAGGCCATCTCTTCGGCCTCCTCCAGCTTGGTTTGATAATTCACCACCTGTTGCCGGAGTTGATCCATGACCGCCTTGCCTTCTGCCGTCATCCGCTCGATCGATGTCTTCAACACTGCCGCGCTGGTCTCGATCGAGGCGCGAATCTCCGTCAGGTCTTCCAGGCTGGCGATGGCTTTCAGACGATCCGTTACCTGGCCCATCTGGCCCGCGCAGCGCTCGTCGCGGGCGCTCACGGACTCAGCCGTCCGCGCCATCATCAGCAACATCTCCTTCACTTCGCAGGCCTTCTTCTGATAATGCCGGGCGGCGCCGCTGCCCCAGGACCGCAAATGTTCCCGCACGCCCGTGCCGGTCGCCCCCAGCGCCTCGAAGCTCATTCCGGCGGACAGTCCTGACTTCAGCCCAACCAGATCCCGCTTCAGGCCGTCTCCCATACCGGGACAAACATCCAGGCTGCAATTCCCCATCTCCAGCAACGCCGCGCCATACGCCTCTAAAACCGCCGGGAGCAGGTCCCCTTCGCGTAGCTCGGTCCGTGTGACCGGGTCCCTCTGTGACGAATCCAAATACTGCTTTAGCGAGATCATTGGCCCCTCGTAGGTAAGAATTCGCTGAAAGATCCCGTGTGCAGCGGGCAGGATTTATTATCGGCAGCATCCGGCTTTTTCATTAGAGTGGTGCCGCTTTACACCGGCTATGCCATGCGCCGGACAGCGTTTCGCATTCCGCTACACGCTCCGTCCGCTCATTTTTCGAAAAATTAGCGCCTCGTGAACAAACCATGCCTGCGCGGGTGCGTCAAACATACACAAACGCTTCACGGTCTCTTTCGCTCTCGGTCGCGCTCTATAGCAGGTCTCCTGCAGGTGGTGACCGAGGCACTATCGCTAAGTGGCTTTTTCATCAAGAAAAAACCGCCTTGAATTCTGTCCGAAATGGCTTGTAGTTGCAGGAGGACCGCCGTAAAATCTCTCACGTGCGAAAATGTCTTTGTACGGTACCAAAGTGCGACCGGTTTTCACAGGGGGTCCTACAAAAGCGTTATCGCTTTTTTTTGAAAGGTTGACGATTCTATTTATGGACGATTGATTGTGCGCAGCTTCGCGCATGTGCGTGAATGAGGTGCCTTGGTTGACTGGAGCAAACTCCCGGATTTAGGCGCTGTTGCGCTGCTAACCTTAGCGTTTGCATCGGCCGCGCGGCGCGGCCGCACATCCGTTTCTGCCGTATGGCTCACCGGCTGGTGCATGATTGCACTGCATTTCGTGGCCTTCGCCTTCGCCCCCGCCCCCAGCCCTTGGGGCGGCCTCGCTTCTTTTGTCGGCATCGCGACTCTTGCCTGCGGAGGCCTGCTCTTCATGTGGTCGGCGGTTCCCGGCCGCAACCAGCCCACCAGCCGTTGGATGCTGGTTGTCCTCTTGTCAACCTATACGCTCTATCTTGGCCTTCTCGTCATCGCCCCAGTGGCATCCTGGGCTTTGGCTCCGGCAGCGGTGCTGATTGGCGCCTTGCCGCTGGTTGTAGCGCTGTTTAGCTTGCTGCGCTTCCATCGTGTGGTGCGCTGGGCTATCGTTGCCCTCAGTGCAGGTCTATCGATCTTCCTGCTCATGTTTCAAAACCGGCCTGGAAACGGCATTACGCTTGCATGGGACGCGGTATTGTTCACCGTCTACTTTAGCTGCGCGATTCATTTCTGGTATACGTACCGGCGTGCTACCGCGGGGGCGCTCATCACCATCGCCGGCTTTCTTGCCTGGGCCGGAGTCTTCGTGGCGTCGCCATACCTCCTGGCTATTTTCCCCGGTGTCCATCTTGAAAGCGAAGTTTGGAATCTGCCCAAGTTCGTCGTTGCCGTGGGCATGATACTGCTGCTTCTTGAAGACCAGCTCGAACACAACAAATACCTGGCTCTGCATGACGAACTGACCGGGCTGCCCAACCGCCGCCTGTTTCAGGACCGGTTGACCAGCGCCATTGAGCGCGCGCGCCGCACCGGCGCGCAGGCTGCGCTGCTGCTCATCGACCTCGACAATTTCAAGCAGGTGAACGACTCGGCCGGGCATCACACCGGCGACGAGCTGCTGAAACACGTGGGCAATCTCTTCCTCGGACGGGTGCGCCGTTCCGACACCGTGGCGCGAACCGGCGGCGATGAGTTCTCCATCATTCTCGAGGAGCCCATGAGCCGCTCGGATGCCGTACGTGTTGGCCAAACCCTGGCTCAGGTCATCGAAGAGCCCTTCGCCTGCGGCGAGCACACCGTGCGCGTCGGAGCCAGCGTGGGCATTGCGGTTTTCCCCGACGATGCCCACGATGCCGAATCCCTGCGCATCGCCGCTGATGTTCGAATGTACGCCGGTAAGAAAACCGCCAAGGTCATTGGCTCCGAGCAGCATCAGCCACTGCCCGTCAAGCAGCCGCCGCAACGCGAGCCGTCTCCCGCCGTTGCGCAAAGGGCACGCAACCTGCAAACCGCCGAATAGTCTCCACCGCCGGCTGCCGCACAAACACGAAGGCCCGGACGTTTTGTCCGGGCCTTCTCTTTTCTGGTTCACGACTCGTTGGCCCCATCCCGGCAGCGTTTTTTGCCGCCACAGCGGTTCCGGAATGAATGTACTCCGGAGCCGCCTCCGAGTGGCGTTTTCCTTAAGATAATGCCGCCTTTTACCACCCTGAAGAGTGCCCGTGAATTCCGGAACCGCTACAGGGCGGGAATTTCTTCATCCCTGTCCGCCCCCGGGACGTCCGCCGCGGCGGCGGCGCCTCCGGCCTTTATTGGCCGGTCCACCAGGCCGTCCGCCGCCGCCGGTGTGCGGCTGTCCCACAGGAACGGGCGCTCCCTCCGCGCGGTTGAAATTCGGCTCGTTCGTCTCGTCGAACTCCACGCCGGCCTCGTCCCCGTCGAAGTCTCCGCCCTCGATCAGAATCGTGCTCTGGTTTGAGCTGGGCTGCCGCTCGTCAAACTCGTTGCGCGGCTTGCTGCGTCTCGGGGCCGGCGCCGTAGCGGGCTCCGCAGTCGCTGGCTGCGCAAACTCCGCCTCTTCGGCCGGCGCCTGCTCTGCCTGCGCCAGCTTCGCCTTCTGCTCCCTGATGAGCGCCTTGCGGCTCAGCTTGATGCGGTTGCCTTCCAGGGCCAGCACCTTCACCATCACCTGGTCGCCCTCGCGCAGCTCGTCCTTCACTTCCTTTACGCGATGCTCGGCGATCTCGGAAATGTGAAGCAGCCCGTCGGTTCCCGGGAAGATCTCCACAAACGCGCCGAACTCCGCAATGCGCACCACTTTGCCAAGGTACGTTTTGCCCACCTCGGGCACTGCAGTGAGGTCGCTGATGATGGCCAGAGCCTTCTTCAACCCCTCGGCGTCGCTCGACGCCACGCTCACCTTGCCCGTATCGTCCACGTCGATCTTCGCGCCCGTCTGCTCCACAATGCCGCGGATTGTCGCACCGCCCTTGCCGATCAGATCGCGAATCTTGTCCGTCGGAATCATCACGGTCTCGATGCGCGGCGCGTACTTCGAGCGCTCCACGCGTGGGCCATCCAGCACGGCGTCCATCTTGTCCAAAAGGAACAGCCGCCCGCGACGCGCCTGTTCCATCGCCTGCCGCAAAATCTCGCGCGTCAGGCCGCCGATCTTGATGTCCATCTGCAGCGCGGTAATTCCCTTGCGCGTTCCGGCCACCTTGAAGTCCATGTCGCCGTAGTGGTCTTCCGCGCCCGCAATGTCGGTCAGGATGGCGTAATCGTCGCCCTCCTTCACCAGGCCCATCGCCACGCCGGCCACCGCGCCCTTCAAATTGATGCCCGCATCGAACAGCGCCAGGCTCGCTCCACAAACAGTAGCCATCGACGACGATCCGTTCGACTCCAGAATGTCGCTCACGATGCGGATCGAGTACGGCGACTCGTCGGCTCCCGGCAAAACCGCGCTGATGGCGCGCTCCGCCAAAGCTCCGTGGCCCACTTCGCGCCGGCCCACGCCGGTCATGCGGCCCGTCTCGCCCACGCTGAACGGCGGAAAGTTGTAGTGCAGCATGAAGTTCTTCCGCTGCTCGCCCTCATAGCTCTCCAGCCTTTGCCCGTCGTCCGTCGTGCCCAGCGTCGCGGTCACCAACGCCTGCGTCTCGCCGCGCGTGAACAGCGCCGATCCGTGCGTCCGTGGCAGCACGCCCGTCTCAATCGTGATCGGCCGGATTTCGTCGAATGCCCGCCGGTCCGGGCGGATGCGTTCCTTCGTCACCTGCTCGCGGAACATCCGCTCACGCAGATGCTCGTAGTAGTGCGCCAGCTTCTTCTTTGCATCCGGGTCATCGGCAGGCAATTCCGCCGCCAGCTCCTTCTTGATCCCGTCCACCAGCGCATAGCTCGCTAACTTCTCGTGCTTCTTGGTGTCCAGAGCATCGCTCAGCCGTTCGCCGATCTTGGCCTTCAGTTCCGCGTAATAAGCCTCGTCCATCTCCGGCGGCGTGAATGCGCGCTTCTTCTTGCCGGCCTTCGCCGCCAGCTCGTCGATCGCCGCCACAATCCTCTTGATCTCTTCGTGCGCGAACTCAATCGCCGCCAGTATGACCTCTTCCGTCTCTTCCTTTGCGCCCGACTCGATCATCACGATGCCGTCTTTGTGGCCGACCACCATGATGTTCACCGTCGTCGCCGCGCGCTCGGCATACGTGGGATTCACCACAAACTCGCCGTTCACGCGTCCCACGCGCACCGCGCCCACCGTCGCGCCAAATGGAATATCCGACAGCGCCAACGCCGCGGCGGCGGCGTTGATCCCCACAACATCGGGATCGTTCTCCTTATCCGCGGAGAGCACCAGCGCGATCAGTTGCGTTTCATTGCGGAATCCATCGGGGAAAAGCGGCCGCAGGGGCCGATCGATCTGCCTGCAGGTCAGAATCTCTTTTTCGCTGGGCCGGCCTTCGCGCTTGATAAATCCGCCGGGAATGCGTCCGCCGGCGTACGTGTACTCGCGGTAATCCACCGTCAGCGGGAAGAAATCGATTCCCTCCCTGGGATCGGGTGAAGCTACAGCCGTTGCCAGCACCACGGTCTCGCCCGTCGTTACCAGCGCCGCGCCTGAGGCCTGCTTTGCCATGCGCCCGGTCTCAAATACCAGGCGCTTGCCGCCCGCTAGCTCGACGGCTACTTCATGCTTCGTAGACATATTTGTCCTCTCTTCGTTTGTTCGCTTGGGAAACTTGTGGGGGGAATGCGCGCCACGCGCGCGCAAAATACCTCTGCGCCCGCCCGGCAGCTCTTTCGAGCCCGCCCGGCGCGCCTGGGTCCGGTATGCCATGTTGTATGGGGACCGTGACCACTGTCCGGTCTGAATGCTTCCGGTTCAACGTCGGCTTTCTTCGGATTACTTGCGGATTCCCAGCTTGCCGATCACGTCGCGATAGCGGTCCGTGTCGTGCGTCTTCAGGTAATCCAGCAGGCGGCGGCGCTTGCTCACCAGCATCAACAGCCCACGCCGCGAGGCATGATCCTTCTTGTGGGTCTTGAAGTGCTCGGTCAGGTCGCCGATCCGCTCGCTCAGAATCGCGATCTGGACCTCCGGTGATCCGGTGTCCGTATCGTGGGTGCGAAAGCGTTTGATCAGGTCGGTTTTCTTTTCAGTCGCCAGCACGGCGTCCATTACTCCTCATTCTGTCTCATGTCCACTCTTCAGTGTCTACTGAAAGATTAACATGAACCCCGCCCTTGCGAAAGCAGCCCATTCGCGACTCCACGATATATCGAATCTCTCTGGCTACTGGCTACTCCCTGCCTCCCGCCAGTAATTCGCCCGCGCCACAATCTTTGCCCCGTAGTCTTCCTTCGTCCGCACGCGAATCGTGTGCAACCCCGGAGTCGGGTCCGACGGGCTGAAGGTAATCAGATACCGATTCCTCGCATCCCTCGCCGCCGTCATCACCCGCGCCTCGAACCGCTTGTCGCCCACAAACGTCGTGTACTCGCCGCCGCTCATCTCCGCCACTTCCCTGGCCACATTCTTTTTGAAGGCCTTCATCGCCATCACCAGCGTCGAAACCATACTCAGCGTCCGGTCTTCGCCGCTGTCCTTCACGTCATGCCCAAGCTCCGCCAGCGCCGCCGAATAGCTCACGCTCAGCACCAGCACGTCCGACTCGCCGATCTGCCTGATGAGCTGCACCGTCTTCGTGTGCCTGCTGCCGTGGTCCCGCTCTTCGCTAATCAGCAGCAGCACGCGACGATACTCCTTGGGCTGTGTCTCCAGCAACGTCACCGCGTAATTTACCGTGTCCAGAATCGCCGCCCCGCCGTCGCCCGGCTGCAGTTGCTGCAACTCGGCGTTCACCTGGCCGCCTGCATGTGTATAGTCCTGGATTAGATGCGGCACGGAGTCGAATCCCACCAGCGCCACCTCGCTGCGCGGGTCCGAAAGAAACAGATCGAGCAACGGCCCCATCTTCGCCAGCTTGTCAAACTCCAGCACGCTCGCCCCACCCTCTTCCACCGCCACCACCAGCGCCACCGGGGCCGTGTCCAACTCCGGCTGCACCCTGATCTTCTGCGGCACGCCGTTGTCTTCGAGTACAAAGTCGTCCGTCTTCAGGCCGTACAGAATCCCTCCGCTCTTCGTCTCCACCAGCGTCGGCGCCAGCACTTCGGTCGTCGTCACGCGCAGGTTCGGCCCTTCGCCTTGCGCAGCGGGCATCGGTTCGGGCGGCTCGATTGGCGGCAACTGCTGTGCCCGGGCGGCAGCGCCCGCGATCAGAAAAACCGCACCAACGATGGATGTCAGGCCGATGAACCGAAATTGAACGCAGGAAACCACTCCAGCTATCGATGATAGGAGATTGGCCTCGGAGGCGCGACGGGCGTCTGCTGGGATCAATCTGGTATCCACGCGGAGTACCCTTGCACCGTGGCGCCCGAGGCAGCGGGGGCCGGCCGGTTTCGCCTAGTGGGTCAGTTTGGATGCGCCTTGAAAGGGCACGACTTCAGTCGTGCCGTAAATCGCGCCAAACGAATCAGGGCTTTAGCCCCTGAGGGAAGGCTTCTTCAAACTGACCCACTACCCGGTCCCGAATTCTCTGGCGCCTCGGCCACAATCGGGTATAGACTGAGCGCCACTTCCGTGAACCCAAGGAGCTTCTCATTATGGGCATTACTGTCGCTAACCCTGCTTCCAAGCAATCCCAACAAGACCGTGAGCGGCTCCGCAAGAAGGGAGTCTTGATCAGGTCGTGTGCTTTTGCAATCCTGCTTCTTGGCGTCGCGGGCACCTTGCTTATCACATTCGTATTCAAGGATTTCGCAGCTTCTTGGGAAGGGTATGCAAATGCCGTTCCTTTCGCGATTGGCGGCGCCATCTGGTTCTTCCTTTATCCCCGAAGCAAACGGTGCTTTGTCCTGTCGGCGCAGGATGTGCTGGCCAATGACACGCGGCCACCGGTTATTTATCTCCGATCGTTCAAGGACGACCGCGACAGCAGCGTGAGTACGATGAAAAACCGCTTCCCGCTCTGGCGTCTTCTGCACCCGTTCAAACTATGGGCGTCGGGGCTGAACATTTTCGATACCCGCACCGAAGAGGAGGTGCTTGCCGAAGCGCTGCTCCAGATCGGGCCCGTAGTGGGAATTGGCCGCCCGGGCGAGAAACTTCCGCAACTCGGTGCGGCGCGCGTTTACGTGGGCGATGACCATTGGCAGCAGACCGTGCATGACTTTCTATCGCGAGCCGGCCTCGTGGTTCTGCGTCTCGGCAAAACTCCCGGATTCTTCTGGGAGGTGGAGCAATCGGCCACCAAGATGGACCCCGCGCGTCTGATTTTGCTTGTCCCTCTCTCGCGCCGCAAGTACGACGAGTTTTGCGAACGGGCCGCCACTCATTTTTCCAAGGGGTTGCCGGCCTATAACTGTTCGGCGTTCCGCAGAGTCTTTGGCGCGAACCTGCTCGGAGATTTGAAGGCCATGATCTACTTCAAGCCGGACTGGACGCCCGTGTTTGTGGACCTGGCGAAGATTCGCTGGCCATGGAAATTCAAGCTGCGCATGGCGGGCAGGCGCGACCTCCTGAATGCCTACGACTGGGCGCTGCAGCCCGTCTACAGCCAACTAGAAGTGAAATGGGATCCGCCAAGCTACGGACCGGCACGCGTGGGCACGATTCTTTTCAAGTCTGTGCCTCTGCTTTTCATCATCGGAATTGCGGTTCTGATTACGGTGGTGTCGCACCGCTAACGAGCCGCGTCCGCGGGGAGCCGTACAAGAAACAGTTCCCCACCATGACCCATCTTGGCCGCTCGTCATCGTCATTTTGCTGGACCGCTCCCGCGGCGTACTAACGGTAGCGCCGGCTCACACCCGCTTCCGCGCCTCGCGCTCAACTTCGTCGGTCCAGGCCAGAAAGCGCAGGAGTTCCCAGCGCTCAGCCCACAAAAAGCCCAGCACGCTTTTGGCGGTCAGCGTCTCGGCGCGCTGGCCGGAATACGTCTCCACGCGCCAGCGTAGAAACTCGCTCCGCCACGGAGCCAGCCGGTGGCCCCGCGTCGCATTCCACAAGAAACGCAGCGCAGCAAACAAAGAGAACCCTCTTGGCTAGAGTATAGTTCCGCTGCCGAACTGCGAACGGGCCGGAAACGGTATGTTCACTGCAGCTTGCTGAACAGGCTGTTCGACGGCGAATCCAGTTGCGCGATCACATCTTCCAGAGCCGTCTGCTGCGTCTCCGCCTGCGACAGTTGCGTGGAAATGGTGGGAATGTCGGCTTGCATCAGGTCGGTCTGCGCGGCCATCAGCTGTGTCTTCTCGATGGTCACAGCTCCCGACGCCGCGCTGAGCTGTGTCATCGAGTTATCGATGGTCACGCGCTGCTGTGATACGTAATTCAGCGCTGTCGACAGCGCCGCCGTGTCGTTCGCCGCCTGCGCCGCATTCACCGTGCCGCTCGCGTAGTCGGCCACCAGCGCATTCAGCGCAGCGAAGACGCTACCCGACCCGTTATTCGCCCCGTTGCCCAAAAAAATCTGATCGCCCGGCACGTTCAACTGGATCTTCTGCCCGTTGGGCAGCTCGAGAAAGTTCGCGTTCTCGTCGCCGGCGTAGCTGGTCACCGCCGGCGATGTAACCGTTGACGTCGAGAACGGCGCCGCGCTTGTCTGTCCCCCCGCAAAAATGTACTGGCCCTGATAGTTCGTATTGGCCAGCGATTGCACCTCGTCCAGAATTCCCGAAATCTGGTTCGCGATCGATTTTACGTTGCTCGCATTCATCGTCCCGTTGTTGGCGCTCGTGGCCAACGAAATTGCCTGCGTCAGCTCGGAGACCACGCTGCCCAGCGCCGAATCCGCCACCTGCAACTGTCCCGTGACCAGATTCGAGCTCTCTGTGAACGAATCGTCCTGCTGAATCTGGTTCAGGAGCAGCACGTTCTCGCCCGAGCCCACGGGATTCTGGCTCAACGAAGTGATGCTCACGCCGCTCGAAAGCTCCGCGCTCAATTGCTGCTCGCTCGTCTGCGTCTGGTCCAGCGAGCCCACCAGATTCGTAATGTACGTCGGATCCACTCGCATCGCCTTAATCCTCAGCCATCGCAGGCCGCTATGAGGACGACCGCTGCCTGCGCACTGCGCCCGGTTTTCTATTCCCTGTTCCCTACTCCCTATTCCCTGCTTTTACGCCACCGCCGTCTCCTCACCCAGGTTCAATGCCGAGGCCATGATCGTGTTCAGCAGCGTGAATACCTGCGACGCTGCCTGATAACTGGTCTCCAGCGTTGACATCGCCGCCGCCTCGTCGTTCAGGTTCACGCTCGACAGCGCATTGTTCTGCGTCTGTAACTGCGTTACCGACGCATTCTGCGCTGTGTTCTCCGTCTGCACTTCTGAAACCGTCGCGCCCAGCGTGGAGACAAAGTTTGAGTAGTAGTTGATGGGCGTCTGCCCGTTTACGACCAGCCCGCCGGAAAGATCCGCCATCGCCACTGCATTGGAGTTGTCCCCGGTCCCGTTTCCCAGGGCAGCCGCTGCAACCAGGCTGGGATCGGTCATGACCACGCTCATCGCCTTGGCCGCGCCCGCAACATCCGTTCCGCCCAAAGCTTGGTTCGCGGCGTAAGTAGGAGGCGGCGAGAAGATGTCCAGCGTCATCGCTCCGGTTGTCGATCCGGCAACCGCCGCGCCTGTGGCCCCGTTGGCATCCACGCCCAAGTTATTCTGCGCGTTCACTTCGGTCGAAACGCTGTAGGCAAGCTGGTCGAGCGAAGACATCGCATTCGGAATGTCCACGTCCCGCGCCGTTACATACCCTCCCAGTTGCCCGCCGCCCGAAGCCAGCTGCGCGGTGATGTCCGTTCCGCCCAGAAAGAAGTCCGTAACGCCGTTCACCGTTCCCGTGGTCAGTTGAAAGTTCTGCCCCTCTGAGACCAGTAACTGCCCTGATGTTGTGGTCACCGACAGGCCGTTGTTCTCCGTCGTCACCTGGCTGATCCCGACCAGTTGCGAGAGCCTGCTCAGGTCCTGCTGCCGCTGGTCCTCGAGCGTCCCCGCATCCGCGTGCGGCGACGCCGACTCGATCTCCAGATTTAGTTGCGCGATGGCGCTGCTCAGCGAGTTTACCTGGCTCACCACGCCCGTCGCCTCCTGGTCGATAGCCGCGCTCTGCGCGTTCAGGCTGCTTGCCGCGCCCGAAATGTCTCCGGCCAGCGTCGATGCCGACGAAAGCACCTGCTCCCGCAGCGCGTTGTTCGTCGGATCGCTCTCCAGCGACGAGAAGGAGTCGAAGAAGTTCGTGATGTCGCTGCCGATATCCCCGGCAGTAGAACTGTACGAGCCGGAATCGGGCGTGAACAATGCCTGGATGTTGTTGAGCGCCGCCAGCCGCGTGCCCGAGGCCGATTCCAGTTGCTGCTGCTGGTCCAGCCGCTCCTGCAGCACAAGGTCCCGCCGCGAGGCGGCGCCGCTCTCCGTCACTCCATCGCCCACCGATACCCCGCCCACTGCGATCGGCATGTTCTCTTTCCAGGTCGGAGCCTCCTCCGTATACCCGGCCGTGTTGGCGTTGGCCACGTTGTTAGCCACTACGCTCAAAGCGGCCTGGTCGGCATCGAGAGCTCCCGTCGTCAAGCTCAACGCGGAGCTAATGGTCCCCATACCCGGCCTCCACTCCTGCGCTGCCCCGTGCCTGCCGCTCAGTGTACTCAAGCCGGCCCGCCCTCAGCTCCCGCAGCCGGTTCATTACGTTCCAATTGGCTCTTGTCGCCTCCAGTACCCGGGCAAACACGGCCATATCGGATTTGACCTCGCGCGCCTGCCGCGCCATCTTCCTCCGCTCCTCGGCGCTCATCGGTCCCAGGCTTCGGTTCAGCGCCTCGCAGCTGAGCGCCAGTTCCTCCAGCCGCACCGCGTCCAGCCGCACCAGAGCTCGCGACGCCTCCACCACAAGTTCCTTGAGCCCCTGAACTAGCTACACGGTGTCCCGGATCCGCCGTGCACGTCTCAAGCTCCTGCATCGGCCGCCTTCCCTTCCCGCCTCATTCGCCGCCCCGTTCCGCTCGCCCGTCCAGCCGCCTCGCCGTTCTGCGCGCCCCACACGCTGCCCGGATTACTGGCCAGCCGCCAGCATGGCGTCTACCACCTTCGACGCCACCGCCGAGGACGGCACATCGTAGGTTCCTGCGGCCAGAGCCGCCTGCACCATCACCACCTTGTCCGCGCGCACACCTTCGCCCGCGACCGCCTGCGACACCTGGCTCGCCGCTTCACTCAGCGTCGCCTGATCGGCGTCCAACCCGCTCCCCGCCGTACTTGTGCTGCTCGTGCTCTGAGGCGTCGAAGAAGCCGCTGGATTTACCCCCAGCAGCGACCGCAATCCGTCCAGGCTATTACGAATATCCATACGCATTGCTCCTTTATGGGTCTATCGGCGTGTTTGCTAATCACTCCAGTCATTGGGAAGTTTTCATGGCAGTATTTTTGCGCAATCTTCCGGTTACCTTTCCGCCTGCGTGCCGGTTACCGGAAGGTGAGAGTTCTCCCAGAATCCGGTCGGCAATCCCGAACCCGCCCCGCTCGCTGAGGGACTGCCCCAACATTTCCGAGGCAAACTCGCCGAGTGCGCCGCCCGATCCTGCGCCGGAATCCGAATCGTCCTCCTCGGCCCCCGTCAGAGCATCGCCGCGCATCATCGGTTTCAGCAACTCTTGCATCATCTGCCCTTCGAACTCGTGCGCCGCCCGCAGCAACCGCGGCGAGGGCGCACTTGCCGCAAGCTGCGTCACCCCCACCTCCGTCGCCGCCGTCCCGCTAATCAAGCCAACATTCACGTTCCTATTCCCTACTCCCTATTCCCTGCCTCACAGCACTTCCAGATCGGCGTCCAGCGCGCCGGCTTCTTTCATCGCCTGCAGGATGGAAATCACGTCCCGCGCCCCCGCCCCTGTGCGCTGCAATTCCTTGACCAAATCCTCCACTGTGGCGCCTTCCTTCAGCTCGATACGGTTTACCGGCTTGTCCTGGGCCTCGACCGTGGTTTGCTCGACCACCTGCGTCGTCCCCCCGGACTGCGCGTTGGGCTGCGAAACCTCCACCTCGCGGATCACATTTACGCTCAACCCGCCGTGCAGAATCGACACCGGCTGCAGGTGTACCGTACCCCCGATGACCACCGTTCCGGTACGTTCATTCACCACCACTCGCGCCCGCGGATACACCTCGATTTCGGTCTCCTCCACTTTGTCGAGCAGTGCCGCCACATCTTCGTTCGGCTGCACGGCGATTTCCACGCGCCGGCTATCGACGGCGTGCGCCCGCGCCGAACCGAGAACCCGGTTCATCGCCGCCGCCATCTGCTCCGCGGTGTGAAAGTCGGCGTCGTTCAGAACCACGCTCACCGTGCGCATCTGGTCCAGATCGAAGGGAACCGGCCGCTCCACCAGCGCCCCGCCCGGAATGCGCGCCGTGGTGGGATGATTCATCTGTTTCGTGCTGCCCCCGGACGAGGCCATGTAGCCGCCCAACACCAGGGCCCCCTGCGCCTGCGCATAGATCTGTCCGTCCGGACCGTAGAGCGGCGTCATCAACAGAATGCCGCCCTCGATCGAACGCGCATCCCCGGCCGACGAGACGGTGATGTCCATCTTGTAGCCGGGACGGCTGAAGGGAGGCAGCGTAGCCACCACAAAGACCGCCGCCATGTTCTTCACCTGCATGTTGCTGGCGCTCTGCGATCCGGTCTGGGGCACGGTAATGCCCATCCTCTCCAAAGCAGAGACCAGCGTCTGCGCGGGAAAGACCGTCTGCGAGCTGTCTCCCGTACCGCGCAGCCCCACCACCAACCCATAACCCACCAGTTGGTTGTCGCGAATCCCTTCGATCGTCGCTACGTCCTTGACGCGCAACTTGCGCTGCGCCTCTTCGGGATGGGCCATGGCCGCCGTCAGAAGACAAGCAGCAGCAGCAGCCAGCCGCCACGGGAACGCCCAGCCCCGCCGGAACAGCCTGTTGCTGGCCCGATTCCGCGCAACTGTATCCAACCTGTGCATCGTCAAACCTGATCCCTTGTTCCCTTGTTTCCTTGCTACCTCTGCCCCTAGAACACCAGCAACTTTTCCAGAAACCGCACCACAGGGTTTTGCCGGTAGGTCGAGTCGTTCACGATTCCCTTGCCGGTCACTTCGAGTTCCAGGTCCGTCATGGCCGTCAACTGTACCTGGTTCTGGTTGCTTACGTCCTCCGGACGCACCAGGCCGCGCAGCGTGATCAGCTGCGTCTGCTGGGAAAACGTCAACTGCCGCGTCGCCTGCACTACCAGCATGCCGTTGGGCAGCACATCCAGCACCTCGGCGCCAAAGGTCGTCGCCAGGCTGGAGTCGGTGGTGCTCTGTCCCTGCGCCGTCAGCCCCGAGGAGGCGGTCATGCCCGCAAGGTTCTGCAGGGCGTTCGAGGCCTTGAGCGCGCCGAACAGAGATGTGATTCCGGAGTTGGCGTTCGAAGCCCGCGTGCCCTTCACCTGACCGTCGGTCGATGCGGTCAGGCTTTCACTCACCACGATCATGACCACGTCATGAATCCGGAAGGCCTTCACGTCCGTGCCCAGCCGCACCATCTGGCCCTGCGCGCTCCAGATCGAGCCCGGTGTCCGCACCTCCGCCGCCTGCTGGGCGCGCACATGAGCGATGTAGGCGCGCAGCGCCTCTTCGGGCGGAGTCGCCTTGGAGGTCCCCAGCGCCGGACTATGCCTCTTGCCCATCGCCCCGGCAGGCGAGACCAGGACCGCGCCCGCAAGTATTGCCGCCGCCCATCCCCTCTTCATGGCCGTGTCTCCCTGTCCGGCGCCAGTTCCGCCCGTCCCGCGGCAAGCGCGACTACGCGCACCACCCTGCCCCCAATCTTCAACCGCGCCCTGCACTCCGCGCCGGCGGCCGCTGGACCCAGCGCCACCGCCTCCAGCCACGCGTCCACTACGGCCGTGTGCTCCTCGACGATGAGCGCGTCCCCGGCGTGAATCAGCGGGCGAAGCCGCGCCGCTCCGGAAGCATCTCCGCGCGTCCCGCCTTTGGCGTCCGATCCCGCATGGCCGATCCGCACCAGGCGTCCCGGCCCCCCCGCATTAGCCGCGTCCCGCATCAGCAGCCAGCGAATTCCCGTATGTGGATCGTCGATCTCCCCAAGAATCTCGCCCTCAGGTTGGGTTACAGCCTGTGCGGGCTTTGCAAAAGCTAGGGGTTCATTTACGCCGGGCAGAGAAGAGCCGCCGGCCGCAGTTTGACTGCAAAGAGGCAGCGCCGATGCCGCCAGCAGCGCTGCCCATGCCGTTCTCTGCCGCAATCCCGTCCTCATACCCTGCCGCACTCACTGCTCAGCCGAAGGAGGCGCATCAATGCGTCATATTGTTGACCTGCGAATACATATCGTCCGCGGCCTTGATCACCTTCGAGTTCGATTCGTAGGCCCTCTGCGCCAGCACCATCTGCACGAATTCGGTCACCACATCCACATTCGAGTTTTCCAGATAACCCTGCTGCAGAGTTCCCAGCCCCTCGCTTCCGCCGGGATTTCCCAGCACCGGATCGCCGGAGCTCAAGGTCGCCGTCAGCAGGTTGCTGCCCATACTCTCCAGGCCCCCGGGATTGGGAAACGTAGCCAATTGAATCTGCCCCAGTTGCGACGGATTCTGCTGGCCCGCGAGGGTTGCGTTCACCACGCCATATTGCGTGATCGTCACCGCCGTCGCATTGGACGGAATCGTAATCGTCGGAATCAGCGGATCGCCGTCGGTGGTTACGACGGTTCCCTGGTTGTTCAGGTGGAACTGGCCGGCGCGCGTGTAGGCGATGGTGCCGTCGGGCCGCTGCACCTGAAAAAATCCCGCGCCCTGGATGGCCACGTCCAGCGGGTTGTCGGTCTCGTTCAGCGACCCTTGCGTGTTGATAACTTCCGTGGCCGCGGACTTGGTGCCGAGGCCAATCTGCAGGCCGGCCGAAACCGTGTTCTGGCTCTCTGCGGCTCCCGGCGTCACCAGGTTCTGGTACACCATGTCCTGGAACTGCAGGCGCAACTGGCGGAAGCCCGTGGTCGAGGAGTTGGCCAGGTTGTTGGCGATGGTGTCGAGATTCATTTGCTGCGCGCTCATGCCGCTGGCTGCTGTGTACAAGGCTCGAATCATTTTTCCCCCGATTTGGACGAGACGATCGCCTACACCTTGGGCAGATCCTCGGTGGCAAACTTGTTGAACTCGGTATGGAAGACGGTCAGCGCCCGCTGCATCATCTCCGCCTGGCGTTGCATCACGATCAGGTTCAGCGATCCCTGCACCACGTCCTGGTTGGCGGCTTCAAGGGCCCCCTGGTGCACTGCGGCGCCGCTGGCCGCCACCGGCTTAACGCCCTGGGGCGCAACATACCGGTTGGCGCCCTCGGGCGTAAGTTCCGTTCCCGCCGGAAAGGCAACCACCCCCACGGCCGCAACCGTTCCACCGGCCACCGAGATCACCCCGTCGGCGCCCACCGATACCTCCCCAGGAGGAATCGCAATCGGCTGGCCGGCCGCGGTGAGAACGGGCTCGTCCGCCCCCGTCGCCAGTTGCCCGTTCTGGGCGCGATGGAAGCTGCCGTCCCGCGTATAGCGCACGCCATTGGGCGTCTGCACCATGAAGAATCCCTGGCCCTCGATGGCCAGATCGAGCGGATTGCCGGTCTCTTCGAGTGCCCCCTGCGCCAGGCTCAGCCGGTCGCCGCCCAGCAGGCCGTAGTTGTTCACCGTCTCGCCCAACTGCGAGTCCATGGCGTCAGGCCCGAGCAGCACGGAACGGAAAAACTCGCGCTCCGCCCGATAGCCCGGCGTCTGCGCATTGGCCAGATTGGCCGCCGCCGTATCCAGGGCCTGAGTACGCGCCACCAGCCCCGTCATCGCCGCGTAGTAGCCGCTGTCCATACAGAGCTACCCCATGCAGATTGGGAACCAAATGGGGCCGGAGCGAGATTAGAAGGGGTTCAAGAAGTGTGAGCAAAGGGAACCGGGTACCAAGGGACCGAGCAACAATAATGTGGGGAGTAGCCAGTAGGGAGTAAGAAGTCCTCGCTTCTATCTCTTGGCCTTCAGCGTTCAGCGTGCTCTGCTCCCTGTTGCCTGACTCCTGTTCCCTGTTCTTCTATTCCCTATTGGCTGCTCCCTGCTCCCTGCCTTACTGCAGTCCGTCACAAACGATCGTGACCTCGAAGGCCTCCTCGCCGAAGCGGTAGACGCGATGCACCTGGAATTCGGGAGCCTGTACATGGAGGTTGTAATCCCGGCCCGTGATGACCGCCGGAACCGAGAGCCCGCAGTTGGCCGCCAGCTCCGGGACCTTGCCCTTCCAGGCTCCCGCCAGCATGTTGCAGATCTCGCCGATGCCGTCCTTCACCGTGTCGTCGATCCCGGCGAACTCCATGCCCGTCATCTGCGCGGCAATCCTCAGCGCCGCTTTGGCTCCCGAGCGGAAGACGCAGGCGCCACTCAATACCCCGCCAAACCCCACGACCGCGGTCACCGACTCCTGCTCCCTGGCCGCCGGCCCGGCGTCGCGTTTGCACTCGATACCCAGCATCAGCCGGAAGACCTCTTCGACGCTCGCATCCAGGTTCCGCGGATCGGAGACCCGTTGCACGGACTCACGCAACGATACCGCCATCGTACGTTCCCTCTTGTTGACACCCTCGTTTGTGCCGCCCCTCCACCCTGCGATGGCGGCTGCTCGCGTACCGATCAACGGCACGGTTCCCCCCGTTCCACTGCGCGGCGCCGTCCGGGCTATGCCGCATGCACCAGCGGCAAAACCCGTTCCTTCACCTGCTCGGCGGTGAAAGGCTTGCGGATGTAGCCCTGCGCCCCGGCCTGGATGGCCTGCCTGACGTGCTCCTCGCTCGATTCGGTGGTGATCATCACCACGGGAACACCGGGAGCCAGATTCTGCGCCCGGATCTGACGCAGAAACTCCAGCCCGTCCATCGCGGGCATGTTGATGTCGGAAAGGATCAGGTCCACCGATTCAGCCTTCAACAGCTCCAGTCCCTCGCTGCCGCTGCCCGCCTCATGCACCGCCGCCAGATCCAGCCCGGCCTGGCGCAGCGCCCGCTCCACGATCTTGCGCATCACCGAAGAATCGTCAACGATCAGGGTTCGAATCTCGCTCATCCCCAGCCCCTCCTTTCCCCTATCGGCGCATCCGCTCCATCCATGAGGTACGAAGTCCCACTTACTGGCCTGTTTCCGGCCCGCCGGCGCTCGAGCTTCCTGCCGCGTCCGGGCCTGCCTCAGTGCACGCCTGCCGAGCCGATGACATCGTGGATCCAGCCCGGCTCCGGCAGGGGCCCCCGTTGCGCGCGCAGCCACATCCGTAACCACAGACAGTCGTGCACCCTCACCAGGCGCGCTTCCACCGGGCGGGCCCGCTCCACCGCCCTGGCCAGCGCGGCGGCCAAAGCGGGCTCGGTCGCGGCCTCGATCAGCTCCACGGCGGGAAACCGCGCCTCGAGCAACCGTGCGTGCGCCGGCCGGAAAGCCGACTCCCGCACCAGCCCGGCCTCGACCCTCAGGCCCGTGATGCGTTCGACAGCCAGCGCCAGCGAAGGATCGAGATGGTCTTCAAACCCCAGGTAAAGGATCTTTCCCGCGGCCATGCGCAAGGGCAGCGCGCCAAAGGCGTCGACAAAGAGGCGCGGCACCAGGGCTGCGAGCCCCTCGGAGCCGTGCGGTTCGATGCCCAGCACCGGGCAGCCCCACTGCAGGCCCAGCGCGCGCGTCACCAGCTCCTCGCTGACGTTTTTTCGCCGCACCAGCCAGCCGCCAAGCTTTCCCGCCCCCGCCGCTCTCTGCGCCGCCAACGCCGCGCGCAGATCCTGCGGAGTAATCCAGCCCTGCTCAAGCATCACCAGACCGAGCGGAATGCGGTGCCTGTAACCCTCCTGCGCCCCGCCCCGCCCATCCATCTCCCGGCTGAGCGCCGAGGCCACCCGCTCCCCCGTGCACGCCTCCGAGCAGCACCACCCGCCCTCGAAGACCGGCGTCTCCCGGCGGCGCCAAAGGCGCAGCCAGCCGGAGCCGCAGCGGGGATTCGAGCAGGCGGTAAAGATTGCGGCGTGCAGCCCCCTCGGCGCGTGTCCCGGCGCGTCCACCGCCAAAGAGGCCCCCTCGGCGCCGGCTTCGCTCAGGCCCGCCTCCGGCGGCGCGGCGCGGCGCGGAATCCGGCCCGGCCGGCGATTCAGAACAGGCATCGAATGCTCTCCAGCCGCTTCTTGGGCGCGGCCACCTCGCTCACCCGCAGCCCAAAGTTGCCGTTCACAAGGACCACCTCGCCGCGAGCCACGATCTTGTCACCCACAATCAGGTCCACGGGGTCGGACACATGGCGATCGAGTTCCACCACGTCGCCCGGGCCCAGGTCGAGAATCTCGCCCAGAGGCATCTCCCGCGAGCCGAAGCGCAACGAGGCCTCGAGCTCGACATCGAGCAGCAGCTCCAATCCCGGGCTCAAAGGCGCCTGCTCCGGCGTGCAGGCCGGTTGGCGATTCTCCGCTGCCGGGAGCGCATTCGCGCCGCCGCGCGCCTCGGGCTGCGGCTCAGCCACGCGCACCTCGTCCCGCAGCAGAATCGTCCACGCCTGCTCGCCGCTGCGGAGCTCGAAGGCATGCGTAACCGGGCTTACCTGAGCGACCTCCTCGAAGCTCGCCACCCGGCACTTCTTGCCCGTCTGGGCGAGCAACTCTCCCGCCGCGGCGTCGGCCGTTTCCCGCAACAGTTCCTTCCAGCCGGCCTTCTGGTCCACTCCCTCGCCGACAAGAGGCGCATCCAGAACCGCGCCATCGAGGAGCACGGCGAACCGGCCTTCCACCTCTCCGGCCAGAATGGCCGCCCAGCCAAACCCTCCCCCGGACAACGGCTTGGGGAACGACTCGGCCAGCTGGGGCTCGCCGGCCAGGGCCTGCGTGAGTAGCGCCGCAGCCGCCCCTGCCCAACAGTCGAAGTAGGTCTTCATCCTTCCCTCCCATCTAGGACACGCTCGATGCGCGCGGCGCGGCGCGCGCCGTGGCGCATGGCCTGGGCAAGAGACAGAGGCTGGCCGGCGACCCTCCACTCGGAGAGAGTGCTCGCGCCTACATCCAGGCGCAGCACGTCGCCCGGCTGCAATTGCTCGAGCGAGCCCGCCGCCAAGCGCGCCGGGGGCAGTTGCAGCGAGCCGCCAAAGCGGATCTGCCGCGTCAGCTCGGCCATGCGCGCCCGTGTTTCGCGCGCGTGGCGCCGCCGCCGGCCCCAGTCCGTGGTCAGCCGGCGCAGGATGGTGTTGGCCACCACTGCCGGGAAGGCCAGGTTGATCAGCCCCGAGCTGTGCGGCATGCGAATTTCAAAGCTCAGGCAGAGCGTCTTCTCGGCGACGGAGATGATGCGCGCCACCTGGGTCTGCATCTGGCGGCGCTCGAACAGGAAGCTCAGGCCCACCGGCTGCCAGGCCACGGTCAGCTCGCGGCAGACGATCTCGACCACGCTGGCCAGGATCGACTCCTCGATGTCGGTCAGCTCGCGAAGCGGCCCGTCCTTGCCGTCGCCTCCCAGCAGCAGATCGATGATCGGCGGCGCCAGCCCCAAATCCAGTTGCAGGACCGAAAGCGCGTCCAGCGGCTCCAGCCGCACCGAGGCCACATAGCAGATCTCGGGAATCCTCAGCAGAAACTCATGAAACGGGATCTGTTCGGCCGAGACCAGGTTGACTTGAAACCGCGTGCGCAACCATGCCGCCAGATTGTGCGTCAGATTGCGCGCGAACAGGTCGTTCAACATACTGATGGCGCGCAATTGTTCGTTCGAAATCTGCCCCGCGGAAGAAAAGCTGTAGGGCGCGGCCTTGGCTCGCATCTCGGGGCGCATGGACTCCGGCGCGCTGCTGCGTGCGGCTTCAAAGAGTGCGTCAATCTCGTCCTGCTTCAGCGTCTTTTCCGTCAATGGTCCTTCCTCGCTTCCGGTATCCCCCGCATCGTCCGCGCTCCTGGCGGCCGCCTTGCAGCGCCTTTTCGTCCCCAGCCGGCAGGCCGCGCGTTCCGGCCCGCGGCTTAGGGCCGCCGCGCCGGCTCCGCGGCGCCCTTGCCGGCCAGGTCGCGGAGCGCGGCGCGCAGATGCACCACCGCCGATGCGTGCACCTGCGAGACCCGCGACTCGACTACCCCAAGCGCCAGGCCGATCTCGCGCATGGTCATTTCTTCGTAGTAATAGAGCGTCATCACCAGCCGTTCCCGGTCGGGAAGGTGCGCAATGGCTTCCGTGAGCCGCTCTTCGAGCTCGCCCCTGAGGCAGCGGAAGAGCGGATCCTCCTCCGGCCGGCCAGGCACGTAGGCCAGCTCCTCCTCGCCCGAGTTCTCGTTGCGCTCCACGTGCAGCGTGCCGATCTCCAGGCCCTTCAGATCGCCCAGCAGTTGCTGGTACTCCCCCAGGCTCGTTTCCAACTCGGCGGCGACCTCGGCCTCGCCCGGCGCGCGGCCCAGCCGCGCCGTCAGCAGGCGGATGGCTTCTTCCACGGCGCGGCCCTTGCGGCGGAGCTCGCGAGGGCTCCAGTCGAGGGTGCGCAAACTATCCAGAATCGCTCCCCGGATGCGGAACTGCGCGTAACTGCGGAACTGCACCTTCTTGGCGGGATCGAATTTGGCGAAGGCGTCCATCAGCCCCACCACCCCCGCGGAGACCAGATCCTCGATGTCCACGTGCTGGGGAAGCCGTTCGTGAATGCGGCGGGCAAGATAGCGCACGATGGGAAGATGCTCCAGCAGCACCCGCTCCTGCTCGCTCGAAAGCGTCCCCACGGCCGCGGCCGGAGGCGGATAGCCGTTCCCCGCAACGGCGCGTCGTACCATCTTTGGCCCTCTCCCTGCAGCCGCCGCTTCCGGTCCCATCGTTTTCCCTTTCTCACCGCTCTAGCCCTGTTTTTGCCGCCTCAGCGAACCGTGCCCACAGGGCGCAACCGGATCTGCGCCGGAATCTCGCTGGCCGCCACCACCGCCAGGCGGGGCAGGACCGGCTCCAGCCAGCGCTTGACGTAAAACCGCGCCGGACTCGGGCAGAGAAGCACGGGCGTTGCCGAGGAGGATGTGGAACCGATAAGGGATCTCACAGAATCGGCGAGGCGGCGGACCAGCGGCGCTCCCGGCGGCGCCGAGGCGGAAAGCAGACGCTGCCCCGCGGCCAGTTGGCCCGTCTCGGGCGCGGCCGTGGCCTGAATCTCTTCTTCGAGCGCCGGATCGAGCAGCAGCACCGGCAGTTGGCCGTCGCCGTCCACGAGCGGCTGCACCAGCCTGCGTCCCAATGCCTGCCGCGCGGCTTCGACCAGCGCCACTAGGCTCTTGTTTCCGGGCGCGGTCTCCAGCAGGGCCTCCAGAATCGCGCCCAGGTCGCGGATCGAGACCCTCTCGCGTAGCAGTTGTTCCAGCACCCGCCCCACCTCGCCCAGAGTCAGCAGCTTGGGCACCAGCTCCTCGAGCAGTTTGGGGTGCGAGTCGTTGAGCGCGTCCAGCAGCCGCTTGATCTCCGCGCGGCCCAGCAGTTCCCAGGCGTGCTGGCGAAGGAGTTCGCCGAGATGCGTGGTGATCACCGTGACCGCGTCCACCACCGAGTAGCCCGCCGCGATGGCCTGCTCCTCGAGCGCGGGAGCAATCCAGACCGCCGGAACCCCGAAGGCCGGTTCCCGCGTCTCCCTGCCGGTCAAGGGCCGCCGGCCCGCCTCGCCCGAGACCGCCAGCAGGTGCGTGCCCTCGGTCTGCCAGCGCCCGGTTTCGATCCCGCGCAGCGAAATGACATACTCTCTGGGCTTCAGGCGCAGATTGTCCGAGATGTGTACGGGCGGCACCAGAAAACCCATCTCGCCCGAAAGGTGCCGGCGCAGCGCGCGCACGCGGTTGAGCAGTTGCCCGCCCTGCTTTTCATCGACCAGCGGAATCAGTTGGAAGCCGATCTCCAGAGTCAAATCTTCCAGGCGCAGCAGCGCGGCCAGGTCGGAGCCGTGCGCGCTCTCGGCCTTCTTCTTCTCCGCCGGAGTCAGCTCGGCCGCCGCCGACGCCGGCGCCTGCGCCGCCAGCCGTCTTGCACCCACAAATAGTCCCGCGGCCACGGCCAGAAAGGCGATCTTCGGCAGTCCCGGTATCAGGCACATGCACGCGGAGACCACGCCGGCCATGTACAGCGTCGCGGGCCGGGCCAGCAATTGCTGCCGGATCTCGCCGCCCAGCATGCCCGACGAGTTGGCCCGGGTCAGCGTGATGCCGCCGGCTACGGAGACCAGGAGCGACGGAATAATCGTCACCAGGCCGTCGCCCACCGTCAGCACCGTGTACGTCCGCGCCGCCTCGGCGAGCTCGATCCCCTGCTGCAGGGTCCCAATCAGCAGTCCGGCCACAATATTGATGGCGGTGATCAGGATGGTGGCCAGAGCATCGCGCTGGTTGAAGCGCGCCGCCCCGTCCATGGCGCCGTAGAACTCGGCCTCGCGGGCGATGGCCTGCCGCCGCCGCCGCGCCTCGGCCTCGTCGATCAGCCCCGCATTCATGTCCGCGTCGATGGCCATCTGCTTGCCCGGCAGGGCGTCCAGCGTGAACCGCGCCGTCACCTCGGCGGTGCGCACAGCGCCGTGCGAGACCACCAGAAACTGAATCGCCACCAGCGCCAGAAATACGACGAAGCCCACCACGTAATTTCCGCCCACCACAAACTGTCCGAAGGCCTCGATCACTTTTCCCGCGGCCCCGGTTCCCTCCTGGCCGTGAAGCAGAATTCTGCGTGTCGATGCGATGTTCAGCGAGAGCCGGAAGAGCGTCAGCAGCAACAAGAGCGTGGGAAAGACGGAGAGTTCGACGGCGCGGCGAATCTGCACCGCGGAGAGGAACACGATGATCGAACAGGCCATCGAGATCGCCAGCAGCAGGTCCAGCACCGGGGCCGGCACGGGCACCAGCATCACGAAGATCACGCTGATCGCGGCCATCGGCAGCAGATAGTCGCGCAGCCGGTGCCAGATCGAGCCTTTTGCCGGCAAACTTCCCGCAGCCAGCGCCGCTGTACTCATTGCGAATCTCCTCCAAAACTCGAAACCGCGGAGCGGCGCCTCATCGCGAAACTCCTCCAAAACCTGAAACTGCGGAGCGGTGCCGTTCCCGCAGCTCGGCCTCCACGCGCTGCCGGTAGAGATAGGCCAGAATCGCGGCCACGGCCGCATACAGATCCACGGGGATCGCCTGGCCGACTTCGACGGTGCGGTAGAGCGCCTGCGCCAGCGGAGGGTTCTCCACGATGGGCACGCCCGCCCAGCGCGCCTCGGCCTTGATCTCCTCGGCCAAAAGATTCCGTCCCTTGGCCAGCACCTTGGGCGCTTCCATGGCCACAAAGTCGAAGCCCAGCGCCACGGCGTAATGCGTGGGATTGGTCAGAACCACGGCCGCTCTTGACACATCGGCCTTCACGCGGCGGCGGCGCATCTGGCGCTGCAGGCCGCGAATGCGGCTGCGGATCTGCGGGCTGCCCTCGGTCTCCTTGTACTCGTCGCGCAGATCCTGGCGGCTCATCTTGAGCCGCGACTCCCGGCTCTGCCACTCCACCAGGTAGTCGATCGCCGACCAGCCGAAGAGCAGCCACGCCGCGGCCAGCAGCAATCCGTACACATCCTTGCCCAAAAGCTCCAGGCGCGCGGTCGAGAACGGCGGAATCTCCAGTTGCCTGGCGATACGCTGCACGGCAAAGACGGCGAGAAAACCGGCCGGGATGAGCGACTTGCCCAGCCGCGCCGCGGCGCGCAGGGAAAACAGGTTTTTCAGGTTCGAGAAGGGGTTTATACGCTCCGGCTTGAAACCGATCGAACCGCCGTGCACGCTCACTCCGCCGGTTTGCGCAATGCCCGCTCCCAGCGCCGCCAGGGCCACCATCGCCATCACCGCGGCCGGCGGGCCCAGCACCGCTAGCATCAGCTGCCGCATGGCCATCGTGGTCGGTCCCAGCGCCGGCGGTTCCCAGCGCGCCGGCGAGCCCAGCGCGAGAAACCCGGCAAACGCGTCGCGCCAGGCTTCCATGATCCTGCCGCTCAAAACACCCAGCGCCATCACGCCCGCCAGCGTCCCTGCCGCTGCCGTCAGCTCGCGGCTGTGCAGGATGTCGCCTTCCTTGCGCGCCTTCTCGCGGCGGTGCTGCGTTGCCTGTTCGGTGCGCTCGCCTGCCATCGCCTAGCCTCCGAACCCGGGCGCCGCAATCAGCCGCTCGGCCATGTCCAGCAGGCCGGCGAAGCGGGCCTCGACAAAGCGCGGCCACAGCGCCAGCGAACCGGCCAGAATCGCGAATCCCGTCAGCGTTTTGAGCGGCACGGTCAGGGCCATCACCGGCAGTTGCGGGCTCAGCTTGCCCAGCAGGGCCACGGCGAGCTCTACCAGCAGCGTCGCGGCCAGCACCGGCGCGGCCAGCTCCAGAGCGGCCAGAAAGATCCCTCCCGCGGCGCGCACCATCGCCAGCGCCGCCGGCGGCGTCAGGGCATAAGTTCCCAGCGGCACGGTGCGAAAGCTGCGCACCACGGAGGCCAGCAGAATCCGGTCCAGGCCCGCCGTAATCAGCACCAGCGTTCCCATCAGTTGGAAGAGGTCGCCCAGCAGCGGCGTCTGAATGGCCGACTGCGGGTCCAGAAGGTTGACCAGAGAGAAGCTGAACTGCAGCCCCGCGATCTGCCCGGCAAACAAAAGCATCTCGCTCAGCAGCGTGAGCGAGAGCCCGTAGACCAGTCCCACGGCCAGCTCTCCCAGGATCGCGGAGAAGCCGAGCGTGGCCTGCGTGTAGGGCAGCGCGGCCACCAGCGGCGCCAGCAGAAAGGCTACCGCTCCCACAAAGACCGCTTTGGCGCGCACCGGCAGCGAGGTCGAGGAAAAGAAGGGCGCGAAGACCACCATCCCGCCTACCCGCACCAGGACCAGCGTCATCGCGCTCAGAAAGTTGCCCCATTCGCTCATTTCGGCCTCTAGCTTCTAGCTCCCAGCCTCTAGCTCCCTCTTCAGAACGCGGCCCCGCATGCATTACCGTTGTCCAGCTAGCAGCTAGAAGCTAGTGGCTAGAAGCTGCCTTTCTCATCCCAGGTAGCGATGAAAGTCGCCCAGCAGCAGCCGCGTGTAGGCCGCCATGCGCTCCAGAAACCAAGGCATCCCGACAAGCAGAATCAGTGCAATCGCGGCCAGCCGCGGCACGCTGGTCAGCGACTGGTCCTGCAAGCTGGTCAACGTCTGCACCAGGCTCAGCGCGAAGCTCAGCGCCGCCGCCGCGATCAGTAGCGGCGCGGCCAGGATCATGGCCTCGCGCATCAGTTGGCGCATCAGCTCGGCAACCAGATCGGGAGTCATCGCCTTCCTCTCAAAAACTCTTCAATAGCGAATTGGCCAGCAGATTCCATCCGTCCACCATCACAAAGAGCAGAATCTTCAGCGGCGTCGAGACCACCACCGGCGGCAACTGGAACATGCCGATCGACGTGGTGATCGCCGCCGTCACCATGTCGATCAGCAGAAAGGGCAGAAACAGCACCGCGCCGATGGCGAATCCGGCCTTCAACTCCGACAGCATGTACGCCGGAACCACCACGCGCATGGGCAGGTCGTCCGGCGTGTTGGGCCGCGGAACCTCGCCCGCCGCCGCAAACAGCGCCAGGTCCTTCTCGCGCGCGTAGTGCAGCAGAAAGTGCTTCACCGGCGCGGCGCCGCGATCGATGGCCTCGAGGCCCGTGATCTGGCCTGCGCGGTAGGGCTGCACAGCCTGCTGGTCCACTTGATTCAGCACCGGCGTCATCAGAAACCACGTCATCATCAGCGCCAGCCCCATCAGCGTGGGATTCGAGGGCGCTGTCTGCGTGCCCAGAGCCTGGCGCAGGAAGTGGAAGACCACCAGCAGCCGCACCATCGGCGTCATGGCCATCAGGATCGCGGGCAGCAGGGTGATCAGCGTCAGGACCAGGAGAATCGTCCACGGCGTCGCGTCCGAGGGGTGCAGCTTGGCATTCAAATCCGGCAGCAGCGGCACGCTTGTCTGCGCCGCGGCGCCTAGATAAGCCAGCCCGCCAGCCCACGCCGTCACCATGAAACCCTCACCTGCCGGCGCCCGGCCGTGCGCGCCGCTCTACATGCACCTGCCCGCATTGCTTCGTCAATGCCTAGCCTTTCGTCCAGCGGATAAAACGCCGGCCCGCCCTCGGCCGAGGTGGCCACCAGAATCCGCCGCCCTTCCGCTTCGACCAGCGCCAGCGACTGCCGCGGCCCGAGCGCGATGCGCTCGACCAGCGCAAGCCGCGGCTCACGGCGCCCGCGCCGGTGCAGTCTCGCCATCAACCACCCCGCCAATCCGCCTAAACTCTCCGCCATGCCGCCCCTGTTCCCTGGTCCCTAATTGTGTAGTGTCAACAGATTGTTCCGATCTGCGCCTGCTCTGCTGATGGGAGTGTAGTGGTTGAGACTGGCGTGAGGTCTGTGCCAGTTGTATTCGTGTATCCAGGGCAGAAGCTGGGCGCAGCGTTCATCGGAGTTCTGATAAATGCGGGCATAGGCCCATTCCTGTAGAGCAGTGCGGATGAAGCGTTCGGCTTTGCCGTTGGTGCGCGGGGTGTAGGGCCGGGTGAAACGATGTTTGATGCCGAGTTCCCTGCATACCTTTGCGAAGCGGCGCGAGCGATAGGCCGGTCCGTTGTCGGTGAGCAGGCCGCGGAAGCGGATGCCCAGCCGTGCGTAGTAGGCCACAGCCTGGCAGAGGAAAGCGACAGTTGAAGCCGCGGTTTCATCCGGGAAGATGGCCGAGAAGGCGATGCGGGAGTGGTCGTCGATGGCGACGTGGACGTACTCCCAGCCCACGCGCCGGGTGCGGTCGGCGAGGTTGCCGGTGACGCGATGGCCGGGCTTGGCGATACGGCCCAGCTTCTTGATGTCCAGATGCAGCAGGTCCCCGGGCGCGGCGTGCTCATAGCGCAGCACGGGTGGGCGTGGTTCCAGATCGCGTATGCGGCTGAGCTTGCGCCGGCGCAGGATACGGCTAACCGTGGCCCGGCTGAGGCCTGTGGCTTGCGCGATGCGCAACCCGGTCCAGCGTTGGCGACGCAGCAACTCAACCCGCTCCGCCAGCTCCGGCTTAGTGGGCCTGCGCAGGCGGAGCGGCCTGCAACTGCGGTCTGCGAGCCCGGCCAAGCCCAGCGCCCGATAGCGCGCCACCCATTTGGCAGCGGTCTTCGGGCTCACGTTGGCGGCGGCTGCAGCCGCCGCCAACGTGCTTCCCTGCTCGATCACCCGCTTCGCCATCTCTTCTCGACTCCAAACCATGGTTCGTGCATTCTGGTGATAGTCCATCTGGTCTCCTGAATTACTGAGTCTTCGCAAACCCAGCTTTACAGGTTCAGATCAGATGGACAATCTATTGAAACCTCACACCTAATCCCTGTTCCCTGCCTTTTTCACGCCAGCCGCGTCACTCGCACCGCCAGCCGCGTGTCCACCACCTCGAATTCGCTCCACGCCAGTTGCACGCCGCCTGCGGCCAGCGGCAGGTCGTTGCCATGGCTCCACTGCGACTCGATCAACTGATCCGGCTCGAGCGCCAGCAGATTCCGCACGCGGAACTGCCGCACCGGCACGGCAACGTCCAGCTCCACCGGCAAGCGCGCCACGGCGGCGCTCACCACAGGCGGTTCCTCTTCCTCCAGGGGACGCGGCGCCGGAACCAGAGCCTGCCCGGCTGACGGTTGGGCCACGCCCCCCGCAGGAACCCGTTCGCCCGGCGGCGGTCCGCCAGCCGGCGCTGAGTGAGTTGTTGCCATCTCGCCCCAAACCCTGCAGAAACGGGACCAGTGGAATGAGGGGGGGATTGGAAAGACTTAAGGAAGGCGCGCAGGCCCTTCTGCCCGGCTCCTCGCCGTAACGCCGGATTCACTTCGCTGCTACACTGGAAGGTGGGAATCCTATGCGGCTTTCTCATCCTCGTGGGTGGGAACCTGCCGCATTCCGAGGTCGAAAATCATGCCCGAACCCAGAGAAAACAAGAGTTTCACCGGTACCAACCTGCGCCTCAAGGTCGGCCTCGCCGAGATGCTCAAAGGCGGCGTCATCATGGACGTGATGAGCGTCGAGCAGGCGCGCATCGCCGAAGAATCCGGCGCCGTCTCCGTCATGGCCCTTGAGCGCGTGCCCGCCATGATCCGCGCCGAAGGCGGAGTGGCCCGCATGGCTCGCCCCACCCTCATCAAGCAGATCATCCAGGCCGTCTCCATCCCCGTCATGGCCAAGGCCCGCATCGGCCACACCGCCGAAGCGCAGATCCTTCAGGAGCTCGGCGTCGACTACATCGACGAGAGCGAAGTCCTCACTCCGGCCGACGAGGCGCACCACATCGACAAGCACGCCTTCACGACTCCATTTGTCTGCGGCGCGCGCAACCTCGGCGAAGCCCTCCGCCGCATCGCCGAAGGCGCGGCCATGATCCGCACCAAAGGAGAAGCCGGCACCGGCGACGTCGTCCACGCCGTCCAGCACATGCGCGCCATCACGCGCGAGATGCGCCTGCTCACCGTGCTCACCGAGCAGGAGCTCTACGCCGCCGCCAAAGACCTTCAGGCCCCCTACGAACTCGTCTCCATGGTCGCCCGCGCCGGCAAGCTCCCCGTGCCCAACTTCTCCGCCGGCGGCATCGCCACGCCCGCCGACGCCGCCCTGATGATGCAGCTCGGCGCCGAGGCCATCTTCGTCGGCTCGGGCATCTTCATGAAGGAGCGCGCCACGCCGCTCGACGTCGAAAACTCACCCAAGGAGCGCGAAGAAGCCATCTCCCGCGCCAAGGCCATCGTCGTCGCCACCACGCACTGGAACGATCCCAAGATTCTCGCCGAGGTCTCTGAGAAGGTCACCGGAACCATGAAGGGCCTGGCCGCCGCGTCCATCGAAGAGTCGCAGCTTTTGCAGACGAGAGGTTGGTAGGACCGGCCGTTCCGGCGGGCGCTCGCAACGGCACATGCGCTCGCACTGCTTGACTTGTACGGTTAAACCGTACATCATGTATATGCGAGGCGCCATGGAGCTGGTCCGGTTTCGTCACAAAGGACTGCGCCAGCTTTATGAGGACGAAGATGCGCGTTCCGTGCCTTCCGCGGTGGCCGGCAAACTGAGCAAGCTGCTCTTCGCCATTGAGACCGCCGAAACACTGGATCAGCTCGGAAGATTTCCGGGCTGGAAGCTGCATCCGCTCAAGGGTGACCTGAAAGGATTCTGGAGCCTGACAGTTACGGGGAACTGGCGATTGATCTTCCGCCACGACGAAGATGCAAACACGGCAACCGATATCGATTTGATTGACTACCACTGAGGAGGCCGAGATGCCCATGAAGAACCCGCCTCATCCAGGCGATCTCATTAAGACCGAAGTCATCGAAGCCCTCGGTCTCAGCGTGACCAAGGCAGCAGAAATCCTGCAGGTGCGCCGCGCCACTCTCTCCGATCTTCTAAACGGCAAGTCTGCCCTCACACCCGATATGGCTCTGCGCATCGAAAAAGCCTTCGGCCCGGAGATGGACCACCTGCTGCGCATGCAGTTGGCCTATGACGTGTCAAGAACCAGAGCGCACGCAAGTGACCTCTCGATCGAGCGGTACATGCCGGCTTAAATGCTGGCCGCCAGCGACCGGAGATGCCATGATCGCCGCCACCGCGCGCATCCACGGCATGGTCATTGCCACCAGGAACGTGAAGGACTTCGCAAGCTTCGGCGTACAGGTCTTCAACCCCTTTACCGGCAATCCAAGACAACAAAAGCCCTGAGACCTCGCCGAACCTGGGCCCGTCGAATCAAGCCATCTTTCAGCGAAACCCCAGGCACCTCTTCCGATTTTCTGCGCGTCAAATCGAAAGGTGGAGTAATCTCTTCCTCACAGGGTTCCCCATGCCCCCTATCTTTACTCCCATCCCGTCCGAGGTCGAACGCAAATCTCCCGGCGCCGGAGGCAAGCCGCCCGTCGACCGCCGTCCCACCGGCGGTGGCGGAGGCGGAGGCGACGACGACTGGCGCAGTCCGCGCCGCGGCCCGCGCGAGGCCCTGCACCGCACCCGCGCCTTCGTCTTCTGCGCTCTCGCCGGAGACATGATGTTCTTCGTCGTCCTCGTCGCGCTCTTCTACGCGCGCCAGGCCGGCACGCACATGGATCCGCGAACCCTGCGCCAGATCGGCGACTGGCATCCTGTTCTGCTGCCGCCCATCCTCTTCCTCAACACCGCGGTCCTTCTGCTCAGCAGCCTCTCCATGGAGATCGCGCGCCGGCACATCTTCCGCGAGTTCGACGTCCTCGAGGAATGGCTCGGGCTCGGCCGCCCCGCCCTTCGCCGCACCATTCCGTGGATCGCTACCACACTCGCGCTCGGCCTTTTGTTCCTCGCCGGCCAGATCATCGCCTGGCGTCAACTCACCGCCCAGGGTTTCGCGTTCGATCGCTGGGCCACCCCGGCCAGCTATTTCTTCTATCTCATCACCGGCCTGCACGCCGCCCACCTGGCTCTCGGCGTACTCGCGCTCGTCTTCTGTCTCGTCGCACTCTCCCGCCTCCAGCGCGTCCAATCCCGCCAGATCGCCGTTGACGCGACCGCATGGTTCTGGCACATGATGGCCCTCGCCTGGCTCATCCTCTTTGCCGTCCTTCTCTTCGGACAATAGATCCGAGTTCAGCTTCCAGCTTTCACCCCACACTTCAATTGGGTGCCCCAGGTCCCTCGTCCGCCGCGGCGGAGGGACCTGGGAAACCACCAACCCCAATGTCTCCCAGCCGTGTCATCCCGAGCGAAGGCCGTGTAGCGCCGGACTCCAGACCGGCTGTCGTGCGGGCGTCCCCGCCCGCACCCCGTCCCCCGTGTCATCCCGAGCGTAGGCCGCGTAGCGCCGGACTCCAGTCCGGTCCGCCGCGGCGGGTGCGGGCGTCCCCGCCCGCACCCCCGTCACCCGTGTCATCCCGAGCGAAGCGCGCTTGGGGCCCCGTGAGCGTTACGCGATCATGGGGCAAGCGAAGCCTAGGGATCTGCGGTTGACTCTCGCCTTGTATCAGAGCTTGGCCTGAGCCATGCCGCAAAAGATCGCAATGAACTCGTCGCCGGGCGCCCCACCTCGCGCCGTAGGCGTTCGCCCGCTGGGCACCCTCTGGGTACGGGCAAAAGACGGTAGCCCCAGGCGCAAGCCTGGGGATCGATTGGCCAACATCGCCGCCAGCCCGCTTCAGCGGGCGAAAGAGAATGACAGGCCTGAGCCGGTTGCCCCATCCTTTTCGTTCGCCGTGGCGAACAAAAGGGTGGGACCGTACACAAATCAACTGACCTGTCGGTGGGTGCCCCACCCTCGCGGCGTCTCTGTTTTTGCCGCTAGGGTGGGATCGTTCCAGCGGAGGGAGCAGGGGCCTTTAGGCCCCTGAATGCTCACGCAAAAAACCACGCGGCCTTCAGGCCCGGAGACACCCCAACCTTTCCGAAAACTGATCCACGCGGCGAACCCGCGCCTAAACGCCCCACCCACCTCAATGCGTGTCATCCCGAGCGGAGCGCGCCAGGGGCCCCATGAGCGTTACGCGATCATGGGGCAAACGAAGCCGAGGGACCTGCTTCTGCTTTTGCTCGTTTCGCAACCGTATCGCTTGAGCTAATCACCAAAAGCCGGCTTCACAGTAGAAACCTCCCAATCGCTCGTTAACTGAGCACGCCTAGGTGACCGCGCGCCGAACCCCGCACTTTAGCGGGCTGGCGGTAGTATATGGTTAAGTACAACTCCGCACAAAGGGATGCCAGATGATTCCGGGGATCGTAAAAATTCTCATAGAGGGCGAAATCAGCCCTACGCGATTCGAACACTTCTCCGTTGAGATGTGCACCCGGGTGCTCGGAATAACCCTAATCGGAACCTCGACAAATTATGATCGGGCCCGAGACGGTCGGTCTCCAACATCCCAACGGCTTGGGAACGGTCAGCAGTACGGAGCCGTCTTGCACGCGACCCTCCGAGGTGATCTCGATAAGAAGGTTGCGTCGGATATCCGTACCATGGCTGAACACACAGGGGCCAAGCACGTTATCTACTGCTCGTCACAACCGCTCACGGAGCAACAGATAGACAGATATTGCGCTGAGATTAGAGCACTGTGTCCCAACGTCGATTCAGTAACAGTTTTCGGTTCCTTTCAGCTTTCCTAATTCTCTGAACACAGGCACCCGGGAGTATTCGAGACTTTTTATGCGGGGGAAATTGCCACCATTGAGCAGCGCCTGAATCCAATTCGGGTTCAAGATGAGACCGCTGAGCAAAGGGGACTCCGTCTCGCGCTTATCGCGTTCGGCAATGAAGATTCTGCAATGCTTCGCGACTCGCTCCTCCAGCGTGTGGTCCTTGAATTGCTTGCAAAGAACGGGGAGCTATTGGAAACGGAAATGCTCAAGGCGATTTCCAAGGATTTGGGGCTGCATTCCTGCCTACCTGCTGGCCTTTTGACGAAGGCAATCGCTGTGTTGCGCACGAGTGACCTTGTCACCGGCGATCCAAAATTGTCAATTACCGAGTCGGGCAAAGGAAAAATTCTGGAGGCGCAAGTCGAAGCTACCCGCGACCTGTTCGCAGGGCGCGCGTTAGTTAAGAAATCCTTAGAGGACCTCTCCGGACTCAAGATTCATGACACACAATTCCAGCAAATTTGGAACGTGCTACTCGATTTCCTGAGCGATCTTTTCTATACAAACGGCTACCTGGTCATTTGTGCAGTCAATGCCGTTTTCAAGGGCAAGTCAGCTGCGCAGAGACGGATCCCCGTCAGTTTGGATTCGTTGCTCGAGCGCGGCGCGAGCTGTGTAGCCGCAACCTATCGGGACAGCCAGTCTGCAGAGCTTGTCAAGCAGGCAGTGCTCGATATGTTTAACGAACATACTGGCCCAGCGTTCGAATGGTTGGCTGAAGTCTGCGAGCGATTCGTCACGCTGTGCGCCCTGGGGCTGGAAGCGACTTCTGCAGACGAGTTGAAGCAGGTCCTGCGAAATTATCAAATTGTGCTTGATTCCGACATTGTTCTCACCCTTTTGTGTATTGGGGAGCCTGAGCATGAAGCAGCCAAGAGCCTGATCACGGCCTGGCGAAGGATGGGAGGATCTGTCCGGGTCGCCGCCCCTGTTTTGGAAGAGGCCGCCCATCATGCGTGGATCAGCGATATCGATTTCAACCAGACGAGTCACCTTTTGGGCAGGCTCTCAACCAAGGAGAGGCTCAGATACATACAGAATGCATTTGTCAGGACGTTTCATTCAGTCGAGCGGGACGCGAAAAAATGGGCAACCTATATCAGCTTCTTCAAGGGCCGCTCGCCCGAAGATTTTTCCAAAATTCTCCGCATGCTGCGAACCGATTTCGGCGTAGACGTTCTCGAAGAAGCCCAAGATAGCGAAAGAAAGCGGCAGATGTCGAAGTTCTTCCTCGACTCCTTCGCCGCGTCAAAGGGTGTACCGGCGAACCTTCTTGACACCATCGACGTCGGAAAGGCCGAACGCGACGGTCGCCTCATGGCGGCCATTGCTGACGCTCGCGCAAAACTCGGAATGATCGGAAGTCAAGTGGTCGTCGTGCTCATAAGCTCTTCACCGAGAATGAAGAAGGCGGACGCGCGCTTTCGGACTACACTCGGTGATCCAGACGCCGTCCTTTCCCTTGGGGCGGCGTCGTATCTGCTCTCTCTTGCCCCTGAAGCCGGGCTGGGCCTGTCAAGTCTACGACACGCTCTTTTTGAGTTCGGGGAGAACGCCAGGTTATCGGACGATCAAAGGATTGCCCTAAGGATTATTAAGGGACAGGATGAATACGACCTGCCTTGGGCTGCGAGGGGAATCTTACAGCAGCAGTTGGGTGACGCCATTACGAAGGAGGCACGGAAGAGAGGAGTTTCGCCGGAGGAAATTCGGAGGCGCATCACTCAGCCAGTCGAAGGCGATGAGTTGCCGGCCCAATTAATCCTGGAAGGTGTCAGAGCCATGGCTATAGAGGGATCCACCGTGGCAGAGCTAAGCAAGGCGAAGCGAAAAATAGAAGACCTCGAACAAGAAATTGACAACCTTAAAGCTCGCAAGACGGCAGTGCGCAAAGCGCGATGATCCCGGCTCCAATAACCACGTTGGATAAGTCCCAGGAAACGCCGACTCCACCGCAACCTCCGCCCTACCCCCTACTGGCCACTCCCTACTCCCCGCCTTTGGACTGCACCCCCAAAGTGAGACAGATAAGATTTTGACAGTTTGCAGGGAAGGGAGAACTGCAAATGGGTCAAGAGACGAAGCAACGAAGGTTCAGCAAGGAGTTCCGGGAGGCAGCGGTGCGCCGCCTGGGAGAGACGGCGAACGTATCCGAGCTATGCCGGGAGCTTGGCATCTCGCGGCAGCTTTTGTACTGGTGGCGGGAACGGGTGGAGGAGGAGCGCCGCGGACGTTTCCTCGCCGTCGAGCAGCGCCTGCGCCAGGAAAATGCCCAACTGAAGAAAGCGCTGGTGAAGAAGACGCTGGAAGCGGATTTTTTGAAGGCTGCCTGCGAAAAGGTCGAGGCTCTACGCCAGACCGCTACCGGTTCTGGCGAAACGGCATCCGGGAAACCATCCGGGAACTGATGCCGATCGAAGGCAGCCTTGGTATAGAGCCGATGTGTCGGCTGGCCGCGGTCAGCCGCGCCGGATTCTACCGTTTTCTCGAGCAACGCCACCCCGGCGAAGAAGACATGGAAGTGCGCAGCATGATCCAGCAGATCGTGATCGAACATCGCCGCCGCTACGGTTACCGGCGCGTCACCGTCGAGCTCCATCGCCGCGGCATGGCAGTCAACCACAAGCGTGTCCTGCGGCTGATGCGCGAAGATAACCTGCTGGGCGTCGAGCCGAAGGCCTTCGTCGCCACCACCCAGTCAGACCCCGAACTGGAGGTTTATCTGAACCTGGCCAGCCGCATGAAGCTGACCGCGATCAACCAGCTATGGGTCGCCGACATCACCTACATCCGATTGCGCCAGGAATTCGTCTACCTGGCCGTGGTGCTGGACGCCTTCTCGCGCAAAGCGGTCAGCTGGGCGCTGGACCGCACCCTGACCACGCGCCTGCCGCTGCTGGCCCTGGAGCGCGCCATCGCCCTGCGCCAGCCCGCTCCCGGCCTGGTGCACCACTCCGATCGCGGCGTGCAATATGCCTCCGAGCAGTACACGCGCATGCTCCAGAACCACGGCATCCTGCCCAGCATGAGCCGTCCCGCCAATCCTTACGACAACGCCTTCTGCGAGAGCTTCATCAAAACCCTCAAGCGGGAGGAGATCTACGCCAACCAGTACCAGCACATCGACAACCTGCTCGCTCACCTGGAAGAGTTCATCGACCATTACTACAATCGGCTCCGGCTCCACTCCGCCCTGGGATACAAGACGCCGGAGGAGTTCGAAGCCGCCTGCTCAACCCAGACTGCCTCGCCAACACCAAGCGTGAGTTTTCCAAGGCATGGGGAAATCTATCGATCCAGAGCGCGGCGCAGAGGCCGGCCGTGTAAAGGAAGCGGGGAGCCGGTTCCACCCGGCCCCCCGGCCCATCTGATCGATGAGTCTCCAGTCGGTTATTCCTTGACAGGTTGGTCTCCACCAGAGCCTGTCTCCGCTTCACCAACCGCAGCCCAGTCTGCCGGAGAACCAACAAAATGAAAACCTTTTTTCAACCAACGGCAACCTGTCAAAATACAAACTGTCTCAGCCAAGGGGTTCACCCCACCTTGCTGTCAACCCCTCCACCACCCCGCACCCGCCCCATCTCCCTCATTCCAAACCAAATATTTTCCCGCCAACTTTGCCGGTTAATTCTCCGGTTTCGCTACCCTTTTACTAGAGAACAAAAACAGAGCGTTTCTCCTCTTTGAAAGCTGGTGGGCGGCCCTGCGGGTGTCGGCTGGGGATTCCGGTGCTCCCGGGTCGCCCACCGTTTTTTCGGCCCCTGGTCTCTGACCTCTGGTCTCTGGCTCCTAACTCCCGCAAATTGCTACGCTTGCGGCATGCGGCCAGGCAAATTGGTATGCAAGGTATGGGAAGGTATGGTCCCAGGTATGGATCGTCCCGTAACTCCTTTGTTTTCAAATATGGAGGTATGGCATACCGGGTCAGGGGGGCCTGCAAACCAAAAAGGCGAAAGCGGGCAACACGGGTAGGCGAAAACTGGGCAGCGAAAGGAGCGATTTATGGCGCCGCATTGCAGGCACATCATGCCGAGCGGGAGACAATGTCACGGGTACGCCCTCCAGGGCGAGGATCTTTGTTATTTCCATAGCCGGCGGCGTCTCGCAGCCGCCAAACCGGCGGACTCGATCGAGATCCCGCTCCTAGAAGAGCGCTGCGTCATTCAGGTCGTCATCACACAGGTCCTCCGCGCCATCGTCAACAACACCATCGACCGCCCCCGCGCATCGCTCCTCCTCTACGGTCTCCAGTTGGCCTTGCAAAGTGTCGATCGCAAGATAGATGCCATCCCCTTCGGCTCCGTCGAGGCCATCTCTGAGGCCAGCGACGGCGAAGAACTCGCCGCCGACCCCTACGACGAGGACGAAGAAGATGAAGACGAAGACGATGAGGAAGAGCGCGACGATGATGACGAGGAAGAAGAGGCCGGCGACAGCCTCGACAACGAAACTACCGGGGAACTGATCGCCGGCCAGAAATATCTCGAGTCCGTCAGCAACGCTCTTGACGCAGGCGATATGCGTCTCGCCGCGCGCTTGCTCAAAGAGTCAAGCCCATAGCGGCAACGCGAAAGCTCAACTTACCAGAAAAGGCGGAGCCGCCAGCAGCCGCACAAACAAGCTAGAAGCTAGGAGCTAGAAGCTAAAAGCTGCTTCTTACGCCGTGCGCATGTGCAGCAGCGCGCGCCATCGTTCGCCCAGTGTGGGGACCGGCGGGCAGGAATAGTAAATCTGCCGGTTAATTCCCATCAGCAACTGCACCGCCTCCAGGCGTGCATCGTGTGCGGTCATGGATCCTCCCGCATGGACGAACTCGTCGGTCAGATACTCGATCGCATGGCCCAGTATTTCTAAAGCGCGGCCCGCCTGCGGCGAGATGCGCCTGCGGCGTAAGCGGCTGCGGCTTGCCTCTGCTATCGAAACCGAAGCCGGAACCGGGAAATCGCTCATTGCCGAACAGGAGCCCATGCGGTCTATCCCCATCCGGTTCTTCGGCGCTTCGGACGGAATCGATCAGAGTACAAAAGTTCTGTCATAAAATGGCGCACATCTGGAAGTGGTGCACTTCCAGTTATGACGGATCGGATCGGGAGATCCAGTGACGAAACTCACTCAGGCCGGGGAAACGCCCGCGCTCCCCGCGCCGCCTGCCGATCGACACCCGCATCTTGTGCGCAGCAAAGCGCTTCGCTTCCGTATCTCGCGCCCCGCCTTGACGTGACGAGCCTGAAAACCTAATCTCGAACTAGGTTTTGCATTGACCGGAGTTGCCCTTTTCTCCGGCGGCATAGGCGGTAAACGATCCTTTTTCTCCGGACTGGGCGGCGATGAATCCAACTCCATATGACTGGCAATATCTCCCCCTGCTCCTGCAGATTCTCGCCGCCTTTCTCCTCGGGGCGGCAATGGTTACGGCCTCGTGGTTCGTCGGCCGCCATCGCAACACTCAAGTCAAGCTCGACGCTTACGAGTGCGGCATCCAGGCCGTCGGCGATGCCCGCGGCCGCTTCAGCGTCCGCTTCTATCTGGTCGCCGTCCTCTTCATCCTCTTCGATGTGGAAATGGTTTTTATGATGCCCTGGGCCGTCATCTACCGCCAGCTTCCGCAAATCACCGGCTCCCGCCTCTTCGGCTTTTGGGAGATGCTCGTCTACCTCGGTTTTGTCGCCGTCGGACTCTACTACATCGTGCGCAAAGGCATCTTGAACTGGAGCCGGGATAAAGCGGATCTGTAATGCAGTGAGCGGCGACCGGTGGTGCGTTCTTTTCACGGCCGGCAAAGACCTTGCGCATTGGGAAGTTTTTTTCAGAGCAGAAAAGGCGGACCGAGAGGATGACGAGCCAAACCCCCACGATCAGCGGCAAGCAGGCTGTTCTCGACGCCCTACCGGACCACCCCGCCATCCAAGCCCTCCTGGCGTGGAATCCCGAAGCCTTCATCGACGCCAAATTCGACTTCGGCGAGCTCACCCTCACCATCGCGCCCGAGGGGATTCGCGCCGCTTGCTCCGCCGTGCGGGCCGCAGGTTACAACTTCTTTGAAGACATGACCGCCGTCAACTGGTTCCCTGCTTCGCCCCGCTTCCAGTTGAGCTATCACATCCTCTCGCACGCCTTCAAAGAGCGCATCCGCCTGCGCGTGATGCTTGACGAGTCCGATCTCTCCGTCGACTCCATCACCCCCGTCTGGTCTGGCGCCAACTTCTTCGAGCGAGAGGTCTTCGATCTCTTCGGCATTCACTTCGGTGGTCACCCTGATCTCCGCCGCATCATGTTGCCCGACGACTGGCAAGGCCATCCCCTGCGCAAAGACTACCCGGTGGAGGGCTATCGCTGATGAGCGAGAATCCCGCCGCGCCTGCTCTCGAGCTTCCCGCTGCCGAACGCACCGGCGAGAACCTCATGGTTCTGAACATGGGCCCGCAGCACCCGGCCACGCATGGCGTGTTGCGCCTGGTCGTCGAGCTTGACGGCGAAGTCATCGTCAGTGTCCGGCCCGAGATCGGTTACCTGCACACAGGTATCGAAAAAACCTGCGAAGCCAAGTTCTACCAGCAGGTGGTCCCGCTCACTGACCGCATCAACTACCTCGATCCGCTCTCCAACAATCTTTGCTATTGCCTGGCCGTCGAAAAACTCCTCGGCTTGGAAATCCCCGAGCGCGCGCAGTGGATTCGCGTCCTGCTTACCGAGCTAAGCCGGCTGAACTCGCATCTCATCTGGCTCGGCACGCACGCCATGGACATTGGCGCCCTCACCGTCTTCCTCTACACCTTCCGCGAACGTGAGGAGATTCTCCGGCTCTTCGAGGCCGTTGCCGGCCAGCGCATGATGACCAGCTACTTCCGCATCGGTGGCCTTTCCATGGAACCGCCGCTCGATTGGCTCGACCGCGTCCAGCATTTCATCACCACATTCCCCGAGAAAATCGACGAATACTCCAACCTTCTCACGGGCAATCCAATCTTCATAAACCGCTTGAAGGGTGTTGGCTATCTATCTGCTGCTCATGCCATTGCATTCGGCGTCACAGGCCCGCCGCTGCGCGCCTCCGGCGTCGATATCGACCTCCGCCGCGACATGCCCTACTCCGGCTACGAGAAGTTCCAGTTCAAGGTCCCCACCTCTACCGTCGGCGACACGTGGGCACGTTACGAAGTGCGCCTCGTGGAGATGCGCGAGAGCACAAAGATCGTTCAGCAGGCCCTCGACGGCATGCCCGGCGGCCCGGTGAAGGCCGACGCGCCCAAGATCGTTCTCCCCGACCGCGAAAAGATGAAGACCGAGATGGAAGCCCTCATCCATCACTTCAAAATCGTCACCGAGGGCTTTAGCGTTCCCGCAGGCGAGGTCTACCAGGGCATCGAATGTGGCCACGGCCAAATGGGCTATTACGTGGTCTCCGACGGCACTTCCAAGCCCTACCGCGTACACATGCGCTATCCTTCGTTCGCTACGTTGCAAGCCGTTGAAACCATGTGCAAGGGCCGCCTGATCGCCGACCTGGTCGCGGTCATCGGCTCCATCGATATCGTTTTAGGGGAAATCGATCGATGAGCGCTGAAACCATGTCGGTCTTTTCGCCCGAGCTCGCCGCGCTCTTTGACGCGCTCGTCCAGAAATATCCTGTCAAGCGCTCCGCCCTTATTCCCATGCTGCTTTATGCACAGGACGAAGTTGGCTACCTCTCCGATGCCGTCATCGCCGAAGTCGCCTGCCGTATCGGCATCACCGAGCTTGAAGTACGCAACGTCGCCACCTACTACTCCATGCTCCGCTTCAAGATGGCCGGCAAATACAACATTCAGGTTTGCACCAACATCAGTTGCATGTTGCGCGGCGCCTACGAAATCTTCGATCGTTTCCGCGAAGAACTCGGCATCGACCCCCACGGCGTGACGCCCGACGGCCTCTTCTCGCTCGAAGAAGTCGAGTGCATCGGCGCTTGCTGCTGGGCCCCGGCCATACAGGTCAACTACGACTTTCACGACGAGCTCAAGCCCGATCTCGTACCCGGCATCCTCGGCGCGTACCGCAAGCAAGTCGAGGATCGAGTTCGGGACAAGGGGGAAAATGCCTAGGCTCGTCTCCCATCCCGATGAGGTCAAAATCGTCTCGCGCCGCTTCGGCATGGGAGCCACCGGCATCGACCGCTACGTCGAGCTCGGCGGATATGAGGCCGTGAAAAAGTGCCTCGCGCAAGGCCCCGACTGGATCATCAACGAGATGAAGTTGAGCGGCCTCCGCGGTCGCGGCGGCGCGGGCTTCTCCGCGGGCATGAAGTGGTCTTTCGTGCCCAAACAATCCGCCAAGCCCAAGTACATCCTCGTCAACGGCGACGAAAGCGAGCCCGGCACTTGCAAGGATCACCTCATCTTTTTGCACGATCCCCACGCCGTCATCGAAGGCACGATCATCGCCGGCCTTGCCGTCGGCGCAAAGATGGGCTTCATCTACCTGCGCGGCGAGTACCGCTATCTTCTCGAAATCATGGAACGCGCCGTCGCCGACGCGTACGATCGCGGCTTTCTCGGCAAGAACATCTTCGGCTCCGATCAGGAATTTCAAATCCTCACACAAACCGGCGCGGGCGCTTACGAAGTGGGCGAGGAATCGGCGCTCATGGAGTCGCTCGAAGGCAAGCGCGGCGTTCCACGCATCAAGCCGCCCTTCCCCGCCGTCGTCGGCCTCTACGGCGGTCCCACGGTCATCAACAACGCCGAAACCATCGCCACCGTGCCCCACATCATCCAAATGGGCGCGGCTGCCTATGCGGCCGTCGGCACGCCGCGCAACGGCGGCACGCGCCTGTTCTCGATCAGCGGCCACGTCGAGCGCCCCGGCGTCTACGAACTGCCAATGGGCTACAGCCTCAAAAAGATGATCTACGACGTCGCCGGCGGCATCCGCGGCGGGCGCAAATTGAAGGCTGTGGTCCCCGGTGGCTCGTCCACACCAGTTTTGCTCCCCGAAGAAATCGACATCGGCATGGACTTCGACCAGGTGGGCAAGGCCGGTTCCATGCTCGGGTCAGGCGGGGTCGTTGTCATCGACGACCACACCTGCATGGTCGAATTTGCCCTCCGCACGATCAGCTTTTATGCGCACGAGAGCTGCGGCTGGTGTATTCCGTGCCGCGAGGGCACCGACTGGCTCAAGAAGTCTCTTACCCGCTTCCACGCCGGCTTCGGAAGCGAGACAGACATCGACAACATCCAGTACCTCGCCGAAAACATGCTGGGCCGCACCTTCTGCCCCCTCGGCGACGCTGCCGCCATGCCCACCATCGCGTTTGTCAAAAAGTTTCGCCAGGAATTCGAAGATCATTTGAACGGCAGGCCCTGCCCGTACGCAAAGGACGGCGTGCCGCAATTTACGGTTGTATAAGTGTCTATGCTTTCATCAACAATGGAGCCTAGATTGCACAGAATTAGAGGGAAATCAGATGTCATCTCAATTTGTGATGCTTCAATCCATGCCGTTAAAGTCGGTTCCAGGAGGAAGCGAGAGGCTGATTCAGGATCTTATCGCCGGTAACCCATCGATTTTAGGGCTCGGGCATCTTGAATTACAGGCAAGAGAGAAAGTTCAGCCCTCCGGAGGAAGAATCGATCTAGTCTTGCGCGATGCATCCGATGCAACCTGGTATGAAGTTGAGATACAACTGGGAAAAACCGATGAGAGCCACATTGTTCGAACAATCGAGTACTGGGAATCTGAACAACGTAGGCATCCGGAACGCGATCACATTGCCGTAATTGTCGCTGAGAAGATCACAGGAAGATTTTTTAATGTGATCAGCCTCCTGAATCAGAATATTCCTATCATTGCTCTAATGCTTACGGCGACGAAACTTGGAGACCAGTACGGACTATTGTTCACAAAAATTCTGCGCCACGAACCAGTAGATGTTGAGGAAGATAGTGGGCCCGAAACTACAGCGGAGGACTGGAATAGCCGGACTACACCTTCGCTATTGAAAGTCGTTTATGATCTTGCAAACTACGGAAAGTTGTCTATAGACGCTACGCTAGAACTCAAATTCAACAAGAGTCGCATCGGGACTTGGATTCAAGGCCGATGCAGCAATTTTGCAACTTTCTGTCCTCAAAAACGCACTCTGAAGATGAGTTTTCATGCTAACCAAGAAGACTCGATCGACAAGAGCCTTGACGACAAAGGTATTGACTGGGAGTACAGGAACGGGCGGTATTCCGGCTACAGGCTTCATCTTCGTGAAAGCGAAATTCAAGGGAGTTTTTCTCTTCTTCAGTTGCTACTGGCTAAATCGTACGAAACGTGTGAAGGAGAGGAACAAGAGGCTGAAATTGTCAGCAAAAGCTGACATAGCAGAGGACAAACCATAGGAATGCCCGACGTAACCTTCACTGTCGACGGAAAAAAGCTCATCGCGCCCGCGGGCACGCTGCTGATCGACGCCTGCCGCAAGGCCGGCATCGAGATTCCTGCCTTCTGCTACTATCCCGGCCTCTCGCTGCAAGCCGCCTGCCGCATGTGCGTCGTGCGTCAGGAAAAAGTCCCCAAGCTGCAAACCGCCTGCACAACCCAGGTCGCCGAGGGCCAGGTCTTCATCACCGACTCGCCCGAGATCGCGCAGGCGCGCAAGGCCACCATCGAGCTGCTCCTCGGCAACCACCCGCTCGACTGCCCCGTCTGCGACGCCGGCGGCGAATGCGAGCTGCAGGACATGACCTTCAAATACGGCGCGGGCGAGAGCCTCTACGCCGAGGCCAAGCACCATCGCGACGAGCAGCAATGGTCGCCTGCCGTCTTCTACGACCGCCCGCGCTGCATCCTCTGCTACCGCTGCATCCGTATGTGCGGCGAGGGCATGGACGTGTGGGCGCTCGGCATCCACAATCGCGGCGCGGATTCCGTCATCGTCCCCAATGACGGCCACCAGCTCGACTGCGAGCAGTGCGGCATGTGCATCGACGTTTGCCCCGTGGGCGCGCTCACCAGCGGCAGCTATCGCTACAAAACTCGCCCCTGGGAGATGAACCACGTCTCGACAGTTTGTACCCACTGTGCCGACGGCTGCAAAGTTACGCTCGGCGTGCGGCAGGACAATAACGGTTCCGAGATCGTTCGCGCCGACAATCGCGACAAGAGTGGCATCAACGGCGACTTCCTCTGCGCCAAGGGCCGCTTCGGTTTCGACTTTGTCGACAGCCCCGATCGCCTGACGCAGCCGCTCGTTCGCAACTCTGCAGGCAAGCTCGAGCCGGCCACATGGGAACACGCCATCCGCGTCGCCGCAGGCAAATTGAAAGAGATTCGCGAAGCACGCGGCGGTTCGGCCATCGGCGTCATCGGCTCCAATCGTACCACCAACGAAGAAAACTACCTGCTGCAAAAGTTCGCGCGCACCGTCCTCGGCACAAACAACATTGACCACGAGCGGACGGCGGATTATGCTTCGTTCGCTCGCGCCCTCGCAGGACACTCCGATAAAACCGTCAGCCTGCGCGACATCGCCTCTGCCTGCGCCATCCTCCTCGTCGGCGGCAATCCCACTGAAGAGCACCCGCTCCTCGCTTGGCTGCTCCGCACCAACGTGCGCCTCAACCGCGCCCGCCTTTACGTCGCAAATTCCAAGCCGATCAAGCTCGCGCGCCAAGCCAAGGCCGCTCTCGATCTGAAGTCCACCGATTACAGCAAGTTCGCTGCCCTGCTCGACGAAGGCAAATCCGAATTCAGCAAGGCTATCCTCGCCGAAGAATCGCTGATCGTGATCTTCGGTGAAGAGTTTCGCGGCGCGGCCATCGACAGCCTCATCGCCTGGGGCCGCAAGCGCGCAAACGTCCGCTTCGCCTATCTCGGCGACCACTCCAATTCCCGCGGCGCAGCCGATATGGGCCTCTTTCCCGACCTGCTCCCCGGCTACGTTCCCGTCACCGCGCCCCGAGCCTTCGCCGAATACCACAACCTCCCCGCAGCACCCGGCAAATCGCTGCCGCAAATGCTCGCCGCTGCGGATAAGGGCGAACTCGGTGCGCTTCTCGTCGTCGGCGCCAATCCTGTTTCGCACGCCAAACTCGATCCCGCGGTTTTCCAGCACACCTTCCTCATCGTGCAGGATCTTTTCCTCACAGAAACCGCGGCTCTCGCTGACGTTGTCCTTCCCGCCGCCAGCCTCTACGAGAAATCCGGCACCGTCACCAACACCTTCGGCGATATTCAAATCGTCCGCAAGGCCGCTGACCGCGCCGGCGTCAAGCCCGACTTCGAGATCCTCGTTCGCCTCGCCGGAGGCATGGGCGTCGACGTCAGCACGCTGGTTCCTTTCGGCAAGCGCGGCACTACAGGCGATCTCGGCCAGTCGCGCGGCGCACAGTCCGGCGAGGCCGACCGCCACTCCGTCTGGCTTGAAGCCAACGGCCTCGAACCCCGGCTCAGCCCCTTCGATCCTCTTGCCGTCCTCGACGAAATCGAGCGCCTCGTCCCCGGCTACACCCTCGATCGCATCAATCTCTTTGCGGGCAACGACGTGCATACCGAGCCGGCCTCGCCGGGATTTGTTCCGGTCTCCGCTCTGGCCGCGCCGGAACTCGTTGTTCCCGCGCACGACACGCTCTTCACCTCCGGCACGCTGGGCCGTTACAGCCAGGGGCTCAAGCAGCTTGAGCAACATCAATCAAAGGAGCTCGCAAAATCCGCAGCCGGCTGAGAGACTGCGGGGTGCCCCATCCTAAACGCGAAGGCGTTTCGGGTGGGAAACAGAAACTCACATTCACGGTCCGCGCGAATACCTGGTCGCTGCTGACTCGCTGTTCAAAAAAGGCCAACCGCACGTGACGATCCTTGAATTCTTTCTTTGGAGCTTGCTCAAAGTCGCCGTGGTCACGGTGGTGATGCTGCTCGGCATCGCTTATACCGTGCTTCTTGAGCGCAAGCTGGTCGGCCGCATCCAGAACCGCTGGGGTCCCAGCCGCGTCGGCCCCTTCGGCCTTCTGCAGCCGCTCGTCGACGGCGCAAAGTCCTTCCTCAAGGAGGACCTGATTCCCACTGCCGTCTATCGTCCGATCTATCTCCTCGCGCCCATTCTCTCGCTCGGCTGCGCGCTCATCTCCATCGCCGTCGTCCCCTTCGGCGCAAATATGGGCCCGCACGGCTTCGATCTCTTCGAAATCTCCAACATCAATATCGGGTTGCTGGTCATCCTCGGCGTCACTTCCATGGGCGTCTACGGCATTGCCTTTGCCGGCTGGTCCTCAAACAACAAATACTCCCTGCTCGGTTCGCTCCGCTCTTCAGCGCAGCTCGTCAGCTACGAGCTGGCCCTCGGTCTCTCGCTCGTCGGCGTAGTTCTCCGTGCCGGTTCGCTCAACCTCCGCGTGATCGTTGAGCAGCAAGCCACCCTCGGCATCGCCACTTGGAACATCTTCGGCGGATTCCAGTTCCTCGCCTTTTTCATTTACCTCATGGCAGCGTTTGCCGAGACGAATCGTTCGCCCTTCGATCTGCCCGAAGCCGAAAGCGAGCTCACCGGCGGCTATCACACCGAGTACAGCTCCATGAAGTTCGCCATGTTCTTCATGGCCGAGTACGGCAACATGATCAACGTGGGCTGCGTGGCCACTCTGCTCTTTCTCGGCGGCTGGACCAGTCCGCTCGGCAACCTGATGCCGCCGCTTCAGAGTACTTTGGTCAACGCCCTGCTCCCCATCTTCTGGTTTGTGCTCAAAGTCTTCCTGTTCCTCTGTCTCTACGTCTGGGTGCGGGGAACCTTGCCCCGCTTTCGCTATGACCAACTGATGAACTTCGGATGGCGTTTCCTGCTCCCGCTCGCTATCCTCAACATTGTGGGAACAAGCCTCTGGCTGGCCTATCGCTGAGGAATGCGCGCACACCTGCACAACGATACACGCGCATCGGTAAGGCGCTGCAAGGATCGGATTCGCGAAGTTGCGATGCCGCTCCGTTATGCCGTGGGGGTGGCGCTGGTCCTGGCTCCCAGAAAGTCCTTAACACCCATGCCTGCAAAATAGAGGCTGGCCAGCACTGACAGATACACCCCAAAACCAATGGAGATGGCCTGAGATACCTGTTGTTGAACCGCCTGCACCATGGGATCGTTCGGGTCAGCGGCCCCGCCCATCCCCATAGCAGCGTTAAAGCTGTGGTGGGCAACCAACCCTACGATCAGCATGAAAAGCAGCGGCAACACTCCGGCCAGCACCGCGCGCTTGTCCTTCCACAGAAAGTGAATAAACGGACCAACAAGCGACACAAAAGCCAGAAAACCGTAGACACCTGTGCTGGCATTGCCCGTGCCTGCCTGCATCAAGACTTCGAGCGCGTTCTTGGTATTCAGGAAACCAAGCAACTGCCAGAAGGTGAAGCTCATCGAGCCCATAGGACTTTGGATGGAAACGGCGCTCAAAAAGAACCACCCAATGATGAGAACCAACAGCGCAATCAGGTTGAGCGCGCCAAATCGGTTCACAATCTGCGAGAATATTTCCGCGCCCTTTCCTTTCGCCGCCGTCAAGGCAGCCTGCGCTTGCTCCTTGGTCAGTTGCGACTCCGGCACAGCACGCAGCGATGTAACTTGACCCGCATCGTTGAACTCCACATCGACAGCCGTTCCAACAGTTGGCGGAACTTCCGACTTCCAAGTCCCTTCCAGCGTAAAGGAATACTGTTGGCCATCGACCACGATCAAACCGTTGCCGGCACTTGTGTCACGCAGAATTTTGCCCCTCTTTGTCATAGAAACCTCCAGGGATTTTGCTCTGATGAACCGACCTAGCATGGTTCAGCCTGGCCGAGCAAATACCGCGGTTGGCCATAGGAGCTGGGGGGAAGCGCCATCCAGGTGCAACAGACTTGACGCCAAAGCTAGAACACTCAAGGCGTATTGTCCAGCGAAATTTTGCGGGAAACTCTTGTGAAAGAACTTGTGCCACGCCGTGGGAAAAACGATCGGAGGAGAAAACTACTCAACTCCGGTTGTTGTTCCGGGAAGCGGCCTCATTTGCCACCCCGCCCCCTGCAACTGACGACGGCCGGCATCCTCAAACCGACCGCCTTGAGTATCGCTGAACTCAGACTGGTGTACACACATCGCAGGCATCGGGAGCAGTTCGAACCACGGCCAAAATCCGCACACGTGCAGCCCTTTCACATCCCTTTCACGCCTCTTCGGCCATGATATTCTTGATCTTCCGTGGGCTCTTTCATGAAGATGAGCTTATTCCTTGGATCTCTCGAACTGTCCAGGCTAGTGGAAATGTAAGCGCTTGATTTTTCAGGGCCGTTTGCGATGCACTTGATTTTGTTCTTCCTCTTTGCCGGACTCTGCCTCGCGGGAGCCATCAATCTCCTGCTGCAGACCCATCCCATCAACAGCGCACTCTCGCTCATCGTCGTCATGACGTCGCTCGCCGTCCTCTACCTTCTCCTCGGCGCGGAGTTCCTCGCCATCGCCCAGATCATCGTTTACGCCGGCGCGGTCATGGTCCTGTTTACCTTTGTCGTAATGCTGCTGAATGCCGGCCGCGAAGAGCACACCCTCGGCAGCCGCGCCGCGGTCGCGATCGGCTTCCCTGCCGTCGCCGCGCTGCTGGCCGTCCTGGCCACGATTGTTCTACGTGCGCAGGGACTCAGCGCCGCGCACCTTGGCCAGGGCCTCACCAATGCGCCCGGCCAATCGAATCTTGTCCTCCTCAGCCAGGTGCTCTTCCACGAGCTGCTTCTGCCGTTTGAAGTCACCTCGGTGCTCATTCTCATCGCCATCCTCGGCGCAGTCGCGCTCGCCCGCAAAGACGGCGCGGAAAGGATGGCCGAAAAGTGAGCTTCCTTCAGCACGATGTCCCGCTCTCCTGGTATTTGCTCCTGAGCGCCGTGCTCTTTTCGCTCGGCGTCACCGGCTTCCTCATCAAGCGCAATCTCATCACTGTCTTCATGTCCATTGAGCTCATGCTCAACGCCGTCAATCTCTCGTTCGTCGCCTTCGCATATCAGTGGCACGAGGTGCGGGGCCAGATCTTCGTCTTTTTCGTCATGATGGTCGCCGCCGCCGAAGCCGCTGTCGGTCTCGCCATCATCATCGCCGTCTTCCGCGCCCGCGCCACATTGGCCGTCGACCGCATCGACCTGATGAAGCTATGAACGAGTCCGCCCATCTCTGGTTGATTCCGCTGTTTCCGTTTGCCGGCTTCGTGCTCAACGGAATCCTCGGCTCACGGCTGCCCAGGCGACTCGTCACCGTGATCGGCGTGCTCGCGCCTCTCGCGTCCCTCGGCCTGGTTCTCAGCGCCTTCTTGGCGTCCAACATTTCCGCCACTTCAAGCTGCCCGGGCTGTGGCCAGGTGACCGCGCTCGCGCTGCCATCTGTCGAGACACTTCCATATCCTTGGCTCGCCATCGGCGCGCTCCACGTCGATTTCAGCTTCGTCCTCGACCAGCTCTCGATGGTCATGCTGCTGGTCGTCACCGGCGTCGGCTTTCTCATCCACGTTTACTCCGTCGGCTACATGCGCGACGACCCCGCCTACGCGCGCTACTTTAGCTTCCTCAATCTCTTCCTCTTCTTCATGACCCTCCTGGTCCTCGCCGGCAACATTCTTCTCATGTTCGTCGGCTGGGAGGGCGTCGGCCTCGCCTCATACCTGCTCATCGGCTTCTGGTTTCAGCGCGACTCCGCCGCCAGCGCCGGCAATAAAGCCTTCATCGTCAACCGCATCGGCGATTTCGGCTTCCTCATCGGCATCTTCCTCGTTCTCGCTACCTTCGGCTCGGTCAACTTCACCCAGATCGCAGCCGGTCTCGCCATCAATCCCACACTGCAGGGCGGCGTGCTCACCGTCATCTGCCTTTGCCTCCTCTTCGGCGCTGCCGGCAAAAGCGCGCAGCTTCCGCTCTATGTCTGGCTGCCAGACGCCATGGAAGGCCCCACGCCTGTCTCCGCACTCATACACGCCGCCACCATGGTCACCGCCGGCGTCTACATGATCGCCCGGACTCATCTGCTCTTCGACCGCTCGCCCGTCGCGCTCGGTGTGGTCGCCATCGTAGGCGCTGCCACCGCTCTCTTTGCCGCCACCATCGGTCTTGTCCAGAACGACATCAAGCGCGTGCTTGCCTACTCCACCATCTCCCAGCTCGGCTACATGTTCCTGGCCTGCGGCGTCGCCGCCTACTCCGCCGCCATTTTCCATCTCTTCACCCACGCTTTCTTCAAGGCCCTACTCTTCCTCGCCGCCGGCTCCGTCATTCACGCCCTTGGCGGCGAGCAGGACCTGCGAAAGATGGGCGGCCTGCGCACCAAACTCCCCGTCACCTTCTGGACCATGACCGCGGCCGTCTTCGCCATCGCCGGCTTTTTCCCCTTCGCGGGCTTCTTCTCGAAAGACGCCATCCTCTACGCTGCATTTCTTCAGGGAACCGGCGGCAAAATTCTCTGGTTCGTTGGCCTGGTCACGGCTCTGCTTACATCGCTCTACATGTTTCGCCTCTGGTACCTCACCTTCTTCGGGGAATCCCGTTCGCCGAAGGCGCACCCCCATGAGAGCCCCTGGTCCATGCGCGCGCCCATGGTGATTCTTGCCCTGCTCTGCGTCTGTGGCGGCTGGATCGGCATCGATAGCTTCAGCGCCTACCTTGCTCCCGCTGCCGCCGCGCATCGCCCCATGCCGACCGGCGATCCGGGCCTCGAATTCATCCTGAGCATCGCCGCGGTTCTGGTGGCGCTCGAAGGCTGGCTGATCGCGGACAAATACTACCGGCGTAAACCAAAGCGTCCTGCCCAGCTCGCCGCCGCGCTCCCCGCTGCCTACAAGCTGCTCGCAAATAAGTACTACGTAGACGAAATCTATAGCACAGTCATCATCAAGCCGCTGCTCTTCGTCTCCAAATACGTTCTTGGTTGGATCGTCAACACGGCAATCCTCGGCGGTCTCGCCTGGCTTCTCGCCGGCGTCGCCAACTTCACCGGCATGATTCTGCAGCGCTGGCAATCAGGCAACCTGCGCTCGTACGCCGCGTGGCTGGCCGCTGCGGCTGCCGCCGTGCTGCTTTTTGTGCTGCTGTCTCACGGTTGGCCTTACGTGGACTTCGCAATTGCGTGGAGAGGATGGCCACTGAGATGATGACCGCGCCCATGACGAGTATCGGCCAATCCATCCTCACCCTCATCCTGCTGGTCCCGCTCGCAGGCGCCATCCTGGTTGCGCTTGTTCCCGACCGTTTCAAGCTGCCCAACTGGATCGCGCTCCTCACGACCCTCGTCACCTTCGTTCTCACCCTTCATCTTCCCGCGCACTTCATCTCCGGCCAGTCCGGCTTCCAATTCGAGATCAACGCACCCTGGATCGAGAGCCCCGCCATCTTCTACCACGTCGGCGTCGACGGCCTCAGCCTCTGGCTCGTGGTTCTCGTCGGCCTGCTCGCACCCGTCGGTGTCATCGCGAGTTGGAGCGCTATCCAGACCCGCCGCAAAGTCTTCTTCTCGCTCTTCCTCGTCCAGCAGACCGCCATGTTCGGCGTCTTCGTCTCGCTCGACCTCATACTCTTCTACGGCTTCTGGGAGCTATCGCTCGTCCCTATGGCCATCCTCATCGCCATGTACGGCCGCAAAGACGGCCCGCGCGCCGCGCTCAAATTCTTCCTCTTCACCTTCATCCCCTCCGCGCCCCTGCTCGTCGCCATCCTTTGGCTCTACGCGCGCACCCACACCTTCAACTTCTCCGATCTCCAATACCAAACCGCCAGCGGCGTACTTCCCGCAGGCGCGCTCTTCTGGGTTGCTCTCGCCTTTCTCTTCGCCTTCGCCGTCAAGGTTCCTGTTTTCCCGCTCCACGGCTGGCTCGCCGATACCTACAATGAAGCTCCTGTCGCGCTCGCCATGGTCGTCGCCGGCAAGCTCGGCCTCTACTCCATGCTTCGCTTCCACGTCGGACTTTTCCCCGTCCAGGCCCGCGCCATCGCGCCTCTTCTCATCGCCCTTGCCGTCATCGGAATCCTCTACGGTGCCTGTCTCGCCCTCGTCCAGCGCGATTTCTGGCGTCTCATGGCCTTCGCCGCACTCAGCCACTTGAGCCTCATCGTTCTCGCCATCTACGGCCTCACCTTCCTCGGCTGGGCTGGCGGCGTCTATCAGATCCTCTCTCACGGCGTCGTCGATGGCGCGTTGTTCCTTCTCCTCGGCGCGCTCGAACTCCGCTACGCCACCAGCCTCATCGGCTCTTACGGCGGTCTCGCCGCCAAACTGCCCCGCGCCGCATCTTATTTCGTCATCGCCTCGCTGGCCATGATCGGCCTGCCCATGCTCTCAGGATTCGTGGGCGAGTTCCTCATCCTTTCGAGCACTTTTGCCGGGGTCAGCCGCCCCTGGGCCGTCACCGCCACGCTCGGCGTCATTCTTGGCGCGGCCTACATGCTCTGGCTCGTGCAGCGCCTCTTCTACGGACCCGAAAGCGCACTCGCTGTTTCCAAACCCTCCGCCGATCTCCGCTTTGGCGAGCTCGCCGTCCTCACACCGCTCGTTGTCCTCATGCTCGTCATGGGCCTCGCGCCAAATCTCTGGCTCAACTCCATTCAGACCGGCATCCATCCCCCACCGCCGCCCTCGCCTGTTGCACACGCCTCTGTCACCCTGAGCGACCGAAGCGCAGCGAAGGGAGTCGAAGGATCTGCGGGTGTCTTTGGGATCGCAGGCCCCACTCAACCATCCCCGGAGGCCACGCGGTGAACCCAGTCCCCGACATCTACCGCATCCTCCCAGAGGTCATCCTTGCGCTGACCGGCGTCGCCGTCATGCTTCTCGACGCGTCGCTGCCGCCCGCGTGGCCGCGCCGTCCCCTCGGCTGGGTAGCCGCCATCGGAACCACGCTCGCTCTCTGGGCCAGCCTCTGGCAGCTCTCTCTGCCTGAAGGATCTGCCTTTTTCTCCACTGTCGAAACCAGCGCCTTCACCATCTTCTTTCACGTTCTCATCTGCGGCATCGTTCTTGTGGCCCTCCTGCTCTCGCTCGACACGCTTCCCGATCACACGCACCATCAGGGCGAGTTCTACGCGCTCGTCGTCTTTGGCGCTGTCGGCATGTGCCTGCTTACCTCCGCCGTCGAGCTCCTCCTTGTCTTTATTGCCCTTGAAATCTCCTCGATCTCTACCTACATTCTTGCCGGCTGGCGCAAGCAGACCGGCCGCGGACCTGAAGCCGCCATCAAATACTTCCTCCTCGGCTCCTTTGCCACTGCCTTTCTTCTGTACGGCATCGCGCTCATCTTCGGCGCCACCGGAACCACGCAGATCTACCAGATAGCCCTGCTCGCTCCCGCCGCGCAGAACCAATCCCTCGTCCTCGCCGCACTGGCGCTCATGCTCGTCGGCATTCTCTTCAAGGTCTCCGCCGCGCCCTTTCACGTCTGGACCCCCGACGTTTACGAAGGCGCGCCCTCGCCTGTCGTCGCGCTGCTCTCCACCGCGCCCAAAGCCGCGGCCTTCGCCCTGCTCCTCCGCGTTGTCTATGAGATGTTCCCCAATCTCCGCTCACTTTGGGCGCCGCTGCTCTGGATCGTCGCCGTCCTCTCCATGACCGTCGGCAACCTCGCGGCCCTCCGCCAGCAGAACGTCAAGCGAATGTTGGCCTACTCCGCCATTGCCCACGCCGGCTATCTGCTCGCCGCCTTCGCGGGCATAGGCTCCATCGGCATCGCCGCCGCCAGCTTTTATATTGCCGCTTACGCCGCCATGAACGTCGGCATCTTCGCCGTCGTCACCCTCGTCGCCGGTTACGACGAGCAGCTCTCCCTCATCGACGACTACCGTGGCCTCATCTATCGCTCGCCTGTTCTCGGTAGCCTGCTCATCTTCTTCCTCATCTCGCTCATCGGAATTCCCTTCACCGGCGGCTTCTTCGCCAAGTTTTATTCCTTCACCGCGGCAGTCAGTGGCGGCGCCATCTGGCTGGCCATCATCGGCCTGCTCAATTCGGGATTAGCCGCCGCTTATTACCTCCGCCTCGCGCTCGTCTCCGCGCAGCGTCCGCTGGATACGCAACGGATCGCGCCGCCCAGGCCCGCAGCCGGACCCGCCGTCATCGCCGCCGTCTTCCTCGCCGTCGCCGCTACGCTAGCTCTCGGCATCATTCCCGGCGCAACGCTCAACGCCGCGCAATCCGCCGCACACACGCTGCAAGCTCCGCCGCAAACGCCCGTGCCCGCCGTCACCGATCCCGCACCGCTAGCGCATTAAGCTGCCGGACGCACTGTTGTTGCTGCAAGCTTTCAGGTCATGCGATGAGGGTCGGACCAAGGTCAGCACAAATGACCATACGCCCCCGAATCCGTTTTGGCGATAAACTGGTCGAAACTAGCCTATTTGTCGATTGAGGAATTTTAATGAGTCGCGACGGTCAGTGGATCTTCATTCTTCTTGCAAGCGTTGCTTTCTTTTTTCTGGCCAGGGCCGAACTCGCCCGCTTCTCCGTGTGGCCCCTGGTGCTGGGTGTTGCCCTTCTGTATGTTCTAGCCTCAGGCCTTTTTCCGTCAGGCACCAGAAAAATGTCATTCCAGACGTTCGGTTACGTCGGATATGTTCGGATTTCTTCTTCGGCGATTGAAGAGAGGATTCGGAACAGATACCGATCCGACATTGAGGAATTATCGGCGCTAGGATTTAGCTACCAGTTTTCAGTTGGGCAGACCTTTCCAATTGCGAATTTAGTCTTGATTTTTCCTGCTATCGTGCTTCTCATGATGTGCTGGAAGCGGGAGATAATCTCACTAAATCGCGGGACGGAAATAGCGGTCGGGCACGCCATTTATGCGAGCAGAGACAAAACCACTTTCGCTCGCCCGAGCGGGCTTGGAATCGTCTTTCATACGGTTTTTGAATATGGGTCATCTCTTGTGTCGACCAACTATGGATCGAACCACGAATCGAATGATCCATCCGGATTGATGTTCGAACGACGCGCTTACAAGGGAGCGAGCATCAGTGATACGTGGGCGGCCCATCATAGGATGGTCCAGACGAGGATCGCGGACGGTACCGACGTCGATCGGGATATGAGCTTCAACGGCTACGTAGCAATAAACAGTTAAAGCACCCCGCGCCCCTTCCGTTACAATCTCCTCAATGAAGCTCGGCGAATTGGCAACGCAACTGGGCGCGGAACTCCGCGGCGACCCCGATCTCGAAATCACTGGCGTCAAAGGCATTGAAGAAGCCGGCCCCACCGACATCACCTTTGTCGCCAACGTCCGCTACACAGCGCTCGCCCGCACCACTCGCGCCGCCGCCGTCCTCGTCGAGCCAGACTTCCAGGAAATCTCCGCCGCCACAATCCGCATTAAAAACCCCTATCACGCCTTCTCTCGCGCGCTCGGACTCTTCTACCAGCCGCCGTCTTACCCGCCCGGCATCCATCACACAGCCATCATCGGTCCCTCGGCAGTCATCGGTCCCGGCGCGCACATCGGCCCATATGCGGTCGTCAGCCCCAATGTTCGCCTCGGCCCTCGCGCAACTCTCCTGTCCCACGTCGTGCTTTATCCCGGCGTTCAGATCGGCAGCCACTTCTTTGCGCACGCGCACTCCGTCGTCCGCGAAAACTGCGTTCTCGGCGACTACGTCACGCTCGAAAACGGTGTCATCATCGGCGCGGATGGCTTCGGCTTCTCCAAAAACGATCAAGGCCATTGGGAAAAAATCCCACAGTCAGGACCCGTTCGCATCGGCAGCCGCGTCGATGTGCAGGCCAACGCCACCATCGATCGCGCTACGGTCGGCGCGACTGAAATCGGCGACGGCACCAAGGTCGATAATCTCGTCCAGGTCGGCCACGGATCGCGCGTCGGACAGGACTCGCTCCTCTGCGCGCAAACCGGCCTCGCCGGCTCTTCGGTCATCGGCAACAACGTCATTCTCGCCGGTCAGGTGGGCATCGCCGGCCACTGCACCGTCGGCGACGGCGTCATCCTCACCGCCCAGTCCGCCGTTTCTCACGACGTCCCGCCCGGCAAGACGATCTCCGGCTCGCCGGGTTTCGACAATCGCATCTGGCTGCGCGCGGTCGCCATCTTCCAGCGCCTGCCCGAGCTCGCCAAGCGCCTCGATCGCCTGGAAAAGGAGCTCGCCAAGCTCGTCGAAAAGCATTTTCCCGCCCAGTCTCCGCCGCAAGCTCCGCCGCAAGCCCCGTCGCAAAGAGATCGGAGCAGCGAATGAAGCACCGAACCGCCGCCCGCAAACCGGCCTTTGCCGCCCTCCTGTGCGCTGCGTCTCTCGCTGTCTCCGCCTGCCACTCCTACCACATCGACTCGACCATCGTGAATCGCACCGGCGCTGACGTTCAGCTCCTCGAAGTCGACTACCCCGACGCCAGCTTTGGCGCCGACCGCATCGCCTCCGGCGCCGTCTTCCACTATCGCTTTCAGGTCCGCGGCAGCGGCCCGCTCAGAATCACTTACACAGGCGCTGATGAAAAGCAAGTCAAGATCGACGGCCCCACGCTCGTCGAGCGCCAGCAGGGCCAGCTTGAAATCGTCCTATTGCCCAACGCCAAAGCCGAATTCCATCCCAGACTCACGCCGCCCTCCTGATCGGCTCCCGCCACAGACATTCATTATTCCGCGCAAACGCAAAAAGGCGGAGCCCGTTTCCGGAATCTCCGCCCGTTCAAACTCTGAATGTCTGTTTATTCCCTTGTTCTCTCGGCCCCTGTTTCTCTACTCCCTATTCCCAGCCTTTAGTGCACCATGCTTTGAAACAGCGGAGACTGCAACAGCTCGCTGAAATCCGACTCCGAACTGGCGAAGTGAACCGTCAGATTGCCTGCACTCGATCCGATCGCGGTTTCGCTCAGCGCTTGCTTCTCCGCGTCGGATCCAGTCATCTTCCGCAGTATCACCGCTGCTGACATCAGCGACGAAATCGTGGCCGCCGCGAACGAATCGCCCGTTTCAATCGTCAAATCGAACTTCACGCCGTGCGTAAAGTCCATCGCATACCACGAGGCCTCCAGCCGCTGCTTTACGCTGTCGAAATCGGCCACCGATCCCGCCTGGCCCAGGAGCTGCTTCATCATCGTCTGTGTGCCCTGGCCGTCCAGAATGCTCCACAGCGGATTCGAGTCCACGCTTTGCATTGCGTTCATCATGGCCCCGTTCGTCAGCATACTGCGAGCCATTCCGTCCCGCGCATCCAGTGCCTTGGTCACCGAATCTTTACTGCCGAAGATCATAGTCGAAGGGTCCACGAAGCAGAGCACCATCCCCGTCTTGGCCATCGGGTAAATGCTGTTGGTCCGCACCATCGTGGCCTTCAACTTCTGCGCGCGGAAGCTCGCTAGAATATCCTGTGTCGGAAACTGTCCCTGCGCGATCCCTACCGTTTGCAGCGCGTCGCTCCCCGCCGATGGCCGGAACAGCGCAAACGCCAGGTCATCTACGTACTGATCGATGGGCTCGCCCTGGCTCGAACCCGGCTTGCCCCCGCCCGTCTTCAGAGTGAACTTGTTCAATGCCTCCTCGAACACCTTCAGCTCCGGAGGCATCACACGGTTCCGCAGATTCATCGCCGCCGTCGAATTCTGCATTGCGCGGTAGTTGACCACCACCAGTTGCTGCAGGTCATGCGGAATCGCTCCCCGCGCATCCGTCGACAGTTGCGCCGCTGGAACGGCCGCTGCCGCCGCAAGCATCGTCGCTGCAATCGTAAACTCAACCAGCCTGTTCAACAATTCCACCCTCCGGAAATCGATCCTGCCCTGGCTCAATGTCTCGAAACCCGCCTGCCGCGCAGGCCCAAATCTGCTTTCGTTCACGCCAGTCGCGCCTTGGCCCTGTAACCTTATTTTACCGGTCTGCCGCTCGCTTATGCTCGCCGCATCCCAAATCCTCTGTACATCACCCACTCGGCCAAGCCAGTGGATGCGCCAGGCGCCGCTCCAGAACCTTGGTCTGCTCGTCGAACCCATCTAATTGACGCATCCACTCGCTTTCCCGCTCGCAGGCCGCTTCGGGAATCAGGCCGATCACCTCGCCCGCGGCAATCCCCGCCTTATGACGCGCCGCCAGGCTGGTCACCTTTCGATGCACTTGCGAAAGCGGTGTTGCCTCAAAGTCCGTGATGTTCATCGAGAGCTGCGCTCGGCCATGGGCCAGAACGCCCATCGCTTTTACGCCCTTCAGACCTCCTGACGCCGCGCGAATCTCCTTGGCGATCGCCCGCGCCATGGCTACATCGGACGAATCGAAGTAGATGTTGTAGGCAACCAGAAACTTGCGCGCGCCTACCGCACAGGCCCCGCCCGTGGGATGAAGCCCCGGGCCGCCCAGGTCCGGACGCCGCGACGGCTCCTTCTCCACCGCATCCCTCAACCCTTCAAACTGTCCCCGGCGCACGTCTTCCAGGTTGACTCGGTCAGGCCTTGCCGCTGCAGCCTCATAGAAATAAACCGGAACTCCAAACCGCCGCCAGATCTCAAGGCCCGCCTGCCTGGCCAGCATCACGCACTGCTCCAGCTTGATTCCTTTAACGGGCACAAACGGAATCACGTCCGCCGCTCCGATGCGCGGATGCGCCCCCTGCTGCCGTGTCAGGTCGATCAATTCCACGGCCTTGCCCGCGCCCCGCACCGCCGCTTCCACCACCGCCTTCGGCTCTCCGGCAATCGTCACCACGGAGCGGTTGTGGTCCGCATCCATCGACCAGTCCAGTAGGTGCACTCCGTCTACGCGCATGGCCGCGACAATCGCTTCCACGCGCTGTGCATCCGCGCCCTCTGAGAAATTAGGCACGCATTCGATTAGCGTTTCGCTCATCTCCCTTTCACCGCGAAAAACTCCTTGCGCCTGCTCCTGTCGCGCGCTGGCTCCGAGGCTTCCGTCATCTCCAGAACGTATATCCCACTTGTATCTGAACGCTGGCGTTCACTCCGGGATTGCGGTCGCCCAACGAAGCCGAGGAAATGTGGACCGCGTTCACGCCCACGTTGATCGACCGTTTCGGCTTGAAGAAGTAGTGCACTCCAATGCCGCCCTGCGGCGCAAAATTCCATACGCTGGTGCTGCCGTCGATTCCCAGCTCCGTATTGCTCAAAAGGTTCGGCGGAAACTCGTGCGTCGTGTAGATCAGCCCGCCCGCGGCCTGAAACCAGGGCTGAACTCGCCTTGAACTCGTCAGAAAATTCCAGCGAAAAATCACCGGCGTCAGACTCACCCCGCGGAACGTCCCGCCGCCCGTCGGCAGCAGGCAACCTGTAGGCTGTCCGCCCGCCGTCATGCACGTGTACTCCTGTTCGTGCGGTGGCGGCGTGTACGCCTGCCATAGCGGCATGATGTTGCCCCCGTACTCGAATTGGCCGGTCAGGAACCCCGCGTGTACCACCGGCGTCAGCACCTTGCCCAGCTCAAATCCGCCCCAGAAAAACTTGTAATCCGAACGGTCCCCTACCCCGCTGCCCCAATTCAGAAATGGGCCGTACTCCCAGCTCTGGTGTTTCCTCACCTGCGCCACTGGACTGGCTGCATCATCTCCATTCGCGGCCGCGCTATCCGGCGCCTCCGCGGCAGGCATCATCGTTCCGGACAACAAGATCAGCAAAACAATTCCCCCAGCTCGCCTCAAAATCTTTCTCACCCTCCGATCCTAAGTCCCTACGCCCCTGGTCCCTGTCTTTCCCCAAAAAAAGACCGCCACGCTGGGCGGCCTCTTTCATGCCTGCCACGCGCTCGATTATCCGGCCGCGTGCTCCATTTGTTCCGCGTCCATGTCAAAGTTCGAGTAAACGTTCTGCACGTCGTCCAACTCTTCCAGAGCCTCCAGCAAGCGCACCATCTGGCTGGCCGTATTGCCTTCCAGCTTGTTGTAGGTCAACGCCACCATCGTTACCTCGCTCATCACCGTCGGAATCCCCGCCGCCTTTACCGCATGGGCCACCGCTTCATACGAATGCGGCTCGGTAACGATCTCCCACGTGTCGCCCTCATCCTTCAAGTCCTCGCCGCCGTGCTCCAGCACAATGTCCGTCAACTGCTCTTCGCTGGCGGCCGGCTTCTCCACCGCGATCAGGCCCTTCTTCGCGAACATGAACCTCACCGAGCCCGCTTCGCCCAGGTTCCCTCCATGTTTTCCAAACGTGTGCCTGATCTCACTCACCGCCCGGTTGCGGTTGTCGGTCAGAACCTCCACAAGGATGGCCACGCCCCCCGGCCCGTACCCCTCAAAAGTGGCCTCCTCGTAGCTGACCCCTTCGAGCTCTCCCGTGCCGCGCTGGATCGCCCGCTTGATGTTTTCCTGCGGCATGTTTTCCGCTTTGGCCGCCAGAATCGCCGTGCGCAGGCGCGCATTCCCGTCCGGGTCGCCGCCCCCTTTGGCGGCAACCGCAATTTCCTTGATGAGACGAGTGAAAATCTTGCCGCGCTTGGCGTCCAGCGCGCCCTTCTTGTGCTTGATCGTGGCCCATTTCGAGTGGCCTGACATAACAACCTCAGACGTAATAAAGATTGTGGCGCATACGTGCCGTGACCATGCAAGTATATCCCAGGATGACCCTTGCGTTCTCCTGCCCAACCGCCCGGCTTGCGATCGCTTGGCTTACGCAAACACTTCGGCCTCTCGCAGCCTCGCGCCCTTCCGGTCCTTTTCTGACACGATCACTTTCTCCGCCTTCACCGGCCACGGAATCGCCAAGTCCGGATCGCTCCACACAATCGTCCGCTCGCCCGCCGGCGAATAATAATCCGTCACTTTGTACGCAAACCCCGCTACTGCGCTCAGCACCAGAAAGGCATGGCCGAACCCCTCGGGAATCCACAGCATCGCGCCGTTTTCTCCGCTTAGTTCCACGGCCACATGCTTGCCGAATGCCGGCGAGCTGTGGCGCAGGTCCACGGCCACGTCCAGCACCGCTCCATGCGTCACCCGCACCAGCTTTCCCTGCGGCTGCGCAATCTGATAATGAATTCCCCGCAGCACATTCTTCTGCGAGATCGAATAATTGTCCTGTACCCAGTTCGTAGGCAGTCCCGCCTCCGCCATGCGCCGCAAATTGAAGGTCTCGGAGAACGCGCCCCGGTCGTCCCGGTAGATTCTTGGCGTCAGCACCAGTACGCCCGGCAGCGATGTCTCTTCGATCTTCATGGTTTCGTCCCTGACCGCTCGTCCTTCCACCAAGACTGGGTGCCCCCGGTCCCTCGCATTTGGGGACCGGGGATACCGCGAAAGTTCATCTGCCAATTCTCGTGGTCAGGGGCCTACTCGCCCTTGGCCCCAAAATACGGCTCTCGCAGCAGCCCCAGCAGGTACTGCCCGTAGCCGCTCTTTGCAATCGGCTGAGCCAGCTTCTCCAGTTGCTCGGCGCTGATAAATCCCTGCCGGTAGGCAATCTCCTCAGGACACGCAATATTCAGCCCCTGTCGCCGCTCCATGGTGTGTACGAACATCGCCGCCTCCAGCAGCGCATCGTGCGTCCCCGTGTCCAGCCACGCCATGCCCCGGCTCATGATCTCCACCTTCAGTTTCCCCGCCTCCAGGTAGCGCCGGTTCAGGTCCGTGATCTCCAGCTCCCCGCGCGCTGAAGGTTTCAGCTTCTCGGCAATCTTCACCACGTCGCGATCGTAGAAATACAACCCCGTCACGGCATACCGCGACTTCGGCTTAACCGGCTTCTCCTCCAGGCTCACCGCCCGGCCCTTTTGGTCGAACTCCACCACACCGTATCGCTGTGGGTCCTCCACCGGGTACGCAAACACCGTTGCGCCCTCCGTCAACCGCGCCGCCGTCTGCAACTGCCTCGAAAAGCCCTGCCCGTAAAAAATGTTGTCTCCCAGAACCAGCGCGCTCGGCCCCCCGCCAATAAAATCCCGCCCGATCAGGAATGCCTGGGCCAGCCCGTCGGGGCTGGGCTGCACGGCATAGCCGATCTCCAGGCCCCAGCTCCGCCCATCGCCCAGCAACTCCGCAAAGCGCCCCGTATCCTCTGGCGTAGAGATCACCAGAATCTCCCGCAACCCCGCAAGCATCAGCGTGCTCAGCGGGTAATAGATCATCGGCTTGTTGTACACCGGCAAAAGCTGCTTTGAAACCACATGGGTCACGGGATACAGCCGCGTCCCCGATCCGCCGGCTAGAATGATGCCTTTCATTTCACCTCTTATTGTGGTCTTGTGCGTTCCCACATTTGTACAAAGTGCAAGCGGTCAAAGACCTGTTCCCTAGTCCCCAGCTAGGGCTTTCGCTCCTCCGCGACGAACCTGTCCATCAGAGAAACTGTCTCGTCGTAGGAAGGGAGGGCGGAGTCGTGGACGAATCGTTGGAGACTTTCGGAGAAGACTTCGGCTGATTTCCGATTCCCGTCCCAATATGCAGTAGCAAGCAATTCTTTCGTCTGCCCATCATATAGAAAATCATCCCTGATGAACCTATCTTGTGGTGTTGACAGGTCAGCGGTAGAAACCTCCAACTTGACGTAACAATGATTTGTCTCTGGATTGTAGCGACTGATCTGATCCTGCGTCAGGGCGTTGCCTATTATGTTCTCCGACATGATTTTCTCGCCCAACGCCGTGCACTTGGACCTGAGATCGAAGACTTCGGTTGCCGTTGGCAGTCGATTGGGAGCGGGCTGAGTATCGGCGGGACGGCTCTGCTGACGGCATGATGTGGCACTGAATGCTACCGCTGCCACACACAAGACGAGGCAGATACGTTTATCCAAATGGACGAATTGTGACATGGTTTTCAGTGCTCCTCATCTGCGTCCTTCCCAACGTTAGCAGCCTCCTCGACCCGGTTGTAGGACTCTACGGACACTTCTAGTTGTGGGACAGAGTTAAGCTCTTTCGGGAGGTCTCCAAGAAACATATATGGAACTGTCACGGGGAACCTAAAATCACGTGGAAACTTCTCCTTGAAGTCTCCCGGAGCAAATTCAATCCACACGTTAGCAACAAACTCAAAATACCGCTGTAGTTGTGTGTTCATGTCAATTGGTTCCTTTTGCTCATGCCCACTGATGATCGGCAGAAAGTGATAAAGAAAATGGCCTTCGCTGTCCCACTTGCAGCCGATAACCGCCGGGATCTGGTGCCCCATATTACGGTAATCCTTAATCGCCTGACGAATGGGGTACTGCTCGATCACTTTTAACTGTTTTTCGCAGTCCCAAAAGTATTGCAGTTCCGGGTGTTCATTTTGACCTCGCGTGATAGCAGCTCTTAAGGCTTCAAAGACGTGGTCGAGGTGCCAGAAGAACGCGGCTAAATGAGTTCGACAAATTACTATGTCGACTTGCGCATTGTCCCGCATTGTCTGCTCTTGACCTCGCAACTCGTCCTTGTCTGTTCGCAGGGCCTCTGACTGCGAATAAACACGGACGTAAGCCAAGTGGTAGGCAGCATAGTTTATCGAGAACCAAATCTCCGACAAAGCGCCTGTCAAATCTAGTTTTGGAATATCCGGCATTTCCATTTGGTCGCCTAGCCTTTGGGCCATGTTTAACCTCATCTAGCCAGTCCCCTATATCGCCGCCCGCTTCGCGTAATTCTCTTCGATCCATTCCCGATACGCCCCGGTCCGCACGTTGTCTACCCAATCGCCATGCTCCAGATACCAGCGCACTGTCTTGCGCAGTCCGTTTTCAAAACCCTCCGCCGGATTCCATCCCAGTTCGCGCGCAATCTTGCTCGCATCCATCGCATACCGCCGGTCGTGTCCCGGCCTGTCCCCCACAAACGCAATCAGCTTTCGCCGCGGTTCTGCTCCTGAGCGTGGCCGCATCTCATCCACCAGGTCGCAGATCGCCGTCACCACGTCGATGTTTGCCCGCTCGCTCATTCCCCCGATGTTGTACGTCTCTCCCGGCTTCCCCGCCTCAACCACTTTCCGGATCGCCGCGCAGTGATCCTCCACGTACAGCCAGTCGCGCACGTTCTTCCCGTCCCCGTACACCGGCAGCGGCTTACCCTCCAGCGCGTTCAGAATCATCAGCGGAATCAGCTTTTCCGGAAACTGATACGGCCCGTAGTTATTCGAGCAGTTCGTGGCCACGACCGGCAGCCCGAAGGTGTGAAAGTACGCCCGCGCCAGATGATCCGATCCCGCCTTCGAGGCCGCATAGGGGCTGTTCGGCGCATACGCGGTGGTTTCGCTGAACGCCGGATCGTTTGGCCCCAGCGTGCCGTACACTTCGTCCGTCGAAACATGCAGGAACCGGAACGCCGCGCGATCGGCATCGCTCTGCCCGGCCCAATAGGCTCGCGCCTGCTCCAGCAGGGTGAATGTTCCCTGCACATTGGTCCGGACAAACTCGCCCGGCGACACAATCGAGCGGTCCACGTGGCTCTCCGCGGCAAAATGTACGATCGCTCCTGGCCGATGCTTGCTCAGCAGCCGCCCCACCAGCTCCGCATCGCAAATATCCCCGCGCACAAACGTGTAGCGCTGGTCGCCTTCGAGCGGCGCCAGATTCGCGGCATTCCCGGCGTAGGTCAGCAGGTCAAGGTTCACCACCGGGCCGGCCTTCGAACTGGCGCCCTCTTTCATCCAGCTCAAAACAAAGTTCGAGCCGATAAACCCTGCCCCGCCGGTCACCAGGATCGTCTTGCTCATGTGCTTCATTGCAACCGAGTATACGTCACAAAATACACCAGATGGGGCGCCTGAACCACGTCCGCTATCCGGCCTCGGCCCGCGCGCGTCCCCCATCCTGAAAGCAACTGCTGCATGAACCGCCGTTTTTCGCTATATTAAAAACAGCGCAGTTTCCGGATGCGGCCGGCTCTGCTCACTTGAGACCTCTCGATCTGCTGGCAAGGCGATTTTCGTGCTCAGAATCGCAGAGTGGTTGTGTACTTCGAAATATTCATGTTGCCGCAACGAAAATTCAGCTCGCAAAGGCTGCCATGGAATCCTTAAATCGCCGTCTCCACCCGCCGCAAGCGCAAGGCCTCTATCATCCCCGCGATGAGCACGATGCCTGCGGCATGGGACTGGTCGCGAACATTAAGGGCGAGAAGAGCCACGAGATCATCCGCAAGGGTCTCGAGGTGCTCATCAACCTCACCCATCGCGGCGCGGCCGGCTGCGACCCCGAGACCGGCGACGGCGCCGGCATCCTCATCCAGATTCCTCACGCCTTCTTCGTCCGCGAATGTGCCGGGTTGGGCATCGCTTTGCCCGAACCCGGCGCATACGGCGTGGCTATGTGCTTCCTCCCCGTCGAGCGCCAGAACCGCCTGCAGTGCGAGGGCGTCTTCGAGCGCATCGCCCAGGAAGAAGGCTGCGCCGTCCTCGGCTGGCGCGACACGCCCGTCAACGGCGACGCCATCGGCCGCGAGGCCCGCAACTCGCAGCCCTACATTGAGCAGCTCTTCGTCGCCCGCCCCGAAGGCATGGACGAAGAGATCTTCGAGCGCCTGCTCTACCGCGTTCGCCGCCGCACGGAAAACGAAATCTGCGCCTCCGAGATCGAAGACAAGGAAACCTTCTACGTCCCCTCTTGTTCTTGCCGCACCATCATCTACAAGGGCCTCATGCTGGCCCCGCAAATTGAAAAGTTTTATTTCGAGCTCGCCAATCCGCTCGTCGCCAGCGCGCTCGCGCTCATTCACCAGCGCTTCTCCACCAACACGTTCCCAAGCTGGAAGCTGGCCCACCCCTATCGCTACGTCTGCCACAACGGCGAAATCAACACCATCCGCGGCAACATCAGTTGGATGAACGCCCGCCAATCCGTGCTGCGCAGCCCGCTCCACGTCGGCAAGATCGGCGACCTCTACCCGGTCATCGTCCCCGGCGGCAGCGACTCCGCCTCCATCGACAACGCCGTCGAGTTCCTCTACCAGTCCGGCCGTTCCCTGCCCCACGTCATGGCCATGCTCATTCCCGAGGCCTGGGCCGGCAATCCCGACATGGACGAGGACAAGCGCGCCTTCTACGAGTACCACGCCTCGCTCATGGAACCGTGGGATGGTCCCGCCGCCATCGCATTCACTGACGGCCGCGTCATCGGCGCCACGCTCGACCGCAACGGCCTGCGCCCCGGCCGCTACATCGTCACCAAGGACGATCTCGTCGTCCTCGCCTCCGAGGCTGGCGTCATCGAGGTCCCCCCCGAGGACGTCCTCAAGAAAGGCCGCCTGCAGCCCGGCCGCATGTTCCTCGTCGACACCGTCCAGCAGCGCATCATCTCCGATGCCGAGATCAAAAAGTCGCTGGCCGCCCGCCAGCCCTATGGCGAATGGCTTAAGCAGCAGCAGGTCACCATCGACGCGCTGCCCGAGCCCGTACGCACCATCGCCTTCAATCCCGAGACCCTTCTGCGCCGCCAGCGCGCCTGCGGCTACTCGGAAGAGGATCTCCGCATCCTCCTCGCGCCCATGGCCACTCAGGGGCAGGAGCCCACCGGCTCCATGGGCACCGACGTGCCCCTGGCCTGTCTCTCCGATCGCCCACAGCCGTTGTTCAACTACTTCAAGCAGCTCTTCGCCCAGGTCACCAATCCGCCCATCGACTCCATTCGCGAAGAGCTTGTCATGTCGCTTATCAGCTACATCGGCAAGGAGCGCAACATTCTCGATGAGGCGCCCGAGAACTGTCATACGCTCAAACTGCACCATCCCATCCTCACCAATCGCGACCTCGAAAAGCTGCGCCGTGTTTCGTCGGGCGATTTGCTCGCTACCACGCTGCCTGCGCTCTTCCGCGCCGAGGATGGCGAGAAGGGCCTGCGCCACGCGCTCGAAGATTTGAGCAACCGCGCCTCGCACGCCGTCGATTCCGGCTACACCCTGCTCATTCTCTCCGATCGTGGCGTCGATCCAACCTACGCGCCCGTTCCCAGCCTGCTGGCCATGGCTGCTGTTCACAATCGCCTGGTCCGCGAAGAGAAACGCACCCAGGTCGCGCTCATCATCGAAAGCGCCGAGCCGCGCGAGGTCATGCACTTCGCCCTCCTCATCGGTTACGGCGCCAGCGCCATCAACCCTTACCTCGCCATCGAGACCATCCACGACCTCAAGCACCGCGGCATGTTGCCGGAAAACATCTCTGCCGAGCAGGCCGAAAAGAACTTCATCAAGGCCATCGACAAAGGTCTGCTCAAGACCTTCTCCAAGATGGGCATCAGCACCCTGCAAAGCTATCGCGGCGCGCAGGTCTTTGAGGCCGTGGGCCTCAACCGCTCGCTCATCGAGGACTACTTCCCCGGCACCGCCTCGCGCATCGAAGGCGTCGGCCTCGACGTGCTCGCCCGCGAAGCACAGATGAAGCACTCCTACGCCTTCCAGCCCCTCACCGACTCCGAAACCGACCTCATCGTCGGCGGGCAGTACCAGTATCGCGAGGGCGGCGAGTACCACCTCGTCAATCCGCTCACCATCAGCAAGGTGCAGCAGGCTGTTCGCCAGAACAACTTCGCCACGTTCCAGGAGTACACCGACCTCATCGACAACCAGAACCGCAATTTCTGCACGCTGCGCGGTCTGCTCCAGCTCAAGTACGCTGAGAAGCCACTCCCCATCGAAGAGGTCGAACCGGCAAAGGAGATCGTCAAGCGCTTCACCACCGGCGCCATGAGCTTCGGCTCCATCAGCAAGGAGGCGCACGAGACCCTCGCCATCGCCATGAACCGCCTCGGCGGCATGTCCAACACCGGCGAGGGCGGCGAGGACGAGGAGCGGTTCAAGCCCGATCCCAACGGCGATTCGCGCCGCTCGGCCGTCAAGCAGGTCGCCAGCGGCCGCTTCGGCGTCACCACCAACTATCTCGTCAATGCCGACGAGCTCCAGATCAAGATGGCCCAGGGCGCCAAACCCGGCGAAGGCGGCCAGCTCCCCGGCCACAAGATCGATAAGGTCGTCGCTGCTGTGCGCCACTCCATCCCCGGCGTGGGCCTCATCTCGCCACCGCCGCACCACGACATCTACTCCATCGAGGATCTGGCGCAGCTCATCTACGACCTCAAGAATGTCAACCCGCAGGCCCGAATCGCTGTCAAACTCGTCTCCGAGGTCGGCGTCGGCACCGTCGCCGCGGGCGTCTCCAAAGCCCACGCCGATGTCGTTCTCATCTCCGGCGACTCGGGCGGCACAGGCGCTTCGCCGCTCAGCTCCATCAAGCACGCCGGCCTGCCCTGGGAGCTCGGCCTCGCTGAAACTCAGCAGGTTCTTTTGCTCAACGACCTGCGCAGCCGCATCCGTGTACAGACGGATGGCAAGCTCCAGACTGGCCGCGATGTAATCATCGCCGCCCTGCTCGGTGCCGAAGAATTTGGCTTCGCAACAATGCCGTTGATTTCAATGGGTTGCATTATGATGCGCAAGTGCCACTTGAATACTTGCGCCGTCGGCATCGCCACTCAGGACCCCGTCCTCCGCGCCCGCTTCACTGGCACGCCCGAGCACGTCATCAACTTCTTTTTCTTCATCGCCGAGCAGATGCGCCAGTACATGGCCAAGCTCGGCTTCCGCACCGTCGATGAGATGGTCGGCCATGTGGAAAAAATCGATGTGCACATCGACGATGCGCATTGGAAGGCCAAGGGCATCGACTTCTCCTCGATCCTTCACGTGCCTCCGCTGCCCTCGCGCGTTGCGCGCCGCCGCACCACCTGCCAGGATCACGGTCTCGGCCCGGCGCTCGATCATGCCCTTATCGCCAGGGCCAAGCCTGCGCTTGAGTCCCAAACGCCGGTCGCCGCCTCCTTCGCCATTCGCAACGTGCACCGCACTGTCGGCGCCATGTTGGGCGGCGAGATCGCCCGCCGCTACGGCTCTGCCGGTCTGCCCGACGGCGCCATCCATTACAAGTTCCGCGGCTCGGCCGGTCAAAGCTTCGGAGCCTTCGTGCCGCAGGGCGTCACGCTCGAGCTGGAAGGCGACGCCAATGACTATATGGGCAAGGGCCTCTCCGGCGGCCGCCTCATCGCTTATCCGCCCAAGACATCGAGCTTCCTCCCGGAAGAAAGCATCCTCGTCGGCAACGTCGTTCTTTACGGCGCAACCAGCGGCGAGGCCTTTCTCAATGGCATCGGCGGCGAGCGCTTTGCCGTGCGCAACTCCGGCGCTGTCGCCGTGATCGAGGGCGTCGGAGACCACGGCTGCGAGTACATGACCAACGGCCTCGTCGTTGTCCTCGGTTCCACCGGCCGCAACTTCGCCGCTGGCATGAGCGGCGGAATCGCCTACGTCTACGACGATCGGGGCGACTTTTCCTCGCGCCGCTGCAACAAGGCCAGCGTCGATCTCGAACCGCTGGTCGATCCCGCCGACGTCGAGCGGGTCCAGGGCCTGCTCGCCCGCCATCGCGATCTCACCGGCAGCCCGCGCGCCGCCTGGGTCCTCGAGCACTGGGCCGGCGCGCAGCCGCTGTTCATCAAGGTCTTCCCCCACGAGTACAAGCGCGTTCTTGGCGTCGCCCGCGTTGATTCCGTCTACTCTCCACCCACCGTTTCGTCGCCTCTGGTGACGGTTACAGCAGAGGTGCAACATGGGTAAGGTCACGGGCTTTCTCGAAATCCAACGTGAACAGCCCACGCGCCGCAAGGCCGGGGAGCGCATCAAGGACTGGTTCGAAATCTACGAGCCGTTCCCTGAAGAAAAGCAGCGCGAGCAGGGCGCTCGCTGCATGGACTGCGGCGTGCCCTTCTGCCATACCGGCTGCCCGGTCAACAACCTCATCCCCGACTGGAACGATCTGGTCTACAACAACCGCTGGCAGGCCGCCATCCGCCGCCTCCACTCCACCAACAACTTCCCTGAGTTCACCGGCCGCATCTGCCCTGCCCCCTGCGAGGCCGCCTGCGTTCTCGGCATCAATCAGCCGCCCGTCTCCATCAAGCTCATCGAGCGGTCGATTGTTGAAAGAGCATGGGACGAAGGCTGGATCCATCCCGAGCCGCCCGAGCAGGCTACCGGAAAGCGCGTCGCCGTCGTTGGCAGCGGTCCTGCCGGTCTTGCTGCGGCGCAACAGCTCCGCCGCGCCGGCCACTCCGTCACCGTCTTCGAGAAGAACGACCGCATCGGCGGTCTTCTCCGCTACGGCATCCCCAACTTCAAGCTGGAGAAGCACGTCCTCGACCGCCGCATCGAGCAGATGAAGGCCGAGGGCGTTATCTTCCAGGCCAACGCCCATGTCGGCGTCAACGTCTCCGTCGAGTCGCTCACTGAAGGCTTCGACGCCATCCTCCTCTGCGGCGGAGCGGAAGCGCCCCGCGACCTGCCCATCCCCGGCCGCGAGCTCAAGGGCATTCACTTCGCCATGGAGTTCCTGCCCCAGCAGAACCGCCGCAACGAAGGCGACTCGGAAGAAGTGCTTCTTCGATCCATGGGAGCTGCCGCCCCCATCCTCGCCACCGGCAGGCGCGTCGTCATCATCGGCGGCGGCGACACCGGCGCAGACTGCCTCGGCACCAGCCATCGTCAGGGCCCGAAAAGCGTCCACCAGTTCGAGATCATGCCGCGCCCGCCCGAGGAGCGCGCCGCCTCAACGCCCTGGCCGCTGTGGCCGCTGCAATTGCGCGTTGAAAGCTCGCACGAAGAGGGCGGCATTCGCGACTGGAGCATCAATACCGTGAAATTCACCGGCGACGATGCCGGCAACGTCAAGCAGCTTCACTGTGTCCGTGTCGGCCCTGCGCCCAGGTTCGAGGCCCTCCCGGGCACTGAATTCACCCTCGACGCCGATCTGGTGCTATTAGCCATGGGCTTCCTCGGTCCCGTCCGCAACGGCATGATCGAGCAGCTCTCGCTCGCCCTCGACAATCGCGGCAACGTCGCCACCACCAACTATATGAGCTCCCGCGAAGGTGTCTTCGCCGCCGGCGACATGCGTCGCGGACAGTCGCTTGTTGTCTGGGCCATCGCCGAAGGCCGCAAAGCCGCCGCCGCCGTCAACGAATACCTGGCTGCAAAAGAAGAGAAGGCGCCGCGCCTCCGCCACTCCGCCGCCGTCAGCGCCCGCTAACCCGCCAACTCGTCATTGCGCCTGGACTAGCGCAGTCGAGCGCGATTCCTATAACGAATGGAAATTCAAGAACGGCGCCAACTTATCAATCAGTGTGTCGATTGAGCCAAGAATCCAATTCACATCTTCTAGCCGCTGCTGCGAGAGCTTCGCTCGTTCTTCCGGAAAGGCGTTTCCATATATCTCCAAACCTGACTTGAAGTTCACGATCCGGACGGCGTGATAATTGAATAAGATTAGAAAATCGTAAATCCCGGACCCTTTGGGAAACATAAACCTGGACTCGCAAAAAGCCTTTACAAAAGGTCCACGAAGCGCAAACTGCTCGGGCTCATCTTTCCACTCGAGGAGCGCCCAGTGGTACTCAAGCACCCGGAGATAGATTTCGAACCGTCGCTGATAAAGATCGAGCCGAAGCTTCTCCTGATTCGTCTGCCACTGCCGCCTACTGATCTGCGCAACATAGTAGGCTACGATCGTGGCTGCCCCGGCCGTCAAGATCCGAAGAGATACGTCAATCCAAAAACTCACCGCTGGATTCATCGCGTTCCCAACTGCCTCCGCAAGCTAATGATAGCGGCCGGTTGCCCCATCCTAGCCGCGTTCTTGTTTTTGCGGCTAGGGTCCTGTCTCCAAAGTTCGCATCATAAATCCAGTTGTCATCCTGAGCGAATTTTGGCGCGTTTCGCGCCAAAAATGAGTCGAAGGATCTGCGGTTGTTCTTCAATGAACTTCTGACTCACCACACTAGGGTGGGGTACCTCAGTCAATTCCCCGCCTCAGCTTCCCAACTCCGCTAACCCCGCTAACTCCGCTAACTCCGCTGTTTTATCCTTTCCTCATGGCCAAGCCCGCATTTCTGCTCGCGGCTTTTCTCTCCGCCGTGTGCCTTGTCTCGCCCCTCATCCATGCTCAGGCCCTTGCTCCTACTCCGCCCATGGGCTGGAACAGTTGGGACTCCTACGGCCCCACCATCGACGAAGAACAATTCAAAGCCAACGCCACCGTTCTCGCCTCGCTCCAGCAATATGGATGGAAGTACGCCGTCATCGACGCGGGCTGGTACATGACCAATCCCACCGGTCAAACCCTTGCGCAAAAACAGTATCTTTGGAGCGCGACCGGCCTGCTCGTCCCCACGCCGGACCGCTTCCCTTCGGCCGCGAATGGCGCCGGCTTTAGGCCCCTCGCCGACTGGGTTCACGCGCAGGGCCTCAAATTCGGCATTCACATCATGCGTGGCATTCCGCGTCAGATCGTCGCAGCCAACCTGCCTATTGCCGGCACGTCCTTCCACGCCGCCGATGCTGCCGACACCACGTCCACCTGTCCTTGGGACGAGAGCAACTGGGGCGTCAAGGACAACGCCGCTGGCCAGGCATACTACGATTCCATGCTGAAACTCTACGCGTCCTGGGGCCTCGACTTCCTCAAGGTCGACTGCATCTCCGACCACCCTTATCGTCCCACTGAAATCCGCCAGATCGCCGCAGCCATTCGCAAATCCGGCCGTGCTATCGTGCTCAGTCTTTCTCCGGGACCCACCGCGCTCGGCCACGCTGCCGAGGTCGCCAAATACGCGCAGATGTGGCGCATCGGCGACGATCACTGGGACGGCTGGAGCTTCTCTCATCAACCGGATAACGGCGAGTTCCCCACCGGCATCGTTGACATGTTCGATCGCTTCGCGCAATGGTACCCCTACACTGGCCCGGGCAACTGGCCCGACGCCGACATGCTTCCCGAGGGCTGGCTCGGTCCCAGCGCCGGCTGGGGCCAAACTCGCCGGTCGCGTGAAACTCCCTACGAACAGCGCACTGAGTTCACGCTCTGGGCCGTCGCGCGCTCGCCTCTAATCTTCGGTGGCAACCTCACGCGCCTCGACGACTTCACTCGCTCCCTCCTCACCAATCAAACCGTGCTGTTTATTGACCAGTATGCGAGCTACAGCCGCCCCGTCAACACCGCCGCGCTCGGACCCGGCTTTCAAAATGCCCGCGTCTGGCGCGCTACCGTCGGTGAACCCGGCGCACGAGGCTACACCGAGTATTTTGCGTTCTTCAATCTCGATAGCAGTCCGGCCACGCTCCGCACCACCTGGAAACAGCTTGGCCTTGACGGCGCAAAGCACTCCGCCCGCAATGTGTGGGACGATTCGGCCATCAGGGAATCGAAGGAGATCCGTGTCGCGCTTCCGCCCCACGGCTGCGCCCTGTTTGAATTGCGCTGAAAGAGGCGGGAAGGACATGCCAAAGTCGCTGCCGTACGGATGCCCAGCTTCCGCTGGCCCGGCTGCTTCACCCTGCCCAGGCCCGGTGTGCGAAACTATTCTGTTTGCAAAGTGCGCGCTCTTCAGCAGGGGCAGCTTATGCCAGTTCTGCGTTCCGCCTTCATTGCACTCTCTCACAACCGCCCATTACGCCGCTTCTTCGAGCACTCTGCTCTGGGAACCCGCCTCAACAAGCGATTCATCGCCGGCATGGAGCTCGATGATGCGCTGCGGGTGGCCGAAACCGCCAACCGCCAGGGCATCGCCGTTACCCTCGATTCGCTGGGCGAAAGCGTCACTTCCCCCGCCGAGGCGCACCGCGCCGCCGACGTCTACCACCGCTTGCTCGATGCCGTCGCCCAGCGCGGCCTTGACGCCAACCTCAGTGTCAAACTCACGCAGATGGGTCTCGGTCAGTCGCCTGAGTTGGCCGAGTCCATTGCCGGGGATCTCGTCCACCACGCCCGCGCCAAAGGAAACTTCGTGCGCATCGACATGGAGGACTCAAACCTCACGCAAACCACGCTGGACATCGTGCGCCGGGTTCACGCTCGCGCCGGCCTGCGCGGCGCCGTCGGCGTCGTCATCCAGGCCTACCTCTACCGCTCCCATGCCGACGTCGAGCAGCTCATCGCCGACGGAGTCCGCATCCGTCTTTGCAAAGGCGCGTACAACGAGCCGGCCGGGGTCGCCTTTCCTCGCAAACCCGACGTGGACACGAACTTTCTCGCGCTCTCGAAAATGCTTGTCGACAGTCCCATCGATCACGCGCTGGCCACGCACGACGAGACCCTCATCGCCGCGGTGAAGGCGTACGCCGCCGCGGGCGCAATCGCTCCTGCCCATTTTGAATTTCAAATGCTGTATGGAGTGCGCCGCGATCTGCAACGCCAACTTGTACGCCAGGGCTACAAGGTACGTGTCTACGTACCCTTCGGCAGAGAGTGGTATCCCTACTTCATGCGCCGCCTGGCTGAGCGGCCCGCCAATGTCCTCTTCCTGGCCAGGAACTTCTTCCGCTCTTGAGCTGCTTGCTGGCGTGTCGTGCCCTACGCGGCCGCATGTTTTCTCCGCCGCCGGTTGCGCTTCCGCAACATGACCACGGCATCGCATTCCTTGCACTGCCAGGGATAGAAACCGAGAATCGGATAGATCCTCTTCTGCAGAACGCCCCTCCGCTCCACTCGGTAAACCCGGTCTCCCCCACACACTGGGCAGTACACCACGTCCCTCTTCCTGCCCATTTCAACTACATTCCCTGCCAGCGCTCCCCGTGCGCTCTCCTCGCTCACTTTGCTCCCCCAAAATGGTCCATCGCTTTCTTGCTGTTCTCCGGAAATAGCAAGCTTGACTCCTGTCTGCCAGCCTGCTCAAGAGGCACGCGCCTTTCCATGTTTTGCGGACCCGCCCAAATCTGACTCTACGATTGACGATGCTTCAATCGTATTCCAGAACTCCGTTTCGCGAAAAGCAAAAATTTGCCCCTCGTATAGGAGCGATCGTTACCCCCAGGTAGCCGGGGCGCAATCCACGGCAGAAACCATGCAGGATGTGCAAACCCATTCATCCCGTCGCCCTTGCGTCCTTCAGCCGCCCCAATCCCTGGCGCGCCAGATCCGCAATCGCCCTCGCCAGCGTTACTGAGGCGTTCAACGACTCCGGCCGCTCCAGCCGCACATTCCGTTTCGCGGCGTATTCACGAAATAGCCGATCCACATCGAACAAAATCTCCACATGGTCGCAGAGAAACCCGATCGGCTGCAGAATCAGAGTCGTTACTCCCTCTCCCGCAATCCGGTCCAGCATCTCCTCCACGCTGGGCCCTAGCCACGGCCCGCCGCTTGCGCCCTGGCTCTGAAAGGCAAACCACCAGCGCGGAATCTCCGGCACTCTCGCCGCCACCACCTCCGCGGTTCGCCGCGCATCCTTCTCATACGGATCGGCCCCTTCGCCCGGCCAGAGCCTCGGCCCACCACTCTCTCCTGCCGGGTGCCCCATCCTAGCGGCGTTATTGTCTTTGTCGCTAGGGTGGGCAGGGATGCCGGACCCACCCGCTGCCGGAGCCTCCACCGTCCGCGCCGGCACGCTGTGCGCCGTAAACAACACCGGCACAGGCCCGCCCGTTTCTGCACTCAGCTTCTTCAGCGCCGGCCTCAGCCGCTCCGCGAACGCCTCGGCCAGCAGCGCATGATCCGCCCACCCCGCCGTAAAGTCGATTCGCAATCCTCCCGCCTCAGCCTCTACCGACCGCCGGTAAAGACCCACGCTCGTCCGCGAGTTCTGCGGCGCCATGCAGATCACCGCTGCCTCTTCGATTCCGTCGGCGCGCATCTGCCGCACCACATCCGGGATATAGGGCCGCCAGTTCCGCATCCCCACATACACCGGAACCGGCTGCCCCATCCCGGCGCTTTGCCGCGGCGGATTTTTATCGCTAGGTTGGGGAGCAGAACTTGTCTCGTCCGCGCCCGCCAGTTCCGCCTCCACCAGCCTCGCCTGCTCGAGCGTGACCTCCGTCAGCGGACTTTTGCCAATCAGCGCATACCGGTGCTGAATCTCTTCCACCACCCCCTGCGGCAGCGGCCTCCCGCTCACCACGTTGCGCAGATACTCGGGAATCTGCTCCACCGTCTCCGGCGTCCCATGCGCCAGCAGCAGCACCGCCTGTTTAGCCATTCATCTCTCCGTTACGAATCACTCTGTTCCCTGTTCCCCGTTCCCAGTCTCTCTACTCCCTACTGGCTACTCCCTACTCCCTGCCTTACCATCTTCACCACCGCCTGCACGTTTTCCACCGGCGTGCCCGGCACAATCCCGTGTCCCAAATTAAAAATGTGTCCCGCCCGTCCGCCCGCCGCGCGCAGAATCTCCTTCACCCGCTCTTCCAGCACCTCCAGCGGCGCAAACAGCGTAATCGGATCCAGATTTCCCTGCACCGCGTGCTCATATCCCACCGCGCGCCACCCCTCATCCAGCGGCTGCCGCCAATCCAGCCCGATCACATCCGCGCCCGTCGCCGCCATCTGCCCCAGCAATCCGGCCGTCTCCACGCCGAAGTAGATCACCGGCACGCCCATCGCCTGCACCGCCCGCACCAGCCGCTTCGACGCCTCGAACACATACGCGCGATAGTCGCTCGGCCCCAGCGAACCTACCCAGCTATCGAAGATCTGAATCACGTCGGCCCCCGCCTCCACCTGCAATCGGCAGTACTCCGTGAGTACCGTTACTAACTTATCCAAAAGGCTGCTCCATGCAATGGCGCCGTACATTATTCGCTTGGTCTCGATGTAATTCCTCGACCCGCCCCCCTCGATCATGTAGCTCGCCAGCGTATACGGAGCGCCGCAGAACCCGATAATCCCCAGCCTGTCGCCGAAATGCCCCGCCACCTTCTCAATCGCCTTCGCCACATAAGCCAGCTCGCCGGCGCGGTCCGTGCGCAGCGCGCGCACATCCTCGGCCGTCGCACCGGCCTGTGCACCACCGGCCCCTCGCCCGCCTGGAACTCGAAGTCCAGCCCCATCGGCTCCAGCGGCAGCAGCAGATCGGCAAAGATGATCGCCGCATCCACGCCCAGCTTTTCCGCCGCCGTAATCGTCACCTCGGCGGCCAGCTCGGGCTGTTTGCAGATCTCCACCAGCGTGTGGTGCTTGCGCACCTCGCGGTACTCCTGCATATACCGGCCCGCCTGCCGCAGAAACCACACCGGCGTGCGGTCCACCGGCTGGCGCAGGCAAGCTCGCACAAATCGGCTGCCCTCAGGCAAATCCGCTGGTGTTGACGAATGTTCCATTCTCGGCTGCATGTAGAACGATTCTATCCTCGCTCCCTCGTTTCCTGTCTCTGGCGCGGCCAGCCGGGCGGGACCGGCGCTGAAAGCTGATGGCTGACGGCTGAAAGCTGCCTTGTTGCCGAGTAAGATGCGGACCACGCCCCATAAACCATCGCAGCAGCGGCAACGGGCGATATACTGTCGCCGCCGGGAAAGCAATCCGGCTTCACGGCTTCCCAAGAATTGAAATCTCAAGGAGGTTTGCGATGCGTAGGTTTCGTGCAGGACGGTTGTTTGTGCTTTGCGGCGTGGTCGCTGCGCTGCTGCCCGCGGTGCCGGCCATGGCCGCGGTCGATGCATTACATGACGATAAGGGCGCCAAGCAAGGATCCATCAAGGGCGAGGCGATGTCGGAAAACATCCATCTCGTCCGCGTCGTCCGCGACACCCCAATGGCAGCTCGGATGCCTACCGGCAGACGGATGCACTCCACCATCACCATCACCAAAGAGATCGATATGGCGTCGCCCAAGCTGGCCATGGCGGCCAGCTCCAATGAGATGTTGAGCGAAGTGGTGATTACCTTCGTGGGAGGCACGGGAGGCGCAAAGACAGCCCGGAAGATCGTGCTCACCAACGCGACCATCCTGAGCGTTCGCAAGGCGGGCGGCAGCGAGATGATTACCCTCGATTACCAGGCCATCGAGGTCACCTGGACCGACGGCGGCAAGACCATGTCGGACGACTGGGACGCTCCGGTCTAGAGGCGCGTGGCCGTGTGCCGGTTGCCCCATCCTGGCCGGGTTCCTGTATTTCTGGCTAGGGTGGGAGTCGGCGCTGAAAGCTGATAGCTGACTGCTGAAAGCTGCCTTTCATGGGCGCCCCATCCTAGCTCTGCACGGGAGGCCCCGCCGCTCGCAAGCCTACCTGGACTCTGCCTCGTCACCATAACTCCCACGTTTTCCGCGCCCTCTCTTGCCGCTCGCTGTAGACTCTGTATGAGCCATGAAACAAACCCTTCCTGAGTTCATTCGCTGCTGGAAAGACAGCGAGTTGACCGAGCGCGCGGGAGCGCAGTCGCACTTCAACGACCTATGCGACATCCTCAACGAGCCGCACCCCGCTCACGCCGACCCCAAAGGCGCCGAATACACCTTCGAGAAACACGTCAACAAGATCGGCGAAGACAAGGGCTTCGCCGACGTCTGGAAGCGCGGCTTCTTCGGCTGGGAATACAAGGGCAAGCATAAAGACCTCAAAGCCGCCTACAAGCAATTGCTCGATTACAGCGCCGATCTCGAAAATCCCCCGCTGCTCGTAGTCTGCGACTTTGTCCGCTTCGAAGTTCACACCAACTTCACCAACACGCCGCCCGTCGTCTACAAGTTCACGCTCGACGATCTGATCCTGCGCCACGCCCGTCCCCGGCTCCGATCTGTCGGCGCTCGAAATCCTCCGCGCCGTCTTTCAGGAACCCGAAAAGCTCAAGCCCGGCGCGCTCGAAGTCCGCGTCACGCAGAAGGCGGCCGAGGAGTTCACCAAGCTCAAGGACAACCTGCGGCCGCGCCACGCCGACAACGAGGCAGTGGCCCGCTTTATCATGCAGTTGCTGTTTTGCCTCTTTGCCGACAGCGTCGGCCTGCTTCCCGAGAATCTCTTCCGCAAAACCATTCAGGCCGACCGCCAGGAGCCCAAGACATTCGTCCGCAGGCTCAAAAAGCTCTTTGCCGCCATGGCCACCGGCGACAGCGATTTCGGCTTCACCGCCATTCACCACTTCAACGGCGGCCTCTTCCGCGCCGGCGACGATACCGTCCTCGATCTCGACGCACGAGGACATGGGCATTCTGCGCAACGCCGCGCAACTGGACTGGGGCCGCGTGGAGCCGGCCATCTTCGGCACGCTCTTCGAGCGCATTCTCAACGAGGAAAAGCGCGCACAGTTGGGCGCGCATTACACCAGCCGCGAAGACATCCTGCTCATCGTCGAGCCGGTGGTCATGGCTCCGCTCAGGCGGCGCTGGGCCGAGGTGAAGGCCGGCGCCGAAGAGATTGCGGCGGCCATGGAGACGGCCAGCAGCGGCACGCGCGCCAAACTGCGCGCGCAACTTGAAGCGCAAGCTGCTGGGCTGGATGGACGAGTTGGCCGCGCGTGCGCATTCTCGACCCCGCCTGCGGCAGCGGAAACTTTCTTTACGTGGCTCTCAAGCTCCTGCTCGACCTGTGGAGCGAGGCGCAGATCTTCTCCATCGACCATCATCTGGCCTACCTGGCCTGCAAAGTAGGCCCTCGCAGCTTTATGGCATCGAGACCAACGTCTACGCGCACGAGATGGCTTCGGTGGTGGTGTGGATCGGCTACCTGCAATGGCGCAGAGACAACGGCATGGGCGAGCCGGAGGAGCCGATCCTGCGCGTGCTCACCAATATCCAGCACCGCGACGCGATCATCGAGCTCGGACGCCGACGGCAATCCGAAGCTCGACGCCGCGGGCGACCCGAGCGAACCGGCCTGGCCCAAAGCCGATTTCATCGTCAGCAATCCGCCGTTCCTGGGCGGCAAACTGCTGCGGCGCAACCTGGGCGACGCCTATGTCGATGCCTTCTCAAGCTCTACAAGGACCGCGTGCCCGCCGAGGCCGACCTGGTGACTTATTGGTTCGAGAAGGCGCGCGAAATGGTCGAGCGCAAGCAGGCGCGCGCCGTGGGATTGGTCGCCACGCAGGCCATCCGCGGCGGAGCCAACCGCGAGGTGCTCAAGCGCGTCGCCGAAACCGGCAACATCTTCATGGCCTGGAGCGACCGCGACTGGATCAACGAAGGCGCGGCGGTGCACATCTCCATCGTTGGGTTCGACGGCGGCGAGGAGCCGGGACACATGCTGGACGGCGCGGCCGTGGAGGCGATCAACGCCGATCTGACCTTCGGCTCGGACGCAACGCGCGCCCGCCCGCTCCCGGAAAACGCAAATCTCTGTTTCATGGGCACCACGAAAGTCGGAGCCTTCGACCTCGACCCGGAGACCGCGCGCAAAATGCTGGCCGCGCCGCTCAATCCCAATGGCCGGCCGAATTCCGACGTGGTTCGCCCCTGGGTCAATGCTCTCGACATCACGCGCCGTCCGCGCGGCATGTATATTGTCGATTTCGGCGTGGATATGCCGGAGGAACAAGCCGCGCTCTACGAGATGCCGTTCGAGTACCTGCGCGAGCAGGTGAATGCCGAGCGAGAGTCAGATAACCGCGAGGGCTACCGCGTGAAGTGGTGGATTCACGGCGAGCCGCGGCCGGATTTCCGCGCGGCGCTTGCGAAGCTCAATCGCTACATCGTCACGCCGGCGCGTTTCGAAACACCGTATCTTTGTCTGGCTATCGGACGAAACGTTGCCCGATCCACGCAATTTTCGCCATCGCCCGCGACGACGATTACTTCTTCGGCGTCCTCCACTCCCGCGCGCACGAGGTCTGGGCGCGGGCGCAAGGCACGCAACTACGCGAAGTCGAAAGCGGTTCCGCTACACGCCCACCTCGACCTTCGAGACCTTCCCGTTTCCCTGGCCGCCGGGCAAGGAGCCAAAAGATTCGCCGCTGGTCAAGGCCATCGCCGAGGCCGCGCAGGAGCTTGTGAAGCAGCGCGACAACTGGCTCAATCCGCCCAACGCCGCGCCGGAGGAGCTGGCGAAGCTAACGCTGACCAATCTCTACAACAAGCGCCCAAATGGCTTGAGAACGCCCACCGCAAGCTGGACAAGGCGGTCTTTGCGGCTTACGGCTGGCCAGGCCGATCTCTCAAAGGACGAAATCCTGTGCGCGCCTTCTCGCGCTGAATCATGATCGCGCCGCAGCCCAGGCCGGTCCGGCGACACACTGAAAGAGTTGTCAAGCCCCCTCGCCCCCCAAATAACCCCGCCATCTCCGCCTTAAGTCGTTCTTTTTCTGATCCCATGACCCATGATCCCTGATCTCTGCCAACTTTGCAGATCATTACCCCGACTTGGCGCATACTCATTCCATGATCGAAGTGCACCAAATGACCCGCTCCCGCCGCGAGGCCGTCGCCAACGCAATCGGACTGCCGGGCATCCCATTTGCGCCGCTAACTCCGCCAGCCCCGCTAACTTTGCTCGGTAAGGTATGCAAGGTATGAGCGAGGTATGGCGAAGGTATGGCCCTCCCCGTAAACCATTTGTTATCAAATATGGAGGTATGGCATACCGGGGAGAGGGGGGATATATACCAGAAAGTTAACACCCGCAAGCTACCGGATACCGGCAACGTTCCACGGCTCTTTGCCTTTCTGATCCCTGACCCCTGATCTCTGATCCCTGCGTTTAGGTAAACTAAACGCATGGCGGAGATTCGCCCGCAGAAAAACTCCAACCGTTGCCATTGGACACGTTCGCGTCGGATGGGAAGTTCCCGTCGTCGTCCAGTCGATGACCAACACCGACACGGCCGACGTAGAGTCCACGATCGCCCAGGTTGCGGCGCTTGCCGTCGCCGGCTCCGAGCTGGTCCGCGTGACGGTGAACAACGAAGGCGCCGCGGCAGCCGTTCCGGCCATCGTTGAAGGACTCGAAAAGCGCGGCCTCCGCGTGCCCATCATCGGCGACTTCCACTACAACGGCCACATCCTGCTCAAAAAATATCCCGCCGCTGCGCGCGCGCTGGCCAAATACCGCATCAATCCCGGCAACGTATCCATCGGCCGCAAAGACGACGACAACTTTCGCACCATGATCGAGTGCGCCGTCGAAAATCAAAAGCCCGTGCGCATCGGCGTGAACTGGGGTTCGCTCGACCAATCGCTCCTCACGCGCATGATGGACGAGAACAGCAAGCGTGCCGAGCCGCTCGCCGCGCGCGACGTGATGATCGAAGCCATGATCGCCAGCGCGCTCAACTCGGCTGCCGCCGCCGAGCGCTACGGCCTCGGCCACGACCGCATCATCCTTTCTGCCAAGGTCAGCGGCGTCCGCGACCTCCTCGACGTCTACACCGCTCTCGCCGCCCGCTGCGATTATCCGCTCCATCTCGGCCTCACCGAAGCCGGAATGGGATCGAAGGGCCTGATCGCATCGACCGCAGGTCTCGCGCCTCTCCTGCTCTCCGGCATTGGCGACACCATTCGCGTGAGCCTGACGCCCAAGCCCGGCGGCGACCGCACGGAAGAGGTCCTGGCCGCGCAGCAGATATCTGCAATCGCTCTCCATCCGCAGCTTCATGCCCCAGGTGACAAGCTGCCCCGGCTGCGGCCGCACCACAAGCACGTATTTCCAGGAGCTCGCCGAGCAGATTCAGAGCTACCTGCGCACGCAGATGCCCGAGTGGCGCAAGAAGTACGCCGGCGTCGAGGAGCTCAAGCTCGCCGTCATGGGCTGCGTGGTAAACGGCCCCGGCGAGTCCAAGCACGCCAACCTCGGCATCAGCCTCCCCGGCACCTTCGAGGACCCCGTCGCCCCCGTCTACATCGACGGCAAGCTCTCGACGACGCTGCGCGGCGACACCATCGTCGCCGAATTCAAGCAGATCCTGGACAAGTACGTGGAGTCGCACTACGGCCAGACCGCCAAGAACAGCGAACTCGTCGGCGCGCGGTGAACAGCTTCTAGCCACTAGCTTCTAGCCCCCAGCTAATTGCCCCATTGGCTAGTGGGTGCGATGGTTGTCACATCGCATCGTGCAGCTTTCGCGCTACGCTATCTGCAACTCTCTTCGGAGACTCCCTATGCGGCTCAGCCTCCCCCGCTCCCTCGCGGCCCTCGTGCTCTGTGCCCCCACACTCGTCTTTGCCGCCAAACCCAGGCCCTGCGTCACCGCCGATCAAGCCGCGCAAATGCTCAACAAGGACATTTGCGTTGCCGCGCATATCTATGACGTAGTACAACTTCCAGACGGCACAAGCTTCCTCGATGTCTGCTCGCCGCAAACCTCCGACGAGCAATGCCGCTTCATTGTTGTCAGCCTTAGGGAAGACCGCGACGAGGTCGGCGAGCTCAGGAAATACCGCAACCAGGACGTGCAAATTCGCGGCATTGTCCAGCCCATGCACGGCCGCGCCGGCATGATCCTCAGCCATGCCCGCCAGTTCTATGGCGGCCCGCCGAAGTTCCGGCCCAATCCCCTGCTCGCCCATGGCTTCGATGCGGAGCAGGAGCGGCCTCCCGTTCACGACCCCAGCCTGCATCCCCGGGGCGGCCATCGCTCCTTCATGAACACCAAGGATCGCGAGCTGTTGCCCAAAAGGTAGCTCCGCTGACTTGCTAACTTGCTGACTCGCTAACTTGCAGCCCTTCATCCAGCAGCGGCGCGAACTTTGCGCCGGTGAAAAGGATCGTGCATGAGATGAGCAGGAAGACGAGCGTCGCGCCAAGGCCGATGCTGAGGTTTGATCGGTCGCTGATGGCGCCGATGAGCTGTGGCGAAAACGTGTCGCCGAAGAAGTGAATGCAGAAGAGATTGATCGAGATGGCCGTGGCGCGGACCGGCGCCGCAACCGAATTGACAATGGCGGTGTTGAGCGGACCAGTGTTGAGGAAGAGAAAGAACTCCGCGGCAAACAGCGACGGGATAGCCCACGCTCGCGGCCCGAAGAAGAGCAAAATGCCGAACGGCAGCGTGAGAGCGACACTCCAGGCTGAGAGCAGATAGAGCGCGCGATGATTCCTGCGCAGCCACACTTGCGCAATCCATCCGCCCGTCAGCGTTCCCGCGATCCCGTCGATCACCGTTGTTGCGCCCACGGTCAGGCTCGCCATTCCCACGGACATCCCCGCGGACCGCCGGAGAAACTCCGGCATCCACCAGGAGATTCCGCCCATGGCAAACGTCAACGCCGCGAGGCCGAAGGTCGCCGTCAGGAACGCCGGGTTCGTGAACAGTCCCAGCACCGAGTTGCGGCTCAGGTTTGGCCGGATGTGATCCGTTGCACCGCGTTTCGGCTCGCGGCCAATCCAGCTATAGAGCGCAGCCGCCAGAAACCCCGGCAGCGCGCACACGAAGAACGGCGTGCGCCAGCCCCAAACCGATCCAATCTGCCCGCCGGCGAGGTAGCCAAGAGCAGCGCCCACTGGGATCGCGACGTAAAACACCGAGAGTACGCGATTGCGATCCCGCTCGGGATAGAAATCCGAAAGTACCGCGGGCGCAAAGATGCCGAATGTCGCCTCGCCGACGCCCACTAGCGCCTGGCGCAAATAGAGCGTGGTGTAACTGTGGATCCAGATGGCGGCCAGCGTCGCCAGGCTCCATAACATCGCCCCAGTGATGATGAGCGGCTTGCGGCGGTAGCGGTCGCCGAGCCATCCGGTAAGCGGCGCGGCAATCATGTAGAAGACGAAGAACGCCGTGCCGAGCGCGCCCATCTGCTGGTCGCTCGCGTGAAACTCGTGCTGGATGGGCGAGACTTCTCCGGCGAGGATGTAGCGGTCAATGTAATTGAGGAGATTGAGGGCGAGTAGGATCAGAACCGTGCCGAGGGCGGGGTTGATGGGGGCGCGCACTGGTCCAAGAGAAGTTGACAAGCAGCCTCGGTCAAATCGCGATCTGCAGGCGAACAACGATTACCATAGCAGACAGCCGCGAATCCGCGCGATTATGCCTTCGGCCTTGGCCAGCGCGCTTCAACAATCGTGCCAATTCCGCCCCGCGGCCGGAACTCCCCCTTCACAATCGCCCACACTGGGTCACAGGCCTTCACCACATCCTCCAGCACCTGGTTCACGATGTTCTCCTGGAAAATCCCCAGATTGCGGTAACTGAAAAGGTACTCTTTGAGCGACTTCAACTCCAGGCACCGTTCCTTCGGCATGTAGCGGATGGTCAGCACGCCGAAGTCCGGCAGGCCGGTCTTAGGGCAAACCGACGTCAGTTCCGGGTCGTCGATCTGAATCTCGTAGCCGGGGAACTGGTTTTGCCAAGTCTCGATCGCTGGAAAGGCAAAGTCCAGCCCGGCCTTGGCATGCTCGTCGGTGTATCTTGGTTCTGCTGCCATACCGGTATTGTACGAGCCGGAATGGGCAGGCGCGATCCGCCTCTCGCTTCTTTTTGTGTTTCTTATCCGATGTTTTTGAGTCCTATATACTAGCTCTGGTTAAGTACATGGTTAAAGCAAGATCGCAAACGAGCCGTCGCTGGCTTTGGACCGGTGCAGTCGTTGTTCTGCTTGCCGTATTCTTTACGGCGCGCTATTTTCTGCGCGAGCGCCTTCCGGTACGTGTGGCGCGCGTGGAACACGCCATGCTGCTGAACACGGTCAGCACCAATGGCCGCGTAGAGCCCGTTGTGAACTATCCGTTTTACAGTCCCATCGCCACCACGGTAAGGGCTGTGTATGCACAGGAAGGCGACGTCGTTCCGGCCGGCAAGCTGCTGGTTGTTTTGAACGACGACGACGCCCGCGCACAAGTTGCCGGCGCTGAGAGCGGCGTGAAATCTGCGCAGTCAGCACTGGACACGATCACCCACAACGGAACCCTGGCGCAACGGCAGGCCTCCGCTGCCGAAATCGAGCAAGACCGCCTGACGCGAGATCAAGCTAAGCAGGATGTTGACGCGCTGACCAAGCTGGTTGCGGCAGGCGCAGCCGCGCCCGGTGAAGTGATCGCGGCGCGGGCGCGCCTTGATGCCGCCCAGGCCAGCCTGAACGCGGCCGAACAAAGCGCCCAACATCGCTTTTCGCCGGATGAAGTGGCGCGCGCCCTGGCCGCGCTGGCCGATGCGAAAGCGGCTCTGGCCGCCGCGCGGCACGTCGAAGCTCAGACCGTGATTCGCGCCCCTATTACCGGAACCATCTACAGCATGGATGCTGCCCCATCGGAATTCTCCGAAGCCGGCAAATTGCTTCTCGAGATGGCCGATCTGCGCCATGAACGCGTCCGCGGCTTCTTCGACGAGCCTGATTTGGGGCGCCTGGCAACGGGACAAAAGGTCGGGATTCGCTGGGATGCCAAACCGAGTGTCGAGTGGTACGGCCACATCGTGCGCCTTCCCTCCGCTGTTGTCACCTACACAACGCGCAACGTCGGTGAGGTTCTGATCGATTTCGACGATTCAGCGGATGGACTGCTGCCGGACACCAACGTCACCCTCACGGTCACGACTTCCAGCGAGCCTAACGCGCTCAGCATGCCGCGCGAGGCGCTGCACGAAATGAACGGAAAGTACTACGCCTACAAGGTTGTTCACGGCGAGTTGAAGCGCGTTCCGGTGGTCATCGGATCTCCCAACCTTACGCAGGTTCCCATTCTCTCCGGACTCGAAGAAGGCGATATCGTTGCCACCGGAACAACCAACGGGCGGCCCTTGCAAGAGGGTATACCGATCAGGGTGGAGCAGTGAAGCACCAGTCTTCGAGGATCCTGGCGCAGCCACTCGCGTGTCTCGTAGTGGCTGTGGCAAGCCAGGTGTATGCACAGATTCCGCCTGCGACGCTCGCCCAGGCCAATACGGACCTGCAGGCTGGCGAAGCCGACAAGGCCCTTGCGCTGCTCGCGCCGCTTCCTTCCACCGGAGCTGGCGCTGCCGAGGCGCAGAATCTCCTCTGCAGAGTGCGATTTACTCTCCAGCAATGGTCGCAGGCCGCGGCGGAGTGTCAGCAGGCAGTCAATCTCGACGGGCAGAATTCGGACTATTTCATGTGGCTGGGGCGCGTGCTGGGTCAACAGGCCAGCCACGCCAATTTCATTTCCGCATACGGTCTTGCCAAGCGCTCGCTTTCCGCCATGCAAACCGCGGTCAAACTCAATCCCCAAAATGGCCCGGCTTTGTCCGACCTTGGCGATTACTATGCCCAGGCTCCCGGCATCGCGGGCGGGGGAACGAACAAGGCGCAGGCGATCGCGTTGCAACTGGACAAGGTCAACTCAGCCAGAGCACAGCAGTTGCGCGGCGACATCGCCATGGCCCAAAAGGACTACGCCACGGCCGAGAACGATTACCGGCAAGCGATTGCTGTCAGTCCTGCGCCTGCAGACCTTTGGTCTGTGCTCGCCAATTTCTACCGTGGCCGCCAGCAATGGTCCGATGTAGACACGGCCATCCAGAATTGCGTCGCTGCAGCCGCCAAGAATCCTAATTCGGGCGTTGCCCTTTATGACGGCGCCGGCGTGCTCATTGCGTCGAATCGAAATCCGTCGCTCGCGGCGCAGATGCTGGAGAATTATCTTTCGAGCTCGTCCACCTCGGAGGAAGCGCCGGCATTCATCGCCCACATTCGACTTTCGCGCCTGAAACAGAAGCTCGGCGATGCCGCGGGCGCAAAGGCCGAGCTGGCAATCGCCGCCCAGATGGCGCAAGAGTTTAATCCGGCACAGGCTTGAATCGATGATGCGAAAAATGGGTGTGAAGCTGCGACAAAAACCGCTCGTATTCATGGCGCCCGGCGTGGCCGCTTGGGCGCTCGCCTGCGCGCCGGCACTCGCGCAGGCACAGGTCTCGCTGACTTCTGTGGTCGAGCTGGCCCAGGAAAACTCGAGTGCCGTGAAGCTCGCCAACGCCGACCTTCAAAAGGCGCAGGCCGCACTCGCCCAGACTGAAGACGCGTATATCCCCAACTTTGTCATCGGATCCCAAATCGGCTACTCTCACGGCTTCCCCACCGGCCAGCCCTCTGTCGGAAGCGCTACGATGCAGTCGCTGGTTCTCAGCTTCTCGCAGCGCCAGTACACCAAGGCTGCACGGGCCGGCGTGGAGGCCGCCAACCTGAATCTCAAGGATGCAAAGGAGCAGGTTGCTCTCGACGCCTCCACGGCCTACATTGAGATGGACACCGTTGACAGCGAGCTTGAAGCCGTCCAGGAGCAGGAACAGGATGCTGTCCGCCTTGTCGCCATCGAGCAGCAGCGCACTGAAGCTGGGGTCGATCCTCTCAGCGCTCTTCTGCAAGCGAAGTTGACGGCGGCGCAGCTCAAGTTGAGCCGCCTGCACCTTGAAACTCGATCCGCCACGCTTGCCAAGCAACTTGCGACGTTCACCGGTCTGCCCGTCGGCTCCATCGTGCCCGATCACGCCAGCATTCCCGAGATTCCTGCCGTCTCCGCCGGCGAAGCGCCACGGCCCATTCCCGGCATTCAATCCGCGAATGCCCTCGCGCGTTCCAAGCTGCTGGAGGCAAAGGGAGCCGCTCTGGCGTGGCGCCGCCCTTCGATCGGATTCGGAGCCGTCTACAACTACGACTCCAATGAGCTGAACAGTTACAGTACCTATTACAAGAACTTCACTCCCAACAACGTCAGTTTCGGTCTTCAGATTACCGTTCCCTTCTTCGACTTTGCCGTTCGCGCAAAGGCCAAGGTCTCCGCGGCGGAAGCCCTCCGCGCCAAGGTGGAGGCCGAGCAGGCACAGGAACAGAACGACATTCAGATCAGCCAGCTCACTTCAAGTCTTGGCGAGCTCGATGCGCAGGCTGAAGTCGCCAGCCTTAAGCAGCAGGTCGCGGCGGAACAGTTGAAGAGCGTCCTCGCGCAACTCGAGCTGGGCAACGGCGCCACCAACACGCCCGGCGCCCCGCCCCAGCTCTCGCCTACAGCCGAACAGGAGGCCCGCATCGACGAGCGCCAGAAATATGTGGATGCCACCGAAGCCGGGCTTGACCTCAGCAAGGCCCGCCTCAACCTCCTGCGCGCTCTCGGTCACATGCAGGACTGGCTTGACGAACTGCACGCCAAGTAAATCCACGCGGGGAACCCTGATGCCAACCCCTTCAAACGGCGCTATTTCCATACAGCATTCTCGAGTAGCCACTGATTCTAAATGCGTTATTTGTGCGCTTGGCTTAGTCGTCTGCTCCATTTCCGAGCTTCTCAAATCGCGAGCGGATTCGTCTAATGAAACAACGCGAATGCTAGAATTAAAGGGATGACGATGCCCCTGAAAACACTCTTCCTCAACCCTCCTTCCTTCGAGAAATTCGACGGCGGCGCCAGTTCGCGCTGGCCCGCCACGCGCGAGATCGAGTCCTACTGGTATCCCGTCTGGCTCACCTATCCCGCCGGCTTGCTCGAGGGGTCGCGCCTGCTCGATGCCCCGCCTCACCACGTTTCCGCTCAGCAGACGATCGACATCTGCGAAGATTACGAATTCCTGGTGCTCTTCACCTCCACGGTCGGGTGGGCAAGTGACCAGCACCTCGCCGAAGCCATCAAAGCGGCCCACCCGTCGATCCGTATCGCCTTCGTCGGCCCGCCGGTCACCACCGATCCCGAGCGCGCCCTGAACGAGTGCCCCGCTGTCAACTTTATTTGCCGCCGCGAGTTCGAGTTTTCGGTCGTCGAGTACGCGCAGGGCAAGCCGCTCAACGAAATCCTTGGCGTCAGCTACAAGGACGACGGCCTGATCGTCCACAATCCCGACCGCCCGCAGAACGAGAACCTCGATGCCATGCCCTGGGCCACCAAGATCTACAAGCGCGATCTCGATGTCACGCGCTACAACGTTCCCTTTCTGCTTCACCCCTACATCGCGCTCTACTCCACGCGGGGCTGCCCTGCCCAGTGCACCTTCTGCCTGTGGCCGCAGACGCTCAGCGGCCACGCCTGGCGCAAGCGCTCCACGGACGATGTGGCCGCCGAGATGAAGTGGGCCAAGGAGAACTTCCCTGAGGTGAAGGAGTTCTTTTTCGACGACGATACCTTCAACATCCAGAAGCAGCGCACCGTCGAGCTCTGCGAAAAGCTGAAGCCCTTGGGCCTCACCTGGAGTTGCACGTCGCGCGTCACCACCGACTACGACACGCTCAAGGCCATGCGCGAAGCCGGGTGCCGTCTGCTCATCGTCGGCTTCGAATCCGGCGATCCGCAGATTCTCAAGAACATCAAAAAGGGCGCCACCGTCGAGCGCGCCCGCCAGTTCGCCAAGGACTGCCACGATCTCGGCCTCACCGTCCACGGCGACTTCATCCTCGGCCTGCCCGGCGAAACCAGGCAGTCCATCCGCAACACCATCAACTTCGCCAAGACCCTGGACTGCGAAACCATCCAGGTTTCCATCGCCCACGCCTACCCCGGCACCGAATTTTACGAGTACGCCGCCCAGAACGGCTTTATCACCAACAACACCATGCAGGACGGCGGCGGCCACCAGATGGCGCACATCGAGTACCCCGGCCTGCCCACCGATTACGTGCTCGAAATGGTTCACCGCTTTTACGACGAGTACTACTTCCGCCCCAAGGCCGCCTTCCGCGTGGTGTGGAAGGCCATTGTGAATCGCGACCTGCCCCGGCTCTACGTCGAGGCCAGATCGTTTCTCAAGTTGCGTGCGCAGCGCAACAAGATGGTCAAGGCTGCGCGCAGCCAAAGGGCTGAGCCGAATGCCCCCGTTGGTGCCGGAGCGTAGCGAGCGTCGTGGATTCGCAGTTTGTTAGAAAAACGAACTGCTCCGCTGAGCGAAGTCCGTTTCGGCAAACAAAGTCGAAGGGTCTGCGATTGCTTTCGCAGGGCGCCTTGCTCCTTGCGAAGACTTTGTTTTACTGGTCAGGGCGGAAGAACCTCAGGATCCTGACACCTCGACCGCGGTGGCTTCATCGAACACAAAGACTCCATGTCCCAACACACTCTCTCGCCGCGCCAATACCTGATCCTGGGTCTAGTAGCTGTCTGCGCTCCCCTGGGCGACAGTTGCCTCTCCCGCGGCATGACCACATTGCCCGCGATTTCTCTTGCGCACCCGTTCGCGCTCATCGCCGCCGTATTCACGCCTTGGATTGCTCTCGGCATCGCCCTCCTTATCGGCTTTTTTGCTAGCTATCTTACTGCGCTCTCCTGGGCCGATCTTACATTCGTTCTTCCCGCCACGGCCTTCGGCAATGTCATTGTCGCGCTCCTCGCCAAGTTCTGGCTGCACGAGGCCATTTCTATCGAGCGCTGGGCCGGCATCGTTCTCATCACGCTCGGCGTCGCCTTCGTGGCACAAGGACCGTCGCTCACGCAACGTCCCGCGCCTGCCACGGAAGTACCCAAAATGGAAGAGCGCGCAGCCAGCGAGGTGCAGCCGCGATGACGCTACCCTTTCCGGCTACGCCCATCGCAACAACCCCGAATCCTTGGCTCGCGGCAGCCATGATCGCGGCCGTCGTGCTCGCCTCTACCACCGGCGAAGTACTCACCGCAGCGGCCATGAAGTCCACCGGCGATCTTGACCTCATTCGCTCTCACTCTGGCCTGAAAGGCGCCATTCGCGCCGTGCTCACGTGTCCGCTGTTCTTCGCCGGAGTCTTTTTTCTCGCCGTCGCGTTTTTCTCGCTCCTTTTCGCCCTCAATCACCTCAACCTGAGCCTCGTCGCCCCGGCTTCAGCGTCGCTGACGCTGGTGACGAACGCTGTCGCAGGCAAAATCTTTCTCAAAGAGAATGTCGATCGGCGCAGATGGGCTGCGGCAGTGCTGGTGTGCGTTGGGGTGTATTTGTTGGCGCACTAAAGGACAGCTTCTAGCCTCTAGCTCCAGAATCCGCAGGCGCAGGTGAAGGAGTCTAATAAATTAAAGAATCTATAAGTTACAGACATAGACAAGAAATCCTGGGATGGAGGCTTGTATTCGGAGTCGTTTATAGGGTAATTTACTAACCGGTTAGTTAATTATGGCAGGACATCCAACAACGGAAGCGCAAGCCGAGCGTTCAGCCGAGACGCGATCCCGCATTCTCGACGCCGCGCTGAGCGAGTTTGCCGCCAATGGCCTGGCGGGAGCACGGACGGAGCAGATTGCCGCCGCGGCAGGTGTCAATAAGGCTCTGCTCTACTACTACTTCGAGAGCAAGGAAAAGCTGTATGCCGCGGCGTTGGAGACAGTCTCGGCACGGGTCCGTAACCGGTCGATGGCCGTCTTCCTGCGCGATGCCAGTCCGGGCGAGAGGCTCGTTCGAGCCGCTTTGGATCATTTTGACCGGATTTTGACGCAACGCGAGTTCCAAAGCCTGATGCAGCAGGAGATGATGCGACTGCATCAGGGCGAGGAAGGAATGCTGCCCATCCTGGTCAAGCGAGTCTTCGCACCGCTGCACGCGATGTTTCAGTCGCTGGTGCGTGAAGGCATCGCTTCGGGTGAGCTCATCGAGGCTGAGTGGTTGCAGATCGTCCTGGCGGCCCTGGGAGGCAACGTCTTTTATTTTCTCAGCGCGCCGGTTTGGCGGCTTGTCCTGCCTATGGAGCCGTTCGATCCTGAGGTGCTGAAGGCCCGGAGAGTGGCGCTGGTTGAGTTTCTGGGCCAGGCGATCTTTCGCGATCGGCAGCACGGCGCGGAAGCCGCGGCACGCGTGCTGGCCGACACGCCGATGCCGGAGTGCGCAGATTTCAAAGGTTTGAGGTGACTGCGAAGTGAACGCGCGAAATCGAGTTTTCATGATCTTAGGGGTACTGCTCGTGGGATCGCTGGTCTGGTATCTGCTGACCGCGCGGCACAGTGCCGATCTGCAACTGGTCGGGACCGTGGATGCGAACGAAGTGGTCGTGAGTTCCAAGATTCCGGGCCGCATCCAGACGCTGACGGTGGAGGAAGGCCAGGATGTGCAGGCAGGCGAGCTGATCGCAACCATTGAAAGCGACGATCTGCAGGCGGCCCTGAAGGCCGCCGAAGCGACTGCCGCGAGCGACAAGTGGAAGCTCAACGGGGCCGTCGTCACCGAGCACCAGAACCGCGGCGAAACCGGCAGCGCGACGGTGAGCGCGGAGGCGCAGGTGAACTCCGCACAGGCTGCACTGGCGCAGGCGCAGGCAAATTTCGAGCATCAGCAGGCCGATACCAGCCGGACAGTGGCGCTCGCCGCACAGGGGATCATGAGCGCGCAGTCCCGCGACGAAGCCGTGACGAGTTTGCAGGCGGCAGAGGCGGCAGTGAATACAGCCAAGGCGAATCTGGCCGCGGCGGAGGCATCGCTGCGCCAGGCGCGCGCCCACGAGTTGCTGACGACAGTGTCGGCGCAGACAGTGGACGAGACGCGTGCCGAGGCGGCAAATGCGCGCGCGCTGGCCGAGGAAGCGCGGGTGGAGCAGGGTTACGCGCAGGTGCTGTCGCCGATCACCGGGAAGGTGGATGTGTGGGCGGCGCGACAAGGTGAAGTTGTGACCGTGGGAGAACCGATCGTAACCATCATGGACCTGACGCAGACGTGGGTGTACGCGCCCTTGCCGGAGACCCAGGCCGACAGCGTACAACTGGGCGATTCGCTGCGCGTGGTCATGCCCAGCGGAGACACGGTGTATGGAAAGATCATCGCCAAATCGGCGGAGGGCGATTTCGCCACGCAGCGCGATGTCAACAGCATGAAGCGCGACATCCGCACCATTCAACTCAAGCTCCTCATTCCCAATCCCGGCGAAAAATTCGCGCCCGGCATGACGGCCTATGTCTACATTCCCAAGGCGAAGCTGGTGAAGCAGTGAGCGCAGCCATCAATCAAAGCCCGGTCAACGGGAACGGCGCGAGGCCTGTGGCCATCGCGGTCGAGAATATCGTCAAGCGTTACGGCGACTTTGAAGCGGTCAAGGGCGTCAGCTTCAGCGTCACCGAGGGCGAGATCTTTGGCCTGCTGGGCCCGAACGGCGCCGGCAAGAGCACGCTCATCCGCATGATGACCACGCTGATCCCGGTCACGTCGGGCAAGGCAATCGTCGCCGGGCACAATGTGGCCGACGATCCTGATGACGTGCGTCGCGTCATCGGCGTGATTCCGCAGGCGCTGACCAGCGACCAGGACTTGACGGTCGAGGAGAACCTGAGTATCTACGCCAAACTTTACAGCGTGCCGCACGGGCAGCGCGAAAAAAACATCAACGACGTGCTTGAGGCCGTTGACCTCACCAAGTGGCGCGACGCGCAGACCAAAACCCTTTCCGGCGGCATGCGGCGCCGTCTTGAGATCGCGCGCGGTCTGGTGCACAACCCGAAAATCTTTTTCCTCGACGAGCCGACCACCGGCCTCGATCCGGTTTCGCGCTTGGCGGTGTGGGAGATGCTGAACAAGCTGAAGAGCACGCGAAACCTGACCATGCTGCTCACTACGCACTATATGGAAGAGGCCGACAAGCTGTGCGACCGGATTGCCATCGTCGATCACGGCAATCTGGTGGCTCTGGGAACGCCGGCGGAGCTGAAGAACAGCGTGGCCGGCGCCAACGTCGTCGAGGTGCACTTCGATCGCGAAGACGAGGAATGGCAAGCGCGTCTTGAAAACATCGACGAAGTCACCAGCGTGCAGGCCGAGGGCTCCGGCTTCTATCGCGTGATCACGAAGTCGGGGTCGAGAACCACAATGCAGATCGTGGAGCTGGCTGCAAGCCTGGGCGAGACCCTCACCTCGCTGACCGTGCAAAACACCACCCTCGACGACGTTTTTATCCACTACACAGGTCGGCAGCTGCGCGATGAGCAGGTGAAGTCGGTCTTTATGTTGCCGCCACGGCCGGGAGCGCAGCCATGAACCGGATGTTTGCCATCATCGAGCGCGAGATGCGCAAGTTCTTCCGTTCGCCAACCCTCATGATCATGTCGCTCATGATGCCGATTCTGCAGCTGATCATCATAGGCAACGCCTTCGGCGGCAAAATAGTCGGCACGCACGTCGCGGTCGTCGATCACGATCACGGTCCTCAAGCGGTCAAGGTGCGCGAGGCGTTCGCCGCCATCGCCGCCAATATCAAGACCTTCAGCACCATCGAGTACAACAATGAGGTCCAGGCGCGCGAAGACGTGCGCACGGGAAAAATCGACGCGGCGGTCATTATTCCCGCGCAATACTCGCGGCGCGTCTACTCGCAAGACGCGCCCCAGCTCGGCTTCGTCGTCGACAACTCCGACCTGTTCACCTCGGCCAGTCTTGAAGCGGAGATGCAGTCGCTGATCGACGCATTGAATGCGCCGCAGGTTCAGGACCGGCTGTCGAAGTCGATCGCGCTGGAAATTGTGGAGCTTTACCCATACGTGAATTATCTGAAGTATCTTCTGCCGATGACAGTGGCGCTGGCCATGTATATCTCGGTCATGATCGGCGGCGGCATGTTATACATCGACGACAAGGCGCGCGGCGTGCACGAGGGCTACCTGGTCACCCCGATTACAAAACTTGAGCTGGTCTTCGGGTTGAACATCGCCGGCTCCATGAAGGCGACGCTGAGCGGAATATCAATCGGGGTCATCGGGTCGCTCATTGCTGGCCTGGGCGTTGTCTTTCATCCCATAATCATGCTGCAGATGTTGAGCCTCATCATTGCCGGCTCCATTGCCTTCAATGGCATGATGTTTCTGCTGATGGTGCGTGTCGACGACCCGCTGGTGCCGCGCGCCATGTTCGGCGTGCTCAATGTGCTCCTGTTATATCCCTCGGGCGCTATGTATCCCACAGTGTCGTTCCCCAAGTGGATGCAGGCGATGTCCGTTGTCGATCCCTTCACCTACGCGATTCACGGCTTCAAGGCCGTTCTTCTCAAAGACGGTGGCTGGGTCGCCATCTGGCCCGATCTTCTGTTCCTGGCCACATTCGGCATCGGGACGTTGCTGATCGCCACGCCGCTCTTCAAGCGAACGCTGTAGCGCTCCCTTAAGATTGGTAGCCGGGGCCGCGAGGCGAACCGCACTCTCTCCACAGCTTTTCCCAATTCCACATCGCGGAAGTCACCTTGCCCGGCAGCGGGAATCCGAGCTGATGCGCGAGCATACAAACCTGTCCGCGATGATGGGCTTCGTGAGAAAGCATGTAGCAGAGCATCTCCGGGCCAACGGGCCAGGGCCGAGCCCATCCGTCTCTCAAAAACCTTTCCACGCGGCCCCCGCCACCGCCCAGCGCCTCAGCGAGCATCTCTGTGCAGCAAGCGGCGCTCCGGGCCAATGCCGCTCGGGCCTGCTGCGGTGTGCAGCGCGCGCGGCCGAGTTGTGCCGGCGCCTTCAGATGCGGGGCCGTAAGCCTGATCCACTTGCAGCGGACATTATGCATGTGCGCGAAGATGGCCGCAATGGTGCGGACCTTTCCGGGAGGTTCGGCTGGCGGTTTTACTTTCCAGGCAGCGGGGTCAAGATGCTCGATAAGAATCTGGTTCACGCGCTCATTGGCGGCAAAGATCTGAATTGCGGCACGGCCGAGCTGCGTGTGAACCTTGCGTTGGCGCGTGGTCATGGCCCCGTACTCCTTGACCTATCGTACTTCCGCGCCGCGCGCCAATCGGACCATGGGACGCGATCGCTTGATGCGAACAGCGAACGGCCGAAGGACTATTGCGCCGGCGGCGCGCTCGCCGGCGGAGCGGCTTCTGCAGGAGGAGTTGTGCTCGCCGGCGGGACGGCGTTTGCATCCGTCTGCTTGGTGAACTCGAAGCTGCACGGCCGGCCCAGGATCCCAGCGCCTTCCTCGCGCTTGCCGGCGCCCGACGTGTCAGTGAATTTCGCATCGACGTAGTAGTCGTATTTGTTGCCTTTGAGTTGAGTTACGAGGCCTGCTTTCCCTTTCTGCACCGTGCCCTTGGCATGGAGCTTCGCTGAGCCGTCTGGTCCGATCGGGCCGTCCATGACCATGTAGCCGGGCCCTCCCTGCTCGCCGTGCTGGCCGTGGAAGTTGCTGCTGGCAATCGTGCCAATAAACGTCCACTTGTAGGCGGGCATGTCAGTACTCGCGTCGCAGGACATGATCGTGGTCCAGGCGCCGTCGAAACGGCCGCCCGCAGGCTGGGCCCACAGCAGCATGGGCGCGCAGACTGCAACAAGACACAAAGGATTCCCGATCTTCATGGATGACCTCCAGTGGAAGCAGGATATGCTGGCGGACGGTGTTTTTGACAAGAAATTTTTTGTGGGCTCTGAATTTTTCCGCAAGGAACCGCGATGGTCCTCCGGTTCTCCGCGGCCGCTTATTTTCCCAGGACCTGTTCGTAGAAGCGAACGTATTGGGGGACGACAAGGTTGGCGCAGAAGCGCTTTTGCGCGGTTTTGCGGGCGGCTTCGCGCATGGCGTGGAGGCGCGACGGATCGTTGAGGAGGCTCAAGGCGCCGGCGGCCATCGCGTCGACATCGCCAACCGGGAAGAGCAGGCCGGTGACGCCGTCATCGATGAGCTCGGGGACGCCGCCAACACGTGTCGCGATGGATGGGACCTTGCAGGCCATGGCTTCGAGGGCGGCGAGGCCGAAGGATTCGAGCTGGCTGGGCATCAGGAGAAGATCGGCGAGGGCCAGGAGTTCGCTGACGCGCTCCTGCTTGCCCAGGAAGTGGATGCGGGCATGGATGCCAAGGTCGTGAGCCAGCCACTCGGCGGCGGAGCGGTCGGGGCCGTCGCCGACAAGAACGAGTTGCGCGGGGCGCTCGCGCGCGACAAGGGCGAAGATCTTGACCACGTCGGTGACGCGCTTGACGGGCCGGAAGTTGGAGAGGTGCATCAGGATGGGTTCGTCGGGCGCGGCGTAGTGGGCGCGGCAGCGGGCGCGCGCAGCTTCGTCTGCGATCGGCGTGTAGACATCGCAGTTGACGAAGTTGGTGATGGTCTCGATGGGGCGCGTAACGCCGAAGTCGGCGATGGTTTTATCGCGCAGGTAGTTGGAAATGCTGGTGACGCCGTCGCTCTCCTGGATGGCGTGGCGGGTGATAGGAAGATAGCTGCGGTCGAGGCCGACAAGAGTGATGTCGGTGCCGTGGAGTGTGGTGACGAAGGGCAGGCGCCGGCCGCGTGTGGCGAGCATCTGGCGGGCGAGGAGCGCCGAGACGGAATGCGGAATCGCGTAGTGTACATGAAGCAGATCGAGCGAGTAATACTCAGCCACTTCTGCCATGTGTGAGGCAAGCGCAAGATCGTACGGGGGGAACTCGAAGAGCGGATAGCTGGAGACGGGAACTTCATGGTAGAAAATGCCGTCTTCGCGGCCGTTGAGCCGGAAGGGCTGTGAATAGGAGATGAAGTGAACCTCGTGGCCGAGGTTGGAGAGTTCGATGCCCAGCTCGGTGGCGACCACGCCGGAGCCGCCGTAGGTGGGATAGCAGGTAATCCCGATACGCATGAGGCCTTCTTACTTTCAGATTTGCCTGCCCTTCGACAGGTCTACGCTTGGTTCGCAGCACAATTAGAACATTCAACCAGAACCCGTTTTGGCAAGACTGGGGATCAGTTCGTCGCAGCCTTTTTTGTTTCAGGCGCTGACTCGTTCAATGCGCGGTCTATGACCCTCCAGACATCATCAATCGAGGTGATGTCATGTACCTCTTCTCCGTTAACAAACAGTGCGGGAGTAAAGTTGAGCTTCAGGTCCGCCGCCCGACTCATTGATTGCCTTACAGGGGTTTCATCCTGTTTTATTAAGCACGCCTGCAACCGATGTGAGTCGAGGTCTTCCTTTTCGGCTTGGTCGCCGGCAATTTCGTCCAGCTCCGCAAAGCTCTTCTGCAAATTCCGCGTCTCCCCGCTCACTTCCCGGACATGCGTGTGGATGTAATCGATGTAGTTCCAATAAGCAGTGGAATCTTCATTGGCTAAGCAAGTGGCGTCTACGGCTGCCCGAAGCGCCCATGGATGAATCTCAACCAGCGGGTTATCGAGGTAGATAAAGCGAACCTTGTCTCCATAACGGTTCACGGCAGCAGGGAACAGTTGGCTGTGCAAATAAGCGCAACCAGGACACTCCAGATCGTCGAAGTTGATCACTGTCACCGGCGCATTGGGATTGCCACGGATCGGACGTCCTTGCACGTCGATGGAAAGAGCGGGAATGTGATCCAAATCAAACGTTTCGAGGCGGCCTAATTTCTCGTTGTCTGACGAGATCAAAAACCCAACCGTGCTGCTCCGTTGCCCCTGGCGGATGGTCACCTGCAATTGATCGTAGCCATGCACCGAACTCGGAGTTCTGGAGCCGACCTTAATATCGCAATTACTCGGGACGTCGTATTCGGATCGAACGATCAGTTCGATTTTTCGGTCCAACGTGATTTGCCCGGACTGGACAGGAACTTGAGAGCCGATATTCTGGCAGAATGCCTGTCCGCATAGAAGGACCAGGACTCCAAGACGTTTGAACTTAGTCTTCATTACCAGCCCCCCGGGAAACTGTAAGCACGAGACAGCAGCCTTATGCAGGTTAGCACTGGAAAACCGAGAAACAAAAGGCTATCTCGATCTAAATGTTAGCGTATTGCTTCGTCAGGAGACGACAGGCCCGCAAAGGAAATGAGTTTGATGGCCGGAAATTCTTTGAGAGCAGAGAGGGCGGAACGCTCCGTGTCGCGCGAAGAGCGCAGGCGGGTGCGAACGCGGGCAAGGTCGGCGTCGTTGTAGCCGGGGTGGGTGACGAGCTCCCATGTGCCGGGAGGAAGGTTCCGCAGCAAAGAGCGGAGGGTGGCCTCGTCGAGGACGCCGGTGCCGGCTACGGCGATGGTGCCGCTGGTGGTGACAAATCCTTCTTGCTCGATAATCCGGCGACTAGCAGGTTCCAGCCAGCGCAGAGCGCCCACTTGCGCCAGGCGTAGCCAGGGGGCGCTTCGCGTGACGCGAAGGGCCCAGTCCGGCTCGAAGGGATGACGAAGCGCGCGAATGCCTGCAAAGCGCGCCGCGCGCAGCAGCGGCCGCAGCACGGCGGAGAACACATGCAGATGCTTGTGCGTGTCGACGTGAGTCAGGCGCAGGCCGCGCTGCTTGAGAAGGGAGATTTGGGCGGAAATCTCGGCTTCGATTTCGGAAGAACGAATGCGGCCCGAAAAAAGACGCGCCAAAAAAAACGTGAGCGACGACGGAAAGTGGCCGGTGCGTGAATCGACGAGCGTGGGGATCTGTTCCGCTGGAAGAACCGGCTCGCCATCCACAAGAACAACGTGACAGCCGACGCCAAGCGTGGGCGTAGCGCGAGCGATTTCGATGGCTTCTTCAGTAGCTGAAGCGCGCGCCATGAGCGAAGTGCTGGTTAGCACTCCGGCGGTGTGGAGTTCGATGATGGCGCGATTGACGCCGGAGGTCAGACCGAAATCGTCGGCGTTGACGATGAGTTTGCCCACGGGCTGAGTGTATCAAGCGGCGCGAGCGGTAGGTGCACAGCGGCCAGGGCGAGCGAAGCGCGCCGAGCGAGTGCGCGGCTTGGCGATGAATGGTGGGCAGTGCAGGGCTCGAACCTGCGACCTCCTGCTTGTAAGGCAGGCGCTCTAACCAACTGAGCTAACCGCCCACTTCTGAGCTTCTCTCATGATACCAGTACATGAATTACGTTATAGCCGCGCACATGCGGAGTGTCATTGGCGATGATAGGAAAGATGTGCAAGGGGTGGCCGGGATCGTGAGTGCAGTGCAGCCGGTTGAGGCAAAGACGGCGATCGTAGCCGGCGGCGGCGTGGCCGGCATGAGCGCGGCTTGCGCTCTGGCCGAGGCCGGGCTGCGCGTAAAGCTGGTGGAGCGGCGCAGTTATCTCGGTGGGCGGGCGAGCTCGTACCGGCATCCGGGCGTGGATGAGGTGATCGACAACTGCCAGCACGTGCTCTTTGGCTGCTGCACGAATCTGATCGGGTTCTACCGGCGCATCGGCGTGGCAGAGCGGATCCACGGGACTCGCACCATGACGATGATCGAGCCGGGCGGAAGGCGGTCGATACTTGGGCCTTTGCGGCTTGGACCTTTGGGATTGCCGGCGCCATTGCACGCGCTTCCTCGGCTGATGACGGCAAAGGCCTTCACGCGCCGGGACAAGATCGCGCTGGCGCGCGCGTTTCGGAAACTGATGCGGCCGGTTGCTGCGGATTCAACCGAGACGCTTGGCGCGTGGCTCAAGCGCAATGGACAGACGCAAGGCGCGATCGAACGATTTTGGCGGCTGGTGATCGCGAGCGCTCTGAATGCGGATGTGGACGCGATCGCGCTGCCCTACGCAGCCAAGGTGATTCGCGAATTGTTTCTGAATTCGGCCGAGGCGGGCAGCATGGGGATGAGCACCGTGCCGCTGAGTGAGTTGTACGGCGGCGCGGAGAAGTATCTGCATGAGCGCGGCGGCGAGGTGGTGTTCAACACCGGAGTGGATGCCGCGGCGTGGGATGAGGAGACGTCGCAGTGGACGCTCATGACGCGGGCGGGAGCGCTGACGGCAGATTATCTAGTGCTGGCGCTACCGTTTGAGGCGACGGCCAAACTGTTGCCGATGATGCCTCCGGCGGATGGCGTTGAAACACTCGCCGGCCAGCTAGAAAGGCACGAGCATGGGCCGATCTGCAGCGTGCATCTGTGGTTCGACCGCGAGATAACGGAGCTGGAGCACGCAGTGTTGCTGGATCGCGAGATTCACTGGATGTACAACAAGAGCCGGCTGCAACCGTGGCGTAAGACGAAGGGCAGCTATCTGGAGCTGGTGGTGAGCGCTTCGCGGAAGTTTGCGGCGCTCAGCCGGGAAGAGGCGATTGACCTGGCGGTGCGGGATTTGGCAGAGTTTTTTCCTGCGGCCGCGGCAGCAAATCTCGAAAAAGCGGCGCTGGTGAAGGAGGTTCGGGCGACATTCACAGTTCCGCCAGGAATTGATGAGGCCCGGCCTGGGCCTGTGTCGCCGTGGCCGAACTGCGTGCTGGCCGGGGATTGGGTTCGGACGGGGTGGCCGTCGACGATGGAGAGCGCGGCGCGGAGCGGGCATCTGGCGGCGGAAGCGGTGTGCGAGGCGATGGGCGAGCGGCGGAAATTCCTTGTCGCCGATCTCAGGCCGCGGGGACTCATGCGATTTTTGAAAGCAGCTAATCCCTCCTAGCGTCCAGCTCCATGGGGCCGTCTCAATCGAATACGACTGTCTTATTCCCGTAGCACAGGATGCGCCGGTCAAGGTGCCAGCGCACCGCCCGCGAAAGGACCAAGCGCTCCAGATCGCGACCCCGCGCGACGAGATCCTCGACCTGGTCGCGGTGGCTGATCCGCGCCACGTCCTGCTCGATAATCGGCCCGTCGTCCAACGCCTCGGTCACGTAGTGGCTGGTCGCCCCGATCAGCTTGACCCCCCGCGTGTGCGCCGCGTGGTAGGGCTTGGCCCCCGTGAACGCCGGCAAAAAAGAGTGATGCACATTGATGATCGCGGCAGGATAGCGCGACACAAACGCCGGCGACAAAATCTGCATATAGCGCGCGAGAACGACCAGCTCGATCTCGTGCCGCGCCAGCAATGCAAGCTGCCGCGCTTCGGCCTTTTCCCGCGTTTTCGCCGTCACCGGAACTAATTCGAACGGCACTTCATAGAACGCCGCAAGATTCTCTACCTCGCGGTGATTCGACACAATCAGTGGAATCTCGCACACCAGCTCGCCGGTGCGCCAGCGGTGCAGCAAATCCGCCATGCAGTGCAGAACTTGCGAGCAGAAGAGCGCAACCCGGGGCCGGCGCGCGCTCGACGTCAGCTTCCAGGTCATGCTCAGCTCGCCGGCCATGGGCGTGAAGGCTGCCTTGAAGCCCTCCAGATCGAACCCGTCGAGCTCCCACTCCACGCGCATGAAGAACAGGCCCAGCTCGTGGTCAACGTGCTGGTCCGCATGCAGAATATTGGCGCCGCGCTCGTAGAGCAGCCCCGAAACGCGCGCCACCAGCCCCTTGCGGTCGGGGCAATCGATCAACAAAACAGCCGAGTCTTTCATCTTGAGTTCAGATTACGCCACCGCGCGCTCGCAAACCGTTGAAGGCTCTGGCAGCCTGCCACGGCGCCTTCGCCTACAGCCGCATCCCTCAGTCGTAGTACTCCAGCCCAAGATGCGTGATCAAATCCGCGCCCATGATGTGGCGCAGTGTGTTTTTCAGCTTCATCGACTGGATGAACAGATCGTGTTCCGGATATAGCCCCGGCGCGCTCTGCGGCGATTTCAAATAGAAGCTCAGCCACTCCTGAATGCCGATGGACCTGAGTTCCGGCGTACGCCTGGCCAGATCCAGCAGCAGCACCAGGTCGAGCGCAATCGGCGCCGCCAGAATCGAGTCGCGGCACAGAAAGTTGATTTTGAGCTGCATCGGATATCCCAGCCATCCGAAGATGTCGATGTTGTCCCACGCTTCTTTTTCGTCGCCGCGCGGCGGATAGTAATTAATCCGAATCTTGTGGTAGATGTCCTTGTACAAATCCGGATACATCTCCGGCTGAAAGATGTACTCGAGCGAGCCCAGCTTCGACTCTTCCTTGGTCTTGAAGGACTGCGGCTCGTCCAACACTTCCCCGTCGCGATTGCCCAGGATGTTGGTCGAGAACCACCCGTGCACGCCCAGCATCCGCGCCTTGAAGGCCGGCGCCAGCACCGTCTTCATAAACGTCTGCCCGGTCTTAAAGTCCTTGCCGCAGATCGGCGCCGCGTTCCTCCTTGAGAGCTCCACCATCGCCGGAATGTCAACCGTCAGGTTGGGCGCTCCGTTAGCGAAGGGCACGCCCTCCTTCAGCGCCGCGTAGGCATAAATCTGCGAGGGTGCAATGCCCGGGTCGTTCTTCTCCAATCCCTTCTCGAAGGCCGCAATCGACTGATGCACGGCCGCCGGCTGCATGAAGATCTCCGTCGACCCGCACCAGATCATCACCACGCGGTCCACGGTCTTCCTGAAGGCGCGAATATCCGCCCTCACCTGCTCGGCCAGATCCCGCTTGCTCTTGCCCTTCTTCACGTGCGTGCCGTGCAGCCGCTTCACATAGTAGCGATTGAATACCGCCGGCATCGGCTTGATGGTTTCGAGATACGGCTTCAGTTGCTTGAGCGTCTCGCTCTTCAGCACTTGCGCGTGCGCGGCCGCCTCGTACACGTTGTCTTCGAAGATGTCCCATCCCGTGAATACGATGTCGTTCAAATCCGCGAGTGGAACAAAATCCTTGATCAGCGGCGAGTTGTTATCCGTCCGCTTTCCCAGCCGGATCGTGCCCATCTGGGTAAGCGACCCAATCGGCTTGGCCAGCCCCCGGCGAACTGCTTCCACGCCGGCAATCATTGTGGTGGCTACAGCGCCCATGCCAACCACCATCACGCCTAATTTGCCCTTGGCGGGTTCAATCTTCGTGCCAGCGGTCTTGGGGCCGCCTTTCCGCTTCGTTGCCATTGCTTCTCCTACCCTTCCTTTGCTCATGATTTCGAACTGCTAAGAATACATCTCCGTTCCTGCAACGCGCTTGCCGGCTTGCTGCCTTGCACACTCACCCACTTGCTGCTTTCCTGGCTCCGCTGGCACCCCTCACGCCGGATCCGCCTGTCTTGCGCGGCTCAGATGCGACCAGACAAACCAAACCACTGCTGCCACGAGCGCAATCTCGACAGCAAGATGAAAGCGATGAAACACGTGCTCGATGCGAGGGTCGGTGTGCCATTTCTCTCCAAGCTTCATGCCCGCGTAGGCCAGGCATATGTACCACGTCCAGGAGCCTATGGAAGTGTAAATGTGAAAGCGCAGGCGTGGCATCCGGGCAATTCCCGCCGGGATGGAAATGAACGTCTGCACCACGGGCATCATACGCGCCAGTAAGACCGCGATCGAACCGTATTTTGCAAAGAACCAGCCCATGCGGTCCAGATCGTGCTGGCTCATCAGGATCCACTTGCCGTAGTGCTCCACCAGCGGACGTCCGCCTTTGGCTCCGATCCAATAGCCGATGGCCGAACCCAGATTGCAGCCCACCATTCCGGCCGTCGCCACCAGGAACAGATTGAAGCGCCCCAGATAAACCAGATAGCCGGAGAACGGCATGATGATCTCGGATGGGAGCGGAATACCGGCGGAATTGATGGCCATCAATACAGCGATGCCTGCATAGCCCCCGGCGCTAATCACACGGGTCACGAACTCCACCAGCAGGGCCAAAACCTTTTCATTCATGAGCCTTCTCAGTATATAAGGCTGCCCGCGCTTCCGACCTTGGCAGAGTCGTTCTGGCTTAAAAAGGCGCCTGTACACGCCTGCAATTCTCATTTGCTAGGATGGGGTGTGATCGCAACCACGATCGAAGGAGGTTCCGTTGTCCGATCTTCCCCCCGTTCCGCTCACGCTTGAAGGCTCCAGCGTGCTCCACCAGTTCTTCCGGTTCGACTGGAAGGCCTGGCACGCAGCGCCGGCCGCGGATCGCGAGCGCATCGCCTCCGAAGCCGCAACCGAGCTTTCGAATCTGGAGCGCATGAGCGTGGACGAAGGGATGCGGCTGGGCCGGGGCGCGCAACATTGGCCCGTTCGCACCGCCCTCTACTCGCAGCTCGGCCACAAGGGCGACCTGATGCTGATTCACTTTCGCGATTCCCTCGAAGCGCTGAACCAGGTTGAGCTCGAGCTTGCGCAGACGCCGCTCTACGACTTTCTCACGCAGACGCATTCGTATGTGTCGGTGGTTGAGCTGGGACTTTACGAATCCAGCCGCAAGACGTACGAGACCGCGTCGTCGAAGGGTTTTGAGGAGCACTCACCGGAGTGGAATGCGGAGATTGCGGCCTCGCTTGAGCGCAGCGCCGAAGCCATGAAACCGCGGCTGTTTCCTGCCATTCCGGACGCGAAGTATCTCTGCTTTTATCCCATGGACCGCAAGCGCGGCGAGCAGGTGAACTGGTACACCGTGCCGTTTTCCGAGCGGCAGCGCATGATGCACGAGCACGGGCTGATCGGGCGGCGATACGCGGAACAGGTGAAGCAGGTCATCTCCGGTTCCATCGGGATGGACGATTGGGAGTGGGGAGTGGATCTGTTCGCCGACGATCCGGTGGTCTTCAAGAAGCTGATCTATGAAATGAGATTTGACGAAGTGAGCGCGGTGTATGCGCTGTTCGGGCAGTTCTTTGTCGGGGTCAGGCTGCCGGTGGAGAAGCTGGGCGGGTGGCTGACCGGCCGGATCGGCTCTTAGGCGGCGTGTTTGCTTCCTCTGAAGGCCACGCTGCCTCCGCCTCCCAAGGCTCCCATTCATCCCTTGCCTGGGGCTGCCTTGCGTAGCCCTCGCGATCGCGATCCTCTTGGGCTCGTATGTCCATATGACAACTTTACTCCACAATTGCTCCCTCCGGAGTTTAGTAACATGTTTCATCAGGACTCGAGTGTAGTCATGGGCATAGCAAGCCTTCCGACGTGCGCGAAGGTAGCGACTGGCTTGCAGGCGCTGGTTGCGATACTCGTTCTGGCTGTATGGGTACTGTGGGCATCGTGGGGCATCATATCCTGGTGGCACTTGGCGCTTACCGGCATCGTCTTCTTTCCCGCATTTGCACTTTGTGTAGCCGCGCTAATCGGTCTATCTAAGGGAATGATGTTCGGCTGGGTCATTGCGCTCTTGGGTAACGGCGCATCTGCTGCTGCCCTCCTCTTCTTTTCAGGGCCGTTCGCAGTTCTTCCGGCAGCGGTCCTTGCGTATCTGCTCATTCCCAGCGTTCGAGGTTATTACGTGCAGGGCTATTACCGATGAAGCCAACTAAGAAAGGGCCTGCAAAAAAAGCCGGCAAGTCGTCTGTGCGGCAAACGAGCGCTACCGGCCCGCTGGCGAAGGAACGCATCGCCGCCATCCTCAAGGCGCTGGACGAAGCCTATCCCGACGCGGAGTGCGCGCTCGACCATCGCACGCCGTGGGAGCTGCTGGTTGCGACGATCCTTTCGGCGCAGTGCACGGACGTGCGCGTGAACCTGGTGACGCCGGAGCTGTTCCGGCGCTTCCCTGCTCCGCAGGCGATGGCCAAGGCGAGTTTGCCTGAACTTGAAGAGCTGGTCCGCACAACGGGCTTCTACCGCAACAAGGCCAAATCGATTCAGGGCGCGGCAAGAAAGATCGTCTCGGACTTTGGCGGCGAGGTTCCGCAGACGCTGGCCGAGCTCATCACGATTCCCGGAGCTGCGCGGAAGACTGCGAACGTGGTGCTGGGCGTGTGCTTTGGCAAGGCCGAGGGCGTGGTGGTGGATACGCACGTGTTCCGCATCGCGCGGCGGCTGGAGCTGGCCAAGGGTGACACGCCGGAGAAGGTGGAGCAGGAGCTGATGCAGGTTCTGCCGCGCGAGCGGTGGATCGGCTTCTCGCACCAGATCATCCAGCACGGGCGGAAGGTGTGTATGGCGCGGAATCCCAAATGCGGAGAATGCAACCTGGAGCCGCTGTGCCGGGCGGAAGACAAGACGTGGCGGAGCTAGCGGAGTTGGCGGGGCTAGCGGGGTTCGTGCGTCAGGGCGCGAAAAGGGCCAGCGAAGTGGCGTTTGGGGGCAGAAGAGGGCCATTTTGGCGCACAAAATCGAATAAATTTGACCACGATTTTTGGATCTATTTGTTGATTCAACACGAGTTAAGTGCAATTTTTTCGCTCGCGGCGCCGAAAATATTTCTTTATTTATTTTCCCTCCTTTCCTGGTTTTCGCCAGCGCGTTGAAGAGCGGCCGAACGATCTGCGGGCGATTGTCCTGGATCGATCATGGTTCCAGTATGCGCGGAACCGGGAAATGATCTGCAAAGTTGAAAAGGAAAAGCGAATACATGAATCAGCGAATAGAAACAGTGACTTATACGCAATTTCGAAGGTGATTCATGAAGGTGAGGGCTTGACATTAGGGCACGGAGCAAGTGAGACGCGGGGACGGTCAGTGAGCGGCGAGGGCGCGGGCGACGGCCTGGATCAGACCCGGGATGTCCGACGTGCTTGCTTCCGCGACCGGGTCCCAGCCGAGGGCGCGCAAGGTTTGGCTGGTGATGGGGCCGATCGAAACTGCCGCGACTCCCGTAAACGGAAACGCGATTCCGGCCTGGCGCGCGGCCTCGGCCAGATGCGTCACGCTGGAGGAGCTGGTGAAGGCCGCCGCGTGAATTCCCTTTTGGAGGGCTTCGCGCAGTAGCGCGGGCGCCGATTCGGGCATGACGTTACGGTAGGCGTCCACGACGTTGACGGTCGCACCCGCGCTGCGCAGCGCATCGGGAATCACATCGCGCGCAACCTCTGCCCGCGCCAGCAGGATCTTCTTTCCCGCCGCTTGGCCCGCAAGGCACTCGACCAAAGATTCCGCGACGTAGGTTTCGGGAACCAGCGCAACCGGCAGTCCCGCCTTGCGCGCGGCCGCTGCTGTTGCCTCGCCCACAGTTGCAATTTTGAGGCGATCTGCTACCGGCAGCCGCAAACTGAGCGTCTCCGCGCGATCAACTAGCGCGTGCACCGTGTTGGCGCTGGTGAAGATGAGCCAATCGCAGGAATCGAGCGAACGCAGCGCCCGGTCGAGCGGTGCGAAATCCGCGGGAGGGCGAATCTCCAGCACCGGAACCTCGACCGGCTCGGCGCCGAGGGCGCGCAGCCCCTCGCTGAGCTTGCCCGCCTGATGCGCGGCGCGCGTCACCAGGACGCGCCTTCCGCCGAGCGGCAGCACCGTCATCAGGCTGCTCCGCCGGCAGGCTCAGCGCCGCCCGTTAGCAGCGGGCCCGCTCCTTCCGCCAGCAGCATCTCGGCCGTTTCGCGGCCCAGCGAAACCGGATCGGCATTCTGGCGCGGCGCGTGAAGGTGTACGCGCACGAGAATGCCTGAGTCCGGCGAAGCCACCACGCCAAAGATCTCCCACCACGCGTTGTCCGCTTCGTTCTCCGCGATCGAGGGCCGGCAATGAACTCCGATCGGCACCTGGCAGCCGCCGCCCAAAGCCGCCAAAGCCGTTCGCTCCGCCGTAACCGCAAAGCGTGTATCGGCATGATCGAGAAATGCCACGGCCTCTATCGTCGCCGCATCGTCCTTACGCGTCTCAATGCCCAGCGCGCCCTGCCCGGCAGCGGGGCAAAAATCCTTGGGATCGAGCCGCTCCCGCACCCAATCCGTCCTGCCCAGCCGGTCGAGCCCTGCTCCGGCGAGCAGAATCGCGTCGACCTGTCCTTCAGAGAGCTTGCGCAGACGCGTATCCACGTTGCCGCGAAACTCCTGCGGCTTCAGATCCGGCCGCAGCGCCTTCAACAGCGCGCGCCGCCGCTGGCTGCTGGTTCCTACTCGTGACTTTTTCGGCAGCTCCGCCAGACTGGCGTAGTTCACCGATACCAACACGTCGCGCGGGTCGACGCGCACGGGCGTTGCCGCCAGAGCAAACGGCCCAGGCAGCTCAGTGGGCAAATCCTTGAGCGAATGCACAGCCAGATCGACGCGGCCCGCCGCCAGAGCCTCCTCAATCTCCCTGGTGAACATTCCCTTCGAGCCCACTTGCGCGAAGGTGACTTCCTGCAGGCGATCGCCGGTGGTTTTGACGATCTCGATCTCGACTTCGTGGCCCTGAATACGCAGCAGTTCGGCGATGTGATTGGCCTGCCAGAGAGCGAGCTGGGAGCCGCGACTGCCGATGCGCAGCTTCATCGGCGGGCCTCGGCGTGGTGCAGAACGTGTTTCATCGCTAGCCTCGTTAGCAAATTGTCAACCCTCAGGGGCTATTGAATCCAGCATGAGTATTGTCCTTGCGCCGTCCCTACGGGACTCCGTAGTGCATTTGTGGATACCGCTTTCCCCACGCTAAAGCGCGGGGCTAACAAACACTGCGCCTACGGCGCGGAAGCTTTCCCCATGCTAAAGCATTCCTTGCGCCGTCCCTACGGGACTCCGTAGTGCATTTGTGGATACCGCTTTCCCCACGCTAAAGCGCGGGGCTAACAACCGCTGCGCCTACGGCGCGGAAGCCATGACATTCCTTATGCAGTTCTCAATAATACCCGCGTATTTTCCTGCATTTTTCGGCCCGGCTCAAGTCACCCCAGCGACAAAGACCTGTGGCCCCCCCGCTACGCGACCCCGGTAAGCCGTGCCCTTGTTACAAAACTTTCTCGCGCCGAGTTTTTAGCAAGCTGTAAAGCCGTGCCCTGACACAAATCATTCACGAGACTTTTTCCAGACTTTTCTTAGTTTCTGCCTCCGCGATTTCATTTGCAGGCTTGCGTTCGGTTTCGTTCGGCCCGGAAGGCGACACCGACCACTCCTCACACAGGGCTTCAAGGCGAACCGTATCGCCCTCACGCGCCGCCTGCTTGAGCGCCTGCATGGGCGGATGCAGAAACTTGTTCACCAATCCGCGCGTCAGCGCCTCGATCGCGGCCAACTGCTCGGCCGTGAGCGACCCCAGCCTGTTGTGAATCCGCTCGATCTCCGCCGCGCGAATCTCTTCGGCCTTGCGTTGCAGCGCCACAATCGCCGGCGCGGCGCTCACCGTGCGCTGGCGCTCGTGGAAGCGCTCGACTTCGGCGGCAATCAGCGTCTCCGCGTCGATGGCCTGGCGGCTGCGCTCCTCCATGTGCGCGGCGGCTACCTGCTGCAGGTTGTCGATGTCGTAGACGAAGATGCCGTCGAGCTTGTTCATCTCCGGGTCCACGTCGCGCGGCACGGCAATATCGATAAAGAACATGGGCCGGTTGCGCCGCCGGTGCAGGAACGCGTGCCCATGCTCCGGCCGGAAGATGGGATGCGGCGCGCCGGTCGAGCTGATCACGATATCCGCGCGGCCGGCTGCTTCGTAAAGCTGCTCAAAGTCGATGACCTGAGGCACCACCGCTCCGGGGAACTCTTCGACCATGCGGCGCGCGCGTTCGGCCGTGCGGTTACTCACCAGGATCGCCCCAGCCCCTTGTTGCACCAAGTGCCGAGCAGCCAACTCGCTCATTTTGCCCGCGCCCACCAGGAAGACCGTACGCCCCTCGAGCGAGCCGAAGATCTTTCGCGCCAGATCGACAGCCACCGAGGCGATGGACACTGCATTCGACCCGATCCCGGTCTCGCTCCGCGCCTTCTTGGCCGCGGCAAACGCGCTCTGCAGCAGATGCTCCAGTTGGCCCGAGACAGTGCCGGCGGCGCGCGCCACGGCGAAGGCCTCTTTCACCTGTCCGAGAATCTGCGGCTCGCCCACGACCATCGAGTCCAGGCTCGCGGCCATGCGGAACAGGTGGTTCACGGCCTCTTTGTCGCGGTATTCGTACAGGTGGGCGGCAAGAACCGTGGCGTCAATTCCAAAATACTTCGACAGAAACTCCGCCACCGGCGCATCTTCGCCCTCGACGGCCGCCAGCAGCTCGACACGGTTACAGGTGGAGACAATCATGCACTCGGCCACACCCGGCGTGGCGGCCAGAGCCCGGGTGGCCTCCGGCAGCTCGTCGCGGCCGATGGCGATCTTCTCCCGCAGCGCGATGGGCGCCGTTTTGTGGTTCACGCCAATGAGTTTGAGCATCATTGGGGACCGAACCTGTGCACCTGGCTGAAGAAGTTGACTGCCCATACGGCCATCATCACGACGAGCGCCGCGCCGGAGACGTAAGCGGCCCTGCGGCCGCGCAGACCCACGCCGAGGCGAAGCGAAAGGAGCGTGACGTAGACGATCCACATGGCGAAGGAAGCGAGGATGTTGGGATCGAGAAAATAGGAGGCGCCCAGCGAGGTTTGCTGCACAAGAACCGAACCGATGATCAAGCCAATCGTCATGCAGGGAAATCCGAATTCGAGGGTGGCAAGAGCCAGACGTTCGAGCGTGTCCAGGGGCGGCAGCCAATCGAGGGGCGCCCAACGCGACGATTGTCCCGGCTTTGGTTTGGCCTTGATGCGGCGTTCCTGCACCAGGTAGAGGACTGAGGCAAGCAGGCTGAAGCACAGCGCCGCGTAGGCCAGCAGCAGCGCGATAATGTGCGCCACCAGCCAGCTCATCCACACGCGCTGCGATGGAAATTGATAGCGATTCGGCCCCAGCGCGGGGACAAAGACGAGGAAGAATGTGGCCGGCAGGGCAAAGATTCCCAGGGAGATGGCCTCGTAGAGCCACCAGACCAGGAAGAAGAGGCCCGCGACGACAAATGCCAGCAGGGACTCGATTTCGCGCACACCGACGGGCATCCAGCGGTGAGCGAGGACCAGCATCTCGACCACGGAGACGAAATGAAAGAAGAAGGCCAGTCCGCTGAGGTGGACGCAGGTCTTACGCCACGGAACCGAGTTGTAGAAGACAGCCGGGAAGACGGCGACACATCCACCGGCATAGAGAAGGGCCGCAACTCGTAGCCAAAATAGATACATGGCAGTTTTTACGTTAAGGTGTAACCAATCAGTATACTGTGATGCATATCACCAAGCGAGGCCTTGCTGGCGGCGGTGTGCCGGGCGCCTGACGCCAGCCGTTCCGGTGGAAGGAAGGAGTTTCCTATTCAAACGCAGTTCTCCGGGAAAAGCAGTGTAAGGAGGAGCTTTTGATCCCTACGAACCGGGAAGTTGAACCGGCGCGGTAATCTTGTATTCAATCGTGATCCGAGAGGAAACGCACGCAAAAGCGAATTCGGAGGCTGCGGTTTCGGAGTCTCTTCCCCTGGAGGCGGCTGAGCGGGAATTTGCGCTCAGTTCCCTTCCCGTGAGCAGGCGATCCATGGAGAAAGAGCGCGACGAAAAAGGCGCAACAAGTCTGACCCCGTTTATGCGCCAATGGGCAGCGGCGAAGCGGCAGAATCCCGACGCATTGCTGTTCTTCCGGATGGGCGACTTCTATGAGCTCTTCTATGACGACGCAGCCGTAGCCAGCCGCGAACTGCAACTCACGCTGACAGCACGCGACAAAGAGCGCAACATTCCCATGTGCGGCGTGCCCTATCACGCCGTGGAGCAGTACATCACGCGGCTGCTGCGCAAGGGCTACCGGATCTCCCTCTGCGACCAGATGGAGGATCCCAAGCTCACCAAAAAGCTGGTGAAGCGCGAAGTGACGCGGGTTTTGACGCCCGGAACGGCGCTGGACGCAGCGCTGGGGCAGGAACAAAACAATTTTCTGGCGGCGCTGTATGAGGCGAAGGGATCCCACCCTAGCGGCAACAACAAAGACGCCGCGAGGGTGGGGCACCCAGAAACGGCTTGTGCAGTGGCGCTGCTGGATGTTTCCACCGGCGAGTTTCGCGCCGCGGAGTATTGCGGGGAGAATGCGCGGGCGCAGGCGATTGACGAACTGCTGCTCGCCGCGCCGAGCGAGGTGCTTGTGGCCGCAAGCGCGGAGGTCCCGGCGCAATTGGAGCGCGTTCCGGCGCGGACGCGCGTCGAGGACTGGGTGTGGACGCGGGAGTTTGCCGTGCCTCTCGTGGAGCGGCAACTGAACGTGCGGTCGCTCGATGGATTTGGCCTGAGCGGGCACGATGCGGCGGCGATTGCCGCAGGCGCAGTGCTGCATTATGTACGCACCACGCAGAAGAACGAGGCGCTGCACATCGACAGCCTCAAATTCCAGGAGCACTCGACGGCGCTGGAGCTGGACCCGGTGACGGTGCGGAATCTGGAACTGGTGGAGCCGCTTTTCGGCGGCCAGGACGACCGCACTACGCTCTTCCGCACGCTCGATGCGTGCCTGACGCCGATGGGCAAGCGGCTGCTGCGGGCGACGATTCTGCGCCCGCTCAACAACGCGCCGGAGATCGAGTCGCGGTATGAAGCCATCGCCGAGGCGCATCGCGATCTGCTCCAGCGCGAGGAGATTCGCAGGGCCTTCGGCGGGATTCTCGACCTGGAGCGGTTGCTGGCGCGGATTTCGCTCGATTCGGCCGGTCCGCGCGATGTGCGCGCATTGGCGGCAAGCCTGGCGCGGCTGCCGGGGTTGAAAACTACGCTGGGGGCGATGACAGCGCCGCTGTGGCGAGCGATCCGCACACAGCTCGACACGCTCGATGACGTGACGGCGCGAATTGCGAAGACGCTGGTAGCCGAGCCGCCGTTGACACTTGTGGACGGCGGCGCGATTGCAGCGGGGGTGGACGCGGAATTGGACGAGTTGCGCTCCGTTTCGAGCTCGGGACGGCAGGCGATTGCGGCCATCGAAGATCGAGAGCGGCAGCGCACGGGGATCGGCTCGCTCAAGGTGCGCTACAACTCCGTCTTCGGCTACTACATCGAGATTACGAAGGCCAACCAGGCGCTGGCGCCCGCGGACTACGAGCGCAAGCAGACGCTGGTGAATGCGGAGCGCTTCACTACTCCGGAGCTGAAGGAGTACGAACGCAAGATTCTCACCGCGCACGACCGGTCGATCGAGATCGAGAAGCGGGTTTTTGCGGAACTCAGGAAGTTTGTGCTGGAGAGCGCGGGGCGGATTCGGCGCAGCTCGGCGGCAACAGCCGAGGCGGACCTGCTGGCCTGCTTTGCGCATTTGGCGGCGTCGCGCCGGTACGCGCGGCCGGCGCTGGTGGACGAGCCGGTGCTCGAAGCCGTGGCGGCTCGGCATCCGGTCATCGAACAGTGGATGGAGGAGACACGCGAAGGGCGCTTTATCGCCAACGATGTGTATTTGAACGCCGGGGACGAAGACGCGAATCCTGCCGGGCCGAGCCTGCTGCTGGTGACCGGCCCCAACATGGGAGGCAAGAGCACCTATCTACGGCAGGCCGCGATGCTGGTCATCCTGGCGCAGATGGGAAGCTTCGTTCCGGCGGAGAGTCTGCGGCTGGGATTGGTGGATCGCGTTTACACGCGCATCGGCGCCAGCGACAACATGGCGCGGGGCCGCTCTACCTTCATGGTCGAAATGACCGAGACGGCGACGATCCTGAATACCGCGACGCGCCGCTCGCTGATTCTACTCGACGAGATGGGGCGCGGAACGGCAACCTTTGACGGGCTCTCGCTGGCGTGGGCAACGGTGGAATTTCTGCACGCGGAGGTGGGCGCGCGCACGCTCTTCGCCACGCACTACCATGAGTTGACCATGCTGGCCGAGAAGCTTCCCCGCGTACGCAACCTACGCGTGGGGGTGAAGGAAGCTGCCGGCGGCATCGTTTTCCTGCACAACATTGAACCCGGCGCAGCGAGCAAGAGCTACGGGATTGAGGTGGCGCGGCTGGCCGGGCTGCCCGCAGCTGTGATTGAGCGAGCCAAGCACGTATTGCGCCAGCACGAAAAACAGGAGCGCCAAAGCGTGCAAGTGGAGACAGAGGCCGAACCGGTGCAGTTGACTATCTTCACGCCGCTCTCGCAAAAGATTGTGGACCGGGTTGCGTTGACGGACGTGAATTCATTGACGCCTTTGCAGGCCCTCAATCTTATCGAGGAGCTGCAGAGCGAGCTGAAGGAAAACAAGGACTAGTAATTGCAAAATTTAGAGGGGGTTGCGCGCAAATGACGCAAAGTATTCGCCAGGCCGCGGGAAGCTTGCTGGCCGTCGGGGTGGGTGGAACTGAATTGACCGCGCTGGAGCGCGCCTGGCTTAAGCTGGTGCGGCCGGCGGGAATCATTCTGTTCCGCCGAAACATCAACGACGCGCAGCAGACACGGGCCCTCCTCGCTGAGGCGGCGCAATTCTGCGCGCCGCATTCCGCGCGCTTTGTTGACGTGGAAGGCGGCACGGTCGACCGGCTGCGCGACGCGCTCGCTCCCAACCCCTCAGTGCAAGCCGTGGCGCAAGCCGCGCAAGCAAACAACCGCGCCGCGCTGGCGCGAGAGCATGGAGAACTGGTAGCGCAGGCGGTCAAAGCCTTCGGCTTCAACTCCACGTTGGCGCCGGTGCTGGACCTTGGGCTGACGGAATCGCAGCAGGTGATGGGGACGCGCTGCGCAGGGCCAACGGCAGCAGAGGTTGTCGCGTACGCGCGCGATTTTCTGGCCGGGCTGGCTGCGCAGGGCGTGGCCGGCTGTGGAAAGCACTTTCCGGGCCTGGGCGGCGGCACACGTGACTCGCATCTGGAGACGCTGAAGATTCGCCGCACATGGCAACAACTGTGGCAGGACGATCTGGAGCCGTACCGGGCGCTGCGCGACGAACTGCCCATGGTGATGGTGAACCATGCGGCGTATCCCTCGGCGCCGGACGAGAAGCGTCCTGCCAGCGTCTCGGGCTTTTGGATCGGCGCAGTGCTGCGGAAGCGCATTGGCTACCGCGGAATTATTCTCTCCGACGACCTTGAGATGGGCGGAGTGACCAAGTTTATGCCCATGGAGGAGGCGGCGGTTGCGAGCGTGCGCGTGGGCTCCGACCTGCTTTTGATTTGTCACCATCCGGAGCCCATTTTGAGCGTCTATGAGTCGCTCATCGCGGCTGCCGAAAGATCGCCGGCGTTTTGCAAGCTGCTGCTCGCGCGGGCTCGCGAGTCAGCGCGCAAGCGGGCGAAGGTATTTCGAGCGGGTATGCCGCCGGCGCTTAGCGCCCGGCAGTTCGAAGCGCTGCGAGCGCAGATTCTGCGCTTTGGCGAAACCGTGGCGCAAACTGCACCCAAAGAGGGACCAGCTGCCCAATGAGCGCACGCGCAATGACCGTGGCAGGAGTGATGAGTGGCACGTCGGCCGATGGGATCGACGTGGCGGTGGTGCGAATTGCGGAATCCCACCCTAACCGTCCGCCGCGGCGGACGGTTAGGATGGGGCACCCCATTCCTGGGGCGGGCGGCCTGCATCCGAAGCTCACGCTTCTGGCGCATGAGGGATTCGCCTTCCCCGCCGCGCTGCGGAAAGCGGTGCTGGCGGCAATGAACGCAAAATCAACTTCCACGGCAGAGCTGGCGAGGCTCAACTGGCGCCTCGGCCTGGCGTATGCCGAAGCCGTGAAGGAGACGGCGCGCCGGCACAACTTGCAGCTCGATCTCATCGGCTGCCACGGGCAAACTCTCTACCACCAGCCGCGCGCGGAAGTATACGCGGGCCGAAAGTTTGCCTGCACGTGGCAGGCGGGTGAGGCGCAAGCGATCGCTTCCGCGCTCGGCGTTCCCGTGGTTTCGAATTTTCGGCCACTCGATATGCTCGCCGGCGGGCAGGGCGCGCCGCTGGTTTCCCTGCTCGACTATGTGCTTTTTGCCGATGACAAACGCGACCGGGTTCTGCAAAACATCGGGGGCATTGCGAATATGACCGCCATTCCTGCCGGAGCCGCAGCCGATGCGGCGGTCGCCTTCGATACCGGACCCGGAAACATGATCATTGACTGGCTCGCGCAGAAGCTGTTCGGCAAACCGTTCGATCGCAATGGCGCCTTGGCGGCGAAAGGCTCCGTACTTGCGCCAGTCCTAAAGCGGGCGCTGCGCCATCCCTATTTCCGGATTGCGCCGCCGCGCACCGCCGGACGCGAGCAGTTCGGACGGGAGTATGCGGCGAAATTTCTCGATGCGTGCCGGCGGCAGAGCAAAACCCCCGAAGATGCGCTGGCCACCGCGACGGCGCTCACAGCAGAGACGATTGCGCGGAGTTATGCGCGTTTTGTGCTTCCGAAGATGAAGGGCCACGGGGCCGACTTTATTCTTTCGGGCGGCGGCGCGCGAAACAAAACTCTCGTCGCCATGCTGGCCGCGCGGCTGGAACCGCTCGGAGCTACCTTGCGCCAGAGCGATGCATTCGGCATGCCCGCCGAGGCCAAAGAGGCCGCGGCGTTCGCGCTGCTCGCATGGCGCACATGGCACCGGCTGCCGGGAAATGTGCCCGCCGCGACCGGAGCAAGGCGCGCTGTGGTGCTGGGGCAGGTTAGTTATGCGTAGGGTTGGCGAAAGCGGAAGGTTGTGGATTGTGCGACGTCCCACTGTCGTGGTAAATCCGAAGTCTCCGGAAAAGCAACCGCAGATCGTTTTTTGAGCCTATCCTTTCGGTCTCACCAGATGGTTACGCTGACAGCGGTTCTTTTGCTGGCGGGGTGCGGCACGCGTCCGAACCTTTTCCACGCGCCCCTCTGCTACCATAAAGATGATTGAGTCCCTGCGGCCGGACGTATTTGCGTGAGCACACAGGCGGCCGAACCAACTCAAAAGGAGAATTTTTATGCCTCTCGTTTCAATGCGGCAGCTCCTCGATGAAGCTGCCAAGGGCGGATACGGCGTGGGCGCATTCAACGTCAACGACATGGAGCAGATTCAGGCCATCATGATGGCGGCCAAGCAGACCAAGTCGCCGGTGATCGTACAGGCGAGCCGCGGCGCGCGGTCGTTTGCCGAGGATTTGTACTTATTCAAGCTGATTCAGGCGGCGGCAGAGCTGAACCCCGACATTCCCATCGCCATGCACCAGGATCACGGCAACAGCTTTGAGACCTGCAAGAGCGCCATCGCACTGGGCTACACCAGCGTGATGATGGACGGCTCGCTGCTGGAGGACGGCAAGACGCCGTCGACCTTCGAGCAAAACGTGGATGTAACGCGGCGCGTGGTGGATTACGCGCACGAGCGCGGGGTGACGGTGGAGGGCGAGATCGGCGTGCTGGGCGGCATCGAAGACGGCCACGGCGCGGGCGGCACGGGCCTGGAGCATGTCACCGATCCCGATCAGGCGGTGGAGTTTGCCGAGCTCACCGGCGTGGATGCGCTGGCCATCGCGATCGGCACCAGCCACGGCGCATACAAATTCTCGAAGAAGCCCGACGGCAGCGTGCTCAAGATGGACATCCTCATCGACATTCACAAGCGCCTGCCGCGCACGCACCTGGTGATGCACGGCAGCTCATCGGTGCCCAAGGACCTGCAGGACATCATCAACGAATACGGCGGCAAGCTGAAACCCACGTGGGGCGTTCCGGTGGAGGAGATTCAGCTCGGCATCCGCAACGGCGTGCGCAAGATCAACGTGGACACCGACAACCGCCTCGCCATGACCGGCGCCATTCGCAAGGTGCTATGGGAGACTCCGGAAAAGTTCGATCCGCGCGACTACCTGAAGCCGGCCCGTGAGGCGATGGCGAAGGTGGTAGCGCAGCGCATGACCCAGTTCGGGCAGGCCGGCCATGCAGGCGACTACGCGCCGATCCCGATCAGCGAGATCGCGAAGGGCTACGCGAGCGGAGCCCTCGATCCGCGGCCTTCGCTGGCAGCCAGGTAATTTGGTTCGTTCAATATATAGAGAAAAGAAAATGCGCCACCTTCACAATTGAGGGTGGCGCATTTTTGCGTGTGCGGGAAGCGGCAACGCGGACGCGATGAATTCGTCCGCAGCTAAAGACCCAAATCTTCCTCGGTGTAATCCTTGCCATCGATCTTCCTCGGGATCGGCTCCACGTCGCGGGGCACAACCACCGTCCGTTCCACTTCGTCCTGCGTTTCCATGGCCTGCTGAATGCCGAAGGTCATGGCAATCTCGTCGATCTTGTCGCCGTAGTGCTGGCGAAGCAACTCGAGCTCGTCGCGCAATTCAGTGCGGCGCTCGGGCGGCTCATCGCCGGATGCCGCCCACCGCGCGGTAAGAATGATGGAGAAGCGCAATGCGGCAAGTTCTTCGGTCTCATAGTCAAGAAGTTCGATGCGCGTTTCGCGAATGTATCGCGACGCTGGGCCGATGTTGGCTGAATCAAGCGGTGCATGTAGAACTTGAGTGGACACGGCAGTCCTCCCTCCGGGGCTTTCCCATGGGGCCGATCACAACAGATCAGAAGGGAACAAACTGACATCGCGAACTCCGATCTTTTGCCTGATGACGCCAGCTCTTCTGCTGGATTGGCCTAGTGTGGGAGTATGTGCACAGAACTTCTGTGAGCAAAATCACCCAATTTGGGGATAGAACCCACTTTTGAACGAGAGTTTTTTGTGCGGGGAGCCTGCGCCAAATTGGGGCGCTTGGATAACTCTTTCTGGTTGTGCGATTTGCGGAGTTTTGTAGAAGCGGCTTTTAGTGAACCAGCCCACTAGCGGGCTGGGCGGCCGCCTGCTGCGCGGATTTGCCAGAGTGAACACTGTTTTCGTTCTGCATCAGAAGCCAATAGTGGAAGCCATCCACAATGGCCATGAGCGCGGCCTGGTTCAGGTCGCTGCTCACGCCCGCGGTGATCCACGGTTCATGGCCTTCGGCATGAAAACTTACGGTAACGCGCACATGCGCGGCCGAATCGTGCGCGGACACGTCGAGCGCCGCCACCGTGAAGGTTCCCAGGCGCATCTGCGATAACACCGGATACGGTTTTTCCAGTTTGAGGCGCAGCGCCTTGGTCAGCGAGTCGACGGGGCCGGCGCCATCGGCGCGTGTAGTGGCCACCTTCTCGCCGCCCAGCAGCAGCGTCATGAAGGCGATGGCGTAGTGGTCGCCGACGTCGTCGCATTCGTCGAAGACGCGCCAGCTCTTCACGGCGAACCAGTTGGGCAGTGTTCCCAGCGTCCTCATGCAGGCCAGCCGGAACGAGACCTCGCTCGCCGTGTAACCGCCGCCTTCGATCATGGCCTGATTGGCGTCCATCAACGCCTGCGCCTGCGCCGAATTGAGCGGCACGCCGAGCGACTCGGAAAGCAGTATGATGTTGGCCCTGCCCGACTGCGCGTTCACGCCGATGGTCGGACTGGCGCCCACGCGCGCCGGGTCGCACCACAGGTACGCGCCGGGGTTCTTGCGCTCGCTGGAGCCGTGCATGCCGGCCCATGTGCCAAATGCTCCGGCGCCGACGATCGGCGTGCCGTGCGGCGCCTCCAGCCCGAAGGCGGCATAGGTCGAATGCGCCAGGCCGGTCAGGCCCCGCAACGCATCAGGCGAAACAAACTCCGCTTCGCCGCGAAGCTGCATTGCGCCAATCACGGTGGTCAGGTTCACGTTGCCGCAGCGCTCGCCGGTTCCGATCAGAGTGCCCTGCACGTGCGTAGCGCCTGCCAGAATGGCGGCGCGCGTGTTGGCGATGCCCAGGCCGCGATCGGTGTGGCCATGAAAGCCAAATCGCGCGCCGGGAAAATCGCGCGTGAGCCCGGCGATGACTTGCGTAACTTCTTCCGGACTCGATCCGCCGTTGGTGTCGCAGACCACGATGCGGCTCACCTTCTGGCGAACGCACTGCTCGGTCAATTGGTGAAAGTAGTCAAGACTGCGCCTGCCGAAATCCGCATCGCAGGGATTGCCATTTTCGCGGCGGCCGCAGTTGGCGTCCATTGCGTGCTCGAGATCGACGAGAACTTCAAGTCCGTGCGATTGCAGGCACTCGATGGTCTCGCGCGTCATCAGGAGATTTTCTTCGGGCGTGGTTTCGAGCGAGCGCTCCACGTCGAGCAGGCGCGACTTGACCACGATCACCGCGGCGGGAATGCGATGCTTACGGCGGAGGATGAACTTCACCTTCTTTTTTTCCTATTCTCTCTATTTTTTTTTCTTCCCTCCAGCCGTGCGCCCGCATCATTCTCCCCTCATCTTTCCGTTCGCGAGCGCTCCACGTCGACAGCGCGATTTGACACTCACCGCGGATGCGCGCTTGTGGCGCACGATGAACTCACATCGGGCCATTCCTCGACCTTGGCGCCGCGTCCGCGCGTGCGCCCGAAGAGAGCCAGCCCATCGCGCCGGTATCGACGGAGTGAGCGCGGCGGTCAGGTCGAGACAAACTGGTTGGCGCCGGCAAAGCCGATCTCGGCGTAGTGCACGCCAAACCCGCCATGCGCTGTAACAGGAGCACGGCGTTGGGCACAGAGATCTCAAGGTCCGGCTGCTGCAGGCCGTCGCGCAGGCTGGTGTCGAAGAGCTCGACTTTTCCGATCGTATTTTTCATCCTCTGTTGCCGCGCTCAGCCGGAAAATTTCCTTGGGACCAGGCCAACCGGCACGCTCACTCCTATTGTTTCATCATATCCCGGTCACGGCTTCACAGGCTGCTGCATGTGAATGGATATCGGATCTGTCATTGCCGTTCCCTGCTTCCCGTCGTTCTCACACCGCCTGCGCGGCTGACGGCTCGCGCGAAGGCGGCGCAAGGAAGCCCGTTCTCCTGATCCTTGTACTGCAGTTGATAGAGCTTCCAGTAAAGGCCGCGTGAGGCGAGCAGTTCCTGGTGCGATCCCATCTCGCGCAACTGGCCCTTGTGCATGACGAGGATGGTGTCGGCGCGCTGCACGGTGGAGAGCCGGTGCGCGATGAGCACGCTGGTGCGGCCCTCGACCATGCGCTCCAGCGCGGAGCGGATGCGCAGCTCGGTGTCGGTATCAACGCTGGACGTGGCCTCGTCCAGGATGAGGATGCGCGGATTGCAGGCCAGCGCCCGGGCAAAGTTGATGAGCTGCTTTTGGCCCGTGGACAGCGAGCTGCCGCGCTCACGCACGGGCTCTTCAAAGCCGCGCGGGAGGCTCTCGATAAAGTCGAGCACGTTGACGTCGCGCGCGGCACGGCGCATCGTCTCGCCGGCGATGAGCTCGTTGCCGAAGCGAATGTTTTCGCCAATGGTGCCGGAGAAGAGGAACGGATCCTGCAGAACCACCGCGAAGTGCTGGCGCAGGGCGCGGAGATCGTGATCGCGCAGGTAAATTCCGTCCAATAAAATGCGCCCCGCAGTGACCTCGTAGAAGCGCATCATCAAGCTGGTGAGCGTGGTCTTGCCCGCACCGGTGTGCCCGACAATGGCGACCGTCTGCCCCGGCTCGATGGTGAACGATACATCCTTGAGAATCCATTCGATGCCATCGAGGCCGGCTAGCAGCTCCGCTGTTTTGTGTTTTGGATTGGATTCCTGGGAAGCGGCGGACTCGACCGCGGCCTTTTGCGCGTCGGTCAGTTTCTGATAGGTGAACCAAACATGCTCGAACTCGATCCGGTTGGAGCCATCGCCGAGAACAGGATGCGCGGGGCTCACGATCTCCGGCGCCGAGTCCAACAGCTTGAAGATGCGCTCGCAGGCGGCCATCGCAGCCTGGAGAATGTTGTACTTGTCGCTCAGGTCCTGGATGGGCCGCCAGAAACGCAGCGAAAACTGCGTGAACATGATGAGAACGCCGATGGTGACGGTAGGCGGCAGATGCAGCACGCCGAATCCGCCGCGCCAGACGACGAGAGCAATGGCGACGGAGGAGAGGAAGTCCACCGCCGGGTAATAGAGCGCGTAGGCAAAGATGGTGTCGATGAAGGCGACCATGTGCTGCCGGTTCACCGCTTCAAAGTCTTTGTAGGCGCGATCCTCGCGGTTGAAGAGCTGCACCACGCTCATGCCGGAGATGTGTTCCTGCGTGAAGCTGTTGATGCGGGCGATGGCGGTGCGCACGCGGCGGTAGCTCTCGCGCACGTGGTCGCGGAAGATCCGCGTCACGACGAGGATCAGCGGCAGGACGGAGAATGCCAGCAGCGCCAGCCACCAACTGATGGCCAGCATCACGGCGGCCATGATCGAGAGCATGAAGATGTCGTTGACGATGGACAGGATGCCGTCGGTGAACATGTCGTTGATGGCGTCCACGTCCGAGGTCAGGCGCGTGACCAGCCGGCCGACGGGATGAGAGTCGAAGAATCCCACGTGCATGCGCTGCATGTGCCGGAAGATGTCGCGGCGCAGGTCGAACATGATCTTCTGGCCGGTCCACTGCATCAGGTAGACCTGTACGATCTCGAAAAGGTAGGCCGAAATCAGCACGGCCAGGTAGATGGCGGCCAACCGGGTAACGCCTGGCACGGCGCCAGAGGGAAGCACGTGCGCGAGAGGACTGCTGTTGGCGACCCAGTGAGCCACCGCATTGGCAGCGTCCTTCGCACTGGCTTCTGGAGCCAGATAGCGGTTGACGGCCACCATCACCAGAATCGGGCCGGCCACGTCGCAGAGCGATTTGAGGCAAACCGCCAGCGAAGAGACGCCGGCTTGCAACCAGTAGGGACGGACGTAGCGGCTTAGCCGCCGCATCAGCCGCGAGTCGTAGACCTTGCCGATCGGGTCTTCTTCGGGCTTTCGCTTTGGCCCCTCAGCGCCGGATTCCTGGTTTTGTTTGTCGTCTTTTTCCGCCATCGGCAGGGTGGGGTATGCGTCCTTCTTCATTGTACGGGGACGAGGGCGCTAGGGTGTATCCACATATACGAGTGGTCAGCGACGGGAGCCATTTTTTCTCATTTCGAGAAGCGAGGAGTGACGCATACCGGGTGTCTGCTAGCGACGAGCGACAAAGAAATGGGGAAAAATGGCCCCGTCCCTTCGGGTTGCGGCGTAAATTGGGCCATATTGCGTTGTCGGCCTCGACCTTGGAGCCACCAAAGCCTTCGGCCTCCGCCTTGTCTGGCCCAATTTCCGCTCGCAACGCTGACTACCCGTATATGTGGATACACCCTAAGGTGCAAAGAGAGGGAGCCGTTGCGCTTCGCGCGATAGAAATTTGCGCAAGAGCCCTATCCGCCAGGCTCCGCTTTGGGGGGCGCAGGCTTGGCTTCCGTCTTCGGCTTGGGTACGGGCCGCGAAACCCCCATGCTCAACAGCAGATAGCCAAATCCCTTTCGCAGCAAGTCCATCACGCTCATTATGCCGTCTCTCAGTTCACAGTTCGTAGTTCACAGTTCGTAGTCTAGTGCTCTGGTTGCAAACTTCTGCTTCTAAGGTTTCCCCGAAGCTGCGGGCGCTGCCTCCGCGGGCTGCTCGCCGCGCACCAATCTGCAGCGCCGCAGGCGGCAGCGGCTTATCGGCATTGGCCAGCAGCAGGCTCACCTGCCAGATTTGGGTCTCGCTCAGTGTGTCTTTGAACGCCGGCATGCCCGTCAGGCGGATGCCGTTGGCCACCTTCCAGAACGTCTCGCCCGGCGGGTCGTCGCTCACCCCCACCACGGCGCTGTTCGCATGTTTTTCCCATAGCGGCGGAGCGGCCGGGTACATATACGCCGCAAAGGCCGAGGGTTTGCCGTGAAAGCCATGGCATGCGGCGCACTGGTCGCGGTAAATCTGCGCGCCTGCGACAAGATTCTTCTCGTCCGCCTGGATCACAGCGCTACCCGGCATCTCGCGCCCAATCCGCACACTCAAAGGAATATGCGTGATCCACCGCTCAAGCGGCAGCGGAGGATCGGCCACGGCCACCGGCGGGTGTCCCCAGCTAAACCATGCCAGCAACGCAACCGGCGCCAGGGCCAACCCGAGAATGACTCCAAAGGCAATGCGGACCACCGTTTTCGCCCCTCCATAGCCTTCCATCGTATCTTGTTCCGGCGTTGCCGGAGATTTTCATTCCGGATTTGCAGAGTATTTCGGTAATTCAGCAACCATGTTGCCAGAGTCGTCCTTCCGGAATCGTCACGGACTGGGTGTATGGCTGCCCTTGACGGCACAGACACAGAAGGTTTGGGACGTTGTTCCCCGCTGTGGCGGCCAGCGCCGGCCGGCGTCTAACCTCCGTGCAGTCCATTCGCCAGCCTCAGCACAAGGCTCCCCCAAGATGATTTAATACCTAATGGGGGAGCACGGCATCGCGCCTGCTCAAAAAACCGGACCTCAGAGAAGCGGTTCCGCTGCAGCGGGCTTCCTGAGCCGGTCAGCGAGTGTGCTTGCGCACTCCCGTGGAGGAAATCCGAACCCGATGTTCTCATTTCGCCGTCTTGCTTTTTTGCTGGCGCTCGCGTTGCCGGCACTGCCCGCCGTTCCGGCTCAAAGCTCGAGCAGCTCCTCATCCAACCCTACCCAGGATCAAGGCCAAAGCTCCAGCCAGGCGCAGCAGCCCGGCGGTGAGACGCAGGGCCAGATAACCGTGCAGGCCCGCATCCGGCTCCGCCGCGAGCAGCGCCGCGCCGCGGCCATCCACGACGCCTACAGCCACCGCTGGGAATCGTACATGGACACGGGCTACCTGCGCTTCAAGCCGGGCCCATCGCTGCAGCGGCTCACCTACTATGCGTGGGAGACGGGGCTGACCCGTTTTACTAACGAACGGCTGGGCTATACGCTCGTCGGCCGCGGCTACTATGGCACCGCCTACGTCGGCTTGAACCAGTACAGCCAGGGCGCTTTCACCCGGCCCGCCATCAGCCAGTACGACCTGCTCTTCGGCCCCGTCTATCGCTTCTACTTGCAGCCGAAATACTCGATCTCCGGCCGCGCCATGGCGGGCTGGGCGCACGGCAACTTCTCCGGCGACACCAATGGCATTTCTCCGCCGCTCCTTGGCCTTTACCCCGACGCCAACACCTACGCCGCCAGCGTCAGTGTGATCGGCGAGTATAACCTGGCCCCGAATATCGCCTTCAAACTGGCGCCCGAGTACTTTTTCACCGGCTTCGGATCGACCGTGCAGGCCAGCCGTGGGTTCACGGCGCGGTATGGTCTACCGGTTCGGGAAGCAGTGAAAAAGCAGGGATCAGGGAGTAGGGAATGGGATAGGTTTCTGCGGCGAACAATGGGTGCGTCAACGCAAATTGGTCGGAAGGAACTGCGCGTGTACTTGAGGCCTGTTCCCTGATCCCTAACCCCTGTCACTGCAGGATCGGAATTCCGGCGATGCGCTGCTGCCACTCGGCGGGGCCGGTCTGGTGCACGCTGGTGCCCTTGGAATCGACGGCCACGGTGACCGGCATGTCCTTGCACGTCGAACTCGTAGATGGCTTCCATGCCCAGGTCGGCGAAGGCCACGCAGGCGCGAGCCGCGTGATGGCCTTGGAGACCAGGTAGGCCGCGCCGCCCACGGCCATCAGGTAGACGGCGCCGAACTCGCGGATGGCCGTCGATGGCCGCCGGGCCGCGCTCGGCCTTGCCCACCATGCCGAGCAGACCGGTTTCGGCCAGCATCTGGCGCGTGAACTTGTCCATGCGCGTGGCGGTGGTGGGTCCGGCGGGGCCGACGACTTCGTCGCGCACCGGGTCGACCGGGCCGACGTAGTAGATGAAGCGGTTGCGGAAGTCGACGGGCAGCTTTTCGCCGCGGTTGAGCATGTCGGTCATGCGCTTGTGCGCGGCGTCGCGGCCGGTGAGCAGCTTGCCGGTGAGCAGCAGCACTTCGCCGGGCTTCCAGGTGGCGGCTTCGGCGCGGGTCACGGTGTCGAGATTCACGCGGCGCGCTCCGGAGACGTCGTAGGTGAGCTTCGGCCAGTCGTCGAGCGAGGGCGGATCGAGAAAGACGGGGCCGGAGCCGTCGAGCACGATGTGCGCGTGGCGGGTGGCGGCGCAGTTGGGAATCATGGCCACGGGCAGATTGGCGGCGTGGGCGGGCGTATCGACGCACCTTCACGTCGAGCACCGTGGTCAGGCCGCCCAGCCCCTGCGCGCCGATGCCGAGGCGGTTGACCTTGTCGTAGAGCTCGATGCGCAGCTTTTCGGCGGTGGTTTTGGGGCCGCGCGCGATGAGCTCCTGAATGTCGATGGGGTCCATGAGCGATTGCTTGGCCAGCAGCATGGCCTTCTCCGCCGTGCCGCCGATGCCGATGCCGAGCATTCCCGGCGGGCACCAGCCGGCGCCCATGGTGGGCACGGTTTTGAGCACCCAGTCGACGACCGAGTCGGTGGGGTTGAGCATGACGAACTTCGCCTTGGCCTCGGAGCCTCCGCCCTTGGCCGCGACGGTGACTTCGACCGTGGCGCCGCGGACCACTTCGACGAAGACGCACGGCGGGCGTGTTGTCTTTGGTGTTGATGCGCTTGCCGGCGGGGTCGGCCTGCAGGCTGGCGCGCAGCTTGTTGTCGGGGTCGAGATAGGCGCGGCGCACGCCTTCGTCGACCATCTCCTGCAGATCGAGGGGCTGCTTCGCCGGGCGCGGGCTCGAAGCGCACGTCCATGCCCAGCTTGACGAAGGCGTTGACGATGCCCGTGTCCTGGCAGATGGGGCGGTGGCCCTCGGCGCACATGCGGCTGTTGATGAGAATCTGCGCCATGGCGTCGCGCGCCGCCGGCGACTGCTCGCGCTCGTAGGCCTGGGCGAGGCTGCGGATGTAATCCACCGGGTGGTAGTAGCTGATGTACTGCAACGCGCCCGCAACGCTGGCGATGAAATCTTCCTGGCGGATGACGGTCATGACTGAAGCTCCTCAATGCGGTCAACTTCTAGGGTAAAGGACGGAGCTAGTTTTCGGTGTTGACGCGCTTGCATGCCGCATCGTTCCATCCCACGTCGCACATTGTCATGCGCAGGCTCCAATAGCGGTTGCGGGTGAGCAGATTGAACCAAGCACTGGAACTCGTTTGTGGGTAGTGCAGCTTCGCGAATGTTACCCACGCGTCGCGATACTTCAGCCAGGCGCGCTCGGCCTTTTGGATTCCTTCGGGACGAATGTCGCCATCGTCTTCAGCGAAATTCTGTTTGGCCGCGAGATCGAGCACGTTTTTGTAGGTAACGTTCAGGTCGGCATCGGCCTTTTTGTAATCAGCTTCGGTTCCCGCGGGCAGGTGGCCGCTTTCGAATTTCTGAATGGCTGCGAGAAAGTTGTCTCTCTGGCGCTCCTCGACGCCATTCGCTCGGAGGTTGCGGATGGTTCCACCCATGTAAACCTCGCCGCTTCCATGCGCCTCGACGTAGCCCTCGCTGGCCTTCTCTAGGGCAGCGAAGGCATCCTTGTCAGCCTGCGGCCAATGGCTTGAGAGCGCATCGAGCCGATTGTGCCGATTTTGCGCCGTGATCTCGTCCTGGTAGGCGGCGCAAAAGTTCATCTCGAAGGTGGTGAACGCCTCGTCGCAGTAGACGAATTTCTTTCCAGTGACGTGAGGCTGATCGGGGAGCGCGAGGATGGCGTCGCGGCCCTGGTCTTCGAGGCCAGACTCGCAGGCGAAGCGGAGAGCGAGCGGCTTGTTCTGCTCCACACCTTCGCCGTTGGCGTAGAGGACCGTCAGCATCTCCGAACCGCCGAAGATGCTTGCGACCGTGTATCGAGGTTTAAGGTTTGCCTGCTGCGCCAGGCGCTCGGACCATGCGCACTGGCGAGCAGCGGCGTAGTCCACCTTGCGGCCGAGTCCGTTGTAGGACTTGTAGGAATCGCAATCGGGCCAGGCCTTTGGCGCGGCGTTGCTCAGCGCTTCAGCGGGAAGCGGCGTAGCGAGGTATTGATTGCAATCGTCGTTGGTGTGAGAGGCGGCGTCTCCGGTTTGCGCCGTAAGAGGCGCGGCCAAAGCCACGGCCAGAAGCGTCACAATCAGCTTCTTCTTCATGAGAAGCAGCATAACGCCAAAACGCACCTCAAGCGACGTTCGCGTGGGCCACCGTCGGCGCGCTCAACTGCCGGCGCAGGCTGCTGGCCAGATCGGCGACCACGCGCAGCCGATCGGCGACGGGGGCGGGGACTTCGCTGCCCGAGAGCGCCAACTGCGAGTGCAGCAGCAGGCCGGCGACCGTGGACTTGAGCTCGGCTTCCATGGCTGCCGCGGCGGCGCGGCGGGCTACTGCCTGCTCGCGCTCCCGGCGGTGGAGCGCCGAGCGGATCTCCCGCACCAGGCGCGCCGCTCCGGAAATAGCAAAATTGATCTGCAGTGGAATGGCCAGGCCGGCGTGCTCGCAGATGCGGTCCGCGGCGGCCGGGTCGCACTCGGCCAAGGTTTCGTCCACCACCACGGCCAGGAATTCGCGCCGCCGCAATGCGGCCAGCGCGGCCTTCCGGCCCTCCGCCGCCTCGACCTCCATCCCCAGTTGCTCGCCCACCACAGCGGCGCAGTTGCGCGCGCCTTCGATTCCGGTCACCAAAAGGATGCTCATCATTAGCTCCTTGCTTCTAGCTGCTAGCTTCTAGCCGCTAGCCGTTAGCTTTGCGTTTTTGGCTTCTGGCGCTTTGCTGGAAACTTCCGGCTTGTTCCTGCTGAGAACGGCTCTCGAGAAGGTCCTCTACTGCTCATGGCGGCAAGAAGGAGCTGGAAGCTAGAAGCTAGCGGCTAGAAGCTGTTCTTTACTCTTCCTGCAGCGGGTCGGCGATGCCGTACTCCTTCAACTTGCGGTAGAGCGTCGTCTTGCCGATGCCCAACAGCTTCGCGGCCTGCAGCTTGTCGCCATTCAGGGTGCGGATAGCGCCCAGAATCGCTTCGCGCTCGAGGTCGGCCAGCGGCTTCACGCCGGGCACGGCAGCGGCCCCGGCCTCTTCGCCGGCGACCACGGCCGCGCACCTGGCTTCCAGGCCCTGTTGCTGCAGTTGCGTGGGCAAATCACCCAGGTGGAGCACCGGACCGGAGGAGAGCGCAGTGGCGCGTTCCAGAGAGTTTTCCAGTTCCCGCACGTTACCCGGCCAGTCGTGGCGCATCATGGTGCGCAGGGCTTCGTCGGAGAGCGTGAACTTGCGGTTGTGCTCGCGGCTGATGCGGTCGAGAAAGTGCGCGGCCAGGAGCGGAATGTCTTCGCGACGGTCGCGCAGGGGCGGCAGCCGCAGGTTGACCACATTGAGCCGGTAGAAGAGGTCCTTGCGGAAGGTGCCCTTTTCGACCATGGAGGCCAGGTCGCGATTGGTGGCGGCCACGATACGCGCCTTGATGGGCACGCGGTGCGTGGCCCCGACCGGGCGCACTTCCTTCTCCTGCAGCGCGCGCAGCAGCTTGGCCTGCAGGTCGAGAGAAAGCTCGCCGATCTCGTCGAGGAAGACGGTTCCTCCCTCGGCCGAGACCAGCAATCCGTCCTTGGAGCGGTTGGCTCCGGTGAAGGCGCCCTTTACGTAGCCGAAGAGCTCGCTCTCGATGAGCGTGGGCACCAGCGAGCCGCAGTTGACGGGCAAAAAGGGCCTCTGTGCGTTGGGACCGTAGGCGTGGATCGTCCGCGCCACCAGCTCTTTGCCCGTACCGCTTTCGCCCAGGATCAGCACGGGGTGCGTGGTCTGCGCCACCTTGGAGAGAATACGGTAGATCTTCTCCATCTCCGGCGAGCGGCCGATCATCGAGCCCAATCCTTCGGAGAGGCGCAGGCGTTCGCGCAACTGGCGGGTCGCGGTATCGGTCATGTGGCTTTGCGCGGCGCGGTCGAGCACCGTGGAGAGCTCGTCCATGGCGAAGGGCTTGGTCAGGTAGTCCGAAGCGCCGCAGCGCATGGCCTCTACCGCCGCATTCACCGAGCCGGTGGCCGTCATGGCGATCACCGACGTGTCGGGATAGAGCAGCTTGACCTCCGAGACCAGCTCCAGGCCCTCGTTCGATCCCGAGGGCAGATTGACCAGCAGTATGTCGGCCGTGTGGCCGCGCAGCAGGCTTCTCGCCTGGCCCAGGTCGCCCGTGCTCTCGACAGCGTAACCAAGGCTGGCGGCGATCTCCGCGCAGGCCGAGCGCACCGCTGTATCCGCGTCCACCACCAGCAGGTGTAACCGTACCGCCGGTTCAACGAGTTGTGGAATGAACTCCATCGTTGTTGTCTTGAAGACTGTTTCTAGCATTGTATTCGCCTCGTGCATGTTGGAAAAATCGTGAATCGTCAACTTCCGGCTACAAGCCTCCAGCGTTTGCTCTAGGCCTCTAGCGTTTAGCTATTGGCTACTGGCTATTGGCTACTGGCTTTATCTCGCCTGTCCCGGCATGAGTTAGCCCAAAGCCGGGAGCAGCGGGCTATGCGTGCGCCTTGCGCACGGGCAACTCGATCTCTAAGCGCGCCCCGCCCTGTTCGCGGTTTTTGGCGGAGACACGTCCTCCCGCCGCTTCCACGACGGAGCGAGCGATGGCGAGGCCCAGGCCACGATGGCTGAGCGGCCAATCGCCGCTGCCCGGCTCGCTCTTGCCGTGCGTGGTGTAACCCGAGGTAAAGATCGCGTCCAGAGCCCCCTCGGGGATTCCGGGGCCGTTGTCCTCGATGGTCAGGGCCAGACATGCCGCGGCGCCCTGCGCCGCAGGCCTTTCGCGAAGGCCGATATGGATGCGGCCTCCTCCGGGCATGGCTTCCGCCGCGTTCTTTACCAGATTCACCAGCACCCGCGTCAGATCCTCTCCCGTCAAGCGCACGGGCCGCGCGCCCCCATCGGCATCCATGGTGAGTGCAATGGAGGACCCGGCCAGCGCGGCGAGCAGGTTGCGGTTGGCGAGCAGTTCGGCGGCCAGATTGGCGATCGGCACCGCGGGCAGCATTTCCCAGCGCCGGTTCCGCTCCGCACCGGTTCCGGAGTCCGGCCCCGGAGCCCCGCTAAGAGGCGCGCCGGCGGCTTGATGCGGCTCCATCTCTGGCGCAGCGCCCATTCCCCGTCCCGCACCCCTGGGGTAAGGATCCGGCGTTGCGGCAGCCAAACCCGCGTGCGCGTCGAGCGCCACGATCTTCTCTACCAGGCAGCGGCTGGCCGCGGCCACCAGCCGCAGTTCGTGGCCGTAATGCATGTAGGGAACAGCCAGAACTCCCGGCTCCTCCAGAAGATCGCAATAGAGCCCCAGGGCCGTCACCATATTTCGCGCGTCGTGCGCCACTTCGGAAAGGGTCTCGCCCTCGCCGCGTAGGGTTGCCAGAGTCTCCACCACCGTCTCCACGCGTTTGCGCTCCATGCCCCCCGGCTTGGGCGCCGCTACGGCCCTCCTGCGCTGCTCTATGCCTCTTGCCGCCGCCTGCCCTGTCTGTTGCATAAGCCAGTTCCTTTCCTCAATCGGAGCCGGAAATCCGCGACCGGTGGACAACGATCCGTTATGAACGCGAATCGACGTTCCCTTTCCACGTTCCCCGATCCCACTTCCTTGAGCCCTATTCCCGTTCCCGGTCCAATGCTGGGTTTTGTCCTGTTTTCATACACGTTGTGTGCCAAACCAGAACGCCTTCCTTAAGTGCTTGATAAGAGAAAGGATGAATGCCACGTTCTGCGGCAACCCGAAGAGCCTTCGGTCCTCCGGTGTCCCAAAATGGAACTGACATGCGTTGAAATTCGCAAATAACATATCTATTTTCAGTCACTTACACTTTTATTCCCGTTCCTGCACGGGAACTTCCTGCTTTTCCATATCGGAACCCTCCTCCTCACGCCGCCCCACACCGGAGCTCGCTCCCGTACAATCCCTCTATGCATGCAACTTGCGCCTCGCTTCGTCCCGGCGGCCGAGAGCCTGCCCAGCTTCGCCCCCTAAACCTCACACCCGGCTATGTCCAGACCGCCGAGGGTTCCGTCCTGGTTTCTCTGGGCAACACGCGGGTGCTCACCTGCGCCACCGTCGAGCAGGGCGTCCCCGGCTGGCTGCGCAACTCCGGCCGCGGCTGGGTCACGGCCGAGTACGCCATGCTGCCCCGCTCCACCGTCACCCGCACCCCGCGCGAGAGCGAACGCGGCAAAATCGGCGGCCGCACTCACGAGATTCAACGCCTGATTGGCCGGAGCCTGCGCTCGGTGGTCGATATGAAGGCCCTGGGCGAACGGACAGTGATCCTCGATTGCGACGTGATTCAGGCCGACGGCGGCACGCGCACGGCGGCCATCACGGGCGCGGCCGTGGCTCTGGCTCTCGCACTCGACGCTCTGGTCAAGGCGGGAACGCTCAAGACATCGCCGCTCCAGCAACTGGTGGCCGCCACATCGGTGGGCATCGTGGGCGGCGAGGCGCGGCTCGATCTTTGTTATGAAGAAGACGCGCAGGCCGAGGTGGACATGAACGTGGTGATGACGGCCGATGGCGGCCTTGTGGAAACGCAGGCCACGGCGGAAAAGGGAAGTTTTTCGCGGGCGCAGTTGAATGGGCTGATCGACCTGGCGGATGCGGGCCTTCAAGAGATCTTTGCCGTGCAGCGCGCGGTGTTGCATGAGGCAGGGATTAGATGTCGGAGCGCTCAACTGCTGGCGCAGGTTGCCGGCAAGATCGGCCACCATGCGCAGGCGGTCGGCCACGGGCGGCGGAACTTCGCTGCCGTTAGAGCGCCAGTTGCGAGTGCAGCAGCAGGCCGGCGACGGTCGTCTTCAGCTCCGCCTCAATGGCCGCCGCAGCAGCGCGGCGGGCCAGCTGCCTGCTCCGCTCGCGGCGGTGCAGGGCGGCGCGAATCTCGCGGATGAGCCGCGCCGCGCCGGAGAGCGCAAAGTTGATCTGCAGGGGAATGGCCAGGCCGGCGTGCTCGCAGATCCGGTCCGCGGCCGCCGGATCGCACTCGGCCAGCGTCTCGTCCATGACCACCGCCAGGAACTCGCGGCGCCGCAGTGCGGCCAGCGCCTCCTTGCGGCCCTCCGCCACTTCGACTTCCATGCCCAGTTGCGCGCCCACCGCGGCGGCGCAGTTGCGCGCGCCTTCAATTCCGGTCACCATCAGAATGCTCATCATTGGCTCCTTGTTTCTAGCTGCTAGCTTCTAGCTGCTAGCCGTTAGCTTTGCGTTTTTGGCTTCTGGCTCTTTGCTGGAAACTTCCAGCTTGTTCCTGCTTAGAACAGCTCTCAAGAAGGTCCTCTACTGCTCATGGCGGCAAGAAGCAGCTGGAAGCTAGAAGCTAGCGGCTAGAAGCTGTTCTTTACTCTTCCTGCAGCGGGTCGGCGATGCCGTACTCCTTCAGCTTGCGGTAGAGCGTGGTCTTGCCGATGCCCAGCAGCTTCGCCGCCTGCAGCTTGTCGCCGTTCAGGGTGCGGATGGCGCCCAGGATCGCCTCGCGCTCCAGTTCGGCCAGCGTCTTGACGCCGGGCGCGGCAGCGGCCCCGGCCTCTTCGCCGGCGGCCGCGGCGGCGCGCCTGGCTTCCAGGCCCTGCTGCTGCAGTTGCGTGGGCAGATCGCCCAGGTGGAGCACCGGCCCCGAGGAGAGCGCGCAGGCGCGCTCGACCGAGTTCTCCAGCTCGCGCACGTTGCCCGGCCAGTCGTGGCGCATCATGGTGCGCAGCGCCTCGTCGGAGAGCGTGAACTTGCGGTCGTGCTCGCGGCTGATGCGGTCGAGAAAGTGCGCGGCCAGCAGCGGAATGTCCTCGCGGCGGTCGCGCAGGGACGGCAGCCGCAGGTTGACCACGTTGAGCCGGTAGAAGAGGTCCTTGCGGAAGGTTCCCTTCTCGACCATGGCGGCCAGGTCGCGGTTGGTGGCGGCCACGATGCGCGCCTTGATGGGCACGCGGTGGGTGGCCCCCACCGGGCGCACCTCCTTCTCCTGCAGCGCGCGCAGCAGCTTGGCCTGCAGGTCGAGCGAAAGCTCGCCGATCTCGTCGAGGAAGACGGTTCCGCCCTCGGCCGAGACCAGCAATCCGTCCTTGGAGCGGTTGGCCCCGGTGAAGGCGCCCTTCACGTAGCCGAACAGCTCGCTCTCGATCAGCGTGGGCACCAGCGAGCCGCAGTCGACGGGCAGAAAGGGCTTCTGCGCGTTGGGACCGTAGGCGTGGATCGTCCGCGCCACCAGCTCCTTGCCCGTGCCGCTCTCGCCCAGGATCAGCACCGGGTGCGTGGTCTGCGCCACCTTGGAGAGAATGCGGTAGATCTTCTCCATCTCCGGCGAGCGGCCGATCATCGAGCCCAGCCCTTCGCGAGAGGCGCAGCCGCTCGCGCAACTGGCGGGTCGCGGTGTCGGTCATGTGGCTTTGCGCGGCGCGGTCGAGCACCGTGGAGAGCTCGTCCATGGCGAAGGGCTTGGTCAGGTAGTCCGAAGCGCCGCAGCGCATGGCCTCCACCGCCGCGTTCACCGAGCCCGTGGCCGTCATGGCGATCACCGAGGTGTCGGGATAGAGCAGCTTGACCTCCGAGACCAGTTCCAGACCCTCGTTCGATCCCGGGGCAGGTTGACCAGCAGAATGTCGGCCGTGTGGCCGCGCAGCAGGCTTCTGCGCCTGGCCCAGGTCGCCCGTGCTCTCTACCGCATAGCCCAGGCTGGCGGCGATCTCCGCGCAGGCCGAGCGCACCGCTGCGTCCGCGTCCACCACCAGCAGGTGCAGCCGTACCGCCGGTTCGACGAGTTGTGGAATAAACTCCATGGCTCGTTGTCTTGAAGACTGTTTCCAGCATTGTATTCGCCTCGTGCATGTTCGAAAAATCGTGAATTGTCAGCTTCCAGCTACAAGCCTCCAGCTTTTGCTCCGGCTCAGCGTTTAGCTGTCAACTCGGCTTCGCTACTGGCTTCATCTCGCCTGTCCCGGCATGAGTTAGCCCAAAGCCGGGAGCAGCGGGCTATGCGTGCGCCTTGCGCACCGGCAGCTCGATCTCGAAGCGCGCCCCGCCCTGGGCGCGGTTTGCGGCGGAGATACGTCCTCCCGCCGCTTCCACGATGGAGCGCGTGATGGCGAGGCCCAGACCGCGATGGCTGAGCGGCCAATCGCCGCTGCCCGGCTCGCCTTGCCGTGCGTGGTGTAACCGGAGGTGAAGATCGTTTCCAGAGCCGCTTCGGGGATTCCGGGGCCGTTGTCCTCGATGGTCAGGGCCAGACATGCCGCGGTGCCCTGCGCCGGCAGGCCTTTCGCGCAGGCCGATCTGGATGCGGCCGCCTCCGGGCATGGCCTCGGCCGCGTTCTTCACCAGATTCACCAGCACCCGCGTCAGATCCTCGCCCGTGAGGCGCACCGGCCGCGCGCCCCCTTCGGCATCCACGGTCAGTGCGATGGAGGGGCCGGCCAGCGCAGCGAGCAGGTTGCGGTTGGCGAGCAGCTCGGCGGCCAGGTTGGCGATCGGCACGGCGGGCAGCAGTTCCCAGCGCCGGTTCCGCTCCGCACCGGTTCCGGAGTCCGGCCCCGGAGCCCCGCGCAGAGGCGCGCGGCGGCCTGATGCGGCTCCAGTCTCTGGCGCAGCGCCCATTCCCCGTCCCGCATCCCTGGGGTAAGCGATCCGGCGTTGCGGCAGCCAAACCCGCGTGTGCGTCCAGCGCCACGATCTTTTCCACCAGGCGGCGGCTGGCCGCGGCCACCAGCCGCAGTTCGTGGCCGTAATGCATGTAAGGGGCAGCCAGCACTCCCGGCTCCTCCAGCAGATCGCAATAGAGCCCCAGCGCCGTCACCATATTTCGCGCGTCGTGCGCCACTTCGGCAAGGGTCTCGCCCGCGCCGCGCAGGGTTGCCAGAGTCTCCACTACCATCTCCACTCGCTTGCGCTCCATGCCCCTCGGCTTGGGCGCCGCTATTGCCCTCCTGCGCTGCTCTATGCCTCTTGCCGCCGCCTGCCCTGTCTGTTGCATAAGCCAGTTCCTTTCCTCAATCGGAGCCGGAAATCCGCGACCGGTGGACAACGATCCGTTATGAACGCGAATCGACGTTCCCTTTCCACGTTCCCCGATCCCACTTCCTTGAGCCCTATTCCCGTTCCCGGTCCAATGCTGGGTTTTGTCCTGTTTTCATACACGTTGTGTGCCAAACCAGAACGCCTTCCTTAAGTGCTTGATAAGAGAAAGGATGAATGCCGCGTTTTGCGGCAACCCGAGAGCCTGTCGGTCCTCAGGTGTCCCAAAATGGAACTGGCATGCGTTGAAATTCGCGAATAACATATCTATTTTCAGTTACTTACACTTTTATTCCTGTTCCTGCACGGGAACTTCCTGCTTTTCCATATCGGAACCCTCCTCCTCACGCCGCCCTCACACCGGACCTCCGCTCCCGTACAATCCCTCTATGCATGCAACTTGCGCCTCGCTTCGTCCCGGCGGCAGAGACCCTGCCCAGCTTCGCCCCCTAACCCTCACACCCGGCTTTGTCCAGACCGCCGAGGGTTCCGTCCTGGTTTCTCTGGGCAACACCCGGGTGCTCACCTGCGCCACCGTCGAGCAGGGCGTCCCCGGCTGGCTGCGCAACTCCGGCCGCGGCTGGGTCACGGCCGAGTACGCATGCTGCCCCGCTCCACCGTCACCCGCACCCCGCGCGAGAGCGAACGCGGCAAAATCGGCGGCCGCACCCACGAGATTCAGCGGCTGATCGGCCGGAGCCTGCGCTCGGTGGTCGACATGCAGGCTCTGGGCGAACGCACCGTGATCCTCGATTGCGACGTGATCCAGGCCGACGGCGGCACGCGCACGGCGGCCATCACCGGCGCGGCCGTGGCCCTGGCTCTCGCGCTCAACGCCCTGGTCAAGGCGGGAACGCTCAAGACATCGCCGCTCAAGCAACTGGTGGCCGCCACCTCGGTGGGCATCGTGGGCGGCGAGGCGCTGCTCGATCTTTGCTATGAAGAAGACGCGCAGGCCGAGGTGGACATGAACGTGGTGATGACCGCCGATGGCGGCCTTGTGGAGACGCAGGCCACGGCGGAAAAGGGCAGTTTTTCGCGGGCGCAGTTGAATGGGCTGATCGACCTGGCGGAGGCGGGCCTTAAGGAGATCTTCGCGGTCCAGCGCGCGGTGCTGATGAAACAGGGACTAGGGACATAGGGACTAGGGAACAGGGTTCCGGGTGCGGAGTTTGAAACCGTTCCCGGCTGATTGGTCTTAGCGCAAATTCACCGCGCACGAAAATTGTTGCATCGGCCAAACGTGCAACGAATCCCTCCGTGGGCGCGGCGTTTTCAGGGAGATGATATTCCGAATCCGCCCGGGCCGGGAGAATCACATGCCTGCCAAGAAGTCCAATGCCCGTCAGATCGCGACGCTGCGCTACGGCAACATCTGCTCGATCTGCTAACCGGCGGCCACGCTCACGCGGACTTCGATTCTGCCGTGCGCAACTTGCCGTCCGCGCTGCGCGGCAATCGGCCCAAGGGCGCCGAGCATTCACCCTGGGAGATCCTGGAGCACATGCGCATCGCCCAGTGGGACATTGTGGAGTTCTCTCGCGATCCCCGGCACCAGTCGCCGGAGTGGCCCGGCGGCTACTGGCCCGCAACGGCCGCGCCGCCCGGTGAAAAGGCCTGGGAAAAAAGCGTGCGCACCTTCCGCCGGGACCTGAAGGCGATGTGCGATCTGGTGGCGAACCCGTGCACCGATTTGAACGCTCGCATCCCGCACGGCGACGGGCAGACCATCCTGCGCGAGGCGTTGCTCACGGCCGACCACAACGCCTACCACCTGGGCGAGATGGTGCTGGTGAGACGGCTCCTGGGGGCGTGGAACAGGGAGTAGACAATAGCCAGTAGGGAGTAGGAGCTTCTAGCTTCTAGCTTCTAGCTCTAAGCTCTCAGCTTTCGGCGCTCACTGCGGCCTGCACTCAATTCCTTATTCGTTATTCCCTAGCTGGCTACTGGCTATTGGCTACTGGCCGTTCCCTATTCCGGGACGCGCTTTCAACCTTTTGCCGGGGTGGTTCGTCTACGCAATAAGGGTTCGTGTTTTCATCCGCTGCCAACACCAAGGGACTGTGGAGCAAGACGTTATGAAATCAGGAAAGACGATTCGCGGGATGGCTGCCAGCCCACTGGCGGCTCTGGCCGCGCTGCTGCTGGCGGCCGCACCGGTCCCATGGGCGCAGGCACAAGCGGCGCATTATCTGGGCACGGTGACGGCCATCAGCGGCGATACGCTGACGGTAAAAACCGACGCCGGCCAGTTGAACAAGGTTCAGGTTCCGTCCACCGCGCAGCTCAAGCGCATCGAACCGGGGCAGACCGATCTGAGCAAGGCGGAGGCCATGGACTTCGGAGGCCTCGCCACCGGCGACCGCGTGCTGGTGACGCTCGACCCGAACTCGACCGGCGCCACGCCACAGGCGTTGCGGGTCATCGCCATCAAGCAGGCTGACGTAGCCAGGAAGCAGCAGGCAGAGACGGAAGCATGGAGCCAGGGCGTGCACGGGCTGGTGAAGAGCGTCGATGCCGCATCGGGCGTCATTCTAGTGAACACACGCCAAGTACTCCAAACCAGGGAGGTCGCCGTGAATACCACGCAGGCCACGGTGCTCAAGCGGTATGCTCCGGGCTCTGTGCTTTTCGATCAGGCGCTGCCTGCGCCGATGAACGCCATTCATCCCGGCGACCAGTTGTGGGCTCGCGGGACCAAAAATGCAGACGGGACTGCAATCGCGGCGGATGCGGTGGTTTCGGGCAGCTTTCGCAGCATCGCAGGGACCATTCTTTCCGCCGACACATCGGCATCGACGGTGACCGTGAAGGACCTGGCCACCAAGAAGCCCTTCACCATCCACATTTCCGCCGACGCGCAATTGCGCCGGCTCGACAGCGCCGTTGCCGCAGCGATTGCCGCGCGCCTGAAAGGGGCGCAGGCCGGCTCCGCCAACCACGCCGCGTACACCGGCTCGGGAAACGGAAATGGAGGAACGCAGCGCCCGTCCAGCCAGAGCGGCGCCGGCGGCGCGGGCTTCGGCGATCTGGAGAGCACCCTTGAACGCGCGCCCGCCATTTCGCTCGGCAGTCTGCAGAAGGGCGAAGCGGTAATGATCGTGGCCACCGAAGACGCTTCGGGCGTCAACGCGATCAAGCTGCTCGCCGGAGTCGAACCTCTTCTCGAGGCCCCGGAAGCGCAGGATCTGCTCTCCAGTTGGAGCTTGAACCAGGGCGAATCCGAGGCCGCCACCGAGTAATGGCGCATATTTTTCATTTATCCATAAGCGAGGAAATTGTGTATTTAAAATCGCAGTGTTTGATACCTCTTGTGGTTGCCTTAGCACTGGCGTGGGTTGGCGTGGCGGCACGGCCACAATCGGCGCCGGCCAATTCCGTTCCCGCAACATCAGGAGAGACGCCGGCGCAGCCCGCGTCTCCCGCGTCCCCCGCAGCGCCGCACTCCTCGCCTGCAGCGGCACAGGCCGCGCCAGCGGCGACCGGAACGTTACACGGTCACATCAGCGACCCGACGGGCGCGCTGATTCCCGGCGCGCAGGTATCGGTTGCAACCGCAGCCGGCACGAATGTGGCCAACGTGACCGCCGACGCCGCCGGCGACTACCAGGTCCGTGGGCTTGCGGCGGGAAGTTACGTGATCGAAGCCAACTTTACGGGCTTCGCGCCGTTCGTCTCCGCGCCGATTCCGTTGAACTCCGGAGAGACCAAGAACATCGACATCAAGATGGCCATCGAAGCCGCCGAGGAGCAAGTCGTCGTCACTAGCGAAAGCGGGCCGACGGTCAGCACGGAAGCCGGCGCCAACTCGAACTCCATCGTGCTCAAAGGCAGCGACCTCGATGCCCTGTCCGACGATCCCGATGAGTTGTCGAACGAATTGACGGCCCTGGCCGGCCCCGCAGCGGGCCCGAATGGCGGACAGATTTACATTGACGGATTCACCGGCGGGCAGTTACCGCCCAAGTCGGCCATCCGCGAGATCCGCATCAACCAGAACCCGTTTTCGGCCGAGTTCGATCACATCGGCTACGGGCGCATCGAGATTCTTACCAAGCCGGGAACCGACACCCTGCACGGGCGATTCTACGGGCAGGGCAACGACAACGTCTTCAACACCGGCAACCCGTTCACCGCGGAGCTGCCTTCGTACTACAGCTACCAGTACAACGGGACGGTGAGCGGCCCCCTTTCCAAGTGGGCGTCGTATTTCGTGAGCGTGGAGGACCGGGAGACGCAGACCGATAACGTCTACTCGATTCTGGGCGGGCCCGTGTACAACGCGTCCAGCAATACCTGGTCGCTCAGTTCCGGATCGGTGGCGGGCAGCCTGTTCAGCCCCTCCAACCACCTCAATGTTTCGCCTCGCATCGATCTGCAACTGGGAGAGAAGAACACGCTCACCATGCGCTACCAGTTCTACCGGAATAACGTGAGCGGATCGCTGGGCCAGACGTCGCTTCCTTCCACCTCCAGCACCTCTAACTCGTACGCCCACGACGTGCAACTGGACGACACACAAGTTATCAACGACCGGCTGGTGAACGAGACGCGCTTCGAGTACCGCCGCGGCAATTCCTCGTCCTCGCCGGTAAGCACCGCGCCCAGCTTCGGCGTACCGGGCGTGTTTTCAGGCGGCGGAAACGGCGGCCAATCCTCCAGCACGCACTCCGATCACTACGAGCTGCAGAACTTCGTCACGCTGAGCGCGGGCAAGCAGGCCATCAAGATCGGAGCCTGGCTGCGCGACGACCGTAATGCCACTTCGACGGACGGCAACTTCAACGGAAGCTTCACCTTTCCTTCAGTCACTGCATTTGTTGACACGTGGAACGGCATTTACGGCGCCACCCCCCAAACCTTCGCCCAGATCGCCGCGGCCTGCCCCCCCGATCAAACGGGCGGATGCCTGCCCACCAAGTTCACCTACACCACAGGACCGTTTGCCTTTCAGGGGAACGTCTTCAACGCCGCGCTCTTTTATCAGGACGACTGGACGGTCAACAAATTCCTTACGCTCTCAGGAGGGTTGCGCTGGGAGTCGCAGAACCACATTGCCGACCATAACGACTGGGCTCCGCGCGTGGCTTTCGCGTACGCCCTCGACGGGCACAAAAAGGGCGCTACGTCCAAGACGGTCCTGCGCGGCGGATTCGGCTTTTTCTACGACCGCTTCGGTACAGGGAACCTCATGGATCTGGAGATGCTGAATGGAACCCCGGGTAGAAGCCAGTCGCAGGCCACCATCACCGATCCCCAGTGCTTTAGTGGAACCAGCCTGAGCGACATCAGCGGCGGCCTGGCCTCATGCGGTACGGGCGCGGCGGTCACGCCGGAGATTTACGCCATCTCGCCCACCTACCGCTCGCCTTACATGGAACAGGCCGGCGCCAGCGTGGAACGCCAACTGACCAAAGGTTCCACGCTCACCTTCACCTACATGCACTCTTCGGGGTTTCACCAACTGGTCACTCGCGACTCCAACGCCTATGAGCCCGGCACCTTCGAGTATGGAAGCGCAACGCTCACCGGAACGCGGCCGAACTCGTCGCTGGGCATCGTGAAGCAATACTTCCCCGAGGCGGTCTTCAACGAGAATCAGATCATCGTGAACCTGAACGCCCGCTTTTCAGCCAACCTCAGCCTGTCAGGTTTCTACTCGGCCAGTTGGGCCAACTCCGACGGCGGAGGGGGATCGAACCCGTCGAACTCCTACAACCTGCGGCAGGATTACGGCCGCGCCGCATTTATACGGCCGCAGTTTCTGTTCCTGATGGGCAACTACACCGGCCCCTGGGCCATCACCTTCAACCCGTTCCTCATCGCCCAGGCCGGACAGCCGTACAACATCACCTCGCCCTACGATCTAACCGGCGACAACTTCTTCAATGACCGGCCTTCGTATGCCGGCCCATCAGCGACTGCCAGCAACGTGGTGCAGACCAGCTTTGGCGCTCTGAACGTGGTTCCCCAGGCCGGTGAGCCGATTGTCCCCATATCCCTGGGCAACAGCCCGTCCTCCGTTGCGGTGAACCTGCGCGTGGGCCGAACCTTCGGGATCGGTCCCAAAGTGGAGTCGGCATCCGGCGGTCCGCCTCAGGGCGGTGGCGGTGGACGTGGAGGCGGGTTTGGCGGCGGATTTGGCGGACCGTTTGGCGGCGGCGGGCGCGGTGGCATGGGCGGCGGCGCAAATACGAACGCCAAGAAGTACTCGCTGAACTTCAACGTCCAGGCGCTGAACCTGTTTAACGACATTAACCGGGGCAGGCCCGTGGGCGGCATTCAGCCGACTCCGATGGGCGGCAGCGGCCTGTATGGACCCGGTCCCCAGTTTGGCGAATCGAGCGGCCTTGCCGGGGGAATCTTCTCAACGAGTTCGGCAGCCCGGCGCATCTTCTTTCAGACATCGTTCCAATTCTGACGGCAGGGGTCAGAGATCAGAGAACAGAGAAAAATGGGCTCTCTCTGTTCCTCACAACCGAGAAGCGTCCACGGTCCACGGCTCACGATTCACGATCAGCGAGCGGTACAGCGCCTCCCACGCATCTGCGCTCGCGTCCACGCTGAACCGCTCCAGCACACGCTGCCGCGCCGCGCGGCCTCGCGCCACCAGCTCATCCCTGCCCAGCCGCATGGTTGCGATCATCGCCGCGGCCAACGCTTGCGAATTCCTTGCCGGGACCACCACGCCCGCGTCTCCCAGCAGCTCGCCCACTCCGCCCACGCCGGTTGCCACAACGGGTTTGCCCATGGCCATCGCCTCGCCCACGGCCAGCGGCATCCCCTCCCAAGCCGACGCCGACACAAACGCGTCAGCCGCATCCAGCAACGCGGGTATATCGCGGCGCAGGCCAAGCCACCGGACCGCTTGGCCGATGCCCAGTTCATCGCACAAGACTTGCTGCTCCGAGATCTCGCTGTTTTGCGCCTGTCCCGCGATCCACAGCCGCGCTTTTGAACTCTGCGTCCACGCTTCGGCAAAGGCGCGCAACAGATTCGGATAGTCCTTCGCCGGCGCAATCCGGCCGACGGCGAGCCATACAAAGCAAGCGTCAGCCGTCGCCGTGGCGACGCCGGTCTCCGCTCGCATGCGCTCTCTGCGTTCCCGATCGGGCGCGAATCCGGCAAGATCGATCCCATTGCGCACAACCAGGCACTTGCGCCGCGGGACGGCCTTAAGCCGTATAAAGCGCCGGGCGGCCGCTTCGCTCACGGCGACCGTGCGCCGGCTCAATACATCCGTAAGCCGGTAAGCCATCATGCGCCGCCAGCCGCCCTCGTTCACGCTATGAACGGTGGAGAGCACTACGAGGCGCGGAACCAGCGGCCGGAGCAAACGAGTGAACAGATTGGCGTGAAAGCTGTGGCTATGCGCCAGGTCCGGCCGGAATTCGCGCGCAAAACCGCGCGCCCGCATCAGGCCTCGCAGCACGCTGCCCGGCGTCTTGCGCACGCCGAGATACACGGTACGGATCGTCGTGGGCCACTCTTCCGCCACAGGCGGCATCAGCACCAGCACAGCCACTGTATGGCCACGCTTCGCCATGCGCTCCGCAACGGCCAGCGCCTGCTTTTCTGCCCCGCCCACGCCCAACGACGTGAGCACGGTCACAATGCGCATGGGGTCCACACCTTGCCGAGGATTCAGTGCCACCGATCATAACGCACCCATCCGCTTCGGGTCTCTGCTCGGCACGGGCTAACCGCCCTCCAAGAGAACGAAAATTCGCAGAAGCTCTTTCCAATGCAAAAGAATCCTTGCAGGAAATCCCACATTGGGCTGTACAATCCCCACAAGGAGATATATGGCCGGAGATATCCAACTTACTTGCAGCGACTGCGGGCAGGAATTCACCTTCAGCGCTGCCGATCAGGCGTTTTATCAAGAACGCGGTTACTCGACCCCGAAGCGTTGCAGAAATTGCCGCCAGGCAAAGAAAAACGATCAGGGGGGATCCGGCCACCGTTCGGCTTCTTCACAGGGGACTCCTGTGATTTGTTCGGGTTGTGGCCAGCCAACCACCGTTCCCTTTGAGCCGCGTGGCGATCGCCCCGTCTATTGCAGGGATTGCTACACGGCGCGCAAGGGCAGCAGCGGCGCTTCCCGAGGGCGCGACCGCGGGTAGTCTATAGGCCGGTTCGCTGGCCGGAACAGACTGCGGCGGAACCGTCCGCCGCGGTTGATCGGTGCGTGTACGAAAAGGCTGTGCAGCGGCCGTCGCGGCGGCCCTGCATTTCCTTTGCGCTCCGTCGGGGGTTACGACTGCCTTTTTCTAACCTTTCATCGGCCCTCCACACCGGGAGCCTGAGGTTGTCCCGTGCGGCTGCGCGCTCCGGCATGACTTCGCAGCGTCGATCTCCAGCGCTCGCAAAAACCCAATATGGACAGAAGCGCCCGCGCCCGTTAGACTGGCGCTCACGGCCCTTCCTGAGCACCCGTTCACATGAGGAAGTCTTCCAACGTCATGGCCCGTCACCTCTCGTTCACCGGATTCGCCTGGAAGAATCTTCGGCGCCGGCGCCTCAGAACGCTGTTGACGCTTGTCGGGATTACCATGGGAATCGGCGCTTTTGTGGCGCTGGTTGGGTTTTCCCGAGCCTTTGAGCACGAGTGGATGCGCCTGTACACCAGTTCCGGAACCGACATTGCCGTGGTCGAGACCAACTTCATGAACACATCGCTAGACGAGTCGATAGGGCCCAGGATCGGCGCCGTTCCCGATGTGGCCGTCGCCGTTCCCATGATTTTTAACCTGCTCGATCTCACTCCCGACGTGAACGCGTTGGTCTACGGCTGGCGCGCCGATTCCTACGAGCTCGATTCGCTCACCCTTCTCTCCGGGCGCCGTTTCCGCGACGGCCAGCCGGAGGTGATCCTGGGCAAGAATCTCGCCGACGATCTGAAAAAGAAGCCCGGCGACAGTCTTCCGATTCAGGGGACGAATTTTACTGTTACGGGCGTCTTTCACGGCGGTACGGCTCTGGAAGAGGGCGCGGTGATCATGCCGCTCGACCAGCTGCAAATGGTTTCGAGCATGCAGGGGAAGGTGACGGCGTTTCACGTCCGGCTTCGCCCCGCGCCGGCCGGCGAAGCGTACGATCGCTACGTCAAGCGCGCCGAAGCCGAGATCGAGGCAGCAGTCCCCGGGGTCCATGCCGACCCCGCAGCCGACCGCGCGGCAAATAACCAGCTTGTCGCGCTGGCTCATTCCGTGGCCTGGGGAACATCGTCGTTCGCACTGCTCATCGGCATCCTGGGCATTGCCAATACCATGGCCATGTCGGTCTTTGAGCGCACGCGCGAAATCGGTATTCTTCGCGCGCTGGGCTGGAAGGGCCGGCACGTCATCCTGCTCATTCTTACTGAAGCCGCTGCCTTGGGCCTTGCCGGCGGTTTTCTCGGCATTGCCGCCGGATGGACCGCTTTACGCGTCCTCTCCGCCATGCCGCAGACGGCAAGCATCGTCTCGGCCTCCGTCGCTCCGCTTCACCTGGCCGAGTCGCTGCTTATTGCCATTGCCGCGGGGCTCGTCGCCGGAGCTTACCCTGCATGGCGCGCGGCGCGGCTTTCGCCGGTGGAGGCCATCCGTTATGAGTAGCCCCCTGCTCGAAGCACGCGGACTGGTGAAGAACTACGACGACGGCCGCATCGCGGCCCTGCGCGGGGTCGATGTCCGGATCGATGCAGGCGAGTACGTCGCCATCAGCGGCCCCAGCGGAAGCGGCAAATCCACTCTGCTTCATATGCTGGGCGGCCTCGATTTGCCCACACGTGGAGATGTCTTGTTCCGTGGATCTCCTCTTGGGTCAGTGGTCGATCTGGACACCTATCGCTCACGCCAGGTGGGATTTATCTTTCAGGCTTTTTATCTTCTGCCCACCCTGTGCGCCGCCGAGAACGTGCAGGTGGCCATGCTGGCAATGAACGAACGCGCCAACCACCGCGCTGAACGCGCCGCCGCTCTGCTTGAGGAGATGGGCCTCAAGGATCGCATGCGCCATTATCCCAACGAGCTCTCCGCGGGCGAACGGCAGCGCGTGGCCATTGCGCGCGCCCTGGCCAACGATCCGGCGATTCTGCTCGCCGACGAGCCCACGGGCAACCTGGATACCGCCAACACGGCTCACATCATGGAAATTCTGCGCGGCATTCGCGAGCAGCGCGGCATGACGCTGGTGATCGTGACCCACGAGAAAGAAATTGCTTCGAGCGCTCCGCGCCACATCCGCATCCGCGACGGGAGGATCGAAGCATGAGTGCCATGAGGGCCGTATGGATGGCCGCGCTGGTTCCGGTTTTGTATGCGCAGGCCGCGAACGTTAACGATCTCCTCGCCACCCCACGGAAACAGATCCAAACCGCCGACTTTCGCGCCACCGGACATCTTGTCGCGATCAACGCAAACGGCGCCCGCGTCAGCTTTCCCGTCACCATCAAGGCCCACTGGTTTCCCGGCGTGCTGCGCGTACTGGTCGATCTGGGGCAGCCGCCGTCGGCGCATCGCGACCTGCGCGAACACATTTTGCTGGAGATGCGGCCCGGCGGCGAAAACGCCATCCATATCGCGGATCCAGGCGATACGGCTGCGCGCACCCTGCCTCTGGAAAAATGGGATGCTCACCCCCTGGGGCCTGGGTTCGATTACGAAGACTTTCTCGAGCAGGAGTATTTCTGGCCTGGCCAAACCCTGGAAGGAAAGCAGATGTTCGGCGCGCGCAATTGCGACGTGGTCATGAGCACGCCCGGCGCCGCCGACAGAACGCACTACTCGGAAGTTAAGAGCTGGATCGATCCCACCATCGGCTTCCCCGTTTACACCGAAAAGACCGTGAAGGAAACCGGGGCCGTGAAGCAGTTCACGTCTTACGGCCTGCGCCATGAACAGGGCCTGTGGTCGGCGCACCAGGTTGAAGTGAAGACACGCGGCCAGGCTGGATCGACACTGCTCATCTTCGATCGCGGCAGCGCCAGGGCGAAGCTCACCATCGCCGATTTCAGTCCGGCGCAGCTTACTCACTTCTAGGAGATTCATGTACGTCGTCCTCTGCATCGCCGCCTTCGCCGTAGTTCTCCTCGCAGCCGGTGTTTTGTATCAGCTGCTCGGCAGCCGGCACGACCAGCGGCGTTACGCCGGCTCGGGGCGCTGGGTGACCATCGAAAACGGAGCCAAACTCTACCTCTTTGAGACGGGTTACGGCGAGCCCACGGTTCTCTTTGAATCCGGCATCGGCGCCACGAATCTCAACTGGCGACACGTGCAGGAGACGATTGCCCGGCACACGGGCACCGTCTCGTACGATCGCTGTGGTTTAGGCTGGAGCAGCCATTGCCGTACCGCCCGCACCCCCGGCAACATCGCCGCCGAGTTGCACCAGATGTTGCACCGCGCCGGGCTCAAGCCTCCCTACATCCTGGTAGGACATTCATTTGGCGGGCTCGTGATGCGCCGCTTCGCGCTGCTCTACCCGCGGGAAGTCGCCGGAGTCGTGCTGATTGACCCCATGCGCTGCGAGGAATGGCCGCCGCTCGATCCCTCCAAACAATCTCAGCTCGATTTGGGCCGAAAGCTCATCCGCTACGCGGTGCCGGTTGCAGGTTGCGGCCTTACGCGTCTCCTGGTTTCCCTGCTGTTCTGCCGCGCGAGCAAACTGACCGATCAGGTTGCCGGCGCTACCGGCACGAACAGCCGCCATGTGTTGGGCAGGATCAAAACCGAAGTGAGCAAAATGCCGCGGGCGGTCTGGCCGGCCGTCGCCGCGCATTGGTCGCGGCCCGGGTTTTACGCCGGCATACGCAGCCATCTCGAGTCCATCCCCGACAGCGTGATGGAAATGCACGCTGCGGAACCGATTCGTTCAATCCCTGTGACCGTTCTAACGCCCGGCAATGCGGCGCCGTTCTCCGACCATGATCTTAAGCACATCGGGGACTGCGCGCGCCAAGTCATCGCCTCAAAGAGCGCGCATTGGATTCATCTCGACGAGCCCACGCTGGTAATCGACTCCATTCGCTCCCTGATCTCCGCTCCCGTCTCCGAATCGCTCGCAGCGAACTGACCCGATGGCAATTCTTCCGCAGCCGGTTACAGTCCGATTCGCGGCCCCGTCTATGAGATCCGTACGCTTTTCCCGCGCGAAAGCACAGCGGCCTTACGGCGGTCTTTCGAGGCGTGATCGATCTTCTTCCAGAAGCCGATGAAGTAGTTGACGGCAGATATGGTGGATACGAGAACGGTGAAGTAGATCGCAGCGATCGCATACCACTTTACCGGAATGACGAACACGCCAATCTGCCAATAGTCCCAGCGGTGCGCCAGGATTGCCGAAGCCACCGAGACAATCTGCGCCACGGTCTTCAGTTTTCCCAACTCGCTGGCGGTGATGGTGAATCCTTCCGACGAAGCAATCGATCGCAGGCCGGAGATCAGGAACTCGCGGCCAATGATCACCACCACGATCCACACCTTGACCACCTGCGGATTGTAGGCCACCAATGCGACGAACGCCGCCGCGACCATGATCTTGTCGGCCAGCGGATCGAGCAGCATTCCGATGGTGGTGATCTGGCCGCGCCTGCGCGCAAGGTAGCCGTCCAACCCGTCGGTAATCGAGGCCAGCACGAAGAGAATGGAGGCGAGAATCTCCTGCGTTCCGCCCTGTCCCTGCCAGGGGAAGTGCGGAGACAAAATCCACAGAAAGAGCGGGATCATGACGATCCGCGTCATGGTGATGGAGTTGGGAAGGTTCATGAGGCCTCGCCACACGATCCATGTCTCTGGCGGCTTGGTTCCATTATTGCACTGAGTCGGATTCCGCGCTTTTCAACGAAGGATGGCTCTGTGGGAAAGCGGGTTCACAAAGTGAAATGTGGATGTTGCGGACAACATGCGGCTATGCTAGGTTGATATAGGACTAATTCGGTCGTAATTGTCCGGCAGCCCTTTAAACACTGGTCTTCCCGTGTTTCTAGGCGCCTGGCGCGCTCGCAGCGCGTAGAGCGTTTCAGTGGGACTTCAAAAAACAATCGGCGGCCCTGGTGAACGTCTTTTGGCGAAGCATCACCAGGACCGCACAACCGGCAACCCGTGAGCTGACGGTTTTCTAAGCATAGCGGAAACCTCGGCCACCATTCCACCCCAAGAGGAGTTTGATGGCTCAGACGCCGCATCGATTTTTCGCATTCTTCTGCCTGCGGCAGGATCGCAGTTTGCACGGCCCGCCCTGGCTCGAACCATTCCTCCATTCCCTGCTCTCAAGCACCCCGCCGCGGTTGGGCGCCTTGTTGTTTTGTGTCCTGCTGGTGCGCGCGGCGGCGCCGATCGCGGCTCATGCGCAGGAGCCACCCTATTACGTCACGTACTCCGAAGTTCTGGAGGAGCCGGGCAATCTTGAAATCGCGCAGAAGGGCGCCACCGGCGCGCCCAAGGATTCAGACGGCTTTTACAGCGCCACGCTCGAACTGGAGTACGGCGCGAAGGCCTGGTGGACGACCGAACTCTACCTGCAAGGCCAGGCGACGGCCAACGACTCCACCGTTTTCAACGGGTTCCGCTGGGAGAATCGCTTTCGCATGCTGCCCACCGAGCACTGGATCAACCCGGTGCTTTACGTCGAATACGAAGACGTAAACGGTGCCGACAAAAGCGTGCTGGAAGTCACAGGGCACGACAGCATCGCCGATTTTCAAGGACGCAATGCCGGCACACGCGGCTACGTCTCGCGCACGATGGAGGGCAAGCTGATTCTATCGAGCAATCCCAAGGGCTGGAACGTCTCGGAGAACTGGATCATGGAGAAGAACATGATGGGCGGAGCGTGGGAGTTTGGCTACGCCGTAGGCGTAAGCCGCCCGCTCGCGCTGGTGGGCAGCGGCCGCAGCTGCACCTTCTGCCGGCAGAACTTTTCGGCCGGCGCGGAAGTGTACGGCGGGCTTGCGACGGTGCATGACTTCGGGTTCAACGGCACTTCGCACTACGCGGGGCCGACGGCGTCATTTAACATTCCGCGCGGGCCATCGCTTCTCTTCTCGCCGCAGTTCGGGCTCAGCGGCAATAGCGCCGGAGTTCTGTGGCGGCTGAAGATCTCATACGAGATTCAGCAGTTCCGCGACTTGTTTTTGCATAAGGAGGCGCAATGAAGACGCCGAGGGCCGCAGGTCTCGTGGTTGTTGTTTTATCGATCTCCGCCATGGCCCTGGTCGCAGCGGAGGGCAACTGGCAGCGCAGGGTTCCCGACGCGGACCGGCAGCGCGTGAATCCTTACGCGGGTCATCCGGAAGCCATCGCCGCGGGCCATCTGCTTTTTAAAGAGAACTGCGCCAAATGCCACGGTGGCGACGCGGAAGGACGCCATGGACGCCCCAGCCTGCGCAGCCAGTACGTGATCCACGCTACCGACGGCGAGCTGGCCTGGCTGCTGCGCAACGGCAGCCTCGCCAAGGGTATGCCCACGTGGAGTTCCCTGCCCGAGCAGGAGCGATGGCAGATCATCGCATTCATCCGCAGCCTGCCGCACGATGCGGCGCCGGCGCCGGCCGGAAGCCGCCCCTGAAACGGAAAAGGCGGGAGAAGCGATTCCCTTCCCCCGCCGCGCGGATTTCCAATATCCGGATTGCTACGCGTAGAAGCCGCGCTGCTTGATGGTGAAAGCTACGCGGTCAATCGCCAGCATGTACGCGGCGATGCGATTGTTCACGGCGTGCGCCTCGGCGTAACGCACCACGTCGTCGAAGCTGTTGCGCAGGATGCTCTCCAGTTGCTCGTTCACAACCGATTCCTTCCAGAAGTAGCCCTGGCGGTCCTGCACCCACTCAAAGTAGCTGGCGGTCACGCCGCCGGCGTTGGCCAGGATGTCGGGCACGATAAAGATCCGCTTCTCGGCCAGGATCTCATCGGCCACGGCCGTTGTCGGCCCGTTGGCCCCCTCCACGACAATGCGCGCTCTTATTTTGTCGGCATTGCGGCTGGTGATCACGTTCTCCGTAGCCGCGGGGATCAGGATCTCGCACTCCGAAACCAGCAGCTCCTCGCTGGGCATGGCCTCGGCGCCGCGAAAGCCGAGAATCGTGTTGTTACGGTACTTGTACTCGATTAACTGATGAATATCGATGCCGGTTGAGTTGTACAAGCCGCCGTCGCGCTCGGCGACGCACACGATCTTGTATCCCTGCTCCTGCATCAGCCGCGCGGCGTTCGATCCCACGTTGCCAAACCCATGGATGATGACCCGGCAGCCCTCGACGGGCATGTTCAGGTAGCGCAGGCTCTCGTTGCATGCGACCATCACTCCGCGCCCTGTCGCCTCAATCCGCCCCTGCGAACCGCCAATGTTCAGCGGCTTGCCCGTCACTACGCTGGTCACCGTTTTGCGCATGTGCATGGAATAGGTGTCCATAATCCATGCCATGGTCTGCTCGTTGGTGTTCACGTCCGGCGCGGGCACATCCTTTTCCGGCCCGATGAATTCGATGATTTCGGCGGTGTAGCGGCGCGTCATGCGCTCCAACTCGCCATTGCTCATATTCTTCGGGTCGCAGATGACGCCGCCCTTGGCTCCGCCGAAGGGAATGTTCACCACCGCGCACTTCCAGGTCATCCAACTGGCCAGCGCGCGCACCTCGTCCAGCGTCACGTCCGGTGCATAGCGGATGCCGCCCTTGCATGGGCCGCGGGCAGTGTTATGTTGCACGCGGAAACCGGTAAACATTTCGATCTTCCCATTGTCGAGGGTCACGGGAAAGTGAACGATGATTTCCCGCGACGGCGAGCGCAGCACCTTCCACAGGCCCTCATCGAGATTCAGCTTGCGCGCCGCGAAATCAAAGCGCGCGTTTTGCGCCTCCCATGGATTGATCTCCTGGTCCAGCGTTACGTTCGTCGTTGAGGTTGACATATCCTGTCTCCAAATCTTTGTCCGCACTCCGGCCGTGCAAATCCGGATGCAGATTCTATTTCTCTAGCATATCGGCGCGGCGGCGATTCTCCCAGTCTTTCCTTGCCCTCGTCCTCATCCGGCGCGGCTCCGTTTCTGTTCGCCGCGGCACGTTCGGCTCACTCCGCACCGCTCGCGAGGCCAAACCTCAGTGAGTCTAGGCTTCGCCGCGGTGCACGTCAAGCTGGCCCGGGGCCTGATCCCGATCCCCAGCCCTGGACGGCTCATCGTGGCCGCGTTTTTTTTGAAAGTGGAAGTGCGCTGGATCGGCGCAATGCGCGAACAGTTACACTAAATTTGTGAAAGCCGCCTCCCGCTCTGCACGCCCTTCCCGCAAGGAGTTCCTGGCTCTGGCGCGGACGCACACGCTCGTGCCCGTCTGCCGCATCCTTCTGGCCGACCTGGAAACGCCGGTTTCGGCCTTTCTGCGCGCGGCCTGGCCGGAGCGCGAGTGCTTTCTGCTCGAATCGGTCGAAGGCGGCGAGCAGGTGGGCCGCTACACCTTCATCGGGCTCTCGCCCTTCAAGCGCATAGTGGCCCGCGGGCGAGACATCGCCATCACCGAAGGCCGTAAGACCACCCATATTGAAGGCGACATCTTCGCCGTGCTGCGCGACGCGCTTGGCGGCCACAAACCGGCGCGATTGCCTGGCCTGCCCCCGTTTACCGCCGGCGCGGTCGGCTTCTTCGCTTACGACGCCGTGCGCCAGATCGAGCGCCTTCCGGCAACTGCCAAAGACGAACTGCAAGTCCCCGACGCCTGCCTGCTGTTCTTCGACGAGGTTCTCGCCTTCGATCACGTGCGCAAGGAGATCTGGCTGATTGTCACGGCCGACGTCTCGCGCGGCAAGGCCGCTGCCGCATACGATCGCGCCGTGAAGCGGCTCGACCGGCTCGAAAAGCGCCTCGCCCAGCCCATCCCGGACCTCGAGCACCGGAAGCCGGCGAAACCGGGAAAGCTGAAGGTAAAGCACCGCACCGCGAAAAATGACTTCCTGGCCGCCGTTACCCGCACCAAGGAGTACATCCGCGCCGGCGACGCCTTTCAAGTAGTCCTCTCGCAGCGCTTCGACGTTGAGCCCGGCGTGGACAGCTTCCAGGTTTACCGCGCGCTGCGCACCGTAAATCCCAGCCCGTACATGTTCTTCCTGCGCTTCGCGCCGGAAGGGCCGCTGGGCGGGGCGGCGGCAGACCAGCGAAAAAACTCCTCCAAAAGATCAAAAGGTTCAGAGAACCCCCTGGAGCTGGCGGGCTCGTCGCCCGAGCTGCTGGTGCGCGTGCACCAGGGCAAGGTCGAGTACCGGCCCATCGCCGGTACGCGCCGCCGCGGCGCCACCGAGGCCGAGGATCAGGCCCTCGCCGAAGAGATGCTCCACGACGAAAAGGAGCGCTCCGAGCACGTGATGCTCGTCGATCTGGGCCGCAACGACGTGGGCCGCGTGAGTTGCTTCGGCAGCGTGAACGTGGACAAGCTGATGTTTGTCGAGCGCTACAGCCACGTGATGCACATCGTTAGCTCGATTGAAGGCCGGCTGCGCCCAGATCTAACCGCGGTCGATGCGTTGCGGGCCTGTTTCCCCGCCGGCACGCTTTCCGGAGCGCCCAAAGTCCGCGCCATGGAGATCATTGAAGAACTCGAACCCGCGCGGCGAGGCGCCTACGGCGGCGCGGTTCTCTACGCCGACTTCTCCGGCAATCTCGACTCCTGCATCGCCATCCGCTCCATGCTGTCCGTGGGCGGCAAAGGCTCGGTGCAGGCCGGCGCGGGCATCGTCGCCGACTCCGTGCCCGAGCTCGAGCATCAGGAGTCGCTCAACAAAGCGCAGGCGGTGATCCGGGCCATTGAGCGTGCGAGACAGATGTGAAAAGCAGGGACCGGGGGATCAAGGGGATAATGGACCGAGGAAACAGGGAATAGGGACAGAGATCAGGAATCGCCCAATCCCGCGGAAGAATCCGGGCTTCTTCTGCGCGCCCACATTGTGTTTGTGTATGAAATAACTGGAACTCAGCGTGGTCCCCGGCACCGTTTTTTATGGAGGTAAAGCATAATAGCTGCTGTAGATGCAAAAACCGCACCGAAGAAAAATGACAGTGCCCCAAGTGTTTTAAACCATTGATTCTGTGAACTGTTAAGGTAGACGATATGTCCGTGCATATTCAGCGGATATATGTTACCTGTAGCTTTACTTGGCACTATACTCAAGGTATATGCGTAGAAGAAGGACAATCCAATATAAAGAAAAAACGAGATAAAACCTAATATCAAGACCCAGTTAAGTAGTCTTGCTTGCCGAGCAGAGGCGACAAATCGAGTATCCATGAATGCACCTCTTTGTTACTTGATCAGCTTACACTCAGCGTGATTACTCCGCGCCGAACATTCGTTTGAAAAACCGCCCGATCTTGCGGAAGAATCCGGGCTTCTTCTGCGATCCCGCCGCCTGCGCCGCCGGAGTCGCAGGCGCAGTGGCAACCGGCGCGGAAGCTGGCGACGGGATCGCCACCGTCTTTGGCGCATGGTCACTGCTCTTGTACACCAGGGTTGTGGCAGCCTGGCCGGTTCCGGCGGTTTGATTGACGCTGGCTGCGGGAGGCGATGCTGGCGCCAGCCCCTCGCTTGCGGCGAGCGGAAACTCGTTGGCCTCGGACTTTGGCGGCGGAGGGCACCCGCATGGCTCCTTTTCCTCGTCCACCACCGTCTGCAGGCTGCCGTGCTCGAACATTACACGCTGGCCCGGCTGCACGCGGTAGAGGCCGCCCTCGAACACGCTGGTCACCACCACGTAGGGCGCGTTTGCGCCCGCATTATCCACGCAGGTGTCTCCGTCCTCGCCCAGCCGCACTTTTACGTCGGCCGCATTCGGCCCGCCAATCAGGATGCGAAAGTAGGGGGTCAGCAGCGCATCGGCATTGCGCTCGCGCGCGGTGCTCGCTGCAAAGCTCATCTCCACCGCGCCGTGATCCAGCGCAATCAGCAGGCCAGGAACTTCGCCCGCGGGCGTGCTCGAATCCGCCGCGAGTTTCACGGTGCTCGAGGCGCAAACGTGCAGTGTTCCCCGGTAGGGTAGCGTGACCTGCGCCGTGCCGTTGCCGGCGGTGATGGTCCCGCTCCCGGTGATGAACGCCCTGCCGTTCAACGCCTGCAGCGATCCCGCAACCGAAAGCGCAGCGCCCGGAATGGCTTTGTCGAGCGGAACGATGGCCAGCGGAGGCGAACTCAGCGACGGAGCCTGCCCGGCGAGCGCCGGCTGCATCGAATCCGTAGCATCGGCGGAAGGCGCAGCATCGGGAACCGGCGACGCTTGCGCCGCTGTTACCGGCGCCTGTGCCCACACCGCCCATGCTGGGGCAAAAAGCGCGAGACTAGCCGCCATCCGAATCCACGCGGACCCGCTCAAGCGGACTGCGCGGCGAGAAGCGGCGTTCGATGCGGCTGGCATCGCTTACATGTCCAGAAAGTTGCGGATCATCTGGTGGCCGCCCTCGGTCAGAACGCTCTCGGGATGAAACTGAACGCCCTCGACGGGCAGGCTGCGATGCCGCAGGCCCATGATGACCGTGCCCGATCCGTTCGATTCCGCGGTATGTGCCGTCACCACAAGCTCGGCTGGTAGCGACTTCTGCTCCACGACCAGCGAGTGGTAGCGCGTGCAAGTGAGCGGCGTGGGCAGCCCGGCAAAAATGCCTTTGCCGTCGTGCTCCACCGCGCTGGTCTTGCCGTGCATCAGCGTCTGCGCCCGCACCACCTTGCCCCCAAACGCTTCGCCGATCGCCTGGTGGCCCAGGCAAACACCCAAGATCGGCGTCTTCCCCGCCATATGCCGGATGAGCGGCACCAGAATCCCCGCCTCGCGCGGCGTGCATGGCCCCGGCGAAAGCAGGATCCGCTCCGGCTTCATGGCTTCCACCTCTTCCGGCGTCAATTCGTCGTTGCGCCGCACCACGACTTCCGCGCCTAACTCGCCCAGGTACTGGACGAGGTTGTAGGTGAACGAGTCGTAGTTGTCGAGGACGAAGACCATGGTGAATTCCAGTGTAGCGCGGGCGGCGGGGCGCGCCGGAGGCGTGCCGGCGTTTGCGGCTTGCGCCCGGCCGCGCGCATCTGCAAAACTGGCATGGTCAGCCGCTATGGTCCTCCATTTTCTCATTCAAGGCCGCGTACAGGGGGTGGGCTTTCGCTGGTTCGTGCAGCGCGAGGCCAGCGAACTCGATCTGCGCGGCTGGGTGCGCAACACCGAGGACGGCGATGTGGAAGTTGTCGCGGCGGGCGATCCCGGCGATCTGGACGAGCTCCGCGCCAGCCTCCGCCGCGGCCCGCGCGGCGCCCGCGTCGACCGCCTCGTCGAGCATCCTCTCGCCGACCGCGAGGCTGCGGATCTCAGTTCCTTCCAGATCGATGGCGCGTGGTGAAAAAACAGGGAACAGGGATCAGGGAACAGGGACCAGAAAAACGCCGCGATTCCGGCGACGGTGATTTTCGCCTGTAGCCTTCGCTCCACTTCGGCGTAGCCAGCAGATCTGAATTCGATGAATTCACTTTCCCTGTTTCCTACTCCCTGTTCCCTGTCTTATAGACTGATAGCTGACAATAGACGACGAAAAACTGGAATCCGAGAACGAGGAGCCGAGCACTGCCATGCCGGAACAAGCAAAGCCCGTCAACGTGGAAGATCTCAAAAAACTGGTGCGCACCGTGCCGGATTTTCCCAAGCCGGGGATTCTCTTTTACGACATCACCACGCTGTTGAAAGACAAGACGGGGTTTGCGCAGCTTATCGACGCGCTTGCCGCGCATTACATCGAGCGCAAGATCGACCTGGTGCTGGGCATTGAGGCGCGCGGGTTTATCTTTGGGCCGGCGCTGGCCTACCGGCTCACCGCGGGCTTTGTTCCCGTGCGCAAACCGCGCAAACTGCCCGCTGCTGTCGCCCGCGTCACCTACGACCTGGAATACGGCACCGACACGCTCGAGATTCACGTGGACGCGATCAAGCCGGGCCAGAATGTGGTGCTGGTCGACGATCTGCTCGCCACCGGCGGCACCATGGAAGCCACGGTCAAGCTGGTAAAGCAATTGGGTGGCGTCATCGCCGGCCTGGGCTTTGCCGTCGAACTCGACTTTTTGAAAGGCCGCGACCGCTTCAAGGAGTACGACGTCTTCAGCCTGCTGCACTACGATGAATAGCGCGCGTTTCCAGGATCGCCGCAGGCGTTGGAATCCGCCTCAGCGCACATCCCCCGGCGCCGGTTCCGGTTCTTCCGCCTGGCTTTCGCCGACAGGCTCCGGCTGGAACATCTGCGCGTCGGCAAACCGGTACCCCACATAGACATCCGTGAGCAGATAAACCGGGTTGGATGGATCGTCTTCAATCTTCTTGCGCAACTGTCGCACGAAGGTGCGCAGATACTCGACCTCCTCGCGGCATTCGACGCCCCACACCGCGGTCAACAGCTTCGCGTAGGTCACCACGCGGCCGGCTCGGCTCATCAGGCAATACAAAATGTCGAACTCCTTGCGCGTCAGCTTCACCGGCGCGCCGCGCTTGCTCACCCGGCGCTTCACCGGATCCAGGCGAACCTCGCCGATCTCGATGGGCGCATCCTCAGGCCGCGCCGGTGCGCGCACGCGGCGCACCGCCGATCGAATGCGCGCGATCAGCTCCCGCGTGCTGAACGGCTTGGTCACATAGTCGTCGGCGCCCAGGTCCAGCGCCTCAACCTTGTCTTCTTCTTCGTCGCGCACCGTGAGCATCAGCACCGGCAGCCGCGGCGCGAAGGCGCGAATCCGCTTCAGCGTCTCGATGCCGCCGATCCCCGGCATGTTGATGTCCAGAAGTACTGCATCGTAAGGCGTGGCGCGCAGCGCCTGCAGCGCCTCCTCCCCACGCGAGGCCTCGGCCACGTGAAAGCCCAGCTCCATCAGCGGAGGCCGCAGCGCGCGGCGAATGGCCGGCTCGTCGTCGACCACGAGAATCCGAATTGGTGGCTGTATCATCCCTTGCTCTCCTTCTCCCTTATAAGCGGAATGGCCGCATAGAACGTGGTGCCTTCCTCTTCACCGCTGGTTACCCAAACATACCCGCCGTGGATCTGCGCCGCCCGCCTGGCCACCGATAGGCCGATTCCTGTGCCCGGGGCGCGATTCGCGTAAGTTGAGGAGCGATAGTACCGGTCAAAGATCCGTTCGCGGTCCGCCATGGGAATCACCGGCCCAAAACTGTGCACGGAGAAGATTGCCTCTCTGTTCGCGACCAGGACGCGGATTGCGATCGTGGTCCCGAAGTTCGAGTATTTACACGCGTTGTCAATGTACTGGGTCAGCAACATCACCATCAACCGCCGATCGCAGCTCAACACCAGGTTCTCGTCTTCAATCTCCACGGCCGCCTTCATGCTGGCCAGCCGGTCCTTGAGGCCGGCCAACACCTCCTCGATCAGGCTTCCCGCGTTGACCCGTTCCACGTGAATTGCCACCTCGCCCGCATCCAGCCGCGCCGTGGTCAGCAGGCGCGTGGTCAACTCCCCCAGCAACCGCGTCTGCTCATCGATCAACCCCACCAGCTCCGCCTGCCCCGCTGAAAGTTTCCCCATCTCGGCCAATCCTGTCGAGGCCGCGCGAATCGCCGTAAGCGGAGTCTTGTACGCATGAGCCAGGCTGTCGAGCACTGTCGAGCGAAGCTGCTCGGTGCGGCGCTCGGTTTCGATGCGGCTCTCGTTGGCGAAGGCGCGGTACCGGTCAAAGGTGATGGCGATCAGCGACGCGATGGCGTTGTTGGTCAGCGGGCTCGTGTCCCCGCGCACCACCAGGCTGCCGACAGGCACCGTCCCCAACCGCACCACACGGCGCCCGATACCGGTCTCCGGATCGTCGTCCGATGTCTCGAAGTAGTAGACATTTTGCGCCATCTCCTGCGGATCGACGTTCCAGAAACCCGCCTGGTACACATCGTGCAGGTCGGCATCGAAGACCGCGACGGCCTCCAGGTTGAAGATCTCGTGCACCAGTTCGGCCAGTTGCGGCCCCGGTTCCGCGTGAAGATTCATTTGCAGGGTCCGCCGCGTGAACTCGTACAGGTCCTCCATCTGCCCCCCGCGCGATTCCGCTTCGCGAGCGTGATCGGTGATGCGAGCAGACAGCCGGCTCACCGTGAGCGCCACCAGCACGAAGACCAGAAGGGTGACGGAATTGGCCGGATTGGCCGCCAGGGCAAACTCAGGCTGCCGCGCCGTAAAGAAACTCTCCGCTGCCACGGCCGACAGCGAAACAATCACCGCCTGCCAGAATCCGCACAGCAGCGCCGTAGGGACCACAATCAACAGATAAAGCAGCGCCGCCACCGGAAGCAGCCAGCCCGACCAACGCGTCAGCGCCGCCACCATAATGACGGCCACCACTCCCAATGCGCATTCCAGCGTGAATAGAAGCAGCCGCAGGCCGAAGCCGCGCGGAGGCCCCAACAGGAAAACCGACCTGGCTGGATAGCTCTGTGACAACCAGACACTCACTTTCCGCTTTCGAAATCGGCGCGGCAACCTGCCGCGCGCAGGGAATGAAATTGGGAAGCACAGCCGCTTGTACCGCACCCTTTCGCTTTCGAGGGATCGATCCCGCTTCCGCGCGGAATTGCCCACAAGCTGCAGGGTCTGAGCCGGGAAAAGAAAAGTTTATCAGGTTCTTCACCATTCTTTTCCCGTTGCGCGCCTCGGGACCGCCGCTGCGCCAAGCGCCAAACAGTCGGCAAAAGCGGCGGCTCTGCCTGCTCCCGCCCGGCCGAAGAGGGCTCTTTCTTCAATCCTCATGCTTTCCTGATGTGTTCCTCATTTCATCTTTATGCTTTGTTTGCATTACTGGTCGTAGTTCGATTGACCCGATTCACGGCGCCTGGCACAACCGCGCAATCGCCAGTTTCACCGCTGGCGGTCTGAGCTCTAACTGTGCGCACCGCAGCGATCGAATGCCGGCCCCGATCCTGCAGTGGGCATGCCCCATGGTTTACCGGCAGCATGAACCGCCCATGTGTCATTCACAAATTCTCTTTGGAGGTAACTGATGTTTTTGAACGCAAAGGTCATCCTTAGATCGATTGCTGGAGCTACGTTGGCAACCGCGCTCGTGGCCGGTGCGCAAACACCAGCGGCTTCGTCTTCCTCTTCCGCGACGCCTGCGCAGACCCCCGCGGCGCAAGCTCCGGCAGCACCCGCGGCTCCTGCGCCCGCGCCCACATGGAGCGTCGGACCCATGGACATAAGCGGCCTTATCGACGGCTATTACAGTTTCAATTTCAACCGCCCCAACACCACGGACGGCTACGACCAGGTCAACCAGCTTTACAACTTCAACGATAAGACGGATCAGTTTGAGCTGAGCGCGGCCAAGCTCACGCTGAACCACGCTCCCGATCCGATCGGCGCCGACGTCGACTTCATCTACGGGCGCGCCAACGACCTCATCAACAACGCTGCGACCAACACGACAACAACCACCTTTGTCGCTTCTCAGCTGCCCTACCTCGAGCAGGCGTACCTGAGCATAAAGCCGCCCAAGGCCAAGGGATTTGAATTGGACTTCGGCAAGTGGGTCACCTCGGCCGGAGCCGAAGTCATCGAGTCGATAAGCAACTGGAACTATTCGCGTTCCCTGCTCTTCGTGAACGCCATTCCCTATTGGCACTTCGGAGCGCGCACTTCGATGCCGGTGTCGAAGGCCGAGACCGTCGGCATCCAGTTGTTCAACGGCTGGAACAACGTCTCCAAGTCGAACGGGGGCATGTCGGGTGCCTTCACGAGTGCATATGTCAAGCCTACGTACACCTGGGACTTCAACTATCTGGTCGGCCCGGAAAACGCCAACACGACCAGCGGGCTGCGCAACTTGTTCGACAGCACGTTGCTGATCACGCCGCCCGGAAAGACCAATGCGTACATCAACTTCGACTACGGCATGAATCGGGATGCCATCGCGGCACAGGGCGACACCTTGTTGCATGACTGGTGGGGCATTGCGGGCGCCATGCACGTCCAGGCCAATGCCAAGAATGCAATCGCGATGCGCGGTGAGTACTTTAACGATCCAGACGGCTTTCAAACCGGCCCGCCGCAGCACCTCTTTGAAGGTACTTTCACCTATGAGTACAAGTGGGTAGAGGGTGCTCTGATGCGAGTCGAATACCGCTACGACGCCTCCAACGTCAATTACTTCCACAAGCTGGCCAGCCAATTGACAGACCAGCAACAGACGGTGACCGTGGCTTTCATCGCCTTCTTCGGACCGAAGCGCTGAAGCCGTTGCCTTGGTTCCTCATTTTGTCCTCATGGGACTTTATTTGGTCCTGATGGGGCGAACGATAGACTCGCACTACCACAAACGAAACCGGGACCGGCCCAAGCACAACCAGGCGAACGGCAGGTCCCGAATCAATCAGCGCCGGCGCTGGCCACGATGACCGGCAAAGATGAGCCCGCTAGCAACAGAGTTTGAGAATTCCCGGAGGTCAGCCGCCGGGAGCCGTCAATCGAACTTCAACTCTCAGGAGAATGCTCATGGCAGATCAGAAAGCACCGCAAATGCAGGCCACTCTGGGCCTTACCCAGTTGACCGCAAACGCAATGGCGCTCATCGCCCCCGGCGCCTTCCTCTGGCTCACCTTCTACATCCAGGCCACCACGGGCGTTGCGGGTCAGCCATCCACCGCTCCATCCATGTGGCTGGGCATCTTCATCTCCCTGCTGCTCTGCCTGGCCACCGCCGTGTCCTATGCCGAGATCTCCAAGCTCTATCCCGGCACCGGCTCCAGCTACTACTACGCCGAGCAGGCCATGCTCTCCAAGGACAAGGCCTTCAAGTACGCCCGCGTAGCCAAGTTCATCGTCGGCTGGGGCTCGCACCTCTACTACTGGGTCTATCCCGGCGTGATGGTGGCCGTCACCGGCGTCTTCGTCGGTTACGTGGTCGGCTTCCTGTATCCAACCTTCATGAGCGGCTCCAACCCGGGGTTGCTCTTCATGGCAATCGTCGCAGTGGTTTTCTCCTTCTTCGTCGCGTGGATCGCCTCCAAGGGAGCAGGCGCATCCTCGGCGGTCAACATCGCCATGAACGTGATTCAGATCTCCGCCCTGGTTGTCTTCAGCGTGCTGGCCCTCGGCTATCGCGCCAGCCATCCGGAGGGCACGCCTAGCTTCCAGTACGATACTCAGACGCAGGAGACTTTCACCTACCAGTTTGTCACGGCCAAGGACGGTTCGATCATGCGTGATTCGAGCGGAGCGCCGCTGCCGCTGCTCGACTCGGCCGGCAAGCCAGTTCCCTTCACCATCAGCTATCAGTCGACGGACTCCAGCGGCAACTTCCTCGCCCACCCAAACGCCGCTTCGGTCGTCGGGGTGCACAAGTGGAGCTGGGTCTTCATCCAGTCCACGGTCGCAATTCTCATCCTCGTCGGTTTCGAGTCGGTGACCTCGATGGGAGGCGAGGCAAAAAATCCGACCAAGCATATTCCCATCGCCGTCATTGCGTCGCTGCTCATCCAGGGGTTGTTCTGTTACCTCTTTGAGTATTTCTGCGCCAACTACTTTCTCAACTCGGGGTATACCATGCAAAGCGCAGCCAGTTCGGCCGCGCCCATCGGCGACATGATGATCATCGTCGGCGATCAACTGCTCGGCCAGGGCCACGGCAGGTACTTCATGCTGGCCGAAGCCGTCACAGTGTTCTTTGCCCTCATCGGCACCACGCTGGCCTGCATGAACACCGGCGCCCGCGTCACCTACGCCATGGGCAAGGACGCGGAGGTTCCCGAGCACTTCGGCTTGCTGCACGCCGGATCCCTTTCGCCGCGCAAGTCCATCTGGACGCTGGCCTGGATCTCCGCGGTCATCGGCGTCATCGCCATCTCGCTGATGTTCGGCGACGCTGGCGCGCCGACCGACGCCGCCATCGCCGCTCTGCCCAAGGGCATCTTCTCCAGTTGGGGCTACCTGCCGCACGACACCCTGGCCAAGCTGCCCAACTCTCTGCTCGCCCTCACCCTCACCTCCAACTTCGGCACTTTCATCCTCTACGGGCTGAGCTGCCTGCTGTGCATCATCGCGTATTCCGAGCGGCACGATAGGCACATCATCAAGCACTACCTGATCCCGGGCTTTGGCCTGATCGCCAACCTGACCTGCATGGCGTTTTACCTTGCCGGCCCGTTCTTCAACCTGGGCACGAAAATGGAACCCCTTACCGCGCTGGGCATCTCGGCGATATGGGGCATCTATGGGGCGATCTACTTCCTGCGTTCCTCCAAGGCCAAGGGCAAGACGGTGTTGCTGGAATCGAAGCATCAGATTTCGTAAACTACGGTTCAACCAACGCAGAGCCTCTGGGTGGATTCTCTCTTTGGCCTCGTTATGAGAGGCTGGGGAGAGGAGGCCACCCAGTAGCTTTTTCGAGGCGGTGCCTCAGCGTTTCAAAACCCACGGCATCTCGGCCGCGCAGACGCGCCAGATGACCTCATGCGGCGGCGCACATGTTGGACGTACAGTTCGGCCAGGCAAGCGACTTCGGCAAAGTCCGCACCAACAATGAAGACGCCATGGGCTCCTTTATTCCCGCTACGCGCTCGCAAGGCCGGTCCCACGGCTTTCTCTTCGTGGTTGCCGACGGAGTGGGCGGGATGGATCTGGGGGAGATCGCATCGTCAACCGCCGTATCGGTGCTCACCGAAGAGTTCGCCAAGGCGCAATCCGGCGCCATGCTCATCAGCCTGGTTCCGCGGCTTATTCAGCAGGCCAATTCCGCCGTTCACGACCGCAGGCTCGAGCCCGAATACCACGGCAAGAGCATGGCCACCACGCTGGTCGCCTGCGCCCTGCGCTACGACCAGGCCGTGGTCTCGCACGTGGGCGATTCGCGCTGCTACCTCGTCCGCAACGGCCAGGCCAGGCAAATCACCCAGGACCATACCCTGGTGAACGAGCACCGTAAGCTGGGCCTGATCTCAGCCGGCGAAATCGCCTCATCCGACTCCCGCCACGTGCTCATTCGCTCCCTGGGCCCGGAGATGTTCGTCTCTCCCGACACCACCGTCCTCACCATCCAGCCGGGCGATGTTCTTGTCCTTTGCACCGACGGCCTGCACGACGAAACCAGCGAAGCCGAGATCGCTTCCATCGTTTCTCAGAAGAAAGACGCGGCTCTGCTTGCCAGGGAGCTCGTCGCTCACGCCGTCGAAATCGACGGCGGCGACAATACCACCGCACAGGTGATCCGCGTGCGCGCGGTCGAGCAGGTGGGCATGTACCGCGGCCGCCCCTACCGCCTGCCCGTGTAAGCTGTTCCCGCGGTCCCGTTGGTCCCTTGCTCCCCGCTTAACGAAATCCTTATGGTTCCTTGTCCCTTTACCCGATACAGTGAAGGATGTCATGCTGGAGCGTACCGCGCCATGAGTTTCTTCGACGTTCTGGAACCTGGGACACAACTCGATTTCTACCGCATCGACGCGCCCGTCGCGAAAAGCGGCATGGCCACCATCTTTCGCGCCACCGACACGCGCGACGGACGCACCGTCGCTCTCAAGATTCCCCACCCCGACCTGGAAGCCGACCCCATCCTCTTCGATCGCTTTAAGCGCGAATCGGCCATCGGCGAAAGGCTCCGTCATCCCAACGTGATGCAGGTCTACTGCGGAGAGCAGCGCTCCCGCGTCTACATGGTCATGGAGTGGTGCCCGGGCCGTCTGCTGCGCGCCATCCTGCAGGAGGGCAAACTTCCCCAGGACCGAGCCATCCGCATCGCCATCGAAGTTCTCAAAGCGCTCGATTACATCCACGCCAACGGCGTGGTGCATCGCGACCTCAAGCCGGAAAACATCCTGATCGACGACAACGGCCGCATCAAGCTCATCGATTTCGGCATCGCCGGCGATTCCGCCTCGCGGCGTCTCACCTACGCCAACTTCACAACCACGCTTGGCACTCCGGACTACATCGCTCCCGAGCAGGTAAAAGGCAAGCGCGGCGACGGGCGTACCGACATCTACTCCGTGGGCGTGATCCTTTACGAGATGCTCACGGGAAAGCTGCCCTTCTCCGGACCATCGCCCTTGGCCGCCATGAACGACCGCCTCTTGAACCATCCCGTCCCGCCACGCGTGGCCGACCCCTCCGTCTCGCCCGCGTTGCAGGAGATTCTGTACCGCGCTTTGGAGCGCGATCCCAGAAACCGGTACGCCACTGCCCAGGAGTTTCTCCACGACCTTGAGCACCCCGACCAGGTCGGCGTCGAGGACCGCCCTGAACTCCTCAACTGGCAGAAGCGCAAGTCCCAGCTTTCCCGCAGGATTCTCTATTACAGCGGCTTGGCCCTCATTCCGGTCGTCATTCTGCTCATCATGGTTCTCATCGCCCGCTTTCGCTGACTTGAGTTTTCCACACCCTCAATCCCAAAATCTTCACGGATTCTTTATGCTGAAGGAAATAGGATTCTTGTACATCCTGGGCGCCTAGCGAACCTGAATTGAATTTGTGCTCCGGTGGCGGCTCAAGCCTCGCGTTTCGTGTGTTTTCGCGCGGTTGAGCGTTAAGCTTGAATCCAGTTCGCACTTTTTCAGTTACTGCCGCAGTTTGGCTCAAGCATTTTCAGGAGCCCTGTGTTCGGGGAAAGACGAACCTGTACTCAACGCCCTCAACTCGGGAGCGGTCACCAAGTGAAATCCACCAGGAACACTTCGTTTCCGGAAATACCATCTACCTCCATAACGAAACCTGTGCTTAAACTTCACAGCAAGAAGCGAAAGGAGAAGTAAGAATGCCGCGCACCCCCACTGACGTAAAGAAGCTTGCCAAGGAAGCCGGTGCAAAAATTGTCGATCTTCGATTTATCGACTTGCCGGGCATGTGGCAACATTTTTCCATTCCAGTCGAAGACCTCGATGACGATCTGTTCAGCGAAGGTATCGGCTTCGATGGATCGAGCATCCGCGGGTTCCAGCAGATTCACGAGAGCGACATGATTCTCATCGCCGATGCCGACACGGCAGTGATGGATCCGGCTCTCTCCATTCCCACCCTCAATATCATTTGCAATGTATTCGACCCCACCACGCGCAAGCCTTACAGCCGCGATCCTCGATACGTGGCACAGAAGGCCGAGGCGTATCTGAAGAAGACCGGCATCGCCGACATCAGCTACTGGGGCCCGGAGGCGGAGTTCTATATCTTCGATAGCGTGCGTTACGACCAGACCGCGCACAGCGGCTACTACTTCGTGGACTCCAATGAAGGCATCTGGAACACGGGGCGCGAGGAGAATCCCAATCTCGGCTACAAGCTGCGCCACAAGGAAGGCTACTTCCCGGTGCCGCCGAACGACACGTTGCAGGATATCCGCTCGGAGATCGTTATCGCGCTCCGGGGCATGGGCGTACCCGCTGAAGTGCACCACCACGAGGTAGGAACCGCCGGCCAGGGTGAGATTGACATTCGCTACGGTCCGCTCGTCAAAATGGCCGACAACATGATGAACTTCAAGTACGTCATCCGCATGATCGCCAAGAAGCACGGCATGACGGCTACCTTCATGCCCAAGCCGCTCTTTGGCGACAACGGCTCCGGCATGCACGTCCACCAGAGCCTGTGGAAGGGCGAAACCAACGTCTTCTTCGACAAGAAGGGCTACGCCCTGCTGAGCCAGACCGCGAAGTACTACATCGGCGGACTGCTGAAGCATGCGCCGGCTCTGCTGGCCTTCGCGGCGCCGACGACGAACTCGTATCGCCGCCTGGTACCCGGCTTCGAGGCTCCGGTGAACCTGGCTTACTCGCAGCGCAACCGCTCGGCGGCCTGTCGTATCCCGATGTACTCCACGAGCCCCAAGGCCAAGCGCATCGAGTTCCGCTGCCCCGATCCCTCGGCCAACCCCTACCTCTGTTTCCCGGCGCTGCTCATGGCCGGGCTCGACGGCATCAAGAACAAAATCGATCCTGGCCAGCCACTCGACAAGGACCTCTACGAGCTCGAGCCGGCAGAAGCCAAGAAGATCAAGAGCACGCCCGGCTCGCTGGGCGAGGTTCTGAATGCCCTCGAAAAGGACCACGACTTCCTGCTGCAGGGAGACGTCTTCACACCCGATCTGATCGAAACCTGGATCAACTACAAGCGCGAACGCGAATTGGCTCCGGTCAATCTGCGCCCCGTGCCCTACGAGTTCTTCCTCTACTACGATCTGTGAGTCGAACTCAGACCCTGCGTTGCTTCGAACGGCCAGCGTCATTTGGTGCTGGCCGTTTTTATTCCCGCTTCAATCTCCTCCGTCAGCGCCTCGGCTGCGTCGATGCAATCGCCTCGGCCGACGTCGCGGTGCGTCACCAGACACTTTATTCTTGTACCCATCTTGGGAACATGGTAGGATTTCGTAGTGCGCATTATCGCTCGGAGCACATTGGTCCGGTTTATCGCGAGATTGGCGGGCCGCAAAGAACAGCGTGCGGTCAAGGTGGCGCTCGACTCCTGGTTTCAAGAAGTGCGCAAGGCACAATGGAAGAGCTCAGCCGGCGTGAAGGCGAGTTACGCTCATGCCAGCGTCGTTGGGGCGGATCGCGTAGTCTTCAACATCAAAGGCAATGCCTATCGCCTGGTGGTTGCTGTGGATTATCGCAGAGGCATCGTCTTCATCAAATGGCTGGGTAGCCACGCCGCATACGACAAAATCGACGTAAAGACGGTGAAATATGAATCTGAAACCAATCAAGGATGATGCCGGCCACGAGGCCGCTTTGCGCGAAATTGAGCGCCTGTGGGGCGCTGCGGAAGGCACCCCGGAAGGCGATCGCCTGGAAATCCTCACCACACTGGTGGAAGCCTACGAAGAGACGCGATTTCCCATGGATTTACCGGACCCCATCGAGGCAATCAAATTCCGGCTGGAACAGCAGGGTTCGGATCACAAGGCTCTCATCGGGATTCTCGGAGGCCGCACACGCGTCTATGAAGTGATGCGCCGCGATCGGCCCTTATCGCTGGCCATGATCCGGCGACTGAACAAACAACTCCGCATCCCCGCCGAAGTTCTCATCCGTCCCGTGCGGAGCCGAAAGAAGAAGGCAGCCTAGCAAGGAGTCCGGCTCGTCTCTATCTCATCGGACAGCACCTCGGCTGCGTCGATGCAGTCGCCGCGGCTTACATCGCGATGCGTGACCAAGCGGATCGCATCCGGCCCAAACGCCCCGGCCAGCACGCCGCGCGCTTTCAGCCGCGCAGCCAGTTCCGCCGCGCCTTTTCCCGCCGTCAACCGAAAGATCACGATATTCGTTTCCACCGTCGCAAGATCGATCAACACGCCCTCGGTGTGCGCCAGCGCCTCCGCCAGCAAGCGCGCGTTGGCGTGGTCCACGTGCAGCCGCTTCGGTCCATCTTCAAGCGCGATCAGGCCCGCTGCGGCCAGCACGCCCGCCTGCCTCATGCCCCCGCCCAGCGCCTTGCGAAACACCCGCGCCCTCGCCATCCGTTCCGCCGACCCCACCAGCATCGAACCAACTGGCGCGCCCAATCCCTTGGACAGGCAAAACATCACCGTATCGAAGCCGCGTGTCAGCGCCTTTACATCCACGCCCAGCGCCACGGCGGCATTAAAGATGCGCGCCCCGTCCAGGTGCAGCGGCAGCTTGTGCGAGATCGCACCTGCAACAATCTCCTCCAAAACTTGAAGGTCGGAGACCCGTCCGCCCGCCAGGTTGGCCGTGTTCTCAATCTCAATGAGACCGGTCGCCGCGCGAAACGCGCCATAGGGAGTGATGGCCGGCTCGATGTGCTTCCATGTCAAAATCCCACCCTCGGCGGGCACGGCGCGGATCAGGCAGCCGGAAAAGACCGCCGTTGTCGCCATTTCGAAATCCAGAATGTGCGCCCGCGACTCGGCAATCACCTCCTGGCCGGGCTGCGTCAGCGTGCGAATCGCGATCTGGTTGCCCATGGTGCCCGTGGGCACAAACAGCGCCGCCTCGCGCCCGAAGACCTCCGCCGCGCGCCGTTCGAGCAAGTTGACCGTGGGGTCCTCGCCGTAAACGTCGTCGCCCACTTCGGCGGCGGCCATCGCCGCGCGCATTTCGAGCGTCGGCTTGGTCACCGTATCCGAACGCAGATCAATCAGTGAGGACAACTTCTCTTCCTTTCGTGTCGAAGATCGCCGCCATGCGGAGCCGGGCTCCCTCAATGCACGCCAAACACGCTGCAAGGAACATTCTGCGCGATCGTGTACACCGTGCTCCAGATGCGAGAGATGCGGTCATGGCGGCGATGCAGTCCGATCACCAGCAGATCGATCTTCTGCGCGCAGACAAACTGGACGATACCATCCACTGCCTCGCCATCTGCCAGGTGAGTCGCAACCTGCACGCCTTCGCGCGATGCCAGCGCCCGCGCCTTCTCTTCGATCTGCTCGTAGTAATTCTTGCGATCCATTTCGAGCGTGTTGAGCATGGCAGCATCGGCGCTGGTCGCGTACGCGGTGTATGCTGGGAGCTTCTCCATCACGGTGATCGTCTGCAGTCTCACACCGAACGTCTTCGCAAGCTGAATCGCGACGGCCAGCGCGCGCCCAGCCTCAGGAGAGTCATCGTAAGCTACGGCAATTTTCTTGAACATCGTTCTTCACTTTCGCTGGGCGCCTGCCCTGCTCAGTAAATGTTCGCCTGTTCCCTAGCCCCTAGTTGTGTAGTGTCAACAGATTGTTCCGATCTGCGCCTGCTCTGCTGATGGGAGTGTAGTGGTTGAGACTGGCGTGAGGTCTGTGCCAGTTGTATTCGTGTATCCAGGGCAGAAGCTGGGCGCAGCGTTCATCGGAGTTCTGATAAATGCGGGCATAGGCCCATTCCTGTAGAGCAGTGCGGATGAAGCGTTCGGCTTTGCCGTTGGTGCGCGGGGTGTAGGGCCGGGTGAAACGATGTTTGATGCCGAGTTCCCTGCATACCTTTGCGAAGCGGCGCGAGCGATAGGCCGGTCCGTTGTCGGTGAGCAGGCCGCGGAAGCGGATGCCCAGCCGTGCGTAGTAGGCCACAGCCTGGCAGAGGAAAGCGACAGTTGAAGCCGCGGTTTCATCCGGGAAGATGGCCGAGAAGGCGATGCGGGAGTGGTTGTCGATGGCGACGTGGACGTACTCCCAGCCCACGCGCCGGGTGCGGTCGGCGAGGTTGCCGGTGACGCGATGGCCGGGCTTGGCGATACGGCCCAGCTTCTTGATGTCCAGATGCAGCAGGTCCCCGGGCGCGGCGTGCTCATAGCGCAGCACGGGTGGGCGTGGTTCCAGATCGCGTATGCGGCTGAGCTTGCGCCGGCGCAGGATACGGCTAACCGTGGCCCGGCTGAGGCCTGTGGCTTGCGCGATGCGCAACCCGGTCCAGCGTTGGCGACGCAGCAACTCAACCCGCTCCGCCAGCTCCGGCTTAGTGGGCCTGCGCAGGCGGAGCGGCCTGCAACTGCGGTCTGCGAGCCCGGCCAGGCCCAGCGCCCGATAGCGCGCCACCCATTTGGCAGCGGTCTTCGGGCTCACGTTGGCGGCGGCTGCAGCCGCCGCCAACGTGCTTCCCTGCTCGATCACCCGCTTCGCCATCTCTTCTCGACTCCAAACCATGGTTCGTGCATTCTGGTGATAGTCCATCTGGTCTCCTGAATTACTGAGTCTTCGCAAACCCAGCTTTACAGGTTCAGATCAGATGGACAATCTATTGAAACCTCACACCTAGTCCCTATTCCTTGCTCTTACGGAATCTCCTTCATCGGCAGCTCCATCACCGGCGTGCGCTTGCCATCCTTCTCCGCATACGCCCACAGCCCGTGGAAGTTTGCCCGGATCCCCGGCTGCGTCTTGAGAAACGCGCTCATTACCGCCGTCGCCTCCGTGCGCAGCGCTGCCGGATCGGTCACTCCGGTCGATTCATACACCACGGCCAGGTCGGGTTGGTGCAGCGAGGGATCGAGAACCACCGCCTCGATCTTCCACGTGCGGTCGCCATCGGGAAGCGACAACGGAAAAGCGCTCTGCGGCGACGGCGCGATCAGCGACTGTTCCTGGCGCAGCTTTTCCAGATTCGGCGAAGAGAGAAAGTCCACCGGCAACAGCAGGTAGCGCGCCGCGTCGTAGCTGAACCACGCGCTCCACGGATCCACCTTGGCCAGCTCCCGCCCGCGCACCCAGTACCAGACGCCGTCGTGCCCGTCGAAGATTCCCGGCCGCACCGTCAACCCCGCCAGCTTCCATGCGGTTGCGGCGCTATCCCAGGCCAGAACCAGCCCCATCTGCCCGGCCGGCGGCGCGCCCACCGCATCCGCCAGCACAACGGCGTAACGCCCAGGGGGCAGCGCGCTCATGGTGATGGTCACGGTGAGCGACCCCGACGAGTTTGAGCAGAAGAACTGCGTGTCGGCCGGCGCTGTCTGGTTGCTCGCGTCCAGCAGATACACGTCTCGCAACTGGAATTGCCCGCCCCTGACCAGCGGCGCAGCCTGTTCTACCGCCGCGCGAATGCCCTCCCACACCGACGCTTCCTGGGGCAACAGATCGGCCTGGAGCGCTGCAAAGTTCTGTCCCAACACTGCGTTCGCCATGCGGCCCGCGGCCATCGCCAGCGCTTCGCGGTCCAGCGTCCCCATTTCGGCCTGCGAAGTGCAGGTTGCCGCACGGCTTGCCCATGGCGCCAGCAGCAAGGCCACTGTAACTGTCCAACCTCTCCATCCCATGCGCATTCCCGGCAACATCCCCTCCACCTGAATGTCCTCTTTCGAGCGTCTATCGACCACTGCTAGTCTAGTACAGTGAAGCAGCAGCGCAGCGCGGCCCTGCCCCCGGGCGTCTGGCCACGCGCTTCTGCTGACGTTGAGGAGCCGATTCCGATGCGTACACTTCAATCGCCGCAAACGGAATCCTCGCGCCGTGTCACCCTCCGCTGGCGATTTTGTCTTGCTGCGCGCGGACTGCCCCGATCTCTCGCCTTGTGCGCCGCGTTGCTTGCGGCGCATTCGCTTTTCGCGGGCGCATTGCTCATCGCGCAAACATCAAGCGCACCGTCAACGGCTGCTGCCCCTCCGCATAAGCCGGTTCATTCCCCCAAGGAGCCCGCCGCCCATCCTGCGGCGCAAGCGACGCCGGCGCCTGCCGCGCCCATAGCTCCGAACTGGCCCGCAAACGATCTGCCTGCCCAGGCTTCCGTGGTTTGGGACAGCCATGGCCTGCTCATCGTCGCCTCCAACTCCAGCCTGGCGCAGATTTTGAAGCAAGTTTCGACGGAGACTGGCGTCAAGGTGGCGGGGATGGGCGCGGATGAACGCGTTTTCGGCACCTACGGCCCCGGCCCAGCCCGCGATGTACTCTCCCGGCTCCTGGATGGCTCCGCATATAACGTCCTGATGATCGGCGACCAGGGCCAGGGCGCACCGCGCCGCATCGTTCTCAGCCCCAGCTCTACCGTTGCCGCCGCGGCGCCGGAGACCGCAAGTGCCCCTCCTTCCCCGCCCAGCAGCGAGGATACTGCGGGAGATCAGGAGCCGCAGGATCAGATCATGCAGGAGATGCAGGCGCGCCAACTCGTTCGGCAACAGGATGAGCCGCCGAACGGCCCGCAAAACCCGCAGAACTGATCGGGGCCACAACAGCGTGCGCTTTTTGTCTGCCAGTGAATGGCTGAAAGCTGAATGCCGGCTTTTACGAGATCCGCGCAGCCTGCGCCTGCGTCTTCACTGCCGCCGGCCGTGGCCGCGGACGCAAGAGCGCGAACCCCACGCGCAGGATCGAATAAGCGGCCAATATGCTGAACGCCGTAGCGCCCACCGACGCGCAAACCAACATCGCCAAATTCAACAAATCCGCCATTCCCGCCGCCTCTGGTTGGATTGCGCTCGCATCCCGCAGCGCGCGCGCCCTGCCGCTGGAACCGTCTCCCGTTCCACCCGGCAATCGTCAATGCGATTGTCGCAGAAGATGCGCCGCGTTGACCCTGATTTCTGTTGACCAATAGAATACCTTCAGGGAGTTGCGCGCGGTGACTTGCCTCAACCCACCTTCGTAAGTGCCCTCCGGTCCCTGACTGACTCACCATGCCCATCACTCACATCTCGGTGCGGGGGGCGCGCCAGCACAATCTGCGCGACATCAGCGTGCGCATTCCCCGCAACGCACTCACGGTCGTCACAGGGCTTTCCGGCTCGGGCAAGAGCTCGCTTGCCTTCGACACCATCTACGCCGAGGGCCAGCGCCGCTACGTCGAGACGCTTTCAGCCTACGCGCGCCAGTTTCTCGACCAGATCGAGCGCCCCGACGTGGACTCCATCGAAGGCCTCAGCCCCGCCATCTCCATCGAGCAAAAGACCACCAGCCGCAGCCCCCGCTCCACCGTCGGAACCATCACCGAAATCTACGACTATCTCCGCCTTCTCTACGCCTCGGTGGGCACGCCCCATTGCCCCAACTGCGGCCGGCCCATCGTCCGCCAGACCGTCGAACAAATCGTCCAACGCATCCTGGAGCTCGGCCAGGGTGAGCGCGTCACGGTCTTGGCGCCCATCGTTCGAGGTCGCAAGGGAGAGTTTAAGGATTTGCTGGATCAGATTGACCGGCAAGGGTTTCGCGCGAGGGTAGACGGCGAGGTGCGCGACCTTTCCGAGCCCATTCTTCTGGACAAACGAAAGAACCACACCGTCGAAGCTATTGTTGACCGCGTCCTACTCAGGCACGAGGGCGCCCTATCCTTGTCGACGGCTTCATCGCCGACAAGGGTGGGAGCCATCGAACCAAAACTCACACCCGCCCCCGGTAAACCCTCTGCCGAAAAACGCCTCGAACAGGCTGTCGCCAAAGCACTCCAACTCGCCAATGGCCTGGTCCTCGTCGCCTTCAACGCCGGCAATGAGCAGTTGTTCTCCTCTTCCATGGCCTGCCCGGATTGCGGTCTCGACGTGCCCAAGCTCGAGCCGCGCAGCTTCTCATTCAATTCCACCTTTGGCGCCTGCCCCAATTGCCACGGCCTCGGCTCGCTCTACGACTTCGATCCCGCCAAGGTCATCGCCGACTGGTCCAAGCCGCTGCTCGATGGCGGCCTGGGCCCCGGATCCTCGTCGCAGTACCTCGTCAGGCTCATTCAACTCGCCGCCGACCGCTACAAGATCGACCTCAAGGTTCCCTTCGAAGATCTACCGCCAAAACAGCAACACATCCTTGTCTACGGGCCGCCCAAAGGCGAAGCGCCCCGCACCGGCTTTCACGGCATCCTCAGCTACCTGCGCGACAATGCGGAGGACGCGCGCAGCGACAGCTATCGCGAGTACATGATGAGCTTCATGTCGGCCGCGCCGTGCCCGGTTTGCCGCGGCAAGCGCCTGCGCCCCGAGTCCCTCGCGGTCAAAGTCGGCGGCCTTTCCATCGCCGACTTTACCGCGTTGCCGCTCAACCGCGCGCTCTCGGCGGCCATCAACCTCCAATTCACCCAGCGCGAGGCGCTTGTAGCCGAGCGCATCCGCCGCGAGATCGCCGAGCGCCTGGAGTTCCTTTGCGCCGTCGGCTTGAACTACCTCTCGCTCGACCGCAGCGCCGCCACGCTTTCCGGCGGCGAGGGCCAGCGCATTCGGCTGGCCACGCAGATCGGCTCCCGCCTGCGCGGCGTCCTCTATGTCCTCGACGAACCTTCCATCGGCCTGCATCAACGCGACAACAATCGCCTAATCCAGGCCCTCGAGAAGCTCCGCGATCTCGGTAACACGGTCCTCGTCGTCGAGCACGACGAAGAGACCATCCGCCACGCCGACTATGTTCTCGATCTCGGGCCCGGCGCGGGCCGCCTTGGCGGCAGCGTGGTCGCCGAGGGCACGCCGGCCCAGATCATGGCCGTGCCCGCTTCGCTCACCGGGCGCTATCTGAGCGGCGCCGAAACCATGCTGCAACGCGCCAGGCCGCGTCCGCTCACCGGCAAGTGGCTCGCCGTCGCCGGCGCGCGCGAGCACAACCTGCAGGACCTGAACCTTCGCATCCCCCTCGGCGTTATGACCGTCGTCACCGGCGTGAGCGGCAGCGGGAAAAGCACCCTCGTCAACGACATCCTCTACCGCTCGCTGGCCAAAACCATTTACGGCTCGCGCGAAGAACCCGGCGCGCACGACGCCCTCACCGGCATGGAACAGATTGACAAAGTGGTTCGCATCGATCAATCGCCCATCGGCCGCACGCCCCGCTCCAACCCGGCCACCTACACGCAGGTGTTCTCACCGGTCCGCGATCTCTTTGCCATGCTGCCCGAAGCGCGCGAGCGCGGCTACAAGCCCGGCCGCTTCAGCTTCAACGTCTCCGGAGGCCGCTGCGAGGCCTGCCAGGGCGACGGGCAGCGGCGCATCGAGATGAACTTCATGCCCGATGTCTACGTGCAGTGCGAGGTGTGCAACGGCCGCCGCTACAACCAGGAGACGCTGGCCGTAAAGTTCCACGGCCGTTCCATCGCCGACATTCTCGACCTCACCATCGAGGACGCGCTGCCGCTGCTCACAGACGTACCGCAGGTGCGCCAGAAGCTGCAAACGTTGGTCGATGTCGGCCTCGGCTACGTGCACCTGGGCCAAAGCGCCACCACGCTCTCCGGCGGCGAGGCGCAGCGCATGAAGCTGGCCCGCGAGCTCTCCAAGCGGCAGACCGGCAAGACCCTCTACCTGCTCGACGAGCCCACCACCGGGCTGCACTTCGACGACGTGCGCAAGCTGCTCGAGGTACTGCACCGGCTCGTCGATCTTGGCAATTCGGTCATCATCATCGAGCACAACCTCGACGTCATCCGCAACGCCGACTGGGTCATCGATCTCGGTCCCGAGGGCGGCGAAGATGGCGGCCGCGTGGTCGGCGAAGGCCGCCCCGCCAGGATCGCCGCCACGCCCGGCTCTTACACCGGCCAGTTCCTCAAGCGCTACTACAAGTCCACCGACGGCCGCCTCGCACCCGCCGGCTTAGAAGATGAACCCTCTTCAACTCCGTCAGCCAACGGCACAGACCCCAACCCTTCCGCATCGGGGCCAGGGAGCACCGAGCCTCAACCCGCGCCGCGCTCCGACGGCAAGCGTTCGCGGCGAAAAACTCCAACCTCAGCCGACGCCCGCCGTACGAAGAAGACAGGACGCCCATGACCAACTTCCCTGAAGACGACCAGCGCGAGCCCGCGAGCCCGCCCACCGGCGGCTCCCTGAGCATCGACGTAACCGAGGCATCGCCTTCCCCGGAGCAGCAGTCCGCCGCGTTCTCGCCCCTCGAACTTAATCCCGCCACGCCAGCAGAGGCGGAGCCGGTTTTCATGCTTCATGAGCCACGGAGCGCCGAGCCCACCCTCTTCCAGTCCTGGACTCAGCCCCAGGTCCGCCCTCCCGCGCGCATACCGCACTTTGGCCATCTCTGTCTTTTGCTCTTGTTGGGAGGCATCGCATTCGCCTGCACGGTGGCCGTACTCTTTCTTGCCATGCGCTTCCATCTCTTCGGTTGGGAACTCCCAGCAAAATCCTCCACCGATATCCATCTCGTCCTCGCCAGCGAAGCGCTTCTCTATCTCATCGCCTTTGCCTTCAGCCTCGTCGTTTTCCCGCTTTTTTGGGATGAAGGCTTCTTTACAGGCATCCAATGGCGCGGTGCGGTGGCACGGAAAAGGTTTTGGCCGCTCGCCGCAACGGCCTTGGGCTGCGCCGGGCTGGCTGCGCTCGACGAGGTGCTTATGCCCGGCCCCTCCAACGCCCCCATCGAAAAAATGATGCGTTCTTCTGAAGCCGCATGGTTGATGTTTGGCTTCGGCGTCACCATCGCGCCCTTCTTTGAGGAGGTGTTCTTCCGCGGCTTTCTTCTGCCGGCTCTCTGCACCGCCTGGGACTGGGCGGCCGAGCGGATCGCACACAAACCCGCACCGCCGCTCGACGCCGACACTCACCCGCAGTGGTCGATTTCGGCCATGATCGTCGCATCCGTTCTCACCAGCATCCCCTTCGCCCTCATTCATGTCGAACAGCAAGGCCATTCGCTGGGACCGTTCCTCCTTCTCATCATGGTCAGCCTGGTGCTCTGCACAGTGCGCCTCAAAACCAGATCCCTGGCCTGCAGCACGCTCGTGCACGCATGCTACAACTTCCTCATCTTTTCCCTGGCAATGATCGGTACCGGCGGCTTCCGCCACTTCGACAAAATGTGAGAAAACAGCCTCTAGCTGCTAGCTCCTAGCCTCTAGCTTTTAAATGTGCACGATTGGTGTTTGTTGGCGGGGAATGGCAGCACCCAACAAAGAGATGGGTGGCTTCCTGTCTCTAGCGAGGAGCTAAGAGCTGTTCCGCCGTTCCCTTACAATTGCATTAATGCCGACGCCCACCCACGCCCAGCAGCTTCTCTCGCTCCTCGCCCGCTTGAGCTTCAAACTCGGCCAGTTCAAGCTCTCCTCCGGCGGCGCCAGCGACTACTACATCGACTGCCGCACCACCACGCTCCACGCCGAAGGCGGCCGCCTTACGGGCCACGCAATTCTCGATTTACTTGAAGCCAACAAGATCGAAGCGGAAGCCGTTGGCGGCCTCACCTTGGGCGCCGATCCCATCGTCTCCAATGTCGCCACGGCCAGCGCCTGGCGCGCGCTGTCGCATCCCCATACGGATCCTCGCCCGCCGCTGCTCCACGGCTTCCTCGTCCGCAAAGCGGAAAAGACGCACGGCACCGGCCGCCGCATCGAGGGCTTTTGCCGCGCGGGCGCCCGCGTGGTGATCGTTGACGACGTCTGCACCACCGGCGCCTCCACCATCGCCGCCATCGAAGCCGCCCAGGAAGCCGGCATGATCGTCGCCGCCGTCGTCTGCATCGTCGAGCGCGAAGAAGCCAACGGCCGCCCCGCCGTGGAAGCCGCCGCAAGTGGTGCGCCGTTTCTGCGGCTCTTCAGCGCGAACGAAGTCCGCGCGGAACACGTGAAGCAGTTCCCCTCCGCACGCGCCTGAGCACACCCGCCTTGGCGAAAACGAAAAGGGCAGACCCGATCGGATCTGCCCTTTGTCCTTCCACAAGGTACAACCGCTGAAACCAGCGTCCTGTTCTCGCGTTATTCTTCCACCGCTGGCACCGCAGCCTGGTCCGAATGCGGCGTGGCCTGCCCTGTCGTTGCTGCGTGCTGGCCTTGCGCATCCGCGTCGCCGCTCATATTCGAGAGCAACTGCACTTGCACGCGACGGTTCTCCTTGCGGCCTTCGGCCGTGTCGTTCGACGCCACGTACTGATCCTTGCCGATGCCGATCAGATAAAACCGGTGCGGCGCAATGTTGTACTTCGCCGCCAGGTACTGCACCACAGCGTCGGCGCGCCGTTGGCTCAGGTCGTAGTTGTACTGCGCCGACCCCACCGAATCCGTCCCGCCGGTCACTTCCAGAATGTAGCTCTTCGCCGAACCAAGCGAAGCTGCAAAGCTGTCCAATTGCGATTTGTCATCGCTGGTCAGCAGGGCTTTGTCAAAGCCAAAGGTCACCGAAACCTCGGCCACTTGCTTGTAGCTGTCCAGCCCCTTCACCACGCTGTCCAGCGTGTCGGCGCGATGCGCAACGTCGTTGGCGGCGGTGTCGGCCGCATTCGCCGCCTGAGTGGCGTTCTGCGCATTCTGGTTGGCTGTGTCGGCCGTGCCTTGCGCCTTGTCGATGCCCGCCTGCGCGCGGTCGTTCACGTCGTGAATCTGCCGGTTGTTCTCCGCCGTCTTCTGGTCCAGTTGACCCGTGTGATCGATCAACGGCCCCGTCTGTGTGCGTACATAGTTCTTCGTGGCGCATCCCGTCACGCCAAACGCCACCAGTGCAGCTGCAGTCAACGCAAATCCAATTCGATGCATCGTCATGGTCCTCTCCTCAGGGAATCCTGGCGGCCGTTTCTTCAGCACCTCCGGCCGGGAAGGACTTTATACCTGCGACAGTAGTTGTGCACGCCGCCGTCCATTCCGGAGCTGCGCAGCAACATGATGAAAAATAACGATATAGTCTTCATCTGTGCAGATCTGGACCACTCGCTTGCCGTGTAATTTTTACCCTCCCCGGTAAGGTTTGCTCAATCTTCACCCTGCTCCGCCCGCGACGCCGCCGGACAAACGCCCCGGAGGCAGCCTCCGATTGATTCCCGCTATGCTAGGAACTGACTCCACTCGCGCCAGCCATTCATGGATCTCTACCAGAAAATCCGCGAGCTTCCGGCAAAGCCCGGCGTGTATCTCTACAAAAACGCCGAAGGTGAGGTCATTTACGTCGGCAAGGCCAACAACCTCCGCTCGCGTGTGCGCTCCTACCTGCTTGAGGCTTCGCAGGCCGATGCCAAGACCGGCTCGCTCATGCGCGAGGCCGTCGATCTTGAAACCATCCTCGTCGCCAACGAGCACGAGGCCCTTGCCCTCGAGAACAACCTCATCAAGCAGCGCAAGCCGCGCTTCAACATTCTGCTGCGCGACGACAAAACCTACCCCTACGTCAAGCTCACGCTCGCCGACCGCTTCCCCAAAGTCTTCGTCACGCGCCGCCTGCGCAAGGACGGTTCGGCCTACTACGGCCCTTACTTCCCCGGCAACCTCGCCTACCGCGTGGTCGAGCTCATCCATCGCAGCTTTCTTCTGCCCAGTTGCAAGGTCGATCTCTCGCGCTACCACCCGCGCGCCTGCCTGCAGTACTACATTCACCGCTGCCTCGGCCCCTGCGTCGAAGGCCTCACCACGCCCGATGCCTACAAGGACGCTGTCCGCGACGCGCAGCTTTTTCTCGAGGGCCGCCACGCCGAACTGGAGCGCACCCTCACCGCCCGCATGATGGCCGCAGCCGAAGCCGAGCAGTTCGAGTCCGCCGCGCGCCTGCGCGACCAGCTCTCCACCGTGCACCAGCTCCAGGAAAAGCAGCGCATCGCCACCGCCGAGCTCGACGACGACGCCGATGTCTTCGGCTACCACTTCGAAGACGGCAGCCTGGCGGTGAATCTCTTCCACATGCGCAACGGTAAAATCGTCGACCGCCGCGAGTTCATCTGGGAGGACCTGCCCAGCTTGATGGAGGACAGGGATCAGGGGACAGGGATCAGGGATCAGGATGAAACGCCGGGCGCGCTCGAAGGCGGATCTGTTTTGAAAGGGCACGACTTCAGTCGTGCCAAATCGGATCGCAAGAAAGGTACCAGGGCTTTAGCCCCTGAGGGAACTCCGGCGGGTGCCCCCGGTCCCTCGCATTTGGGGACCGGGGATAGCTTGAAACCAAATGAGCCTGTTTTCCGCGCCGGCGCCGTCTTCAGCGCGCTCCTCAAGCAGCTTTACATCGATCAGCACTACGTCCCGCGCTCGATCCTTGTCCCCGTTGACTTCGATGACCGCGAGGCCCTTGCCGCGCTTCTCACCGAGCGCACCGGCCACAAAATCGAGATCGCCGTCCCCCAGCGCGGCGACAAAAAGTCCCTCGTCGATCTCGCCGGGCAGAACGCCCACCAGTCCTACACGCAGCGCTTCCGCGTCCTCGAGCCCTCGCGCAAGGCTATTCAGGAGGCGCTCGCCGATGCGCTCATGCTCCCCGATCTGCCCCGCCGCATCGAGTGCTTCGACATCTCGCACATTCAGGGCTCGGAAACCGTCGCCTCGCTGGTTGTTTGGGAAGACGGCAAGATGAATAAGTCGGCCTACCGCAAGTTCAAGATCAGGACCATCGCCGGCGTCGACGATTTCGCCTCCATGCGCGAGGTGGTTGAGCGCCGCTACCGCCGCATTCGCGATGCATCCAGTGAGCCTGTCATCCTGAGCGAGCCGCCACAGCGGCGAGTCGAAGGATCTGCGGTTGCTCTTCCGGAGCCAGTTGCCCCATCCTTTCGCCGCTCTTCAGGCGAAAGGGTGGGAGACCACGAAAACATACGCGCTTTGAAAGGGCACGACTTCAGTCGTGCCGAAACTGACGCCAAAAAGGAAGGGGCTTTAGCCCCTGAGGGAAGCACTTCCAGGGGCAAAGAACCGGCCACAATGCCTTCGCTGATCCTCATCGACGGCGGCCTGGGCCAGCTACACGCTGCAGCCGAGGCGCTCGAATCCCTCGGCTTCACCTCGCAGCCGCTGGCCTCAATCGCCAAGAAGGAAGAGATCATTTACCTCCATGGCAACGAAGACGAACCTATCGTCCTCGACCGCCGCAGCCCCGTGCTCCACCTCGTCCAGCTCATCCGCGACGAAAGCCATCGCTTCGCCGTCGGCTGTCATCGCCAGCGCCGGGCGATGAGAGACCGCGACTCCGTGCTGCTCGAAATTCCCGGCGTAGGCCCGCAGACCCGCCAGCGCCTGCTCACCCACTTCGGCAGCCTACGCGACGTGCAGCAGGCCACAGCGGAATCGCTCGCCGCCGTCGTCAGCCGCAAGACCGCCGAGACCATCTGGCGGCATTTTCACGCGGCCCAGATCGTCAACCAATCAAGCATCTGACTTCGTCATCGTTTGATGCTATAATTGATGCCTGGAGGCCGATATGCGAACCACAATCGCGCTTGACGATGAGTTGGTCGAGCGAGCCCAGGAATACACCGGCATCGCCGAAAAAACGGCTTTGGTGCGCGAAGCCCTCAGAGCGCTGATCGAGCGCGAAGCCGCGCAACGCCTGGCCGCCCTCGGCGGCACTATGCCGGAACTCGAAGACATTCCGCGGCGTCGCGCCGGCAACCTGTGATCCTCGCCGACACGTCCGTTTGGATCGATCAATTCCGCTCTGCGAATCCGGAGCTGCAGGATGTACTCTCCCACAATCGGATTGTCATGCATCCGTTCGTAATCGCAGAACTCGCTCTCGGATCCCTGCGGGATCGGGCGAAAACTCTACTCGACCTCGGCCTCCTTCCCGCAGCACGTGTCGCCAAGATGAGCGAGGTGCGGCACATGATCGAGGCGAATGCTCTCTACTCGAAGGGCATCGGCCTCATCGACGCACACCTGATCGCATCTTGTCTCCTGACACCGGGAACGCAACTCTGGACACGGGACGCCGCATTGCAGAAGGTCGCCAAAACCCTCGGAATTCTCTTTAACCCCGCTCGCGTCGGCTTGGCGAAACCATAAAAACCGAGAACCCAAACAAGGTCAGTCAGGCCACGCCCGAATCCCTCGCCACCTTCGTCAGCCGCAAGACGGCCGAGACCATCTGGCGGCATTTCCGCCGAGGACAACCTGCCAAAATGGAGAAAGCTACACAACAGCCGAGTCGCTAACCTGGAACATTGGAGGCACTGAGATGTGGCCATCTGAACCAGTCGCATCACGAATCTATGACTTCGCTAATTTGGGGCTCGTAGCAGGCCTAGTCGTGGGAGTCCTTTCTACCGCATTGGTGGTCTGGATGGGGAGCATCAAGGAAGAGTACTTGCGAAAGCATCTCTCATCCGCGGCAATTGAAGCAGCAAATGCAAATGAGCGCTCAGCATCCCTAGAAGTAGAAGCCTTAAAACTCCGAATGCAACTGCTTCGGCAAGGGCCGAGAGCGAACCTGTTAGGAGGGGAAAATCGACAGAGGCTTGTCGATGCACTCAAGCCGTTTTCTGCCCAAGGGATCGATGTACGGCACAGCGCAACAACGATAATGGTTGGCGGAAGTGCTGTCATGTCCACCCCAATAGGGGATGACGCTTTAAGCATGGCGAAAGCTCTGATTGGCGTTATGAAAGACGCCGGTTGGAGGGTGCCCACGAGTCCGCTAATTGGCGGCATTCAAGGAAATGGCATCGAGGTTGACATCTCCCTCAACGCATCGAGTCAAGCACAGTCGGCAGCCGATGCACTAGTGAAGGCGCTCCGAGAGGTGCCTCTCAAGGTAAATGGCCCAAATCGAGTGGGCGACCAACACACGGAGCGAATCGGCACAGAGGTCATATTGCCACCGTTCGACAAAGACACCATCGTTCTGACAGTCTTGACGCACCCATGAAGCCCCAGTCCTGCCCATGGGGGCGTCGCATCCGTAATGGCACACTAATGAGCTTCTCTCGAAAGCCGCTCACTCCGCCCGCATCAGCTCCCGCTTCTTCACCACAATCCGCTTGCCGCACGCGGGGCAGGAGAAGCGGTCGAAAATCGCCACGCTGCCCACCGCCGCTCCGCACCACGGGCACTTTCCCTTCAGCGAGCTCAACCCCATCAGCGATCCGATCAGTGGCGCGCACACGCCCGCCACGATCATCGGCACGCCAAGAAACACCCCCAGCCCGGTCAGGCAAATCATCCCGCCATAAATGATCAGAACCGGCGCCGCAATGAATCCAAGAAGCAATCCACCGAACGCGCCCTTCACCGGCGCCTTTTCGCGATCTGGGTGTTCGTGCATGGGCTCCTGGCTCCCTTTCACGCTCGTAGCTCCGCACTGCGGGCAAAACTTCCATTCCGCCTCGACGTGCGCTGCGCATTTCGAACAGGTTCCGCTCATAGGCGACCGCTCCTTGCCGGTCCGAGGGTGAAGTGTAGGCCGGCTCAAACAACCTTGCCCGTGACTTTCATCACATCCGAACCCGTTCGCCGCCCCTTGAACGCAACTTCGCCTGCGCACCATGCAAACTCTTCAATCCGATGGCAAAGTGTGATTTGATAGAGTCAACATCCACTTCCGGCAGACCGGAGTTGCGTATGGCCTCACTCCCGACGCCCCGTCTTGAGAACCGCCTGACCTTTTTCAACGACTTCAACCTGCCCGCGGTGCTGACCGCTGCTCCCGGCGAGACCCTGGCTGGCATGCTTGCCGGCGCAGCGCGCGAGCTCGCCGAGGTGAAGTTGCGCTATGGGGCGATTCTTTTCCGCGGCTTCGGCCTGCGCGGCGCAGAGGACTTCCACGCCGCTGCTGCTCGCTGCTTTGCAGGCACATTGCGCCCGTACCTCGGCGGCGTCAGCCCACGCGCGCAGATCAGGTCCGGCGTCTACGAGTCCACGCGTATTCCCTCTTATCTGCGCATCACTCTGCACAACGAGATGTCCTATCTTCCAGACCCGCCGCGCGCGCTTGCATTCTTCTGCCAGGTTGAGCCGAGTCAGGGAGGCGAAACACCGCTGGCCGACTCGCGCGCAATTTACCAGCGCATCCCCGCGCCCATCCGCGCCCGGTTCGAGACGCATGGTGTTCGCTATCATCGCCATCTCTATGGGCCGCGGTGGTACTCCCCCACACGAGCCGTAAGCCGCATTCTTGAACTGCACGCCTCCTGGACGACCGCTTTCTCCACCAACGACCGCTCGCAAGTCGAGCGAGTCTGCGCGCAGCAAGACGCAACTGTGCGGTGGAATTGGGAAGAAAGCGCGCTGATTACAAACACGCTGCCGGGGGTGCGGGAACATCCCGAGACGGGCGAGAAAGTGTGGTTCAACCATGTGTCAACCTTTGTCGCCACACCGCGCACCGCGGGCCTGACGCGCTGGCTTCTCTACCACGCTGGATTTCCATCGCCGCGCTCTCGGCCATTCCACGCAACTCTGGGCAACGGAGATCCGTTTCGCCTCGCGGAGCTCGACTGCATCAACGATGCGATCGATAGCACAACCGTAAAGTTTCGCTGGCAGCGCGGCGATCTCCTTTTGGTGGACAACTACCTCGTCGCTCATGGGCGCATGCCCTTTCGTGGTGAGCGGCGTATTCTGGTCGCCATTCACTAATTCGCGGCAAATGCGGCGCGGCCAGTGCTTTATGATGCTTATCGGACCTCGGTGCGCCAAAACCATGTGTACCCGGACCTCCAACTCCCGCTGAAGTGAGGGAACAGCAGCTTTATGTCATGGCCCTTTTGCGCGGCGACCGCCCGCAGTTTCGTTTTACCGCTCGCGTTTGCACTGGGCGTTGCGTATTTCGCCACGCCCCCCGTGACCGCGCAGATGGTTTCCCCCTCCATCGACCAGCCCGGCCAGCCATTCTCCTATTTTTCCAAGCCCACCGATGAGATCGGCCTCATGGGCGCGGAAGGCGCTACGGAAATCACGCCGGAGGGTTACCTGCGCACCGGCTTCGAGGAACTGATGTTCTTCGCCGGCCCGGATTACGAACCGGCCAACGTGCGCATCCGCACCCTCGAACAGGGCCATCTGCCCATCGTCCACTATGAATTCACTCGCGACGGCATCACCTACCGTTTCACGATGTTCGAGGGCAAAATCGACAAGAGCGCCATCCTCCGCGCCCGGCAGCACGCCAAGGTTCCGTTTCCCCCTGGCGCCAACCCTGAGACCGGCATCGTTGAGCCGCTGGTCAACTTTATTCACGTCGAGCTTGTAAACCAGACCGGCGCGCCGAATCGCGCCGTCTTTGCCTCCGGCGTCCGTTACGATGGCCCTGACACCACCGGCGAGCCGCACGGCGACAATCGCTTTACGCGTCCCGCGAACGGCGCCTTCCCCGGCAACTACCACCAGATCGGCGAAGACTTCGATCCCAACTGGACGAATTCCTTCGACGACGCGAATTTCTACCGCAACAACCGCGATCTCTACATCTTCCCCGCCGGCTACGCCGACCGCACCTTCACCCTGCGCGCGCACGATAACGAAATCGAGCCGGCCGATGTTCTCCATCCGGCGAGTTTGAACGCGACGCCGACCACTCCCATCGGCATCGTCAGCTACTCGCGCCTTCTCAAGCCGGGCGAAACGTGGACGCTCGACTTCAAAATGCCGCTCATTCCCAACGCCGATCCTGTCGTCGTATCGGCCATCGACGACGCCGGCTTCGACGCCGCAAAAGCGCAGGTCATCGCATACTGGAACAGCCTGCTTGCATCCGGCATGCAGATCGACGCTGCCCGAGTCCAAGCCCGTCGATACCTTCTATACAAACCTCATCTACGACCTCATGGCCATCGACCACGCCGGCTCCGACACCATCCAGACTGTCAACAAGCTCAACTACCATGAGTTCTATTTACGTGACGGCACAGACATCGTTCATAGTTACGACATCACTGGCTACCCGGAAATTGCGCGCGAATGCCTCGATTTCTTTACAAAGAGACAGCAGCCTGACGGCAACTTCCTGTCGCAGCCGCAGGAGTACGACGGATGGGGCGAGGCGGTGTGGGCCTACGGCCAGCACTACCGCATCACGCACGACAAGGCCTTCGCCGAATGGGCTCTTCCGCAGATCGTCCGTGCTGTCGATTGGCTGCATCGGGCGCGAGCCGGCGACCCGCTCCACATCGTCCCCGCCAGCGACGTGCTCGACAACGAGTACGTCCCCGGCCACATCACCGGCTACAACTTTCTCGCCCTCGACGGCCTCCAGCTCGCGATCGCGATGGCCGCTGAAACCGGCCACGCCGATCTCGCGCAAAAATGGCAGGCCGAGTACGACGGCTTTCACCAGGCGTTCTTCAAGGTGCTCGATGCTCAGGCTGCCGCGCACAACGGCTACATCCCGCCCGCGCTCGACGGGCAAACCGGCGGCTTCGACTGGGGCAATCTTCTCTCCGTCGTTCCCGAGCCCGTGCTCGATCCGCACGACCCCCGCGTGACGGCAACGCTCAAGGCCACGCAGGCCAAATATGCCGAGGGCATCACAACCTACGCCGACGGCAAGTTCCTGCACCACTATCTCATCATCAAGAACACGCTCACGGAGACGATTCGCGGCGATCAGGAGCAGGCGATCAAAGAGCTCTATGCGATCCTCGTCCACACCAGCTCAACCAACGCCGGGTTCGAGTTCAAGATTCGCCCCTGGGGCGACCGCGACTTTGGCGACGACCTTGCGCCGCATGGCTGGTTCGCGGCCGACTACCGCACACTGCTGCGCACCATGCTCGTCCGCGAACAGGGCAATCAGCTTCACCTGCTCTCCGTTGTTTCGCCGGCGTGGATCGGCAAAGGCAAGACCATCGCCGTCCGCCAGGCCCCCACCAACTTCGGCCCCCTCGACTTCACGCTCGATCAGCCTTCCGCCTCGGAAGCGATCCTTAAGCTCGATGCGCACTTCGATCGTCCTCCCAAAAGCATCGAGGTCCATCTTCCCTGGTTTATTCGCTTGAGTAGCGCAACTGCAGACGGCGCACCCATCCCGTTTTCGTGCCTGGAGCCATGCGCGGGAGGCTCCGTTTCCATTCCACCCACTGCACGGGAGGTTCACCTGCATTGGAGCGTCCTACCCAACGCTCCGGCGCTCAGCTACGAGCAAGCCGTGGCCGGCTACAAAGCCGAGTACGCCCGCCGCTACGCGGAATTCATGCATAGCGGAAAAGCGGTCGAGCGATGATGCTTTGCGCCCAGAACAGGCGCTATAAAGGTTTCAGCGTTGCCGTACGCCGAAGGCACAACTGCAATGCGGCATTTCCCTTGAGAGAATGCCCCGTTCCGACATTCTCCAGGGAGCACGTCAAGTCTGAGACCGCTTCAATTCGCTTCGCTGAGGACAGCGCTGTTTCCCAGATTCTCCTCTACTATCTCCAACAATTTCTGCGGCGGCACAGGCTTGTTCAGCAGCGTGAAGCGATAACCGGCGCGATTGGCCGATGTCATCAAATCCGCGGTCGATGCCTGTCCTGAGAAGAGAAGGGTCTTGCACTCGGGGTAGATGCGCTTGATTGTGATCGCAAGCTCGATGCCATTCTTTCCCGGCAATATCACGTCCGTGATCAGCAGGCTGGGCGGCGCGATCAGCGCCGTTTCAAGCGCTTCGTCCGCGTCATATGCCGCCACTGCGGCATAGCCGCTCAAATTGAGAATCTTGACGACTGTGTCGGCGATTACCGACTCATCGTCGACCACCAGGACCATCGGCCGATTGTCTGTTTCATCTTCGCGCGGCCGCGGCTCCTTAACGGTCACGATAGGGGAGTTTCGTGTTCCGTTCACAGCCATAGGTTCCTCCTCGTCCTCATCCTTGCATGTCGCGTTCCATACCTTTCGGCGCGAAACGGTGGAAAAAACACAGGAGCGCCATCTCTTGAGTACTTTACGTCGATTCGCTGCGATTGGTTCGTCGCTCGAACCCTGGTGGAAACATCTGGGAATTTTTTACACGCATATGGTCTTTTTTACTGATTCGGTAGTGACTCTTTATGCGGCGAATTCGCTTCGTACGTTTTCGGTTTCATCTCGCTACGATGTCGTCGCGTATCGCGCGATCCGAAAGTGGCTGCTCGCCGGCGCACGTCATACGGCACACTTTCATCGGTATGCATCTGATCGAATTGAGAGGCAAAGGCTGTGGCTAGCAATCTCATTTCGGACTCCAAACACCTCCGATTGCAGGCGGTCCGGCAAAGCGAAGTACCCAGGGGCCGCGAAGGAAAACACAAAGCGATCATCGACTTGGTTCTGCGTCATCTCGATCAGCTCGAGCCGGGCAATGCTCTCAAGGTTTCTCTCGCAGCGCTTCCCTGCACCAAGGCGCAGATCCGCGCGGCGCTCAACCGCGCCACGCACAAGCGAGGGCTGGCAATCGTCACGTCGAGCGATGCGGCCAATCTCTACCTCTGGAAGTCCTCCCCGAATTCCTGATACCATCCTCTCGGTTCTCCGATTGGCCGGCGATGGACTCCCTGCGCATCGACAAGTGGCTCTGGGCGGCACGCTTCTTTAAGACGCGCGCCATGGCCTCGCGCGCCTGCGATATGGGCCGGATTCAATCTAACGGCGTGCGCGCCAAACCCGCTCGCGAGGTCCGCGCCGGAGACAAGCTGCGCATCGAAAACGAGCGCGGAGCTTTCGACGTCGAAGTCCTTGAGGTCAGCGCCATGCGTGGCCCCGCTTCGGTCGCGCAAACCCTCTATCGCGAGACCGAAGAAAGCCGTCTGGCCCGCCTGCACCTTGCCGAGGAACGCAAGGCCATGCAGCAGTACGCCCCGCTTCCTGTGCGCAGGCCCTCCAAGCGCGACCGCCGCCGCATCATTCAGTTCCGCCGTGGGATCTGAAGCCGCCCAGACGCGCGAAAGCCCGGCACATCGCCGGGCTCTCCTTGCGCCATGACTTCGTTTACGCGATCAGCCGCTTGACCTTCTCCTCAATCACTTCCTGCGGCACGTAGCCCACAATCTGATCCGCCACCTTGCCGCCCTTGAAAAACAAGAGCGCCGGAATGCCGCGAATGCCGTAGCGGGAAGGCGTCGCGCCGTTCTGGTCCACGTTTACCTTGGCCACCTTCAGCTTGCCCGAATAGGCCGCCGCCAGACCCTCACAATCGGGTCGCAATCGCTTTGCACGGACCGCACCAAACCGCCCAGAAATCCACCAGGACCGGCTGCTCGCTGCGCAGCACTTCCTGATCGAAATTTGCATCGTTCACTTCCAAAACACCCAAACCAGCCATGATCCTCCTTGCGGACCCGCACCCGATCATTGTACAGGAAACCGTATGACTCATTCGATGCATCACACAGGTGCAGAGGTCGCAGACGCGCCAACGGCCTTTCTGCAAATCAAGTGGCATCAGGGAACGTGTGCCGCCCTGCATTGCTTTTGCAAATTTTTCGAGTGCTCAAACGCATTTGCGCGCAAAGAGAAGCGCCCGGATCCGATTAGGATCTCGGGCGCTAGAGCAGCCCTCCCCCAGAACTGCCCACGGAGCGAATGTAGGTGTTTAATCGATAAATAGCAAGCAATCTTAGGTAATTGCGGAAGTAATCATAGACTTGGTGACTACACACCTAAGCAACGCTCGTAACTTATCTGATAACGGATAGGCTTGCATCTCCCGGCCCTGTCTTGTAATCCACGTCATTTATTTCCAATCACTTGGCTTGCACCGGCCCGCGAAAACCGGCTGATCGCCAGCTCCACCGCCACGTGACCTTCAGCGGCCCCTCGAATTGCCTCCGATACGCGCTCAAGGCTATCCTCGCGATCCACAACCACCAGCACGGCCGGCCCCGCTCCGCTCAGCGCCGCTCCCAGAATCCCGTGCTCGCCCACCAGCGGCAGCAGCAGCGGCAGCAGCGGACAGATCGCGCGCGCGATAGGGCTGATGAATGCGATCGCTCATCGCCAGGCGCAGCAGATCGCCCCTCGCCTGCGCAAACGCAAGCCCCAGCACTGCAACCGATTGCAGGTTCGCGACCACGTCCGCAAGCGGATAGCTCGGCGGCAGCACCGCGCGCGCCTTGCTGGTGGCGAGCGGCTCCGCGGGCAGCGCGACAATCGCGCGCCACTCCTGCGGGGGATCGACGCGCGCCACGCGCACCTTTGCTTCCCTCGCACACGGCAGCCACGAATCCGCCCAGCCAGCACGCCGCCACGTTGTCCGGATGCCCCTCCAGCGCGTAGGCCTCTTCCAGAATCCGCTCGGTGTCCCAGCCAAGCTGCCCGAAATGCACCGCCAACGCGATGGCGGCAAGGCGCGCGGCCGCCGACGAGCCGCATCCCATGCCCAGCGGAATGCCGTTCGCCATCCGGATCGCCAGCGGCACGATCGGCCGCTCGTGCTCCCGCAGAATCTTCTTGTACGTCTCCAGAATCAGGTTGTCGTCGAGCCGCGCGCAGCGATCCGCATCGCGGCCCGTCGCGGCAACCGAAAACTCCTGCGCCGCCTCCGCCTCAATCTCAAGAAAAAAATCCAGAGCCACGGCAACCGCGTCGAACCCTGGACCAAGATTCGCCGAAGTCGCAGGCAGGCGCAGCCGAAGCGCGCGGGGCCTTTCCTGATCGCTCACTCTGGCCGCTCATCCCAGTTCGCCCTTCAGCGCCGCCAGCACCGCCGCCGGCGTCGCGTCCACGGCCACCGCATTCCGCCGCAGCGCTTCGATCTCCGCCTCCGTCCCCTTCTTCTCTTCGTCCGTCAGCAGCGTTCCGCGATGGAAGTCGATCGTGTAGTCGGCGTCCTTCAGCGTGTGCCCGGTCAGCACCAGAACCACCGTCTCGCCGGAGCGGACCACGCCCTGCGCGCGCAGCTTCTTCAGTCCCGCCAAGCGTCACCGCCGAAGCCGGCTCGCAACCCAGTCCCTCCGCGCCGATCTCCGCCTTGGCAATCGCGATCTCCGCCTCGGTCACGTCCAGGCACCATCCGCCGGTCTCCTGAATCACCCGCGCCGCCTTGCGCCACGAAGCCGGATTCCCAATCCGAATCGCCGTCGCGCGCGTATGCGCCTCCACCGGCTCCAGCGTCGCGCCATGGCTGTCCCTCAGGCTTCGCACCAGCGGATTCGCCCCCGCCGCCTGAATCACGCAGATCCGCGGCAGCCGCGCCACCAGCCCCAGCTCGCGCAGCTCGCGGAATCCCTTGCCCAGCGCCGAACTGTTGCCCAGGTTCCCGCCCGGAACAATCAGGTGGTCGGGCACATTCCAGTCGAACGCCTCCGCAATCTCGAACGCCGGCGTCTTTTGCCCTTCCAGCCGGTACGGATTCACGGAATTCAGCAGGTAAATCGGCGCCTGCTTCACGATCTCGGTGAGCACGCGCAGGCAGCCATCGAAGTCCGCCTTCACCTGGCAGGTCAGCGCGCCGTAGTCCATCGCCTGCGACAGCTTGCCCCACGCAATCTTTCCCTCGGGAATCAGCACCAGGCTGCGCAGTCCGGCGCGCGCCGCGTAGGCCGCCATCGAGGCCGACGTGTTGCCCGTCGACGCGCACGCCACCCACTCGAATCCCCGCTCGCTGCGCCACGCTCAGCGCCGCCGTCATGCCCGTGTCCTTGAACGAGCCGGTGGGTTCATCCCCTGGTGCTTGGCAAAGAGCTGATCGATTCCCAGCGCCTTCGCCGCGCGCGGCAGATGATAGAGCGGCGTGTTCCCCTCGCGCAGCGACACCGCGTTGCCAAAGCTATCCAGAATCGGCAGCAGCTCGCGGAATCGCCAAACGCCCGACTGGTCCAGCGCCTCGCCCGAGCAGCGCCGCTCCCGCCACAGCCATTTCAGCGCGCCCGGATTCGGCCGGTCGGGGCCTCCGCGCTGGCTCCAGCCGGGATATTCCACCTCAAACAGATCTCCGCATTGGGCGCAACGAAAGTCCGGCTGCGCCTCTGCGCCCGCGATCCGGCTTCCGCATCCAAAACAGCGTAACTGGTGCAGATTTTCGTTCATACCTGTCCCCGAAACCGCGTGCCTTAAATCAAAAACGAGCGCATGACCACGCGTGACGCCGCACGGCTGTCCGCTTCGATGATCAAATCACGCGGTTTCGTTGCTAATGCTAGCCTAGCAGGTGTACGGCGATTTTCGCTGTGGATGGGAGGGTTGAATGCGAGCGCCGAAGAGACTCTTCCCCGCCCTGTTCGGTTTCTTGCTCGTTGCGCCGCTCTGCGCGCAAACCCCTCTGCGCGTGGCCGCCGCGGCCGATCTCGAGCCCGTTCTTCCGCCGATCCTCGCGCAATTTCAGCGCGCCACCGGAATCCACGCCGAAGCCACTTACCAGGCCTCGGCCATGCTCACCACGCAGATCGAAAACGGCGCTCCCTTCGACCTGTTTCTTGTCTGCTGACCTGAGCTTCCCCAAGCGCCTTATCGAGCGACGGCCTGGCCGACGCCGCCGGATCGGCCGACTCCACCACGCCCATCACCTACGCCAGAGGCACGCTCGTTCTCTGGGAGCGGAAAGACTCTCCCCTTGCCGCCTCCGTCGCTCGACCTGCTGCGCGATCCGCGCTTGAAGAGCCTGGCCATCGCCAATCCCGACCGCGCGCCCTATGGCCGCGCCGCCGTCGCCGCGCTCCAGAGTCTCAAGCTCTACGACGCCCTCAAGCCGCGCCTCGTCACTGCAGAAAACATCGCCCAGGCCGCGCAATTCGTCGACTCCGCCAACGCCGACGCGGGCCTCATCTCCCTCACCTCCGCCCTCACCCCGCGCCTCGCCGCGGACGGTTCCTACTTCGTCATCCCGCGCGACCTTTATCCGCCTATCGAGCAGGGTGCGGTCATCGTCAGCAACACCAGGCAGCGCGCCGCCGCGCACAAACTGCTCGATTTTCTCCTCTCGCCGCCGGTGCAGGCCCAGCTTGCCCAGAGCGGCCTCACGCCGGTGAGGTAATGTTGGTTGCCCCATCCTTTTTTGAGGTTTTCAACGAAAACCGCAAAAAGGGTGGGAGACCCCTCGCGAAGCCTGTAGTCTTTCTTTGAAGCAATGGACTGGCAAGCATTCGTCTCTCAGCCTTCGTCTCGCCACGGTCACCACCGCGATTCTTCTCGCCGTCGCCGTGCCTCTCGCCGCGCTCATCGTGCTGGGCCGCGGACGCTGGCTCGCCGCTCTTGAAGCTTTGGCCACGCTGCCCATGGTTTTGCCGCCCACCGTGCTCGGCTTCTTTCTTCTTGTTCTCCTTGGCCCCCGCACCGCCTTCGGCCGCGGCATCACCGCCCTCCTCGGCCATCCCCTCGCCTTTTCCTTCGCTGGCCTCGTCGTCGGCTCCGTCATCTACAGCCTGCCCTTTGCCGTGCAGCCGCTGGTCGCGGGCTTCGCTTCCGTCGATACCGCACTCGTTGACGCCGCGCGCCTCCTCGGAGCCGGGCCTGTGCGCCTGGTCTCCAGCATCCTCGTTCCTCTTGCCCGCCGCTCGCTTCTGGCCGCCGTCGTGCTCAGTTTTCTCCACACCATCGGCGAGTTCGGCGTCGTACTCATGCTCGGCGGCGACATTCCCGGCGCCACCCGCACTCTCTCCATCGTCCTCTACAACCAGGTCGAGAACTTCGACTACGCCGCCGCGGATCGCACCGCCGCAATCCTCCTTGCCTTGAGCGTCCTCGTCGCTCGCGGTCATCTACTCCCAGGCGCACAACCGCGTGAGCGGTCGCGGAGGCCGCGATGCTTGACCTCTCGCTCGACGCGCGCCGCGGCAGCTTTCGCCTCCACGTGGAGTGCCGCTTCGCCTCCGATTGGACCGTCATCTTCGGCCCATCCGGCGCCGGCAAAAGTACGCTGCTGCGCCTATTAGCCGGCCTCGACCGCCCCGTCCGCGGCCGCATAGCTCTCGACGGCCGCACGCTCATGGAAACCGCAATCCATCTCCATCTCCCGCCCGGCCATCGCCAAACTTCGCTGGTCTCACAGCAGCCCGCGCTCTTTCCTCATCTCAACGCCGCCGCCAACGTAGCCTATGGCCTGCGCAGCCTGCCTCGCGGCCGCCGCTCTCGCCGCGTCGACGAAATGCTGGATCTCGTTGGCGCAACCGATCTCGCGTCACGCCGCCCGCAGGATCTCTCCGGCGGCCAGGCACAGCGCGTGGCCTTGGCGCGCGCGCTGGCGCCCAGTCCCCGATTGCTTCTCCTCGACGAACCCTTCTCAGCCATCGATGGTCCGGCCAGCGACGCGCTCCTCGGCCGCTTGCAACTTTGGCTGCGCGAGAACCGCGTACAGGCCGTCATGGCCACCCACGACGCTACGGACGCGCTCGCCACCTCGGCTGAAGTTTTGCTCTTGCGCGAGGGCCGCCTCACCGCCCTCGGCCCCGCCGCCGAAGTTCTCGCCGCAGAACGCCAGCGTCTTCTCGGACGGCTGCGCTCTGACGGCAGCGGTTCTCCAATGGATGTCAAGTGAAATTGAATTCCTGCGCGAAGGCTTCCTTTGAGTGAACGCCGCTCGGCGCCCTTCAAGACTGCACGGAAATGGGAGAACCGCCTTAAAACCCCACCAGCACAGGTTCCATCTCCATCCGAATGCCAAACTTCGCTTCCACTGCGTCGGAAATCTTCTCCGCCAGCGCCAGAATCTCCCTGGCCGTCGCGCCTCCGCGACCATCCCCGAAATTGACGAGCGCCAGCGTGTGCCGCGACGAAATCCCCGCCGCGCCCATCCGGTAGCCCTTCGCGAAGCCCGCCTGCTCGATCAGCCACGCCGCCGGTATCTTTATGCGTCCTTCGCCCGCGGGAAAAACTCGCGCGGGAACTCCGGAACTCTTCGCAATCTGCCGAACTCGCTCCGCCACTTCCTGCGTTACCGAGGGATTCTTGAAGAAACTCCCCGCGCTGCGGCTATCCGGATCGCCCTCCATTAGCAGCATCCCCTTGCTCTTCCTTATCTCGCGCACCGCCGCGGCCACTTCAGCCACGCTCGGCGTCTTCGCCGCATTCGCGAATCGCGTCATCAAATCCTGATACGCGATCAGCGGCGAGCCATTCGCGCGCAGCCGGTAATCGACGCGCGTCACGATGGCCCGCCCGCGATCCGTCGTGTTGAACCGGCTCCGCCGATAAGCAAACCCGCACTCCGCCCTGGAGAATTCCACAAACTTTTGCGTTTCCACATCAAACGCCCGCACGCGCTCGATAACCGATGCTACCTCCTGCCCGTACGCGCCCACATTCTGCACCGGCGTTCCGCCCACCGTGCCGGGAATCCCGGCCAGGCACTCGATCCCCGCACAGCCGGCCTCAACGGCCCGCCCGACAAATTCGTCCCAGTTTTCTCCGGCTGCGACGCGGAACACCTCTCCATCCCGCTCCATCCCCTTCAGCCCAACATGCAGAACCAGCCCCGGAAATCCCTCATCCGCCACCAGTACATTGCTGCCCCCGCCCAGCACGAAAAGCGCAACTCCCCGCTCGCGCGCCCACGCACATGCCGCCGCAATCTCCCCTTCGCTGGTAGCTTCCGCGAACCACCGCGCCGGTCCGCCGATGCCAAACGTGGTGAAGGGGGCTAGGGGCTGTTTTTCTTCGATCTGCATCGGTTCAAGGCTACACCGCGAGGGCCGTGAGCGATAAAATGGAGTCAGGCAACTTCCCTTGCGCCGGAACCGCGCGCTCGTTCAGCGGGACGGTGAAAACAATACGGACAGCGCGCTGGACGAATTACGCGATTCTCAAGCACGCGGTTCCGCTACTTGCCGGAGGCAAACATGTACCCAGAACTGATGGTGATTCCCATGCGCGAGGAGCTTGTGCGCGCCGGAATCCAGGAAGCCCGCACGGCTGAAGAAGTCGACGCAGCCCTCGCTCTGCCGGGAACCGCTCTTGTTGTCGTCAATTCCATCTGCGGCTGTGCCGCCGGAAAGGCCCGCCCCGGCATCCGTCTGGCGCTCGCCAATTCCGCCAGCCACCCCGACCGTATGATCGCGGTCTTCGCCGGCCAGGACCGCGAGGCCACCGAACGCGCCCGCAGCTACTTCGATGGCCATCCGCCCAGCTCGCCCTCCGTCGCCATCCTGCGCGACGGCAAACTCGTCTACCTCATGCAACGCTCCGTCATCGAGCAGTCCACCTCTCAGGACATCGCCTCCGAACTCATGCGCGCCTTCGACGAATTCTGCGCGAAGACGACCGCCTGATCCGCTGCGTCAGACCTTGCGAATCGGGCCCGGATAGCGGGCTACCGTCGCATCCACGGTAAGCAACGTGATCCCTTCGACAATGGCCTGCGCAATCAACAGCCGGTCGAAGGGGTCTTTGTGAATGAATGGCAAAGCATCGGCCTCGACCGCGTGCTGGCCGAGTACAGGAAGCTCGTCGTACCCCATCGCCAAAAGTTCGCGGCGAATGATGCGTGGATCTATTCTGGAATCGATCTTCCCGATACTGCGCTTGATAGCGATTTCCCAGAGACTCACCGTGCTGAAGATGAGTTCGCTCGCCGGATCCTTGAGCACCGATCTAGCCAATCGTGAAAGACGCGGACCTGAGACGGGCGCCCAAAGAACCAGATGTGTATCTAGCAGGAATCTCATTTGCCGTTGTAAAACATCTCTTCAATTTCAGCCGCAAATGGTGTCTTGATATCGTCGGGGGGCGTGTACATCCCCTTCATAAAGCCGATCCGTTTCTTCGGCTTGCTTTTCGACGCGCCGATCGGTATCACCTGCGCCATCGGTTTACCCGCCTTGGCGATGACAAAGGGCTCTCCCGCCGCAACCTCTTCGATCAGCCGCGAAAGATGCGTCTTGGCAGCGTGAATGTTGATCGTCCGCACAGCCCCCTCCAGTTAAACTTAGTCTACTTAGTTTAGTTTACTTCGGTCCGACAGTCAAGACCACCCTCCCGCAATGAAAACGGCCTCCCGCGCAGGGAGGACGTCGTTTCCGCATCGAACGGATCTCCGCTTAGTCCGCCGCCTGCGCCTTCTTGAGCTTTTGCACCTTGCTGTGCTTGATCGAATACGTGAAATAGATCAGCAGGCCGAAAATCAGCCAGCCGATCATCACCTCCCATGTGATTGCCGCCAATCGCGACATAAGGAAGAGGGCCGACACGATACCCAGCGCCGGCACCAGCGGCACCAGCGGCGTCTTGAACGGCCGGTGCAGCTCGGGATGCCGCACGCGCAGCACCCACACTCCCGCGCATACGATCGTGAACGCCAGCAGGGTGCCGATGTTCACCAGATCGGCAAGCCTCCCGATGGGCAGGAACGCGGGAAACAGCGCCGCAAAGATTCCGAACACGATCGTGGTAATCCACGGCGTGCGAAACTTCGGATGCACCGCCGAGGCCCACTTCCACAAGAGGCCGTCCTTCGACATCGAATAGAACACGCGCGTCTGCCCCAGCAGCATCACCAGCATCACCGTGGCCAGTCCGAAGATCGCGCCGATCTTCACCAGCAGCGCGCCCCAGCTCACGCCCGTAGCGTCGATCCCCACCGCCACCGGCGCGCCAACGTTCAGCGTCTTGTAACTCACCAGGCCGGTGAGAACCATGGATACCAGGATGTACAGGACCGTGCAAATGGCTAGCGATCCAAGAATCCCGATGGGCATGTCCCGCTGCGGCTTCTTCGCCTCCTGCGCCGCCGTCGACACCGCATCGAATCCAATGTAGGCGAAGAAAATCCGCGACGCGCCTTTCGAGATGCCGCCCCAGCCAAAGTTGCCGTTCGCGTCCCTGGGCGGAATGAACGGATGCCAGTTCATCTTCGCCACCTGGGGATGACGAATGAGAAAGTACCCGCCAACCACCAGAAAGATCGCCACCACGGTCAGCTTGATGAACACAATCGCCGTATTGAAGTTCGCCGACTCCTTGATCCCGATCACCAGGATGACCGTGATCACCATGACAATCGCCATGGCGATCAAATTGAAGGCCGCGGTCACATGCGGCAGACCGGCATCGCTCACCCCCGGCGGCAGCGACATCACCGGCATCCACTGATGCTGGTAAAAGACCAGATGCGTCCCCGTCGATGCCGTCAGTTGCGGTGCAATGTAGATCCCGAACTGCTGCAGCAAACTGTTGAAGTAGTCCGACCAGCCGGAGGCCACCGTGGATGCGCCGAAGGCGTACTCCAGAACCAGGTCCCAGCCGATGATCCACGCCACCAGTTCGCCCAGCGTGGCGTATCCATAGGTGTACGCCGACCCGGCAATCGGAATAATCGATGCGAACTCGGAATAGCAAAGCCCGGCAAAGGCGCAGGTGATGCCCGCCAGCACAAAGCTCAGCGCCACAGCCGGACCCGCATAAAGCGCCGCGGCCTGGCCCGTCAGCACAAAAATCCCCGCGCCGATCACGGCCCCAATGCCCAGCGTCACCAGGTTCACGGCCCCCAGCGAGCGCTTCAGCGTGTGCTCACCCTGCTCGCCCGCTTCCAGCGTGAGCATCGACATGGGCTTAATGCGCAGCAGTTTGGAGATCAATGAGCGGCTTCCTCCGCCGGGGATAAGTGGAGCAGAGGCGAATCAAAATTCGCCGGAACTCGTTACGCAATCATACGATAGAGCACCGGACATTTAGCGAAACCCCCGCGAGGGCAACGGCGAACTTTGATCTTTCGCGGTAATCCCGAATTCGCCTCGAAATCAGATTGACTGAGACTCGCCAACCTCATACAGGTGCAAATCTCGTTCACCGATGCCAATGGAGGGCAAGGTCGCGCGCCAGGCTGCCAGGTGCGCGGTTTTGAAATGTTGATCGAGCGCCTCCCGATCGACCCAGCGTTCACTTACATGGATCAGGCCGCGATCAAGCACGTCCTCAGCATAGGAGTACTCCAGACATCCAGCCTCCGCTCGGCTGGCCTCGATCAAGGATGCCATGCTTGGACGCGCCGCGTCCAACCGGCCCGCAGGAAGCCTTACTGTACCGGCAATCAAGATCATTGAATCTCCTTCACCTCAGCAAAAACCGTCTCGTCGAATTGGCAATTCGACCGCTTTAGCCAGAGGGCGAGATTCCAGACAATCCAGCACTCCGGCGCGAGTCGGCCTGCCCAGCCCAATTCTCATGAGAATTGTCTCGTATTCAGACAGCCGATGTCTCGATTTCAAACAGAGATTGTCTTGTTCGCCCACATTGTGCCTGGAATCCGCACAGGCGCGCTGCTCGAAATCAAAACAGCGCTGTCTCGTTTTCGGACACTCGCGATTCGCGCTTACCCGAGTGCTTCCACCCACCGCCGGAACTCCCCCGCCGGATCCTTGGCACGGAAGATTGCCGCGGAAACGCCCACCATGCTCGCTCCCGCAGCCAGAACCGCCGCGGCCGTTTCGAGCGTAACTCCTCCCACTGCAACCAGCACCGCGTCCGGCCCGGCTTCTTCACGCAGCCTGCGCACACCGCCCGCCCCGATCGCCGCCTTCGCCGTCTGCTTTGTTGTCGTGGGAAACACCGGGCCGATCGACAGATAATCCGCCGGCTCCTTCAGAATCCCGGTCACCAGCGCTTCCGTCCCGCCGTATGTGCCCACAATCCTGCCCGGCCCTAGCAGCCTCCTGGCTTCCGCCGGTGTCACGTCGCCCGCATCCACGTGCGCGCCATCAAATCCCGCCCGCTCCACCAGATCGGCGCGGTCATCGAGGATCAGCTTGACTGATCTCGCAGGCATTGTCCGGCGCAGAATCTCCGCATCGGCCAGCAGCTCTACATCAGCACCCGTCTTGTTCCGGTACTCAAGCAGCGTTACGCCGGCTTCGGCCAGCTCATTACCCAGCCTGCGCAAAAACTCCGCACGGCCCATTTGTGGAATCACTGCGCTATCGAGAATCGGATAAATTTTCGGGAAGGAAAAGGACATGCTTCCAGAGTAGAACAGAGACCAAGGACCGCGTTTCAGCCTTTGGCCACGGCCGCAAACTCACCTTAGTGCGCTAAAAGCCAGGAGCTGGCAGCCAGAAGCTGTCCCCTGTTCTCTGTTCCCTGTCCCCTGTTTTTCTGTTCCCTGTTCCACTCACATCTCATCCGCGCTCGGCCCATACATCCCCGGTATCTTCGCGCCCAGCAGCCGCAGATACACGCCCATCTGCGCACGATGATGAACCATGTGGCTCAGCACCATCTCGCGGAAGACCTGGTGGCGTGGGTCGTCAATGAATTTCTGCCCACCGAAGATAAACTGCCAGTGCTCGTCCCACTTCCCCGGCGAGATTGCGGCCAGCTCCTTGCGAACCGCCGGCAGTTCCCGGTCAAACTTTTTGAGCGCCTCCGCTTTGTTCGCTGGCGCGTAGGGGTCCCACTTGTGGTCCGCCGCAAACTCCAGCTTGTCCTTGGTCAGTGTGGTGAGCGCCCAGTCGCCGGAAAAATCTGTCAGATGTCCGGCTAACCGGCCCAGGCTCATGGATTTGGGATGGGGTTTGAAGTTGAGATCGGCGTCGGCCGGAATGGCCTCGAGCATCTTGCGCGTCTTGGCGGTTTCACGATCGAATTCGGCGATCAAGTCCTTTTGATAGTCCATGCAGACAACCTCCATGTTGTCCACACAGCATACCTGACTTGAGCTCGGAAGGCGAATAAAAAGCGATAAATATTGCGCATCCCTCCAATCCGCGATGCCTCGAGCAGACAGTTGTGCGAAGCCCGAGTTTCACCGGAAGCGGCACGAAACCAGGGACGCCGACCATGCCCCCTGCCAGCCATCCGGACCGCCCTGCGGGAGCGGAACGGGCGCAGGAATTCCGCAGTCAGGTGGAAACGGCCCATGGGCTGACGGACTCGTCCGCAGATAGTCGCCGTGTCCGTACTTCCATCCCGACGGAATCTGGCAGGGAGGCCGATAGTGTTGGGGCGTTTCCGCAGGTCCGAAGCGTCCCAGCGCCGACTCCCACCACGGATGATCGTGATCGATGATTTCGGCGGCCAGGTCGCCGATGGGGAATGCCCACCGCAGCACATCGTCTTCCTTCGAGGCGAGCACCGAGATCAGATCCACCCTCTGCTGCGCGCCCGTGAATTCCCGGGTAAGGCAGTGGTCGTCGATGGCCCCGGCCATGATAATCGCGCGCCGCACTTGCCGCGACATCGAGGTGATCGCCTCGAGGATCACTCGCGCCCCGAGGCTGTGTGAGGCGAAAGAGATGCTGCTTGCGTTTTTCAGGTTGTTATCCACGAACGCTCCCAGCCTTCCGCCGGCGTCCATGGCGTGAGCCGGCTCGGCAGGATAGCTGAGCGCATGCAGGGATTCCGAGTCGCCCGGCCACAGCACTCCCACGAACACCGCCGACGCCGGCAGGCTGAGCAACCCTCCCCACCGCGAGAGCGCCTCGATTCCCTGCGCGCGATTGTTGTTGAATCCGTGCGTGGCCAGCAGCACGTCCTTGCCATAGACGAAGCTCTGAAGATCTCCGAGAGAAAGATCGTCGTAATCCTTCTCGGGATTCGAGAAATCGTCTTCGCCGGTCCACAGCTTCAACTGCGCATCGCAAACCTCTCCCCCAGCCCACGATGTTCTGAAGTCAATGAACCGTGTGTCCGGAACCGTCACGCTCATTTTGACCCTGCCTTTTTCACCAACTGCATCGTGTTCACTGCCGTTGCCAGCGCCGTGGAAAGATCCTTGGCGATAGGCGCCAGCGGCGTGGCCAGCAACCCGACGAGGAACGCCAGCCAAGCATCGCTGCTATGCCAGAACCCGGCCCCGATCAACACCCGACCCCCGGCAAGCGCCAAAATGACTGCGATGCACGCAGCCAGTCCGCGCATCCAGTTTCGGTAGAACTGGTCGGCCCGCTGGTAGCAGTCATCCAGCAGCGCCGTCACGATCAGGTCAAAGCGCGAGAACACGTCGCTTTCCGTCTGATCCAGCTTCGTTCCGTTTCGCGTCTTCTCCGCAACCGACTTCAGTGTGGCGCCGTCAACGTTTGTAGCCTTGGCCACGTCATACGCGTTGCCCGAGCTCAGGTGCAGCTTGATCAGGGACTTCGCAATGGCTTTCTGGCTGGCCAAATCGTTACCGTTCACCCAATTCGATTTAACCGTCTCCACAATTCCGCTCTGCGGCAGAGCATTGAGCGCCTGAGCAGCGCTCGCCCCTTGAGCCTTCCCTGCTGATGAGCTCCCGCCCGAGGCGGGTTGCGCAGCAGGTAATGTTGTGCCAGCGGGCGCTAGCGCGGATACGGCCTTTTCAATCCGAGGAAACCCGAGCCAGTTGATCCACGGAACCACCGGCTTGATGGCTTCAAGAAGACCGAATGCCGCGGTCCCTAACCCGCCAATCGCCGTGATGGTTTGCGTGAGTTGCGAACCAGGATCGAATCCCATGGTTGTTTCCCTCCTCTGCGCCTTTGCGCTTCCCGAGCCGGCGCAAACTCGAACACCGGGCCGTCACACGGCTCTTTTGTCGGCCAGCGTCGCTCGGTCGTCTTCACAGAATCCGGGGAAAGGTTGCAACCCACCTTATAGCGCAGATGACAACATTAAGAAAGAAAATTCTCTGCGAGAAATCCACAACGGTCGTCGAAGCGGATTCACACTGGGTAATGGGCGCCCAGCCGGCCATTGCCTACACCGGCTGCTTTTCCGCCTCGGCCCGGGCGGCCAAAAACCGCTCCATGAAGCCGGTGTCGAACTCCCCGGCCCGAAACCCTGCATCCCGAAAAATCTCTTCGTGCAGCGGAATCGATGTGTCAACTCCCTGCACGATGAACTGGCTCAGCGCCCGCTCCATCTTCGCGATCGCTTCCGCGCGGTCCACGCCGTGCGTAATCAATTTGGCGATCAGCGAGTCGTAATACGGCGGAATCACGCCCTCGGCATAGAGCGCCGTATCCACGCGCACTCCATTCCCGCCCGGCACGTTGAACGCTGTGATCTTTCCCGCCGATGGGGTAAACCTTTGCGGATGCTCGGCGTTGATCCGGCATTCGATGGCGTGGCCGCGCATCTCCAGCTTCGGCGGCAGAATCGCCTCCAGTTTCTCGCCGGCCGCAATCCGTAACTGCGCCTTCACAAGGTCCACGCCGGTAACCGCCTCCGTCACCGGATGCTCCACCTGAATCCGTGTATTCATCTCAATGAAGTAGAGCTGGTGGTTCGCGTCCATCAGGAACTCTACCGTCCCGGCATTCTGGTAGCCGATCTCGCCCAGGCACCGGCACAGCGTCCGGCCCAGTTCCTCGCGCAGTTTTGGCGTTACCTGCAAGCTCGGCGCCTCTTCGATCAGCTTCTGATGCCGCCTCTGGATCGAGCACTCGCGCTCGAACAGCGAAACCACGTTGCCGTGCTCGTCGGCCAGCATCTGGAACTCGATGTGCCGCGGATTCTCGATGAACTTCTCCATGTAGAGCTCACCGTTCCCGAAGGCATTGGCCGCCTCGGTAAACGCCGCGTGAAACAGGTTCGGCAACTCCCCGGGCTCGCGGACAATTCTCATGCCGCGCCCGCCTCCGCCGGCCTTGGCCTTCAGGATGACCGGGTAGCCCACGCCTTTCGCGCACGCCTCCGCCTCTTCGGCCGTGGTCAGAATCCCCTCCGATCCCGGCAGAATCGGAACCTTCGCCTTCTTCATCGCCTGCCGCGCCTTTTCCTTCTCGCCCATCAGCCGCGTCACCTCCGGCGGCGGCCCAATGAACTTGATATTCGACGCGCGGCACACCTCGGCGAAGTTCGCGTTCTCGCTCAGCAGTCCGTAGCCGGGATGAATCGCATCCACATCGGCAATTTCGGCCGCTGAAATCACCGCCGGCACATTCAAATAGCTGTCGGCCGCGCGCGGCGGGCCAATACAGATGGCCTCATCGGCAAAACGCACGTGCAGTGCGTCGCGGTCCACTTCGCTGTACACGGCCACTGTGCGAATGCCCAGCTCCCGGCACGCGTTCAGCACGCGCAGCGCGATTTCGCCTCGATTGGCAACCAATACCTTACGAAACATGCGTGGACCTGGGAGCGGAGTTTGCGGAGCTAGCGGGGTTAGCGGAGCGAGTCTCAGGGTCGTCGGCGCCTGCCACGGGGCGCAATGACGTCAGCAGCCCATTCAAAATACGCGCCACTTCCACCCCCTGTTCCATCAACTTCCGCCCGGTTTCATTGTCTAAATAGCCCAAATCCGTCGCCACTTCCACCTGGGTTTGCATCTCATAGAGCGAACCACGCGCATTTCCAAGAAAATGCCGAAACTGCAAATCACTTAGACGTCCATATCCTTCAGCGATGTTGCTGGGAACCGAGACGGCGGCGCGACGGATTTGATCAACCAGACCATAGGCTTCGCGCTTGGGTAGGTTCTCAGTAAGACGATAGACCTGCCGCGTAAGCGCCATTGCCTTCTGCCACACCATTAGATCCCTGTAGCTCTTCGGCCTCGCCATGCTTTCCTATTCAACGGAACTATTGCAGCTAACGCCGCCAGCTCCGCCAGCCCCGCTAACTCCGCTTCGCACAGCTATGCTGTGCGGATGGCAAACAGCGCTTGGCCATACTCAATGGCCTGCCCGTTCAACACCAGGCACCTCACCACCTCGCCCGCCGCATCCGACTCAATCTCGTTCATCAGCTTCATGGCCTCGATGATGCCGATCACCTGGCCCTGCTCCACACGATCTCCAGGCGAAACAAACGGCGCCGCGCCCGGCGACGGCGATCCATAGAACGTGCCCACAATCGGCGATTTCACCAGGTGCAGCCCAGCCTCCGGATCGGCGGCTGGCTCTGCCGCGGCCCCTGCCGATCCTGGAGCCGCTCCCGCCTGCGCAGCCGCAACCGGCGACTGCGCCACGCTCTGCTGTGCCGCCTTCAGCAGCTGCGCCAAATCGCTCAGTCCCGCTGACGCGCTCTCCGGCGGATTGAATTTGAGCCGGATCTTCAGGTCGCCCCGGTCCACGTCAAACTCGGCCACCCCGTGCTGCTTCAGGAACTCAATCAGTTCTCGCAGATCGTCAATGTCTTGTTGTTTCATTCGTTCCTTAACTCTCCACTATCGTGGGCCTGTACCCGGCCGGTGGCCCTCACAACTCAATCAACGCCTTGGGCGCCGGGGTCAGCACCTGTCCACCGTTGCGGGTCACAACCACCATATCTTCAATGCGAATGCCGAACTTGCCCGCCAAATACGCGCCCGGTTCGATCGTGACTACCATGCCGGGCAGCAACCGCGCCGTCTGCCCAGCGCTAATCCGCGGCGGCTCGTGAATCTCCAGCCCCACGCCGTGGCCGGTGGAGTGGGAAAATGCCTCGGCCAACCCCTCCCTGCGCAGAACGCCGCGCGCCGCCTCGTCCACCTCTGCGCAACTGATCCCAGAGGCAACGGCCTCCACTGCCGTCTCCTGCGCTTCCAGCACCGCCTGGTAAGCATTCCGCTCCTCGGCCCTTGGTTTGCCCAGGAAAACGGTGCGCGTCATATCCGAACAGTAACCTTTGAGGATTATACCGAAGTCCAGTGTCACAACTCCCCGCGCCGGCAGAGGCGTGGCCGTGGCGCGCGCATGGGGCATGGCCGAACGCACGCCCGACGCAACAATCGTCTCAAACGACATTCCCTCCGCGCCCAGCAGCCGCGCCTGGTGCTCCAGTTCCGCGGCCACCTCCAACTCGGGAATCCCGGGCCGCAGAAAGCTCAGGAGGCGTTCAAACAAACGGCAACCCACCAGCGCCGCCTCCGCCATGATTTCCAGCTCGTCCTCGTCCTTCACCGCGCGCAGCAGCTCAACAAACGGCGCGGGCACCGCCTGGAAAAATCCGCGCCGTAATCGGCTGGGCAACTCGGTCTTCCACTTCGCCAGCTCCGCCACCGTCGTTCTCGCCGGGTCGAAGCCCGTTATTGCCACGCCCGGCTGCGCGGCCAGCCACTGCGCTGCCGCCACCGCGGGCAAGCCCGATAGAATCTGCGCCTGCGCCGCCTGCACCTCTTCGGCGGCCTGCGCCGTGTAGCGCCCATCCGTAAACAGCCGAGCCGTCCGCCGCGTCACAGCCAGCGCGGCGCTCGACCCGGTAAAGCCACAGAGATAGCGGAGATCGGGAAGATGCGTGACGAGCAGTCCGGGAAGCCCGGCGCGAGTCAGCTTGCGGCGCAGCGCGCCCATGCGGCGGAAGTGGTCCACCCGCTCAGTTTTATCACGGCTGGCTTTGTACGCAGTCTGTAGCTTCTAGCTGCTTGCCGCTGCAGCAGCTTCTTCTTGCCCGCGTTCATACTGGTCGCAACGTGCTGCTCGCTTTCCAGTCCATCTACTCATCGAGGCGCTACAGCCGGTGGCTTCGGTGGAGGCTCGCAGGGTATTTCGCTACTGTTGGACCGTTTCATTGGGCAAACGCAGAGGAATGAGCCCACGCGCACATAATTCACGGCATTGTCATTCCAATTAAATGCCGACCTCCCAGGTTATCTGTGGCCGAAGTGCGGCGGGGGGATAAGCAGTGAGAACCAGCATATGCGCCCTTCGAGCCAAATCCCCGGAGAATTGGTGATGCAGATCACTATCGTCAGAGAAATTGACCTGCCCTTGACCATGCTGCGAAGTTCACCGCCTAATCTGCGCTCAGGTTTCCCGAAGCAAGTCCAGGTTTCTGATTCTAGATCACCGGCACTTCATGCCGGCCTTTGGAGTGCTATGCGCAGACTAATGTTGTTCCTCTCATGTCCTTCGTCCTTTGCTCTCCTTGCTTCCGCTGCAGCGTTTGCCCAGTCCGCTAAGGGCATCATCAGCGGCGCTGTCAAGGACTCCGGAGGCGCCGTTCTACAGGGCGCAAAGATCGAATTGCAGCCCCAGATCAGGCCTGTTTCCACGAACGAACTGGGCGAATTTACTGTCACCGAAGTTGACTCCCGGCAGGTACTCTGTGGTCATTTCCTATGTTGGCTTTGAGCCATTCATGGGGAGCGTGACTGTGGTTGCGGGCCAGACCGCGCATATTGACGCCGTTCTCAAAGTTGGAAACGCGAGCGATGAAGTCGTTGTGACCGCCGATCGCCCGCATGGCGAGGCGGAAGCAATCAACCGGACGCTCGCCGCGGAGAACATTCTTCAAGTTCTGCCGGCCGACGTGATTGTTTCTCTGCCCAACGCCAATATTGCCGATGCACTTGGCCGCATGCCGTCGGTCACCATCGAGCGCGACGAAGGCGAAGGCAAGTATGTTCAGATTCGCGGCACGGAACCGCGCCTGAGCAACACCATGGTCGACGGCGTAACCGTTCCTTCGCCGGAATCCGGCGTGCGCCAGATCAAGCTCGATACCATCGCCTCCGATCTCGTGGAATCCGTTGAAATCAACAAGACACTGCAAGCCAATATCGATGGCGACGGCATAGGTGGCTCCGTGAACCTGGTAACCAAAACCGCCGGCGAAGAGCCGACGGTAACCCTGTACGGGGTTGGGTGGATACACGCCGATCGTCGGTGGCCGCGAGGTGGACCAGATGGGCGGCACGATCGGCAAGCGCTTCCTCGCCAACAAGAAGCTGGGTGTTCTGATCGGCGGCACCTACGACTACAACGGCCGCGGCATTAACGACATCGAGCCCGATCCGCAGCCCAATCCGGATGGAACCGTGAAGCCCTACTGGGACACCATGGACCTTCGCGATTACGTTTACGACCGCACGCGCTGGGGCGCGACCGGCAGCGTGGACTACAAGCTGAATGAAGGATCGAGTATCTCCCTTCGCGGCCTCTTCTCCACCTTCCGCAACTGGGGACATAAGTGGGTGTACACCATGGTGGATGGCGGCAATCCGCAATTCGGCCAGGATTGGCGGCGCCCGAATATGGCCGTCGGCAACCTCGCCCTGGAAGGCAAGCACATCTTCGGCTCCAATACCATCTTGTGGAGCACTTCCGTGGGGCGTTCCCGTTCGCTCAGCGGCAGCGGCGGAGCCAACTACCTGTGGATTGGCGACCAGAACAACAACTGCGCGGAAGCCCCGGGCGTGAGCGAGTACCGGCCGGGGTGGGCGGGTTGCCTCGGCACGGGCCAGGACAATGCCCTGGATGTCAATAACTATGGCTTCACCGAGTTCGACAATCCAACTTATGGCCAGAGCGTGCAGCTCACCTTCAGGCCTCGGCCTCCTACGCGCAGATTCTATCATGTGGCTCGCACTTCGGGACCTTCGAATTTGGCGCCAAGATCCGCAATGCCCACAAATTCGACGACACCTACGACACCTACTGGACCCCTCCGGCTTACAGCGCTTCAGATCCGGAGCCCATCATCAATGGAAACACTCTTTCATTGAATGATGGAGACCCGATCCCGATTCCGGTTTCGGCACATCCTGAGTGGGACAGCAACTTTCACAGACCCGAACTACTATGACGGTACTTACAAGTTCGGCTACCGTAGTCGACTATGGAAAATTGAGGGGTTGGGTCAACGCCAATCAAGGCCAACTTGTGTTCAACACCGACCAGGGGCCGAACAAGGGGAACTTCGATCTGATCGAGCGCATCCCTGCCGGCTATGTGATGAACACGATCGACCTCTCCAGCCACATTCGCATGGTTACCGGCCTGCGCATTGAAGCAACCCATGTGGATACGACCAGCTTTGACAAGAGCACCAATGCCTTGTCCTTCAAAGCCGGCGGGGACTATCTAGATATTTTGCCCAGCGGATCGTTGCGATTCGCGCTGGACAAGAGATTCGGACCTTCGCCTCGTCTACGGCCGCGGTCTTTCTCGTCCCGATCCTCAGGACATCACTGAGGCCGTCAGTAAGCCGAATACTACCCAGAACCCGAATACCGTCAGCGTCGGCAACCCTGACCTGAAGGACGAGCACGCCAACGACTATGACATCCTCTACGAACGCTCTTTCAGCAATGTCGGCCTGCTGCAGGCGGGTTACTTCTACAAGGACCTCTCGGACCCGATCATCACGGTGACGAACTCTGGTCAGCAGTACTCCTTATAATCCTAACCCCAACCCGCCGGGGGCGAAAACCCAAATCACGCAGCCTGGGAACGCTGGCTCCGCACATGTGCAAGGCGTGGAATTCAGCTATCAGCAGCGGTTATCCTACCTGCCCGGCGTGCTCGGCGGCGCTGGCATTTCTGCCAATTATAGCTATACCGACTCGCAGGCAAAGGGCATTCCCAACCGTTCAGATTCGCCGGCGATGTTGCGTGACGCTCCCAACAGTTGGAACATCAGCCCGACCTTCGACACCAAGCAGTTCTCGATGCGCGTCGGCATGAGCTACGACGGCGCCATGATCTACCAGTACAACTGGGCCAGACGGCGCCGACCCCGTGGGCGGAGTGCATGGACCTTTGGGCGACAACTACCTCTATGCCCACTTCCAGTTCGACACCCAAGCCAGCTACAAGCTTCCGTATGGATTTCAGGTGTATGCCTACGGCCTGAATCTGAACAACGAAGTCTTCGGCTTCTACAACGGCAGCCCGCAATATGTGGTTCAGCGCGAGTACTACCACCCCACGTATGCAGGCGGGATTCGCTGGACCTCTTCCACGGAGAAGTAACTCAAGTGCTTCGCGAACTCGCGCGCACGGTCAGCGCCGCTCAAAACAATCAGACGTTTTGATGGGTGGGCTGGCCGTTTACATGCCCCGGCAAATCGAGTTGGCATGAAACCAATGGCGGCAGCAATTCTGGAGAAAAAATGAGATTGTTCGGCGTAAATCGCTTTGTTCGTAGCTTTTTCCTTGAAGCACTCTTAATACTGGTAGTGGTCCGCTCTGCCCTTGTGGGCCCAAGAGTCCTAGCCCAGGGCCTGCACGCCGCTCAAAGGAAAGACGAACGCAGGTTGAGGATTGTCGTCATCCTGAGCTCGTCATGGCGTTCGACCGCCAACTTGGACCCAGGACCGTTTGAATGCATACTCATCAAAACCTTGGCCAAAACGGAGTGTTCCACCAGGCTATCTGACGCCTCACTGTTACGATCTGCTGAATCGCTTTGGCAGCTTCGACCGCGTGCTGCTTGCCGAGACAGGACTGATTGCTGCGGACGGATGCTCGGATATGTTGACCACATATATTTGGACTGACACGACGAGCGCACGATGGAAGCGGCGGTGCTTTGGCGGAGGGGTTGTTTCCCGGCTGCCCGCCCGTAGTGCATAGCCGCGCAGCGGGTGAAAGGGACCCACTGTTTCATCCGCGTGCGCGTGAGTCAAGACCGGCGCGAATGCAGGCTGCAAAAGATGAACCCGAAGCACCGGCCGCCTCGAAGCCAGACGCGGAGCAGAACAATTTGATCGCTGAATTGCAAACCGTCGACGGTTGCTCGCCGGCGGATCCGCACACCGGCGCGAGCCCTCGGCGATTCTGCTGCTCAGCGCTCCGGCTGCCGGAGCCAGCGGCAAAAGTGACCAGAGCGCAGAGAGTCGCGAACCGCTGGGCCTGGCTTCAAGCTTCGCTGAGGATTTTCTGCTTGATATAGGCATGCCCAGCGATCAGATCGCGGTGGGGCAAGGTGGATGAATCTCAATTACTGAAATTCATGACCTTGCATATGAATCACACTGAACTCTCGGATCGCGTGCCGGCGCGTGCCCGCATGGGGGCATCGAACCTGCTGTTTCATATTGAGCGCACTCTGGAGCAGGCAGTGGAGCGGCGCCCCGTTGACGATGCAGTTGCGCCCGTGGAAAGTAAACTCGTGCTAATTGTCGGCCACGACACGAATATCGCAGAAGTGGCTGCATTGCTTCGTTTGCATTGGAATCTCGACGCGCGCAAAGATGATACGCCGCCAGGAACGGAGTGGCATTCGAACTTTGCAAAAAGAGTCCTTACTCCGCTCAGTTTTATAAGCAAACGGTGAGACAAATGCGCCAGCATCAGCTCTGACCCCTGCAGCCCCTCCAGTTGTCGGGTATTGACGCTGCAAGGATGCGGAGCAAAGGCGCAAGCGTGCGACTGGAGCGACTTCGTGCGAATTGCCGAAGCGATATTGACGAAAACAGGTCCGAGGTCGAGTCCCAACTGATCCTCGATTTGGAGCCGGTTGTTACGTTGAGTTGTTAGCCCCAACGCCCTTGCTTCCCAACCGCGCGTTTGACAGATCCTCTTGGGCAATATTGTGATCCTGAAGGAACTGCGGCGAGAACTCTGTTTTGTTCGTGAGCGGATGCGCCATCTACAAAGGCTCGGTAGCAGAGTTTTCCGAGTTCCTGACGCGCTACCATCTTAACGGAAGTGACTGGTTGATAAACATTCGCGCACGCGTTCGGCGGGAATGATGCTGTGCATACGCTTGCACTGCCAGCGGCAGGATTCGCCGGAACAAGCAATCTGATTTGCCGGGAATCCAACGAACACCGCACCAACAAGCTGAAAGCTGAAAGCTGACAGCTAGCAGCTAGAGGCTAGAAGCCGCCTCTCGCTGCACCGGCTTCTTCTTGCCCGCGTCCACTTCGCCGCCCGCGTCGCATCTCGCTCTGCCGGTCCATCCACTCATCCAGCCGCGACCGCTTGAACCGCCAGCGGTTGCCCAGCTTGAACGCCGGCACAAATCCCTCCGAGGCGTACTTGTACAGCGTGTCGGGCGAGATGCCAAGGTAGTCCGAGGCCTGGCGAATATCCATGACCTCGCGCACTTCAGGAACCAGAAGGTTCGAACGAGCTGCAGCGTTACGCATAATTGCCTCCCAGAAAAACGGGATGAAAGCTGGTCGAATTCCGGCAAACCTGCCGGTATTCCAGTATATAACCTAAGTTGATCGGTTTATTCAAGGAATTTTCGGAAGTTAGAGTAATTTAAGGGAGTTTCGCCTGGTCCTTACTCATGAATCGCGCCTGTGGAAAACCCCATCCCCTTGTACCTCGCACCCACCTCCTACGCAATCCATTGCGCCCTTGAAGCAGATGGTCCTGCCTCTGTTCCCTGTTCCCTGGCCCCTGCCTTCCTACATTTCCTTCCGCCACCATGCCGTCTTCTCCTCGCCCAGAAACCTCGTCTTCTCCCCGCGGGATAACCTGGAAGTCCAGCACCTCCCCTTTGTGAAAGGCGGAGCAATCCGGCCAACTCGAGTCTTTCTCGAGGTGGGTTTCGGTCTGATGGTTATCCACCAGAGTGATCTCCGTCGGGGTGCACTCCACCACTTGCTGGGCATAGACCCAGAAGGTATATCCGGGAGGTGGTTCCGGGGGCGCCTGGTTGGCGATCTTGGTCAACAGCAGGATGAAAACAAAAACTGCCGTCACAATCGCAATCGTCTTTACGTTCAGCGTGCGCTTTTTCTTTCCGTCGGGCACGAGCTCGGATCACCTCGGAGCGGAGCGCCGGGATCGCGCATTGCGCATCCTTCCGCGCATCCGTAAGGTCAAGTATAGTCAGGCGGAACCTCGCCGGCAGCGCGCATCTCACGCATCGGCCCACAAAAGCAGAACGGCTTCCCTTCTCGGGAAGCCGATCCCACGCATCTCAGTTGGTTGCGCGCCAGATTACGCAGGCAAGTCCGCGCGAAAGCCTCGCAGTCCACCGCTGCTGCTTTCTATTCCCTGTTCCCTGATCCCTGTTCCCTGTTTCTTAGTTCTGGTCGTCGCGGCGGTGCAGCGTCGGCGGGCCGTCGCTCGAGTCTCCTGAGCTGCTGCCGTCCTGGGCGGTCGAGTTGCCGTTGTCGTCCCCTCCCGTGCTCGCCCTGCGCAGCGACGGCCTTGTCATCCCCTTGGTGTCGGTCAGCCGCCGCTTGTTCTCAATGCGCGCCAGCCGCGCCTTCACGTCGTTGAACTCCGACGTCGTGACCAGATAATCGTCGTGCGCGGGAAGAATGCGCGCAATCTCTTCCTGCGAGTGCAGAATGCGGTCCGGCGTCTGCGGATGGTCGCTGAACGCCTTGGCCACCAGCCCCGGCTTGCGCTTCTCCAGCGCCTGAATCTTCTCAAAGAAGCTGATGAACGCCTGCGGATCGTAGCCTGCCCGGTACATGTACTGCACGCCGAGGTAATCGGCCTGCGCCTCGAAGTCGCGCGAGAACTGCAGGAACGTGATCGGAATCGCCAGTTGCGCCGCTTCGTAGATGCCGTATCCCGGTCCAGTCGTACGGCAGCATGATCATCAGCGGCACCATGCCGATCTGCGCGTAGTTCAGCCGCGTCATCTCGCGCGCCGCATGGTGCGCGCAAACGTGGGCAATCTCGTGCGCCATCACGCCGGCGAGTTCCGCCTCCTCGTCCGCCGCCAGAATCAAGCCGGAGTTCACATAGAAGAATCCGCCCGGCAGCGCCATGGCGTTGATCTCGTCGGAATCGATCACCTTGATCGTGAACGGCACCTTGCAGTCGGAGTTCTTCACGATGTTCTGCCCGATGCGGTTCACGTACTCGTCCACCACCGGATCGGTGATGAACTTGGTGCTCTTCTCGATCTCGTCGGCGTACTGCTTGCCCATCTTGATTTCGCTGTCGGTCGAGTACCAGTTGCCCAGGCCGCGCCCGCCGATATCGCGATTGCCCACCGCGTTCACATCCTCGATGCTGCCCGGTTTCACCTTGATCATCTCGCTGCCGGGATCGACCACTTTATTGGGATCGACCCCTTTGGCAGAATCAGGTCCAGCGCAATCGCTGCCCGCCGGCGTGGTTCCCGGCTCTACGTCATCGATCTTGTCCTCTTCCTTGCTCTTGTCTTTGTCCTTTTTCTTGTCTTCCTTCTTCGTCTCGCATGGCGCCGGTTGCCCGCTGTTCGCGCTGGAAGCCGTTGCGCTCGTACCGGACGTTGTTGCGGTATCCGGCTGCTTCGCGGGCGCCGGTGCATCTCCGCCTACCGGCGTGGTGCCGGGAGCCGGCTCCGCGGAAGGTGCCGGCTGGCCGCTCGTTCCCGATGTCGCTGTCCCCGTTGTCGTCTGGCCTGCTGCCGGAGCTGTCTGCGCGCCACTGCCGCTCGCCGGCGTGCCTGGCGAGGCCGGCGTGCTGGATGTGGTATTGCCTGTGGCCGACCCGCTGGACTGCGCCCAAACTCCAACCCCCAGCGTCAGCGCCAATCCTGCCAGAACCGCCGCTCGAAACCCCTTGCGATCCATTGCCTTCATGACCTCACCTCCGCCGCAGCCGGCGCCATGCCACTCTGCCCCGCTTCGCTCTTTCTCTTAGACGCCAGTATCGGCCACTTGGGCAACAAAAGGAAGCAACATTTCTCCCCTCCGGCTCTTCATCTCCCGTCTTCCTCCCACCCAAATCCCGCCTTCCAGCCCTAACCTGCATCCATCCCGGCGTCTGCCAAACTCGTTGAGCTTCCAACGTCCTGCGAGTACAGTGGAGAAAACGTAGGGGGGCGCTTTGCGGCTCAAGAATCTGGCGACCGTTTGTTTCGCCCTCTGCGGGGCAACAGCGCTGGTGGCGCAGGCCACGCCTCCGCCCTCGCATCCCGCCGCCGTCCCAGCTGGCCAGGCGCCCATTCCGCGCTCCCACGCCAGGGCCGTCCGGCCCGCCGCGCCCTCCGGCCCGCAAATCATCTTCGACGCCACCAGCCTCGGCTCCCCAGTCCTCCTCGATAAGGACTGGCGCGTCGGCATCACCTCCGATCCCGCCGCCGCCATGCCAACCTTCAACGATTCCAATTGGGCCATCCGGGACGCACTGCCTTCCATCGGCGAAGTCCCCGACGAGGACACGAACGCGGCCGCCAACACCGCAAAGCCCTCCGCCGGAACCACCACCGCGCCGTCAGCCCCCGCCCGCCGTTACGCCTGGTTCCGCCTGCACATCGAGCTCGCCCCCCATCACGGCCCGCTTGCTCTCCTCATCGAATTGCCGGTTACCCATAGCACTTCCTTTGGCCTCGGCTCGCCCGGATTCACCCCCGAAGTCTTCGTCAACGGCAAGCAAGTCCATCCCGAAGGACCGCATGGAGATGCGCCCGACGAATACCAACCCATCTCTCGCCTCTATAACCTGAATCTCGATCCCTCCGAAACTTCGCTCACTCTCGTCGTCCGCGCCATCTACACCGCCTTCGGAGCCGAAGCCTACACCGGCTTCTTTGCCAGCCACACTCTCTCCCTGGGCAACCCCGGCGATCTCGAGCTCGCGCTCAATCTCTTGTCCGATCGCAGCCTCTTCGAGCGCCTGCTCAATCTCATCTACTCCGTCCTTCTGGCCGTGCTGGCCCTCTTCCTCTTCGCGCTCTACTTCTCTGAGAAGGGCCACCCGGAATACCTCTGGCTGGCCTTGCACGAGCTTGCCGCGGCGCCTATCGGCTTTATCGAGCTGGCGGGCAGCTCCGCGCGGCTCGGCGCCTTTTTGTGCGCCACAATCGTGCTCCAGCTACTGGTCATCTCCGCCTATCTCTTCTTTGAGTTTCTCGTCGCCTTTCTCTCCCTCAAGCGGCGTTGGTACATCCGCGGTTTGCGCTACACCGCGCCGGTTCTGGCAGGCGTCGGCCCGGCCCTGCTCTTTCTCTTTCACCGCGGAGCCATCCCCTATCTCGCAGCCATCTTCATTTCCACCGGCCTCTGGATGGCCGGATGGTGCATCTTCGTCTTCGGCACCCTCATCTCCGCCGCCGTGCGCCGCAACTTCGAAGCGGGCCTCTTCCTTGTTCCGCTCGGATTCAGTGTGGTGGCCATCGCCGATGCCATCGTTGGCAACGCCATGAACGGCGGGTCCGGCTCTCCCTATACTTCTCCACTTACCCTCCAGGCCGGGCCCATTCCCATTCGCGTCTCCACCGCCGGCGGTTACGCGGGCATTCTCGTCATCGTGCTCATCGTCTTCTTCCGCTACCGGCGCATTCATCGCGACCAGGAACGGATTGCCAGCGAGCTGGCGGCCGCGCGCGGTGTGCAGGAGTTGCTCATCCCCCAGGAAAAACCGGCCACGCCCGGCTTCGATGTGGACTCGGTCTACAGCCCGGCCAGCGAAGTCGGCGGCGATTTCTTTCATGTGCAACCCATCAACCGCGACGGCATCCTCGTCGTCATCGGCGACGTGGCCGGAAAGGGCCTCCGCGCCGCCATGAACGTCTCTCTCCTCATGGGAGCCTTGCGCCGCTCCCAGGAGCGCCACCCGGCCAGGCTTCTTGAGGCGCTGAACCGCGTGCTGGCCGGGACCGCCAGCCTCACCACCTGCCAGGCCATCTGGTTCGGCGCCAATGGCGAAATGACCATTGCCAACGCCGGCCATCTTCCGCCTTATCTCAACAGCCAGGAAATCGCCTTGCCCGGCAGCCTTCCTCTCGGTGTGCTGGCCGAGGTCACCTGCGAAGAAGCCCGCTTCTACCTCCATCCCGGCGACCGCATCCTCCTGCTCTCCGACGGAGTTGTCGAGGCCCGCCGCCCCTCCGGCGAGCTCTTCGGCTTCGACCGCGTCCACCGCTTCAGCCAACAGACAGCCGCTTCCCTCGCTGAAGCCGCCAAAGCCTTCGGCCAGCAGGACGACATCACCATCCTCACCATCCGCCGCCAGGCTCCGGCCCCCGCCGCCGCCTCGTAGCTGAAAGCTGATAGCTGAGATCTGCCTCTCTACTCCCCCTGCAATCGGCCGATCCCGGCGCCGCCTCTTCTCCTCTCGCCCCACGCGCCCAAAACCAACCCCCCGCCTTGTTAGCACGATTTTAAAAATGGTAATATCATAAAGAAAGAATCCAATGCCGAAACTAACCGGGCCACCCGCGTCGTCTTCTTGCCGCACACTCTGCGCGCCCGCGCCCCGTTCCCGCCTCCACGCTCTCTTCGACGATGCCGCCGGCAATCTTCGCGGCAAAATCGCCGGCATCTACTCCATCCTCATCCTCTTCAACGCCGGCGCATGGCTCTGGGCCGCCGTCGCCTTCCGCCACTATCCCCTCCTGCTCGGAACCGCGTTGCTCGCCTACAGCTTCGGCCTGCGCCACGCCGTCGACGCCGACCACATCGCCGCCATCGACAACGTAACCCGCAAGCTCATGCAGGAAGGCAAGCGCCCCGTCGCCGTCGGCCTAATGTTTTCGCTCGGCCACTCCACCATCGTGGTCCTCGGCTCGGCCGCCATCGCCGGCGCCGCCCTCGCCCTCCAGCACCATATCGACGCGGCCCGCAACATCGGCGGCTTCGTCGGCACTCTCGTCTCCTCGCTCTTCCTCTTCGCCATCGCCATCGTCAACATCGTCGTCCTCGCCTCCATCTATCGCGCCTTCGTCCGCGTCCGTAACGGAGCCCCCTACGTCGATGAGGACTTCGATCTTCTTCTCGCCAATCGCGGCTTCCTCGCCCGCATCTTCAAGCCGATGTTCGCCATCATCCGCCGCAGTTGGCACATGTATCCCCTCGGAGTCCTCTTCGGCCTCGGCTTCGACACCGCCACCGAGATCGCCCTCCTCGGCATCTCCGCCGCCGAAGCCTCCCGCGGACTTCCCCTCGGCTCCATCCTCGTCTTCCCCGTCCTCTTCGCCGCCGGCATGTCCCTCATCGACACTACAGACAACATCCTCATGCTGGGCGCTTACGGCTGGGCCTTCATCAAGCCCGTGCGCAAGCTCTACTACAACCTCACCATCACCTTCGTGTCGGTCGTGGTGGCCCTCGTCGTCGGCGGCATCGAGGCCCTGGGACTCCTCGCCGGCCAGCTCCATCTCAGCGGAGCCTTCTGGACCTCCGTGCTCCGCCTCAACGCGAGCTTCGGCGCGCTCGGCTACGCCATCACCGGCCTCTTCGCCCTCAGTTGGATCGTCTCCATCGCCATCTACAAATGGCGCCGCTTCGACGAAATGGAATTCGGCGACTGACGTGGCTTCTACTCCCTACGTCCCTGGTCCCCATGTCCCTGCTTTACTGTTCCCTGATCCCTGATCCCTGTCTTATCCACAGTGGTTAAATGTGCTCAGACAACCGTCCAGGCCGCATCTAGGATCGCGTATAGACGAGAAGTGGGACAGCCGCTACAAGGACGAGTCCGCTTCCTCGTGCGACGGAGGTTTCAACATGGAAACAATCTTGATCGTTCTACTGGTGCTTTTTCTGATCGGTGGTGGTGGATGGGGCTATTCGCGGTGGCGGAACTAGCGCGGCGGCCGAATCAATACTTGCTCGATCCCATTTGCGGGACTTTCTGGAAAGTATCGGCTCCGAACCCGATACGCTAATTCACGGTTCATCGTTCAAGGGAGGGTCGTTTCATGAAAAAGAAAAGCCGGATCGAGATGGCAAGAGACATTGTCTCCTACGTAAGAAAAGAGATGGATAGGCCGCGACTAACGGAGTCGGTCCGAAACGGTTACGCAGTCCCTGTCGCACCGGCCGTCAAGAAGCCCGCAAACCCTTCCGCGCGAGCATGAATCACTAATCCTTGTTCTCTCGGTCCCTTGGTCCCCGTCTTCCTGTTCCCTGGTCCCTGCTTTTCTGTATCAGGGCTTGGCTTCAGCCATGCCGAAACCGCCCGCCCATTCTTGAGAAATTGAGTACGCGGCGAAGCCGCGCTCAGTCTCCCCGGGCCGGCTCAGTGCAAGGTCCACCCAAGCGGGAACGGATCTGCATGTCGAGGGAGTGGTCGCTGGGGACCGGACGTTGGAACTGGTGGAGCGTGGAGCCCTATTCCTGATTTCTCCTGAGTAAGTCCAGGGCGAGACGCAAAACAAAATATGCCTTGAATGCCTCGTCGCGCCGGGAAATCAGAGCGGCTTTTTCCTCGACTGTTCTAGCTGCGTCTATTTGGATTTCGAGGGAAGCGCATACAAATTGCCGCAGTCCGATTCGCGCTTCAAGATTCTCAATTCGCAATGCCTGAACTGCTGTATCCATCGTTGGGGCCCTCCGGCAAATGCGCCCAAAGCCGGTAACGCCGTGCATGCGTTTCTCTAATAACGATCCAGTGAGAAGAGCGCTGCTGTTGACTTTACCTGGGAGTTTTCCAGAGGGATGTGATCAATATCACCGCGAGCGCGGGACTTTTCGTTTCCTTGGCGGCAGGCCGCGCCTTCGCGGAGTCAAGCCCGAGTCCCTGCACTTCGCTCGCAACCCACTGAAAACACGCCCAAAATTCTTTTCTCAACTTTGCCGATCATTTCCCCCGTTTGGCGCAGAATGGTCCCATGATCGCCAAGCAGAGATCGACGCGCAGAGATCGACAAGCAGACCACAACCGCTCCGCACCGGCTCCTTGTTCCCTCGGTCCCCTCGGCCCAGGCTTTTCCGCTCCCTGCCGTTCTACTCCCTACTGGCTATTGGCTACTGGCTATTGGCTACTGGCTATTGGCTACTGGCTACTGGCTACCGGCTACCGGCTTCACTGACCCCTGATCTCTGTCTCTAACTCCCTTACTGTCTAGACTCTGAAAATAAGTGGTTTAGAATCAATACTTTATATCGCTAAACACGCGCCAGCCTCATGAATCCAGGGACTTTATTTTCAGAGATGGGGGAGGGGGGCCCCCCTGAAATATGACCTATAAGTCATACTGCCGTCGAATTCAGGCTGATAGCTGCCTTTTTTAGCTCCGCTAACTCCGCTAGCCCCGCTAACTCCGCTAGCTCCGCCAGCCCCGCTAACTCCGCTAGCCCCGCTTAGAATGAAATCCATGATCCTTGAGTCCTTTCCTGTCGGTCCGCTGGCCTGTAACTGCACTATTCTGGGCGACGAAGAGGCCCGCGAGGCCATCGTGGTCGATCCTGGCGACGAGGTGGGCCGCATAGCCAAGCGCCTCACCGAGCTCGGCCTCAAGCTCAAGCAGATTCTCGTAACGCATGCCCACATCGATCACGTAGGCGGAGCGCTCAAGCTGAAGCAGCTCACCGGCGCGCCCATTTTTCTCAACGAGAACGACGTGCTGCTGCTCGAAATGATGGAAGCGCAAGCCGCCTGGCTCGGCGTCCGCGCGCCGGAAGTTGCACTGCCCGATGAAAGCCTCAGCGACGGACAGGTTGTGGGGTTGGAGGCCTATCCCGCCCAGGTGCTCCACACCCCCGGTCACACCCAGGGCTCGGTCTGCCTGCATTTTGCCCCATTAAAGCTGCTCGTTGCCGGCGACACGCTCTTTGCCGGCAGCATTGGCCGCACCGACCTTCCCGGCGGCAACTTCGGCCAAATCATCGATTCTCTGCGTTCGCGGTTGCTCACCCTTCCCGATGAAACGGCGGTCTTACCCGGCCACGGCCCCGCGACCACAATCGGCGAGGAGCGCCGCGGCAATCCGTTTCTGCAATCTCGATAGGAAAGTTGTTGAAATTAGTAACTTGTTATGTTTTGATATAAATACAGCTATTAGTTCAATAAAGACTCAAAGCTGTTCCTCTGTAATGTTACCTCTGTGATTCGTATGAAAGTAGTCAATCAGGATGCCTACTCCGTTACTGAATTCCGGCTCCGGCGCAAGCAGGCCTACAACCAGCCAACCCGACTCCGGCATCCCGAAAAAGTAGCCGGGATGCACCCACGCGCCGCGCTCCAGAAGAGCCAGAACGGTCTGCTCGTCCGGCTCCAGCGCGGGAACGCGTAGAACTGCGTACCACCCACCTTCGCAAACAAGCCACTGGACAGCGGGGAGGCCGGCCAGCTTACGGTCAAGCTCGGCCAGGTTCGCGGCCGTTCGTTTCCGAATCTGCGCCTGGATTGCCGTCCGGCCCCTGAGCCAGGCAGGCAGCGCCCACTGCACGGGCGCATTCATCGAGAGGAACGTATCGGCAATGACTTCCAGACGCTCCAGCGCCAGCTCTCGCTGCGGGCCGGTAACAACGATCCAGGCCGCCTTCATCTGCGGCAGGCCGGCAATCTTGCTGAGCCCGCTGACCACATAAATCGGAACGCCTTCCAGGCCCGAGGCAAAACTGGCGCCCTCCGCGGCGATGCCGTAATCGAGAAACACTTCGTCCACGATCAGTGAAAGGCCGGACTCGCGGCAGAGGCGGGCCAGCTCCGCAGCCTCCCAGGGCTTGGTAAAGTGGCCCGTCGGATTGTTGGGGTGCACAACCACGATCGCCCGCGTGTGTGCCGTAATCGCGCGCCGGATCCCCTCTGCGTCGATCTGCCAGCCGTTCTCGTAGATCAACGGCGCGGCCTTCAGGCGCACATCGTCGAGAGCGGCGAGGAAGTCGAAGAGCGGATAACTCGGCTGCGGAACGAGTATCTCGTCCCCCGCGTCGCAAAGCAGCCGGAAAAGAAAGCTGTAGGCTTCGCTGGTGCTGGTGGTCAGGACGATCTGTTCCGGGGCTAGGGTTACGCCGTGCGCCGCGTAATACTCACAAACTGCCTGGCGCGCGGAGAGAAGACCCTTTGGCTGGGGATCGTAGTCCAGGGCGCGCGGATCGGTCAGCGCATCAGGCAGAGAAGCCGGATAAGCAAAGCCGCTGCGCGTGGGATTCGAAGCCGTGAGATCGGCAATCGGCAGGCCCGCCTGCGCGCGCAGCCGGTGCGCGCGCGCCAGCTCGCTCTCTTCCGTGTTCCAATTCGTCCTTTGCGAAAAGTGCATCGCTTTCATCCGCGTGGCCAATCGCGGCCACTCCACCTGGCTGCAACGGCTCATCGTGCACAATGAATGAGAGTAGCGCCCCTTCCAACGATACACGGGCGCCGGTGGACAGATTCGATGCGACGATCTCTGAAGAAGAGCTTCACAAGGCACACTCGCCAGCTGCGTATTCGAACTCCGATCCATTGAGGTGTTTGCACTCCGAGGATGCGCCCTTCAACCGTTACACTGGCTCCATGATTCTCCGCCTCCTTGTTGCTTCAACAAGCGCCGGAAAACTACGAGATTTCCGCACGGCAGCTAAGGCTTACGCGGTCTGCATCGACCCTATACCCGGCCTCGACGAGATCCCCGCGCCCGTGGAAGACGGCGATAATTTTGCGGCCAACGCCACGTTGAAGGCCGTCTACTACTCGCGCTTCGCTCCGGGCGAGCTGGTGCTGGCCGACGACTCCGGCCTCGAAGTCGACGCGCTCTCAGGCGCTCCGGGCGTGCGCTCGTCCCGCTTCGCCGCGGATGCCGGCCTTGTGGATTCGCCCGGCGCCAACGACAACACCGACGTATGGAACAATGTGCTGCTCCTGCAGCGGATGGCGGGGGTTCCAACAGCGAAGCGCACCGCGCGCTACCGCTGCGTGCTAGTTGCTGCGCGCGATGGAGCGATCTGCCACACGGCTGAGGGCGCCGTCGAAGGAATGATTCTGGAGGCTCCGCGCGGAACGGGCGGATTCGGCTATGATCCGCTGTTTTTCCTGCCCGACCTGGACAAGACCATGGCCGAGATCGATCTCGAAACCAAACTTTTGCGCAGCCATCGCGGGCGGGCAATTGCAGCGCTGCTGCCAAAGCTGTCGCGCTGATCTTCCACCTCTCTCATCCAAAACCTAAGAGCACGGAGTGCCCGCCTTGACGGGCACAGCATCCGCCTCGAATAATGCATGTGATACAGAACACTGCCAGTGGGTTTCTCAATCTAAGACCGCTTCAGCCTGCACCCATTTAGGAGCCACATTCTTCATGGCAACCGTTCAACCCTCCGCTGTGCCCCAAGTCCAACGCGGCGTCGAACCTTTACGCGCAGGGCAGGGCGCCAGCTTCATTTGGCGCAAGTTGCACTCGCTGCTCGGCATCGTCCCTATTGGCGCTTTTCTCCTCGAGCACATGCTCTCGAATTTCGAAGCGCTGAAAGGTCCCATCGCTTACGGCGAGCAGGTGAAGTTCCTCAACGGTTTGCCGCTGGTCCGCGTGCTGGAGTGGACATTCATCTTCCTGCCTATCCTTTACCACGGCATCTACGGTGTCTGGATCTGGCTGCGCGGCAAGTCGAACATCGTCTACTACCCGTGGGCAGGCAACTGGATGTACCTCGTCCAGCGCTACACGGGCCTTATCGCATTCGTCTACATCGGCTACCACGTGGCCACGCAGCGCTTCATGGGCGCCAACCTTCCGGAACATCCCGGCATGGCATTCTGGAAAGTACAGCACGAGCTCACCAATCCCTGGATTCTCGCCGTCTACATGATTGCCATGGTCGCCATCTGCTGGCACTTCGCCTATGGCGTGTGGCTATTTGCCGCCAAGTGGGGCATCACGCCGGGAGAAACGGCCCGCCGCCGCTTCGGCTACGCTTGCGGCGTGCTTGGCGTTTTGCTTGCGGCCATGGGACTCGCCAGCATCTGGGCGTTTGTCGGGCCGAAATATCAGAACGCGCCGGAGAACGTGCCGCTTTCCATCTTGGTCGCTCCGGTACACGCCGGCGCCGCCTATCACCCGAATAGCTTCCAGTCACTCGCTAGAAGCTAGAAGCTGGAAGCTAGGAGCTAGAAATGGCAGCACCCAAAATCATCGTGGTTGGCGGAGGGCTCGCGGGGCTCGCGGCAGTCATCAAGATCGCCGAGGCTGGCGGCACGGTGGACCTGTTTTCCATCGTGCCGGTCAAGCGCTCGCACTCGGTTTGCGCCCAGGGTGGAATCAACGCCGCCAAGAACCTGAAGGGCGAGGGCGACACCACCGCGCAGCACTTTGACGACACGATCTACGGCGGTGACTTCCTGGCCAACCAGACTCCCGTCAAGGGCATGTGCGAAGCGGCGCCGGGGATTGTCGATCTTCTCGACCGCATGGGCGTCCCCTTCAACCGCACGCCGGAAGGCCTGCTCGACTTCCGCCGCTTCGGGGGCACGCTCTACCATCGCACCGCGTTCGCCGGCGCCACCACGGGCCAGCAACTGCTCTACGCGCTCGATGAGCAGGTTCGCCGCTACGAGGCCGAGGGCAAAGTCCACAAGTTCGAAGGCTGGGAGTTCCTCTCCGCCGTCATCGACTCCAGGGGCATCGCTCGCGGCATCGTCGCCCTCGATCTTCGCTCCATGCAGTTGCGGTCCTTCGCGGCCGACGCCATCATCCTCGCCACCGGCGGCATCGGCGCTATCTTCGGCAAGAGCACCAACTCCGTGGTCTGCACCGGGTCGGCGCAGTCGGCCGTCTTCCAGCAGGGCGTGTACTACGCCAACGGCGAGTTCATCCAGGTGCATCCCACCTGCATTCCCGGCGAGGACAAGCTGCGGTTGATGTCGGAGTCGGCGCGCGGCGAAGGCGGCCGCGTGTGGGTTCCGCGAACGCCCGGCGATAAGCGCGCCGTCAAGGCCATCCCCGAGTCGGAGCGCTTCTACTTCCTCGAGGAGTGGTATCCGAAGTACGGCAACCTGGTGCCGCGCGACGTGGCCACGCGCGCCATCCACAAAGTCGTCTACGAACTTGGCCTCGGCCTTGACGGCCAGCCCATGGTCTATCTCGACCTGACGCATATCGACCGCGAGACGCTGCACTACAAGCTCGGCGGCATCCTCGAGATCTACGAGAAGTTCGTCGGCGTCGATCCATGCGTGGAGCCGATGAAGATCTTCCCCGGCATGCACTACACCATGGGCGGCCTTTGGGTGGACTTCAACCAGATGACCAACATTCCCGGCATCTTTGCCGCCGGCGAGTGCGAGTATCAGTATCACGGCGCCAACCGGCTGGGCGCGAACTCGCTGGTCAGCTGCATCTATGGCGGATTCCACGCGGGACCGAATGCGATCGAGTACGCGAAGAGCGTGGCGGCGGTGGAAGGAGACGGCGGCGCGGCGGCGGAAGTGGCGCGCCAGGCGGAGATCAACGGCAAGCTGCTGAAGAACGAGGGCGGCGAGAACCCGTTCAAGCTGTGGCGCGAGCTGGGCAAGGCCATGACGGAGCACGCGACGGTGATCCGCCACAACAGCAGCCTGAAGCAGACCGACGGGAAGATCATCGAGCTGATCGAGCGCTACCAGCGCATCAACCTGAGCGACAAGAGCCAGTGGGCCAACACCAGCTTCGCCTTCACGCGCCAGCTCAAGAACATGCTGGAGCTTTCGCGCACCGTAGTGCTGGGCGCCATGCTGCGCGACGAGTCGCGCGGCGCGCACTTTAAGCCGGAGTTTCCCGAGCGCAACGACGAGCGGTTCCTGAAGACCACCAAGGCCAGCTTCACGGGCAGCGTGGAAGGCCCGCGCTTCGAGTTCGAGGAGGTCGATGCGCAGTACATCAAGCCGCGGCCGCGGCGCTACGATGTGGCGAAGTGACGTAACGCCGGACTCCAGTCCGGCTGTCGCGCTGGTCTCCAGACCAGTGCACACGGGCTAGCGGCGAGGACGCCGCCAGTACAGCCGGTCTGGAGACCGGCGCTACAAAGAGAGGCGCGGCAACGAAAGGGATCATGGCAAAGAGGACCGTTACTTTTGAAATCAAGCGGCAGGCCAGCCCCGAGGCGCCGGCCGTATGGGAGAAGTTTGAGCTGGAGTGGCGGCCGGGGATGAACGTCGTGTCGGCGATGATGGAGATCGCCGCCAACCCCGTCACCGCCGACGGCAAGCCGACCACGCCCATCACCTACGACTCGAATTGCCTCGAGGAGATCTGCGGGTCGTGCGCCATGCGCATCAACGGGCGCGCGCGCATGGCCTGCTCGGCGCTGGTTGACAATCTGGAGCAGCCGATTCGCGTCGAGCCGCTCACCAAGTTTCCGCTGGTCCGCGATCTCCAGGTTGACCGCTCGGTACTGTTTGAAAACCTGATGCGCGTCAAAGCCTGGGTTCCGGTGGACGGCACCTACGATCTCGGCTCCGGGCCGCGCGTCTATCCGCAGCAGCAGGAGGCGAACTATCCTCTGTCGAACTGCATCAGCTGCACCTGCTGCATGGAGGTTTGCCCGCAGTTCAACGTGACGACCGGCTTTGTCGGCGCGGCAACGATTGCGCAGGTCAAGTTGTTCAACAACCATCCCACGGGAAAAGTCTTCAAGGAGGACCGCCTGCGTGCGCTGGCCGGAGACGGCGGCGTGCAGGAGTGCGGCTACGCGCAGAACTGCGTGAAGGCCTGCCCCAAGCAGATTCCTCTCACCAACGCCATCAGCGACATCAGCCGCGACGTTATGGTGCAGAAGGTGAAGGACTGGCTGAAGAGCTAGGATGCAGCTCCTAGCTCCTAGCTTCTAGCTTCTTGCCCTACCTGCCGAACGACCAGTCAACGGCGAGTCAGCTTTCAGCCGTCAGCTTGCCGGCGGGTGAGCTGGTCTGTTTACCCTTTAGTACCTATCCTGCCCCTCCCCCGGGGATGCCATACCTCCATATTTGATAACAAATGGTTTACGGGGCGACTCATACCTTGGCCTTACCGTATGCATACCTTCATACCAATTAGCCAGTAGCCAATAGGGAGTAGAACGGCAGGGAGCGGAAAAGCAGGGTCCGAGGGACTGAGGGAACAAGGGGCCGGTGCGGAGCGGCTGTGGTCTGGTCGTCGATTTCTGGTTGGCGATCATGGGACCATTGTGCGCTAAACGGGGGAAATGATACGCAAACTTCACAGAGATCAGAGATCAGGGGTCAGAGATCAGAAAAACAAAGACTTAAGGTGCGGCGGGCAGGGCGATTTTGGGGGCGGGGGTCTTGACAGAAGAGCAGGGATCAGGGAACGGGGAACAGGGGTCAGGGGTCAGGGAACGGGGTTTGCGGGGTGGTTGAAGGGGCGTTGCATTTTACCTAGTTATGATCGACTAAAGCGTTTTGTGCGGACCCAGAAAGCGCTCGCCGTTGAAATGGATCAGGTGAGACTGGGCATCAGCGACCCAGACCTCTGTCTCCCATGCGATCTCGCCGAGGTATCTGCCCATCACAGAGCGGTTTGGGAATGCAGTAACGTAGACCAAGCCGGCACTTGACGCTGCGAAAAGACGTGAGAGTTCTGCGTGTCTCTTCCCGTTGACTGGACCGTGGCTTGTGACAGATTCGACGAGAATCAACCAGTTGCGCTTGGCGTCGTGCAGCACGACGTCCGGCATTTTCCCGTGCGCCTCGACTTCGATGCCGAGTTCCGCGAGCGCCGCGCTGTCGAAGTATCCCCATTTATCGCCCGTGTCCCCGGCGTAGATCAAGATGGAACCTGGAGCGAATCGCGCGGCGAAATCTTCGATGATTTTGCGAATTAGTTCGCTGTGTTCGCCTGGGCTAAGTTCGATTCTTTTGCCTTGTGCGATCCGAACCGGGACGAGGTTCTGCCTACGTTCGCCTGCATACTTTGCGGCGAGGGTTTCGCGTTTTGCGAGATATGCACTCAGAGCGTCGCGCCAAGCGGTCGATTCGAAAGCGCGTAACAGCCCGAGGGCCTCAGGTTCGATCTGATATACCGCAGCGGGACTGTTGACGGGACGCGCGAGATTGTCGGGGTTGTAGAGTGCGATGCCAGCGCTGACGAACTGGTGCATTGTTTGGCGCCGCACTGTCTCTCTGGTGTTAGGGGCGTAATCCTTGTCATAGTTCGCGCGAATCCAGTCCATGATCGGCGTGATACCAACCAGCGGGTTCTCGGCTTGGGGCCAACTCCGGCCAGGTTTGAGGTCAAGAAGGGCGAGTAAGCAAAGGGCTGACCGCTCGTTCTGCTGTGCCCTCGGTAGGCCAAGGGATGCGAGTATCTGTAAAGCAGACCTGATGAGTTTCTTACGTGTCATTCTGTGAGCTTCTTGATCTGGTCATCGACCATGGCTTGCGAGAGGCTTTTTTGCCCCTTTGCCCAGGTGCCAAGGGCCATTAAGGCCTTGCAGTTGGGGTACTTCATTAGGCGCAGATCCGTTGCGTTAACCTGCGTATGCCCGCTGAAGCGCCGGAAGCTTTCGTTGACGGCCGATGTATTGAGGTATACGGCGAGTCCGTAGGCTAGCGCCTCTGGAAGACCATGCCTCCCTTGATGGAAGACATTCAGATGATTCTCGAAGCCGAGCATCGGTGCGCCCGGAAAGCTGTCTGGCCTAACGACACTTGCAATGATGCGTCGGGTTTCCTCCTTTGATGAAAACCGTCGGACCACGGTATAAAAGCCGTTCGGATAGAGCCATTTTCGCGTCTCGCTGTTTAGTCGGATGGCATTCCCCCGCTTTATTCCTTCTTTGGGCCACTGCGTTGATTGTCCCTTGAAGTGACCAGGATAGAGGAGGGGAACTGTGCCGGTTCGCGGTTGCGGCTCGATGTGATGCCGAAGGCGAAAATCTACGACGGGACCTGTTGAGATCCCAACTTCAAGGTCGGTAAGTGTTGATCGAATCGCTTGGGACAGCTCGATGGTCCCCTTGCCGACGGATGTCGGAACATGTATGAATCTCTCGGGGTCCTCAGGGTCGACGATTTGTTCGAATGGCTGTTCATGCGTTGTCAGGTCGCTAAAGCTGTCGTCAGTGGAATGTGAGACGGCGACGCTGCCCTGCGTTGCCCCAACTTCGAGACAAACGATCAAGTTTTCCTGTAGAACATCATCGTCCTTGAATGCCTTGTTTCGCGAGGCAAACAGGTGCATATGGCGCAGTGCGGCGCGGCGAAAGAGAAAGTCGCGGAACGGACGATAGTAAGGGCCATTGCAAAAGCTGCGCGGAATTATTGCGACGAGTTGTCCGCCGCATTTCATTCTGTCAATTGAAAGTGCTACGAAAGCTGAGTAAAGATTCACTGTCTCGATGCCGACTTGGCGCAAAATCAATCTGTGACTTGAGGAGCTGTTGATCTTTCTATATGGCGGATTGAGAATTGCGTGTGTGAACCGGCCGTGAGCCAGGCTCTGTAGCGCGGCTGCCTCGATAAAATCCCCCGGAATTACGCGAAAGCTGAGAGGCAATTGCCGGGCGTATTCCGTTAAAGTCGATGAGAGTTGCCTCCGCAAATTCGCATCAATTTCGTAAGCCTCCACTTCGACTTTCTGAAATGATAGGTCTTCGTGAGAGGCCCAGCGGTCGAGAAATGCACATGTGAGAGCCCCCAGTCCCGCTCCGGCGTCGAGCAGAAGACAATGCTTTAGTGAGCTCGGCGGAAAGAGTGAGGCCATGAAGCGTGCAACGTTTGCGGGCGTCATGAACTGGCCCAAGGCAGATCTGCGCTCGATACCGATTCCCCCAGAAAGCACCCGGCGGGCGTTTTCGGCTTGGGCGAGCAGTTGGACTGGCGTGGGTGTCGATTCCATGGGCTTTGAATTTGCCTGCAATTCCTCAGAGTATAACGCGCTGTTCTCCACTTGGACAGGTTGAGTCTGCCTTCGCCGAGCTCAGTGCGAGTAAAACGGGTTTAAGCGCGGCTTCGCCGCGTACTTTGTTTCTCGAAAAATGGGTGGGGGGGAAGACAGAGATCAGAGAACAGAGATCAGGGATCAGAGAAACAGGGTGTAGCCAATAGGGAGTAGGGAGTAGAAAAGCCGGGGCGGAGTTCGGTGCGTGGCTTCGCTGCGGCGAAGGCCGAGATTCGCTGAGGATGGCTGGAGGCGAGGGTTTGAGCGCGGCTTCCCTCGCCTCTTGCCGGGATCGGATGGGGGTTTACGGCGGCTCTGCCGCAACGATGAGCCATTTCGGACAGAACTCACGGTGGCTTTTTCCCGATGAAAAAGCCGCCTGGAGATTGTGCCCCGGTGACCGCCCGCAGGAGATCCGCGCTAGTGGTGGTGAATCCGAATTTCGCGACAAAATGAGCGAAGAACAACCGCAGATCCTTCGACTCGTCCCGGCACGCCGGGACTCGCACAGGATGACAATTTCCTATTGACACGAACTTTCGACTCAGGACACTAGAGATTGTGCCCCGGTCGCCACCCGCAGGAGATCCGCTCTAGTGGTGTCCGCCGCCATGGTCGCCACCATGATCGCCGCCGCCACGATATCCGGGGAGGGCGTGTTCATTGTGCGCATCATGATCACCGGGGCCTGCATGGCCTCGCCCATCGCGCGCCTCGTTGCCGTGGAAGTGGTTGAAGGGCTCAGCGCCGCGCTCGGGCAACGGTCCGTGGTAGCCGTGACGAGGGTCATAGCGGTTATCGACATGGCCGTAGAAGTGGCCGGGGCCATGGAACCAGTGGCCGGCGCCGATAAAAATTCCGTCCACAAACCAATCGGGCCCGTAGTAGCCGTAAGGCGCGCAGTTGTAGGGAGCGTAGTCGAAGTAGCCATAGGGGCAGACAGGCTCCGCACCGAAGGTGATGGAGATTTGGGCTGGCGCTAGGCGCGCAGAGCAAAACAGCGCAATGGCGAGGGCTGCGAGAGCGAGGAATTTGAGTTTGGACATGGTCTCTCCTTGATTTGTTGGAATGGGAAGGTAGCCGGGGAGTTGTCTCTCCGGGGAAGATTAGAAGCCGGGGAACTGAGCGGGATTCATGATAGCACCGAAGGATCGGCCGTGGTCAGGGGGAGGAAAGGCAGCTTCTAGCTTCTAGCCTCTAGCTTCCAGCTTTCAGCTTTGAGCTACGAGGTGGCGGCGTATGCCGGGTTCCGGAGTGGGACGCTGGGGCGCGGGTGTGCACCAATTCAGCTATCAGCTTTCAGCTACGGGGTGGCGCCGAATGCCGGGTTCCGGAGCGGGATGCGGGTTCTGAGTGTGCCGAGAAAGTAACGAAAAAGCGAAAACAGTGTTTGCAGTTCGCTTTTTATTCGCTATAATGCGCCCATGGCTGTTACACGCAGGCAAAAAGAAGTTCTGGACTTTCTGGAAGCGTTTGTGAGCCGCAACGGCTATTCGCCTTCCTTTGAAGAGATTGCGCGCGGCATGAGCCTGAAGAGCCTGGCCACCGTGCACAAACACATCACCAACCTGGAAAAGAAGGGGATGCTGGACCGCGTGCACAATCGCAGCCGGTCGATCGACGTGCTGCCGCCGGGGACGCGGACGCGGTCGAGCCTGAAGCTGCCGCTCGCCGGACGCATCGCAGCGGGGCAGCCGGTGGAGACCATGGAGAGCTCGGAGACCATTTCGCTGGCCGACGTGGTGGGCAACCGCGATGTATTTGCTCTGGAGGTACGCGGCGACTCGATGCGCGACGAGCACATCATCAACGGCGATTACGTGCTGGTGGAGCGGACGAAGACGGCGCGGCAGGGCGAGATCGTGGTGGCGCTGGTGCACGGCTCGGAGACCACGCTGAAGCGGTTCTACCCGGAGGGGAATGTGGTGCGCTTGCAGCCGGCCAATCTGGAGATGGATCCGATTTACGTGCCGGCGGCGCAGGTGGCGATTCAGGGGCGCGTGCTGGGAGTGCTGAGGAAGTACCGGTGAAGCGGTTCACAGTTCGCAGTTCACAGTTCACAGTTGCCGGTGGTGGCGCGGAAATAGAGATAAAGCAGGGAGTAATCAATAGGGAGTAGGCACGGTGCGGGTGAGGGCACGGCGGGGAGGGATCAGGCTGGGCACGGCGATAATTGAATGATGCGCACGATTGTGACGGCGGCGAGGCTGTGGGACGGACGCGGGGCCGTTGACGAGCCTTCGATTGCAATCGAAGACGGGCGGGTTGCCGGGATCGCGAGGCGCGACTCCGCCGAACCGCCGGACCCTCTTGCGGGCAGAGGCTTCCAATCCCCGGCTTCCATTCTGGCGCAACATGGCGCCCTGGCCGTAATGATCGAAGGGGACGGGAAGACATTCCATTATCCGGGCGCGACGCTGGCGCCCGCATTCTTCGACGTGCATATCCATGGAGCGGCCGGCCACGACGTGATGGAGGCGACGCCTGAGGCGCTTGGCGAGATCGGGCGGTTTCTGGCTTCGCGCGGGACGGGCAGCTATCTGGCTACGACGGTGACCGCACCGGTGGATGCGACGCTGCGCGCGCTGGAGGGTCTGGCAAAGCTGATCGACGATCCTCAACGGATCGAGGGGGCGAATGGAAGTCGCCAGCCGGTCGCGCGCCCGATCGGCATTCACCTGGAAGGGCCGTTCCTGTCGCACGCCAAGCGTGGAGCGCAGCCGGCGGAACACCTGCTCGCGCCCGACATCGCTTTGTTCGACCGGTTCCTGGACGCGGCCGGGGGGCAGGTGCGGCTGATGACGCTGGCCCCGGAGCTGCCGGGCGCGGCGGAGCTGGCGCGGCATGCGACCGAGCGCGGCGTTCGCGTGTCGGTTGGACATTCGGACGCGACGGCGGAAGAGACCCGCGCCGCGATTTCCGCCGGAGCCGTGAGCGCGACGCACACCTACAACGCGATGCGCGCACTGAACCATCGGGAACCGGGAATCCTGGGCGTGGCGCTGACCGACGACTCTCTTTACGCGGAGCTGATCTGCGACGGGATTCACTCGAAGCCGGAGATGGCGAAGCTATGGTGGCGAGCCAAAGGGCCGGAGCGGGGGATTCTGGTGACGGACGCGATGAGCGCGGCGGGGATGCCCGACGGTGAATACATGCTCGGAGGTTTCCCCGTGCAGGTGAGCGAGGGACGGGCGATGGCCCGCGGCGTTCTGGCGGGAAGCGTGCTGACGCTGGATCGGGCGCTTGCGAATTTTGTCGCGTTCACTGGCGCGCCCTTGGAAGAGGCGCTACGGCTGGTGACGGTGAATCCGGCGGCGATGACGGGGCTGGGCGATCAGGTTGGTTTCATAGAAGCCGGCGGTCCGGCGAACCTGGTGGCCGTGGATGCGAACGGGAAATTGATTGCGTCAATGATGAACGGACGGGTTGTAAACGGAACCTCGGCTTGAGCTATCGAGACGGTTTCCCGCCCTGATAGGATTTCCGACGCCCCTACGGGGCTGATTCAGAATTCATTGCGTGCTTTCCCAGGATTCCGTCCGCTGCGCGGACTCCATCCTGGGCTATTTTCTATCGCTCCCTCCGGGAGCGGGTGAAATCGTGGCCTCTGCCATGCGTTGCGCGCGCCAGATTGCGCCATCGAGAGGGACGACAGCTTCCTTTTTCACCGGCATCTGCGGCGCGGCCGAGCGTAGGCCTGCGAAGAACGCCTCTCGCACAAGGGTCATCTTCGCGATCACGCTGCCGGTCCAGGCGGCGGGAACCTCGCCGGCGATGGCGTGCTTGCGGCGCAGCTTGGAGCGCACCAGAAGCACATTCTCTACCAGGTCAGCCGCGGCCTGGCGCAAAACTCTCACGGCGACGGGGTCGCCCGCTTCGGCCAGTTCGTTGATGGCAGGGGCGAGCGCGGCAAAATCGGGTCCCGGCGTGCTGTCGCCCAGGTTGATCAGGTCCGCGATGGCGGGTGTGCCCCAGACTTCGCCCACCTTTTTCAGAACCTCTGTCGGCTCCTCGCGGTCGTAGGCATGGAGCGCCTTGCGGATGGCATTCAGGCCGATCCAGTAGCCGGAGCCCTCATCGCCCAGGCGCGAGCTCCACCCGCCGGCGGACTCAATGGCGCCTTCGGGCGCGCGGCCGATGGTGTTGGTGCCGGTTCCGGCGATCTGCAGGATGCCCGGTCCTCCGTGAAAGGCCGCATCGAGGGCGATGACGTGATCGCCGACGACTTCGGAGGCGCTCGACCGCAAAATCATCGAGAACCGCAGCGATCCACTGCGGAATGCCGGGCATGTTGGCGCTGGCCACGCCACACGAAGCCGCGAAAACGCTCTTCAAGCCAGCCTGCGCAAAAACATCCTTGAGCAATGCGCGCAGATTCACTTCGGCAGCCTCTGCACCCACCCGCAACCGCTTGATGGAACCGCTCTCGGCAAAGGCCAGCAAACGCTCGCCGTTGACGATGGAGGCGCGCGTGCGCGTTCCGCCACCGTCAATTCCCAGGACCACGCTCATTTCTTTCGTCCCCTTTCTAGTGTTCCGGCGCTGCGCCATAATCGCGCAGCGTAGCAGACAGGATGTTCAGGCTTCCATCGGACTTCGGCGCCTGGAGACCGAGCATATGGGCAAGCCATGGATACAAATTGACGTTTTCAAACGGAGCCACGGTCTTTCCCGCAACAAGATCCGGTCCGGCGGCAAAGAAGCCGGCTTTCATTTCGGGAATTCTGAGCACTTCGAAGCCGTGCATGCCGGCCGCAGGCGGGCGATCGGGTTGCCCTGACCGTGGCGCGTGCGCGCGGATGGCATAAGGCCCGGTAGCCACAACCACGGGGTCGCCCTCGCGCGGATTCCGGTTGAAATTGAGCCCGGCCGGAACATCCTTGAGGCGATAGACGACGAACTGCGAAGAAGCGTGCTTGAGCTGGTTGTACACGCGAGCGCGATCGTCTTCGGTCTTGCCGTAGAGGAGCGTGCCGACGGTTTCAAAGCCCGCCAGATCGGCGAATTGGTCGAGATCGACCCAATCGCCCTGCGACTTGACCATGCCGTGATCGCTGACGACCACCAGATCGATGGGCAGGCGGGTGGATTTGAGCGCCGCCTCCAGCTTGCCAACGATCGCGTCCATCCTGAGCTCCGCGGCTCGCGTTTGCAGAGCATCGGGACCGAACTCGTGGCCCTCGTGGTCGGGCTCGGAGAAATAAATGGCGATGAAGTGCGGGCGGTCGGCGGCGGGCAGATGCAAGAGTGCGAGCGTATTGTCGATTCGCGCCTGCTCGGCTTGGGGCGTGGCCTGAGTTTTGCCATCGAAGGTGGCATAGTAGGACGGCCGGAAGCCTGCGATCCTGGCCTCAGAGCCGACCCAGAGGAGGCAAGCCGTACGCATTCCCCGGCTTTCGGCCAGGCTCCACAGCGGCACGCCGCTATACCAGGAGCCGTCGGTGACGGTTTGTGAATCGGCCATGGAGTAGCGCGCGTCCCGCGCGGGATCGAGGAAGCTGTTGGCCACCAGGCCGTGGTGTTCGGGATAAAGGCCAGTGACGATGGTGAAATGGTTGGGAAAGGTGAGCGACGGATAGCTGGGCAACATGCCTTCTGGAGCCCAAACACCTTGTTTGCCTAGCGCGAGCAGATTGGCGGCGTTGTCGCGCTTGGCGTAGTCCCAGCGAAAGCCGTCGAGCGAGACGAGCACGACATAGTGCCGGCTCTGCGCCCAGGCCGAGTTGGGGCCGTTGTCAACATGGGTGAGGGGCAGCGCCGGATTAAAGCCAGCTCCCTGACCCTGGAGGGTTTGAGGAGCCGCAGCCAGCCCCAGGACGAGCAAAAACAGCGCCGAAACGGCACGACCCAGGGTGCGAAATTGCATCAAAAAGATCCCCTGCATCAGCTTATCGCATGGAGTGAGGGAGGGCCGCACTGGACGCGCAGGCGGTAATGCTCAAATTTCACGTTGTCTTTGGGGGGGCACGGCTTGAGCCGCGCCCTTTCAAAACACCGAGTTTCTAAACAGTTTCCAAGAGAACGATTGCATTGAAATTATAGCCGGTCTCCAGTGGCTGTAATGCGAAGGACAATCGGTAAGTGGCTTTTCTTTTAAGAAAAAGATACCTTACACAACATTGGAAATGCCACACACTAACTGGAGAAGCGCTCTAAGGACTTAATCTTAAGAATAAGTGTTGCATTTCGTGGCACTGCGATGCACGGAATCGTGTACGGAACGGCTACAAATTGAATCCCTGTTGACCGACGAGCTTAATCCTACACCTGGGAACCCGGCAAGAAATAACAGATGGGTTAGGATGAGCCCTGTACTTTGATACGAAGTGCTATATCAACTGTGTAAGGTGGAGTAGATAGAACACAGTATCCGCCTTGGTGTTGGAGGCTCTCCGTAGCAACCACTGTACCTCGCGCCGGATCGACCCAATCCACCTTGTAGTTTCCGGCTGGCAGATTCAGAACCAGTTTCTCCTCGTAATTCCCGGGCATGACTACATACGAACTCTTACTATCACTGCTGTATTGGCTGTGATGGATGTAAAGAGCATACTGCTTGCCGACCTTGCTAATAGCGCGATAGTGGACATCGGAAGGTTCTAGCCCACTAATCACAAATTTCGAATCGGGCTGCATCTTGAGAAAGTCAAAGCTGTCCATGAAATGCCTCAAATTCTGCAAGGCTTGCAGAATCTGCTCATTCTCCGGTGACTTACCAGCCGGATTTTCGGGCGTGTATGTCCCGTTCAGGTTGTTGAGACTCGCTCCACCACCGACGATAAACCCCCAGGCTTCCACACGCGCATCGGCAATCTTATCGCCTTGATACCAAATTGGGTACCAGTCAGTCTCGTTCATTTCGATGGGCTTATTCATGCTGTATTTGTAATCCAGGCCTCGCAACCCACCCATTTCCCCTCCGCGCTCGTCTGGGTCGCGTCCCCATATGTATTGCCCAGTGATGATCGAATCGCGAGGATCGGCAGAAAAGTCCATCGCATCCCCGAAAGTGCCTTCTACTTCCTGCGCAATAAGATGCTTCTTGGGAAGGTCACGCTCCGCATCGCGAGCAGCTCCCATCATGTAACTGACCCAGGGTCCCGCACGTTTTACTCCTGTGCCGACAGAGGCGCACTCGTCGCAAATCTCCAAAATTACGTTGTCAAACGAGTTCACCTCGCGAGTGACCTTGGTTACATAGTCCGCCTCGCGTTCAGCCAGATCGCCGCAACCCAAAGCCTGCGCATCGCGCCAACCGCACTTTCCCACGCCTTGAACATTATTCTCGTAATAGAGTGGGGAGATTGGCCAAGTATCGGAATATTGTGAGTTGAAGAAGCAGATTTCCACCACAATTCCGCGCTCCGCGGCCTTGGCCAAGAAATCTTTCAAACGGGCAAAGTACTCCGGATTCCAGCGGTCGAGATCGAACTTGTTTCCCCCGTTGATATAACCTGGTTGGTCACTGCGAGCCCAGGGCAAGATCAGATCTCGGGGCCTGGGGCCGACTGGATTGCCGGTAATCCACTTGTCCGTCGTCTCGAACATAGCCCCCGGATAGATTCGGGTGTAATTCAATCCGTGTGCATTCAAAGCATCGAGATATGGGACATAGTCAAACGCCTCGTTGATGACCGCTCCGTAGTGCTCCGCGGACGTGATCAAGATCGTAGGTTTTCCTTCAAACAGGTAGTAGTGAGGATTCGCCGGGTTTACTTGAATTGCCTGGCCCATGAGTCCGGCGGGCATGGAGGCAGAAAGAAAAACTATAGCAAAGATTTCCCGAATCTTCATAGAATTCCTACCTCTTCGAGAAGAACCCATCCATTAAATCTCGGGACTAAATGTGTAGTGTCAACAGATTGTTCCGATCTGCGCCTGCTCTGCTGATGGGAGTGTAGTGGTTGAGACTGGCGTGAGGTCTGTGCCAGTTGTATTCGTGTATCCAGGGCAGAAGCTGGGCGCAGCGTTCATCGGAGTTCTGATAAATGCGGGCATAGGCCCATTCCTGTAGAGCAGTGCGGATGAAGCGTTCGGCTTTGCCGTTGGTGCGCGGGGTGTAGGGCCGGGTGAAACGATGTTTGATGCCGAGTTCCCTGCATACCTTTGCGAAGCGGCGCGAGCGATAGGCCGGTCCGTTGTCGGTGAGCAGGCCGCGGAAGCGGATGCCCAGCCGTGCGTAGTAGGCCACAGCCTGGCAGAGGAAAGCGACAGTTGAAGCCGCGGTTTCATCCGGGAAGATGGCCGAGAAGGCGATGCGGGAGTGGTCGTCGATGGCGACGTGGACGTACTCCCAGCCCACGCGCCGGGTGCGGTCGGCGAGGTTGCCGGTGACGCGATGGCCGGGCTTGGCGATACGGCCCAGCTTCTTGATGTCCAGATGCAGCAGGTCCCCGGGCGCGGCGTGCTCATAGCGCAGCACGGGTGGGCGTGGTTCCAGATCGCGTATGCGGCTGAGCTTGCGCCGGCGCAGGATACGGCTAACCGTGGCCCGGCTGAGGCCTGTGGCTTGCGCGATGCGCAACCCGGTCCAGCGTTGGCGACGCAGCAACTCGACCCGCTCCGCCAGCTCCGGCTTAGTGGGCCTGCGCAGGCGGAGCGGCCTGCAACTGCGGTCTGCGAGCCCGGCCAGGCCCAGCGCCCGATAGCGCGCCACCCATTTGGCAGCGGTCTTCGGGCTCACGTTGGCGGCGGCTGCTGCCGCCGCCAACGTGCTTCCCTGCTCGATCACCCGCTTCGCCATCTCTTCTCGACTCCAAACCATGGTTCGTGCATTCTGGTGATAGTCCATCTGGTCTCCTGAATCGCTGAGTCTTCGCAAACCCAGCTTTACAGGTTCAGATCAGATGGACAATCTATTGAAACCTCACAACTAAACACCTAAGCAACCACGCGCGCCCAGGCCGTCCACGCGAGGCCCAAGGTGAGGATGGCGAGTTTCTGGATAAGCGGTACGCTGGCGCGCTTTGAAAAAACATCGTAGTTGGCGCGTTCGATGCGCTTCAGCAGCGCGTGGTAGATGGTGACAAGCACCCATAGCGCAGGACGGCTTACGGGATCGATCAATGGCAGCAAAAAGCGCGACACGCTGTAGTAGTGCTCCGCGCGGCGGGCGATGGCGGCAAAGAGATCGCGCTCGCCAGCCGTGAGCGGCGCAGCCGGAGCGCGGTGAAGTAGGGAATCGGGGGTAACTCCGTGGCGGGCGAGATCCTTGAGCGGAAGATAGACCCTGTTGCGCACGGCGTCTTCGGCCACGTCGCGCAGAATGTTGGTGAGCTGGAAGGCAACTCCCGTCTCCTCAGCCAGCTTTTCCGCGCGCAGGTCGCGGTAGCCGAAGATGCGGATGCATACCAGGCCTACAACCGAGGCGACGAGGTAGCAATAGCGGTAGAGATCGGCGAAGGTGGCGTAGGTTTCCGGCGCGCCGGTGGAGACGTTGTTCAAATCCAAGGTGACGCCGGCCACGAGCTCGTCGAGCAGGGCAAGCGGAATTTCGAAGCGCCTGGTTGCGTCGCGCACGGCGAGAAAGACCGGATCGCCCGTGGGCGCGCCTTTTGCGGCCTCGCGCCACGCGGCCAGCCAGGCATCCAGGCGGCGCCGGCGCTCCTGGCGAGGCAGGCTCTCGTCGTCGGCCAGATCGTCGGCCTGGCGCATGAATGCGTAGATGGCGCAGATGGCATTGCGGCGCTGGAGCGGAAGAGCGAGGAACGCGTAGTAAAAGTTTTTCGCTTCGCGTTTCGCGATTGCCCGGCAGGCCGCATAGGCGCCGTTCAAGGTCAGTTCGTGCGATGGAGCCATTTGCGTCAAGCCGTCTTTCCTGCCGATGGGGAGCGGAGCCGCAAGAACGGCAGCGCCTTGCCACCCAGCGCGCGCAACAACAGCGCCAGCTTGGCGCGCTTCGAAATGTACGGGCGCGCGCTCAGCACGTCGTAGCCACGGCGTTCGATGGCACGCAGAACCTCAAGGCCGCCACGACTGAAGAGATCGATGTCGAGGGCAAGGCCGCGGTCCACCCTGTCGATCAGGGGCAGCCCCTGGTCGAAGAGAGAGAGCGCGTAATCGAACTCATAGCGCAGTAGCGCGCGGAACTCCGGCGTTGCGACTCCACCGGCGATGATCTCGTCGGAAACGCCGAAGCGGCGCATGTCTTCCTGCGGAATATAAACGCGGCCCTTGGCATAGTCCACGCGGACATCCTGCCAGAAGTTGGCGAGCTGCAGCGCGGTGCAGGTAGCGTCGGAGAGGCGGAAGTTTTCGTCGATTGCGCCGGGTTTCGCTTCGCCGCAGGCGTAGAGCACGAGACGGCCCACGGGGTTGGCGGAGTAGCGGCAGTAGCCAAGCACGTCGTCCATTGTGGCGTAACGGGCGACGGTCTGGTCCTGGCGAAACGCGGTGAGCAGATCGGCAAAGGGCTCTTTGGGAATGGTGCAGGCACGGATGGTTTCGGCGAGCGCGACAAAGACCGGGTGGCGCGCGCGGTCTTCATAACAGGCGTCGAGTTCCCTTCCCCATAGATCAAGGAGAGCCAGGGCAGCGGATTTGTCGGGGACTTCGTCGCCGAGATCGTCGGAGATGCGGCAGTAGGCGTAGATGGAATGGAAGCGCGGGCGCAACGCCCTGGGCAGCAGCCACGTAGCGACGTGGAAGTTTTCGTAGTGGGTTTCGGCGAGGCGGCGGCAGTAGTTGCGGGCTTGATCGAGCGTGGGCGCAACGTCAGGAATACGATAGGCCGGCGGAAGCGCGGCCCAGCCGCGGGCGAGGAGTTCGTCTTGCGGAGGATGGGCGGCGGTGGCGGTCATGGGATCTTCGGCCTTATCGATATTATTCCACCGGCCTCGGTCGGAACGCGATTCGCACCGAAAACGGCGGCTTCACGTTGATACACGCTTACGATGGCCCAACGGCCATGAATGAGGCGAAACCAAGTATTCGTAAGGTGTGGCTCGCCGGCCAGGGTAGGCTATTCAGGTGTTTGAGCCGCGCATCTTGGCAATGCTAGTGACTAGTTGCTCCTTGTTGAGCGGGGACGATCCCGACGGAAATGGCATTTGCCTTGCGAGTCTTCTTCGCATGATCTTCAATCCTTTGCCTAGGCGCTCTGAAGTCATGAATATTTGTCCGGCGGTGAGCCCACCCAACACGCGGTAATGGCCAACAGCGGCCAACGCCATCGATGCTATACAGCCACACTGGCCGCAATCCGGATCTCCGCCGAACTGACACGGTGTAATTTGCGTTTTCAGATCTGCCGAGATGGTTTGAGTAGTTCTGGCAAAGATGCACTCCTTTGGGCTTTCAGGTGGAGATTCCATTTCTCGAATCAATGGTTCAGGCATGTCGAGAACGGGATACGCCACCCGCAATCGTCGAAGGTCGGCGATCACAGCGGCCCTTTGCGGAGGGGTCAGGATCTCTGGATCGATGGCCCCGCGCTGCGGAGTAAAAAGACTGAACCATACCTTCACAACCTCTGGACGACCGCTCCAAAACTCGAGAAATTCATCCAGGTAGCCGAGGCGCCCGGCGATTTGCGATGTGATCGTACAGTGAACAGTGATTCGCGCCCCTTTGATGTTCTTGAGGATGCGTTCATAGGTAGCCGGTTTGCGCCGCGCATCGTGCTCTGGCTGGAGACCGTCGATCGATACAACGACATTCAATTTCTTGAATGCCGTCCAGTCGCCGGGGATGGCCCTAAACGCACTGGTGACGATCTGCGTGTGTACACCGCGCTTTTCTATCTCCGGCAACAGTAGTTCGAGCTCCCTGTACCTCACCAACGGATCGCCGCCGACTAGCGAAACGTGAAGAGGTTTGTGTTCATCGATGAGCGCAAGCACTCTCGAGACCAGTTGATCTCCCTTGAAATCCGAAAGTTGACGCAGTTGAGTCGAACCTCCGAGATGCGCCGCATCGAATGCGTAGCATCCGGGACACTGCAAAGGGCACTCTTTTGTGATCTCGATCGATAGCGATGGCGGATTGCCGCCCAGAATTCTGGACCAGGCCTGAATCACTTCAGACTTTTTCATTGTCTCTCCGCAGTAGACGGAATGGGGTCTTTCGCCTAGGGACAGCGGATGGTTCGTACTGACGAGCCATCCGACATGCGTTCCACGGGAGTCACTGGATCAGATTTGAAGAGGAAGGTTGTACGATGCCCAACCAGAACCGGCTCGATGCTTTCGATGAAATGGCGAGAGGAGCCCAGTTCCGCGCATTGCAGCCGATTTCTGAGTGTCGAAGATGGTCCGCGGTAGCCGCCACATCGAAACGCGTAAATTCTCGTCTTGTCTGCGGTGATTACGGAGCACAAGCAAAAGGTGAAGGCAGACCACGAGAAACAGGAGGCTCGACTCGAAGTCCATACCACCGTGAAGAAAGTGGTCCCAGGTCCAGGCATACTGCGTCAAGGGCATGGAAATCAGCTCGACGGCAGCCAGCACCAGCAGAAAGCGGCCGGCGTTTTTAAGGGCGTGGGCCAACAATGCAGATCCATTGTTATGAGCCCGATTTATGTACGGAGCATGATCCAAGAATTCCTCGCGCCATTTGTTGATGGTACACCGTTTGACGAATTGAACCACCTTTAGATTCGACGCAGCCGCAGGCAATCCGCGTTGCGGGCCTTTGAAATAACTGACGATGGGGATCGCCGTTCAGGACGATCTGGCGCCCGTAGACTGAGATGCACAAGTTCGGAACTCCAGGGCAGCGTGCCTGCCGATCCCGTTAACCCCGAAGAAGTCCGCACAACTCAGTCCGGATTTTCCTGGGCTTACGGCACAATCGCGGTCTTGATCTCACTCGAGCGGTTCATCAGCTTCTCAAAGACGCGGTTGAGTTCGTAGAGGTGAGCGCGGCCGGTGATGAAGGCGCCGGCCTGGAACTGACCGCCGGCAATCAGATCGAGCGCCTTGCGGCACATGGCCGGAGTGTGATGGAACGTGGCCTTGAGCGTGATGTCGCTATAGTGGATGCGATTGGTGTCGAGGTTGACGTGGGTGTTGGCGGCGCAACCGCCGAAGAAGTTCACCGTGCCGCCCTTGCGCACCAGTTCGACAGCTTCCTGCCAAGCCTCGGGCAAGCCCACGGCTTCAATGGCGATGTCAACGCCGTGCCCGTTCGGTGTGAGCGCCCGGGTGTCCTGGATGGCCCGGCGAATGGACGCAGCTTGCACGACGTGCGTGGCGCCGAGCTGTTTTGCGGCTTCCACCTGGCCGTCGTGCTTGACGATGGCGATGGTTTCGAAGCCGGCGAGAGCGGCGACATGGAGGATCATGAGGCCGAGCGGCCCGCCGCCGATGACGGCGACGATGTCGCCCTTGCGGGGACGCGAATCTTCGAATCCGTGCACGGCGCAGGCCAGCGGCTCGGTCAGCGCCGCGTGCTCCAGCGGAACGTTGGCCGGCACAAGGAACGTGTTCTTGGCCACGATGCGCTGGGGAATGCGAATGAACTCGGCATACGCACCATTGTTGAAGAGCAGGTCGTCGCAGAGATTTTCCTGGCCGCGCAAACAGAAGTAGCATTGGCCGCAGGGGGCGGAGTTGAGCGCCACCACATGGTCGCCGGGCGCGAAATCCGTGACGCCATCGCCCGCTTCGACAACAATCCCCGCCATCTCGTGCCCGAAGAGCGCGGGGGGCACGATCATGCGCGCGTGATAGCCGCGGCGGAAGACCTTGAGGTCGGTTCCACAGGTAAGCGCCGCGCCGACCTGGACGATCAATTCGCCCACCGCCGCCTTGGGAATGGGAACCTGCTCGATGCGGATATCTTCGCGGCCGTGGAGCACGGCGGCCTGCATGGTGCTGCGCCCGTGGAGAAGCGCGTGCTCGACGGTCCTGCGGCCCAGGCTGACGGCGGATTCGACCTTGCGGCGGCCTTTGACGACTACCGTTTCGACGGTGTTGAGGCCGACCTCGACGACCGTCTCGACTGTATTCAGGCCTCCCTCGACGACGTTCTCAACCGTCTTGCGGCCCTCTTCGACAACGGTTTCGACCGTTTTGCGACCGCGGCGGATCGCGTCTTTCACCGTACTCGCCACAGTGCTGCTCCTACTCTGCGCCGGCCCCGGTCACAGGCTCCAACATGATTTTCATCGAGCCGGGCTGGGGATGGGATGCGATTTCGATGGCTGCGACTGCCTCTTCAAGCGGGAAACGGTGCGAAATCAACTGCGTAAGGTCGAAGCCGTTGCGGTAGCCTCCAAAAACGAGGTCTGTCACCTGGTCCAGAATCGGGAACGAAGAAGAGTATGAGCCGAGAAGGGTCTTTTCGTCCACACAGACCGCGGCGGGGTCGAATGCGGCCTCGCCGTGCTGCGTCTGGGCAAAGAGCATGACTTTGCCGCCAGGGCGCACCGCGTCCATGGCCGTGCGGATGAGAGCATTGCCTCCGACGGCCACGATCACCGCGTCCGCGCCGCGGCCTTCGGTCTCGGCAAAGACGCGCTCGACGACGTTTTCCTGGCCGGCGTGGATGGGATTGGCAAGTCCGAAGCGCGCGGCGATGGCGTGGCGCTCCGGGAAGAGGTCGGAGGTGAGCACGCGGGCGCCGATGCGCCTGGCGAGCGCGGCGTGCATGAGGCCGATGGATCCCTGGCCGATGACCAGCACGGTGTCGTCGGAGGCCAGGTTGAGCAGCTTTACGCCTTTGAGTACCGTCATGAGGGGCTCCACGAAGGCCGCCTGCTCGAATGGCACGCCGTCAGGAATGTGGACCACGCCGCCCTTGGCGACTAAAAAGTCCATGACGCGGACGTACTCGGCAAACCCGCCCCCGGAAGGCTCAAAGCCCGCAGTGGCGCCGGTTTTCTTGTAGTGCGGGCATTGCGCCGGCGTCTGCTTGCGACAGTAGTAGCACTCGCCGCAGGGAACGTGATGGAAGCTCATCACGCGGTCGCCCACGGCGAATTGGGTCACTCCCGCGCCCACCTCTGCAACCACGCCTGCCATCTCATGGCCGAAGATGCGAGGCGCGGAGTGCGAGCCCATGTGAATTTTCTTGAGATCGGTGCCGCAGACGCCGCAAGTGGCGATCTTGATGAGAAGCTCGCCGGGGCCGATGCGCGGGACGGGAACGGTTTCAAGGCGCATGTCGTTGATGCCGCGATAGACCACGGCCCGCATGGTCGAAGGGAGCTTGGCTTCGACGCGCATTTTAGGATTGGAGATTTGGGTAGCCATTCCGCTTTCCGATGTGACCTCGCTCATCGAGAAAATCGAGCAGCGACTTCGCGATGTTTTGGGAAGCCTGTCTACTATTTTCGCCCATCCGGAGGAGTGCGGGCCAGTACCACGGACGAAGCATGGCAAAAAGAGCAAACCGCGCCAAACGAAACCGACCGCCGGGCGAAAGAAAGCGATTGAAGTCAGGAAGGCGGTCGGTGAGACCGTCGCTGACGCCTTTGATGCAATAGAACGGGATGTTGCGCATGGCGGCGAGGCGAGCGATGGCGGCGGCTTCCATGTCGACGAGGGCGGCCGGGTAGGCGGACGGGAGACGGCGCTTTTCGGTGTAAGGGGCCACCTTAGGGCTAGTGGCAAGCCAGAGTTCTCCCGCGCCCGCATCGCAGTGGAAGCGCTCGCCGGTGCGGACGTCGATGACTCCGGCGACGTTGTAGGCCGCGCCGGCGGGGATTTCGGCGCGCAGCGCTCCGGCCCAGCCGACGGAGAAGACGAGATCGATGGGACCGCCCGCCTCGATGGCGGCAAAGGCGCGCGTGGCGGCGGATTGGCCTGCGCCTGCGCAGGCGGCGATCCATTCTTCTTCTTCGCTGCGCTGGGCCCAGAAGCGAATGCCGTTGCGGGCGCTGTGGGGCCAGCCGCGGACGAGCGGCTTGAGCTCGCCGGGAAAGGCGGCGATGATGGCGGTGCGGGTCATGCGTGGGCCTGCGGGATGATTGCGGGCGTGTATCCGTTGGAGCGGAACCAGTCGATGGCGGCGCGCATGGCGGGGTAGACGGGCGCGATGCGGAAGCCGAGCTCAGCTTGAGCGCGGGCGCTGGAGGCGTACATCTTCTTGCGGCCCATGCGGACTTCCTCGAGGGTGGCGCGCGGCTCACGGCCACGGATGCGGCCCGTGATCCACTCCTCAAAGAATGCGTACGTCGCGGCAACCGCGAACGGAATCTTCACCGTGGGCGATGGAATGCCGGCGATGGCCGACATTTTGTCGAGGATCTGCTTGAGGGTGAGGTTTTCGCCGCCGAGAATGTAGCGGCGGCCGGGAGCGCCTTTGGTGAGCGCGAGAACGTGGGCGCGGGCGACTTCCGAGACGTCAACGAGATTCATCCCCGTGTCCATATAGGCCGGAAATTTGCCGTTGAGAAAGTCGACAATGATGCGGCCGGTGGGCGTGGGCTTGCGGTCGTTCGGACCGATGGGGGTGGTGGGATTGAGAATGATGACTTGCTGGCCGTTTTGTGCGGCGGCGACGGCCTCCTGCTCGGCTAGAAACTTCGAGCGCTTGTAGTGGCCCACCATATCGGCGAGCGAGACGGGTGTGTCTTCGTTGATGACGATGCCGTCGGTGCGGAAGTGCATGGTGGCGACGCTGGAGGTGTAGACGAAGCGCTTGACGCCTGCCTCGCGGGCCAGGCGCAGCAGCTCGCGGGTACCGTCCACGTTGGCGCGGTACATCGCAGCGGGATCGGGAATCCAGAGGCGGTAGTCGGCGGCAACATGGACAACGGCGTCGCAGCCGGTCAACGAAGGCTTGAGCGAGGCAGGGTCGGAAAGATCGCCGACGACGGTTTCGCCGGGAATGCCTTCAAGATTGGCGAGATTGCTGGATTTGCGCGTGAGCAGGCGCAGGCCGGCGCCTTCGGCGGCCAGGGCTTTGGCTACGTGATGGCCGACAAAGCCGGTGGCGCCTGTGAGGAAGACCTTCATTGCGAGTTAGCGGCGTTAGCGGAGCTAGCGGAGTTAGCAGTGTTCGCTGAGTTCGCGCAGGAGCCTGATCTATTTTAAGCTGCGGAGCGGACATGCGCCTGAGCGGGCCGACGCCGGCTTTGGGGGCGAATTGGGGGAAGCTCCCGGCGCACGCCGGCACGGCTTGCGATGCAGGAATGCATCCACGTTTCATGCAGAATGCCATTACATGTTTATGCTCGTTTTGCATTACGCATTTACGCGTACTTCATGCATTAATGCATTACTATCTCATGCATATTGGCATTATTTACTTCATGCATATTTACATTATCTAGTCATGCAATGTTGCATTATTCTCTTTTTGCAAAATCTCATTACCTTTTCATGCAGATTTGCATTATAATGGTCATATTGCGCGGGTTCGGAGGGCATTGCTATGGCAACATTAACGGTTACGGCGCGGGGGCAGGTCACATTTCGCAAAGACGTGCTGCGGCATCTGGGCGTGAAGCCGGGCGAGAAGATTGAGCTGGAGTTGATGCCAGGCGGCAAAGGAGTCGTCGCAGCGGCCAGGAAAACCGGCAGGATCGAGGATTTGTTCGGAATGCTTGCGGGCAAGACGAAAAGGAAGTTGACCATCGAACAGATCAAGGAAGCGACCGAACGCGCATGGGCTGGTGAGCGTTGAAAGTCACAGTTGACACGAACGTCTTGCTACGTGCCGTTCTCCACGACGACACCTCGCAGGCGCGCGCCGCCGAAGGGGTCTTGAGAAGCGCCAGCGTCGTGGCATTCCCTTTGCCGTGTCTCTGCGAGCTCGTTTGGGTTCTCGGCCGTTCCTATCGCTTCAAACGCGATGATATCGTCCGCGTGGTGGAAGCGCTCTGCAGCGCGCCCAATGTGGCGATGGACGGCCCTGCAGTCGCGGCAGGTTTGGCAATGCTCAAAGCCGGGGGCGATTTTGCCGATGGCGCGATCGCGTATGAGGGCGCATGGCTGGGTGGGGAGACATTTGTCTCTTTCGATAAGAAAGCCGTAACCGCGATTGCCAAGCAGGGGCAAAAGGCCAGGCTTCTGCGCTGAGTGCCGACGGCTGAGGCTCCCGGCAAGACCTACTCCAGCGCGTCGGGGTGCAGGCCGATGTTCGTTTCGCCGGCGGCTTTCTTTTCGTTCCAGGCCTTGACCCAGTCTTCCCAGTGCTTGCCGGCGGCGCGGTCTTTGCCGAATTCGAGGCGGGCGATCTGGTCGTAGGCGAGCTTGCGCTTGTCCGGCGCGTTGGGCGCGAAGTACTGCACCCAGGAGTCGGCGAGAGTGGCGCCGGTCGAGCGATTGAAAATATAGGCTTCGATTTTCTCGCCGGACTTGAGCGTGATGGTGACGTCGCCGCGAAAATCGAAGGCCTTTTCGAGAGCGTTCTTCAGATCCTGTTCGGTGGCGAGTGTGGGCACCGCGCCTTCGAGTTCCTCGTGCTCGAAGCCGGGCGCGAGTTCGAGGGCTTCAATTTGTTCGCGAGTGTATTTTTGGACTTCGGCGGTCATGGGTCCTCTTAGCGGAGTTAGCGGAGCTAGTTCCTGCCGCTGCGATTTTCGTGGATCCCAGGTCCCCAAAAGCGAGGGGCATGGGGCACCCGGCTTTCAACTTTGGCGCGACTGAAGTCGCGTCCTGAAACAAGCACCGTCCCTACGGGACTGGGCATTTCGATTGACTCATCAACCCCACGCTGAAGCGCGGGGCTAACAAACATTGCGCCTACGGCGCGTGGATTCGCCTACTGCGATTTTCGTGGATCCCAGGTCCCCAAAAGCGAGGGACATGGGGCACCCGGCTTTCAACTTTGGCGCGACTGAAGTCGCGCCCTGAAACAAGCACCGTCCCTACGGGACTGGGCATTTCGATTGACTCATCAACCCCACGCTGAAGCGCGGGGCTAACAAACATTGCGCCTACGGCGCGTGGATTCGCCTACTGCGATTTTCGTGGATTCCCAGGTCCCCAAAAGCGAGGGGCATGGGGCACCCGGCTTTCAACTTTGGCGCGACTGAAGTCGCGCCCTGAAACAAGCACCGTCCCTACGGGACTGGGCATTTCGATTGACTCATCAACCCCACGCTGAAGCGCGGGGCTAACAAACATTGCGCCTACGGCGCGTGGATTCGCCTACTGCGATTTTCGTGGATTCCCAAGTCCCCAAAAGCGAGGGACATGGGGCACCCGCTTCCGCGGAATTCTGTGTGGGCGTGGACGCCCACACAACAGCCGGTCTGGAGACCGGCGCTACAAATTCATACCGGCGTCTCTCCTTCATGCGCGCGTCTCCTCATAGGCGCGGTCGGGGTGCGCGATCTGCACCAGCGACGAGGGGCCGGTGGGCATGGGCTCGTTGAGCAGGTCGAGCGCGTGCCGATCGGGGTAGAGCGAGAAGCTGCCCTTGACCATGGCGAAGAAGCCCTTGAGCGATCCGAAGCCGTCGAGGACCGCGGAAGGCTCATAGCCGCAACTGACCATGCAGTTGGCGCACTTGGGATTGCCGCTGCCGACGCCGTACTCTTCCCAGCGCGTCGTCTCCATCAGTTCCTTGAAGGTGTCCGCGTAGCCATCCTGCAGCAGGTAGCAGGGGCGCTGCCAGCCGAAGATGTTGAAGGCAGGCGAACCCCAGGGCGTGCAGTCGTAATTGCGGTCGCCCATGAGGAATTCGAGGAACAGGGGCGACATGTTGAACTTCCACGACTTTTTGCGGTTCGACAGAATGGCGCGGAAGAGGCGGCGCACGCGGGCGCGGCCCATGAAGTGTTTCTGGTCGGGCGCCTTGTCGTAACTGTAGCCGGGCGAGAGGACAATGCCTTCGACACCGATGGCCATCATTTCATCGAAGTGCGCGCGGACGTGATTGGGGTCTGTGCCGTCGAAGAAGGTGGCGTTGGGAGTGACGCGGAAGCCGCGCCGGACGGCTTCCTTGATGCCTTCGACGGCGAGATCCCAACCGCCCTCGCGGCAGACCGAGAAATCGTGCTCGTCGCGCTGGCCGTCGAGATGGACGGAAAAGGTGAGGTACTTGGAGGGCGTGAACTCGGGCAGGCGGCGCTTGAGCTCGAGCGCGTTGGTGCACAGGTAGACGTACTTTTTACGCGCGACAAGGCCGTTGACGATTTCGACGATCCGCGGATGAAGCAGCGGCTCGCCGCCGGGGATGGAGACCATGGGCGCGCCACATTCCTCGATGGCGGCGAAGCACTCCTCGGGCGTGAGCTGCTTCTTGAGGATGTGCGGCGGGTATTGCACCTTACCGCAGCCGGCGCAGGCCAGGTTGCAGCGGAAGAGCGGCTCAAGCATGAGCACGAGCGGATAGCGCCGGTTGCCCTTGAGCCGGTTCTTGAGAACATAGGCGGCGACCGTAGCCATCTGGGAGATTGGAACTGCCATATTCGGGTAAACCCTCCGTGTCAGCTTCTAGCTTCTAGCCAAATACCAAACCGAAAAAACGAGAACATTCAAACAACCAGCCAAAAGCCAGCGGCTAGAAGCTAGTAGCTAAAAGCTGCTTTTCCGTTCCATCGCCCGCTTGTAGGCGGTGAGCGCCATCAGCGGAAAGTAATGGCGGTACATCGTGTATGCCAGATAAAACACCTTGGGGAATCCGGTGCCGGTAATGATGGCCTGGCGCGTGGCTCCCTCGCCCATGGATTCGTCCCAGCCCCCCTCGGGCAACTGGCGCTCGAGCAGCCAGCGCACGCCCTTGGCGATCGAATCGGAGCGGTCGTCGCCGGCGGCCAGCAAACCGAGCAGCGCCCATGCGGTCTGGGACGGGGTGCTCGGTCCCACACCGCGCGTATCCGGATCGTCGTAGCTGCCGCAGGTCTCGCCCCAGCCGCCGTCGGGATTCTGCACCATGCGAATCCACTCCGCTGCCTGCTGAATCTGCGGTTCGAGGCGATCGACGCCGATGGCATCGAGGCCGCGCAGCACCAGGAAGGTTCCGTAGATGTAGTTGACGCCCCAGCGGCCGAACCAGCTTCCGTCAGGCTCCTGCTCGCTGAAGATAAATTTGATCGCGCGCTCGACGCGCTTGTCGTCGCGCGTATAGCCGTAGACGGCCAGCATCTCCAACATGCGTCCCGTAATGTCCACGCTGGGCGGATCGAGCATGGCATTGTGGTCGGCGAAGGGGATGTACTGGAAGATCATTTTGGTGTTGTCTTTGTCGAAGCTGCCCCAGCCGCCGTTGCGGCACTGCATGGCAAACTCCCATTGGATGGCGCGCTCGGCCACCTGGAGCTGGTAACGCTCGCGGGGATGGTCCACTTTGCCGAGGGCGAGCAGAACCTGGGCGGTATCGTCGGTGTCGGGATAGAACTCGTTGTTGAACTCGAAGTACCAGCCGCCGGGGTCGGTGTTGCGCACCTTCACGGCCCAATCGCCCTTGTGGCGAACCTCCTTGGAGAGCAGCCAGTCCGCCGCCTTCAACATGCGCGGATCGTTGCGCGCGACGCCGGCATCGCCCAGCGCGGCCACGGCCTGCGCCGTATCCCACACCGGGGAGACGCAGGGCGTCATGCGGAAGGTGGGCTCGGGCATCTCCGGCGTTGGCTCTTGCTCGATTCCCAGCTTCTCGAACTCGTCACGGGCGCGGATCACCTGGGGATCGTCCTCGCTGTAGCCGAGGCAGCGCAGCGCAACGATGGCGTTGAGCATAGCCGGATAGATAGCGCCCAGGCCGTCTGTCATCTCCAGCCGTTCGAGCAGCCACTTTTCCGCGCGCTTCATCGCCAGCTTGCGCACGGGGCGCAGATGCACGGCTTCGGCGGTATGCATCAGGCGGTCGAGAACGATGAAGAAATTGCGCCAGGAGAAGAGCCGCTTGCGGTCCCAGCGCAGGCGCAGGATGGAGTTGGCCCGGCCGCCAACGAACAGCTCGTCGATTCCCTGCTCCGCGGGAATCTTCTTGAACGGCTTTTTGGCGTACATGATGGCCAGCGGCACAAGAATGCTGCGCGACCATGCCGAGATTTCGTAGATATTGAAGTAGAACCACCTGGGAAAGAGAACAATCTCCGGCGGGATGGCCGGGACAGCGTCGTAATCGTACTCGCCCAGCGCGCAAAGATACATTTTGGTGAAGGTATTGCACGCCGTGACGCCGCCATGGGCCAGAACCCACTCGCGGCATTTGGCCAGGCGCGGGTCACCAGCGGGAACCCCCAAGAGCTTGGCCGAGGAGTAGCACTTGACGGAGAGCGAAATGTTGCCCGGGCCGCCGGGATAGATGCTCCAACTGCCGTCTTCGTTTTGGTAGCGCATCATCTCGGTGCAGGCGCGCTTGAGCCGGCCGGGATCGCCGCTTTCCAGCAGCGTGTGGAGAAAAATATAGTCGGCCTCGAGCATGGAGTCGGCCTCGAGCTCGGCGCACCAGTAGCCGTCGGGATGCTGCTGAGAGAGCAGGTATTCGCGCCCACGCGCGATGGCCGACTCGACATCGGCCATGTCCGCGTCAATGCGGCCAAACCTGGGCCGCACGAAATGGGATACGGCAGTTTGCGTTTTCTGCTGCTCAGAATTCATTCGGAGTGAAATCTCTCAACTCTTTCCGGGAACACTGAACTCGCTCCCAGGTTCCGTCGTTATCCGGCAAAACCGGAGTTGCTGTGTCCTTTTTCCTCTCCGTGAAAGGTCGCCGCTCCCGTTTGGCCGCGTCGACCTGGCGCCGATGCCCGGGGATGCGTTGCCTCCGGTTTTGCGATGGCGCATCCGATGGCCGAGTGCGTCGTTGCCGATCCATCGGCGGTGTCACCGTACCGGGACAGGTTCGGCTCCACTGGAACTGCCAATGGCTTGCACAATCTCAGGAGGCAGGCCGAAACGCACGTTTTCCGGCATAACCTCCACTTCTTCGACGTTTTCGAAGCCGTTCTGGCGCAGATAACTGACCACGTCTTCGACCAGGATCTCAGGGGCCGACGCGCCGGCGGTGACGGCGACGGTTTCAACCCCTTTGAGCCATGCGGGGTCGATGGCCTGAGAGTTATCAATGAGATACCCAATGGTGCCGAGGTTGTGCGAAACCTCGACGAGGCGGTTGGAGTTGGAGCTGTTGGTGGAACCGACTACGAGTACCAGGCCGGCTTTGTGCGCCACGTTCCGCACGGCTACCTGCCGGTTTTCCGTGGCGTAGCAGATATCCTGCGAGTGGGGACCGACGATGTGTGGAAACTTCAGCTTGAGGGCGTGGATGATGTCACGCGCCTCGTCGAGCGAGAGGGTGGTCTGGGTGAGGTAGGCTACGCGGTCGGGGTTGGGTAGCTCAAGCGCCTTGACTTCGGCAACATTTGAAACCACATGAGTTACGTTGGGGGCCTCGCCCAGAGTACCCTCGATTTCGTCGTGGTCGCGATGGCCGATGAGCACCAGGGAATACCCCTGCCTGGCAAATTTGACGGCCTCGAAGTGCACCTTGGTTACCAGCGGGCAGGTGGCGTCAATCACTTTGAGATTGCGCGCTTTGCTGCGCTCGCGGACGGCGGGCGACACGCCGTGCGCCGAATAGATGACGCGCTGGCCTTCCGGCACGTCGTCGATTTCGTGGACGAAGATGGCGCCCTTCTCGGCCAACTCGTTCACGACGTAGCGGTTATGCACGATCTCGCGGCGGACGTAGATGGGCGCGCCGAAGGTATCGAGAGCGATCTTCACAATGTCGATGGCGCGCACCACTCCAGCGCAAAAACCGCGTGGTTTGAGCAACAACACCCTCTTTTTGCTGGGGGAAGGGCCGGCGGAGCCGTGATGGGGAATGGATTCGAGGACAGTTGTAGTCACATCTTCAAGTATACCAATGGACGGAATGAAACGACAGGAGAGAATTGCGGTGCGGGGGCGCCGAACCAGTGGTAAGCTTGGTGACCGTACGGACCGAGGAGGGGGATTTATGGCGAAGGCAAAGAAATGCGCAAATCCCGCTTGTAGCTGCGTTCCGGCCGACGGCGCCAAATACTGCAGCGCCCATTGCGAAGGCATCGGAAGGGGAACGGAGGTGGTTTGCCGCTGCGGGCATCGCGAGTGTGCTGGGGATGTGACGAACGGGTAGGACGCGGGCCGACAGAGGTACGTCGTCAGGAGGAAATCCTGGCCCGGCTTTCGGGGAGACGCGCAAGGATCGCTGCTGCGCCTGAATCGTTGAGGGAAACGGAAAGCTTCATGCCAAGCGCGGCCAGAACCGAGGAGAGGGTTTCCAGCGTGGGATTGCCCTGCTCGGAAAACGAGCGATAGAGGGTTTCTCTCTGGATGCCGGCGTCCTTGGCGACCCTTGACATTTGGCGGGCCTGGGCAACGTTTCTGAGGGCCTTGAGAAAGGCTTGCGGTGAGTCTTCGAGGGCAGCGTTGAGGTAGGCAGAGGCTTCGACAGGGTCCGCGAGGGCAGCCAAGAGAGACTGGCGGTAAGATCTGGTCTTAGTCATGCTCCCTCCACATCTTCTTCGCGCGGCGAATGTCCTTTTTCTGACCCTGCTTGGAGCCACCGAGGAGCAGGTGCACCTGAAGGCCCTGCTGGCCGAAATACACGCGATAGCCGGGACCGAAATCGAGTCTCAGTTCCGAGACTCCCTCCCCAACCGGTTCGACATCGCCGAATAGCCCATCTTCAAGGCGATCAATACGGACACGAACCCTGGCTCTCGTCTGAACATCCAGACCGCTCAGCCATTCTGTGAACGGCTCCCGCCCATCGTTGTCCTGACAGACCAGAACCTCTCGCGGGGTGGTTTCCAAGCACGTCTACGGGCCACGCCGAAGTGTGACATTTAAGTCACACCCTAGCGTAGCACCGTCCTCCGGCGATTTCAAGGGGAAGATTAAGGATGCATCAGCGGAGGCGGAAACGCAAAGGCGCATGAGGTGCAGGCGCGGTTTGACTGCGCGCTCAATGCGCAGTAATGATAGCCTTGATTCAGGCAGGGTGTTCTTCAATGAGCGAGATCATCTTTGAGGTGCGCGAGGACGAGGTGGACGGGGGCTATACGGCTTCCGCCCTTGGGTACGGCATCCATACCCAAGGCGACACCGTGGAAGAATTGCGCGCGATGGTCAAGGACGCCGTGAACTGCTACTTCGACGAAACGATGCAGCGCCCGAAGGTCATTCGGCTGCATTTTGTGCGGGAAGAAGTCTTGGCCGCATGAAGCTGCCGCGCGACGTGGATGGACCGCGCTTGGTCAAGGCGCTTGGCGTTTTAGGTTACACGGCCAGCAGGCAGGCTGGCTCCCACATCCGCGTGACCACGCAGCGTGACGGCGAGAACCACGAAGTTATTCCCTATCATCATCCGATCAAGACAGGTACGCTCTCCAGCATCCTTAAGCACATTGCCGCACACCACGGGATGAGTGTGGACGATCTGCTGAAGATGCTTGATTTGTAGGCGGAGCCTCGGTGAGACCTAGGCGCACCTAACGACTTTTCCTCAATCGGCCCCGATTTCAACCGCATCCTGGTCGAGCGTTCTCTGTTGCCTGACCGCTAGAATCATGTTTAGCCATGGCTGAATTTACCCACCTGCATTTGCACACCGAATATTCGCTACTGGATGGCGCTTGCGATGTCTACAAGCTCGCCGACCGTGTGGCGGCGCTGGGGCAGAAGTCCGTGGCCATGACGGACCACGGAAATATCTACGGAGCGGTGCACTTTTTCGATGCGGCCAAGGAAAAGGGCGTGAAGCCGATCCTGGGCTGCGAGCTCTACGTGTGCAAGGCGGAGGATCATCGCGCGGAGGCGGCCAGGAATGGAAGCGACCCCGGCAGTGTGACCCTGCCGTCGAAGGGCAACTCGCGGGACAGCGAGTACAACCACCTGCTGGTGCTGGCCGAGAACGAGGAGGGATACCAGAACCTGATCCGGCTGACGTCGGAGGCGAGCCTGAATGGGTTCTACCGGAAGCCGCGGGTGAGCAAGAAGTATCTGGCGGAAAACTCCAAGGGGTTGATCTGCCTTTCGGGCTGCCTGAGCGGCGAGTTGTGCGAGGCGCTGAGCGACGAGAGGATCGACGCCGCGGAGCGGTACCTGAAGGCCAAAGCGGTGGCGCAGCAGTACCGGGACATCTTCGGCAAAGGGAATTTCTTCCTGGAGATTCAGGATCAGGGGCTGGAAGCGGAGAAGAAGATTCGCGCCGAGCTGCTGCGGCTGGAGCGGGAGCTGGAAATTCCGCTGGTCGCTACAAACGATTCGCATTATCTGTGCGGCGAGGACAGCCACGCGCACGACGTGATGCTGTGCGTACAGACAGGCGCAAAGATTCACGAGACCAACCGCTTCAAGTTCGACTCGGACCAGTTTTTTGTGAAGAGCGCGGACGAGATGTCACGGCTGTTCAAGGATTCGCCGGCGGCGATCAGCCGGACGATGGAGATCGCCGAGCGCTGCAACCTGACGCTACACAAGGTGGAGAATCCGTTTCCGGATTTCGCGGTGCCGCAGGGACACACGGCGGAAAGTTACTTTGAGGAGGTGTGCCGCGCGGGATACAAGAAGCGCCTCGAAACCTCGATCCGGCGGCTGGAGACGCGCGGAGAATTGCGCACGCCGATTCATGAATACGATGCGCGGCTGGAGCGGGAGATCGCGATCATCCAGCAGATGAACTACTCGGGATACTTCCTGATCGTGTGGGATTTCATCAAGTACGCGCGCGACCACGGAATTCCGGTGGGGCCGGGGCGCGGCTCGGCGGCGGGATCGCTGGTGGCTTACGCCATGGAGATCACGAACATCGATCCGCTGCAGGGCGGGTTGATCTTCGAGCGGTTTCTGAATCCGGAGCGCGTGTCGCTGCCCGACATCGACGTGGACTTCTGCATGAACCGGCGCGGCGAGGTGATCGACTATGTGACGCGTAAGTACGGACGCGAGCAGGTGGCGCAGATCATCACCTTCAACACCATGGCGGCGAAGGCGGCGATCAAGGATTGCGGGCGCGCGCTGGATATGCCGTACGGCGACGTGGACCGGATTGCGAAACTGGTGCCGGCCACGCTGGGCATGACGCTGGACAAGGCGCTGGAAGAAGCGCCGGACCTGCGCAAGGCATACGACAGCGACAAGCAGGTGCGCGAGCTGATCGACACGGCGAAGAAGCTGGAGGGGCTGGTGCGCGGCTCGGGAGTGCACGCGGCGGGAGTGGTGATTGCGCCGCGGCCGCTGATTGAGCTGGTGCCGATTGCGAAGACGAAGAACGACGAAATCGTGACGGCGTACGACATGAAGTCCGTGGAGAAGATGGGCCTGCTGAAGATGGATTTCCTGGGCCTGACCACGCTGACCATCATTGACGACTGCGTGAAACTGATCGAACGACACCGCGGCGAAAAGCTGGACATCGAGGCCATTCCACCGAGCGACGAGGAGACCTTCAAGAAGGTGTTTCACGCGGCGCTGACGTCGGGGGTGTTCCAGTTCGAGTCGGGCGGGATGCGCGACGTGCTGCGGCGCTATAAGCCGGATACGGTGGAGGACTTGACGGCGCTGAATGCGATCTACCGGCCGGGACCGATCCAGGGCGGGATGATCGACGACTTTATCGAGCGCAAGTGGGGACGGCGCAAGGTGGAGTATGTGCTGCCGGAGCTGGAACAGATTCTGAAAGAGACGCTGGGCGTGATCGTGTATCAGGAGCAGGTGATGCAGATCGCGAATGTGCTGGCGAGCTATTCGCTGGGCGAGGCCGACCTGCTGCGGCGCGCCATGGGCAAAAAGAACGCCGAGGAGATGGCCAAGCAGCGCGACCGGTTTGTGAGCGGCGCGGTGGCGCATGGAGTGGCGAAGGACACGGCGGGCGACATCTTCGACCAGATGGACAAGTTTGCCGGATACGGATTTAACAAGTCGCACGCGGCGGCGTACGCGCTGCTGGCTTACCAGACGGCGTACCTGAAGACGCACTATCCCGTGGAGTTCATGGCGGCGTTGCTGACGTCGGAAACTTCAAAACCCGACAGCGTGGTGAAGTACATCGGCGAGTGCCGCGAGATGGGGATTCGCGTGGAGCCGCCGGATGTGCAGGTGAGCGGCGCGCAGTTTACGCCGCACGGCGAGCGAATCCGCTTCGGGCTGGCCGCGGTGAAGAACGTGGGCGGCAACGCCATCGAGTCGATTCTGAAGGCGCGCGAGGAGGCGGGCGGGCGCTTCAGGAGCCTGTGGGAGTTCTGCGAGAAGGTGGACCTGCGGCTGATGAACAAGCGCGTGATCGAGTCGCTGATCAAGGCGGGAGCACTGGACTCGCTGGGCGCGCGCGGGCAACTGATGGCGGCCCTGGATAAGGCCATGGAGCGGGCGCAGAAGACGCAGCGCGACGCCGAGCAGGGACAGAGCGGATTGTTCGGACTCTTCGACGAGACGCCGGCGCGCGGGCGCGAGGCCGATGCCCTGCCGGCTGCCGCCGATTGGGAAGAAGGCGAGCGGCTGGCAAACGAAAAAGAGGTGCTGGGATTTTTTGTGTCGGGTCATCCGCTGGATAAATACGCCGACAAGCTGCGCAACCTGACGGGGGTGATCACGGTGGCCGAAGCGCTGGAGCGCAAGCCGGCAGAGCGGCGCTGGGGCGGGCAGCCGGACATGGCGGATGAGATTCAGGTGGCGGGCATCATCCAGGGCTTGCGCGTGCAGAAGAGCCGCCGCGACCAGCGACTATACGCGCAGGCAGCGCTTGAAGATGCGACGGGCAAGATCGAGTTGATCTGCTTCGCGCGGGATTATGAGCGCCTGGCGCAGCAGTTGAAGATTGAAGCGCCGGTGCTGGTGCGCGGAACGCTGATGGGAGACGAGGATGCGGCGCCCAAGATTGCCGTGAGCCAGGTGCAGGCGCTCGAAGAGGTGCAGGTGAAACTGCCGTCGGGCGTGCGCATCCGCATCAATCTCGACCGCGCCAGCGAAGAGATGCTTGCCGGACTGAAAAGCGCCGCAGATGCCGCGCCGGGCCCCGGAAAAGTGATGCTGCAACTCGAAAAGAAGGGCGAGTACGCGGTGATCCTGGAACCGGAAGGCATGAGCGTGGCTGCGGACCGCGGCTGGGTGGAGCGCGTGGAGGAGTTGGCCGGTAAGGGATCGGTGCAGGCGGTGGGATAGAGCGGGGGCGTAGACGTCTGAGAGCGGAGCGGGAACAGCGATGCACAGGTTTTGGTGCATCGGGCGGAACTGCTCAGCGGAGGGCAGCTCTGGCGCTAAGCGGGCTGGACGAGCGAAATTGATGCGGCCGTTCTATGGTCCCCAGATGCCCCAATTTCCTTGCCTTCGAAGGCGGCGTGAAATTACAAAGAAAAGACTATTCAGGGCGGTGAATGCCTGCTACTCTCGATCTACGCGTGGACAGGTCACCGAGAGAGGTGATCGCCTTCCCCTGAATTCCCCAAGACCCTGGGTTGCGGGCCATTCGAGGCCCGGGTTATAGAACGCACATTGTTTTCGGCGCGAACTCTTCAGACCGCCGGCAAGACAATTCATCCGCACTGTTCTTGTACGAAGAAGTGGAAATAGGTGTCTGCGGCAGAACCTAAGCCGGTCGCAGATGCGCGGCTTCCCGCGAGACCTTTACCTGGGTTTCCTCTTCGCGTGCAGATCAGTCCCTCAACCGGGCTAGTTGGCCAAGGATTGGAAGGGGGTATCGCGATGAAGCTTCCACGTCGTCTCCCAGCTACGATTGCAGCAATCCTGCTGATCTCCGGAGCCGTCTGTATTGGATGCAGCGCCAAGGCTGCTCCAGTTGCAGGCTCCGGGCCCCCGGCAAATGGCGGCGATGAAGCCGCAGGCCAGCCGGCCCAGACCGTCGTCATTCCGGGCCCGCTGCGGTCGTTCCTGCGCATGACGGGAATCAGCCAGGAGAGCAAACCCAGCGAGTTGCTGCCGCTGCTGGCCCGTAATGAGTTCCTCTACGGCCATCACCTTGGGCACAATACGGAATACCTGGTGCTGGCAGACCGGTATGTGCAGCAGGCGCGGCAACTTCAGTCAATGGCCGACAGGGATGGCGCCATTCACGTGACCGGTTGCAGCGATGTGGGCCCGCTGATTCAGGTCCTGGGCTACCGGTTTGAGAATGGCTGCGGTCACGATAGCGCGACTTTGATTACGGCCAATGCGGAGCGCGCATTTCTCACCGTCAACTCGGGATTCCCTCTCACCAGGCTGGAACAGTCTCTGCAGACAGGCGCGGCTTTCACCTATGCCTATCCGGCGACGCGCGTTCCGATCTTGTTTCGCGAAGACGACTGGCTGGCGATGCTGCCGTCGGCGCAGCGCTCCGGCGCGACGCTGCTCGACGTTTTGATGAACAGCGAGAATGCGGATCGGCTCTATTCGGGTCTTGCACGGCTCGATCCCGAAACCAGGCGTGCTCTCTATCAGTCGCCCGGACTGAGGCGGCTGCTCTTTTACGGGCCCATTCTCGACTTTTATGGGAGCCGGTTGTGCATTCAGTCCGGAGCCGTTGCATTGCCCGGAGGGGACGCCGCGGAGCGTGCCTGGGGGGCATTGGTGGGAGTCAGCTCCCATTCCCCAGGCGAATTCGTCATCCAACTGCTGGCCAAGGACCAGGGCTGGCTGGCGGCATTTTTCGACGCGATGGCGCGAGTGAGCCCCGAGCAGCAGGCTCGCCTTACGCAGGGAGAGCGGCTGAAGAGCCTCTACGAGGCCTACCGGTCAGGGGTCCTCACCGTGGACGCGGCGAGCAGCGTTTTTACAAGGAACTCCCCGCTTCTGCTGCTCTTTACGCGCTTGCAGTGGGACGCGGCGGGCGAGCCGCTGGTTCCGGGCAACCTGGAAGTTTGGCAGGAGGTCTTCGCGCGAGAGAACAAGCTGCACCACACGCACGATTGGGCGCGTCACTTCCACGCCGCGCAGGGCCCCGAGGGCTTGCTCGAAGCCCTGGCGGCCTATTCCAGCACCGTGACTCCCGATGGGCCGGCGCAGATTTATATGACTCTGAGCGCGATTGACGGCGCGCGGCCGCCAGAGCGGCGCCTGTCAATCGATACTGCGCAAATGCTTACCGCCAATTACTTTGCGCTGAGCGACTGGTATCCGATCTTCGTCGAATTCCCGGCGCTGGACGATGCATCGATCGGTCAATTCATTCATACAGCCGATCACATCGATGGCATTTCGAACCCGGCGCTGCGATCGAATGCGCTGGGAGCCATTCAGGCGGAGTTGGGGATCTGGCAGATCCTGGCGCGGCAAGGACAGATCGCCAGGGACGGTCTGAATTCTTCCTGGCAGGCGACGATCCAGCCGTATGGGGGAATCACCTCATCGTCCGAGTTATTCGATGCGGCGCGCAGTTCCCTCAGCTCCATCGTGGCGGCTGCGGGAGGCACACCAGGCCCGACGGAGGATGAGGTGGTCGACCTGCTGGCGGGCCCGCCGCAACGAAGCCCAGAAGCTGCGCGGGTTCACGACGAACTGGCGCGACGAATACGCGCCGTGCTCGACGACCAACGGCTGGTCTCTCTGGATACGCTCTTCGGACTGTACGACGGCCTGGGCGAACTGGCCAAGGGGGCGAAGGTCGGCGACAGCCTGCTACCGCTTGCGGGCGCGTTGCACGAGTTCGAGCTGCCGCGGCCCGTCTTCACCGAAGGCGAACGGGCGACCTGGTCGCCGACAATCTATGTGAGCCGCCACGCAGAACTGCAGGTGCGTACCGATCTGACCAAGGTGATCAAAGGGCCGGGAACACCGGCGCAATTGGAAGCCGCGCGCGCGCGTCTGGCGCCGTTCCTGAGAGACACGCTGGTGGGGCTGAATTACGCGTACTACGAGCCGCCGGGGGCCCAGGTTCTGCACAACAATCCGCTCTTCGTGCGCTCGCACGATTTCTCTGCGTCCTCGGTCCAGGGTATCGATGAGATCTGGGACGCGCCGTCGCTGATTGGCGTCGGCGCCACGGCCGGAGGAGGGGCCTACCTGACCGGCTCGCTGGCCGATCTGCCTTACGTGCTGGCACAGACGGAGGAGGATTTCATCTCGCCCACGAAGCTCCAGGCGCTGATCTGGCGGGAGATGGCGCCGGAACTGCTGGTGAATGCGACGCTGCCAAGATGGTGGGGCGTGAGCCGCGACGAATTGCATGCCGTGGATCTTTATCAGCGCGCCGGGGAAGAGCTGCTAAGGGCGTCAGTGGAAGATGTGGAGTTGCGCGAGAAGGTGATCGCCATCTTCAGTGACCGCCTGGGCTGGGGTCAGGTGGAGGAGATGGAACATGCGCTCGAGAACAAGGAAACTGCGTCGGCTCTGGTGGCGCAAATGCTTCCCACCGACACCTTCTATCTGGCAGCCGAATTCCGCAGAAGGTACCCGGGGCAGGCTGCGCAATGGGGCCCGGCCAACAGCGGGCTCGACGAACTTGCACGCAGAAATCCCTCGGATACTTCTCCGCAAAGGCTGGCGAGAGACTTCGGCGTCCCGCATCCGACGTTGGCGGCAACGAACGCCTGCTCTCTGCTGTCGGCGGAGCCGTTTCCCGTCTCCTGGGGCGCGGCAAGCCGGCTCTTCGGCGAATCGTGGGAGTCCGGCAACTTGTATTGGGCGCGTTTGGCCGACGAAAAGGGCTACGCTCCGGCCGCGCTCAATGTCCTCATCCCCGCGCTGACCCGGCAGATGGTGGCCAACACCTCCGCAGCCAGCATCGACGATTGGCCGGCCTTGCTGCGCGCCATGGATCAAACCGGGGAAGAGTTCATGCAGGGAAAGTTTGCCATCAGCACGGCTGGGCCGGCAGGCCACAGCAACGAGAAAGCAAACGGGGGGTACATAGAGCAATGACGAAAAGAAACAAGACCATCGCAGTCATCGGCGCGGGTTTAAGCGCGCTGCTTCTGCTCGCCGGCGAACCGCGGTTTGCAGCTCAGGATGAGGCAACTCATCTGCGCGTCACCGTGAATCTTGTGCAACTGAACGTAGCCGTGACCGACAACAAGGGAAACTACATCCGCGGCCTGGGTCCGGAGAATTTCGAGATCACCGAGGACAAGATTCCGCAGCGGATCGCCACATTCGAGGAAGGAAACGGGCCCGCGATCCAGCCCGGCCAGAGCCGCCAGGCGCAGAGTTCGAGCGAAGCTGCCGAGGCCGGGCCGGCGGCTGCCGGCGGGGCCGCGGAGGCCGCTCCCGTCCGCATCTCTGCTGCCGCTGTGGCTTCATCGGCGGTTGGAGCGAATATCTTCATTCTCTTCGACACCAGCAACTATATGTATCGCGGATTTGTTTACGCGCAGGACGCCATCTCCGATTTTGTGCGCTCCATGGACAGCGCGAACCGGATCGCGTTCTATTCCTACAGCCGCAATCTTTCGCGGGCGACGCTGCTGACCGCGGACCGCTACCGCGTGGTGAACGGCGTGCGCAGCACGGTGGACGGAGACGACGCCGCGCTCTATAACAGCCTGCTGCTGACGGTGAAAGACGCGGCCCCTCTGACCGGACGCAAGGCGATCGTGGTATTTTCAAACGGCCCCGACAACGCGAGCTCGGTGCCTCCCGAGGACGTGGCGGAGCTGGCGCAGGACACGGGCACGATCATCTACATCGTGAGCACCCGCCTGGCGCACGACGATCCGATCTCTACGGCTGCGTTTGAGCGCATGAGCAAAGCAACCGGCGGCGAGGCTTACTTTGCGGGAGATTGGCGCAAGGAGAAGCAGGCATTCACTTCAATCCGCGAGGATTTGAGTCATCTTTATTCGATCAGCTACTATCCACAGCCCAATCCTAACCGGGGTTGGCGCTCGATCAGCGTGAAGCTGGTCGGCCCAGGTGTGGAGAAGCACCACATCCGGACGCGCGAAGGATATCGCCTGCTGCCGCTGACCCAGGTGAACGCCGGCAATGAGCTTGCGGCCGGAGCGGTTGTCAGCCAGCAGTGACGGATTGCGAAGCGTGCTGCATTTTGGGCGCCCGGGATGTTCAGCGGCCGTGCTGGGCGTGCGGCCTAAGCTCTGAGCGCTTTGAGCACCTTGGCGGTGGTGACAACCTGGCCGGTGTGGCGCTGCGTGTGGTCGGCCACATGAATGAGCGCGCCACCGATGGATGTGGGCAACTGTTTGCGGCCAACGCTGCGCGACGTGTTGAGATCGGCCGTGGCGATCACGCGAATGCGGTCCGCGGCGTTGCGGAATGAGGCTTCGACCTCCGCGAGCAGTTCGGCTAACGATCCCAGTTTCCCTTCCCCGCCCAGCTCGACTTTGAGCGACGCAAGCTGTTCCGCCGAGAGTTGGCCGCCCTCGGCGTAGGTGAGGATGCGGTCAGTGGAACCGGCGATGTGGCGCAGAAGAAAGGCGATGGACGTGAGGCCGAGCGGCTGCGCGTGGATTTCGGCGTCAGTGAGGCCGGCGGTCCACTTCTTCAGGTCGTCGAGGGCCAGTTCGAGGGCGTGCAGCACGGCGCGTCCGGCGGCGGAAACGTCGGTGTACGTGCCGCGGAGCCAGGGCTCGGTGCTAGGAGCAGGAGAAGTGCTCATCAACCTAGTTTAAAGGCAGCCTCTGCGGTAAATTCGCAACCCCTCCATTTCCAGTTGCGAGCGATTACCGTCGAATGAACGGATCCGGCCTCCAATTATCAATGACTACTGTCGAATGATCGGAGCGGAACCAGACATGATCCGATGCAGCCTCCCCACTCCCGGCAAACTTGAAGAGGTATGCGCCACCGTCCTTCTCTGGCCTCATCCCGGAACAGAAGTCCGCCCGGCAGACGAGATCCTTTTTATCGCTCACCATGACCTCGACCGGCGATTCAAATCCATGAGGGACTAGGACCCGCACCTCACGTTGAGCAAATGCGGAAAGGCTACCAAGAAACCTGGGACCGGTGACTTTGATGTCGATCTCCGAAAAAGAATTGAACGTCACATGCCCTCGCGCGCCGGCGAAATCGACGATATCTCCGTCAGCGTCAACCGTGCCCGTGGTGTGCAATATTGTCGCTCGTCCGCGCGCTGCGGAGATTCGCACAGGTCCGCTCAAATCCTGAACCTCGACTGCGCCGATTATATGCACCGTCAGAGGCGCATCCCGGGGTACCTGTGCCCAAAGATCACCGTGGCCGCCGGTCCTTGCGCGTTCTCCGGCTTTCAGGCTAATCAGGCTGCCAACGCGGCTCATCGACACCTGATCGAGGAACTGGCGCGCCTCCGCTTCGCTGTCGCCTTCTCCCATCGCGCAGAACTGCAGGTCCGATACGCCCTGATCCGCCCCGGCAACGCGGATAAAACCCGACGAATCGGAGGCTATTGTGAGCGCGGGCGCCTCCGCGAGCGGAATGTCCAAGGTTTCGGCATGCGTCCGGGCGTAACGCGCCACGCCGGGCGAGCTGAACGTCACATACGGGCCCGGCGGTAACGTCTGCGGCCGGTCAACGCATCGGAATTGAAACTGGTGCTCCTCGAAAAGAAATTCTGGCGCCGGTTGATGATCGTATCCGCGGGCTGCATTCGCGGCGAGGACTTTGGCGACGGCGAGGCAAGCGCATAGGCCGACGCAAGCCAAACCGGCGCAAGCTACGATAAGCGCGGGCCCGCGAAATCGAAGCATGGCAGCCTCCAAACATCTGTTGGCGCAACTGCACGCGCGCCGCTGTTGTGACACCGCTTACCCCGCGCTCTTCACCCTCACCACGGTGATCTTCTCGAAGCCCTCTTCGAAGACAGGAGGCTTGAGCTTCTCGGCCATCTTGCGCATTACGTCTTCGCTCACCGAGCGGTCGCGCTGACGGTTGCGGTCGAGGCACACCTCGAGCGGCACATCGAAGAAGACGGCCTGCACCTCGTAGCCAAAGCTCTTGGCCATCTTGATCCACTGGCGGCGCTCGTGGATGGAGAGGTTGGTGGCGTCAACATAGTTCGCGGGCATACGGGCGATGAGCCGCGCGCGCAAGAGCGAGCGGAGGGTGGAAAAGACCAGGCCCTGATAGCGCTGCTCCTCAACATCGTCGAAGAGGATGTTGCGCAGGAGATCGGACGACAGCGGAGTGATGCCGCGGCGGCCGAACCAGGTGGTCTTGCCGGAGCCGGGCAGGCCGATGGCCAGCACTACGAAGCCCTTGGGCGCCTGGGGCGAGCGTTCGCCCGGGCCGGGAGCACGCGTGGGCATGGCCGGCATCTCCGGCTGGGTTTCGACCTCGAGGCGGCCGGAGGAGCCGGGCGGGACACTCCACTCTTGCTTCGCCGGCAATTCCTGCTTTGCGGGCGGCTGCGGACGAGCGGACCGATCCGGCTTGGCGGGCCATTGCGGTCGCGCCGGTTGTCCCTGGCGTGGTTCCTGGGGGCGATGCAGGCCGGGCGGGCGCGCGGGCAAGTCGTCGGGATAGAGCGGCACCAATGGAGCCGGCTGATTCGATGGGAGTTCCTGGCCGATTTTGCCTGTGGATTCTGAGGTATTGGGACCGCGTCTGGAGCGTCTTGTCATGCTGCTTCAATCCTTGCTATAAGCCTTTCCATTCTCCCGAATACCATACCGGGCGAGGGCGCTGCAAATCGTGTGCACTCGGTCACATACAATTCCATCGTGGGAACTTCATCCTTACGGTAGGGAATCGTGTGCGGCGCGGCCGCACAATGAGTTTTCCACTGTTGGCCGCAATGATACGATCAAGGGTTTGGTGGAAATGCATTTCACGCCCACTTCAGACGCCGCACAACCCGGCTTTTTGAATTCATCAGCCTCATCCATAACCAAGGAGAAATCACACATGGCAGTAAAGGTTGGAATCAATGGCTTCGGCCGCATCGGACGCAACGTTTTGCGCGCCGCGCTTGGCAACACGGAGATCGATTTTGTTGCCGTCAACGACTTGACCAGCCCGGCGACGCTGGCCCACCTGCTCAAGTACGACTCGATCCTGGGCAACCTGCCCAATGAGATCCAATCGGGCGAGGACTTTATCTCGGTCGACGGCAAGAAGATCAAGGTGTGGGCCGAGCGCGACCCCGCCAAGCTGCCCTGGGCCGATGTGGGCGCGCAGGTGGTCATCGAGTTCGACCGGCCACTTTACCGACGCGACCAAAGCCAAGGCGCACCTGGGCGCGACCGTGAAGAAGGTCATCATCTCGGCGCCGGCCACCAACGAAGACATCACCCTGGTGCTGGGCGTGAACGAGGACAAGTACGATCCAGCGAAGCACAACATCATCTCCAACGCTAGTTGCACCACGAATTGCCTGGCGCCGGTCGTCAAGGTGGTTCTCGAAACCACGGGCCTCGTCTCCGGCATCATGACCACCATTCATAGCTACACCAACGACCAGGTCATTCTCGATTTTCCGCACAAGGACCTGCGCCGCGCCCGCGCCGCCGCATTGAACATGATTCCCAGCTCGACCGGCGCCGCCAAAGCGCTGAAACTAGTGATCCCGGAGACCGCCGGCAAGCTCGACGGCTTTGCCATCCGCGTGCCAACGCCCAACGTCTCCATCGTCGACCTGACCTACATCGCCGAGAAGCCCACGACAGTCGATGCCTTGAACGCAGCCTTCAAGACCGCCTCCGAGGGGAAACTGAAGGGAATTCTGGGCGTCGACTCGAACCTGCTGGTCAGCTCGGACTTCAAGGGAGACAAGCGCAGCTCGATTGTGGACGCGCCGCTGACGAAAGTCGTTGGCCAGAGCGTGAAGGTGCTGAGCTGGTACGACAACGAGTGGGGCTACTCGAACCGCGTGGTCGACCTGATCGGCTTCCTGGCCAAGAAGGGGCTGTAGGAACAGTTCGTAGTTCATAGTTCACAGTTCTTAGTCGTGAGTTCTCAGCCACCACACAGACTGCGAACTACGAACTAAGAACTGTGAACTGACCACTGATCTTTGTTCTCCACGAAAGGCAAACTCTCATGGCCAAGCTCTCGATAAAAGACATCGATCTGACCGACAAACGGCTGTTTATCCGCGTGGACTTCAACGTCCCGCTGAGCGAAGACGGCTCGACCATCACCGACGATACGCGCATTGTGGCCACGCTGCCCACCATCGAATACGCGCTGCGGCACAAGGCGAAAGTCATTCTCGCTTCGCACCTTGGCCGGCCCAAGGGAAAACCGAATCTGAAGTATTCGCTCCGGCCCGTGGTGAAGCGGCTGCGCGAACTGCTGGATAAGAAACTGGGCGAGGACGTGAATGTTGCCTTCTCGCCGGACTGCGTAGGCGAAGTAGCCGAAGAGATGGCGCGCCAGCTTGAATCGGGCCAGGTGCTGCTGCTCGAGAACCTGCGCTTCCACGCGGAAGAAGAAGCCAACGATCCGGTCTTCTCGAAGGCGCTGGCCTCGCTGGCCGAGGTGTACGTGAACGACGCCTTCGGCTCGGCACACCGCGCGCACGCCTCCACCGAGGGCATTACGCACTATTTGAAGCCCGCCGTGGCCGGCCTGCTGATGGAGAAGGAAATCACTTATCTCGGCAAGGCGCTGGAAAATCCCGAGAAGCCATTTGTGGCCATCCTCGGCGGGTCGAAGATCTCGGGCAAGATCGACGTGATCCAGAACCTGCTGGACAAAGTGGACACGCTGGTGATCGTGGGCGGCATGGCGTACACTTTCCTGCGCGCGCTGGGTGTGAAGACCGGAAAATCGCTGGTGGAAGAAGACAAGATCGAAATGGCGAAAGACGCGCTGGCCAAAGCGAAGGCCAAGGGCGTCAAACTGCTGCTGCCGATCGACAATATCATCGCCGACAACTTTGCCAACGATGCCAAGACAAAGGTCTGGGACAGCTCGAAGGATTTCCCTGACGACTGGCAGGGGCTGGACGTTGGGCCGGAGTCGATCAAGGCGATCGAAGAGGTGGTTTCGACGGCCAAGACGATCGTGTGGAACGGTCCGGCGGGAGTTTTCGAATTTCCGCGTTTTGCCGTGGGGACGAATGCGATCGCGCGGGCAGTTGCGGCGAACCGGACGGCGACGTCGATTATCGGCGGCGGCGATTCGGTGAGCGCGATCAACCAGGCCGGAGTGGCCGACCAGATCACGCACATTTCGACGGGCGGCGGAGCTTCGCTGGAATTTCTCGAGGGGAAGAAGCTGCCGGGGGTTGAGGCGCTGACGGATAAGTAAGACAGGGGTCAGGGATCAGGGATCAGGGGGCAGAGATCAGTTAAATCGCATCCGGCGGGAAAAGCTGGGTGCGATTTTTCTGCTCCAGTAGTATCATTAGGCGTTCACGGAAACCCAATCGTCTGCAACGCCAAAACGGAGGAACGTATGCGGGGTGTATCTCGTTTTTTCCTGACATGCGCGGGACTTCTATTGATTGGATCAGCGGCGCGCTGTGCCGGCCAATCCATACCAATCCCTGAATACTTTGGAACCTATGCTGTGGTTGATGGCCAACTCCTCAGGCTTGATGGAAAGACGCTCAATCCAAGACGGACAACAACCGTGCGCTTTGCGAGCTACACAACTGACCAGCAGATTCAGGCCGGCCAGCCTGCTGCCCTAGCCCCCCAAAGCATTCAGGTTCCTGTCTTTCCGGCCGACCTAAAAATTGTTGTCTACGACAATGACTCCCCAAACACGGAATTTCAACTGCGCTCTTTGGTCTTCGTCAAAAGCATGAGTCTGAGCAGGATGAATGATATTCGCCCCGACCGAATTCGTCCCAGCTACCCGGTTAATGGCTGGGATAACTCTGGGGGAGATATTGCATATTTCAGCGGCTATCCAAAGCAGGAGTTCGAATTTAGATTCAAACCGGTAGCGGGGCATACGAATATGGTGATTGCCGGGCTCGACGATAAGCTTTCACCCGGAGTCTATCGATTAAGCAGAAATGAAGGTCCCATGGCGGAGACACCATTGGGCGCTGGGAATGGAATAGTGTTCGCGGTGGAACCAGTATCGCAGGGAGAAGCAACGCAATGCAAAAATCTTACGATGGTTAGCTATATCGCAGCCAGCCAATCTAAATACTCAGCCTGCACCGATAGTTCCCCAGACAGCTCGTCTGGTGTTTTGCCGAGCCAGCCGCCGCTCTCGCCGGTTGGAGGCGCGGGAACCATACCGGGGACCGCGACGACGTGTAGTGACTACGATGGCTGTATGAGAACAGGCCTCGCAGCTTATCGGTCCCATGATTGGGAATCGGCAACAGCCGCCTTTACAACCGCTTCGCAGCAGCGCCCGTCGAATGGCGATCCGTGGGTGTGGAAAGGGAGAGTCCTCCTGCAGGATGGGCAGCAGCACCATGTTGAAGAATTGGCAGGCTTGTGGGACAAAGGCCTCGCGCTCGGTGCGCGCATCGTCCTCGGCACATGTCATGAAAAAACATTTCAGCCGTGCGAGAGAGGGGACCTGGTTCTGAGCAAAGACAACGTCTCGTTCTTGGCTCGTGGAAATGTCCCTGAGGTCTCCGCGACTCCCGCGAGCATTCAGCCGGGCAGGATTCTCGACAATTCAGCGGTGGCACACATCTCGTATAGCTTTAAGTTAGAAAATCAGAACTTTGCCGTCGACTTCTTCCCTCCAGGCGTTCCATGCAGCGTGAACTTAATGGTGCAATGCCCGCCAGAGGGGATTGCGAAACAACTCATTCTGGCCCAGTACGTGTCCCAGGTTCTTCCCAAACTGATTAGCGGATCGTTGGGGACCGGAGTAGTAAATTGATTACCGACGCGGACAACGGCCCAATAACCAACGGCGTTCGGTCAATAATCCTGTTGTGACTCAGAGTCTCTGGCCTTAGGCTAAGGCCGCTCTTCGTTATCGAGTATTCCGTCGGGCGGCGGCGTTCGTCGCGCAGACAACCGACCCGACTCAAACCGAGACAATATCGGCACGACGTGAACCACCGGCTTACCTCTCTTTGTAACGACGATTGTCTCGCCCGTCTCCGCTACTCGATCGAACAGCCCCAAACATTTCGCTCTGAACTCGCTAGCCGTGATAGTTTTTGTCATACTTTGTACCGATCCTCAGAGTTTATCGTCATCCCTCGTAATCTCGCTAGGCCCTGCCGCGCTGTGCCCGCAGTCACCCGGCGCGCGAAATCGATCCTCTAGAATTGAATTACGCATACTTTACCATCCTGAGGGAAACCGAAAAATGTCTCGTAAAACACTCATTGCCGCCAATTGGAAGATGTACAAGACGCCGGTCGAAGCAAAGGCGTTTGTCGATGCTTTTTTGCCGCTTGTTGCCGGGCACACACGCGACGAGATTGCGCTGTTCCCTTCTCCGGTGCTGCTGCCAACGGTGATTCCGGCCTGCAAGGGATCGAATGTGGCCGTGGGCGCGCAGAACATTCACTTTGCCGAGGAGGGCGCCTACACGGGCGAGACTTCGATCGGGCAGCTAATGGCGGTGGGCGGGACGCATACGCTGATCGGCCACTCCGAACGGCGGCAGTACTTTGCCGAGACCGACGAAATTGTGAACAAGAAGCTGCACACCGCGCTCAAGCACGGCATCGTTCCCATTGTGTGCATCGGCGAGGTTCTGGAAGAGCGCGAGGCAGGCAAGACAGCCAGCGTGCTGAAGACGCAGGTGACGGGCGCGTTCGCGGGCATTACGCCCGAGGCTGCAAAGCCGATTGTGATCGCGTACGAGCCGGTTTGGGCTATCGGCACGGGCAAGACGGCGACGCCGGAGATTGCAGCCGACGCGCACCGCATTATTCGTGCGGAAGTGGCGAAGCTGCTGGGCGCGGATGTGGCCTTGGGCGTGCGCATTCTCTACGGCGGCAGCGTGAAACCCGACAATGCGACCGCGCTGATCGGCCAGGAAGAGATCGATGGCGCGCTGGTGGGCGGCGCGAGCCTGAAGCCGGATTCGTTCGAGAAGATCGTGAAGTATTGAAGGGAGCAGCGAGTTCGCGCCCGCTGCGCGGGCGTTAGCGAGTTAGCAAGTTGGCGGGTGTGCGGGCCGTCCGGAGCGAGAAGCTTCGGGCGGCGTTTTGTTTGGGATCAGAAGCAGCGAGTTGGCCTCCGCTTCGCGGAGATGGCGAGTTGGCAAGTTCGGTAGGCATTGGGCTGCGCGGAGTCAGGGCTCTGAGCTGCTTTTTGTTGGAAGGAGGAATCCGCGCTACATTGCGGGGTAGAAGCTCGCGATCCAGGATTGCAGCAACGCCGGGAAGCAGCCGAGAACGAGGACGGCAGCCGCGATGGCAATCAGGACGGCAAGCGTGACCGGGTGCGCGTTGATGGGCGACTCGTCGGCGGCAGGCATGACGTAGGCGCGTTTGAGCACCTGCAAATAGTAGTAGAGCGAAACGGCGCTGAAGGCGATGGCGAGCGCAACGAGCGTGAATGGAACGACGCCTGCCGACACGCGGAGAACGGCGGCGAAGAGATTGAACTTTGCCCAGAAGCCGACCAGCGGCGGAATTCCGGCGAGCGAGAGGAAGAGCACGAGCAGGACGGCGGCGAGCACGGGCGAGCGCTTGTGCAGGCCGAGGAAGGCATCGAGCCGGTCGGAGCCGGTAGCGCGCTCCACGACGCCGACCACGCCGAAGGCGCCGATGGTGGTGAGACCGTAGGTGAGGATGTAATAGAGGACGGCCTGCGCGCTCACGTTCGACCAGGAGAAGAACGCGAGGCCGAGCAGAATGTAGCCGGCGTGGGCGATGGCGGAGTAGGCAAGCAGGCGGCGGACGCTCGACTGCGCGAGTGCGGCCAGGTTGCCGAAGACCATGGACGCCACCGAGAGCAGCATGAGGATCAGTGGCCAGGCGGTAACAAAGCCGGGGGTGACCGGGGCCGGAGAAGTCGAAAATTTGGCGGTGACTTGGCCCGATATGTGCAGCATCCCGGGAAACCAGAGGATTGCGTAGCTGATGGAGAGCAGCAGCGCGAAACTGGCGACTTTGGAGACGGAGGAGATGAACGCTGCGGCTGGAGCAGGCGCGCCTTCATAAGTATCGGGCGCCCAGAGATGGAACGGGACGGCGGCGACCTTGAAGCCTAGGCCCGCGGCAATCATGACCAGCGCGATCAAGAGCAGCGGCGAGGCGCCGTTGGCCGATGCCATGTAGGCGCCGAGTATAACGCGAGGCAGGCTCGTGGATCCGGAAAGTCCGTAAAGATAGCTGAAGCCGAAGAGCAGAAACGCCGCCGACATGGCGCCGAAGAGGTAGTACTTGAGGGCTGCTTCGGCGCTTTTTTCGGATTTCTTGGCGAAGGCGGTGAGGATGTAGAGTCCGAGCGAGAGAAGCTCCAGACCGACGAAGATCACGAGCAGATCCTGTGCGGCGGAAATGACCAGCCCGCCTGCCGCCGCCATCAGGACAACGGCTACGTATTCGCCGGCGTTGCGCGTGAAGTCAGTGTCGATGAGCAGCAGGAGCGTGAGTGCCGTGAGGACGAGGATGCCTACCTGCGCGACGCCTGCCGAGCCGCCCGCTGCAAGAAGTTGATCGCTGCCCGCGCTGAATCCTGCCCATCCCGCCGCATACACCGCCCAGGCGGCCGCTATGCAGCCGGCGATGCCGATCATGGCGGCGGCGGCGGTGCGAATTTTCAGAGTCGTTTTGCGCAGAAATCCCAGATCGACGACAAGTACGAGCAGCGCGGCGATTTCGAGAGCCGTCTCAGGCAGCGTGGCCCGAAAGAGCGAGGCATAGCTGAGGGCGGCGTAGTTCATTGCGCGCCTCCCGCGAGCAGCGCTTTCACGGCCGGCTCAATTTGATCGAGAAGAATGCGCGGGTAGAGTCCGACGACGAGCGTAGAGATGCCGAGCAGCGCGACTCCGGCGATCTCGGGCCAGGTGATGGGATCGAATTTGTGCGCGTGCTCGGATTCGAGCTCATGCGTACTGGGTAGCGCATCGGTGAAGAAGGCCTTTTGCATGGCGCGCCAGATGTAGGCCACGCCGACGATGATGCCGATGCCGGAAACGATGGTCCACCAGGGATTGGCTTGCCACGCGCCGACCAGGACTTGCAGCTCGGCGACAAAACCGGAGAAGCCGGGCAGGCCCATGGACGCGACACCGGCAAGGACGAAGGCCCACGCCGCGAAGGGCATGCGCCGCGAGAGATGCATCGGTTCGAGCTCTGCGAACTGGCGCGAGTGCGTGCGATCGTAGACGACGCGGCCGACAATCGCGAACAATAGACCGGCGATGATGCCGTGGGAGAACATTTGCAGAACCGCGCCGTCGAGTCCGATCTGGTTGAGCGTCATGAGGCCGAGGAGCACAAAGCCCATGTGGCTGACGCTGGAGTAGCCGATGACAAATTTGAAGTCGGTTTGCGCCAGTGCGACGAGCGCGCCGTAGACGATGCCGATCACGGCGAGCCAGGCAAAAACGTCGCGCCACGAGCCTAGCCCGATGAACGAGAATCCCCAGGGATCGAGGCCGTGGGGAAAGAGGCCGATGCCAACGCGCAGGCAGCCGTACGCACCGAGCTTCATGACCACACCGGCCAACAGCATGGAGGCGGCGGTGGGCGCGGCGACATGGCCGGTGGGCGCCCAGGTGTGGAAGGGCCACATGCCGGCGAGAATGGCGAAGCCGACGAAGACCAGCGGGAAGCACCACATCTGGAAGCTGACGGGCAGGCCCGCGTGCGCGAGAGCGGCAAGCGTGGTGGAGTGGCTGCCTGCGGTGGTGTAGGCCGCGAGCAGGCCGATGAGCACCATAGCCGAACCGACGAACGAGTAAAGCACCAGCTTCATGGCGCCGTATTCGCGGCGCGTGGAACCCCAGATGGAGATGAGGAAATACTTGGGGACGATGGCGATTTCGTAAAAGACAAAGAGTAGAAAGAGATCGCCGCTCAAGAAGACGCCGTAGACGCCGCCGATGAGCGCGAGATAAAACGCGAAGAACTGATTGGCGCGCAGATCGACGTTCCAACTGAATAGAACGCCCGCGACTGCGGCGATTCCTGTGAGCAAAACGAGCACGCGGCTGATGCCGTCGGCGGCGAGCAGGAAGTGAACGCCCATGGAGGGTACCCAGAGCACGTTGACAATGACCTCGCGGCCCGCGCCCATGTGCGTGGCGTAATCCGCGATGGCGATGGCGAGGCCGGCCACGGCGACGGCGAGCGCCCACCAGCGCGCGGCGGCGGGCTTGCCCTTGGGCAGCAGAGCCGCAACCAGTGCGCCAGCAAACGAGATGTAGATGGCGAGCGCAAGCATCTAAAATCTCCAGTGCGTCAGCAGGTTGATGACCGTGGGGTTGATGGTATCCAGAATCAGCCTCGGCGCAAGCCCGACAAGAAACATGAGGCCGATCACGGGCGCCAGAGCCATCCGCTCACTGTGATGAAGGTCAGGAAAGTTGGCCCAGTGTTCCGGTACGGGGCCGGTGAAGACTTTTTGAATGACGGTGAGGATCACGATGGCCGTCACGAGCAGGCCAAGGATCGAAACCGTGGCTGCGACCCACGCAAGCGGAAAGACGCCGCGGAAGATAAGGAACTCGCTGACGAAGCTGTTGAGACCGGGCAGGCCGAGCGAAGAAAACAGCACAATGCCCATCAGGCCGGCAAAAACAGGCGCGGGCTTGCGCAGCCCTCCAAAATCGTCGATGCCGCGCAGGCCGCCGGTACGGAACTGGATCATGGCGATGAACCAGAAGACGGCTGCGGCAGTGATGCCGTGATTGAACATCTGCAGGATGACGCCGTTGAGCGCGGCGGCCTGACTGGCCTGAGCGGCAGCGCCGTAGACGGGAACAGCGAGCGCGAAGATGCCCAGTAGGCAGTAGCCGAGGTGATTCACCGAGGAGTAAGCGAAGATGCGCTTCAAATCTTTTTGCGCGGCGGCGGCCCAGGCGCCCATCACGACGGTGAGGACGGCGAGGACGAGAAGCGGCGTGCGCATGGCGGCGATCTGCACGCCGAAGATGGGCAGCGCAATACGCAGGAGGCCATAGAGGCCCATCTTCGACATGCCGCCGGTGAGCAGCATGGTGACCGGCGAAGGAGCCTCTGCGTACGCCGCAGGCAGCCAGGTGTGGAAGGGCACGAGCGGGACTTTGACCGCGAATCCGGCGAGCACGCCAATGGCGAGCCATGGCATGACCGCGCCCAGATGCGCGGTAACCATTTGCGACAGCGTGCCCGACGTGGCCATGGCGGCGAGTTGAACGAAGTCCATGGAGCCGGTGGCAAGAAAGATGGCGAGGAACGAGAGCAGCAGCGCCACCGAGCCAGCCATGGTGTAAATGAAGAATTGCGTGGCCGCGGGGCCGCGGCGCGGGCCGCCCCATAGCTTGATGAGGAAGAATGAGGGGATGAGGCTCAGCTCCCAGAACAAGAACCAATGAAAGAAATTGAGCGCGGTGAAGGAGCCGAAGAGGCCCGATTCGAGGATGAGCACCAGGCCGTAGAAGAGGCCTGGCATATGGTGCACACGATGCGCGGCGTCGACCGACATGAGCGTGACGATGGCGGAGAGCAGGAGCATGAGCGCGCCGAGGCCATCGACGCCGAGGTGGTAGTCGATGCCAAGCAAGGGCACCCATGGGTGCAGCTCAACCAGGCCGATGCTTCCGTCGGCGGGCAGGCGGGTCCAAACGATGAGCGCGACGACGAGGCACGCGAGCGAGGTAAACAGCGCGACGCCGCGCGCGTGTTTGCCGGAAAAGAGCGCGATAGCCGCACCGATGAGCGGCAGCACGGTGAGGAGCGTGAGAATCGGGAAACCGGTCGCGACGTCGTTCATGGCCGGCTGCTCCAAAAGAGAATGAAGGCCAGGGCAACCACGGCCACGGCGAGAATGCGAAGGTAGTTCTGTACGCGGCCGGTCTGCACGCTTGCCAGCAGGCCGCCGCCCGAGGAGAGTTCCTCGCAGGTTTTGTCGAAGCCGCCGTCGACCCAGTTGACGTCGAGGAAGCGATTGAACTGTGCCCAGAGGCCGAAGAGCCACGCAACGGCGGCGACAATGCCGCCCCACACTCGGCGGTCGAGCCAATCGGCCACGCGCGCCCACCGTGCAAAGAGGACGATCACCGTCGCGCCGTAGAACTCGTTGACGTAGAGACGGTCGTGGAGCGGAGCCCACAGCCAGGGCACGGATTTTTCCAGCGCGTCAGGTTCTTCGGGCTTGGGCGATTTGTCGCCGTAGAACCGCCAACCAAGGCCGAGACCGAGAAATACGACCAGCGACGACGTGGCCAACAGCATGAGCCAGGCGGGCTGGGCAAAGGCGTGAAGATCGAATACCGCAGCGCGGTTGTCAAGAAAAGCGTGGAACCACGGCCAGGCTGGGGTTCCGATGAGCCCGAGCGCCATAGCAAAAAATGCGAGCACGGTCATGGGCAGCGTCATCACGGCGGGGCTCTCATGGGCCACTTTGCGACCACGCCAATAGCCAAGGAAGACGTACGATACCTGCCGCATCATATAAAACGCGGTGAGCACCGCGCCGAAGACGAGCATGTAGAACGGACCCTTGGCCACGCTCCAATGCTGCGCGGCTTCGAGGATGGTGTCCTTCGACCAGAAGCCGGAGAAGAAGATCGGAAAGCCGCACAACGCGAGCATGGCGATGGCGTACGTTGCGAACGTCAGCGGCATGTCGGCACGAAGGCCGCCCATGCGGCGGATGTCCTGCTCCTCGTGGCAGCCGTGAATCACCGATCCCGCGCCGAGGAACAGGAGCGCCTTGAAAAACGCGTGCGTGATGAGATGGAACAGGCCCACGGCGACGCCGCCCAGGCCGAGGCCGGCCATCATGTAGCCGAGTTGCGAGACGGTGGAGTAGGCGAGGATGCGCTTGATGTCGTTTTGCGCGATGGCGATGAGCGCGGCGAAGACCGCGGTGGCCGCTCCCACCCAGGTGACGACGGTGAGAGCAGCGGTCGTGCCGCCGGGTTGCGCGCCGATTTGCATGAGCGGATAGACCCGCGCTACCAGAAAGACGCCCGCGGCGACCATGGTAGCCGCATGAATGAGCGCGGAAACTGGCGTGGGGCCTTCCATGGCGTCGGGCAGCCACACGTGCAGCGGAAGCTGGCCGCTCTTGCCCACCGCGCCGGCAAAGATGAGCAGTCCGATGGCGCCGGCAGCGCTCAGGCCCAGGCCCGCATGCTGCGCGAGCAGGTTGGCGAGGGCCAGGCCTTCGAGCGAGCCGATTCCGTGGTTATACAAAAGCAGCGTTCCGGTCGAGGAAAAGAGCCAAATCATGCCGAGAAAAAAGAAAATGTCGCCGACGCGCGTGGTGACGAAGGCTTTTTTCGCGGCCGCGGCGGCCGAGGGCTTTTGATACCAGAAGCCGATGAGCAGATAGGACGTGAGGCCGACGATCTCCCAGCACATGAAGAGGAGCAGAATGCTGTTCGAGATGACCACGCCGAGCATGGCCCCGGCAAAGAGCGACATGAAGCAGAAGAAGCGCGTGTAATTTTCGTCGTGGGCCATGTAGCCGACGGAGTAGATGAAGATGAGCAGCCCAACAAAGCTGACCATCACGAGCATGATGGCGGCGAGCGGATCGAGCACCCAGCCGAGATCGACGTGAGCGGAGCCGAAGCGAAACCAGGTAAAGTTGACGGTCTCGCGAACCACTGCGCCATGAGCCCACCCGCGGAGAACGTGCGCGAAAGCCAGGACGGAAAGAAAGAGCGAGAAGCCGAGCGAGCCGTTGGCCAGGACGGGCGCGAGTTTGCGGCGCGGCTGCTTAAGCAGCGCGATGATGCCCGAGGCGACGATCGGCACGGCCGGGATGAGCCACAAAATCCCCGCGATGGAGGAAGCGGCGAATTGAGGAGTGAATGCTGCGGATTCCTGGATCAAGCGCTCATCCCTTCATCCTGTCGATTTTGTCGAGTTCGGCGGCATTGGTATGGCGATAGATGGCGATCACGAGGCCCAGACCCACGGCAGCCTCGGCCGCGGCCACGGCGATGGAGAAGATGGCGAACATCATGCCGGTGAGCGCCTCGGGATGCGGCCCGAAGCGCCAGAAGGCGATCAGATTCAGGTTGGCGGCGTTGAGCATGAGCTCAATGCCGATGAGAACCATGATGGCGTTGCGGCGAACGAGCGCGCCGGAGAGACCGATAGCAAACAGCAAAGCCGCGACGAGAAGATATCCGGCCAGAGGCGTAGCCAGTCCCATCATTTCGGCCTCTCTTTCTCATGCATGGCCACGATGACCGCGCCGATGGTGGCGGCAGTGAGCAGCAGGGCGACGATCTCAAGCGGCAGCACATAGCGGCCGACGAGCGCGTTGCCGATGTCGTGCACAGTCACGGAGGGCACGGTGTCTTGCTGCGGCACGGCGCTCACGCTTGCGAGTACGGCCCAACCGAGAACGGCAAAGACGCCCGCGGCGATGATCAAGCCCAAAGCCCAAGTCTTGCTGAAGACGCCCTCCTTGGGCAGGTCGGCGCCGTGCGTGAGCAGAATGGCGAAAACAATCAGGATGGCGACGGCGCCGATGTAAACAAGAATCTGCGCAAAGCCGGCGAACTGCGCGTCGAGCTCAAGGAACAAGAGGGCCAGCCCGGCGAAGGCGACGGTGACGGCGAGCGCGGCGTGAACAAGATGCTTGAGCAGCACCGTAGCCAGGCCACCGGCCAGCGTGAGGGCCGCGAGCAGATAGAAGATCGGGCTCACCGTTTGCACCCCCTACTCAGCATAGCGGTAGCTCCTGGGGCCGAAGTGCTCCCTGCGCATCTCCAGCCGGCCCATGACCACGTAAGCCGCCACGAGAATGACTGTGCAGACTACCCAGCGCGCCCAGCCCTCGCCCATGAAGCGCCAGAGGGCGGTGACCAACAGATTAAGAAGCGTAAGGGGCAAAACGAATTTCCAGGCGAAATTCATCAACTGGTCCTGGCGCAGGCGGGGCAGCGTACCGCGCATCCAGATGAAGACGAAGATGGAGAGCATTACTTTGCCGAAAAACCAGATCCACGAAGGGACCCAGGGGAGGAACGAGAACGGAGCGGACCATCCGCCGAGAAACAGCGTAGTGCCCAGGCCAGAGATGGAAAACATGGCAAGATATTCGCCGAGAAAGAAGAGCGCGAATTTGAAGCCGGAGTATTCGGTGTGGTAGCCGGCGACCAGTTCCGATTCGCCCTCGGGCAGATCGAAGGGCGAGCGATTGGTCTCGGCCGTGGCGGCGATGGCGTACATGAGGAAGCCCGCGAGACCCCACGGCGTGAAGATGTACCAGTGAGGAAAGCCGTTGGTGAACTGGTTCTGCGCCGCGACAATTTTAGGCAACGAAAGCGAGCCGGTGATCATGACGACGGTGACGCTGGAGAGCAACAACACGACTTCGTAGCTGATCATCTGCGCTACGGCGCGCATGGCGCCGAGCAGCGAATATTTGTTGCGGCTCGACCAGCCGGCCATGAAGACGGAAAGCTCAGTGGCAGCGCCCATGGCAAAGAAGAAGAGCAGGCCCGCGTCCATATCGACCAGCACCATGTTGCGGCCTATGGGCAAAACCGCGAATTCCATGAAAACAGCAACCACGAGCACCAGCGGCGCAAGAAAGTGCACAGCGGCGTTGGCGCTGAGCGGAACAACGTCCTCCTTGGTGAGCGACTTGATGCCATCGGCAACGGGCTGAAAGAGGCCGAAGGGGCCGACACGGTTGGGACCGATGCGGTTCTGGATGCGGCCCAGGCCCTTGCGCTCGAAGACCGTGGTGAGCGCAAAGAGGCCGGGGAAGACGCAGACTATCGCAATAACTCCGAGCACGACGCCTGCCGCGGGCCTTAGCGCGGCGGGCAAAAACCCCACGAGCCAATTGCGCAGGAGGATGAAGATCTGGTCGAGATTTGCGGAGAGTGAATTCGCGGCCATAGACTAGCTTCCCCCTCCCGTAGGCGGAGCAGGATTTGCTCCAGCCGCAGCTTTAGCGGCAGCGGCTTCGGCTGCTGCTTTGGCCTTCGCCTCCACCTTAGCCTTCTCCTCGGCCAGGCGCGCGTCCACTTCATTCGCTTCCGTAGGGTGGATCGAGTGGTAGTACTCGTTCGACCGTGCCAGATCCTTGCGGTCTTGGAGCAGGCCACCGAAGCGGTCGTCGGTGGCCAGCTCAAACTCGGTGTCCATCTTGATGGCCTCGAACGGACAAACTTCAACGCAGATCTGGCAGCTCATGCAGACGGAGACATCGATGTCGAAGCGCGCGGGATAAAACTGCTGCTTGCCCACGTAATCCGGCTTTTTGTCTGTGCTTTTCTCAATATAGATGCATTTGGGCGGGCACTCTTTCTCGCAGATCTGGCAGGCGACGCAGCGCAGGCCGGCCTCCCAGCCTGCGCCGTCGTAGACAAGGAAGGGAAAGACGCGCGCGTTTTCGACGGTTGGGATCCGGTGTTCCGGATACTCGACCGTCGTGAGCCGCTCTTTGGAGACGTAGCTCAAGAAGAAATTCTTCGCCGTCTCCGCCAACCCTTTCAGGATTCCATCACCCAGCAAGCGAAAACCTCCGGTTTGCAGTTCAGAGTTCGTAGTTCACAGTTCGCCCAACGCGCCGCTCACATCGTGAATGTGAAGTTTTCCGCCTCGATTGTCGTCTGCATCGAGGTCGTCGGCACTCCCGTCAAGTTCGGACCTCCCGACGCCGTCACGCTCGTCACGCTGGCATTGGTCAGAATCCATTCGAGCGCGCCTCCACTGTTCGATGGCTGCGGATTGTTCTTGCCTTTGTTCTTCCCCTTCGCAGTCTCCTGGTTCCAACTATCGCTAGCCGCGACGCCTGCGCCGCCCTGGCCGTCAATCAGCTTGCAGCTTCGCAGCATCTCGTTGTCCTGCAACATCGAGAGCAGCGTCTCGTAATCCTTGCCCGAACTCGTTTGCACGGTGAGAGCGAATTTCGTTTCCCGCCTTTCGGCTGCCTTGCCCGCCCCCAGGGCGCTTTCGCTCGTCCCGGTCACTGACACGGTGTAGCCGGTCAGAGCAATCGTCACCGTTCCACTGCGCGCGGCGTCGCACGTCAACGTATACGGTCCGGCTGCGCGCGCGCTCATCGCCGCGCCCAACATCAGGCCAACCACGAGCAGGGCCCTAACAACGTTCATAATCTTCATCTCGACCTCCTTGCCGTTCCTGCTGCGTTTCAACCTGAACCGGCCTCAACATAAAACATCTCTACCGGTCCACTTCTCCCAAGACAATATCCACGCTGCCAAAGATCAGTACGACATCGGCGACATTGTGCCCCAGGCACATGTCTTCCAGAACAGTCAGATTGATGAGGCTGGGCGGGCGCACGCGATAGCGATAGGGATTCGGCCCGCCGTCGCTGATGAGATAGAAGCCGAGTTCGCCCTTGGGCGCTTCGATGCGGCCATACGCCTCGCCGGGCTTGGGGCGGAAGCCGCGAATCTTCGCTTTTGGGTCCATGATCGGGCCCGCGGGAAGATCTTTGAGCGCCTGTTCGAGAATTTTGATCGACTCGCGCATCTCGAGGACACGCATCATGTAGCGATCGTAGACATCGCCGTGTTCGCCGAGCGGCACACGGAATTGGAAGCGATCGTAGACGCCGTAGTGATCGACCTTGCGGATGTCGTAGTTGACGCCGGAGGCTCGCAGCATGGGCCCCGTCACTCCGGCATTGACGGCCAGCTCCGGCCGCAGGATTCCGACCCCCTGGCAACGCGCCATCAGAATTTCGTTGGCGGAGAGCAGCGCTTCAAATTCGTCGACAAACGCAGGCAGGCCGGCGACAACTTTGCGCGCGGCGTCAAGCCAGGCCTCGGAAACGTCCACGCGGCAGCCGCCGAAGCGCATGTAGTTACACATCATGCGCGAGCCGGTGAGCGATTCGAAGAGGTCAAGGATCTTCTCGCGCTCCTTGAAGGCGTACATGAGCGGCGTGCCGCTGGCGCCCATTTCCTGAATGAGAAAGCCGATCGACGAGGCGTGATTCTGCACGCGCGTGAGCTCGGCCAGAATCACGCGTATGTACTCGGCGCGCTCGGGAACCTCCTGACCAGCGAGCTTCTCCACGGCCAGGGCGTAGGCCCAGTTGTTGGTGAGCGAGCAGATGTAATCGAGGCGATCGGTGTAGGGCATCGACGCCAGGTAGGATTGTCCTTCGGCAAGTTTTTCGTGGTTGCGGTGCAGGTAGCCGAAGACCGGCTTGAGGCGGACGACGCGCTCACCGTCGAGCGCCAGGTCCATGCGGAAGACGCCGTGCGTGGAGGGGTGGTGCGGCCCCATGGCCACTTCGAGCAGCTCGCCTTCGCCGTCCGGTTCAATCACCGGAGGCCGGTTCCAGCCCGCGTCTCTCTCCGCTTTCGTTTCCACGACGCTCATTCTTCTTCCCGGCTGCTCCCTATTCCCTATTGGCTATTCCCTCGCCCGGCCTCGGCCGCGCGATGCTCTTGCGTTCGTTTGAGGACTTCATCGTGCGGCGTGGGCTCGTACTCGAAGTCGTCCGGCTCCACGTAATCCTTGCGCATGGGGTGGTCCTTGAATCCATCCCACATCAGCAGGCGGCGAAGGTCGGGGTGGCCGGTAAAAACGATGCCGTAGAGATCGAATATCTCGCGCTCCTGAAACTCCGCCGAGCGCCAGACGGAGGTGAGCGATGGCAGTTCGACCCGATCGGAACGATTGGCCGTCCGCATCCTGAGGACCAGCGGCCCGTGTTTTTTCGCCAGCGAATAAAGGTGGTAGACCGTCTCAAGACAACCGGGTTCGACGCGCTTTTGCGTCTCCTCCACGGTTTCCTCGACTGTTTTCTCGGCGCCATCGACGGTTCTTGTGACTTGATGTACCACTTTAACTTTCTCTGCGATCTCCTTGTCGGGCCAGTCAACGCCGGTCAAGTTGGATAGAAAATCGAAGGCGAGATCGGGATCGTCGCGAAGAAATGTCGCCACGGCGACGGCGCTTTGAGGCGCAAGGCGCAGCGAGTGCTGCGCGGAGGGGCTCGGGTTGGGCACAAACTCCACGCCCGCGCCTGGAACCGCCGCCTCAATCGCCGCCTTGATCTCTTCGACTGATTTCACGAAATCAGCTCCTAGCTTCTAGCCTCTAGCTCCTAGCCACTTCGTCACCGCTGCCAGGATCTCTCTGTTCTCTGTTCTCTGTTCTCTGTTCCCTGTTCCCTGTTCCCTGTTCCCTGCTCCTCGGCCCCTGCCTTTAGCGAATCGTGATGGGTACGGGCCACACGCCATGATTCGACGCCGGCTCCAGGTCGTGCTCGCCGAATTCTGGCACGGGAAACTCGCCCTGCGCGTTGGCATCGAGGAAGCGTGGGCGACCCTCGCCGGTCAACGGCTGGCCATCAATCTTCTTTTGCAGTGTAATGAAGGCTTGAAGCAGCGCCTCGGGGCGCGGAGGGCAGCCGGGAATGTGCACGTCCACCGGGATGTAACGGTCGATGCCCTTGAGCACGTTGTAGCCCTGCTTGAACGGCCCGCCGGAGATGGCGCAGGCGCCCATGGCGATGACGTAGCGCGGCTCGGCCATCTGGTTGTAGAGACGCACCACCTGCGGCGCCATCTTTTTGGTCACGGTGCCGGAGACGATCATCAGATCGGCCTGCCGCGGCGAAGGCCGGAAGACCTCGGCGCCGAAGCGAGCCATATCGTAGCGCGCCATGGTGGTGGCGATCATCTCGATGGCGCAACAGGCAAGGCCGAACTGCATGGGCCACACCGAGCTGCGGCGGCCCCAGTTGTAGAGCTCCTCGATGGTGGTGACGAAGACGCCCTGCTTGCCCAGTTCGATCTTCAGTTGTTGATCAACTGCCATGAGCCGCTATGCTCCTTCAAGCTGCTAGCTTCTAGCCTCTAGCTCTGCCGCGCACAAGCGTGATTCGCGCCCGGCCCCATTTGCGCATTTCTCACGCAGGCATCTCGAACTCGTCCCATCTGCTCCAATTCAGGCCCTAGCGGCTAGAAGCTAGCGGCTGGTCCCGATCCGCCTCCGGCGGATCAGGACCACGTCAACACACCTTTAGCCCAGGCCCAGGCCAGCCCCTCAATTAATAGGAGTACAAAAACCAGCATGGCGATGCACGCCGCCGCCCCCAAACCTGTAAATGCGACCGCAAACGGAAGCAGAAATACCGCCTCCACGTCGAAGATGAGAAAGATAATGCCGTAAAGGTAGTAGGCGGAGCGGAACTGCATCCATGCGTCGCCCTTCGACACCAGCCCGCACTCATAGATGGCGTTCTTGACTGGGTTGGGCTTGGGCGGCGAAAACACCCTGGCCCAAAGCCAAGCCAACCCCAACGGGGCAAGGCCAAAGGCGAGCGCCGCCACGAACAGAACGGCCAATGAAAAGTAGGGACTGGAAGCCATCGCGGGAAAGAGTTTCCTACTCTTTCAAGCTAACAGTTTGGGGCTGGTTTTGGCGAAGGGGTTGGCGCTGCTTTCTGCAGTTCAGGCAGCTTTAACCCCTATTTATCCCATCCTGTGAATCGTTCGCCGGCCGGCGTCGGCTCAACCCCGCACGCCCATGTAACCCGACCTCCTAGCACCGGGGTCCCCCACGTGGCAGGGCGCTGGCGCGGCGGGTCCGATGCACCGGAACTGCCGTGCGCGGCGTCCTCGCCCGCTCTTCGGCTAGTCACTCATCCTCGTCGCCCGCCGTCTTCTTCTCCCGCGCCTTCAGCATGGCCGGCACCGGCGCGTTGCCCATCGCGTCCTTCCACAGAATGACGTTGAGTTTCTCCGTGGGCGCGCGGTCGGCATGGCTGAAGTCCATCTTCATGCTGGCCTGCGCTCCGGCCGCATTCTTGGGATTGGCCTGATAGATGAGGCCGTTGTCGCGGTTCGAGTCGTCGGCTGTATACGGCGGCTGATCGCCCGGCCCCGTGAACAGCGACGAGATCATGGAGCAGAAGGCGTCGTTGTTGTTCATCGGCGGCAGGCCGAGGAGCGCCTCCATGGTGCGGACGACGGAGACCGTGGAGTAGAAGCGGTTGTCGACAAACGGCGCGCCGTTGGGGCCGTGCGGCGAATACTTGCTGACGACCAGCGCGATGCTGCGGTGCGCGTCCACGTGGTCGGCGCCATTCTGCGCGTCGTCCTCGAGGATGAAGAAGGCCGTGTCGTCCCAGTACGGCGAGTGGGAGACCGCCTCCACGGCGCGGCCCACAGCAAGATCGTTATCGGCGACGGAAGACCTGGGCGTCGGCCCGCCGGGGCGCGTTCCCGCGGTGTGATCGTTGGGCAGGCGCAGCATCACGAAGTCCGGCATGGTGTCGTGGCCATGTTCGCGATCGGCAACCCACTGCTTGCAGGTGGCGCAGGAAGATATCGACCCTGATCTGATCGGGAATCATCAGATTGAAGTCCGGCGCCTCCGGCGCGAAGTGGCCCTGCAGCTCAGGCTTGGTGGCAATGTTGGTGGCGAGGAGCGGAATGGGCCAGGGCCATTGGTTCACGCCGCCACCCCACTCCGCGGGCAACTGCTCGCCGGGCGCAATCGCCTTGCGAGAGCACTTTGGTCCGGCGAGCACCGGGCCAAGGGTGGGATCGGCGACCGCCTCCTGGCCGCAAAACGTCGACGAAATGAACTCGCCGAAATGGTAGTAGGTCTTGCCGTGGCGGGCGAGATCGCCCCAGAGATAACCGCTGGCCGGCTCGTTCACATCGGGAATCTTCTGCAGCAGCGGATAACCGTCGGCCACCACGCCTTCGTAGTCGTAGGCGCGCTGCTCGCCGCGGTAGTTCTGCTGCCAGGTCTTTTCCAGATAATCGGTGCCAATGGCGGCGGTGGACCAGACGTGGCCGTCGCCGGAGACCTCGCCGGAGTCAAAGAAGTTGTCGAGCACGCCAAATTGCAGCGCTAATTTGTGCTCGTTCGGCGTGATCGCTTCGCCGTACATTGCCAGCCTGGGCTCGCCATTGCCCACCGGCATTCCATTCTGCTTCAGATCACCGAGGATCTGATCGTAGGTGCGATTTTCCTTGATGATGTAGATGACGTGCTTGAATGCGGCCCTTTGCGCCGCCGGCAAACACGATCTGTTCCTGCGCGGCCTTCATGCGATTCGAGGCCAGCACATTCGAGGTCCATTCCGGCAGGTTACTCGCAATCTCCCGCTCGTCCAGCGCCGCAAGCGAGCCGTAGAGCAGCGTTGCGATGTACGTGCTTCTGCCATGCCGGCTATTCGCCTGCGATTCAATGACTCGCTGGGGAAAGTTGTTCGGCCCGGTTCCCTTCCCTTTGTCGGTCGCAATATAAAGCTTGCCGCCGGCTGGGCGAGCCGGCGAAGGCCATCGAGATGGGCATCCACTCCGTGGGAATGAAACCGTCCGGCTCGACCATTCCTGTCTTCGCGGCCTTTGGCGTCAATTTGCGTGGGTCGATTACCGCAACCGCATCGGTGGCCATATTCGCCACATACAGCCGGCTGCCGTCTGCGTTGACGGCGAGCGCGTCGGGCTCGGCGCCGAAATAACTCTGCCCCGGCAGGCGCGTGTCGAAGTACCCCTTCACTGTGAACTGCCCCGCGCCAACGTTCACGGCCGCAACGGCGTCGCGGTTGGCTAGCGCGACATAAAGCGTCTTTTCATCCGGCGAGAAAGCCAACGCGCAGGGATGCGTGCCAGGAGCAATCGGACTGGACGGCTTGAGCAGCGACAGCTTGCGTGCCACCGTGCCGCGATTGAGATCGAGTTCCGCGACCTCCGACGCGTTCCACAGCGCAACAAAGGCGCGCTTGCCGTCTCTGGTGACGGCGAGAGCGATCGGGTATATCGAGGGGACGGTTTGGCTCTCAGAAAGATCGAAGCGCTTTTCGATCGCGCCCGTCGCGGCATCGAGCAGGACAACATCGTCGGAAAGATTTTCGGCGACCAGTAGTTTTTCGTGGCCGGTCTCGCCGAGGACCGCAATCGCAGCCGGATACGGGAGCCCTCATCGCTATCCGTACCTTCCGGCAAGCGAGTCATACGTCCGGTGGGGAGCTGGTTCTCCGGCAGAGGGATCAGGCGCTCTGGCGCGATCTTTCCTTCGGTAAAGCTGTAGACCGCGATGCCGCTGCCCACGTCGGCTCCGCCGTCCCCTTTTGCGTCGGTTAGCGAGGCCATGCTGGCGTAGAGACGGCTGCCATCGCGGCTGAACGCCAAGCCGGAGAAGAGCGTCTGGTGCGCGCGCGGCGCGGTGCGCGCATCGGGGAAATCGGCCAGCGCGCCGGTCTGCGTATCCAGCACCACGAACGATTGCTCGTATTGCGACTCGTACGTTCCATAGCCGGCATTCACCGTGACCACGTAGCGGCCATCGGGCGAGACGGTCATCGAGATGGGCAAGCTGTTGATCCGTTGCGGATGGCCGGGAATCTCGCCGACGAGTTGCTTGCTCGACGGCAGATCGACGGTCTGGGCGGGAAGGTAGATCGTGCCGATGCAAACGGCGACGACGGCGGTTGCTCCATGAATTCTGAAACCCATTAGGAGAGGCACCTTAACTATCTAAAGCTATCTAACGAGCCTTCGATGAACCTAATGTAAACCGAAAAGGCGCCGGGCGGCGAAGCATCGACAATAGGATTGTGCGTGAAGGCAACCGGCGAAAGTCCGCGAGCCGGGACACGCGATGGCCGGACTAAGGCATTTCTCCCAATCCTCAAGAGTGCCCAATTGTGTCGAAGGTTGCCGCTCACTGGGGTTCGCGTCAACTTTGCGGCCTTCAATCCCTATACACCATGGGGAGAAATGCGTTAGCCGAGCGACTTTGAGTACAGTTCCCTTCCCCGCTCCAGGGCGCGCTCGTCCACTTCCACCCAGCGCGGATTTTTGACCAGGCGGCGCAGGGCATCGCCGATGCTGGCCCGCGGCAACACTTCCGCAATCTCCACGAGCGCGCCCAGCATCACCATGTTCGCCGCCCGCTTGTTGCCCATCTCGTCGGCCAGGCGCGTGAACGGAGCAGCGAACACCTGCACGCCATCGCGCACGCAGCCGGACGGAAACTCGTCGCCGTCATAGATCGCCCATCCGCCGGCGCGCACGGTTTTGTAGAATTTGCGCAGCGAAGGCTCATTCATCGCCACCAGCACGTTGGGCGCCGTCACCAGCGGCGAGTCGATGATCTGGCGTGACAACCGCACGTGGCAATTGGACGTTCCGGAGCGCATCTCAGGCCCGTACGACGGCAGCCAGGAGACTTCGAGGCCCGCATCGAGACCGGCCTCGGCCAGCACTTCGCCAAGCAGCAGGACGCCCTGCCCGCCAAAGCCAGCGATGCGCACCTGAAGATCGATCTCCTTGTCCCGCGCGAGCGCCGCGGCGTTCCCCTCGGGCAGGCTCTCTTCGTTCACACCCAGAATGCGCGGCAGATCCTCGAGCGGCGGAGCAGGCGTTACTGGCCTCATGTCCGCCTTCTCCGTCCGCTCTTTCGTCCTGTCGCAAAAAATTCCCAGCGGAAAGGTCTTCTCCATCACATCGCGCACCCAGTGCTGCGCTTCCACAGGGGTCATCTTCCAAATGGTCGGGCAGGGCGAGAGCACCTCGATCAGCGAGAAGCCCAGCCCGCACGCCTGATTTTCCACGCCACGCTTGATGGCCCGCGCCGCCTGCGCGATCTGCTTGTTGTCGCCCAGGCCCACGCGTTCAATGTAGGCAGGCGCCTCGAGTGTGCTCAGCAGTTCGCTCACATGCAGCGGGTAGCCCTCGGTGGCCGCATTGCGCCCGTTGGGAGTAGTAGTGCTTTTCTGGCCCAACAGGGTCGTCGGAGCGGCCTGGCCTCCGGTCATGCTGTAGACGGCGTTGTTGACGAAGATCACGGTGATGTTTTCACCGCGATTGGCGGCGTGCAGAATTTCCGCCGATCCAATGGCGGAAAGATCGCCGTCCCCCTGGTAACCGATCACAATGCTCGCGGGACGGCTGCGCTTTATCGCCGTAGCCACGGCCGGCGCGCGCCCGTGGGCGGATTGCACGTTCCCCACGTCGAAGTAGTAATAGGTGAAGGCTCCGCAGCCGACCGGGCCCACCAGGATGACCCGGTCCTGCACGCCCAGATCGTCGATCGCTTTGGCCAGCATTTTATGGATGGTGCCGTGGCCGCAGCCGGGGCAGAAGTGTGTCTGGTGCTGCAAGTCTTCCTTGCGGTCGAAGCGCTCGTAAAAGGCTTTGGCCCTGCCCTGCGCGACGGAGTAATCTGCCACCTGTTCAATAGACATGGGCCATCCGCTCCTCTTCCTGAGTTGCCCGCGCCGGCCCGTAACGGCGGGCCAGCTCATGGACAAACGCCAGCACTTCCTCATGCGACGGCACATTGCCGCCCGCGCGGCCCAGAAACTCCACCGGCCGCGAGCCGTTGAGCGCCAGCTTCACGTCCTCGATCATCTGCCCCAGGCTCATTTCCACTACTACGAAGACACGGGCGCTGAAGGCCAGCCTCTGGAATTGCACCACCGGGAATGGATAGAGCGTGATAGGCCGCAGCACACCCACCTTGAGGCCGGCGGCACGGGCCTCGGCGGTCACGGCCTTCAGGATGCGCCCCACGATGCCGTAACCGACCAGCACGATCTCCGCGTCGGCGGTTGAGCACTCCTCGGCGCGCGCCTCGCGCAGCTCTGCGGCCTTGTACTTGGCCTCGAGGCCGCGAACGTGCTTCTCGAGTTCGTCGATGTCCAGATGCAGCGACGTGATGAGATTCGGGCGCGACGCGGCGGTGCCTACGACGGCCCATTCCGGCAGGAGCGTAGCCGTTGCGGCTTGCGGTAATTCGACCGGCTCCATCATCTGCCCGATGAAGCCATCGGCGAGCAGGACCACCGGGTTGCGATAGCGGTCGGCCAGGTCGAATGCCAGCGCAGTGAAATCCGCCATCTCCTGCACGGAGTAGGGCGCCAGCACGATGGTGCGGTAGCTGCCGTGGCCGCCTCCCTTCACCACCTGGTGATAATCGCTCTGCTCTGCGGCAATGTTGCCCAGGCCCGGGCCGCCGCGCGTAATGTCGGCGATCACACAGGGCAGTTCCGCGCCGGCCATGTAGCTGATGCCCTCCTGCATCAGGCTGATGCCGGGACCGCTCGATGCGGTCATGGCGCGCACGCCGGCCGACGCCGCGCCATACAGCATATTGATGGCCGCCACTTCGCTCTCCGCCTGCACAAACACGCCGCCTGTTTTGGGCATACACTCCGCCGCGGCATCGGCAATCTCGCTGGCGGGCGTAATGGGGTAGCCATAGAAGGCGCGGCATCCGGCGAGAATGGCGCTCTTTACGATGGCCTCGTTGCCCTTCATCAGTTGCTTGCGCATTCGATCGCTCCCTCCACTGCGGCTTTTGGCTCGCGCCCCTCCGCCGCGCGCGTGCTGACCAGGCGATACACCGTGATCGCTCCCGGCTCCGGGCATACCATGAAGCAGATGCCGCAACCCGTGCAGCCCGCGCCCGCATACACTGCCGTGTGGTAGCCATAGCGATTCAGCCACTCGCTCATCGAGATGACCTTGGGGGGCAGGCCTCAATGCACAGCCCGCAGCCCTTGCACTCCTCGTCATCGATGCGCAGCAGGCCCCGATCCCGCTTCCGATCCGGATTTGTGGCGTCGGTCATCCGCTTCTCTCCCTCCACGCAGGCACAGGGTCCAAACGGCGTAGCGCTAGCCCCAAAGCAGGCCGTTGACTCGTTCTAAACCGGCTTAATCCTGCGCTATAGCAGCGAGGGCCGCAGTGATGGGAGTCACCCCCAACCTCTGCACCATCGGGGCGGAAATTCAAGCTGGATTGGCTGTCTTCTTCAATGCGGTTGGGCTGAGAAATAGAACCTCTGCGCGCAAAGTGGGGGGAGCCTCAGCCCTGGCCCTAGTCACTCTTGCCTGAGTCGCCGCTCACAGCGGCCGGCAGATCGAGCGCGACAAGCGAAAAGCGGGTTTGGCCCGGCGCGGAGCTTTCGAATGTCACGATGTGCTGGTGGCGTTTTGACCCGGCCTTCAATTCGAAGCCGCCCTGGCCCGTGGAGTACCCGTGGCCTTGGCCGTTAGTGTCGACCTTCATATGGGCGCCGCTCGAGTCGGCGCAGGTCAGGCCTTCGGAGGTCGTAGTCGGCGTGCCCACGGAAGCTTTATTCTGGCATGCAATCACGTCGCCGTAGCGCGTCAGAGCCTTCTTGTAAAAGGCGGCGACTTTGTCCTCGCTGTCCGGCGTGGCATAGTTAACCACCTTCACGCGCAACTCCCACTCGCCGAAGCCCAAATGCACATCCGCGGACTTGTCGTTCTCCTTGTCCTGCGCGATCTGCGCGCCGGGATAGACCGGCAGGCCCAGGTCCGCGGCTGTGGTCTGATCGGTATTCACATGAATTCCGCCGAACGGGGTGTCCACCTGGACGTTCTTGTCCTCGCCGTTGGCGCCCTTTTCCACGTGGACCCTGCATCCGGCTACTCCGGCCGCCAAGGCCAGGCAAGCGAACAAGCCGACCGCGCTGCTCATCGTGTTCCGGTTCGAGTTCCGCGTCATGACAATCCCCTCTGGGAGGTTATACGCCGCCGGCGGGGGAAAGGTTCCGGAAATTAGAGGGAGGGCCTGCGAGCCTAGATGGATGGCAGGCAAACGGCGAAGCCTGAACTCAGTGCGATGAGGGCTTGTCTTCCTTGCTGCTGGTGGCGAAGAAGATCGACACCACAAACACGGCGATGATGACGGAGACGACAAAAAAAGGGGAAGAGATGTGCATGGTTGGGAAGCTCCTTGCTGCACCCAGAATACCAGCCGTCAGCTTTCAGCTCCCAGCCTTCAGCCTCCAACGCTTAACCCCGAGCCTCTTTATGATCAACCTTCCGGTCCTGCGCTCATTGCTCCTGACTTCGACAACTTGGTTGAGGGCTGAAAGCTGAGAGCTACTCCCTGTTCCCTACTGGCTGTTCCCTGCCTTCGCATAATCCACGCGAATGGTCAGTATCTCGTAAGGATGAATGGGAACCTTGACCAAATCGCCTCCGTTTTCCGATGCGACCGCGAGCGGACTGCCTTCTGGCTGCTCCATTAAATTCGTCACCGTGGCTGAGGTTGCGCCCGGCGGCACGTGAAACTCCGCCGTCGCCTCCTTGCCGGCCCATTCGTAAACGCGGAAGATGAGGCCATTCGCATCCTCGGCCTTTTTCACGGCGGTCAGAACCACATTGTCCGGCTCGACCGACGCGAACGAGTGCTCGGGCGGCAGTGAACCGGGGTGGGCGGTTGTGACCACCGCCTGTAACGGGTAGTCATACTCCCATCCGTGGCGTATGGTGAGCGCGTCCTTCCACGTGCCTGCGTGGGGATAGAGCGCGTAGTGAAAGTGATGGTGGCCCTGGTCGGCGTCGGGATCGGGCCAGGTGGGCGAGCGCAGTAGCGTGAGCCGCAGCACGTTGCACACAGCGTCGTATCCGTACTTGTCCTGGTTGAGCACGCTCAGGCCGTGCACCTTGCCGTCGGAGCCCGCGCCAGAAAGGTCGGCCCAGCGCATCGCCGGAACCTCAAACTGGGCTTTTTCCCAACTGTTGTTGCGCGTGGTCGGCCGCTCGATCGTGCCATAAGGAATCTCGTACGTCGCAAAGTCGCTGGTGACGGCCAGAGGGAAGGCGGCCTTGAGCAGTACGTGCTTTTCGTGCCAGTCGATGTCGTTGTCGATGTCGATTTGGTCGTCGTCGAGCCGAATGGTCTGGACGAACCTGGAGTTCTGCCAATGGCGTGTCACGCTGACGGTATTGATGCCTGTCAATTCCACGGAGTCGGCTTTGTCGATCGTCGTCGGAGGCACGTCGAGAGTCCCGGGATCTATGTTCCACGCATCATATTGCTTGGGCAGATCTTTGAAGAATTGGAGTTGATTGCCACATGAATCAAGCGCAAGCAAATCGAAACCCGTCTTGTTGTCGCGAATCGTTGTCATGCAGCCGGTCGTTTTGTTCACCTTCACTGAAAGGCCAGAATCGGAGTCGTTCTGAAGCAGAAACACGTCGCTGGCTGGATTTTGCGCGGGGACATAAACGCCGAGCTCGCATGCAGGTGCTGGCTGGCCCGGCTTGGGATGCCATGGTGGAGTGAGTCGATATACCTTGTAGCCCATAGCGGGCACATCCGTTGCCTTGAAGCTCACGTTGACAACGCCTGTGTTCTGGTCCACAGAGAGCTTGGTCGGGACGATTTCGTCCATCTGGCTTGTATGACATGCGTTTGAAAGATGCAATTCAATCTTCGGATCGCTTACCTGCGCTCGGACATTGACCATGCCGGATTGTTTCCAGCCAAGTGGGTTAAACACGAGAATTGGAATCGTATTCTCTTCCTTCGTGCGCGTGTCAGCTTGCTCCGCGACGGTTTCCAGCGCCCCCGCCGAAATCTCATTCGTTGACATGCGCACCCAGTCATAGTCCTGCTGTGCGTCCTTGTAGACCACCGCGATGCCGGAGCCCGCGGCCAGATCGTGGAACTGGTTGAAGAGCACCTTCTTCCAGTCCTCAGTGAGTTCCGCGCCGGGATAGCTCTGGCCGTCAAGCCACGCCAGCGACGCCCACTTTTCCGCGTTGAGAACCTCCTCTTCGCTGTCGCGCATGTTCTTTTTGTGATTGGCCTGCGTGGTGTAGACGCCGCGGTGAAATTCGAGATACATCTCGGTATCCCACGTCGGAATCGCCACTTTTCCCGGAACCGCTGCCGGCACCTCATATCCCTTCGCAATCGATTGGTAATTCCATACAGGGCTCTCCGGCGCAATCTGCTTTTCAACCGCCGAGAAGTAGCTTTGCGCGGTGCCGAACTGGTATTTCGGCATCACCAGCGCGCCGCCATCCGCGGCAATCGCGGTTGCGCCGGGGTCGGCCCAATGGAAACCCTGGTCCAGCATGACCCGTGTAGGCCCGCCGCCATGATCGCCCACGCCGTAGAGGTCCATCATCTCCGTCATGCCGGGAGCACGCTCCCGCGCGACGGCAAGATCCTCTGACAGTCGAACCGGTCCCAGGGTGTCATTGGCATAATCGTGCGGAAAATACGTTAAAACTTTCGATCCATCGGGCGACTGCCACCAGAACAGCTTGAAGGGAAGCTGATTGGTGTCGTTCCATGCTATCTTCTGCGTCACAAAGTAGTCGATACCGCTCTTCTTGTAGATCTGCGGCAATTGCCAGGTGTAGCCAAAGGAATCGGGGTTCCAGCCAATGCGCACGTCCACGCCATAGGCCTGCTTGTACCAGCGCTTGCCCACCAGCAACTGGCGCACCAGCGACTCGCCGTCGGGCATGTTCAGGTCGGGCTCGACCCACATGCCGCCCACGATCTCCCACCGGCCCTCCTGGATGCGCTTTTTGATCTGGGCGTTCAGGTCAGGGTATTTGTCGGCCATCCACTCGTTGTAAGCGGCCGCGGACTGGGTGTAGGTGTAGGCGGGATATTCGTTCATCAGTTGCAGCGACGTGCCGAAGGTGCGCCGGACGACGTTGACGGCCTCGGTCCACGGCCACAGCCACGCCGCGTCGATGTGCGAATTGCCGGTGAGGTGAAAGGTCGCCGCCTGGAGCAGCGGGCGGAGCGCTTCCAACTGGCCCTGCGCAGCCTTAAGGCTTGCGTCGAACTCCGCCTCGTCCTGCGTCCGCGCATCGCCGCTCGCAGTCTCGGCCGCGTCGAGCGCACTCACATCCACGGCGCGGATGGCGCTGTTCAAAGTGTCCATCTTGCCGGCATCGCCGGGGGCGAGCGATGGCAGCAGGAGCGCCGCCGAAAGAAACTCTTGCGCCAGGTCCTCGGGATTAGGGCGGTTCTCAGGAAAGTCGACGCGCAGGGTCGCGCCGCGGAAGTGCTTGGCGTTCACGGTCTCGAAAAACTGGGTCGCGATCACGGCCTTGTCCCCGGGCCGTGCGTTGTCGAACAGCACGATCGGCTCCAGGTCGGACTCGCCCATGTCCACGCGGCGGCCATTGAAGTAGAGAACCTCCGCCATGGGGCCGTTGGCGTCGGCGTGGAACTGGAACCAGATGCGCGCGCCGGTGAGGTCGTAGCCCAAGAGCGTCTCCGGGACTTGAATCGTCTGGCGAAACCAGACGGCGCTGGTGGGCGCATCGGTTCCCGGCGCCATGACCTGCCATCCGCTCTCGTCCAGGTACACTCGCTCGCCGTGCGTCACGTCGCCTACGTGCATCTTCCACGTGCCGGGAGGCAGTTGCGCCAGGCTCGTCAGCCTCTCCACAACCGCACGGGACTGAGCCGGCAGCAGCGCGGCGGCCCGTTCCATCTCGCTGCTGCTTTGCGCCGTCGCGGGCGCTGCAACGAAAAATAGCTTGCCCAAAAGCAGCAGAACCAACAGTGCGTAGTTGCGCACTTTCCAAGAGGAATTCATGGCCATCAACCCTCTGCTGCATTGTAGGACAGTTCCCGTACAGGTCCTGCGCAGGCAAAGGAAAACCCTCGGCAAACTCGCGTTGTGGCCGCTAGCTTTGAGAGTTATGCATTGGCGGGGATCGATGACGTTAGAACTCGATCGTCGCGCCGATGCGTTTCACATTCGGCCGGGAAATATCGTGAGGGACGATTGCGTACCATGATACGGAACGTAGGGCCATAATTGGAAGCCGACTTCTTCTCCCTGTGTGCGCTGTCACATCACGCCTAAGGGCCGCGCGCTCAACATCAAGGCATGGATGCGTCAACCCTGATTCTGATGGCTCCATGCTCGCTTTTGCTGGGCGCGGCGCTGCAAATTTTGGTAGCGCGGCTCTGCTCCGCCCGGACCAAGGGAATCCTCGCCTTTCTCACCTGCTTACCCGCCCTCTTCGCGGTCGCCGGCATCGCACCTTCGGTTCGCGGCGGACAGGGCATCGATCTGCATCCGCTGCCGTGGGATGGGCCGCTCGCGCTGGTTCTTCACGTAGACGCGCTCAGCGTGCTGTTCGCCTTCATGGGAGCGTGCATCGGCGGACTCGTGCTGCTCTATTCGATCGGCTACATGGCGCACGACAAAGCCGCCACGCGCTTCTACGCAACCATGCTGATCTTCATCGGCGGATTCATCGCGCTGGTGTACAGCGCCAACCTGTTTATCTTTTATTTCTGCTGGGAGCTGGTGGGCCTGTGCTCGTTCTCTCTTGTGGGCTTCTGGTACACCAACCGCGAAGCGGTGAACGGCGCGCGCAAGGTGCTGCTGATGACGCACATCGCGGGCTACGGATTGCTGGCCGCGATTCTCGTCCTCTATCACCGCGCCGGCAGCGCATTGTGGACCGATCCCGCCGTGGCGCGCAGCTTTACCGGCGGCATCTTCGCCCTGATGCTGGTGGCGCTTGTGGCCAAGAGCGTGCAGGTCCCGCTGCACACGTGGATTCCCGAGGCCATGGCCGCGCCCACCCCGGTGAGCGCGCTGCTGCACGCGGCGTGCTATGTAACTTCCGGCGTCTATCTGGCCGCGCGCATGCACAGCTTTGGCGCGTGGCCCGCCGCGTGGGGCGAGAGCCTGATGTGGGTGGGCACCGTAACCATGGCCGTGGGCGTGATGTACGCCATGGTGCAAACCGATTTGAAGCGCATGCTGGCCTTTTCGACCGTAAGCCAGATCGGCTACATGATGATGGGCCTGGGCATCGGCACGCCGCTGGCGATCACCGCCGCGCTGCTGCACTGCCTCAATCACGCCTTCTTCAAGGGCGGATTGTTCCTGACGGCCGGCTCGGTACAGCACGCCGCTGGCACGCGCGACATGAACCAGCTGGGCGGTCTGGCTGCGAAGATGCCGCACACCACGTTGTCCTGGCTCATTGGCGTGGGCAGCATGATGGGCATTCCGCTGATGAGCGGCTTCGCCAGCAAGTGGATGCTCTATGCCGCGGCGCTGCAGGCCGGATGGGCCGTACCAGCCATGGTGGCGTGGGCCGCGAGCCTGGGCACGGTTTTCATGGGAGTCAAGGCGACCAGCGCCGTGTTCCTGGGCCCGCCGACCGAGCAAACCAATGACGCGCACGAAGCGCCGCCTTCGATGGTGTGGGGAATGGGGCTGCTGGCCGCGGGCAGCGTGGTACTCGGCGTGGCGCCGCAGTTGGCGGTCAATTATTTCCTCAATCCGATCCTCGCCGCGCTCGGTCTAGGCGCAGGTGTGCATGTCACGTGGCTTGGGTTGTCGGCCGATGCGGGCAGCTTCTCCAGCGTAGGTGGCCTGGTGCTGGCCGTCGTTTCGGTCGTGCTGGGCGGAGCGATTTATCTCGTTGCCTACGCCGCGAGGCCGGTTGCATCTGGCGCTTTGTTGGCAGGTGCAGGTGCGGGCGGGGGCGTGTTCACCGGGGGCGAGCCGCTCTCCGAGCAGGGCCGGTTGACGGCGGGCGATTTCTCTGAGATTTTCGAGGCACACTGGCACTCGTTCTTCCGCTGGTCGAACGTCAACCGTGTGTATTTGAGCGTGTGGGCCGGGCTGCAGGCCGTCTCGCGCGGGCTTGGCGTTGCGTTTGCGTGGATGGAGCGCCGCGCGACACTCCTATTGGTGGTTTTGGCCGCAGCAATCTTCGCGTTGGTCTATTGGGTCGTGCCCGGAGTAGTTCCCGCGCACATCCCGACCGCGATGCCGCTCGCACAGATTCCGTTGATGCTCCTGTGGGCCGTCGGCCTTGCGGCATTGGCGCTTTTCCTTGCCGCCCTCGCTGGCCCAGCGTCTCGAAGGCACATTCCGCAGTTGTTTGCGCCGCTCCTCTTCTTGATCGGCGCCATCACCGTCAGTGGGCTGGACCTTCCGCTGGCGCGGGTCCGCCTGGGCCTGCTTGAGCTCGCGGCTTTGCTCACGGTGGTGCTGGTTTGGCAGACGGCGCGCTCGCGGGCAGCCAAATTCGCTTACCTCGCCGTGGTGCTGCTCTCGGCCGGGTCGATGATCGCAAGCGACCTGCTCGCCGATCGCGGAGCGCTCGAACCTGCCCGCGCGTTTCTACTCGCGGGTGTCGCCGTCAAGCTCGCCGCGGTGCCACTCTTCTTCTGGCTCCTGGCGCTTGCCGACGAAGTGCCCGCGCTGGTGCTGGGCGTCATCATCGCCGTGGTCGATATGTCGGCCTTCGGCGAGTTTCTGATGGGCGCGCAGACGAATCCTTTGCTGTTCACGCCGCAACCGCTCTTCTTCTATGCTGCGACCCTCACCTCGCTGCTGGCTGCTCTGTTGATGATTACGCAACGCAGTCTCAAGCGGCTGCTGGTGCTGTCAACGGTCGAAGACGTGGGTTTTCTGCTGTTGGGCGCGGCCTCGGCGAATGCGCTCGGGCAGAACGGCGCCATCATCGCCGCTTCCACACACGCCCTGGCCAAAGCGCTCTTGTTCATTTGTCTTGCCGCGCCCGAGGCGGACGGTGCGCTCGCAGCCGAGCCCGTAGCTCTTGCCGCGCGATACCCGGTCAGCGCCTTCGGATTCCTCTTCGGCATGTTGGCCATGCTGGGCATTCCACCGACCCTCGGCTTTATCGGCCGCTGGCGCCTCTACTCCGCCGCATACGAAGTTGGCTTTTGCCCGCTCACCATCTTCATTGTTTCGTCGATCCTCGCGTTGATCGCGTATACGCTGGCGCTCACGCGCAACTGGTGGGGGCCTCCACCTGATCCGCCACCGCAAGCTGCGGGGCGCGAGCCGTTCCTGATTAAAGCCGTGATCGTCGTACTGGTGGCGGTCCTTCTTGCCGCAGGAATCTGGCCCAACGCGTGGCAAATGTTGATGGGGGTGCGGCTATGAATCTCTGGAGACGACTCCTGTGCACCGCTCGCCGCCGAAGCCCCTGGCTCTTCCACATGAACTCGGGCAGTTGCAACGGCTGCGACATTGAAATTGTGGCCGCGCTTTCGCCGCGTTACGACGCCGAGCAGTTGGGTGTTCGCCTGGAAGGTAGTCCCCGCCACGCCGACATTCTCTGCGTGACCGGGCCGGTCACCCGAAAGGCCGTCCGCGCCGTCAAGACCGTCTACGACCAGGTGCTCGGGCCCAAGGCCGTCGTCGCTATCGGCTCCTGCCCGGCCACAACAAATGTGTTTATCGACAGCCGCACGCTCGATGGGCCGCTGGACAAGCATCTGCCGGTGGACGTCTTCGTGCCCGGCTGCCCGCCGCGGCCCGACGCGATCATTCAAGGCGTCGCCAAGGCGGCGGAGATTTTGGCCGCACGAGGAAACAATCCGCCGCAGCCAAGCGTCGCGATCGCCGCCGCTACTAAGGAGGCGAAGCCATGAACCTGCTCACCGCCCTGGCGCGTTTGCTCATTTTCCCTGGCCTGCTCTTTGCTGTGCCCGCCGCGTGGTTCTTCCTGTGGCTGGAGCGCAAATCAGTCGCCCTGATGCAGGAGCGCGTAGGCCCGCCGTTCATGCAGCCGTTTTATGATTTCGTGAAGCTGCTCGGCAAAAGCACTCCGCCGCGCAGCGGCATCGCCGGTCAGCTGATGCGCGCGTGGCCGCTCATCGCAGTCTCGGCCGCGGCCGGAGCCGTGGGGCTGCTGCCCGTGCTGCCGTCGTTTGGCGGATTCGAGGGCGATCTGATCCTGCTGCTGGCGCTACTGGAGCTGCCTTCCGTGTGCATCATCGCTGCCGGCTTCTCATCGCGATCGATCTTCGGAGAAATCGGCTCGGCGCGCGAGGCAGCTTTGAGCGTCTCCTACAACATCGTCTTTCTGCTGGCCATCGTTTCCATAGCCGCTTCGCAACATACATTCAGACTCGAAGCGCTGGCGGCGCTGCCCAGTTCCCCGCTGCACTGGCTGGGCGTACTGGCGATTCTGGTCTGCCTGCCCGCCAAGCTCCACATCAATCCCTTTTCGCTGCCTAACGCGGAGCAGGAGATCTACGCCGGACCACTGACCGAGTACGCCGGCCCGGAGCTGGCCATGTGGGAGCTTTCGCATGGCCTCGAGTGGGTTGCTTGCACCGGTCTTGTGGCCACGCTGATTGCGCCGCACATCGCGCTCGCCTGGGGAACTTCCCTGCTTGCCGGCTGCATCTTCGTTGTGTTCTCGGTCGCCGTGGTTCTGCTGCTCTCGGTGCTGGCCGCGGCTACGGCGCGCCTCGCCATCGATTCCAGCGTGCGCTTCTACTGGCAGTGCACGCTCATCTTCGCGGTTCTCGCCATTTCGTCCGCGCTTCTGGGGTCTGCTCACGCTGCTTGGGTGGCGGCGCCGGGAGCCGGTTTTCCAAAGTTCTAGGAGTGAGGAGCGAACTGTAGTGAATTACTGGAGCGACGAACGACAACGAAATTGGGAAAACTGGCCCCGTCCCTGCGGGTTGCGGCAAAAATCGCGCCATACCACGTTCTCGCCCTCGACAGTGGGGCCGCCACAGACTTCGGGCTCCGCCTCGTATGACACGATTTTTGCTCGCAACGCCATCCACTCAAGCAACGTGAGCAGACCCCGAATGAGGTTCCGGTCATGAACATTCTCACCATGATGTGGAAGAATCTGCGGCGCGGCTACCAGACCCTGCTCTTTCCCGCGCGGCCCAAGGTCACTCCACATTTCCGCGGGCTGGTGCTATTCGATCCCTCGCTCTGCACCGGCTGCGCCATCTGCCGCCTCCGCTGCACCTCGCGCGCCATCGAATTTAAAGCCGGTAAAGGCGAGTTCACCTGGAGCTACAACCCCGGCCAATGCACGTTCTGCGGGCGATGTGTAGAGGGCTGCACGGAGCACGCGCTCAAGGAAGGCCGCGCCGAGCACGCGCTGGCTCAACAGCAGGACACGCCACCCATTTACCTGGTACAGGGCGAGTTGAAGAAGTCGTACACCGTGGCGCGCAGGCCGCCCTCGCCCAAACCGGCCGCCGAGCCCGCTGCTGCACCGCCCGCCTGCGCGGCTGTGCCAAGTACCGCAACGGGAGGCGCACAATGATCGCTCTCGAAAACCTTCGCGAAAAGTTGGGAGTGGCCGAATCGTGGGTCGAAAGCCGCGGCACGCACTGGCTCAATCCCGGCGCGGTAAGCGTTCGTGAGCTTGCTCAGGCGATGAACGCTTTCGGAGCGCGCTTCGTCACCATCACCGCCTACGAGTTGCCGGCCAACGCCGGATTCCGCCTCGAATATCACTGGGATCACGCAGGGCGTCTGCTCGGATTCCCATTTGTGGTTGCCAGCAATTCCATTGAGAGCATATTCGACCTCTGCGAGGCGGCGGACTGGATCGAGCGCGAGGTTCACGAGGAGTATTCCATCGATTTCACCGGCCGCGCGTATGAGCCGTTGCTACTGCGCCAGGGCGACAAGCCGGGCGTGAATCTGCGCGTAGCTCCCGCGCCGGACGAACCGGCTTCCGGCTTGCAGGGGCCCAAGGAGGTCGCGCAATGAGCTACAAGATTCCCATGGGGCCCTACCATCCCGGCCTGGAAGAACCCTACAAGCTCGACATGATCTGCGAGGGCGAGACGGTGGTGGATGCCGAGCTCAATATCGGCTTCAACTTCCGCGGCATCGAGCATCTGGCCGAAACGCGCAACTACTTCCAGGTGATCGCGCTCATGGAGCGCGTGTGCGGTATTTGCTCGTTCATCCACACCCTCACTCTGTGCCAGGCCATGGAGAAGTTGGCCGGCCTTGAGGCGCCGCCACGCGCCCAATACATTCGCGTCGTCATGGCAGAGCTGGAACGCCTGCACTCGCATGTGCTCTGGGCCGGCATCGCCGCCAAGCTCATGGGATTCAAAACCATGTTCATGACCTGCTTTGCGCTGCGCGAAAAGGTGATGGACGTGCTGCAGGCGATCTCCGGCAACCGCGTCAACTACTCCATGAACCACGTGGGCGGCGTCAATCGCGACATTGAAGACCCCATGGCGCTGGTACCCATGATCGATGAACTGGAGCGCGAGATGATGCGCACCATCATTCCTATCTTCACCACCAGTTCGACGGCGCGCTCGCGCTGCGCCGGCATCGGCGTGCTTACGCACGAAAAGGCAATCTCCTGCGCCGTGGTCGGCCCCACAGCGCGCGCCTCGGGCGTGCCCCAGGACCTGCGCCGCGACGCGCCCTACGCGGCCTACGCGGAGATGAAGTTTGAAGTCCCGGTCGAGCAGGCCGGCGACGTGCGCGCCCGCCTCTTCGTTCGCGCTCTCGAAATCATCGAGAGCTGCCACATTCTCCGCCAGGCGCTGGCCAGGATGGCCCCCGGCGAGATCTCATCCGCCCCCGAAAAGCTGGTCTTCGCCACCGGAACGGCCACCAGCCGCGTTGAAGCCCCGCGCGGCGAGGTCATGTACAGCGTCACGTGGAAGGAAGGCTCACGGAATCCGGCGCGCGTCCACGCGCGCACGCCCACCTATGCCAACATGCCGGCGGTACGCTGGATGGTGCGCGGCGCGCGGCTTGCGGATACGCCGCTCATTCAGGCCTCGATCGATCCCTGCTACTCCTGCACCGACCGCTGACGCCTTCGCGAATTCCATCTGAATTCGCCCGCACGCTCAAGGCGCGGTTGCATCCACGCAAGGCTTGCCACCGCACAGCGCGCCGGTGATGCCCTGGCCTTCAGCGATGGTGTAGATGCGATCTACCGCCGGAAGCTTTAAAGTTTCTTTCTTGCCCGACGGCCAGTGAATCTCGGCGGTTCCGGCAGCGGTGGCGTCACCCAGGCCGAAGTGGACGCGGAAATCGTTCGAGGAGAGATAGCTGCCGCCGCTTAGAACGTCTCCCCGCTGACGCATTCCATTCGCGGTGAGATAGACGGTGGCGCCGACGGCATCGCGCGGGCTCCCTGGACCGCCAACGAGTTTCAGCTCGACCCATTGATGATGGTCCGGATTCACGTTGCGCAGCAAAATGGGGACACCGTCCATGCTGTTGATCACCACGTCGATTTTGCCGTCGTTGAAGATGTCGCCGAACGCGGCGCCGCGGCCGACGCTGACCGCGGCCAGCCCGGTTCCCTCGACTGCGGGCACCAGCGCGAATTTGCCGTTCCCCAGGTTGTGATAGAGCAGCGGCCGCTGGGCATAGCTGCTGCCCCATTCCGGGTGCTTGTCCACCTGGGGATACACGTGGCCGTTCACGATGAACAGGTCCTTCCAACCATCGTTGTCGTAATCCAGAAATCCGTCCGCGAAGCTCACAAACGGAATGGAAGATTCGGCGATTCCAGCCTGGTAACTGACGTCCGTGAAAAGCCCTGTCCCGTCATTCTGAAAGAGGACATTGTAGTCGTCGGCGAAATCCGTGTTGACGATCGAGAGATGCCCGTTGTTTTCGTAGTCGCCGGCGGCGATGCCCATATTGGAAATCTCGCGGCCATCATTGTTCAGCGCGTACCCGCTTTCGTAACTCCGGTCCTCGAACGTGCCGTCTCCCTTGTTGATGTACAGATAGTTCGGCGTGGAGTCGTTGGCCACTAGCAGGTCCGGCTTGCCGTCATTATTCACGTCGGCAAACAAAGCGCCCAGGCCGTAATAGCCATTGGGATCGTCGACGCCCAGCTTCTTGCTCACGTCGGTAAAGGTCCCATCGCCGTTGTTGTGAAACAGATGGTCGTGCTCGCCCTTCAAACCACGCGGGCCGCACAGCACCTGCACGGCGCGAAATTGGCAAAGGGTGAAGTTGACCGCCTTGGCGCCAGAGATCGGGGGATTGTTCAGATCGATCTGCGCGTAGCCCGCCACGAACAGGTCCAGCCGCCCGTCACCGTCGTAATCGCCAAAGGTTGCGCCTGTAGACCAGGTCCCGATCGTCACTCCCGCCTGCTCAGCCACGTCGGTGAAGGTTCCGTCGTGGTTGTTGCGGTAGAGGCAGTTTTTCCCAAAGTTGGTGACATATAGATCGGGCCAGCCGTCATTGTTGTAATCTCCAACCGCGCACCCGTACCCCCACCGGTCGTTGGCTACGCCCGCCTTTTCAGTCACGTCGGTAAAGGTCCCGTCATGATTGTTGTGAAAGAGAGCCGCATGCGGTGGAGTGGCTTTGCCCGCCAGAGCATCGTAGGTCGAGCCGTTGACCAGATAGATATCGAGCCAGCCATCGTTGTCGTAGTCGAGCAGACACACTCCGGGCCCCTTGGCCTCAAGGATCAGGCGCTTTTCCGGGGTGCCCGCCAGGTGATGCCATTGCGTCAGTCCGGCTGCTGCAGCCACATTCTGGAAGACGATTGGGCCGCTCTTGACGAACCCTCCGGCAGTGATGGGACGGTGCAGGCTGTCGAAAACGGCCGTTTGAGGGCCGGCATTGGCCATTCCTCCCTGGGATTGCGCCATCGCCGCCGGCTGGGGTCCGGCGCCTGTGCCAGGCTTGGCATTTCCCGCGCTTGCTGCATCCTGGGCGTACACGCCCGGGCTCGCCGCCAACGCGAGCATCAAAACTGATGCACTCAGCACGGCTTTCAAGCAAGGCCGCTTGCAAGCAGCCATCAAAATCTGCAAGAACCGCAGTACACTACTATCGGCTTGTCGGGAGATCACTCCTCTTGCTCCTTTGCGGGGCGCCCATTCTCTCTGCCTGCGCGCTTTATACGCATAGGATGCGACGCCGCGCAAGACACACCACCGCAGCGCTCAACAAGGACAGGTGAACCCATTGATCATTTTAGACTCTGCGTATTCCTGAACGGCAACGTGGCGCCTGTTTGCAACCCGTCAGGCGATTGCCGGCAACAGCGCTGCAACTCGCGTCTGGTTCGGCATGGCCCGATCCGGCTCGCTACCTCGCGCCTTCGTCAAGGTACACCCCAGGCACAAGACGCCTGTGAATGGAGTCAAACTCCAAATCCTGCTCACGTTTGCCGTAGGGTGGGGGCTTGGTTTGTGGATCGGTCCGGGGAAGGAATTCGAACTCATGGGAACGATGCTAACTTTCGCCCTGATCCTTACCTTCAGTGCCGCTAATCTTGGTGTATTCCTTTAATATTTCCGCGAGCAGCGGGGTGGATTCAATCCGGTTCTGCACGCGATCTTCCCTTTGCTCGGCACGCTCGCCCTCTTTTTTGTCGCCTACAGCTCACTCACTCCCTGGCCGGCGCCACCGATAGCCTATGCCCCTTGGGTTGTTGTGGTCTGGCTCGCTGTGGGTCTTCTTGTGCTGTTCGCAATGAAACTTCGTGGCAAGGAGGACTGGCTGATCAAGGCGGGACAGGTGGTTCAGGAGCGAGCCGAGACCGCCGAAGAGGCGAACCACCGACCGATCTTTTGACTTCGATTGTGTCTCGTAATCAGGTCAGTTTATCAACTTGATTTTTCTCTCGCCGTCCTCCACTCATTCTCGCCTACATCTCCCGAGATGCTTAGCCAGAATGTTCGAAGAAGTACGATGCCGTCAGGAGACAGCTCGACGAGACTGCCGCAACTCAGTTTTGTTCTTCGCCCAGGCCGCACTATTTCTCGCCTGGGTTGATGTCCACTTCAATGGTCGTGGTTAGCGCGCTTTGTTCGACTTGGCGTGTCTGCAGGTGAATAACCAGCCGGTTACAGGTAAGGTCGGCTTCCCAGCCAACCGGCATCGAGCCAAAGCCGGTCACCGTCACCTTCGGCAAGTCCTCGCCATTCACTCGTACCGCGGAGGCATTAGTTGTGCCATAGATCAGCAGATAGCCCGTTTCAGGAAGGTTCTCGAGCGTCCAACCAAAACCACCGGCTTGGATTGCGAAGTTACTTTTGCAGTTTCTCCCGGTGTAACGACCAATTTCACAGTCTTATCCCCGTTGGGAGGAGTTACAATCAGCGCGCCGACACGGCCGTCGGTCATGCTTTGACCGAATTGCAACTCTTCACTTAGCTCGACCGGCATGACGGCCCCCGGCTTCAGATAGACGGGAATCGTATCCAGAGGCGCGCTCACCTTGAGCTTCACCGGTCCGGAGACCGCTTTGCCATCCCATAAGCTCGTCCAAACGCCGGATGGAAACGAAATCGTCCTGAACGTGTCTTCGTTGACCACCGGCGCAACCAGCAAATCCGGCCCGAACATGTATTGATCCCCGACGGCGGCCAGGGCCGGCTCTTGCGGAAACGACACCGGCATGGAACGCATCATGGAAATACCCGTTTCATGCGCAATTACTGCGGCATTGTAGGTGTAATTCAAAATGTTTTCCCGCGTCCAGGCAAGGAATTTATAGTTCGTCACCGCTGCTTCGTTGAAAAACCACGGCTCGCGCGGCGCGGTGCCATGAGGGCGCATCAAAGGGCTGAAAAGACCGAATTGGAACCAGCGCATATACACCGCAGGCTGCGGATAACCGAAATATCCGCCGATGTCGCTGCCCCAGAGAGAATAACCGCAGGCGCATAAGTTCAGCGCTCCGGTCAAAACATGCTGAAGTCCATCAAAGTTAGCCGGGTGATCGCCGGCAAATTGGCCCTCCCATCTTTGCGTGCCCGGTGCGGCCCCTCGGGCATACAAGATGAAATCATTCCCGCGCTTCTCCTGGTAAACTTCACTGATTGTCCGATGATAGTCGTAGTAATAGAAGTTGTGCATCTCGGCGCCGCGCCGGCCGTTGTAAAAGACCGCGTCGTCCGGAGTTATATCGCCAAAATCCACCATGCCTCCGGCCTGGCCAAGGTCCAGGGCCTCCCGCAACGCGCGCCGGCAGAGCTCCAGTGCGTTGGGGTTGGTGAAATCGATGTAATTGTCATCGGGGTCTGGGACGATTGTCCCGCTTGCGTTGCGTAAAATAGGGAGATCGGACTGCTTCAGTTCCGGCATGAGCCGTTGCTGCTCAACGAGCGGAATCACGGGATAAAAATAGCCCAACATCCTGATCCCACGCGCCGCCAGGAATTGATTGAAACCCGGCGAACCGGTTCGCGCCGGGGCAGCGGAGTGAGGAATGTCCAGTTCCGCGAAACGGGTGACGCTTTCTTCCAGCGCCATATCTCGATGCTCCCGGTCGGTTTCAAATGCACCCTCGCGTCCGCCCATCCACGGCTCGAAGACCCACTTAGGCGGCAGCGGAACTCTGCCCGTCAGAGCTGTATAGGAGTGCAGTATCTTCTCGGGCACGCCAATCCAGAAGTAATAGTCGAATATCGGACCCTGTTGTGTAATTCGATATTGGCTTGGATCCGCCTTCCCCACGTCCGCCCGTAAACGATAGGAGGAATTGTCAAAAACCATGTAACCCCTGGAGCTGTGAAAGATGGGCAGAGCTTTGTACGTCGTATTCGCCAAACCCTCTCCATTGCCAAGCCAGTCATCTGCTCCCCAAAGCGTCAACACACTGCCATTTTGATTAAAGTGCTCGTACTTCTCTCCAAAACCATAAATCACCTCGTCCGGAGCAAGATGATTTCTGAAATCTATGGCGAGTATCTTGCCATCCGTACCGAACCGGAAAGCCAGGTTATTGGCGCCGATCTGCGTCACTTGATTTCCCGCGGCGTCATTGAAAGAAACCGAAAATGGTTTTTGGCTGATCACAACCTTGCCATCGGCGGTTTCGATGGAATATGAGCCTGGGGTTTGGGTGGCTTTTAATGGCAATAGAGTATCCGGTCTCCAGAACCCTTCGTCGCTGCCGTAAATTCTTACGCCACCCGTTTTGGGCAGGACCAGGCGCAAGTCAACTTGATGGCCGCCAGCGACGCACTGCATCAGCAACGCATTGCCTTGCACTTCCAGGCTCTCCGCGCTTGTGACCGGCGTCCATGCGTCCGTCAGGATGTCGCCCGGAGATCCATCGGCATACCACCACCTGGACATTTCATCAAGCTGCCTCAGGTAAGTGTCCAGTAACTGACACGCATGCTCCGAATCATTTTTCTGCAAAGCGGCGTTCACTCTTTGCCGGATGAGCGTCAGCGTCAGGTTGTTCGCCAGCAGACTCTCCCAGGCGCCAGGGAGAGGAGTGAAGCCTTCCAGCATCATCAGGTCCATCCAACGCCCGGTAAGATAAAGCCGCTGCGCCAGATTACTCTTGTCCGTCGGCGTGGTTAACGACGACTCCATCTGCCAGATTTGTTGGCACGTGTCGATGCCGGGATAGGTCATCACTGCCGGCCTCTGCCAGCGCAGGACGCCGGATGGCAACTGGCACAGGCTGTTTTGAGAATCCCGGACCTCTGCTGTTCCGGAAAAGTAGGTTTCAATCAGAAGGTCAACCGGCATCGCTTCGTTGATATCAAACGCCACCGGGCTGCTGAACTGGCCATCGCGCCAGCGAGTCCGCATGGGCAGAAAACCAAAATAGGACTTCGGCTTTCCGCCCAGTGCCTGCCACGGGATTTTGAAGAAAACCAGCCATTCGCCGGTTCTCCTGGTAACAATCGCTTCAAACCCTTCGACGTTGTTGACGATCACGGAAGAATCGCGAGCGGCTGCAGCGACGTCGGCAGGCACGTCCGTACTGGAACTCAACTGCCGTTCGCAGCCAAAGCTCAAGCCCTGCGGCGTCGCTGCAAACTGGTAATAGGAGGGAACGCCTGCATCGGGCTGAATCAAAAAGTCCACTTCATCGGGATTGGGAGGCCAGTTATTTGCCGTGGAGGGCAAACCATGCAGCGTATGCCAATCCACCGGCGGCCACAAACTCTTATCCAAATTGGAATAAGGGAAAGACATGTCGGGTTCCCCGCAACGGAAAACGACATAGAGCGCGTCGCTATTGTATGCAACGCGACATTCGGTCGGCGTCACCGGACGGTCAAAACCGCCAACGCGATAAAACCGGTCCAAGACCATGGTGTGCTCACGGTCCGACAGAAGATCATCCAGGGAGGGCGAACCGCTCCAGGGCGACTTGAGAACAGCCGCGTTGGTTCCCCAAACGAGCGGCCCCTTTCCTTCCGTCATCACATCGCCATAGCGGGAATGCGACGGACTCTCTCCGTCTGCTTTCAAAATTCCGCTATGCATCCCAGCCAGAGTCCCGATCCCGATTGCCGAGTTCTTCAAGAATGTGCGTCTCTGCATTTCGTCCCCCCGCCTTTGAAAATTGCCGCCTCCCTAGCGCGCGAATCTCTGAATTTAGGCGGCATGAACACGTCGCTTGCGGTTCGCTCGAAAAATGTATCACGGTTGGATTAGACGCTACAACCGGAATTTCCTTTTTCGGTACTGGTTCCCTAAAACCCTATCGCCCATAAGACATTTGCAAGGCCAAAAGAATGTTGACCTCGAAGGAGCCGGCGCCGGAGGGGATTCGTGGTCCCTGGAAACCAGCCTTGAGCGAGGAGTTGAAAGAGAAGTGGAAAGGCGGGTTCTGTTTCTCACCCCCTGGGTTCACTACCTCCAGAACGTCTTCGCAGCGCTTATATCCCCGGAAACACTGACGATTGTAACGACCCAAAAATGCGGAATTATAATTCAAAAAGGAAATACGGATTGAATTCTTGCGGCCTGCGGGGTTGCGGAAAGAAGAGCAAATGAAATGCGTTGGAAAAACGCGCCCTCAGTCATAAATCCACGAAGGAATGCCCATGGATTATTCTCGTGGCCGTGATGGACTCGGAGGGCCGGGTTGTCGAGAACGTTGCGACGCGCGGACGGAAACCAACCAATGTTGCTTTCGGGCTGTCCGGGGACAAGAGAATCTACGTGACAGAGAATGAATTTGGCGCACTGGAGGTTTTCGACGCCGGCATAGACGGTCTTCCTTTGTATCACTAGCCGTCAGGGTCCTATTACGAGGCGGCGGCTCTCCACATCGAACCGAAGAGGAAGTGCGCAGTGATCAAACAGGAAATTGAGACCCCGGCTCTCTTGGTGGACCTGGACCGAATGGAGGCCAACCTGGAGCGCATGGCTGCTTTTTTCCGGACCGTGCCGGCGAAGCTCCGGCCTCATTTTAAGAACCACAGGAGCCCGGAGTTGGCTGCACGGCAACTGGATGCCGGCGCCATCGGCATCACCTGCTCCACGCTTCACGAAGCCGAGTGCCTGGTGCAACACGGCGTCCGCAGTATCTTGCTGGCGAACGAGATCGCCGACCCGGCCAAGATCCGTCGCTTTGCCGAACTGGCGCGCCAGGCAGAGGTCATCGTCTGCGTCGATAACGACAAGGCCGCCGCGGAGTTGGCCCGCGCGGGGCACGACCGTCAAACGCAACTCAGCGTGCTCGTCGATGTCGATGTCGGCCAGCACCGCTGCGGGGTGCAGCCGGGAGAACCCGCGGTGCGCCTAGCCCATGGTGTGGCGGAAATGGGCCTGCGGTTCCGCGGGTTGATGGGATATGCGGGCCACGTCTCGCACCAACCGCCCGGTCCGGCGAAAGAAGAAGCTGTCGCTGCTACACTGCGTCCTCTGACGGAGACGAAAGCGTGCCTGGAACGCGAGGGCGTTCCCGTCGAGATTGTGAGCGCCGGCGCCACGGGCACCTATTCTTCCTCCGGTTGCTGGCCCGGCGTGACCGAGGTGCAGGCAGGTTCGTACCTGCTGATGGACACCAACTACCGGCAAACCTGCACCGAATTCGATCTCGCGCTCACGATGTTGGCCACCGTGATCAGCAAAACCGAAGGGCAGCGCGTCGTGGTCGATGCCGGGTTGAAGGCCCTGAGTTGTGAGCGCGGTCTCCCCATCCTCAAAGATATTGACGGGCTCACGGCCAACAGATTCAACGCCGAACACGGCATCCTCGACCTGCAAGGGCCTTTATCTCCCGTGCAAATTGGAGACAAGATCGAATTCTGGGTCCGCTACTCCGATGCCACCATCAACCTCCACGAACGCATGTACGGGATCCGTAACGGTCAAGTTGAGGAGGTCTTCCACTTATGCCGTTGAGGTCTTCGATGACGATGTGCAGCCTGCCTGTGGCCAGGATTGTTTTACGACCGGGTTCGAAGGGCGCCGTGGATTTTCGATACGGCTTTACGTCGGCCGGGTGCCAGAGGTCCGGATTTTCAGACCTAAGTAATTCCACAGCCACACGGTCACGTTGTTAGCTTCGTAGGTGAAGGCGGATGAAAATTACACGGTTCCTGGCATTCGTTCTCGCGGCCGGAATGATTTCCGGAGCAGCTGCACAAACCCGTAACGCGACATTGACGCTCAACTTAGCCAAGAATATTGGCCCCATGGAAATGGATCGCATTTCACTCGGGCAAGGTGGTCTTTCACCGGATCCGATTTGGGATAACCGCGTTGCCGAGGTTCGTGCTCTCCATCCACGCTTGATCCGGTTGTTTGTCCAGGAGTACTTCGATCTGCTTCCGGAGGATGGACGTTATCATTTCGACACACTCGATCAATCAGTCGACGAAATCGTCCGGGCCGGCGCTGTGCCCTTGATGTGCATCACCATTAAGCCTAAAGTGTTGTTTCCGAAGACCGACCAGGACGTGGTGGATCCAAATGACTACGATAAGTGGGAGATGCTGATCTCTCAAATGGTAAGTCATTATCGAGACAAAGGTCTCTCCGGCTTCTATTGGGAGGTCGGCAACGAGGGAGATATTGGAGAATTAGGAGGCTCTCCTTATCGATTTACTTCGGAAAACTATGTGCGCTACTATCGGCATACAGTTGCCGCGGTTCTCCGGGCCGATCCGACCGCACGGGTTGGCGGTCCCGCTTTGTCCAGCTGGAGATCGCCTCTTCTTCCGGCCCTGATCGAGTTCTGCGACAAAGAAAATGTGCCGCTCAATTTCGTTTCGTGGCATATCTACAATAGTGACCCAAAGGCGATCGAGGACACTATCGAGGGAGTTAAAGCCCTGCTTGCGCAACACCCATCGCTGCGGCCTGAAACGATACTCGATGAGTGGAACATGGCATTGACCGAACCACCCAAAGATGTGCGCATTCAACCAGTGTTTATCGCAGAAACAGCGTGGCTCATGAAAGCGTCCGGCCTGACATATTCCTGCTATTACCATATTCGCGATTACCACGTTGACCGTAATCGTTTTGCGCCGTTCTTCTCGCCCGGGGGAGCCTCTTTTATGGCGAGCTGGTGGAACCGGATGCCCCAGTATGATGGGCTATTCGACTATCAGAACGTCATGCGGCCCGCGTACTTCACCTTCGAGCTACTGGCAAGGGTGACTGGGGAACGTCTTCAGGCAAGCTCGACCGATGAATCCGTACATGCGTTTCTGGCTTACGATAAGGCTTACGAAACCTACAATCTTCTGTTTTGGAATTTCTCAGGTACGCCTGTCACTGTCAAGATTGATGCGCAGGGCCTGACAGAAGCATTGATTGTCCATCGCAGGTTGTTGGATGCACAATCTCCCTCTGAAGACGAAAATGCGCGGCTCCGTCCACTCCCCGACGTGAAGCTTTTGCCAGGATCAGCGCTGGCCGAAGTCCACCTTGAGCCGTACGGGATGGAGTCTTGGGCCATGGAGCCCGTTGACTGGGAGCATAAGCTGCTTGGCAAGTAACCCGGATTGGAGACGAGCGGAAATCTGCGACCGCATTTCGCTGTGTGGACTAGTACCGTGACCACTTGATTCGGTAATCTTGGTATCGATGATCTGGGCGCTCCAGGTCCGGATTTTCTGACCTGGGAGATTGTATATCCACACGATCACTTTACTAGTAAGGAGGCTTCATTCATGGATACGCATTGGAGTAACTACTGCACGATGAGCATCGTCCATTTTATGGCCTTTCCGGCAACCGTTTGGGGGGATGGCCCCGTGGTGGAGACGGTGACAAAACTTGCGGAAGACCCGTTCTTCGGCGCCATCGAGATCGGGTGGATCAAAGATCCCGGCGTCCGGTCTCAGGTGAAGCGGGTGATTGAAACCGCTCACATCCAGGTGTGTCATGTGGCCGGGTCAGCATTATTACTGCAGAAGCTCAACCTCAACAGCCTGGAGGAGGCAGAGCGCATGAAAGCTGTAGAGCAGCTTTTCCGTAACGTCGATGAGGCCGCCGAGGTAGGCGCCAAGCGGGTGGGGTTCGTCTCCGGGGTCGATCCCGGCGATGCCGAACGCCCGCGGGCGCTGGAAGCCCTGGCGAAATCCGTCAGGCAGGCGGCAGCCTACGCCCGGAACAAAGGGATCGCCCTGACGTTGGAGGTCTTCGACCGGGCGGTCGACCGGAAATGCCTGATTGGCCCTAGCCCGCTGGCGGCGGATTTCTGCAAGTTGATCCGGGAGGAATACTCCGACTTCGGTTTACTCTACGACCAGGGCCACATGCCGCTTCTTTACGAGACGCCAGATACCGCTTTGGGTGTGCTGAAAGACTACCTGGTGCACATTCACTTGGGTAACTCGGTGCTGGAACCTTCGATTCCCGGTTATGGGGACTCGCACCCCAGGTTCGGCTGGCCGGGGGGCACAAACGATACTCCCCAGGTGACAGAATTCATCCGGGCGTTATTTCGGGCCGGCTATCTGAAGGAGGACAGCCCCATCAGGCCGTGGATTGGATTTGAAGTCAAGCCCCAATCCGCCGAGGAGCCCTCATCGCTGGTGATTGCCAACGCCAAGCGCGTATGGCAGGAGGCCTGGTCTCGCGCCTGAGTCTTATCGAGAAGATGGAATGAGCGGTAGCCAGCCGCAAGACTGTCTGCCGAGAGGAAATCATGGAGTTCTCACCGTTCGTTGGAGGTAGATATGTCAAGCACCCTGAAAGGGGCAATTATCGGATGTGGCTGGTTTGCGGAGAATCATCGGCAAGCCTGGCTGCGGATACCGGAGGTGGAAATCGTCGCCGCGGCAGATCAACGCCTGGACCGGGCGCAGAGGTTCGCAGCCAGGGCCTATGATTCGGCCGAACAATTGCTCGACAGTGAACAACTGGATTTCGTGGACATCGCCACACATGCAGCATCGCATTTTCATATGGTTTCGCTTGCTTGCCAGAAAAAAATTCCGATCATCTGCCAGAAACCGATTGCGCCGGACTGGGCAGGGGCAATAAAGATCGTCAATGCCGCCGAAGCGGCAGGCGTGCGGTTGATGATTCATGAGAACTGGCGCTGGCAGCCCTGGTACCGCGTGGCGCATGAAATGATTGCACGGGGAGACATCGGCGCTGCAATCGGTTACGGGTTTCGGTTCCGCACGCGGGACGGGCTGGGCGACGAACCCTACATGGAACAGGCCTATTTCAGGCAAGAACCCCGGTTGATCATACAAGTGACTCTGGTCCATCATATGGATACCGCCCGGTTCCTGTTTGGCGAGATCGATTCGGTGTATGCGGAAACAAGCCGCAGGAATCCGCGCATTGCCGCCGAAGACCAAGCCATCATGGTATTGACTCATGAAAGCGGGACTCATGGCTGGATCGACGGCCATCGATTCCTGGATCCCAATCCGAATGGCCCGGCCATGGGAGATGCATTCTTCGAAGGAGAAGACGGCGTTATCTCGATTCTCGCCACTGGCGATGTCTATCGAGACAATGTCCTGGCGTGGAAGAATAATGTTACTGCCGGCCGCCTCGGAGACAGCGTACACGCAACGCAGGCACACTTTATTTCTTGCTTGAAAGACGGCTCCCCGTTCGAATCCGCCGGCCGTTCGTACCTGCGAACGTTTGCCGCTGTTCAGGCGGCGTATCGGAGCGCAGCGGAGGGGCGCTGTGTCCCGCTTACCGAGATTCTCGATCAGCCAGGCTTTTAGGGGAGGAAAGCAATGGAAGAGCCCATTGATCTGAAGGCTACGCCAAGCCACGGGTTTTCACGGCGCAAATTTTTGCGGGATACCGGCGCCGGATTGCCGCTCATGCTGGGCGGGATGCGGGTATTTGCTCGTAACCCCGCCGCGCTGTTTGCACCTGATTCGGCCTATCCGATCAAGATCGGGCCGACCCACCGGTACTTTGTCGATCAAAACAATCGTCCGTTTTTGATGCAGGGAGATTCCGCTTGGTCGCTCTTCGTAGCTGCAACCAAGGAGGAAGCCGAGCAGTATCTTGAAAACCGGCGCCGCAAGGGATTCAACACCATCATTGTGAACCTGATCGAGCATAAGTTTCCGGGGCGCACGAATCGCTATGGCGAAGTGCCTTTCCTGGTGAAAGACGACTTCAGCACTCCGAATGAGAAATATTTCGAGCACGCGGATTGGGTGATTCGCAAAGCGGGGGAAAAAGGAATACAGGTTTTGCTCCTCCCCATTTTTCTCGGATACAAAGGGACCGACGAGGGTTGGATAGAGGAAGCCTTGGCCAATGGTCCCGAGAAATGCCGCGCCTGGGGGCGCTTTATCGGCAAACGCTACAAGGACTACGACAATATCGTTTGGATGATGGGGTCAGATCGCAAGCCGGGCGACGCCCTGAAGGATGTAAGCGCTATCGTGGCTGGCCTTAAGGAGTATGACGTCCGGCATCTTATCACCGCCCAGGGGCCGCCCGACGATTCAGCCGTTGACGACTACGGCGACACCGGCTGGCTGGATTTCAACACCACGTATAACTACGAGATAGTCCACCACAAGCTGTTGTCGGATTACAATTACAAGCCCGTGATGCCCTTCGTTCTGATCGAAGCGACTTACGAAGGCGAGTATAACTCGACCCCGGTCCAGATCCGCCGGCAAGCCTACTGGGCCATGCTGTGCGGAGCTACGGGCCAGTTTGTAGGCAACTATCCGCTCTGGAAGTTCGATCCCGGTTGGCAGGCCGCCATGGATGCGGCCGCATCCACGGACATGGAGATCTTGCTAAAGCTATTCAAGTCGCGGGCTTGGTATGACCTCGAGCCGGATCAACAAGGCCCCAACGTCGGCGGCTCACCCACTGCTCCCATGCACCGCGAAGTGGTTACGGCGGGCTTAGGCGAACTGAATGGGATGGATTACGTTACCGCAGCGCGAACTTCGGATGGCGCAACGGTGATGGCCTACCTGCCCAGCAGCCGCCGCATCACTGTTGATATGTCAAAGATATCCGGCAGCCAGGCCAAGGTGTGGTGGTTCAATCCGCACACGGGGAACGCTACAGCCTCGGGCGAATTTCCTACTTGCGGCTCGCGGGATTTCACTCCACCGGAGGAAGGTGATTGGATCCTGGTAATCGACGATGCGTCTCGAAAACTGCCTGTACCAGGAGCGACGGTTCTTCCTCGCTCCTAGGGGATAGCGCCTGTACCACACGAAAATTCGCCGCACTGAGGAGAAAAGTATGTTAACTGATATGAAGGCTACGCTAAACCATGGATTTTCACGGCGCAAATTTTTACGGGATACCGGCGTCGGATTGCCGCTCATGTTGGGTGGGATGAAGGCGCTCGCTCTATCGGGCAGTGCGAGCACCGAAGCAAAGAGCGCCGAGGCTCCGGCAGGAAGTAGTTCCGTAATTAAGGTCCATCCCGCCAACCCGCATTATTATCTGTTCCGCGGCCGGCCGACGATTCTGATCACCTCCGCGGAACACTACGGGGCGGTGGTCAACATGGACTTCGATTATGTCCGCTATCTGGATGCGCTGGCGGCTTATGGGCTGAACTATACGCGCGTCTGGCCGGGCGGGTGTCTCGAGATGGTGGGCGAGTATTACCCGGGTAACCCTGTGGGTCCGAGACCTTCAAGAACCATCGTGCCCTGGGCGCGGAGTAACGTCCCCAGTTGCGTATATGGCGGCAACAAATATGACCTGGACAAGTGGAATCCGGAGTTTTTCGCGCGTCTGAAAGATTACATTGTCAAGGCCGGCGAGCGCGGCATTGTGGTGGAGGTAAATTTCTTCAACTCACAGTATTCGCATCGCTGGCCCCTCCATCCCTTATATTACGAAAACAATATCCAAGGGGTGGGTAAGTGCGATTACAAAGATGTCCAGACGCTGAAATACCCGGACTTGGTCCGGCGCCAGAGTGAATACGTAAGCAAGGTCACTGAAGAAGTCAATGCGTACGACAACGTCATTCTGGAGATTTGCGACGAGCCATCCAATTTCACTCCGTACGCTGAAGCCGGTCCTTGGGTTGGCCACTTGTTGCAGGTGGTGCACGATGCTGAAGGTAGGCTGCCCAAGAAACACCTGGTGGCGCAGATGGTGGAAGGACCGATCGGAGGTCCTATCGATTTCTCGGGGAGTCCGCTTCTCTCGATTATTACCGGACAGTACGTGTGGGGTGGGGAACAGGATAGAGAGCAGATGGGAGGGATGAAGGGCCTTGACTATGAATACGGCTACAACAAGCCGATTGAGATGAATGAAACCTCCTTTTACCCATTTTGGTACCAGGAAGGGGACCCCATTTTGGACTCGCGAGTGGAAGCCTGGGAGTTCATCGTGGGAGGGGGAGCAAGTTTTAACCAGTTGAACTCGCTTTATACGGTTGAGGATCCCGCCGGCAACACGCCCGATAATGCCCAAGTCCTAAGCGCCCTGCGCAACCTGAAGGACTTTATTTACAGCTTCGACTTCGTCAAAATGCGTGCGGACAAGAGCTTCGTAGTCAGCGGCGTGCCGGAGGGAGTTTACTGCCGGGGCATCAGCGAGCCTGGAGAGCAGTATGCGCTCTATCTTCACCATAGCCGACTTGACCCGGCGCCCGATATGACCTACTACATCGCAACACCGGGGCATTACATGGGTGCGGCCCTCTTGCTGGATATATATGGAGGGACCTATAAAGCAGAGTGGGTTGACCCTGCCACCGGCTCGCCAATCGGCAGCACAACTTTCATGCACCAAGGGGGGGGAATGAACCTCGACGTTCCCGCGCATACTTTGGACATCGCGTTGCGAATAAAACGCGTTCGCTGAATTCCACTAATGAAGATGGAACTTTGTTTGCCAACGGGTGTCGATGTCCTCCCCCACCGACTCGCGCGTGCAACATTTGTTCCTCGATATGGTGTGCGCGCACAAAGCCCGTTAAGCGCCGGCCGGCCTTCGCTACCGCGGCCTTGCCTCAGTGCATTCTTCCCACCCGCTCCAACTCTTCGAGTGACTGCCCCCTGGTCTCAGGAACCGACAGGAACACAAAGACAGCGCCCGCAAAACAGACGCCTGTGTAAATGAGGAAGGCTCCGGAGGCGCCCAGCGACCGGTTCAGGAACGGAAACGTGTAGGTAAGCACAAACGAAGCCACCCACAGCGATGCAACCGAGATGGAAACCGCCGAGGCGCGTAAGCGATTGGGGAAGATTTCGGTAATCAGGACCCACGTCACGGGCGCAAGCGACATGGCATAGCACGCGATGGCGCAGAGCGTGAGCGCCAGCACCCAGAATCCTTGCAGGTGCGCGCGATAGGCAAGGCTGGCCGCGAGATGCGATGCGCCGATCGCCAGACATCCTAGGATCATCAGCCGCCGCCGGCCAAAGCGGTCAACCAGCAGCATGGCGACCACGGTGAAGAGCAGATTCACTCCGCCCGTAATCACGATGTTCGCGAGGATGTCGTTCAGCCCATAGCCCGCGCTGCGGTAGACTTCTTCCGCGTAATTAAACAGTACATTGATGCCGCTGCCCTGCTGCAGCACGGCCAGGGCTGCGCCGATCAGCAGCAGCTTGCGGCCCGGAGAGGCCAGCAACTCCCTCCAGTGAGATGTTTCGCCTGCGCCGGCGATCGTCTCCTGGATCGAATCGAGTTCGAGGCGCGCGTAGCGCTCGCCGCCGATGCGCCGCAATACCTCCAGCGCCTGCGCAGGCCTGCGCCGAAGGGCAAGCCACCGGGGGCTCTCAGGAAGAAACGGCGCCGCGGCAAACAGAATCGCTGCCGGAATCGCAACTGCTGTAAACATCCATCGCCATCCGTACTGTGCGTTCCACGTTGCCGCCATGGCCTCGGCCCGCAATCCGGGAGGCACCTTGTCGGCTATGCGCCAGTTCGCGATCTGCGCCGCCAGAACGCCAACCACGATGGCGAATTGGTTGAGGCTAACGAGCCGGCCCCGCCATTTCGCGGGGCTGATCTCGGCAATGTACGTGGGGGATACGTTGGATGCCAGCCCGATGGCGAGTCCGCCCGTAATGCGCCACATTACAAACGACCAGAAATGATTCGACCATCCGGTAAGGACCGACGAAAGGCCAAAGAGCAATGCCGTTGCGATCAACGTATTTTTTCGTCCCAACCTGTCGCTACACGGACCCGCCAGAAGCGAGCCGGCGAAGCAGCCCAGAAGCGCGCAACTGTTGGCCCAGCCGATCAGCGCCTCGGAATTCAGTTGAAAGTAAGCTTCGTAGAAGGGTTTGGCTCCGCCGATGACCACCCAGTCGTACCCAAAGAGCAATCCGCCCAGGGCCGCGACCAACGCAATCGTCCACAGGTAGCCAAGGCGCAGTTTCGCGCTGGGGGTTGACGGCGGCAATGCCGCGGAGGATGAACTATACATGCTCAACGCACTGCTCTAGCTTCCAATTGCCATTCGGGCTGCTACAGGAGATTGGCTGCGCCGCCCGTGCCCACCATGTGAAAGCCACCCGCGCCGTCCTTGCTGGTCGAAAGCTTCGCCCATCCGATACTACATGCCTCTGTCGCCTGCAATCAGGCGCCGCGCGTAAAATCTTGAATGTGGCCCCGTAGCTCAGGTGGATAGAGCAGCAGTTTCCTAAACTGCGTGTCGGAAGTTCGAGTCTTCCCGGGGTCACCATCCTGCCCGCTGCGCTTCACCTTTTTACGGCGGTTCTTCTGCAACGATGAACCATTTCGGACAGAATTCAAGGCGGCTTTTTCTTGATGAAAAAGCCACTTAGCGATTGTGCCTGCTCTACACCTGCAGGAGACCCGCTATAGCTGTAGATGGCCAAGAGGTTATTCCACTCGTAAAGGGAGACGCAACAAGTTTTCCGGTCCGTAGGGCGATGCAAAAGCCGGCGCATAAATCCGCGCCTTGGAAATACTTAAGAACGATTTCCACTTTCGCATCGCCCCGACTACTCCTGCTGGCATCCATTCAGAAAAACGGAACAACGTGTTGAAACTTCACATATAGCTGCTACTTCCGATGGCTGCATGTACTCGATTTCCACACTTTGACTCTGTCGCTTTCCGCGGGTATAAATATTGATGTTGTGGAAGTCGTTTCCATGACATCGTAGCCGCAGCCACGTGCTGCGGCACTATTCATCTTCACGATCGCCAGGATGCTCGGGAAGGCGGTGAGATTCCGCTACTGCCCCGCAACTGTGAGCGCTCTTGCTTCGGCTCCCGTCCTATAGTGGCGTTTAGGGCGTTGGAACGAGGCAGGATTTCAGCCAGGTCTTTCCGCTGCCAGCGGAAATGCCTGTGAAGCCACTGGAGTCGAGTCCCTGCGGCTCGGCCTTGGGAAGGCGGCTGAAGCGAGCGCGAGTCAGGAGACCGGTCCGCGGCGTGCTCAACCGCTTGCACGTTCCGAGGGGAACGAAGGAGCTCAGATGCCCATTCCCAATTTTTCGCGCTTGGTCTCCGGCCACGCTCTGCTTCGCGCGTTTGCCGCGCTCGCCCTAGTTTTCTTTGCCGCCGTCAGTCCGGCAGCTTCCATCCGCGGCGTGGTCACCGACGCCACCGGCGCCAAGGTGACCGGCGCAGGCATTTCACTTGTCAGTAACGGCAAAGTCATCGCCTCGGCGGTCTCTATGGCCGACGGCAGCTTCCAGATCCTCACCGGCTCTTCCGGCCGCTTCTTCCTCGTCGTCTCCGCCAAAAGCTTCCGCCAGCTCCAAACGCCAGACTTCTACGCCGGACAGTTCGACTCCATCGAGCGCAACGTCGTCCTCGAGCCCGCCTGGGCGCGCGAGTCCATCGTGGTCGCCGCCACCGGCACACCCACGCCGCAGCCTGAAACCAGCGCCGCCATCACAGTCCTCAGCTCGCTCGATCTCGCCCTCCGCGACGATCTCGTCAGCGCTCTGCGGATCATGCCAGGTACTTTCGCCGTACAGGACGGCCAGCTCGGCGCGCAAACCTCGCTCTTCGTCCGCGGCGGCGACTCCAACGATAACAAAGTTCTTCTCGACGGCGTCGACGCCGGCGATCTTGGCAATCAATTCAACTTCGGACCTCTTTCCACCACCGCCGTCGAAAACGCCGAAGTGTATCGCGGCCCCGATTCGAGCCTCTACGGCGCGGGCGCAGACTCGAGCGTCATCAGTCTCACCACGCCGCACGGCACCACCAACTTTCCTTCGTTCCTCTTCCAGGGCAGCGCCGGCAATCTCTCCACCTCGCGCGAGCAGCTTGAACTGGCCGGCGCACACAAGAAGCTCGACTACCTCGGCGCGTTCAGTTGGCTCCAGACCGCGAACGATCTGCCCAACGACGAGTACCATGTCGCCACCAGCGCGGCCAACCTCGGCTGGTCTCTCTCCGGCTCCACGCAGCTCCGCGTGACGGCGCGCTACGACGTTGCCGGAACCGGCGTCCCGAACGCGTGGGATTTCTACCAGGTCGCCGACGACGCCACAGAAAAAACCCAAGACATCTTCCTCAGCGGCGCCATCGACAATCAGACCACCGCGAGCCTGCACAGCGTCTTTCGCTACGGTCTCACGCGCAAGCGCGAGCAGGACTCGCTCTGGGCCCAATCAGGCACTCCGGTTCCCTCCACCGACTACGCCACCGACTATTGCTTCGGGCCGGAGACGTTGGGCAACACCGTCACCATCACCGGCGCCAATGGCTACTCCGCCACCGGCCAGGCAGTGCTCGACTGCTCCACTTACGCGGTCAACTATGTCTCGAACCGTGACCAGTTCGGCTATCAGGGCGATCTCACCATCACTCCCCATCTGTTCGCGCTTGCCGGCTATCAATATCAGGACGAGCGCGGCGCCGAGCCCAGCAGCACCTATTACAAGCCCGTCAAGCGCAACAACTACTTCGTTCCCCTCGCCGTCCACGGCGATTTCAAGAATCGCTTCTACTACACGCTTGGGGGCAGCCTCGAACACTACTCACTGTTTGGATTCGAGGCCTCGCCCCGCGTCGGCGTCAATTACTACATCCTTCGCCCGCGCAGCGGCGTCTTCAGCGGAACGCGCATTCTCTTCAACTTCGGCAAAGCCGTTCGCGAGCCCAAGCTCACCGATCAGGACGACTCGCTCTACAGCTTCCTGGCGGCCTACAACCCATCTGCCATTCAGTCTCTCAACATCGGCCCGCTCGCCGCGCCTTCCATCCGCACCTACGAGGGCGGCGTCGAGCAGTCCTTCCTCTCTCAGCACATCGTCTTCCGTTCCAGCTACTTCCACAACGAGTTCGGCCGCGAAATCGAATACGTCGGCCTCGATCTCGTTCCCGCGCTCACGCCCAATCTCACGCCCTCCGAGCAGGCCACACTCGAATCAATCCTGCGAGCGAACTTCGCCTACGAGCTCACCATCAACTCCGAGGCCTTTCGCGCACAGGGCTTCGAGACCTCCGTCGAATCCGGCATCGGCGCCAACCTCTTTCTGCGCGGAGGCTACACCTACCTCGACGCGGTGGTGCAGCGTTCCTTCACCAACGACGACGAGATGCTCCTCGGTCCCATCCCCACCTATAACGGAATACCCGTCGGCCCCTATTCGCCGCTCGAGGGCGCGCGCCCGTTCCGCCGCGCGCCGCACACCGGCTACTTCTCCGCGACTTACGCCGCCCACCGCTTGACCGGGGTCTTCAACGCCGCATTCGCCAGCCGCAGCGACGACTCAACTTACCTCGAAGGCGAGGATGCCTCCGGCTCGAATGCGAATGGCCTGCTCTTGCCCAACCGCAACCTAGACTACGGCTATGCCAAGCTCGACATCGGCGGCAGTTTTCAGCTCCTCAACTGGGTGGACATCTTCGCCCAGGCCGACAATCTCACCAACAACCAGCACATCGCGCCCATCGGCTATCCTAGCCTTCCCTTCACCGTGCGCACCGGCCTGCGCCTGCGGTGGGGTCCGGGCAGCGGCCACTAGCACTAGGTAGTATCGACATATAGGGATATGTAGCGTTGCGTTGCGAAAACCCGCTCAGACGAGGCGGAGGACGACGGCTGTGGCGGGTCCACCGCCTAGGACGACAACGAAGTATGAACGGGTTTTCGCCGCAACCCGCAGGGCTGGGGCCGCACACCCCTATATGTCGATACAACCTACCCACTAACCGGCCTGAAGAGCGCGACGGCTGGCGCGCGCCCCCAGTTTTTCCACTCAACAGTGGCACGGCGGCTTTGGCCGCCGCGCTTTTCTCTGCCTTCCTTTGCATCTCTACAACTGCCGTGCAACCGGGCTCGCACTCTCAAGGGCCGTTTGCCTTTCCGCCGGTCACGTAAACCAGTCTGTGTCAGAATCGTGGAAGTTACCTCGTCTGCAGCGACAGTCGGATCGCCGCAAACCCCAAGGAACAGCGAGAACAGTCACGCCGCATTGCCCCCATCTCCGATTCGACCCTCCAGCTCTGTTTTCCGTCTCCACAATTTAGCTTTCATATAATTGAAAATTAATCGCGCTTTGCCAATACGAATGTTACTTTCGTACATACATTGGACTTATCTTGTTGAAATCTCACCCGAATTTCCGCTAAATTGAATTCCTCCCTCGATTTTCTTTTTGGGGGGTTCCTTTCTTTGAGCCTCCTGAGGTGTTTGCATGATCTGCCCCAAGTGTCAATCTGCCGCGGTTTCCGTTGTCCCGGCAGAAGTCCGGCTCTATCGCAACAGCCCTCGCACATTGAGTCACCCGCCCATGACTCCCTCCCCCGACATTCGTGTTTGCCTCGATTGCGGCTGGTCGGAGTTCATTATTCCGCGTGCCTGGCTTTCTGCCGGTTGGTTGCGTTCGCTGCGTCCGCAACCCGTTGTGAATGCGGCGGGAATTGCGCCCGCCGGCGTATCCGCTGCCGTTATGTAGTACGGAGACAACTCGCTGCCCCGGTCCACAGTCGGGCCGCCCGGCTGTATTTCCACAAGTGCCGGGCATCGTCAGGTTTTTTGCGTGAAAAAGGCCCCCAGCCAACGCTGGGGGCCTTTGTTTTTGCGCCGAAGGCGCGCACGCCTGGACGGCGCCTGTTCTAGTACATTCCGTCCATACCGCCGTGCCCGCCGGCCGGGGCTGCCGACTTGGGCTCCGGAATCTCGCAGACCAGCGCTTCGGTCGTCAGCAGCAGCGCCGCGATCGAGGCTGCGTTTTGCAGCGCCGTCCGCGCCACCTTCGTGGGATCGATGACGCCCGCTTTCACCAGGTCCTCGAACTTCCCGGTCAGCGCGTTGTAGCCGAAGTGGAGCTCCTTGGACTCAAGCACCTTGGCCAGCACCACCGCGCCTTCTTCTCCGGCATTGCCAACAATCTGGCGCAGCGGCTCTTCAAGCGCCCTCAGCACGATCTTCGCGCCTGTCTTCTCGTCGCCCTGCAGAGTGCCGATCAGCGTCTGGACCGCGGGCATGCAGCGCACCAGCGACACGCCGCCGCCGGGAACGATGCCTTCCTCCACCGCCGCGCGCGTCGCGTGCAGCGCATCTTCCACGCGAGCTTTCTTCTCCTTCAGCTCGGTTTCGGTCGCCGCTCCCACCTTGATGATGGCCACGCCGCCCACCAGCTTTGCCAGCCGCTCCTGCAGCTTCTCCTTGTCGTAATCGGAGGTGGTCTTCTCGATCTGCGACCGGATCTCCTTCACGCGGCCTTCGATGTCGGTGGCCTTGCCTGCGCCGTCAACGATTGTGGTGTTGTCCTTGTCGATGGTGATGCGCTTGGCCTTGCCCAGGTCCTCGAGCTTCACGCCTTCAAGCTTGATGCCCAGATCCTCGGTGATGGCCTTGCCGCCGGTCAGGATTGCGATGTCGCCCAGAATGGCCTTGCGCCGGTCGCCGAATCCAGGAGCCTTCACGGCAGCCACGTTCAGCGTGCCGCGCAGCTTGTTCACCACCAGTGTCGCCAGCGCCTCGCCTTCCACGTCTTCGGCGATAATCAGCAGCGGCTTTCCTCCGCGGGCAACCTGTTCGAGCAGCGGCAGAAGATCCTTCATGGCGCTGATCTTCTTCTCGTAGATCAGAACGTACGGATCTTCCAGAATCACTTCCAGCCGCTCTGCGTCCGTCACGAAGTACGGGCTCAGGTAGCCGCGGTCAAACTGCATGCCGTCGACCGTCTCAAGGCCGGTGTGCATGGTTTTGGACTCTTCGATGGTGATGACGCCATCCTTGCCGACCACCTTCACCGCCTCGGCGATGATGGCGCCGATCTCCTCGTCGCCGTTGGCCGAGATCGTGCCCACCTGGGCTACCGATCCCTCGTTCACAGGCTTCGACAGCTTGCCCAGCGCGCCGTCCTGGTTCCACTTGCCGTCCTTGTCGCGCGTGCCGATGATCGCCGTCACGGCCTTCTCGATGCCGCGCTTCAGCGCCGTCGGATTGGCCCCCGCCGCGACCGTCTTCACGCCCTCGCGGAAGATCGACTGCGCCAGCACCGTGGCTGTCGTCGTGCCGTCGCCGGCCACGTCGCTGGTCTTCGAGGCAACCTCGCGCACCAGTTGCGCGCCCACGTTCTCCAGCGGGTCCTTCAGTTCGATTTCCTTGGCCACCGTCACACCGTCTTTGGTGATAGTGGGCGATCCAAACTTCTTCTCGATGACTACGTTCCGGCCCTTTGGCCCGAGCGTCGCCTTCACGGCGTCCGCCAGCGTGTTCACGCCGCGCAGAATCGCCTGACGGGAATCCTCACCGTACAGAATTTGCTTTGCCATGTCCTCAAAATCTCCTTAGTCAGTTGTCAGTCATTCGTTATCAGTTGTCAGCCTTTCCGTCCCCTCGTCATCGGTCGCAGCCCTTCACGCAATGGACCTGCCGACAACCGAGAACTGAACCTGACAACCCGTCCGCCGTGGTGGACGGTTTACTTCTTCACGATCCCGAGGACTTCTTCCTCGCGCATGATCAGAAACTCTTCGCCGTCAATCTTGATCTCGTTGCCGGAATACTTGCCGAACAGGATCTTGTCTCCCGCCTTCACATCCAGAGGGAACACCTTGCCCTCGTCGTTCGACTTGCCCTTGCCCACGGAGATCACCTCGCCCTCCTGGGGCTTCTCCTTGGCGCTGTCGGGGATGATGATGCCCCCACGAACCGTTTCGGTCTCCTCCACCCGGCGAACCAGTATGCGGTCGTGGAGCGGAGTGAATGTGGTCGCTGCTGCCTTTACTGCCATTGCTTTACGTCTCCTTATCGCGTACCGGTTCGAGCCCGGCACGCGGGTCTCAGTGATTGGTAAGATCAAAAAATTCAGGAGGTTGCGGAGTGCCGACCGCCGAGGATACCGGCGAAACCGGTGAGCGCTCCCACCAGAGGATTGCTAGCACTCCAGCCTTCCAATTGCTAAAGATAGGGAAATCCCCGGCTGTTTGTCAAGTCACTTTGCGTAAAAATATGAGTGTTCCTCGCTCATATTTTATTGGAGTCTCGTGAATTTCGCTTCCATTCCCAACCATCACACAGGCAGGTTTCCCTGCCCCAAGCGTCTGTCCTTCCAATCTCAGTCCCTTGCCACCCTCCAGACTCTCGTGCTGGCTTCCGTTTACAATGGAAGGCATGCTCCGCCGTTCCTTTCTCCGTTTCTGCCTTGCTCTGGCCTCTTTCAGTCTCATTGCCGGTTCTTTTGCTCTTCGCGCGCAGGACGACAACTCCCGCCACGGGCGCAAATACAAAGCCCCGCCGCCTTCGGCACGGATTGAAGTCACCGTTGTGCGCGACTATAACGGCAAGCCCATCGAACTGGCTCATGTCATCTTCCATCCCATCGAGGGCGACAAGGACAAAGGATCTCTTGAACTCAAGACTAATGAAGACGGCAAGGCCCTTATCGACGTCATCCCGATCGGCGACACCGTCGCTCTTCAAGTGATTGCCAACGGTTTCCAGACCTACGGCCAGGTGTACAAAATCGACAAACCAAACATGTCGATGGAGGTTCGTCTCAAGCGGCCCGCCCCACAGTATTCCGTATACAAGAACTCAGCAGCAAACCCCGGCTCAGGCAGTAGCTCCGGCACGGACAACAATTCCGGTTCCGGCAAATCCACCGGCTCGTCTCCAAATTCCGCGCCACCCGCCTCCGGCAGCAAACCCTCCGGCTCTGGCGGTCAATCGGACGCTCAACCGAATGCGTCCCAGCCACAGTCTCAGAGCAAATGATCGGTATCCTGCCGCACGCGCCGATGGTCGTGCCCTGCGATTTACAGATTTTCCCGCGCCCGGACCTGGAGGCGTTTCGCTATGGCCACTGAACCTCTCGCCGGTAAATCGGCGCTGGTGACCGGAGGCGCGCGCCGCATAGGCCGCGCCATCGCGCTGGCGCTTGCCCAAGCCGGGGCTGACGTAGCCATCTCCTACCGCACTGCCCAGCCCGAAGCCGAGCAAACCGCCGCCGAAATCGCAGCTTTCGGCCGCCGCTCCTTCGCCGTCCCCTGCGACGTCCGCTCTGAAGCCTCAGTCCGCGCCGCGGTCGGCGCTGTCGTCTCCGCCTTCGGCCGCCTCGATATCCTTGTCAACAACGCCGCTGTCTTTGCCTCCGCGGCCCTCGAGAGCCTACCCCTCGATCAGTGGGACGCCGTCTTTGAGACCAACGCCCGCGGCCCGTTCCTCGCCGCCCGCGAGGCTCTGCCGCATCTGCGCGCCGCCTGCGGCAGCATCGTCAACATCGGTTCGCTTGGCGGTCTGCACGCATGGGCCGGGCACGCCCACTACTGTGCGTCCAAGGCCGCGCTGCACATGCTCACGCAAGCCATGGCCAAGGCCTTCGCGCCCGAAGTCAACGTGAACTGCGTCGCTCCCGGCTGGATTGAAATGAATGATTCGCCCGATCAGCCCAGCACTGCGCCTCGCGGCGCCGCCGATCGCGCGCAGGCCGCCCGCTTTGCAGCCAAAACACCCATGGGCCGCAACGGCGACGCCAACGACGTTGCCCAGGCCGTCCTCTTCTTTGCCACCGGTCCGCACTTCATCACCGGCCAAACCCTCGCCGTTGACGGGGGCCTCGGCCTCTCCTGACGAGCCCGCAAACAAGTCTTACTCTGAAGGAACGCGGCCCTGCTGTGTACTGTATGGGAGATTTCGCATGGCCAATCGAACAGACGATGCTTTGAAGCGCACCGGCTTCAGCCGTTGCAGGAACGATGGCTGATCCGGAGTTGTTCAGTGGCGGCGAACGCGACGCCTGCTTCCCGGCCTCTACCGCCCAAACAGCCGTTTCCAGAATCCCGCCGGCGTTCCGTCCTTCGCGCTCCGCCCGGCCCGCGCCTTTTCCGTCGCGGACCGTTCGGTAAAGGCAAGCGGCACTTTCTCCCATAGTCCTTCCGGCTCCGGCTGCTTCGGCCACGGCGCACCGTCCACCGCCGCCCGCGGATTGGTCACACACAAGCGTTGGGCCGTCTCCTCGCCCATCCGCTTCGTCACGTAGTCATAACCGTTTTTCAAGTGTGCCGGGCGCCACACCGGATGGTGCGCATCCGTCGCCAGAAAGTGAACCCAGTTGCGTTCCAGCAGTTCGTTGGCAAACGCCTCCTGCGCTTTGCCGAACCGCCCGTAAAGCGAGCCGCTCGTTACCTGCGTCAGGCACCCATGCCGCATCCAGCCGCCCAGCAGGTGCGGCTGCTTCAGCACCGCCGCATAGCGCTCCGGATGCGTGACGATCAGCGTGTACCCCGCCGCCTGCAGCCGGAACATCGCCTCATTCATGCTTGGCGGAATCACCTGCGAGGGAAACTCGATCAGCAAATATCCCTTCCCATCGATCGAGTAGCGCAGCGGATGCATCACCGCATCCAGAACGTTGTCCGCCGTCAGGTGGAAGTCGCACCCCAGGCTCAACTCCACCACGCCCTTCAATCGCTCCTTGAGCTCGGCAAACCGCTCTTCGATCACCGCAGCCCGGTAGGGGAACGCATCGCTCGCATGCGGCGTGCAAACAATGTGCGTCACTCCCTCGTCCGCCGCCTCGCGCGCCAAGTCCAGCGACGCCTGCAGATCCGGCGCGCCATCGTCCACTCCATAGATCAGGTGATGATGAATATCGATCATGATTCTATCTGTTCATAAATTGGCCAAACATATACTTGGATCTCCCTACTGTGCTGTCCGGTTGTCTCAACACACCCGAGCAGCTCACTTGGCCGCCAGCGCCTCCATCATCGACGCAAAAATCCCCCATCCATCCACCGATCCCAGCAGCGCCTCGCTCGACCGATCCGGATGCGGCATCATCCCCAGCACATTCCTGCCCCGGTTCAATATTCCCGCGATGTTGCTCAACGAACCATTCGGGTTCGCGTCCTGCGTAATCTCGCCCTTCGCCGTCGCGTAGCGGAAGGCAATCCGATCCTCCGCCTCCAGCCTGGCGAGTTCCTCCGGCTCGCAGAAGTAGTTCCCTTCCATGTGCCCGATAGGAATCTTGAGCACTTGACCCTTCTTCAGTTGATTGGTGAAAGGGCTGTCCGTCGTCTCCACCCGCAGGTGTACCTGTTTGCAGATGTACTTCAGCCCCGCATTGCGCATCAGCGCGCCCGGCAGCAACCCCGCCTCGGTCAGTATCTGGAATCCGTTGCAGATCCCCAGCACCAACCCGCCGCCAGCGGCAAACCGCTTTACCGCCTGCATCACCGGCGAAAAACGCGCAATCGCGCCGGTCCTCAGGTAGTCGCCGTAGGCAAACCCTCCGGGAACCAGCACGGCATCCACGCCGTCCAGCGCCTCGCTGTCGTGCCACAGAAACGTCACCGGCTGCCGCGCCACTTCGGCAATCACGTTGTAGGTATCGTGATCGCAGTTCGACCCGGGAAACACCACCACCCCGAATTTCATAAATTCAGAGTAACAGCTTCGACATTGTGCGGCGGCCGCCTGACATGCGCAGCCATCACTCCGCGCCGCCTGCATCTGCCGGATGGAAATCGGATTCAGTCTGCCAACGCGCCGGCATCCACGAGCAGTTCGCCGGCCGATGCTCGTTCCCGCACCGCCCATCCGGCGATCAGCAGGCTCGGTGGCGCCGCGGACTCGATCTCGCCCAGCGCGCCCAGGGTCGTGTGGACCACCTGTTGGCCGGGTTGCGCGGCTCGCGAGACCACCGCGCACGGCAAGTCCGCGGGCAGCCCCTCCGCCATCCACTCTGCGGCGAGCAAAGCCAAGTCCCGGCCGGGCATGTAAATGACGCGGGTTGCGTCTTCTATCGCGGGCAACGCCGCGCGGTTGTGCGATTGCGCGTGATGGCCCGTGGAAAAAATCACATTCGAGGCCCAATCGCGATCGGTAAGAGAACGGCCTATCGCCGCCGCGGCGGCAAATGCCGCCGAGACGCCGGGCACAATCTCAAACGGCACATCAGCCTGGGCAAGCGCTGACAGTTCTTCAGCGGCGCGCCCGAAAAGCAGCGGATCGCCGCTCTTGAGCCGCACCACGCTGCGCCCAGCGCGCGCGTGCTCCACCATCAACGCGTTGATCTCCGCCTGCGTGATGGTCTTCACGCCGCAACGCTTGCCTACGTTCACCACTTCGGCGGAGCGCGTTGCCAATTCGAGGATCGCCTGCGGCACCAGATCGTCGTGCAGAATTACATCCGCGCTCTCGATCAGCCGCACCGCCTTCACCGTCAGTAAATCGGGATCGCCGGGACCGGCGCCAACCAGATAAACGCTGCCGGCAATGGGCCTTGCAGCTTCCCTGCCCGTCCGCGCCAACTGCTTTGCCGCGCACAATGCCGAATCGCAAATCTGCCGGCTGGCCAGTTCGTGCAGCAACAGCCTGCGCTCCTCGCCGCGCGGATGTGTTGCGAGAACTTCACGCCGCATCTCACCTAACTTCGCCAGCCACGACCCCAAATCCTGTGGCAGTTGCTCGTCTATCTCACGCCGCAGCCGCTGCGCCACGGCCGGGCTCTCGCCAGCTGTTGAAATTGCGATCTGCAGGTCGCCCCGGCTCACCACCGAACCAAAGAAGAAGTCGCAGTTGGGAATATCATCCACACTGTTGCACGGAATGCCGCGCGCCACGGCCTCCCGGTAGACAGCCGCGTTCACCTCCGGCACGTCGGTCGCGGCGATGACAATGAAATTGCCGTCAAGATCGGCAGGCTCAAACGCGCGCCGAAGCCATTCGAGCTTATCCTTCGCAGCCAACTCCTGAATTTCCACTCTCGCTTTGGGCGCGACCACGCGCAACCGTGCGCCCGTTTTGAGCAGCGACCCGATCTTTTCCAGCGCCACCGTTCCCGCGCCCACCAGCAGGCACTGGCGCTCTTCAAGCTTCAGGAATATTGGCAATAAGCTCATATCTCGGTTCTCACTCGCCAGTTAACAGTTCTCCGATGATGCTTCCCTGTTCCCTGTTCCCTGCTTTTCTTACTCCGCCACCGCGTGCGGCACAGGCCCTGCCGGCAGGTCGCGCTCTACCGGTGCGAGGATCTCGCCGGCAAGCTGCGCGCGCAGTTCGTCGTTGCTGTGGCGCGCGAACCAGGAGCGAAGATTCTCCTCCGGTTCGCGGCCCGCGAGGTAGCGGCGAAGCAGCCGCTCAACCGCCTCGGGCACCAGAGGCGCAGGGCAACGGTAACCCACCGGTCGCGCCACGCCCGCATTCTGGCCCACCGCTCCACCGAGACAAAAGTAAAAGGCGTCGGTGAGCTTGCCCTCATACTTGATCTTCTTTCCCTCCAGGCCGATGTCGGCAATCCAGTGCTGGCCGCAACTGTTGGGGCAGCCCGTGACGTGCAGCTTGAGCTGTTGATCGAACTGCGGCAACCGCTCTTCGAGTTCGTCAACCAGCCACCGCGTGAAACCTTTGGTCTCTGAGATTGCAAGCTTGCAGAATTCAGTTCCTGTGCAGGCGATGGCCCCGCGCCAGAACGTCGACGCTTCCACATGCAGGCCGATCTGCCCCAACTCCCTCGCCAGTTCTCCGGTCTTGGCGTACGGTACGTCGATGATGACCAGGTTCTGCGAAACGGTAGCCCGCAACGCACCGCTCCCAAAGCGCTCGGCCAGCTCCGCCGCAGCCTCCAGTTGTTCGCCTGTGACGCGGCCGCGCAGCACGGAGGCGCCGACATAGGCCAGCCCCGGTTGGCGTTGCGGATGGATGCCCACGTGGTCGCGCAGAATCTCGTCGGGAACCTGCTCGGGCACAGACGGATCGAGCCTGAATCCGATCTTCGCGTGTAGCTCGTCAAGAAAGCGTTCCGCCGTCCACCCCTCGCGCAGGAACAAATACTTGAGGCGTGCTCGCTCGCGGCTCTCGCGCAGCACCTGCTGGTCGCGGAAGATCTCTGTCACTCCGCGCACCACGCGGATCGCCTGTTCGGGCCGCACAAAAACATCGAGACGGACAGCCAGATGCGGCTCGCACGAGAGGCCTCCGCCCACGCGCAGCGAGTAGCCCACTTCGCCGTCGCGTTCCACCGCCGTCAACGCGATGTCGTTAATCTCCGGATAGTTGCACCATGAAGGGCAGCCGCTCGCCGAGATCTTGAACTTGCGCGGCAGGTTGTAGAACTCGGGATTCGCCGTCAGCTCCCGCGCGATGCCGCGCGCGATGGGCGAAGCATCGATGAGCTCGTCGGCGGCCACCCCGGCAAGCGGGCAGCCCGTCACATTGCGCACCACGTCACCGCAAGCGCCCTTCGGCGAGAGCCCGATGGCATCCAGCGCGTCAACGACTTCGGGCAGCGACTCGATGGTGAGCCAGTGAAGCTGGATGTTCTGCCGTACCGTAATGTCGGCCAGATTGCGCGCCTGTTGGCGCGCAATGCCTCCGATGGCGCGAAGCTGGCTGGCCGAAACGATGCCATTCGGAATCCCAATGCGCATCATGAACCACTCGGTGGCCAATCCCTCGCCGCCCTTGCCTCCGGTCGCGCCCACGCCATCGCCTTGCGTGTAAATGCCCCACCACTTGAAGTACGCCGAGGCCCACTCCGGCACTACGCTCGACCGCCCTGCGCGCGCGAACGCACGAACTTCGTCAAAGGCCTCCCAGGGGTTCTTTTCGCGCTTCAGGCGCTCCATCCGCTGGGCTTTGGTTTCTTTTTGTTGAGCAGCTTCGGTCATTTGGTCCTTTTTCCGAGCAAGAATGGAAAGCCCGCGAGAGCTTGTCGCTCAATCGCGGGCATCGGGAAGCCGTGGACTTATATTGCGAAGTTCAGACCCAGGTCACCGTTGCCGCGCGAGCAGCATACAGCAGCGACAACAGGTCATCCCTTCCATAACAAGAATAGTAGACCAAATTGGTCCAAATTGCAAACTCACGCGCAATCGCAGCCATCTGTGGAAATTGGCTCGGGGCAACTGCCGGCCCGAAGGGCGGTAGCTGCGAGCCTCGGCGGGAGCCAAATTTTATGCCGAAAGAGAAAGCCCTAACTTTCTATCTTTTTGATGTACATCCGGAACCCAACCAGCGTGACGGCGATGGCGATGAGGCAGATGCCGAGGCCGATACGGCGATGGTTACGCTCCACCATGGCGTCCTTGCCGACTCTCAGGTCCGCGTCGGCAATTTTTGCGCCGGCTTGAACATCGGCATCCACCAGGGCAGGCTGGAACGAATGGATGGTGACGCGAGCCTTGGTGAGCGCATCGCGCGCCTGATCCTGGGTGAGGAGCGCGGTGCTGACTTCCATGCCGGAGGACTCGGCAAGGTGGAGAGCCTGGTCGGCATTGTCGATGGCGCCATTCAACCGCGTCAGATCGGCGAGCATAGCGGCCCGGTCACGATCGCAATGGTCGCCCCGCGCATGACAGGTCAGGCACACGCCGCTGGGGCCGGCGCCGAGCATGGCGTCGGAAGGCTGGTGGATGGCGTGATTGCTGTGGCAAACCACGCAGCCGGGAAGGCCCTTGTCCTGAAAGGCTTTGAAATGCGAGCTCTTTTCGTACATCTGGGCCTGGAAGACGTGACAGGTGGCGCACACATTCTGAACTTTGTCCACTCCCGGCGGCACCGCGCCATGGTTTCCATGGCACGTGGTGCAGGTGGGCGCGCTCAGATCGCCGCCAACCGTCAGAGCCTGGTAGTGCACGCTGGTGACGTACTGGGCATACTGATTGGTGGGAATCCCGTACGGCTTCATGGTTGCCGCGTCGGAGTGGCAGCGGGAGCATGTCTTCGCGATGTTCGCGGCGTAAACCGTGGAACGGGGATCGTCGGGCGGCTTTATATCGTGAACACTATGGCAATCCGTGCACACGGCAACTTTCATGTCTCCGGCAGCGAGACGCTTGCCGTGGACACTGGTGTGGTACTGGTCTAATTGGTCGGTGCGCAGACTGGGGTCGTACTGCCGCATATAGGCCGGATTCGAGTGGCAGGATCCGCATAACTGCGGGATCTGGCGGCGGTTGATTTTGCCCTTCCACCCCGTCTTGCGGCTCATGGCCTGGTCTGGATCGTAGCTGGTTGCATCGCCTCCATGGCAACTGGTGCACGTCAGCCCCTTTTGCGCGTGGATGTCCTGACTGAACTTCTCCTGGGTGACTCCATAGGGCGCGGGCAGCGCAGAGTGACAATCCAGGCAGGAGTTCACGGCCTGCCCGTACCCCAGGCATGCCGCGAGCACAAGGAATCCGGACAGCCAGACCGCGCCGGCAGCGGGCAGTCGCCTGAACTTATTTCGCAAGGTAGCCATAAACAGTCATACCCATCACGTAAGCAAGAGCGAAAATTCCCAGAGCGCCGATCCACGGCTTTGTGCGCGCGGGCCGGTCACTCTCAAAGAAAGGCAGCAGCAGCCAGAACAGGCCGATCAGCGCGCAGCCCACTATCCCAAAAACCTCTCCATCGACAAACCACACTTTGGCGGGAATGAGCTTGAGGGTCTGGTACATGAACAGGAAGTACCACTCGGGCTTGATGCCTGCCGGAGCAGAGGCAAAAGGATCTGCCTTGACTCCCAGGTTCCACGGAAAGAGCGCCGCGAGAGCGCCGAGCGTGCCGATCGCCACGTACCAGGCCATCAGCTCCCGCAGCATAAAGTTGGGGAAAAAATTCATCTCCCGCCGCAGGGAAGGATTCTCGGCCCACTTGGCTTCAACCTTGGGCGGGACGCTCATGCCCTGGCGCTGCACCAGAAACAGGTGAATCGCGATCAGCACCACGACCAATCCGGGCAGCACAGCCACATGGAAGCCGAAGAAGCGGGTCAGCGTGGCCCCGGTCACCTGCGGACCGCCGCGAAGAAAGATCATGATGGGATGGCCGACGATGGGTATCTCCCCGGCCATTTGCGTGCCCACCGTGGTGGCGAAGAAGGCCAGCTTGTTCCAGGGCAGCAGATAGCCGCTGAAGCCGAACCCCATGACCAGAAAGAGAAGCAACATGCCGGTGACCCATGTCAGCTCCCTGGGCTTGCGGTAGGCCTTGAGGAACAGCACGCTGAACATGTGCGCGAAGGCGGTAAAAATCATCAGATTGGCCGACCAGGAGTGGATGGAACGGATCAGCCAGCCGAACTGCACGCGCGTCACGATGTACTGCACGCTCTCGAAGGCTTCGTCGGCGCCGGGACGGTAATAGAGCAGCAGCAAAATCCCCGTCAGCACCTGGATCACGAACAGAAAAAGCGTGATGCCCCCGAAAAAGTACCAGTAGGTCAGTTTGTGCGTGGGAACGGTCTTATGCCGGAACGGGGCCAGGATCCCGTCCAGATCGAGCCGTTCATCCAGCCAGCGAACGATGGCGCGGAACACGGTCACGCCTCCGCATTCCGGCTGACGAAGATCTCCTCGCCACGCACATGGACGTTGAACGACGAAAGCGGCCTGGGCGGAGGGCCGGAGACATTGCCGCCATTCATGTTGTAGATGCCGTTGTGGCAGGGGCACCATATCTCGCGCAGATCGGCCCGATACTGCACCGTGCAGCCGAGGTGGGTACAGGTAGCGGACAGCGCGCGATAGGTTTGGCCATCGGATTCCAGGATCAACAGGCCGGGCCGGCTGCCAAACCGGAAAATCATCCCCGAATTCGGCTTCAATTCCCCGACCTTGGCGGCGACCACCTCATCGACGCCCAGATCCGCCACCGGCGGAGGGACGAAATAGCGCATCACTGGATAGAAAAAGGAAGCAAACGTGGCCAGCAAGCCACCACCCAGGAAGATTCCAATGATGCCGCGGCGCACAGGTTGGGGACCAGAAAGTTGTTCGTCGCTCATTCCCTGCACCCCCTGTCGCAGGCGTCGCTCAGGATCAGAACCGCAAGCCTCATCGCCGGCTCCCCCAGGTCAAGCAGAATGCACCTCCACGGTGCGCCGCATCTCCCGCACTCACATCGTCTGAAACAAGTGCAGGCGATGTCCGTTCACAACTACCGGATTCCGAGCTATCCTACACCCCGCCGCCCCACTTGATAGCAGGGCCGTTTGCTTTTCCACAGGGCAACGGCGGCGAAAGCTGTTTCCCCGAACGAAACTCGATTGGTCTCTCAATCTGTAGCGAGTCCTGCATCTTCGGCTCGCTACTCTTGCGCAATTTTGTAGACGAACCAAGCAATTAGGATCAGGAAACCCAGTAGAATCGCAAGGCTAATTCCTAGGACATGCACGATCCCGTTTCCCTTCTTGACAACTGCCGTTTCAGGCGCCAAGGGTTTGCCGCAATTGGCACAGACTAAAGACCCAGCGGGATTCGGGTGATTGCAGGCATTACAGGGGGTTTCCATACCGTCCCTCCATACCAGCCCCACATCCGCCACTAGCCGGGGCCCAGTGGATATCTTGCCGGCACGACATCACGGAGGGCGAGTTGGTCGATCTGGGGCAAGGCGTCAGACCAAGCACGGACGGCCTGCCGGTGCGTTGCAGACAGTGAACCCGCCGGACCCAACTACTCTGGCCACGGGTACCTCTCAGGATTCGAATCGCAAGCACCGCCGGCCGGCTCCTTTGCGTCATGCAGAACGCACCTCCACCGCACGCTGCATTTCGCGCAGCCACATCGTCTGAAACAGATGCAGGCGATGCCCAATGACCGCGGCCAGGTTTTGCGTGATTCTACACCCTGTGGCTGGATTGGCGGCAAAATACTCGTGTAATGCCTGCCGTGGAACGGCGATCACTTCTGCTTCAACGGCCGCGGTGGCGGTGAGGGTGAACAGGTAGGGCGGAATCATGGCCGACCAGCCCACGGTTTGACCTGCGGAAATTTCTTCCGCGAGGATGTTCTCTTCCTGGCCCCGGATCTGCATCGGCAATGTAAGCCTAATGCGGCCGCGTGTGGTCAGGAACAGGCGATCGGCTGCGCCTCCCAGCCGGAACAGCGGGGCTCCGCTGGGAACGATCATCCTGGCGCCGAGTTCCAGAACCCGCTCGACCTCGGCGGACGTGAGACCGTTCAGCAGTTCATATGTCATGAGCCGCTCCCTCAGTTCACGAACGTTGAAGTTGTCTTGCTGCGCAACAAGGCCTGCGTGGGAAATTCTATGAACGATTCCGCGGCGGCCTGCTCCAGCCGGACGTGGTTTTCGATTTGCAGCAACAGCAACTCAATGGGAACCTGCTGCGGCTTCAGAGCAGGCGGCATCGCCACCTGAGCCGGAAAAAGGCGGGCCGGCACAGCCGCCTTGGCCAACGGAAGGTCGGGCCGCACAGTTGCTTCCGATGACTCCGGGCGCGTGGAGGCGCGAAACGCAAGAGCTACCACTGCCAGTCCGAATGCGCTTACACACAAACCCATCAAGAGCATTTCCATGGCAAAAACCCCCGTTCTGTACCTCCTATTGCGCTTGGCCCATATACGACTCCATGGCATCCAACCTTGACTGCCAAATGGATTCGCCCAAGCCTACCTCGCTCACAGCACTGCGTCGGCGAATCCCCAGGGGGCCGGGAGGCCATCAGCATCCCAGGGATTCGCCGGTTGATGTGAGCGACGTTACTTAGCGGAAAGCATGAGTGGCTGTGAGGGCCATCACATGTGTTGTATATCACTTCGCTGCCAGAGAACGGCAAAGAAGTGTGCTGAGGATCACTTTTAGTTGCGGAGGCGGATCTCCCCTCGGTGGTTCCTCGATCTACACACAGAGGAACGGCTTTGGGGGTGAGCTTGCTCAAGAAGGGGCTGAGGAAAGGAGGAGAAAGTGGCTTTTAAGGCATTTCTCCCAATCCTATAGAGTGCCAGCCGTGTGGAAGGTTGCCGCCCACTGGTGTTCGCGTCAACCTGGCCGTTTGGAATTCCTATATACATGATAGAAATGCGCTGGCCAGCCGGAAAAGACTACGCCGGCTTCTCGACCGGCGCCGATGCCTTCACTGTCGCCCGCACAGGCCGCGTCGCCGCCCACCATGTGAGTGCGACACCCGCCAGAACCGCCCCTGCGCCGGCTAGTTGCGCATTCGATAACCCCCAAAGAACCTTCGGGTTGCGGCGGATAAATTCAACCAGAAAGCGAGCCAGTCCGCTCAGCACCAGGTACTGGCCCACAATCGCGCCCGTCGCGTGCCGCTTGCCGAGGCGCCACCACAGCCACCAGCCGATCAGGAGGCCCGCGCCCAGCTCATAGAGCGGCGTCGGGTAAACAGGATAATTAACTGGCTCAATCCCATTCGGAAAAGCCATTCCCCAGGCGCGAAAAGTGAACCCAAGAACATGGAACGGCTGGATCGCGATCCCGTAGCAGCCGTCCCCGGAGAGAAAGCATCCGATCCGCCCGATTCCGTAACCGATCGCCGCCGCCGGAGCAAGCAGATCCAGCGTCCGCAGCGCCCCGATCCTCGCTCGCCAGCCCATCAGCACCAGCGCCGCGATGCCGCACGTCAAGCCGCCATACCAAGCGAATCCTGCGTTATCCCACAAAACTCGCCAGCCTTCGGCCCGAAATTCATCCATTGAATCCAGCACATGCCAGACCTTGGAGCCAATAATACCCACCACAAGAGCAACCGCCACCATCCCCACGGCATCGGCGTCGATCTTCGCCCGCTTGAACGCGCGGTCGGCCACAATCGCGGCCGCCACAGCCGCCACCCATAGCATCAGCCCGAAAGTGGGCAGGTGGAACGATCCGATGTGCAGATAGGGAATCATCTCTCTTTCAGTATAGACGCGCCGTCATCTCAAACCGCTGCCCCCACCCCATTCGCGTTTCCACCCCCGATTTACACAGTTTGTTCCAATCGAATTCCGCGCGATACTGTGTTCATGGCTGCCATGGCAACCCAAGGCCTTGACGTTCTTTATTCCCGCCAGCAGATAGCCGACCGCGTCGCCGAGATGGGCGCGCAGATCACGCGCGACCTGAACGGTGAAAAGCTGGTCATGATCGGCGTGCTCAAGGGCGCGGCCTTCTTCCTTGTCGATCTCTCGCGCGCCATCCAGGCCGACGCCACTTTCGACTTCGTGGCCGTCTCCAGCTATGGCAATGGCCAGCGCTCCTCCGGCGCCGTCAAGGTCATCAAGGACCTCGATCAGCCCATCGAAGGCAAGAACGTTCTCATCGTCGAGGACATTCTCGACACCGGCCTCACCCTCGCCTATCTGCGCAAGCTGTTCCTGCAGCAGCACCCCAAGACCTTGCGCATCGCCACGCTGCTCGACAAGCCCTCACGGCGCATCGAGAAGATCGAGGCCGATTACGTCGGTTTCTCCATCCCCAACCTCTTTGTCATCGGCTACGGCATGGACTATGGCGAGCGTTACCGCAACCTGCCCGACATCTGTATCATGGCGCCGGACCAGACCGCGTAGCGCAGTCGCACTCCGCTTCCTTTCCAGATACGACCGGACAATCGCAGGATTGGGCAACGATTCATCTGTCACGGGCGGGCGGCGTCGTATACTCATCTTCCGGAACTCTCGGATGAACCCACCTACTAGTTGTGTCCGCCGAGTACAAGGAGCATCCCCAATGACTGCCTCCATCCCCGTCCAGGATTCCGATCTGGATTTTGATTACGGGACCTTCGACTCGGCCGCGTTTACCGCCGAAACCCTTGCCAACTGGCAGTCGCTCGCCGCGGTGATCGACCACACGCTCCTTAAGCCCGACGCTACGCGCCAGCAGGTGGAAGCCCACTGCGCCGAGGCCGTGCACTACCGTTTTACCTGCGCCGTGGTCAACCCTATGTGGGCATCCACAGCGGTCAGTTTGCTCGCCGGTACGGATATTCCGGTGGGCGTTGTTCTCGGCTTCCCTTTCGGCGCATCGCTTGTATCCACCTTGCGGCAGGAAGCCGCCGCGCTGATCCGCCTGGGCGCACGCGAGCTTGGAATGGTCCTTCCCATCGGCCAGCTCAAGAGCGGCAACCACCACGCTGTCCATCGCGCCGTCCACGCTGCCGTTACAGTGGCCCATCATCACGGCGTCCTGCTCAAGGTGAATCTGGAAACCTGCCTGCTCACCATGGAGGAGAAGCTGCGCGCCTCCGAGATCGCCATCCAGGCCGGCGCGGACTTCATCAGCGCCTCGACGGGATTTGCTTCCGGCGACGCGACACCGGCCGATATCGCTCTGTTGCGCGGCGTGGCGGGCGCGCGCTGCGGCGTCAAGGCTGCTGGACGCATCCGTACCCTTGCCGCTGTTCGGGCCCTGCTGGAAGCCGGCGCCAACCGTATTGGTTCCGCAGCCTCGGTTGCCATCGTGCGCGAACTCGGCGCGGAGTAAGAAAGCTTCTAGCCGCTAGCTCTTGGCTTCGATGGGTCGATCCCAATGGCTGCGCCCAATCGATATTGACGAGATTGCCTCCACCCACACCGGCGAAAACCGATTTTCAGCAGGACCCCGCTGCTCTTTTCATCACAGGCTAACCTTGAGTTAAAGCTGGTAGCTGGAAGCTAAAGGCTAGAAGCTGTTCCCTGCGTTATCATTCCTTGACCGCCAATGTCTGACGCTCCTCCATCTCCGCCGCCACACGAGTTCGAGGGCGATTACCGCCCCGCCGCCAGCTCGCAGGCTTATCTCGATCCCGCCAACATCCGCATCGAGGCGGCCGATGTGGCTTATCTGGTGCATCTCACCGACGCGCTCAACACCACACTCGACCTGCAAACCCTGCTCGCCCGCACCTCCGAGCTGGTTCGCGCCCTCATCCCCTACCGTATCTTTGCCATCTTCCTGCTCAACGACCGCTCGCACGAGCTGCGCATGAGATTTCAGATCGGCCACACGCCCCAGGTCGAGCACACGCGCGTCCCTGTCGGCAAGGGTGTTGTCGGCCAGGTCGCGCTCACGCGCCAGCCCATCCTCCTCAACGACGTCTCCACCGAGGAGTACTATATCAATGCCAATCCCGACGTGCGTTCCGAGCTGGCCGTCCCACTCATCGCCAAGAACCGCCTCATCGGCGTCATGGACATTGAAAGCGAACAGCCCAACTTCTTCCGCCCCGAGCACCTTCACGTGCTCACCCTCACTGCCTCGCGCATTGCCCAGTCCATTGAGAACGCCCGGCTCTACGCCCGCGTTTCCCGCCAGGCGCAGACCCTCGAGGTCCTCAACGAAATCGCCGTCGAGCTCGCCTCCATCCTCGATCTCAACCCCCTCCTGGAGCGCGTCGGCCAGCTCCTGCGCCGCCTCATCGACTACCAGATGTTCACCATTATGCTGCTGGATGAGAAAGGCGAGACCCTCGTCACGCGCTACGCCTGGCGCTTTGGTTACGTTCACGCGCCTATACGCCGCGTTCCCATCAGCAGCGGTCTTGTCGGCGCCGCGGTGCGCGAGTGGAGACCCATCAATGTCCCTGACGTCAGCCAGGATCCGCGCTATCTGCCCATGAACCCCGAGACCCGCTCGGAGCTGATCGTCCCGCTCTTCTACAAGGGCCGCGTCATCGGCGTGCTCGACCTCGAGCACACCCGTCCAGGCTTCTTCAATAAAGAGCACGAGGGCATGCTCACCACCCTGGCCTCGCAGATCGCCATCGCCATCGAAAACGCCCGCCTCTATCAAGCCGTGCATCGCCAGGAGCGCCAGCTTGAGAAGGACATCGCCATGGCTCGCGAGGTGCAGCTTCGCTTGCTGCCCAACGAAGCGCCTTCGCATCCTCACGCCGATATGGCCGTGCGCTTTCTGCCCGCCCGCACCATCGGCGGCGACCTCTACGACTTCCTCGACTACGGCCCCAACCGTACCGCCATCGTGCTCGGCGATGTCAGCGGCAAGGCCGCGCCCGCCGCGCTCTTCGCCGCGCTGGTCAGCGGCATCATGCGCGCCGCCGCCGCGCAGACCGGGGCCCCCGCGGGCAGGTCCACGCCCGCGGGGTGGGAGCAGCCCGAGCCGGCAGCTATGCTCGCTCTCCTCAATGACGCGCTGCAGGAGCGCAAGCTCGAGTCCCAATATGTCACCATGCTCTTTGCCCTCTGGAACGACGAGAACCAGACCCTTCAGGTCGCCAACTCCGGGGCCGTCCAACCCGTCGTCTGCCGCGCCGGACAGGCGCTCCCTGTCCGCGCCGAGGGCTTTCCGCTGGGCATGTTCCCCGACGTCACCTATGAAGAGTTCAGCGTCGCCACGCAACCCGGCGACACCATCGTCTTCGTCTCCGACGGCATTCTCGACGCGGAAAATGAAAAGGAAGAAATGTACGGCCAGGATCGCCTCGCGGGACTCCTCTGCGATAGCCGCGATCTGAGCGCCCAGGAAATCGCTGACGCCATCCTCGCCGATGTCATCCGCTTTCAGGGCACGCACGACCGCTTCGACGACGAAACCATCATTGTGCTGCACGTGCGCTAGCGCCCGCCGGAGCCTCAACTGTAATTAATTGGTAAACGGGCCGGAGCGACTCAGGACGATCGTACTATCCTGAGTCGCTCCGGCCCATTATGCTGGGGATGGCCGGGAATCACCGCTCATGTACACTCAAGTATTGAGCCAAGCCGTGAGACGGAAAGCTGGGGATGGCCGGGAATCACCGCTCATGTACACTCCAGCGCCGACGCCAGCGGATTTGAGTTCAGCTGGGGATGGCCGGGAATCACCGCTCATGTACACTCGGCGACCTACGGGTACGTCACCGCCATCAGCTGGGGATGGCCGGGAATCACCGCTCATGTACACTCCGGAGCTTTATCCGGTCATGGTGAAGGAGGCTGGGGATGGCCGGGAATCACCGCTCATGTACACTGATTCCCGGCGTTCCCCCTTCGGCTGGTCAGCTGGGGATGGCCGGGAATCACCGCTCATGTACACTGAATCGGTTGGCCGAAATGCTTAAGGACGGGCTGGGGATGGCCGGGAATCACCGCTCATGTACACTGGCAGGCCTGCTCCGAGTCCCCAACCTCCGCTGGGGATGGCCGGGAATCACCGCTCATGTACACTGACAATTTTGGACAAAGCTGGACTGTCTCGCTGGGGATGGCCGGGAATCACCGCTCATGTACACTAGCAGCTTTGGCCCCCCCGGCACCCGAGGGCTGGGGATGGCCGGGAATCACCGCTCATGTACACTCGGAAGTGTTGTCTGGGCCGGGAATTCGTGGCTGGGGATGGCCGGGAATCACCGCTCATGTACACTCGTCGCACATGTCCGCGTCGCACATATCAGCTGGGGATGGCCGGGAATCACCGCTCATGTACACTAGCTTGGCAGTATTTGCGGCGCTGGGAAGGCTGGGGATGGCCGGGAATCACCGCTCATGTACACTAGACGTCGACGCTTATCGCGCTTATGATCGTAGCTGGGGATGGCCGGGAATCACCGCTCATGTACACTAGGACGCCTGGAACCGTCTGAAAAGAAAGAGGCTCCGGGCGCTCCAACCTTCAAAAAAGAAGAATCTGCTCCGGAATATCCTCTGGGGTTCGCGGTTTTCTGCCGTAAAACACCTCCATTTTGGCAAACTGGTGATCGGTAATCGCCAGCAATCGCACCTGCCCCAACGGCGGAATGCAGGATTTGATCGTCCTGCGATGCGCCTCTGCGGCCTCCTCGCTGGGAATGAACCGCGCATAGACCGAGAGCTGCAGCATCATGAAGCCGTCCTTGAGCAGGGCCTTGCGAAAACGCGTGTAGTCGCGCCGGTTCTCCATCGTTTCGATGGGCAGGTCGTACATGGCAATCAGCCACATACACCTGTAGGCGGAGAGGTTGAATCGTCTTGGCACGGCAAAAGTGTTTCGGGCAGATCGAGCTTCTCCTCGCTTCCGGCCAGCACGGCAGCCAGCGAACCAGCCGCCCGGAACAGAATGTCGGAAAGGACTCTCTCTTCCCGGTTCACCCAATATCGCATGGTTACGCCCTCGATGAGCCACTTTTTTGCGGCTGCATCGAGCGGAGCGGAGGCGGGATTGCGGGAAATCCACGAAGCAACGCGCCGGTCGATGAGCGCACGAAAAGGTTCCATGAGGTCGGCGGCCAGGCAGAACGGATCGTAGCGGTTGTGGTGGCGCAACCCAATCGAAGGATGCAGCCCGGCGGCGCAGACGGCCCGGGCCACCGAAGCGCGCAGTACCGTGTATCCATAGTCGAGGTGCCGGTTCTGGTCGGGGCCGGATTCGAGCGGGTCCGCGCCGCGCCGGAACTTTGCATCGCCGAAGATCAGTCCCCAATAACGGCGCGCGGCCTGCGCTTCAAGGTTCTCCGGGTCCCCGGAGCGGACGCGGGCGGCCATGGCAATCAGTCCTTCATCGGAGCCGCGCAGTTCTTTCAGCAGGCTGCCCTGGGCGCGAATCTTGGCCTGGACGATCTGGCGCCACAGGCGTTTCTGCGCAACCGGCCTGAGGCTCGTTTGAGCGGCCAGCCGCTCGGTCTGCAGGCTATGCGCCTGGAGCGGCAGAGTCATAGCGACGGGCAAGTAGCGATGGTCGATGGTGACGACCATGGCCCCCGCCTCCGCCAGCCGCGAGACCACGGCTTGCGTCATCGTGACCTGCGGATGCGCCAGCAGCAACGTGTTGATCCCGCTCACTGGCGTCACAAAGGGCAGCAACTCATCGCGCTCTATCACCAGTTGCGAGTCCTTGACGCTCAACCGCGCCGGATTGGCGATCTCAAGAATGCGGTCGCTCATCGTCTAAGCTCCGGCCTGACGAATGCGGCCCAGAGAATCGATGACCACCTTGGCCGCATCGAGCTTGCGGAGGGTGTCAGCTGAGGGAAGCAGCCAATCCTTCGCGGTCCTTATTTCATTGAGCAATCTTGCATCGTTGATTCGGACGAGTGTTAACGTGCCCTGCTCCCAGATGCTCCTTACACGCCAATACGATGGATTGCAAACGTTTTTCTTGTGGTCGCAGCCCTTGTGCAAAAGTAGCGTGTCACCCCACATCAAGGAGAACTTGAAGACAGCATTGGGAAAGTCTGAAGACTTTGAATGAACGATGGACCCCGTTGTGTGCTTGCGTTTCATTTTTTCATGGCGCTCCATCGCATCGAAGAGCGAGACAATCTCAGGCTCCCATCGTATTTCCCTGCCCCGCTCGTCGAGCAGCGCGAAGATGGCTACATGGTGGTTGCTGGAGAGTGCCACGTGGCGGGTGCGTTCACTTTTGCCGATAGTCTCAACGGCCAGCGCTTTCTTGATCCGAACCCGCTTGATGGGGATTTGTTTGCCGGTCTTCGTTACCAGCATCGGCCAGTCGTCCTGCTCCTTGTTCGGTGTCCATTTTTCCAAGCTGCCCCCAAACCCAGCAGCTTTGGCCCGCACGGCTTTGCGCACCGCCGGGTCCACGATGCTCTCGATAACCCCAGCCGAAAGCCCTGCGACCTGCTTGCGTATATGGACCACATCCTTCCCGCCTTCTTTGCGCGGCCTGCCGTAGTTGGTTTCATCGTGCAGCGCCCCCGTAAGCCGATGCTCGGGCCGGTGAGAGACCAGCATCTGCTCGATATGCGGGCGGATCGACGGAACGAAATCCTTCCATGGGCATCGGATTGCCGGCGCAGTACGGCCGTTTTGCGGCCAATACGGGTCCTCTGCGTTGGCGCGGCTCAACGCCGCGATCATCTTCGGACGGCTGAGAGCGATGGTGATGGCGTCGATGGCGTGATGGCGATGGTCGGTGCGTGGCTTGCCCTTGTTCTGCCCGTTCGCCGACGGCGCTGCCTCACGCAAGATCGCCTCCAGGCCCCATCCCCTGCGCAGGGTCGCCGTGACCATGCCGGACGAGGCAAACACCACCTGCCGGGAGCCAGTCTCCGTCTTGAGGTCGCGACCTCCATAAAGCGCCCCGAGCAACTCGCAGGCCAGCTTGCTGGCATAGCGGGTATCGTTCAACTGCCGGCTGGAAAAACCTTCCAGTTCCTCGGTTGTCCGCAACTCAAACCGCCTGAGCTTGCCGAGATTGGGTTTCTTCCAGTTCCTTACGCGACTGAGTATGGCCTCGTACTGCGCAGGATCTTTGTAGGCCTCGAACGGCGTCCGGTTGGCCTTGTATTGGTTCTCCTCGACATAACAAAGCGTCTTGTTCTGGAAGGAATCGTCCGGCATGCGGCTAAAGGGGATGATGTGCTCTACCTGCCAGGGCGAGCTCTCCCCAAACAGGCTCGAAAACGGGAATCGTTTGCCCGTGTACGGGCACTCGCCCCCGCACTCCTCAAACAGCAGCGCCTTTTCCACGTCCGCCCGCGAAGGCCGAAAGCCCTCGCCGAACTCCGCCGCGATCCGCTTGCGCATCGTATCTCGCTCCTTCTCGCGGTCGCGCATTTGCGTAGAGGCCTTAGCCCGCTCCCGGCGGGGCTTCTTCAGGTCGCGGGCCAGTTCGATGCGCACCTCTACCGGCTTCCCGTGCTCGCGGATCAGCGCGTTCACCACCTTGCGCAGCTCGGTGAGAGCCGCTCAATGGCGGGATTGCGCAGCGTTTTCAAAACAGCCCGGACCGGCGGAATCCGGTTGTAGACCTCCCCGCCCGTCAGCCGATTGCCGTATATCTCCTTCTCCGCCGCCTTGAAACGCATTCCTTTGGCCATCAGCGGCAGCAGCTTGCGGATGGCCTTGCGGGAGTACATACAGTACCCACTTGGCGCGGGCTTCAATGCCAGCCACTTGGCCCCCGTCTCGTCCAGCTTCCAGTACTCCATGACGCGGCGGATGAGAGACTCGTCCTCCGGGATCGTCCGCCAATCCTCAACTACCTTCTTCTTCTCTTCATCGGACATACCCGGCCAGCGTTCGGTAAAGACCTCCGCCATGTGCGCATTCGTCAGGTTGCCCTTGAGCCTCTTTTCGCCGCCGCGTTGTAGATTGAAGCCGGTGTTCTTTTCGAGATCGAGGGCCTTGCGAATCTTGTCGAAGGTGGCCGCCTCAGAGTTTTCGAGCAAATCCAGAACCGTCTGCCGCTGCTCCGCCGTGAGCGGGATGCCGTTCACCTTGCCGGGGAGGACGATTTCCAGGTCGTTGACCTTTTGCAGCACGCGGAATTGTTGCGCTTCAAGTGTGGCCCACGCCGCACGCCGTTCCCCGGGCTCCAACTCGCAGCCTCCTATCAGATGTGCCTGCGTCTTTACCGGGCGCTGATCGAAAAGCAGATGTTTAATCTCGTGGCGCAACTCTTCGGTCAGCAAGGCCGGGTGGCACGCCGCCTGCTTCTCCCAGATAGCCGCGAACTCGTTCTCGAACATCTTGCGGCCCGTCCAGCGGCGGCGCACCTTCTGCGTGTGCGGATCGAGCGAGGCGAAGTACTCTCCCAGAGTCCGTGCGTCTGCGCGGCGCATCTCATCCGTTAAACTCTTGATGTCACCCTCGACCTCCCCGAGGTCTTCATTCTTCTTTCCCTTGTCTGCCGAGCCCCTCTTCTCCGCTTGCTCTTTTCGATTCGACTTGTAGCCGCGGCGTTGGCTCAGGTGGTAGAAGACCCGCCCCAGCTCAAACGGCTCCAGCGCGTCATCGAGCGCCGTCTTGCGAAGCAGATAGAGCGGGAGTTCGGCCCCCACCCGCTCCCCGGCATTCTCCGACTTTGCCAACTTAGCCGTAAGCGCCAGGTCCAGCGCGTTGAGAATGGCATGCCGCTGCTGGGAAGCATCCGCCTCCACCCCCTCATATTGGGGCAGCAGGCCGCGCCGCTGGAGCAGCCGGAAAAGCTCTCTCTGCCGGGCGACCCTGCGGCGCAACTGGCGCCGAATCAGCCGCGTCGCACGGCGCGCCACGGCATTGGACTCGTCCTGTCCTTTTTCAACGTCGCCTGTGACTGCGGGATCGAAGATCCGAACGCCCGCCCTAAGCAGCTCGGCTGGCGTGCCGGTTTGGTCCAGGGCGACCGCTGCCCACCCCAGTGAGGCGGAGCCCAGGTCGATGCCTAAAATGTATTTTTGTTCCCTGAAGCTGGTTTCACTCATTTTCTTTCCACCCTATTGACTTCACTGTTCGGGGAAGGTACAAAGTATAGCAGTGTACATGAGCGGCGATTGCCTGGCTGTTTCTCAGTAAGCTTTCGTCGTACGGTATCGGTTCACCCGTAACCGTTGAACGCCGCAGAAATGCGGCGTTCGTATTTTCCGGGCAAACCTCCTCCCCAGCCCCGCCCCGCTGAGTTCGCCGCCGCGAAAACCGTGCGCAGTGTTCAGCCTCCAACGCCCGGTTCGATAGACTCAAATCAAGCACACATCGACCGGAGCTCGATTTGCCCATCGCCGCACAGGAACGCCTCATTCGCCCCGCGCGAAACGTCTACGGAAGCCTTCGTCTGCCCGGCGACAAATCCATCAGCCATCGCTATGCGATGCTTGGCGCTTTCGCCGCAGGCACTTCTCGCTTCACAAACTTCTCCACCGGCGCCGACTGCGCCTCCACCCTCGCCTGCATGCAGGCCCTTGGCGCGAAAGTCGCTCGCACCGGCAACGACTCCATCGAGATCACCGGCGTCGCCGGCCGCGTCACTCCCACCGCTGGTCCGCTCGGCTGCGGCAACTCCGGCACGACCATGCGCATGATCTCCGGCCTGCTCGCGCCGCAGACGGGCCGCTTCACGCTCATCGGCGACGAATCCCTCTCGCGCCGCCCCATGGAGCGCATCCGGAAGCCGCTCGAGCTCATGGGCGCGCGCCTCACGCTGACCGAAGGCCACGCGCCTCTCACGATTGAGGGTGGACCCCTTCGCCCCATTGACTACACAACACCAGTCCCGAGCGCGCAAATCAAAAGCTGTGTCCTCTTCGCCGGCCTGCAAGCCACCGGCATGACTACGGTCCACGAGGCCGTCCGCACCCGCGATCACACCGAACTCGCCCTCCGCGCCTTTGGGGCCACGCTCACGCGGACATCGGCTTCGGTATCCATCGCCGGCCCGCAACGGCTCCGCGCCATCGACGCCGCCGTCCCAGGCGACCTATCCTCCGCCGCATTTTTCCTCTGCGCCGCCTCTCTCTTTCCAGGCTCCAGCCTCGTCGTCGATTCCATCGGCCTCAATCCCACGCGGGCCACGCTGCTCGATGTACTCACCGCTCTGGGCGCGCGCGTCGCGGTCCTGCATCTTGAAGAGAAACATGCCGAGCTGGCGGGTACGGTGCAGATTTCAGCTCCGCCGGAGGGCCTTGGCTCGACGGAAATCTGCGGCGTGCTCGCGGCACAACTCATTGACGAACTGCCGGTGCTCGCCGCCATCGCGCCCTTCACCCGCGGCGGTATTCGCATCCGCGGCGCACGCGAGCTGCGCGTCAAGGAATCCGACCGCATCGCCCTGGTCGCAAAGAATCTCCGCGCCATGGGCGCCGAGGTCGCGGAATTCGAGGACGGCCTCGATGTTCCCGGCGGCCAGGCGCTTCACGGCGCCGCCATCGACTCCGGCGGCGATCACCGCATTGCCATGGCCTTCAGCGTCGCCGCCCTTCGCGCCGAAGGCGATACGCTCATCCAGGGCGCTGACTCCGCCGCCATCAGCTTTCCCGAGTTTTTTAACCTGCTCGATTTGGTTGCGGAGCGGTAACCCTTCCGAGCCCGCCTTTGCACGTTAAAGAAAGAAACGGCCCGGCACAAGGCCGGGCCTCGTCTTCCATGCGAGCGCCGCCTAGTTCGTCGCCGGCGGCGTCATCGACGGCTCATTGCCGGGCTTGGCCGGTTCCACTCCAGGCACCACGGGCGCGGTGGTCACGGTTCCTGCCGCCGCTTCCGTCATATTGATGTCGTAATGCTGCAAGGTCGAAGCCAGCATCTGAAACAATCCTGCGCGAGCCGTCGCGTACGCCGCGTGCGCGGCGATCAGATCGTCCTCCGCCTTCGCCAGGCTGCGCTGCTGCTGCAGCACGTTCGCGGTCGTCGACGCGCCCAGGTGCAGCTTCTTCACCTCGGCTTCGAGGCTCTGCTGGGCATAGTCCCGCGCCGCCACCGCTGCGCGCACCTGCGCCCGGTCGTTGGTCAGCGCAAACATCGCGTTCACCACCTGCATGCGAATCTCCGTGTGCAGTTGCTCCAGCCGCAGCTCCGCCTGCCGGTACTCCATCAGCGACCGCTCCTGCACGCTCTGCGCCTCGCGGTTGCGCAGGTTGATGGTCAGGTTGAAGCCCGCGCCCTTGTTCGGCGAACTGCTGTTCACCAGTTGGTTCAGTGTGGAGCCGTAGCCCACCGTGGGATATAGACCCGGAGCGCACGGCCCCGGAGGGCTGGCGAGAAAGTTGTAGCAATCCGGGCTCTGTGAACCGCCTACCCCGTAGCCGCCATAAAACCCGTAGACGTTCAGTTGCGGCAGCAGCGCATTGCGCGCGCCCTTCAACGTGATCTCGTCGTTGCGCAGCGTCAGCACCGCCTGTTCCAGCTCCGGCCGCTCCTGGAACGCCTCCTGCACCAGCGCCTCCACCGGCTGGCTCTCCTCGGGCAACGGCTCCAGGCTCACGCGGTCCGTGGGAATCACAGGAGCAGCCGAAAGCTGCGGATCGTTCAGGTTCCTCGTGATCGCCTGCTTGATGATCTGTTGCTGGTAGTTCAGTGCGGTCTGCGCGCTGATCAGCAACTGCTCGTCGGTGGCTACCGTCGATTCCGCGTTTACCACGTCCAGCGGCGCCATGGTTCCAATTTCAAGCTGCTTCTTATTGTCGCTGAGCAATTGCTGGCTCTGCTCCAGCGCGCGCTCCTTGGCCTGCACATCCTCATACGCTTGCACCAGCCCCCAGTAAATCGTCTCCACCTGGTTCACGGTGTACAGAATCTGTTGCCGGAACGAGGAGTCGGTGATGCGCCGGTCGTTCAGAGCCTGGTACATGAAGCGCTTGTTCACCCAGATGCCCGCGCCCTGCAACAACTGCTGCGTCACTTCGGCCTGGAAGCTGGAGCTGAACAGCGGGCTGAAATCGTAAAAAGTATTGTTCGTCGTCAGTCGCTGGTTGTTGAAGCTCACCTGCAACGCCGTGCCCGTCACAAAGCCCTGGTTGTAGGTGAAGTTGTATTGGTTGGTATTCGTTGATGCGCGTGGCTCGAAAATGCTCTCCGCCGGTGACTCCTGCCTCTGCAGTTCGATCATGCCGGTCAGTGTCGGATCCAGAGCCTGCGGCACCGGTCCCGCGCCGTTAGTCGTCAACAAGAGCCCGGAGCTTCCCGAGCCCGCGCCGCCCGAGCCCACCGTCGTTCCGCCCGGGCCGCCGCCCGTCGACAGCGTCGAAGTTGATCCACCCAGCGTCCCCATCACCAGCCCCGATGGCGCGCCCAGCGGCGTCGCTCCCGTCCGCGTCCGCAAAATATCGGTTTCGGCAATGTCCAGATCGTAGCGCGCAATCGCAATGTCGTAGTTGTTCTCAATCGCCAGCGCCAGCGCGTCCGACAGGCTTAGATAAATCTTGCCGTCTTTCATCAGGTCGGCAAGCCGAACGGAGTTGTTGAAGCTTGCCTTGGGAATAATCGACGGCCGGTAGATGTTGATCGGATTTCCGAACCACGTCGCGAAAGCCTTCGAATAATCGCGGCTCGACGTACGCAGCGGAATCGGCTGCGTCGCCACCGGAGTCGGCGCAACCGGCAGCTCCGAGGCTGCATTGTCCGGGCCCTTCGAGCCCGCTCCGTTTTGCTGCGCTACGCCGGGCGGCATGGTCGCCGTCAAGGTCAACAGGACGGCCGCAACGGCGCGCAACCGTTCGCCCGCCCGAACACGCTTTCTCTCCTCCTGCTTCGTTCCTACGCGTTCCCTGCCTGCTCTACCGCGCTCCCGGTCAGATACACCCATTCTGAATAAATGCATATTCCCTCTCAGCAAATCGTTGCGCCGCGGATCATGATGCCTCTTGGCGGCAATTCAGCCGCACCGGATGCACGTTTCGGTCCTGTTTAAACGATTATCGCTTTCCTCGTGGTCAATAAGGCTCATTGTTGATTACGAAATGGATACCTCTCTCGTTCCCCTTGCTTGCCATTTCTCCCGTGTCCGCGCCGTCAGAAAATTTTGCCGTTTGGCTTGCCGCCAGCCGCCAAAGAATAAGCCGCGCAATTCCGAAATTTAACTAACTAGTTAGTAAAATACATCCAATCCGTCCTCTGGACTACGAATTCCCTGAAAAATTCTTCCGAAAATTTACAACTCATTTCGCTGCAACCATTTAGTCAGAAGCAGCCGCTCCTCTTCACACTCTCTGACGTTCGTCCTCAGCCGCAGCAGCTCACGCATCGATGTTCCTCCCCAGTCCGCGTCAGATACCCTGATAGGCAGCAACTCCTATGACCGATTGCGCCGAACACAACTCGGGCCTAAGGACCTGGATGCTTATCCTCGCCTACGACGGCGCCGATTTCCAGGGCTGGCAGGTCCAGCCCGGTCAAATGACGATTCAGGGAGAGCTGCAGGCGGCTCTGGGACGCATCACCGGCGAAACCCCACTGCCACAGGGTTCGGGCCGAACCGATGCCGGGGTGCACGCGCTGGCCCAGGTGGCCAGCTTCGCGCTCCAGGCTCCAATTCCGGCGGAAAACCTACGTCGCGCGCTGAACCGGACTCTGCAGCCGTCGATCAGAATCCTTGAAGCCAGGGCTGTACGAAGTGGTTTTCATGCGCGGCACTCGGCGATCGCCAAAACCTACGAGTACCGGATCTTTCGCGGGACAATTTGCCCTCCCTTCCTGGCCCGCTATGTCAACGCATGTCCGTGGCCGCTTGATTTCGAGGCGCTCCAGGCTTCGGCCAGGTTTTTTGAAGGCGAGCACGACTTTCAGAGTTTTGCCGCAACCGATCCCGACCTCGCGCGCCGGCAGCTTGTGAGCGGCTCGGAACCGGACCAGGGGGGAAAAACGTTTGCAGCGCAACTCGCGGCAGCGTCGCCAGAGTCCGCCGTCAGAACTATTTTTTCCTCGTCCTGGGAGGAGCGTGAGACTGACGCCGGCGAGCTTCTCGTCTACCGCGTCCGCGGCAACGGCTTTTTGCACCACATGGTGCGAAACCTGGTGGGAACCATGCTCGACGTGGGCCGCGGCCATCTTGCCTTGCAACAGCTTCCCGGAATTCTCGCGGCGGCAAACCGGTCGGCGGCTGGCCCCACGGCGCCGGCGCGCGGCTTGTTTCTTCATTCGGTGGAGTACCCTCCGGAGGAACTCCGGCCCGTCGCAGTCTGAGATTTTTGCCTCCTTCGCCTGGGGCTTGAAACGAGAATCACCATCGGGGCGGTTCGCCCCTGCTACCCTGAATGCATCTCTATGCCGGTTCTTTCCCCAACTTCGGCATTTTCACGAGTCACGGCGCTCGCCGCACAAAGACCGATTCACGCGGCATTTTCCTGGCTGCACGCGAATCCGAAAACCATCCTGGACTGGCAAATCGAGCTGGTGGCCATACCCGCGCCGGCTCACGGCGAAGAAGCGCGGGCCAGGTGGCTCGCCCAGCGATTTAGCGAAGCGGGCCTGAGCAACGTTGAGATTGACGCTGCCGGAAATGTCTTTGCGATCCTGCCTGCCAAGAATCTGCCTCCGGAAAGCACCGGTCCGCTGGTTCTGCTCTCGGCACACATTGATACCGTGTTTCCCGCCGGCACGCCGATCCATCCCGTGCTCAACGGAGAGCGCCTCGAAGCTCCCGGCGCCTGCGACAATGCGGCCGGCGTAGCAGGACTGCTGGCGGTCGTCCACGCCCTGATCCAGTCTCAAGTGCAGTTGCCGGCGCCGCTTGCCGTGCTGGGAAATGTCGGCGAGGAAGGAGAAGGCAACCTGCGTGGCGTGCGCCATATTTACGAGCAGAGCCAGATGGCGGGCCGCGTCGCTGCTCACATCGTTCTCGACGGCGCGGGCGCGGATGCAGCCGTAACCCAGGCGCTGGGCAGTCTCCGCTACCAGGTCACGATGACCGGGCCCGGAGGTCACAGTTTTACTGACGCGGGCACGCCCAATCCTATTGCGGCGCTGGCCTCTGCGCTGGCCACATTGGCGGAAACGCCCCTGCCCGAGGAGCCGCGCAGCACGCTCAACCTGGGCACAATCCATGGGGGCATCAGCGTGAACTCGATCCCTGAAAGCGCGCAGGCTACGATTGATTTCCGTTCCACGGCTCCGGACGAGCTTCTGCGTCTCGAAGCTGCGCTGCGCCGCGCCGTCGAGCAGGCCGTTGAGCGCAGCAATGCTAAAGCGAAGGCTGCAAATGCAGGTTCTCGCGGGTTGCTGTCGTTCGCGGTTTCCAAGATCGGGGACCGCCCTGCCGCGCAACTACCTGACGACTCACCTTTGCTGGCCGCGCTTCGCGCTGTCGACCGGCATCTGGGCCTCCGCACCGACCTCCGCCTGGGCTCAACGGACGCCAATATTCCGCTCGCGCTCGGTGTCCCTGCCCTTTCCATCGGCGCCGGAGGTGAGGGCGGCGCTGCGCACACGCTGCGCGAATGGTACTCGCCCAAGGACCGCGAGCTCGCGCTCAAGCGCGTGCTGCTGCTGACCCTTGCCACGCTAGAGTGGGCAGCGGAGCAGTAACGCGGGCTAGTCAGAATGTGCGCACGACTTTGCGCCAATACGCGGCTGTCTTACCCAGCGCCACGTCTAAATATTAAGGTCAGCTTTTGACGCGCCTCTTGCCGGTGCGCTCCGCATAAGCCGCCAGGCGAGCCGGAATGCTTTTAAGATGGCATACTAAGAAGAGGCACTATCCATATGCTGGCCGTCAGGCTGTGCGCCTTATGAGGTCATTGAATTCCATGAAACTGCTCTTCGAACGGCTCCGCTCGCGCCGTCTTGCTTCGACGTTTCTATTGCTCGCCACACTCTCGGCCGCTGTTGTGGCCGGATCGTTTGCCGCGCACGGAGTTCGCGGGCAGGAGAAGCAGAGCGACAGCGCGGACGCCACCCCCCTCAAGGTTGTGAATTCGACGATCCCGCCGAATGACTTCGTGCGAATCGCCAAAATGGTGGGACCGGCGGTGGTGAACATTAATACGCAGACTTTGCCCAAGCAGTCGAGCAATCCCGGCCGGCGAAATTTCCATCATTTCCCCACGCAGCCCAATCAACAGAATCCCGGCGACGACGGCCAGGATAATGAGGGGCAGGCTCCGGACAACTTCCAGGACTTCTTCAATCGCTTCTTCGGCCAGATACCGACGCCGGATGAAGGCGACAATGGCGGTGTACAGGAGTCTCTGGGCTCGGGCTTCATCGTCGATCCCAAGGGTTATATCATCACCAACGATCACGTGATCGACAAAGCCGACAAGATTTACGTCAAGCTCTCGACGGATCCCGACACCCAGGACCTGGGCCGGCCGGCGCGCGTCATCGGCACCGATAAAGCCACGGACCTTGCGGTCATCAAGATTGACACCAGCACTCCGCTCCCGACGGTCAAGATGGGTAACTCCGACACGTCGCAGGTGGGCGACTGGGTGGAGGCCATCGGCAGCCCGTTTACGCTGGCGCAGACCGTCACCGCCGGCATTATCTCCGCCAAGAACCGCACCATCGACCAGGGAGCTCCGGGGCAGTTTCAGCACTTCATCCAGACGGATGCCGCCATCAATCCCGGCAACTCCGGTGGCCCGCTGCTAAACATGAACGGCGAGGTCATCGGCGTGAACACCGCCATCTACACGCAGTCGGCCGGCTATGAAGGTATCGGCTTCGCCATGCCCTCGAACACGGTGGTCGCGGTCTACAACGACCTCATCGGCCCCAGCCACAAGGTTACGCGCGGCTCCATCGGCATCCAGTTTCGCGAGGGATTGTCAGGCGCAGTCAATCGCGTGTACGGCTTCAAGAATGGCGTTCTGGTGCAGGAAGTGCAGCCGGGCGGGCCCGCGGATAAGGCCGGCCTGAAGTCGGGCGACATCATCACCACCATCGATGGACGCAACATCAAGGACGGCGACGACCTGGTGAACGAAATTGCCAGCCGCCGGCCTGGATCGGCCATTCGCCTGGGGTACATTCGTGACGGCAAGCCGCAAGATACCACGGTGACCATCGGCGACCGCGACAAGGTCTTTGCCGATCTGAATAACGCGCAGCCCGAAAGCAATCAGGAAGGCGAAGGCGGCGCCGGCGAAGCCAAGCTGGGCCTCGCGGTCCACGGAATCACCGCGCAGATGGCCGACAAACTGCACGTCTCCGGCGTGATCATCGATTCGGTCCGGACCGGCTCCTTCGCCGATCTGCAGGGATTGCAGCCTGGCTTCGTCATTACGCATGTCAACAGGCAGCCCACCGGCACCAGAGAGGCATTCGATGCCGTCGTGAGCAAGCTCAAGACCGGCGACGACGTCGTCTTGGAGGTGATCGATCCGCGCCATCCCGAGAGCGGTATCAACTACATCGGCGGGACGTTATAGCCACACGAAACTGGCGCCGGCGGCGGACTGTCGCTGGCGGCGCTGGTTTCCAAAGTGACTCCGGCGCATGGCGTGTGGTTGATTTTTCCCTTGCCGCATTGCGATACGTTTGGTTAAATTGCAACGAAGAGTTCCGCACATTTTAGCTTTTTCATGGCGGTTCAAGCATGGCTTTATCTCATACAGGTCTTGCATTCTTGATATCAGCGGCCCTTATCGCGCCGTCCGCATACGCATCGCACGTGCATCGGCCACCCACCAGCGACCAAATCAGCACCTCGCACAAGCACACGCACAGTAAGCATCGGTCGCGCCGGGCTCGCGGCCAGCAAGCCATCGATCCCGATCGGGTGACACAGATTCAGCAGGCCCTTATCCGTGAGCATTACCTGAACAGCGACCCGAACGGCAAATGGGATGCGGCCACCATCGCCGCGATGCAGAAGTATCAGGCCGATCATGGATGGCAGACCAAACTGATGCCTGACTCACGCGCTCTCATGAATCTCGGCCTTGGGCCCGATTACTCCGGGGCCATTAATGCCAATGGTTCAACCTTCGCCGCTCCGCCGCCTTCCAGCGCCGCCCCTTCCTCGCAGATTACCGGCTTTGCCGCGGCCTCCGGCGTAAAACAGTAAGCCAACTCTCTGTTTTCGTCAGCGCGTATCTCCTGAGAGTCCTTCGAGCAAGAACTCGTAGCGCGGCCGCACCGTGTCCGGACCTGTAGTAATCTCGCTGTCCAGATGCAACAATACGCCATCTCTGTCAAACCGCGGCCACTTGGGCAGTCCCGCCCCGTTGGGGTCACCGGTCTTCGCAAAATTCGTCCAGTAGCCCATTATCTGCTCGCTCAGTTTGCGGTCCTCCGGACGCCACGCGGCGCCGGGCCGGGTATCGAGCGTTCCAAAAACATATTCGATGTCGTCGGAGTGGAACGCGAACCAGCCGGGATGATACTTGCTGGGCGGCGCGGCCAGTTCGAAGTGGTACCGGTACACCGGAGCATCGCCGGTCTTCACCTGCGCCTCGACCCACTTCCACGTACCGAATGCAATAAATGTATCGCCGTTGTAATCGATGGCCGAGCGCAGCGCCTGTTCATCGTTTCCGGCCGGGTAGAGATTGAGAAATTCCGCGGAACGATCGCCGAAGAGTTTCTGCGCAGTATCCTTCCACTGTTCGGCTGTCATGCCCTCATTGACGGCGCCGCTGCCTTCGTCGCGATTCCACCCGGCCAGCAGCGGGATATGCGCCTGCTTTCCGGCGGCGTAGGTATCGGCCACAGGTTCCGTCAGCAGTTTCCCGTCGATAACCGGCGCGAACCGCGGCGCATCCTGCTTGCCGGCAGCCTGGAGAATTGCCGCTGTGGGCATGGCGCGCAGTTCCTCAAGCGACTTGGCGCCCAGGGAGGCAACCCACACACTCTCCAGATGCGCCTGCTCGCCAACAGAATTGCCGCCCAAGCCGCTACCCAACGCGGATCCGCTCTCGCCGATGGCCTTTTGAAACAGCCCCTGCGCCAAAGGCGACGCCATGAGCGTGCTCACGGCAAAGGAGCCGGCGCTTTCGCCGAAGATGGTCACATTGGCGGGATCGCCGCCAAAACGCGCGATGTTGGCCTTCACCCATTCGAGCGCCGCCACCATGTCCAGCAAACCGTAGTTCCCAGCCGTTCCGTTGCCTTCTTTCACCAGATCCTCAGTAACCAAAAAGCCAAAGACGCCGAGCCGATAGTTGATCGTGACCAGCACAACGCCTTTCGTGGGCAGAAAATCGCCGTCGTGGCGCGGCTCTGAGGCGGAACCGTCCGTATAGCCGCCGCCATGAATCCAGAACATCACAGGCAGCTTGCTGTTGGACTTCGCGCCGGCGGGCGTAAAGACGTTCAGATAGAGGCAATCCTCGCTGGGACCGCTATCCTGAAAGGCCATATCTTCAGAGACAGTATTCTGGGCGCAGCGCGCGCCATACAGGGTCGCGTCGCGAACGCCCTTCCAGCGCGCGGGCGGCTGGGGCGCCTTCCAGCGCAGGCCGCCCACCGGCGGCGCGGCATAGGGAATGCCAAGAAACGCGCGCACTTTACTATCGTTGATGAGTTTGCCGTGAACCTTCCCCTGCCCGGTCTTAACTTTCAACGAAGTGGCGTGAGCCGGCGCGAATGATCCCAAGGCCAGCGCCGCAATCGCCGCTACGCCCTCTATTTGGAGTCGAAAGTGCATGGTGAATCCTCCACACGATCATAGAGCGGGCGCTATGGGCTGGTGCGGTAAATTCGAAACTTTGCCGTCCATCCGGCGTTCCCGGCGCGAGCCGCGGCGTTAAATCCTCTCCGGCGCCAGCAAATCAGCGATCGTCTCGCGGCGGCGGATGAGCCGTGCTTTCGCGCCCTCCACCAGCACTTCCGCGGCGCGAGGGCGCGAATTGTAATTCGAGCTTTGCGCCATGCCATACGCGCCGGCATCGAGCAACGCCACTAGATCTCCGGGCTCGACGGGCGCGAGTTTGCGGTCATGCGCGAAAAAGTCGCCGGATTCACAGACCGGACCCACCACGTCCACGATGCGCGGCTTCCCTGCTCTCAACCGCACCGGCACAATCTCGTGATGCGCCTGGTAAAGCGTGGGGCGGATCAGGTCGTTCATGGCCGCGTCGGTAATGACAAAGGTCTTCCTGCCGTTGCGCTTGACGTAGAGCACGCGCGCCACCAGCGCGCCCGCCTGCGCCACGAGGAAACGGCCTGGCTCGATGAGCAGGCGGCCATCGAAATCGCCCAGCGCGTCTTCGAGCGCCGCGGCGTACTCCGCGACCTTGGCCTCCGCGTCAAACGCGCCGCCGCGCGACCCCGCAGCCGAAGACCTGGCTGTGGGGATCCCGCCGTGATAGTCGATGCCCAGGCCGCCGCCGGCATCGATGGCCTGGAGCGCGATGCCCTCGCGCCGGAGCTGCCGCACCAGCTTGCTCACTCGCTCAATGGCCGCGCCAAATGGGGCCGCGGAGCGAATCTGCGAGCCGATGTGGACGCTGACGCCATGCGCCTCGAGCCAGCGGTTGCCAGCCGCGCTCTTGTAGATGGCGGACGCGCGGCGGATGTCGATGCCGAACTTGTGCTCGCGCAGGCCGGTGGAGATATAGGGATGCGTATCGGCGAAGACATCGGGGTTGACGCGCAGCGCAAAGCGGGCGCGGATTTTGAGCCTGCGCGCGCGGGCGGCCAGCAACGCGAGCTCCGCCTGGCTTTCCACGTTGAACTGGAGAATTCCCGCGTGCAGTGCCAGGTCAATCTCCGCAACTGTCTTGCCTGCGCCGGAGAAAACCACCCGGCCCGCAGCTTCCGGCGCGGCGGCCAATACGCGCTCCAGTTCGCCGCTGGAGACGATGTCGAAGCCCGCGCCGCGATCGGCAAGCAGCTTGAGAATGGCCAGCGCGGAGTTGGCTTTCACCGCGTAACAGACCAGATGATCCCGCCCGGCAAGGGCCTGCTGGAAAAGCCCCAGCCGCGCGGCTATCTGGCCGGCCGAATAAACGTAGAGCGGCGTGCCGAAGCGGCGGGCCAGGGTCTCCAGCGAGACGCCATCGCAATGCAGCGCAGCGCCGGGCCGCGGCTGGTGAAACGGGCGCGAAGATGATGGTGTTTCTGTCACGAGCAAGGTCCGGAAAAGCAGGACATCCTTCTTGAGCGTACAGGATTCCGCGTACAGGATTCCTGTTGATGCGTTCCTCTCGACAAGGCGACGTGGCTCGGTGCAACAATCCACCACCGCTCAAGCCGCTTTTCACGACACTTTGCGACGAAAAACGACGAAAATCGACGCGAATTGCACGAAAAACCCGGAACTCTTGTTGATTTTAAATCACTTAATCGAAGAATAATACCCCCGGGGGCTATGGGGGGGTAGGGGGTACGTCTTTTGCGCGGTAAGTCCGGAGAGAATGAGCATCGGATTCTCGCAAATATTAGCCATACATTGATTGTGCGCGAAGTGAGGATAATTATCTGCAATCTTGGACAACTTTTTTTACATAGTCTGATGGCGCTTTGCGGAATGGGTTCGCTGCCGTTTGCAGCAGCGGATATCCATGCGGCCCGTCGACGACATCGAGGAACTGATGGCGGCCGGTGCGCGCTACGAAAGCCGTACGGCGTGCGAGTGTTCGAGTGAGCAGCCCTGTCGCTGCTGTAACTCCGATGGGCTTTCTTCCACCCAATTAGAATGAAAGCAGCGGGTCAGGACGCCTGCACGAGCCTGGCGTTTCCCCCAACCCGCATTGCACTACGGAGACAACTCATGGCATTGATCAAGACATCGAATCCGGCTCTCGGCAAGAACACCTTCAACGACTTTGCCCAAAGCCAGTACGGCGGCCCGCTGGTGGACGCCTCGGCGCGCATGACGCTGAGCGGCACGATCAACAAGACCGGCATTCTGCTGCTGTGCGCGGTAGCCACCGCGGCGTGGACGTGGAACTCGTTCGTGCAGACACAGGACCTGAGCTTCGCCGGTCCGGCGATCATGATTGGCGTCTTCGGCGGCCTCATCTTTGCCTTGATCACCGCCTTCAAGAAGGAGTGGTCGCCGGTGACCGCGCCCATCTACGCCCTGCTCGAAGGCCTCGTGCTCGGCGGTCTGTCGGCGGTCTTTAATCTGCGCTATCCCGGCATCGCCATGGAGGCCGTGGGACTGACCTTCGGCACGCTCTTCGTGCTGCTGCTCGCTTACAAGTCCGGGCTCATCAAGGTCACGCAAAAGTTTCGCCTCGGCGTAGTGGCGGCCACGGGCGGCGTTTTCCTCTTCTACATGGCCCAGATGCTGCTTGGCTTTTTTCACGTCTCCTTCTTCAGTTCCGTTTACGGCTCCGGCATCGTTGGCATCGGCTTCAGCCTCATTGTGGTCGGCATCGCCGCGCTCAACCTGGTTCTTGACTTCGACTTCGTCGAGCAGGGCGTTGCCTACGGCGTTCCCAAGTACATGGAGTGGTACGCCGCCTTCGGCATCATGGTGACGCTGGTGTGGCTCTACATGGAGATCCTGATTCTGTTGAGCAAGCTGCGCAGCAGGAATTGAGAGGCAGCTTCTAGCCTCTAGCTCCTAGCTTCTAGCCCCTAGCTCTTAACTTTTCGCTACTGGCTATGGCTATTCCCTGTTTTCTTGGCCCCTTGTTCCCTGCCTTTACGTCCCCTGCGGCGAGATCAGCGTAAAGGTCACGATTCCTGCGGTGCTGCGTTTGTGCGGAGTGCCGCGCGGGATCACCAGCATGTCGCCTTTGTTGAGCGTGATCGTTGTCGCGCCTTCCGATTCGGGCGCAAGCCACTCGCCGGGCTTTGGACTGTGTGCGTTTTTCGGAGTCCCGCTGCGATCAAGGTCCGGATGAGTGCCCATGGAACGATTGTGCAACAAAAGCGGGTAATGATCTGCAAATTTGGCGAGGGATTTTTGAGGGCGCAAGCGGGGAGCAATGGATCAAGGAATCAACGAGTTTGCGGCGAGTAGTGGGCGGAGTGGTGTGCGGTTAGCACTTGACACGCGGAACGCGAGGCACAGCTCTCGGAGGTTAAATTGCCCGCGGCGTCGTAACGGTAGCTGCTGTTGGTAATTTCATTGCTAGCGGTATTGAAGCTCAACTGCGGCTGCGTCGCGTTGAACTGCGCGGAGCTCAACGGCTGGCCTTAACCCTTCGAGACAGGTAGATGCCGGCGTCCGTATTTCCCGGGTCCGAGAATCCGGATCCTTCGACAGGCTCAGGACAGGCTCTGGGGCACCCCGTATTGTGGTGAGTTTGCTTACGTGGGGCCCGGACCACCCGCCGAAATCAACCCGGCCAATTCGGTCGAGTTGAGCAGTGAGGTTGCCCGCCAGTGAGTCGCACTGGGACGATATCCGCTTTAGCTCACGCGGCGTGAGAGGACTTGCCGGAGAAGCGTCAATCCACTCCAGGCGGATCGGGCCTCTCCTCGGGCGGATCGAGAGTGGGAGATTCATTGTCGGGTGCGTTGTCGGGGCGGTTGTCGCCGGCAGGAGGATTGGGTGGCTGATTCGGGCCCGCCGGCCAGAGCTCCGGCCCGGATGGCTGAGGCGGATCGGGCTGCGGCGGGCTGTAGGGCACGTTGGCGGTCTGGTCGTCCGCCGCGCCTGGGTCCGGACCGTTGAAATCAGAATTATCGGGAGTCTGCGAGCCCGATGGTATGGGCAGGGGATCGGGATGAGCCACGGCGTTTATGTCCGCATCCGTGAGTTGTATCGAATCCGCAAGGTCGCTGTCGTCGCCGACGCTGCAGGCCTCTTCTTCCTCTGGCTGTGTCATGCGTGCCCCAACTTTCTTTGTGTATGAAATTTTCAAGGTTCTGAATCGCGACGATTATACACGGGCGGGTGACCCACCCTACTCCTCCGATTTACTTTTTTCAGGGGTCGCCGGGCGGGGTGCTCGCTCCTGCAAGAGTGGCGGTGGGTTCAGCGTCCCCCGAGACCTGGGGCAGCCGGCGGACGCGCTCTACGCTTCGAACTGCCGCAGCCACGGCGCCATGAGCGCGGCAACTTTTTTCGGTTGTTCGTAAGCGGCAAAGTGGCCGGCGGCGGGCAGCACGTGGAACTCACAGCCGCCGGGCGCGGCGCGGAATGCCTCCATGTCAGCGGGAGTAACGCTGGAATCCTCAGCCCCGGCAATGGCAAGCACAGGCACGCGGATGGTGGCGACCGTGGGAACGGAGTCGGGGCGAGAAGCCAGACCTGCCTGCACGGCAACCAGTGCCTCGGGCGTAAGGGTCATGCGGGCGCGGACTTCGGCGACAAGCTCGGGACGATCGCGGCGGGCCGATGGGGCCAGCAGGTTCTGCGCCATGCCGTCGAAGAGCGCGGGTACGCCTTCAGAACGGGCGCGCGCAATGGTTTCGGCGCGCTTGATCAGGTTGGCTTCGGCATCCGGCTGCGGCCTGGAGCAGATAAAGATCTGGCCTTGTATACGCTGCGGGGCCTTCCGCCACAGCTCGAGCAGAATGTAGCCGCCTATGGAGCCGCCGGCAAAGACCGCCCTTGACAGGCGCAGATGGTCGAGCAGAGCGAGAACATCCGAGGCGAGCTGCGCCATGGCGAGCACCGGCGCGCTAGGGATGCGGGCAAAACCGCCGGCAGGAAGCGACGCTCCCAGCTCCGAAAGCCCATGGCCGCGTAAATCGGGAACGATGGCGCGAATGCCCGCAAGCTCCCGCGTGAGGGGACGCCAGTACTCGCGGTCGAGAGGGGTGGGGTGCAGGAAAACAACAGGAAGGCCCGCGCCCGCGTCAGTGAAACTCAAACGGGCGCCATCGGAGAGGTACTCGCTGCTCATACTCCAGGAGGATAAGCCCCCGGGTACGGCGCCGTCTCCTCGGGAATGCCGATCCAGGCGGCGAGATAAGCGACGCCCACCAGCCCGCTGGAAACGAAAAAGCCAACCACAGTGAGAATACGGACTGCGGACACATCCCATCCATTCGCCTGCGCCAGCGCCAGGCAGACTCCGCCGATCTGGCGGCCCAGGCGCGGACGGATGAGCGGACGGCCGGGGATGGGCTGCGGCCAGGGCATAGCGGCGCCGCAGCTCGAGCAAAAGCGCGCGCTCACGTGCAAAGCGTTTCCACAATGCTGACAGTAGGCAACCATAACCGGTCCTCCCACAAATAGGCCAACCTCGACAAGGATACGAAACCCGGCTTCCGGCGGTTCCAATTTCCATCCGCTGCCGGATCGCCCGGCCGCTCGCTTAAGGCATTTCTCCCAATCCTGTAGAGTACCCAGTTGTGTCGAAGGTTGCCGCTCACTGGGGTTCGCGTCAACTTTGCGGTCTTCAATCCCTATACACCATTGTGAGAAATGCGTTAGCCTCCCCTGTACGGGCTCCGCAGATACCTTCGAGCCTGGTCGGCTCGCGAGGTATTGGGGCCAGCGTCGATCGCGGCCTGGTAATCGCGGATAGCAAGCTGGCGTTGGCCCATCAGATCGCGACACTCGCCGGCATCGAGCAGGGAGCGGATCTTCAGTTCCAACCCCACCGCAGGCGTCCGGGCTGCCTGCTCATAGGCTTGCGCCGCCTCATCGTAGCGGCGCTGGCCGCGCAGGACGTCACCCAGGCCGAAATCGGCCAGTTCGAGCTTGGCCGAGGCGAAGTAACCCGGTCTGGCCGCATCTGCCAGAACCTGCCGATAGGCGTCCACGGCCCTCATGCCCTCGCCTGCATCCTTGCGCAGGTTGGCTTCTTCCAGGCAGAACAGAAAGTCGTGCGGATACTCCTTTTCAAGCACCTGCACCACCTGAATGGCTTCCTGATACTTTCCCTCGCGGCGCAGGAACAGGGCAATGGCCGTGCCCGCCTCCATTCTGGTGGCCACGCCACGATTCGCCGCGTCCCGGAGCATGGCCAGGCCCGTGGACTTGGACCCGGCAATGCCGGCAAAGCCGATCATCAGCTTGAAGGGCCACGGGAGCGCGCCGACAACATACTCGTAGACTCCGGTGATGAGCTTTGCGTCCACATAATTCGGATCCAACTGGAGGACGTGCGCGGCGTCGTCCCTGGCCTTGGTCGCAAGGCGGAAGCCGGTCGCATAGGCCCGCTCCACCATCGCCACATACGTGCATCGCAGAGCGCGCACCCAGGCGCGGGCAAACAGGGCGTCCACATCGTTGGGGTTCCTGCTCAGCCGCCAGTCTGCCTCGCGCACGGCCTCATCGGCCAAGGCGAAGATCCGGTCGCGCTGTTTCGGGTCTTCGTCCGTGGCATGACGGCCGGTAAGGAAGCCGTCGTTGGCGTAGAAGGTGGTATCGAGCAGATCGAGCCGGTAGAGCTCCTGGAAGATGAGGGCATCGAGCAGATAGGCCGTGGCCTGCGGGTCGCCGGGGTGCGCGGCATGAAACTGCTGGAACTGCGCGACTGCGGCCGGAAAATCGAGGTTGTAGAAACGATCGTAGGCCGCGCGCACCTGCGGATCGTAGTTCATGGGGTTGGTCTGCACAGTCCCTCCCCAGGCCATGCTTCCCACCACCAACCATACAATTCCGGGAAGAAAACCCCGTTTCGTCGACGCCATCGGCACTTTAGACCCCTTTTTCTCAATGTAATCGTTGCCGGCCGGCCGGTTCCACAATCCGCTACCTCATAGGGGATTCAAAAACGGGTTCGGGTAGGTTACTATAGAGAGGCGAAATCAAATGATATGCTCTCAGGTAACCAAAAATAGTTACTTCGGCAGCGTATTGTTTCATCATCATCCTTTTGGTGCTGCTAAAGCAGCGACGTGAGGACAGGCCAGATGGGCTTGATCGGTTGTAGCGCGCAGGGCATCATGACGCCGGTACCACAGCATACCTGGACGGAACGAGTTCGCGGGCACGTACCGTGGCTGTTTTTTGTGGTTTTCTATACCGTCTTCGCCAATCTCCCGTATTGGCTTGCAGCGCATGAGTTCAATTTCTCTCGCACTGGATTGTTCTGCGTACAGTACGCTGTGGCAGGCCTCATTTCCTTCTTCGTGCCGCGGCTTTTCACCGCTGTTCTGCTCTTTGCCATGATCCTCTCGGATGTGCTCTGCGGAATCTGCGAGACCTATTACCTTCCCGTTCGAGAATGCCTGGAAAACTTCCGCGCGGTTCATGCATTCTCTGGCGTGCATTTCTTTTATGCAAACTTAATCTTGCTGCTTGCGCTGCTGGCAGCGGCAACCGCGGTATTGATGCCGGTAAAGTCATTCTCCAGAAGCCAGCGGTGGAGCGCGGCTCTGTGCCTGGTTGCATTCCTGGCTGTAATCCTGGGTAAAGACATTGTCTCCATTCGCCTTTCTACTGGCCGTTTCCCCTTCGCGGCGAGCGCGGCCACAGGTGGGGACCGTCTCGAGCTTCGTGGCGCCAGTGTGCTGCGGCTTTCACGCACTCCAATCTTTCGTCTGGTGCGCCTGGCAAAAATCGATTTTGCGATACGGCAAAAGGTAGAGAAATCCAAAGGGCCGCTGCTCCCCGTGCCGAGCGCATCAACAGCCGCCCTCCGAGCCGCGGGAATTACCTCCGGCGGGGATCATCGCGTGTTGCCCAATCTGGTTCTGGTGATGGTCGAATCCTGGGGACTCGCCGAAGACTCACCCCTGCGCGATGCGCTGGTCCAGCCGTATTTGCAACCGAGTCTCCTTGCCGATTATCAAGTGATCCAGGGAACGGCTCCATTCAATGGGGCGACAGTAGCCGGCGAAGCCCGCGAACTATGCGGTAATTCGATTGGCTATTACATCATCGGCGCTCCAGCCGCAAATTTAAGCGGCTGCCTTCCCTCGCGGCTTGCGGCTCTCGGCTACGACCGTATTGCGCTCCATGGGATGAGCGGGTATATGTTCAATCGCGCCGCCTGGTACAAAACGCTCGGGTTCCAGGAAATATGGTTCCACGACGCATTCAAGCGGGAGGGATTGCGCGATTGCGCCGGCGCCTTCGTGGGAACCTGCGACGCGGACATTGCCGCCTGGATAGGACGCCGCCTTGGAGAAGACGACGGCCATCCCTACTTCATTCACTGGATGACCTTAAATTCCCACCTTCCTGTCGAGGTCCCCGCAAGCCTCCCGGATGGCGCTCCCTGCCTGGCGGACTTTTCGCTGGAGCCAAACACGCCGCTCTGTTCCTGGTACCAGTTGGTCGTCAATGTCCATCGATCGGTTGCGCAACTGGCCACAGAAAACCTGCCCAGGCCTACGGTCTTCGTGATCGTGGGCGACCACGCGCCGCCGTTCGGCGATCCGGCACGGCGCGACAGATTTTCGCAAACCGATGTGCCTTACGTCATCCTCTTGCCCCGCTCCGATCGCAACCTGTCCAAAACCCTCCTCACTCACAACGCCCCGGATCCCAAACCCGGAGCAGCCGGAACCGTTTCCCTGACTCCCTGACGGAGCAAGGCCTTGACCGATGGATTCGCGGGGCCGCGCCAATCCATCCACAGGTTGCGTTGACGCTTTGGGTATAGCCTCCGGTTGCGGAACCAAGCGTTTCGTACTGCGCTTCGGGCCTTTATAACAGACCTGCAACGCAAGATCGGTTAGCATTCTTCTATGCCAATCCCCGAACGGCTGAAACCCCGCTTCGCTGCTGGATGCGCGCCGGCGCCTGACAAATTGGCGCAGGCTCGCCGGCGCCTGATCGTTGCCCTCGATGCGCCCGATGCCCGGACTGCCGCCGAACTGGTCGAGCGGCTGGAAGGAACCTGCCAGTGGTTCAAGGTGGGACTCGAGCTGTTTACCGCCGCGGGACCAGCCGTCGTGCAAGCGATGGTGGCGCGGGGGCACTCCGTTTTCCTCGACCTAAAATTCCACGACATTCCCAACACCGTGGCCGGGGCGGTGCGCTCGGCCGCCGCATGGGGCGTGCGCATGATGACCGTTCACGCCGCCGGGGGGCCTGCGATGCTGGCCTCCGCGCGCGCGGCGCTGGACGGCGTGGCCAACCCGCCCGAACTTCTGGCCGTGACCGTGCTGACCAGCATGGACGTTGAGCAACTGAGCGCGGCAGGGGTAGAGCGCTCGCCCGCGAAGCAGGTGGAGCTGCTGGCGAAGATGGGTTTGGAAGCGGGGATTCACGGTTTTGTCTGTTCGGCGCAGGAGGTTGCGGCCGTGCGCGCCCTCACTGGCCCCAAGGGCGTGCTGGTAGTTCCCGGCATCCGTCCCGCCGGCACACAGGCCCCGCGCCGGACCGATGACCAGAAACGCATTGCAACGCCCGCCGAAGCGCTGTGCGCGGGAGCCAGCTACCTCGTTGTGGGCCGGCCCATCACGCAGGCGCCTAACCCGGCCGAGGCGGCCGAGGCGATCCTTGAGGAAATGACCCAAGCGCTTTTGCTGTAGGGCCGGAAACCAAGAAATATACTGGAAAAAGCCCGGCGCGGAGCCGGGCGTTCTTGTGAATCAAAGTTCAAGTAATACTTAAAGCTTCTCGTAAAATTCGCATGCGGAGCAGGAAATGTATACTCCGCCTGGAATGCCGCGCTCGCGGTCCTTGACGCGCTTGACGATGCGCGTGGGCTTGCCGCACTTGGGGCAGTCGGTTGACTTCGTCGTGTCCATGATTTTTTTGCGGTCGGCAGTTTTTGCAATTCTGGCCATCGGTGAGGGGTTTCTCCTTTTCGGTGTCTCTGCACGCATCCGCTGCGGCGGACGGCTTCAACGGTGCGTCCGCCGCTCGCCTGACGCCGCAAATGGAACGCGGACCGCATCGGATTTACGCGCGGAGAGCGGGACTCGCTCTTTCAGTTTATACGAAGCGGTGCGCTGGTTCAGTTCTGCTGCATAGCGGCGCCCAGTGGCACAAGCTGGCTCGTGCTGGGCTGCGGCTGCTGGCTGCCATTGGCCGGTGGCGCCGAGTTGGCCGGCGCGGATTGCGGCTGCGACCCGCTTGCGGGCGGCGGCTGCGAGTTTTGCGGGGAAGGCTGCGCAGCGCCCGATGGCGAAGACGGATTGCCGTCGCTTGTTTGCGAAGGCTGGCTGTTCGTCGTCGGAGTACTCGGCTGCTCATCGGGGTTGGCGCCCGGCATCTCGTCCGGATGCGGCTTGGGCATCTGCACCGGACGCATCACGCCGGTGCTCTGATTGTCGGTGGGCAGCGTCTCGCCCGGATTGCGCAGGCTGGGAGGCGGCGCCGGCGCTTCCTTGTTCGGATCGCGCTCCACATCGCCTTCCTTGACGATGCGAACGTTCGATTGCGCCAGCTCCGGCGTGCCGTTGGCCACCATCATGGGCGAGACCACGTCCTCGGCGAAGATCTCGATCGGCTTCCCTTCCTTCGCAACCTCCACCCGGATCACCCGGTTGCCGTTGATGCGGACGAAGTCCACATCCTGCGGAGGCGTGCCGTAGATCCACTCCTCAAACGGCATCTGCCCATCTATCTCGCGCGATTTCGTGAGCGGTTGCCCTTTGGCAAAAAGCACCATGTCCGTGGTCATTCCCACCAGCACCTTGTGGCCTAGGATGGCGTCTTTGAGGGCCGAAGGCAATGTATCCGTGAACGCCTGGATGGGCGTCTTTACATCGAAAGAAATGAGTGGGGCCAGCAACGCCTTCACCTGGGACGCGGTCAGCTCGGGAACACCATTCGCAAACGCCAGCGTGAGGCGCGAGCCGGTTGGTTCGCCGGCCTCGTTCAACAGCGTGGGATCGACGTCCGGGTCGCCCATCTCCGGGCCCACCCCGATCTGAATGTGGCGCAGGAAGCGGTGCTTGACGTCCGGCCCCCCGTCCAGAATGAAAACGATCCTCGATCGGTCGATCTTGATGTCGGTAATCACCACACGAGAGCCGGGCTTGGCCGAAAGTCCCTCGCTGACGACCATGTTCAGGTAGCTTTCTCCGGCCGGTTCCAGCTTGCCGTTTGCCTGGAGCGTCAGCCCCTTGTGGCCGCGGGGAAACGGGCGCATGGCGAATCCCTGCTCCGACTGCATGTCGCGAATGAGCAGAAGCCGCGCCTTGGGGTCCAGCTCAGTCTTGGAGAGCGCCACATGGGTCGGCTCAATCTGGGCAAACCGCCGGTCCACCGGCCCATTGCCCGCAACTCCGCCCTTGCCGCTGGTATCGACGGTGAGGACCTGGGCTCCCGCCGCGGCGGCGGCCAGCGCCGCGGCCACCGCATACCGGGCCGTTACGCAGAACAAACCGCATCCGAATTTCCTCTTTTCGGCCGGCCCAGGCGTTAAGCCAATCTGGTGGGGAAGCAAACGCCGGTTCATGGGAGCCTCCCATGCGTGCGCATAGCACTACGCAAAGTTAGCTCCATTCCGGTTGAAAAGGCAAATCGATAAAACAGGGACTAGGGAGTAGGGAGTAGAGAAAAGAAAGCAGCGAGCGAGGGAGCGAGGGGAAATCAAGATTGCGGCGGCTCGGGTGTGGCGGGTCTTTCTGTTCCCTGTTCCCTATTCCCTATTCCCTGTTCCCTGCTTTTCAATTTGCACCAGCGTGGGAGCCACAGGATCGGCCGGACCCATGGCGGCCTCGTGCTGCGCGTGCGCGGCTGCCTCCAGATCCACGGGAATGCCGCCGGGGACGATCACCGGGGCGTTGTAACGGAAGTTCAGGTCGCGCGTGACACGGAAAACCACAGGCAGAGCCGCAAGAAGCGCCAGGCATGCAAACCAACTGCCGTCGAGTCCGTAGCCCCCGCCCGTAAGCCAGAGCGGCCCCATGGGATCGCCCTGCACCACGGGGGAATGGCTGGTGACGCCGCTGACCGCGAGCCCGAAAATTAAGGCGCGGCTGGCCTTCCAGCCGAAGTTGAGGCCCCAGCTCACCCACAGGGCGCGCGTGCGTAAATAGGCTGCGGAGAGCAGAAAGCTGAATGCCAGGGAGACGGCGAAACTGGCGTGATCCGCTCCCGGCGTGAGCGCCTGCAAAATGGCGTAGATGGCGGCAAATCCCAGCGTTGCCCCGGCCGGACCGACCGCACGGAGAAAACACTGGAAGGCGTAGCCGCGAAAGGCAATCTCCTCCGCCAGAGCGGCCAGCGCGAAAAATGCCGCATCGGCCAGGAGCCAACCCCATGCGGAAGGCCGCGTGGCGACAAATGTCGAAATGCCGCCAACGATCGCCATGGGCAGCACGCAGGCCAGCGCTACGCCCCAGCCGGCCGCCAGGCCCAGCCCCGCCTCGCGCTCCCAGCCCTCGCGGCGCGGCAATCCCTGCTCGTTGATGGGGTTCGCCTGGCGGTCGAGCCAGAAGCCCATGGAGGCAAAACCCAGCAACAGCAGAAAGACCAGCATGGCTTGCTCGACAAGCCGCGACCACGCATCGCCGGCCAGCCCCCGCGCACCATGAAAGGCCAGCGAGCGCGCCAGAAAGAAGTAGAGAATGGCGCCGAGGAACTGCAGATAGGCGCGCAGCCGGCCGCCGGTAGAACCAGGCTCGCTCATTCCGCCCTCCGGGCCTCGCGCGCGCCGCGGCGGATGCCGCGATTCGCAGCGCGGCTTGCTCCGCATACATTCAACTTGTCCTGCATCATGGCCGTTGATCGAGTCTTCCTGAACCGCTCGGGCGCGTGGGAATCAGCCTTGCACGTAGAACTTCGCAATATTTCGGTACTTTTTCTGCCGCGCGGCCACGAGAGCATCGATGGGGGTCGCCGCCAGTTCGGCCAGGTGTTTTTTCAACGCAAACCCAAGCAGCCCGGTCCCGGCCTCGTGGTCGGCTTGGATGCCTTCCGGCGGCTCGGCGACGATCTCGTCGACGCAGCCCAGGGCGGCGACTTCGAGCGCGGAGATGCGCATTGCTTCGGCGGCCAGCGCCTTCTTGCTCGCGTCGTTCCACATGATCGATGCACAGCCTTCCGGCGAGATCACGAAATACACCGCGTTTTCGAGGATCAACACACGGTCGCTGACGGCCAGCGCCAGCGCGCCGCCCGAGCCGCCCTCGCCGCTGATTACGGCAATCGTCGGCACGCGAAGGCGCGTCATCTCGCGTACGTTGCGCGCAATGGCCTCGGCCTGGCCGCGCTCTTCGGCTCCCACGCCGGGATACGCGCCGGGTAGGTCGATGAAGCTGATGACCGGCCGGGAGAACTTCTCAGCGAGTTTCATGGCGCGCAGCGCCTTCCGATAGCCCTCTGGATGCGGCATGCCGAAGTTGCGCCGCACCCGCTCCTTGGTAGTGCCGCCTTTGCGGTTGCCGATGACCATCACCTCATCGCCGCCCAGCCGCGCCATGCCGCAGGCCACAGCCTCGTCGTCGCCAAAGGCGCGATCTCCGTGAATCTCGCAGAAATCGGTAAAGATTCGCTCGATCAATTCCATGGGGTAGGGGCGCTGGGGATGCCGCGCCCGCTCGATTCGGTCCCACGCCGGCGAGGCGGTCTGCGTCTGGGGAAAAACCTCTGTTTCCTGCTCACTCATCGATTTTTGAGCGCCGTACGGTCTACCCCGCCGGCCCTCTCGTCATTCTACGGGGCCGGGGTCCCAGGGACAAATCAGGGGAAAAGGGATCAAGGGGAACGAGCGATTTCAAGACGCAGGGGCAAGATGAGCCGGTCCCCCGGCTCCGCCGCACGCGTCAAATTGCGCCCCGCGGTGATTCTTTCAGGAATTTGCGCCGTTGGCGTGGCTGGCCCGCTGCGTGGCCAGGCGGCTAACCTGATCGCTTTGCTTGACCATCTCGTGCACCGCGAAGCCCTTTTCCGCGAGCGCGCCCGTGGGGCAGGCCTGCACGCATTTGCCGCAGGCGGTGCAGTTGTGCGCGTTGCCCCAGTCGTCTTTGAGATCGCTGACGATGCGAGAGTAGATGCCGCGGCCGCCGATCTCCCACACGTGCGCTCCCTCCACTTCAGCGCAGACGCGCACGCAGCGCGTGCACAGGATGCAGCGGTTGTGATCGAGAACGAAGCGGGGATGCGACATGTCGACGGGCAGGCGGGGATTGTTGTAGGCGTAGCGCACGTGCGTGACGCCCAAAGACTGCGCCAGCGATTGCAGCTCGCAGTGGCCGTTGGAAACGCAGGAGGAGCAGATGTGGTTGCGCTCGACCAGAAGCAGCTCGACCGCCAGGCGCCGGTAGAGATCCAGCTTGGCGGAGGTGGTGACGATCGACATGCCTTCCTGCATGGGCGTGGTGCAGGCGGGCAACAGGCGATCGGTGCCGGCCAGCTCGACCACGCACACGCGGCACGCGCCGACTGCGCTGAGACCCTTGAGATAGCAGAGCGTCGGAATTTCTCTTCCGTTGGCGCGCGCCACCTCCAGGATGGTTTGTCCTTCCTGTGCGGCGATCAATTCGCCATCGATGCGGACCGAAATCGTATTGTTCGGCAACTTGGCGCTCCTTTCTCGTTCCTGGCGCTCACCTGGCGCTTACGGCGCTTCTGAGATCGCAGCGCAGGCAGCGGCGGCACTCTTCCAGCGCCTCCTGCGGGCTCAAGCCGGCAACGACCTCCTCGTTCGAGTGCATCCGGGCGCTTGCCGGTATGGGGCGGGCCGCATGGCGGCGGCTGAGCCGCGGCTCAGGCGGCGTCTGGCTGCCGTACTCGAATTGCGGGAACAACTGCTCCCAGCGCCGGACGAGATCCGTAGACTCGGGCATCAGGCGTTCGTCGATGTTCAAGGCTGCCTGTTTGCCGCAGCCCATGGCGTTAGAGACGTTGGACGCGCCAGTGATCACGTCGCCGCCGGCGTAGAAATTGGGCCGGCTGGTCTCAAACGTGTAGTGGTCCACGATCATGGTGCCCGACTCCTTCAGTTCCAGCCCGGAAGCGCGGCAGAAATCCTGGTCAAAGGTCTCGCCCACGGCCAAAATCACGCTGTCGCACTCAAAGCGTTGCACCTCGTCGGTGAGGATCGGCCTTCTGCGGCCCGATTTGTCGTACTCTCCCAGGCGCGTCTTAACGATCTCGACGGCCTTCACATTGCCCTTTGCGTCGCCCAGGATGCGGTGCGGAGCGGCCAGAAAGACGAAGCGCACGCCCTCCTCCTCGGCGGCCTGAATCTCTTCGTCGATGGCGGGCATGTCTTTGCGCTCGCGGCGGTAGAGAATGATGGGCTGCGCGCCCATGCGGAGCGCGGTGCGCGCGGAATCGATGGCTGCGTTGCCGCCGCCGATAATCGCAACGCGCGAGCCCACGACGATCTCTTCATGCCGCGCCACGGCCTCAAGGAACTGCAGCGCGGGATAGACGCTCTTCATTTCCGTTCCCGCGAGGTACAGCCAGGATTCCTTCCAGGTTCCGATGGCGATGAAGACGGCATCGAATTGTTCGGCGAGGTCGTTTAACGGCAGATCGGCGCCCACGCGCGTGTTGAAGCGCATCTTAACGCCAACTGCCTCGATGAGGTCGAGTTCGCGGCGAAGAACGGATTTGGGCAGCCTGTACTCCGGGATGGCGAAGCGCAACATGCCTCCGGCCTCGCTGTGCTCGTCGAAGACGGTTACGTCGTGGCCGAGCATGGCCAGATAGAACGCCGCCGTGAGGCCGGTAGGCCCGGCGCCGGCCACGGCCACTTTGCGGCCACTGGGAGCAAGCTTGCGCTCCAGGATCCGTTTTACCACCGGCTCAAAGCGGTCGGACTGGTAGATCGTGTCGGCAATGAAGCGGTGCACCTCGCGCATATTCACCGGTTCATCGAACGATTGACGCCGGCAGCGGTTGTCGCAGGGATGCTGGCAGACACGGCCCGTCGATGCGGGCAAAGGATTGTCGAGAACGACGGAGACGAACGCATCCTCCAGCCGGCCCTCCTGATAAAGCGTGAGGAAGCGAGGGATGTTCATGTGCAGCGGGCAACTGTTCTCGCAGGGAGAGAACGTGAGCTCCTGGCAAACGCCGGCGCGGCAGCGGTGCGCGACAATGTGGTCCTCGTATTCGTCGCGGAAGTGCCGCAACGTGGTGAGCACGGGATTAGGCGCGGACTGGCCGAGGCCGCACAGCGAGCACTCGCGGACCATGCGGCACAGCTCGTCGAGGCGCTCCAGCAGTTCGTGCGATCCGTCGCCCTTGGTCATGGCCTTGAGGATGCGCAGCGACTTGTCGAGCCCAACGCGGCAGGGCACGCATTTGCCGCAGGATTCGGAATGAGTGAATTCGACAAAGTAGCGCGCCACGTTGACCATGCAATTGTCGTCGTCCATTACCACCATGCCGCCGGAGCCCATGATGGCGCCGAGCTGGGCCAGGCTCTCATAGTCCACTGGGGTGTCGAGCATGGTGGCGGGGATGCACCCTCCCGAGGGTCCGCCGGTCTGCACGGCTTTCACATGACGCCCCAGCGCAGGTCCTTCCCCGACATCGTAGATAAAACTCTTGAGCGGCGTGCCCAGCGGCATTTCCACCAGGCCGGTGTTGTGAATCTTGCCCACCAGCGAAAATACTTTGGTTCCGGGGCTCTTCGCGCTGCCCGTTTCAGCAAACCAGGCGGGACCGCGCATCACGATGGGCGCGATGTTGTACCAGGTTTCGACGTTGTTGATATTGGTGGGCTTGCCGTAGAGGCCCTTCTGCGCGGGATAGGGCGGGCGGGGGCGAGGCCGGCCGGCATGGCCTTCGAGGGAGGCGATCAAGGCTGTCTCTTCGCCGCAAACAAAGGCGCCCGCGCCACACACAAGTTCGATGTCGAAGTTGAAACTGCGGCCCAGAATGTTGTTGCCGAGCACGCCGTATTCCCTTGCCTGCTCAATGGCGCGCTTGAGGCGGTTGATAGCCAGCGGGTATTCCGCGCGCACGTAAATGATGCCGTCCGTGGCGCCCGTGGCGTAGGCCCCGATTATCATGCCTTCGAGAAGCGCATGAGGATCGCCTTCGATCTCGTTGCGATTCATAAAAGCGCCGGGATCGCCCTCGTCGGCATTGCAAATGATGTACTTGGTGTCGGACTTTGCCTTGGATAGGTAATCCCATTTGTTGGCGGTGAGGAAGCCCGCGCCGCCGCGGCCCCGGAGGCGCGCGGCCTTCACCTGCTCAATCACTGTCTCGGGGCGTCCGTCAATGAGCACCTTGTAAAGCGCCTGGTAGCCGCCAACGCCGATGTACTCTTCGATATCGGAGGGGCTGATGAGACCGCAATTGCGCAGTACGATCTTCTTCTGGCCCTTGAAGAACGGAATCGTATTCCAGAGCGGAATCTCAGGGTAGCCCTGGCCGTAACGCACATGCCCGGTGATATGATCCCATTCCTCGATTTTGCAAAACACGAGATCGGCGGGCATCACGCCGGAGGAAACACCCTCGAGGATGCGCGTTGCGTCGTTGGACTGCACGCGGGAGAGCACAACCATCGGGTATCCCGGCAGGCGCACGCTTACCAGCGGTTCCTGAAAGCAGCAGCCGAAGCAGCCCACGCCGGCCAACATCACATCAAGGCCGCTGTGGTCAATGGCCGCATAGAGGGCGTGATACACCTCTTCGGCGTCGTTGCCCTGGCCGCAGGTTCCCATGCTCACGGTGATGCGAGGAACGGCAGGCGTAAGTTTGGCCAGCCCGGCCTCGCGGACCGCGTTAAAGACGCCGATGTCCTGAATGCGCGGCATCACTTCCTCCCCTGTGTCAAAGCCTTCACTTCGCGCTGCAAGGTGCGTTCATTCACGTGGCTCAGGATGTGGTGGTTCACTTCGACCACCGGAGCCAGCGCGCACTGGCCGAAGCAAGCCACGGTGCGAAGCGTGAACCGGTTGTCGGCGGTGGTGAGCGCCAGCTTCTCGGTCTCTTTGGTTTCACCCGATTCGTGCTCGCTCAGGCCCAGGTCGAGGCAGAGCTTCTCCAGCAGAATGCGCGAGCCGCGGGTGTGGCAGGCCGTCCCCCGGCAGACGCAGATCACGTTGTCCCCCTGCGGATCGAGGTTGAAGAGCGAATAAAACGTGGTAGCGCTATAGACCGTGGACGGAGGAACGCCAGTTCTCTCGGAGATGTAACGCAACGCCGTCATGGAGAGATACTTGTGCGCGTTGGCGGCCTGGACGTCTTCCAGGACTCCCAGCAGCGCACCGGGCCGGTTTCCGTGCTTGGTGATCGCCTCGTCGATGAGCAGACGCTCGTGAGCTTCAAGACTTTCACTTGTGAGGTCGTGGGCCGCAGTTGCCATGTTCCCTCCCTGCCCGGCGCGGCGCGGATTGCCCGCGCTGCACCCTCAGCCTGTCAACGGACCCTCCGGGAGAAGGAACAAAAATGAAGAAAAAGCCGAATTGTAAAAGCGCCGGAGGCCTGTCAAAAAGTCGCTTCCGCCCCCAAGGCACACAACAACGCTCGAGACTTCTCCCTACAGAAGGTCCGGTTGGAACTTTGGACCTTTCCATTCTCTTTGCGATGTGCCTGAGGTCACAGTGGGCTGTGACAGTCGAGCCTGCGTGCAAATCCAAAACTCTCAGCCGCGGCTCTGAACCCGGCTGGCTGTCCGGAAAAAGCCGCAGATGAGTCCCCTGAGCCGGCCGTTTCGCAGTTTCAGCTTTCCTGCCCGCTCCCAGGCTGCCCAGCCTGCCCGGTCTCCGCTTCCGGCGCAGAGGATTCGCCGCTGTCTCCGGCGGCCGCTGGGCCGAGCAGCGTATCAAGGCGGTAGCCAGCAGCCTTAGCGGAATTGAGAGCCGCAGCGACAGTCCTGCTCAATCCTTCCACGGCGGCTCGGCTGGGCGCGGCTTCGCCGGCAAGACGCAACAGCGAAGGCATAAGCAGCCACCAGAGCAGCTCCTCATAGAGTTCGCTGATCAGGTAGGCATGGCCCTCCGTTTCATGGACGCCGCAGAGCCAGCGCACATCGGGATCGAGCCAGAGAGCGGGCGCCAGCGCCACCCTCTCGATTTCGAGTTGCGGCATTGCCGGTTCCGGCTCCTCTTCCCGGGCCGCATCCCCCGCCGCGGAGAGGCCCACCGCTTGCCGGGCAGGCGCTTCGGTAACGGCCTCTTCAACTTCAGCCGGAGGCACAGGCTCCTGCTCCTTGCCCACGCCTGCGCCCGTGAGCAGCAGAACCTTGATCCGCGCCGCGACGCGCCACGCTTCCTCGCCCTCGAACCCGTGAGCGGCGAAGGCATGGGCAAACGGTTCGCGCAGCCGGAGACGATCGAAAAGATCGAGCGCGGTGCGCTCAGGCTGCGCGGGATCGATAGACTCGGCGAGCAGCCGGAGCACGCACCAGGCCAACACAGGCCCCCACATTTCCGTGGCTGTGAACTGCGGGCTGGAGCTGGGCAACACGCGGCGCGCAGCCGCTGTCCAGGGAGCCGGAAAGAGCGCCTCAACAACCGGCATGCGCATGGCCGCGCGAAGCAACTGCGTGAATCTCTGCGACTGGAGCGCCGGTTCAGCCGGAATTTCGCCGCGCACGGGCTGGTTTTCCTTCCTCAGGCGCTCGGCGTAGGCCGCTTGCGCCAGGCGTAGAAATGCCTCGCCCTGCGCCCACGCATGTTTCAGGAATTCGCTCCGCTGGCGCTCGATCTTCTTGTTTCTTTCTGTACCCACGGCGCGGGGATGCTCGGCGACATCGGCGAAGCGGCGCACCAAGTTCGAACCGAGGAACTGACGCAGCGCATCGTGCACGGGCCGCAACTCCAGATTGACGAGTTCGTCGGCAAGATCGGGTACGCCGCGCCCGTTGAGCCAGTCCGCAAGCCGGTCCCAGGGCTGCGCGGCCGTGGGATAAAGTTCGCGCCAATCGAGGAACACGTGGCACTGATAGGCGTGAAGATCGAGGGTGAGTCCGCAGTCAAGCAATTCATGCGCGCGGCGCAGATATTCCAGGCTGGTGAGCGAGTCGCGCCAGGCCACCACGGCGCCGCGGTTTCCGCTCAGGCCCAGTCCATCGGCAAGCCTCCGCTGGCCAAGCTGGCCTGACCCCTTGTCGGCGTAGGCAGCGGAGAAATCGATGGTTCCGTGCGTGTTGGCATAGCGGTTGTGATAAACCACCAGGGCGCGCTCTCCGCCGGTGCGGTTGGAATAAGCGAAGACATCTTCGTTCACGGCGCCATTGGCGCTATAGAAGTCATAGAGCAGGAAGTTGGCGCTCTCGGCGAACAGCCAGCGGCGCTTGAGCAGCGGCGCAATCTCGCGCTCGTGGCGCTCGACCAGCCAGTGGTCGGGCGACTCCTCATAGCGTGGCCAGCGGTACTCCATGCCGTACTTCTCAGTGAATCCTTCGATCTGTCCGTGGCCGAACATGGGCAGGCCGGGAAGCGTGGACATCATGACCGCTACACCGAAGCACTTGTCGCCCTTACCGAATTGGTCGATGGCCGTGCGCTCGTCGGGATTGCTCATAAAGTTCACGTAGCGCTTCATGATGTCGGGATCGAATTCGAGCGTATTCTTGATGACCGAGCGGTATTTGGCGTTGTCCTCGTCGCGCAGCATGATCATGAAGGCGCTGTTGTAGACGCGATGCATGCCCAGCGTACGGACGAAATAACCCTCCATAAGCCAGAACGCCTCGGCCAGCAGCAGCGTGCCGGGAACTTCGGCAGCGACACGATCCACCACCTCGCGCCAGAACTCATGCGGCATAGCCCGGTCGAACTCGGCCTGATTCATGCCGTATTCGGCGCGCGAGGGAATGGCGCCGCTCGAGCCCAGCCCGGAAACCACAGCCGGTGAAAATGGCGCTTGGCCAGCGTCATGGCGGCGTCGAAACGAATCACTGGAAACAGTCGTGCCACATGCAGAATGGTTTGGATCACCTGCTCGCGCACCGCCGCATACAGGTAGTCGAGCTGCGCCGTGTCGTTCCACGGAAAGCTCGTGCCGTCGTTGCCGTGGTAGATATAGCGGGTTTCTCCGGTGGCTTTGTCGCGGCGCCGGAAAACCACGGCGGCGTCGGACTGCTCGTAGTAGTGGTCTTCGATCTTGATCTCCACGCGGCCGTCGTGGGAGAGATCGGGCCCCTCGAAGCTGTAGGCGGGATAGGGCGGATCGGGGCGCGAGATGAACCACTCGGGGTGTTCGATCACCCAAGGCGAGTCGATGCCCATGTGGTTGGGAACCATGTCGCTGGCCAGGCGCACGCCGTGCCGGAAGGCGCGGTCGCGCAGGTTGATGTAGGCCGGCTCGCCGCCCAGATCGTCGGCGATGCGATAGTCGAACAGCGAATAGGCCGAGGCTACGGCATCGCTATTTCCGCAGAGCTGTTTGATAGTCCGCGAGGCACGGCTGCGCTCCCACACGCCGATCAGCCAAAGCGAGTTGATGCCGCGGTCCGCCAGCGCGGCCAGCTCCGCGTCGGGAATCTCGTCAAGGCGGCCGATGGGCCGCCCGTATTGCCGGCTCAATTGCGCCAGCCAAACGTAGGTGCTCTTGGCCATGAGCACCGCGCCCGGCATCCAGGCCTGATCCGGCGAAAATCGCTCGTATTCATGCATCGCATCGCCGAAGGTTGGCGCCTCGGACTTGCTCATGAAGGACGGCCACTGCTGCGGCCCTCGCCGCGTTCCCGGCGGATTGAACTGCGCCCAGATGGCCAGTTGCTCCTCGCGCAAAATCTCTGCGGCCATCGCGAGAAAGCGCTCCAGCATATCGCCGAGCAGCGGCCTCCAAAGTTGGCGGATAATCTCGAGCTGATCGCTGAGCGACAGCGGCGAGCGCAGCGCCGGCGCGCGCAACAGATCGAGCAGACTTATCGCCTGGGCTCCCGGCAGTGGAATGAGCGGCCGCGTGGCGAAATACTCGGGCATCCGCGCCGTTACTTGCTTGTAGACGGTCTTTTCCGCCAGCGTCCGGTCTTCAAACAGCTCTTCAAACGGCTTGAACGCCTCGTTGCGATTGGCCGACCAGAGCAGCAGCAGTTCTTCCAGAGCCGCAGCGCGGTGCGGCATTCCCGCCGTCTCTCCGGCAAGCCACTGCGCCGGCGTCTCCTGGCCGCGCATCACGCTCTGCCCAGGGAAATGCGCCACAAACGTGAGCAGCATGTTATCCAGATTGTCCGTGCCCACCTGTGCGCCAAACCAGTCCAGCGCCGCGGTCATCACCTGGGGATCGAACTGCTCTCGGTAGCGAGCCATCAGCGCGTGGCTGGCCTCGTCGATAAGCCCCATGGCGAAGAGCTGCCCGGCGTGGACGGCTTGTTCGGGATGCTTCTCCATGTCGCGCACCTGGTTCATGCGGTGAGCGAACTCGCGGCAAGCGGGGAGATTCGCCAGAATCACATTGCCGTTGTAGGAAAAGAGCGGCTCCGCGAACCCGTAGCGGTCCCTCGCCTTCCGCGATATGTGAAATTCCATCGTCAAGAGTTAAGCTCCGTCGTCATCCGGGTGCGGTCAGGCAAGTTTGAGCCCGAGTTGCGCGCGCTGTCTGTTCGCGCACTCCAACCGCGAAGCTCGACGCATCTCTCTGCAGCAAATTGATCCAAAGCTAAAGGTACAGCAATGGGGCCAAGGTCGATCAAAGAAGACAAGCCTTTCGGAAACTGTGATTTTAGCCTCACAGGGCCTCATACTGCAGCCGGTGCGGCAGGGCAACAGCCGCAAGCATTTAGCCAGGGACTGGCACAGTATGCATCGTGAAAAGAAGCGTGCGCGGCGGCCAGAGGCGCGGCCCAGGCAAATCCTATTCGGTTGCTCGCTGGTAGATGCCGACGATTTGCCCCTCGGCAAGCACATGCTGGCTCATCGCGGAATCCAGTTGCTCCCGCGTCACGCCCGGTGGCAAACCAAGCCGGGCATCGAGCGCGTACAGATGGAACACATAGTGGTGGGGCTTGCCCGCCGGCGGGCACGGGCCGCCATATCCGAAGCGGCCAAAGCTATTGGTTCCCTCGGTAGATCCCCGGGGCATGGCGGCGTGCGCCGACGCCCCCTCGGCCAGTTCATGGGCGCTCGCCGGGATGTTGTAGACAAGCCAGTGAGTGAAGTCGATGGGCGCGTCAGGATCGTCCATCACGATCGCGAAGCTTTTTGTGCTGGCAGGCGCGGACTGCCATTGCAGTTGCGGCGAAAGGTCAGCGCCGTCGCAGGTGTGATCGCGGGGAATCGCTCCTCCGTTCGGAAAGCTACTGCTCTGAATCCGCAGAATAGAATGCGGCTGTGCTTGTGCCGAGGCCGCTTGCCGCTGCCATAGAGCAGCGAAAATCAACGAACAGCAGAAGAAGAGAATCGCCAATGCGCAGATCGTCTTGGCGCGCCTGCACGGCTGAACCATCCGCATCTCCGGATTCATCGCTCCTCCATCAATCGACATCACGCCGGGGGATAGCCAAGCTTACTCGCCCCCGATCGTTCTGCGCAATGCCATGATCCCCTGCCCTGCTCCGGCAGGCTGCCCGTCCCAGCAGGCTTTGCCCATCGTCATCCGAGCTCCGATTCTGTTGTCGTCGAACTGCGAATCGTATGCCGCATTCTCCGTCCCGCTTTCCTCTGCCTCAGGCAGGCGCGCTGCATTGCCATGGCCGCTGGTTTACCACTAGACTAAGAATGGCCGCGCATGTGTGCGAGGCCACCGGCTTGTTCGTCGAACGGACCATTCTCAATATGACGTTGACCGCGGAGAGGTGGCAGAGTCCGGTTGAATGCACCTGACTCGAAATCAGGCATAGTCGTAAGGCTATCGGGGGTTCGAATCCCTCCCTCTCCGCCATTTACCGTTCCAGCCGTGTCCAACCATTTCCAGCCAATGCCAAGTAAATAAACTAAAATCAATAAAACTAGCAATTTAGATTCCATACCTGTCCAGACCTTTCCAGCCCAGCCTACATTTGCCAGCACGCAAATCGGCATGTATTCCGGATTGACCATGTATTTTTGTATGAGGTATTGGTCATGGAAGTGAATAAGCTGACCGATTTGGCAGTCCAGAAGTCTAGGCCCGGAGAGAAAGACTACGCCATGAGCGATGGTGCGGGCCTTTATCTCTGGGTCACAACCGCCGGCGGGAAGCTCTGGCGATGGGGCTACGTGTTCGATGGCAAGAACAAAACCATGTCCTACGGAAAATACCCGTACGTGGGTCTGGCGAGAGCGAGGGAACTGCACTTGGCGGCGCGTACGCTCCTAGCAGCTGGCACGGACCCCATGGCTGAACGGATGGCCAAGAAAAACGAAAACAACATCGCGAGCAAAAAGTCCTTCCAAACCATTGCCATGCTCTGGCTGGCTCATTGGCGTGACGGCAAGAGCAAGCGTCATGCCGACACTGTTGAACGACGCATGAATGCTGATATCCTACCAGCCCTCGGCGCACGCCCTATCGACAAGATCGAAGCGCCTGAAATTGTGAAAATGGTTACGGACATCCAGGATCGTGGCGCCCTGGATATTGCCAAGCGGGCGCTGGAAACGACCGGACAGATCTTCCGCTATGCGATCGCGCACGGCCATGCTAAACACAATCCGGCTGCTGAGATAAAGCCCCGAGACGTGCTGAAGTCTCGAGTCGTCGTCAATTTCGCCCGAATTGAACGTCGCGATTTACCAAAGCTCCTGCAGGACATTGAAGTGTATCGAGGCAACCAGCTAACCAGGCTAGCTATGAAGCTCATGGCACTCACCTTCCTAAGGACCACTGAAATGCTGGAGGCGATGTGGACGGAATTCGGTTTCATCAATGCGCGGTGGGATGTACCGTGGGAGCGCATGAAGATGAAAAAGCCCCATATTGTCCCTCTTGCACGCCAGACTCTGGAGGTTCTCGAACTGCTGAAGAAGCTGAGTAGAGACAGCGTGTGGGTATTTCCTGGCCAAGGGCCGAAGAACCCTACGATGAGCGACGGCACGATCCTGAAGGCGTTGGAGCGCATGGGTTACAAAGGCGAGATGACCGGGCACGGCTTTCGCGGACTGGCATCGACGATCCTGCATGAGTCTGGCTATCCGGATCCGCATATCGACGTCCAACTCGCACATCTCAAGAAAAATAAGGTCAAGGCCGCATACGACCACGCCCTGTACTTGGAGCCCCGCACCATGATGATGCAGGATTGGGCGGATTTTCTGGAGGAGACTCTGCGCACCGGAAGGGTGTTTTTGCCGCGCCCGAAATGGCTGATTTACGATCCGGATTCGATGCCGATCCCGAGCGTTCGACAGGATCGTGGCGATGAACATCGAGTCGGCCATTTCGCAGGATGATGGCGAGCTAAAGAAACCCAAAGGTGGCGATTTCTTACAGGGCGCTGCAGCAGAGTTTCTGGCCGCATTTTGTTTGAGCGGAACTTCACATTTTCGGCTCACTCTCTGCACACTTGGGGAAGCGCGAAGCTAGGAAACACGCAGTCAGACGGCCCAGGCTGGCTGATGCCGGATCAGTAGCCCTATTTCGGCAATGCGCCAGTCTTCCGGTAGCTGAGATTGGATGGCATATCTCCGGAGCCTGGGGCGTTTTTCAGGACCGATCCTCTGAACGAGGCTCAACCCATGCTCAATGAGTGCCTCTACCTGTTTTCGCACTTCGAGGAGCTGGACCAAGCGACCATTGGTAATCACAAGCCGCCAAAAACAATCCAGAGGGTGCAATTCAGACTCAATCAATAGGGAACCTAAGGTTGTCGCAATTTTGCATCGTGGATTGTGCAGCCCGTCTCGTCCCGGTTTGTATACGCGCTTTCGATCCTTCACAACGCGTCTACCAGCTTCATCTCGCTGGCCGCTGAAGCCAGAGGCAGCCGGACGATCGCGCGGGCTCCATCACCGTCTTCTCGATTGACGAGCGAAATCTCACCGCCATGAGCGCGGGCGATCTGTTGGGCCAGGGCAAGGCCAATGCCGCTGCCCGCGGACTTCGTTGTATAGAAGGGAACGAAGAGGTTCTCCGGATTGGCAATCCCCAATCCGCGATCCTCAATCACGATCTGAACATTCGCGTCTGCCGACATCCAACTTGTGCGAACCGACTGATTGCCATTGCTTAACGAAGCTTCGACCGCGTTGGCCAATAGATTAATCAGCATCTGCTCCAACTGATCGGGGTCGGCATCGAGCCTGACGGGCGGACCAGGGTCGAGCTGAACAAGGAGGCGCTGTTCCAGGACTGTAAGGCGCTCCATCAAAGGTCCGAGTGCAACGGGCCGCAGGCGGGGCGGGGGCAGCTGCGCCAGCAGACGATAGGATTGCACGAAGCGATGCAGAGCGTCGGCGCGGCTCTCGACCACGCCCAGGCCGCGGCGGAAATCGGGCTGCGCATCATCGGGCAGGCTATCCACCCGGGCAAGCAAGCTGCCGGCAATGGATTTGATCGGCGCAAGCGAATTCGAGAGCTCATGGCCCAGCACGCGAATCAGGCGCATCCAGGCGGCCTTTTCCTCGTCCTGGAGTGGAACGCTGACGTCAGCCAGAACAAGCAGCGTGTGGGGCGCTCCATCCTGGCGGAAGACGACTTTGCGCAGCAGCCAGCGCACGGGCGCGGCGCCGAAGGAACGGATGGACTGATCTGGCGCGCCGAGCCAGTCATCGAGGCGCAACTCATTTGCGGAATGTCCAATACATCGCGCATAAGGGCGATCGAGCAGTTTGAGGCCGGCATTGTTGACCAGTTGCAGGCGGTTCTCACGATCGAAGGCGAAAAGGGGCGCGTGCATCACCTCAAGGATGCGCGCCAGCAGCGCGGTTGCCTCAAGCGAGCGCACGCGCTGCTTTTGCAACAGATCGGCGAGCGCGTTGACCTCCGCAGCCAGTTCCCCGAGTGCATCGGGGGATGAAGCGCCGCGCGCGCGAAAGGAATAGTCGCCTTCACGAAGCGAGGAAACGACGTTGGAAAGCGTTTGCAGCGGGCGGATGAAACCGTCTACAAGGGCGGAGGCGGCGAGGGCGAGATAAATGAGCAGACACGCCCCGAGCAGAAGAGCAGGTACGATGTCGAGCTGTTGCTGATAAAAGAAGACACAGAGAAAAATCAGCGCCGGCAAACCGAGCAGGAAGGAATAAAGCCACGCCCTGCGAATGGCCCGGCGTGCGGGCCGCGGCGATCTTGTTTCATAGGCCATATTTTTCCATGCGCCGGTAGAGCGCGGCACGGCTTAGCCCCAGGGATTCGGAAGCCTGCGAGATGTTGCCGTCGCAGCGGCGCAGCACTTTGCGGATCAGCATGGCCTCCATTTCGTCGATGCTCATATTCTCAAGCGAAAGCGCCCGCGTCCCCGAGATGGAGAGGTTGGCCGGCTCGATCTCCTCACCGCTGCACAGGAGCAAAGCGCGCTCGATGCTGTGCTCCAGCTCGCGCACATTGCCCGGCCAGGGATACTGCATCATCTGCTGCATAGCAGGTGCTGAAAAGCCTTTCACCTGCTTGCGGTAGCGGGTACGAAGCCGGGAAAGAAAATGCTGCGCGAGCAGCGGGATGTCCTCGCGCCGGTCGCGTAGCGGAGGCAGATGGATCTCCACCGTATTGATGCGGAAGAGCAAGTCCTCGCGGAAGTTGCCTGCCTTGGCTTCCTCGTGCAGCAGCGCATTCGTCGCACAGAGAAGGCGCACGTCCACGCGCCGGGTTTGCGACGATCCCACGCGTTCTAATTCTCCTGACTCCAGGACGCGCAGAAGTTTGGCTTGCTGGCGCAGCGGCACGTTAGCAATTTCATCCAGAAAGAGCGTGCCGCCGCCGGCTAATTCAAAACGGCCCACGCGGTCGGCGCGCGCGTCGGTAAACGCGCCCTTCACGTGGCCGAAGATCTCGCTTTCGAAGGTTCCCTCCGGCAGCCCGCCCGCGTTCACCGTTACCAGCGGCATGCGGGCTCGCGGCGAGGCGGCGTGGAGCAGATGCGCGACGATCTCTTTTCCCGTGCCGTGCTCGCCGGTGATGAGAACATTGGCGTCGGAAGGGCCAACCCGTGCGATCAGTTCGAGGACCGGCTGCATCGAGGGAGCGGAAGCAACAAACTCCGGCATGCCTTCGGCGCGGAGCAGGCGGTTCTCGAATTCCAACTGGCGGGCACGGCGCAGCGCCTGGCGCAGCTCGGCGTGAACGCGGATGAGGGAGAGCAGCCGCTCGTTCTCCCAGGGCTTTTGGATGAAGTCACGCGCGCCGCGCTTGATGCTTTCGACGGCCAGGTCGATGTTGCCCCACGCCGTCATCACGATCACCGGAAGCCGCGCATCGAACTCCTGGATGCCGGCCAGCAGATCGAGGCCTTCCCGGCCGGAGGTAGTGTCGCGCGTGTAATTCAGGTCGATCAGCACCACATCGTAGTCGCGCTCGTGCAGCGCCTCCATCAGCAGCTGCGGCGATCGCACGCAGTCCACATCGATCCCCTGCGGCTTGAGCAGTAGCTCAACTGCCTCCAGAACGTGCGGTTGGTCGTCGGCAACCAAAACCCGAATTCTGTCTTGCTTACTGGAGATGGCCTGCCTCCATAGCTCCCGATTTCGACCCCTGCAACGAAGAGCCGTTACTGGCAATCCCGGATTTAGCTTCCGCCTGCATGATATCCAATGTATGCCGGGCCAGCGCGACTCCCCCATTCGGGATGAGCCGGGTTGCGCCAAAAACGGATGGTTCCATCGATTCACGGCTCACGCGACACGACTCCCATTTTCGCATCGTCGATCGAGACTCCGGTTTGCTCCAGTGTCTCTCCGGTAGCCCGGTCTATGTCCACCTTCGCCTTTTCGTAAGCTGTCTGCGCGGCCACAAGAAGGGATTCGGCAATGGACAGATCGTGCTGCGCGGCCAACGTATCGCTACTGGACTTGGCTCCGAGTTGTTGCTCCTGCTCGCGTGACATCGAAGGTATGTTGTGCCAGATCGCGAGCCTTTGTAGCCGCATCGACGCGAGCCTGCGCCTGCTGCAGCGCGAAGAGCGAGTTGCGCACGTCGAAGCGAATGCTCTTCTTTTGCTCTTCGAAGGCGATCTGGCGCTGCCTGAATTCCAGCGAGGCTCGAAACTGATCGGCCTTGGCAACGCGGTTGCGAAGATTGATCGACAGATTCATTCCGAACTGATATTCCGGCGAAGAGTAATTGAATGTGTTCTCGAACATGCTGCCGAACCCCGTGGGAAGATCGGATGCGCACTCGGCGGCGCCCAGGTTGCAGTTCGGGTTTACCGGTCCCGCAATGCCCGCTCCTGCGTAGAAGCCATAGACGTTTAGCGTGGGCAACAGCTCGCTCCGGATCGATTTGAGACTCATCTCCGCCACCTGCATTGCGAGCTCGTCCTGGGTGACGTCGGGACGGTCCTTCTCGGCTTCGGCGATGAGATCGTCAATCGATTTGGAGGCGTTGGGATCTGGGGGTCCGGCGCGATCGAGGGGGATGACCGGCATCTCGTCAATGGCCGCATTATCGGTCTTGGTAATGGCGTTTTTTATGAGCAGTTCGTTCAAACGCAGAGTGGCGCGCGAAACGGTGAGGTCGCCTTCGCTGGTCGCCACGTCCGCTTCGTCCTTGTTGACCTGCAAGGCTGGAATGGCCTGCAGTTGGAGCTGCTTCTGGTCATCTTGAAGTGTTCGCTGTGCAAATACGAGGGAGTGCTCCTTGACCTGTTCGTCCTGATAGGCGTTCACAAGATCCCAATAAATATTCTCGACCTGTGTGATGGTCGCAATCACCTGCGCGCGAAAGGCCAGGTCGGTGATCTGGAGATTCTTCTTCGCGATGTGCATGTAGCGCTCGTTGGTGGAGATACCGAAGCCGGCGAGGAGCTGCTGCGTGAGGACCACCTGGAAATTCGAGTAGAGCGAAGGGTTGATGGCTTCGTAGGGGCTGTTATTGGTGTAGCGCTGTCCCTCGTAGTTGACGGTCAAGCCCGTTCCAAACGGAAAGTTCTGGGTGTAATTTGCCAGGGCTTCGATGGTGTTCTGCTTAAACGTGAGGACGCCATAGCTAAAGGGGTTGCCCTCCTGGGCGACGGTGTGATCCGTGAAGCCCTTAAAGTTCAGAAAGGGATCGAAGGAAGCGACCGCGGTCCCGGCGCCGAGCGTCGAGGTCACGATACCCCCTGCGCCGGCAGCAGCCGACCCGGATGTGGCGCCCCCGGAGCCGGAACTTCCACCAGCGAAGCCCCCCTGCGTAGACGACTGCACGATCCCGGTACTGACCCCGTTCACGCTGCCGCCGGCCTTGGTGCGCGCGTAGTCGGTTTGCGCAATGGGGAAGTTATAGCGGAAGTAGGCGAGATCGAGGTTGTTTTCGATAGCCAGGGCGATGGTATCGTGCAGCGAAATGTAAAGTTTCCCGTCGCGAATGAGGTTCTCGAGGCGAGGCGAGTTGGTGAGATCCAGCGGGGGCGCCTCGCTGGGTCTGTACGGTGCGAGCGGGTTATGCGAGTGCGGAAGATCCACATGAAATGGCCGCTGTGGGGTAATCGCCTGCTGCTGTGCCTGCTGCATCTGCTGCGCCAGCGTAGGGGGCGGCGCGGCAGCGCCGTTCGCCGCGGGCGTCGGGGCCTCCGGCGCCGGCGTCGCCTGTGAGTTTTGCGGCGCAGATTGCGCTTGCGGTGGCGCGGCCGCGAGGGCCAGGTTCACTTGCAAAAGCAAAATCGCTACGATGGCTTGAAAACGGATAACGACCGATTTGGAGGAGCGGGAATTCATGCGCGTCTCTCTAATAGATCGGGTAGGATTGTCGTTCACCTTGCCTCCGTTGCGGCAGTCTGCAAGGCTTCGTCGCGTGTCATCCAGCCGTCGCCCAATTCGACTATCCGTCTTCCGTAGCGCGCGTTCGCTTCCGAATGTGTCACTTGCACAATGGTCGTGCCGGAGCGGTTGAGTTCGCAGAAAAGCTGCATGATCTCGTGGGCCTGCGTGGAGTGCAGGTTTCCGGTGGGCTCATCGGCCAGCAGCAGCGCGGGCGCATGCACCACGGCGCGCGCGATTCCCACCAGTTGTTGCTGACCGCCCGAAAGCTGGCTCGGAAACAGATCCTTCTTGGCGACGATCTGGAATCGGTCGAGGATGTCGGCCACCATTCCGGCGCGGTCTTTCGACGGCAGGTTTTTGTAGCTGAGCGGCAGGTCGATGTTTTCCGCCACGGTAAGATCGTCCAGCAGGTGATAACTTTGGAAGACCATGCCGATGCGCTGGCGGGCCAGATCGGCGCGCTGCTTGCGGTTCAGCGTATGGATGGCGGTTTCGCCGAACCAGTACTCGCCTTTCCAGCCATCGTCGAGTAGGGCCAGTATGTTGAGAAGCGACGACTTGCCCGCGCCCGAAGGGCCCATCACGGTGACAAACTCGCCCTCTTTGATGGTGAGGCCGATGCGGCGCAGCACCCAGGTTTCGGTATAGCCGGTCTTGTAACTGCGTTCGACGTGTTTCAGTTCGATCATGATTGAGTTACTCCGATCTGAGGGCCTGCATGGGGTCGATGGAAGCCGCGCGGCGCGCGGGCAGCAAGGCTGCGCCGCCAGAAACGACGATCATGGCCGCTACGGCCAGAACAAAGCTCAGTGGATCAAGCGGCGACATCTGGTAGAGCATCGACTTGAGCGAACGCACGGTGAACAGCGTGAGCGGAATGCCAACGGCAAGACCCGCCACGAGCACCCACAGGCTCTCCCGCATCACCATGGCCAGGACCTGCCCACGGCTCGCGCCCAGGGCCATGCGCACGCCGATTTCTGTCGCGCGCCGGCTCACGCGGAACGAATGCGCGCCGTAGAGGCCGGTGGCCACCAGCAGCGCCGCCAGCACGCCGAAGAACCCTCCCATGGCGGCTAACATACGTTGCTGCGCGTAGGAATCATCGAACTGCTGCTGCTGCGTCAGGGGTTTCTCAAGCGGAACATTGGGATAGAGCGCGGCCACGACCTTACGCATCTCCGGCAGCGCGGCCAGAGCATTGCCGCGAACGCGCACCTCGATTTGCATGCTGCCGACTGACGGCGCCTGCATCCAGGCGCAATAGGCCATAGGCATCGCCCTTTCATCGACAGTCGTGTATTTGCTGTCCTGCACCACGCCAACAATTGAAGCCCTACACAGGGTTCCAAAAACCACGTGGCCCAGCGGATTTGTGTTGGGAAGATACTTCCTCACGAATGTCTGATTCACCAGGACAACGGGTTGCGTGTTCTGTGTGTCGGATTCGGCGATGTCGCGTCCCATCAAAACCGGAGTGCCCATAGTATGAAAGAAGCCGGGGCCAATGCCGTTTGAGCGTAGCGGATCTCCGTTTTTCTCGATACCATCGAGTTGGAAGCCGTTTGTGTTGCTTGCGTCTCCCATGCCGGGACGGATCACAGCCATGGAGGCCGACTCCACACCTGGCACCTGGCGAATGCGGTCCAGCAGCGTGCGATAGAAGACGTGCGTATCTGCTTGTCCTTGCGGCGTGACGCCGAAGACCAGCAAACCTTCAGTCTGCATCCCCAGGTTTTCGGTCGCGTAATTGCGCAGGGTGCGCAACAGCAGCCCAGCGGCCATTAGCAGAACAAGGCAGATGGCAATCTGCGCAGAGAGCACGATGCGTCCGCCCCCAATGCGGCTGCGGCTCGTAGTCATGTTAGCGGCGGTCGCGCGCAATACGCCCGCCACCGGCGCATGGGTCGCGCTCCACAAGGGAACAAGACCAAATACCAATGCGGCCAGGGCCGAGACGAGCAGCGTAAAGAGCAGTACGCTGCGATCCGGGTTGAGACCGGTCTCGATGCCAGACCACGAGGCCAACAGGCGTGTGGCCGAAAGCGCGAAGAGCCAGCCCAACACCGCACCCGCCGTCACCAGCAGCGCGCTCTCGGCAAGCAACTGGCGAAAGATGCTCGCCCGCCCCGCGCCAACCGCCAGACGCAGACTGAATTCGCGCTGCCGCACCGTGTTGCGCGCCTGGATCATCATGGCCACGTTGGTGCAGGCAATCAGCAATACCAAGGCGACCAGGCCCATGAGGATTTGCACCGGCTCACGGTACTCATCGTTATAACCGGCAATGCCCCGCGCGGGCACGAATTCCAGCAACGGTTTCCATTGTTTGGGATCGATGGAACCAATGCCCTGTTTGGCGGCCTCACCGAACGTGCCGGCCAGCGCCTGCTGCGCCTGCATCGGCGTAACGCCTGGGCGCAGGCGCGCCATCATCATTAATGACCACATATTTGGGGATCCGTAGAGCGTGAACATATAGGTAGGTATGCCCCAGGCATTCAATTCGTCACGATTTTGAAAGGGAATCCAGAAGTCCGTCTCAGTGGCTGGCTCAATGCCTTTGAATCCATGGGCCGCTATGCCGACAACCGTCATAGGAACGCCCTTGACATAAAGAGTCTGCCCAAGAATGGTTGGATCGCGGGCATAGCTCCGCGTCCAATAGTCGTAGCTGAGAACCACAACGGGCGCGTGAGTCTTCTCTTCAGCCAGCGTGAAGCCATGGCCGCGCTCCAGCCGGATGCCGATACCAGAAAAGAAGTTCCCGCTGACCTCTTCTCCTTCGGCCGTTTCAGGCAACTCACCGTGTCGGACCGCAACGCCGCCAAAGAAGCTGAGGGGGACGTGGGCGATCAAATCCTCAAAGACATCCGTGCGCTGGCGGAGCGCCTCAAAGACTGGCTCCGAAAATGCAGTATTCGGATCTCCATTGTCGCCGGCCTGTGGCGGCTCGCTTTGCCCATTTGCTTCATGCACATAGGACAAACCTTCTGCGCGACTGACGGGCAGCAACTGCATGAGGATTGCGTTCATCACGCTGAAGACGGCGGTATTCGCGCCGATGCCCAGCGCCAGCATCAGAACGACGGTCAGCGTGAATCCCGGCGTCTTGCGCAGTCGGCGCAGCGCATAGCGAACGTCTTGAAAGAACATCACTCCGCCTCCACTTCCTCTTCGAGCTTTTTCAGTTCGGTCTCGGAGACGACCTTGCCGTCGAAGAGGTGCACCTCGCGCTGGGCGTGCTTGGCGAAGCGGGGGTCGTGCGTGACCATGCAGATGGTCGAGCCTTCGCGATGCAGATCAGCAAGCAGATGCATCACCGCCTCGCCATTCTTCGAGTCCAGGTTGCCGGTGGGCTCATCGGCCAACAGAATCGACGGCGACCCGGCCAGGGCGCGGGCCACCGCGACGCGCTGCTGCTGGCCACCGGAGAGCTGCGCCGGATAGTGCTTCATCCTGTGCGCCATATTCACGCGCTCTAGGGCTTCTTTCACACGCTTTTTGCGCTCGGCCGAAGCCATGCCGGAGCGGTAAGTCAGCGGTAACTCGACGTTCTCTTCAACGGTAAGATCGCCGATCAGATTGAAGCTCTGGAAGATGAAGCCGATCTCCTGGTTGCGGATGCGCGAGCGCTCGCCGAAGCTGAGGCTCTCCGCGGGCTTGTCGTTGAGCCGGTACTTGCCCGCCGTGGGCGTATCGAGCAGGCCCATGATGGAGAGCAGCGTGGATTTGCCGCAGCCGGACGGGCCGGAGATGGCCACATACTCGCCGCGCGAGATGGTCAGGTAAATGCCGGAGAGCGCGTGCGTCTCCACTTCGTCGGTGTAAAAGACCTTGGTCAGATCCTCGATTTCAATCAGCGTGCCGTTCGATGCCATGATGTGCCTTTCTTTGTTTTACGATTCCGATTCCCGATCTCTGGCGCTTGATCCCAGTTCTATTCCAGCCGTATGCGGTCCACGTTGTCCCAGCGCGACATATCGGAAAGAATCACCGTATCGCCTTCCTTCAAGCCCTCGATCACTTGAATCTCGTTCACCGAGGCGCGGCCGACTTTGACCGGCACACGCGTGGCGCTTTTGCCATCGGGATCGAGCTTGAACAGGCTCAGCACGGAGTTCTCGTTGCCCAGCGCCGGCCGGCCCACGTAAAGCACGTCCTTCATGCGCTCCAGGTCGATGGTGCCGTCAACGCTCAACTGCGGAACCGCGCCCGGCGGCAACGCTCCATCAAGTTCTACGTCTACCGTGCGTGTTCCGTTCACTACCGAAGGATCGATTCGCGTGACGTGACCGGGAATCACACCGTTGTGGGTGTCGATTGAGGCCGGTTGGCCGATCTGGATGTCGCGGGCCTGCGTCTCGGCAATCTGCAGGGCGGCTTTCAGCTTGTCGCGCTGGATGACCTCGGCCACACTGGTTCCCGCCGTCACGTGTTCGCCCACTTGCACCGGCGCGGCCAGCGGCGCCAGCGTACCGGCGATGGTGGAGCGAACTTCGAGCGCCTGTGCCTGCTTCTCGTAAAGATCGAGCAATGCCTGAGCCTGGTCGATTTTGGTCTTCTGCGAGGAAAGCTGTACTTCGATCGCCTTCTGGTTCACATCGAGCTGCTGCTGGCTAAGCTGGTGCTGGGCGGTTAGCTGATCAGCGGTGCTCTGCGACTTCTTGTAGACGAGGCCGGAGATGACGCCCAGGTCGTAAAGCGCCTTGTCGGTCTGGGCTTGTAACTGATCCTGTGTATAATCGGCGTTCACCTGCGCCGCCGCGGTCTTCTTGTCCATCAACGTGCTTTCGAGCGTGGCCTGGAGGCTTTTGTAGTCGGCCTGTGCGGCCTTGAGCGCCAATTGAGCGTTGAGCACTTCCTGCTGGAGTTGCGGATCGGCCAGATCCATGATGACGGTGTCTGGCGTGACTTGGGCTCCCGGCAGAATGCGAATGCGTACCACGGTCGCGTCAGTCTGGGCCGGAATCAATTCAATTGAATCCTCGCGCGGCGCCAGAACGCCGGTTGACGAACGCACTTGGCGCACCATCGGTCCGCGCTTGACCGTGTCGGTCCAGATGGTGGAACGGTCGACCGGGGGCGCAGCCGGTTTCAGCCTTGCCACAGCCAACCCCGCAACCGTTACCATCACCACCGCAACGCCAACCCATAGGTAAAGCTGGCGCTTCTTTTTCTGTTTAATGTCAGGTCGCGCGATATCCATGACAGAAAAGGAGAGCATTTCAGATGCCAAAAAGCTCTCGCCTCTTTCTATTGGGAATGAACAACTTAGACAAATACATCGGGCGGAAGCGGCCGCCCGGTGACCGTTTCCAGCTTCGATGTGTTCGATTTCGAACAGTATGCAACTCGCGCAAGCTCGGCGCTCATCCCGGCATGTTCGTCTTGAGGCATGCCGGCGCTGGAAATGTGATATGGACCGTTGGCAGCAACAAACGAGGTGTTCCGATGTCCAGGTCTAAGAGGGCTCCAGCGCCATTTGCCTATTCCTCGCGTAGCGCCTCCACGGGATTGACGCGCAGCGCGCGCCTGGCCGGAGGAATCAATGCCGCGACCGATGTGGCGAGGACCACGGCGACTACCCCCAGCAGGGTGACCGGATCCAGCGGCCTCACACCATAGAGCAAGCTGCTCATCCCGCGCCCCAGCAACACAGCCAGTCCTGTTCCCAGCGCCATGCCAGCCAGAGCCAGCTTCAGGCCGCCTTTAAGGACGGACACGAAAACCGTTCCGCGCATCGCCCCCAGCGCCATCCGAATGCCGATCTCATGGGTCCGCCTGGACACGGTGTAGGCCGTTACGCCGAATAGCCCGACGGCCGTCAGCAGCAGCGCCAAAGCACCCAGGGATGCCGACAGCCACGCCGCCATGCGGTTCGTATAGGTGACAACTCTCATGTGATCCGTGAGGGTTTCAGTATTCAGGACCAGGATGTTCGGGTCCACCTCGCGCAATGCCTTTCGCGCCGGCTGCAGCAGCGCGCCAGGATCGCCGGCCGTGGTCACAATCAGAGTCACCTCGGACTGTCCATCCTGCGCGAGCGGGAGATACAAATAGGGCTGCGGTGTCTCCTCTAAATCGGCATACTTGCCGTCACCCGCTACGCCGACAATTGTCAAGTTGACCGGGTTCTCCCGCCCGATGCGCAGGCTCCGCCCGACCACATCCTCTTCGCCAAACAGCTTTTTCGCCAACGTCCGATTCACGATCGCGACCGGTTCGCCGGCTGCGGTGTCCTGCCTGCCGAATGTCCGGCCGCGCAGCATGGGAACGCCCATCACCTGAAGATACGCATCGTCCACGGAGTTGAACCAAACCGGGATTCCTGCCGTCTCCGATGGAACCTCTCCCGGCGCCAGCACAACTTTGGTCATTCCGCCCGCACTATCGGGGAAGGGCACGACGCGCGCCACGCTCGCGTCCTTCACGCCGGGCAAGGCCCTCATGCGGCCGACCAGGGTGTCAAACAACGCCTGCCTTTGCGGACCTTGCCCACCCACCGCAATCCCCATCAGCACGGCGTTCTGATTATGGTTGAACCCCATGTCCATGTTTTCGAGGTGAATCAGCGTCCTCACCAGCAGCCCCGTCGCCATCAGCAGCGCCATCGAGACGGCCAGTTGCGCCACGACGAAAATCTTTCGCGCCGGAGTCTTGAGCCTGCCGCGCGGCGCGGCCTGCGCCCGCATCGCATCGAGAGGCGAGGCCCGGGTGGTTGCAATGGCCGGTATCAGCCCGCAGATGAGCACAGACGCCACGCCCGCGGCAGCCGTGAATGCCAGCACGCGATGGTCGATGCGGAAATCGAAGCCCAGGGGAAATCCGATGTCAGGCATCAGCGCCGGGACCAGCGCAATCAGCCATTGCGCCAGGACCAACGCGCCCGCAACGCCCGCAACCGCAAGCACAGCGTATTCGGTCACTAGCTGCCGCAACAGCAGTCCCCGAGAAGCACCCAACGCCACGCGCATGGCAATCTCCCGCCGTCGCGAGTCGTTCAGCGCCAGCAGCAGATTGGCGATGTTCGTGCACGCGATCAGCAGAACGGCCCCGGCAATGGCGAGCAGCAAGACGCTGATCGCTTTCATTCCATTGCCCTGCAACTCGGCCTGCCAATCGGCGGTGAGGCTGCGACCGCTATTCGCCTGCGGATACTTCGCTTGCAGGTCCGCGCTCAGGCCCTGCAACTGCGCCTTCGCCTGATCCAGGGTCGCGCCCGACCGCAAACGCGCATAGAGTTCAAGGTCGCGGATCGTGCGCGGCTCGTTCTGCTCGTACGGATCCCACGTCACCCAAGTTGACAGCGGTACATAGACCTGAGGATCGATCACGCGTTCCGTTCCCCTGAATTCCGCCGGCAGAACGGCCAGCACCGTCGCCAAGCTCCGGTTGACCTTTACCGTCTGTCCAACTACGCCGGGGTTCCCGCCAAAGACGCGCTTCCATGTGGCATGGCTAAGCACGATGATGGGCGTTTGGGCTTGGCGCAGCTCGTTCTCATCCGGCAGACGCCCCAGCTCCGGCTTCACGCCCATGAAGGTGAAGTAGTTGTCGCTGACCACCTCGGTCAACTGCTGTTGGAGACCGTCGGATGTTTCCAACGTGACTCCCCTGCGGACAGAAGCTGCCATATCGGCGAAGGCCGGCACACCCGCCCGGACATCCTCGAACTCCGCATACGACGACCCAGTTTGGGTTCCTTCAGAGTCCGCGGCGGCGTGGGTTTTCACGCTCTCGATCGCTACCAGGTGGGAGGGATCGGCGATGGGCAGCGGGCGGAGAGCGATGCCGTCCACCAGGCTGAAGATAGCGGTGTTTGCCCCTATGCCAAGCGCCAGCGTAACGATGGCCGCCAGAAACGGGCCGGGTGTACGCCTGAATCTCCGAAAAGCGAAACGAACGTCCTGGATGAAGTGAATCAACTTACCTCTCCCTCGTACTCCGGCCGGTAAATCGGACTTGCTCCCTTGAGATCGGGCGCAGGTGCATGGCTTCGGAGTCGCAAACCAGACAGGCCCCCGCACTCATGATGGAGAATCGCGGTGGGAAGCCATAAGGAAGCAACGGATTGTCATCCACTCTACTGCATTCCACTAACCAAAACCTGCTGCTGAAAATAAACAGGATAGCTGTGACTGAGCCTTGATTGCTGTTCGTAAATGGGATTGGCTGTCCGGAATCGGACAGCAAGAGCGAGATATGAACTGATCGTCTCAATTTTTGCGAATTCACCAAGGTACTCACCGAGGCAAGATCGGTAACGCGAATCGGCTTGTGTGATGGCATCTCGCGCTCTCGCAGCTGGTCATCTCCCGGAAGCACTTTGGCCATGGTCCAGCAGGATCGCTTTTTTACGTAGAACGGCACACCGATTGCGCACCGGAACCGAGTTGCCCGAAAGACTGGCGGAACCCATCTGAGTTGCGTCTATTGATGGCCAGTCAGCCTACCGTGTACAGAGTCACCAAGTAAGTATCCCCCGGCAAAGCCGGGGGCCTTACGGTGTGAGCCGCTCAAAGCGGCTTGAGCGGGGACGCTAACGCGGCCCCGGTTACGTTGGGCCACCATGACGGTGGCCGGTCACTTCCATAGGTTGAGCTGGTCTAGCCGTTTGTCTTCCTGTTCCTGGTTGCGGATGTACTCCCGGATCACGGTTTCATCCCGTCCCACCGTGGATACCATGTATCCCCGCGCCCAGAAGTGCTGACCCACAAAATTCTGCTTGCGCTCTCCGTAGACCCGCGCAAGGTGAATCGCACTCTTGCCCTTGATGAATCCCCCTACCTCCGACACTGCGTACTTGGGTGGAATCGAGATCATCATGTGCACGTGGTCAGGCATCAGATGACCTTCCTCAATCCGGCTCTGCTCCTGCTCGGCGAGGCGCCGGAATACCTCGCCAAGGTGCTGCCGAAGGCTACCGTAGAGCGTCTTGCGGCGGCACTTGGGAATGAAAATCACATGGTATTTGCACTCCCACTTGCTGTGGCTTAAACTTTCGTATTCGTCCATCCGAGATCTCCTCCTCGTGTGCTTGGCGGCTCACGATCTGGAGTTTCTTGGATGGACTCCTGCAAATGTCAAACTTCTACTGCCACCCCGGCAAAGCCGGGGGGCCTCCCATGGTTAGCTAGCCGGTGGCTCTGTGTAGGGCACTGACTGGCCATCAGCAGACCAAACTCGCGGATGGCACGTCAGTCTTCCAGACGGCAAAGTTCCGGTGTGCGTTCAGTGTGCCGCGCTACGCAAAGTGCCTGCTTGCCAAGCATGCGGTTATTCGAGCGCATTTGGGAGATTTCATGACACTTGCGGACTTCACGGGATTAAGCTCCGGTGCGATAAAATGACCGGTTATGGACAAATCCGCGTTCCTGAAACGGTTCTACGCGATTGTGGGCAGTGGCGCATGTGCATTGCTGGTCCTGGTCTGGATATTCATAAAAGGCGGCCTATCGCCACGAGGGTTTGCCGTGCGAGAGTTCGTGCACGAGCCGGATGCCCCCTCCCTTGAACGAACCATAAAGACTGGATGCCCCCAACCCCTCACGTTAGGGACGTTAAGTAGCTCCATGCGCGATTTCCGCCATTGGGTATCGAACGGATATAAATGGGTATGAATGGATATTTTCTTGCATTTGGCTATGAATCGGGTAAAATTGGGTGAAAATGGATATTGCCCATGCGCGACATCAAGAACATCACCATCACGCCGGAAATCCTCAAACTCATCGCTGATATCGACGAGTTCAAGGGACGCTGGAAGGTTATTGAAACCCTTGCACCCGAAAAGCTGACGAGCCTGCGGCGAATTGCCACGATTGAGAGCGTGGGATCGTCCACGCGCATTGAGGGCTCCAAACTCAGCGATGTAGAGGTGGAGAAGCTGCTGTCCGGGCTACAGACCAAATCCTTTGCCAGCCGTGACGAGGAGGAAGTTGCGGGCTATGCCGATGCAATGGACATGATTTTCGAGGGCTACGAAGTCATCACCGCCACTGAAAATCACATCAAGCAACTGCACGGCGTGTTGCACAAATACAGTTCCAAGGATCAGGACCATCGCGGAGAGTACAAGAAGGTAACCAACCACGTCGAGGCCTTCGGACCTGACGGCAAGAGCCTAGGCGTGGTATTTGAGACCGCCACGCCATTTGAAACGCCCGGATGGATGAAAGAAATAGTCGATTGGTTCAATCAATCTGTACAGGAGGAAAGCCACCACCCTCTGATACTGGTAGGGATTTTCATTGTCGTATTCCTGGCAATCCACCCGTTCAAGGACGGCAACGGCAGGCTCTCGCGCATACTGACAACATTGCTTCTGCTGCGTGCCGGGTATGGCTATGTTCCCTACAGCTCAATGGAAGGCGTAATCGAACAGAACAAGGACAGTTATTACCTCGCACTGCGCCGCACTCAGCAAACCATACGCAAGGAGGAGCAGAACTGGGAAGCGTGGCTGGTCTTTTTCCTGAAAACGATGGTCAAGCAGAAAGACAACCTGGCCGCGAAGGTGAAACAGGAACAGGCTCTTCGCGCGTCATTGCCCGCACTTTCTCGCCAGATACTGGAACTGGTGAAAACGCGCGGCGAGATCACCGTCAAGGAAATCGAAGATTCGACCGGTGCCAACCGCAACACCATCAAGGTGCATATGAAAAGGCTTGCCGAGCAGTGCTACCTGGTGCAGGTCGGTAAAGGACGTGGCGCTCGTTACACGATCAAATAGCGTAGCGGCACCACTTTCCGATGCCTCAATGGGGCTGCTGCTTGCCCCCTGGAAAGCGTTCAATTCAATCCTGCTGGCAAGTTTGGATGTCATGCCACCCGCTGTCCCGTCTCAAAGCGTTTCTTTCCACGGCTGCGGCGGCGTTTTGGGCGACAATGAGCACATAGCTGTACGCAATTGCTTGGCGGAAGAGGGGGAAATTCGCTAATCCAGTGGTACAACAAGGCGACAATGTCCGTATACTTGCTATTGGTACTGCCTTCGCATAGCAGCGATAAGCCCCAGTCAATTCTCGAAGGGTGTACTTTTGGGCGTATTTGTTTGACGCGATTTTATATCCACTTCATTCGCAAAGGCTTATGTGAGGATATGAATCCCTCCCTCTTAAAATCATTGGTACGCTTTTGGCGTCTGTAAATTCCTTGCATTTAGCTGAATCGGAAAGCAAGCAGGTTCTCCCGCGGCCAGACGGTCTTTCGCGTAGGCAGGTCCGCGCAGGCATTTTTTGTCGTGTCTAACGGGAAGGTCAAGCTATCTTTCGCGTAGCGCGACGGTCGCACCATGGTGGTGCGCTTTGCGGTTGGTTCTCAAAAAGGAAGGGTCAGGATGAATTACTCGCAGCGGTTCAAGGTTGCGCCGGGAACCAAGGTCAAGCTCGAGAAGATCGACCCCTCGTTCAAGGACGGTCACAAGAGCCACAAAGCCGCCGCCGAGGAGATTGCGCACTATCAGAAGAAACTGTGCGAGCTGCAGGACCTGCTTTACGCCGAGCGCAGGCATTCGCTGCTGGTCTGCCTTCAGGCGCTCGACACAGGAGGCAAAGACGGCGCAATCAACCACGTCCTGAGCGCGATGAATCCACAGGGCTGCCGCGTGGCGGCGTTCAAGCAACCATCCGCCGAAGAGCTGGCGCACGACTTTCTTTGGCGGGCACACAAGGTCGCCCCCGCCAGCGGCGAAGTGGTGATCTTCAATCGATCGCATTACGAGGATGTTCTGGTCGTCCGGGTTCACAACCTCGTCCCGAAAGATATCTGGTCCCGCCGCTACGATCAGATCAACGACTTCGAGAAAGTCCTCGTCGCACACGACACGCAGATTCTCAAGTTCTATCTGCATATTTCGAAGGAAGAGCAGCTCAAGCGATTCAAGGAGCGCCTCGACGACCCCGCCAAACAATGGAAGATCAGCGAGGCAGACTACAAGGAGCGCGGCTTCTGGGACGAATATGTCAAAGCTTACGAAGAATCGCTTTCGCGGTGCAGCACCGGGCACGCTCCGTGGTTCGTCATTCCCGCCAACCACAAGTGGTTCCGCAACCTTGCCATCGCGCGCATTGTTGTCGAGCACCTGGAATCGCTGAACATGAAATACCCCAAGCCGACAGTCGATATAGAGCACATCCGCCGGGAGTACCACGCGGCGGAGCGTGCATAGCCATGCGCGCGAGCAGCGGCCCGGGAATCGCTGGACGGAAACGCCTGAATTGTGAAAATCGCAACCCTGCTTCGCGAACGAAATCGAGATTACTGTTGAAGCGCCGGCAGCAAGCTATGTTTCAACGGCTTCATAGTACGTCCGTCCACTGCGGCGAGGCCGCGAATGCGGCATGGATCATCCCGACGTGCGAATAAGTCTGCGGAAAATTGCCCCACATCCGCGGCTCAGCCGGGTCATAGTCCTCCGACAGCAATCCCAGGTTCGACCGCGCTCGATGGATCCGGTCAAACACAGCCATCGCCTCCGTTCTGCGTCCGGTTGCAGCCAGAGCCTCGATGAGCCAGAAGGTGCATATCACGAAGGCTACTGAGGGTTTTCCGAAACCGTCATTGAGGCTATAGCGCTGCAACCAGCCTCCCCTGGACAGGTCTTTATGAATGGCGTCGACGGTGCTGATCAGGAGGGGATCGCCAGGGGAAAGAAAGCGCAGGCGCACCATCTGCAGTAGGGAAGCGTCGAGATCCTCGCCGCCGTAGTGACCCACAAAACTCTTCCTGATCGCGCTCCAGGATTTATCGAGGACTTCAGCATGAATGCGGGCAGCGGCAGAGCGGAACTCCTCCGCATGCTGTTGTGCGTACTGGTCGGCGATCCGCGCCATGCGGTCGGCTGCGGCCCAGCACATAAGGCTAGAAAACGTTTGCGGCTTCCATTCTGTCCGGTATTCCCAGATACCTGCGTCGGGAACGCCCGTCACCGAGATTGCCTTTCGCGCCAGCTCCTCCATCAATTGCAGCGCCGCGGGAGAACGCTCTTCACTCATACGCTCATCGAGGAAGATCGGTGTCAGCGCCAGAACCATCTCTCCGTAAATGTCGTTCTGTGATTGCGGAGCGGCGTCATTGCCGATGCGGACCGGCTTTTCGCCGTTGTAACCTGACCAGTTATGAAGAATGGATTCTTCAAGATTCTGCGTGCCGTTGACGCGATAGAGCGGCGCCAGATTGAGGCCCTCGGCTCCCCCGGCCAGGTTCAAAAGGTACTGCACAAATTGCTCACGCTCTTCAAACTGGCCCAACAGGCCGAAGGCATTCAGCACGTAGTACGAATCGCGCAACCAACAGTAGCGATAGTCCCAGTTGCGCCCGCTGCCGGGCGACTCGGGGATGGAGGTGGTCATGGCGGCGATGATGGCACCGGTGTCTTCAAAGCAGTGTAACTTCAGGGCCAATGCCGAGCGGATCACCTCCTGCTGGAAAAGGGGCGGAATATCGCATTGTTTGACCCAGCGCTCCCAATAGCGGGACGTCTCATTGAGAAAACGCTCGCAAAGCGGGGCAAGCGGCTCTTCGACCGGCGCGCCCCAAGTGAGCACAACGTGCTGGCGTCCGGTGAGCGTGAAGGGCTGGCCGCCGAGGTAAGAGAGAGGAATGTCCGTGGTGAGGCGCAACTGGCTCGCGAAGCCTTCGAAGCGGACATGATGCGAACCGTGCACTTGCTGCGGTCTTTCCTGGGACCAGCCCAATCGCGGTTCGCAGACGACAGAGATGCGGGGTGTGCCCGTGATGGGTTCCACGATGCGTATCAACTGAGTGGGACGGAATGCTCGATCGTAGTGCATGAAGCGGGGAGCAAAATCAATCACCCGAAAGGAGCCGGTCGCAGTCTCAAACGTTGTCTCGAGAATGTTTGTGTTCGGCCGGTAGCATTGAAGGCCGGCCTCGCCGCCGGCGGGACCGATACGAAAACTCCCTCCCTCGCGGCTATCTAAGAGCGTTGAGAAAACAGGTTCGGAATCGAAACGCGGGAGGCAGCACCAGACAATCTCTCCGCTCTTATGCACCAGCGCGGAATATTGACAGTTTCCGATCAACCCGAGATCTTCAAGCCGCATACAAGGGATGCCCATGCACGGGGTCGCCGTGCTTCAATAGAAGTATGACACGAGTAGCGCGACTCATACTCGCTCTGATCGTGGGCCTGGCGCTGTTGACGTGGGCGGCATCCAGCATGGTGCAGACCACGGCGTTTGGATGGTTTGAACGCGATGCCCGATCGCGAGCCGAACTGGTGCTCATTGGAGCCCGGCCAGCACTGGCCGATGCCTGGAACGACTCCGCAAGTCTAAACAGACAGCTCGTGACCCCTGCCTCGGACCAGCGCGTGGTTGGCACAGCAGCGCGCTTGCGCGACCAGGAACGGGTAGCCTGGCGGCTGGCCGGGCGCAGTAGTATAGGGGCGGCCATCTGACCATGAAGTACCTTCTCTCAAAGGAGTCACTGCCAGTGGTGGCCCGTCTGGCTCGAGAGCAGACTTTGTGCGCTTTCGACTTTGACGGCACGCTGGCGCGCATTGTCAAAAGGCCCGATCAGGCTGCCATGCGGGCTAGAACGCGCGCCCTCCTGCATCGTCTCGCCAAACTATACCCGTGCATTGTTGTCTCCGGCCGGGCCCGGCAAGATGTTATGGAGAAGTTGCGCGGCGTGCCGGTTGCGCAGGTGATCGGCAATCATGGCGCAGATACTGAAGTGACACAAAATGCCCGCTGCTTGATTGAGCGATGGAAGGCAGTCCTGGAAGCTGGGCTGGGTTATATTCCAGGGTTGTGGATCGAAGACAAAGGCTTATCTCTAGCCTTGCATTATCGCCAGTGCGCGCAGAAAGCCCAGGTAAGGCAGCGCATCTTTGCAACGACCGGGACGCTGCAGCAGAGCGACTCCTTTGGCGGCAAGCAGGTCATCAATGTCGTAGTTGCCGGATCGCACAACAAAGGCGATGCCCTGGCCGCCGAGCGGGATCGTATGCACAGCAATTGGGTCCTCTATGTAGGTGACGACGAGAATGACGAATCCGCTTTCGCAATGGGCGGCAACATCGTTTCAGTGCGTGTCGGCCGCAAGCAGAAATCCCGTGCGCACTACTATCTGCGCACGCAAGCGGAGATCGACGCGCTGCTCGATCTGCTGGTCCAGCTTCGAGAGCACGGCCAATTCGCGCAAACCATCAGGAGCGATAAATCAGGTCCGCCCACGGTGGATAGCCTTGTTTAGGCTGATTGATTTGTAAGATTCCAAAGATTAGGTCCGGTCATCATCGGACCCAAGGTCGGAACCAGTTTGTCCAGAGCCGTATAAAACTCCTCCTGAATTTTTCTAAAGCATCCGGGATGCCGGATCTTGTTCGGGTGGATGGCACGCGCGTGGCGTCTTCCTGTGGTCAGGCACGCCTGCCAAAGCTTCCGCGAAAGGCCCCCAGCGCCTGCCTGATGGTGCGCCCCGACCGCAACTCAAAAAGAAAATCGGCAAGACCGGTAAACTCGTTTACCTCCGCACGGCGTTGACAAAGCGGGTCGTTCCACCAGTTCGTCCCGGGGATGGCGGTGAACGCCAATCGATATCCGGCCTCGGCCACGGCGGCACGCACCCGGCCATCGACGCCGCCATACGGATAAGCGAAGGACTTCACCTCAACACATAGCAAATCTTCCAGGTGGCGCTTTGAGTCGCTCACTTCGCGGCGCAATTGCGCATCCGACAGGCCAGGAAGCGAAGGATGAGTCAGGCTGTGCGATCCAAACTCGACGCCGTACTTCTGCATCTCACGAATCTGCTCGAGCGTCAGCAAGTTACGTGCGCGCAACCCCGACGCCTGGTCCCACAGGGACGATGCGCCGATGCGGTCGGCATGCACGTCGCTGACACGGGCAACAATGCGATCCGCAGTTGGAAGGTTGGTCTGCGCAAATGTATGCCTTCGTTGGAGTGTCGTGCGCTACGGCCCACGATGGATGGAATGTGCTGCGCTCAGGCGATTTCGACGCCATAGATTGTACTTAAGCCTGGCGAGAACCAGGGCGCGGCGCTGATCCGATTGGGTCGGAGGTTATTGGCGCTTGGTACGAGCTCTCTCCAGGCGCGCACCTCGCCCCTGCCTTTTCCGTGGCATCTTCCTTACGGGACCTCAAAAAAGTGCCAGGATGCATCCACTCTGGAGCAGAAAAACGAAATTAAGTGACATGGAACACATATCCTCGCCCTCATATGACCCTCCAGTGTACAAAAATGGTACAAAAGTTACTTGACACGAAAATAGTCACATTCTAAAGTCATCTTACTTTCCTGTGCAAAAGTGGACGGTGAACTCCTGTCTGAGAGCTGAGATACCGTTCTCGTGTGAGAGCGTTTGCCAGGAAGTTTCGATGAGAGAGACTTAATGAGTTCTCTCTCACCTTTGTTCATAAGTTGCTCAGTATGTCTCCAGAGAATTAAAGACTGAAAGAATTGCTCTAATTTTGTTTTTCGGGGGGACCCGATGGTTGCCTTGGGGAAAGAACTACCCTTTGTAACGCATTATGTTCGTAATCTACGCGGTGGTTCACAACCGATTCTGGCTCGGGCAAGTGACGGGCTTCTTTATGTAGTCAAGTTCGCCAACAACCTTCAAGGGCCAAATCTTCTCTTCAACGAAAGCGCAGGAAGCGAGCTTTATCGCGCCTGCGGGCTGCCTGTTCCTGAGTGGAGGCCACTGGCGGTTTCCGATTCCTTCCTGGAAATGAATCCTGACTGTTGGGTGCAGACCGAGGAGGGGCGTCTTCGGCCAGCTTCGGGCTTATGCTTTGGCTCGCGGTTCCTGGGTGAGAACGGCAAGCGGCTATTTGAAATCCTGTCCGGTTCCATGTTCAAGCGGGTCCGCAACCAAACTAGCTTCTGGCTGGCATGGTTGATTGACGTCTGCGCAGAGCACGTGGACAACCGGCAAGCCATCTTTGTGGAAGACGCTGAGGGTTGGTTGGAAGCCCATTTTATCGATCACGGGCACCTTTTCGGTGGTCCCAAAGCGGACCTGAAGAGGAACTTTGGTGCCTCCCGCTATCTTGATCCGCGTATTTACGGTCAGGTATCATCTGAGGTACTGTTGAGCTTTCAGGATGTTTTGCAAGCCTTGGATGCTGATAAACTTTGGCAACGTATAGAAGCGATTCCAGCCGAGTGGAGTCATGCTTCGGCTCGTGAAGGCGTTGAACGTTGCCTTCAAAGACTCAAAATACCCTCCCTCGTGCAGCACGTGGCCGAGACGATCATTAGCGACCTTGAGCGAAGAGCAGACACAGAATCGGGAATCGTCGGACTCGAGTGGAAACCTCCCAGAGAAGTTCTGTGCCTTGGCCTACAGGGCGCAGGGTTTCGGTGGGGCTACGCCCGTGGTCCTAATTGTGCTTGAGGATGCGAAAGGCTGCTTGCGCTTTCTCGTCGATCCGGGTTGGCGCGCAGTCGTTCGGGCAGAGGATGTGGAATATACGGAATCCCTCCTGGGTGATTTCCTCGAACGGGCAAAAGAGCAACCAGCAACCCTCTTCAACCAGCTCTCTTCACTCGAGGTTGGACCGCTGGTGACCCAGGAGACCGGAGAAAAGATTTCGGATCACGCGTTTCTATTGGAACTATATTCCCGGTTTGTGCAGCTCTAGGCGGTATCCACATATAGACTTTGCAGCGGGTGTTTGATTTGTTGCACTTGTAGCATGTCGAGTCGATATGAGTTGAGCGAAGGGCAGTGGGAGCGGATCAAGGACACGCTTCCTGGTCGAGTGGAGCATGTTGGCCGTACTGCAGCGGACAATCGCCAGTTCGTCAATGGAGTATTGTGGGTGCTTCGTTCGGGGGCCCGTTGGCATGATCTTCCGGAGCGTTACGGCAAGTACAAGAGCGTGCATGCGCGGTTCATGCGCTGGGCGCGGTCGGGTGTGTGGGAGCGCATTTTCGCCGACCTTGTGGCGGACAAAAAGAATCAATACCTGATGATCGACTCGACCATCGTGCGCGCTCACCAGCAGGCGGCCACGGGCCGCAAAAAAGGGCTCCGAAGACAAGGCTCTGGGGCGTTCCCGAGGTGGACTGAGCACCAAGATCCACCTGCTGGCTGACGAAACTGGCCTGCCCGTAGCCTTCCGCATCACACCTGGACAGGCTGCGGAATACCCTCAGGCAATCAGCTTGCTGGAAGGCCAACGGGCCGAAGCCGTGATTGCCGACAAGGGCTACGATTCGACCGAGATCGTCGCCACTATCGAAGCCCTGGGCGCGGTTGCCGTGATCCCGCCAAGGCGGCACTGGAAACAGCCCCGCAGCTACGACCGTACCTTGTACAAACTACGAAACCTCATCGAACGCTGCTTCAACCGCCTCAAGCAGTTCCGCCGCTTCAGCACCCGCTACTGCCGAAATATAGAAGCTTTCCGAGCCTGCACCGCTCTTGCATGTGCATGGCTCAGACTTCAGCTATATGTGGATACCGCCTAGGGGCGTCGGTGGTCGTCCAGTTAAGCTGTGTTGTCTCGCCGGCATTGATCTGCCCTTTGCTGGCGGTGAGCTGCGCCGTGGGCTTGACAACCGCAACAGTGGCACTCGCCACACCGGCCTTGAAGCGCGGCAAAGACTGGAGCTGCTCTCCGCGGGGCCAGGGGATGGTTTTCCGGACGCCTTTCGGAATATCAATGACAACACGCTGGTTGGCGGGAACCTCGACCGTGCCAGACCAGACCTCCTTATCTCCCGAGAGAATGGTTAGCAGGTATTTGCCGGGCGGAACAATGAGTTCCTGCTTCATCATCAATTCGTTATTGAACTCATCGCCGTGGCCGACAAAAAAGGCCGGCGTCTTTCCGTTGAGGAGCACAGCATCCCGATCGGCGCCTTCAATGGTCATACAGCCCCAGGGGCCCGAGACCATACCCGGGATGGGATCGAGAGTAACGTTAAGGACGTTGGTTTGTTGGGCAGTGATGTTGACCTTTTGGGTCGCCGGTTTGTAACCGTAGTTGTAGATGTCAATGGTGTGGCTGCCGGGGCTGAGATTGAAGGCGCCGCGGCTTGCCTCGTGCATGGCCCGCCCGTCAACGAACACATAAGCCTGAGGAGGTACGGCATGAACCTTAAGCTTACCGTCCTGTGCTCGAACTGGAGAAACCACGCACACTACAGATAGAGCTGCCAAAACGGCAGCGAACACAAAACCCGCTCGAACTTGCATAACCTGTTGTCCTTTCAAGAATCGATGCACTTGGAATGCTCCTTTGGGTTTGGAAGATTCCCAAGTTTCACGACCGATGCGTCTTCCCGCATGTTGATTGAACGATGCGCGGTCTGGGTTGCCCGCACAAAGTCCGCGATCCGCAGGCGCCACTCGTCAATAGCTTGAACTCTGAATCGGAGCTTTGCAGATCCGCAAGGGCGCCGAAGTAACCAGGACGATGAGTATACGCCACAGGGCGGCAGATGCACAGAGGGAGCGTCCAATGTTCTTGGGTTGCCCAACTGATCCGATTTGCGCGTTCATTGGGGCCTAAAAGAGAGAAACAGCGAGATAGTCGATACCGTTCACCTCGCCCGCCCAGCCTTTTGGCCAATACTCCTTGGCGATTCGGTGGCAGTTATCGCATCACCTTTTCGCTGCGGCCTTTCTGGCGATTCCAAAGTCACTACCTATGATCACGCGAAACCCCCAGCACTCCAGGTTTAGCCAAGATTCCCGTGAGCGGGACAGCAGGGCCGCGCACCTCAAGAGTGTGACGTCCTGAGGTGCGCAAGCCCTTCCCCGATAGGAGTTCTCGTGAGTGGCGCGGCCTTACCGATGATGCTCTTGCTGCTGCCCGCCCTCTTGCCCGCCGTGACTTTGATTCTGCGTCGTGGGCTTCACGTTGCGGTCCGCCGGTGGAGTGTATCTGGATAGCTTTCATGTCAGGGTTAAGCATCAACCCTGAGGGTGGGCCGGTGCAAGGGAATAGGTTCCCCCTTCTTATTGGGCGCCGTCGCTGCGGTCGGAGAGCAAAGTCTGCTCATCGTCAGAGACCAAACGCACCAAGCGGTCCACGGTGTAGGAGGTGGGACGCTGGCTGTTGTAGTAGTGATGCACATGCAGCTCGCCGAGCAGGCCGAGAGCCAGCAACTGGATGCCGGAGACAATGAGCACCGAGGCAATGACAAACATGGGTCCGTGATGCCGCATCACAGCCATTTGCGGATGGAAGAGCTTCATGCCCAGCAGGGATGCGGCCATAACGCTGCCGGTGAACATGCACAAGACGCCAAAGCCGCCAAAGAAATGCAGCGGCCGGTTCATGTATTTAAGCAGGAAGCGAATGGTCATCAGGTCGAAGAAGACGCGGAAGGTGCGGCCGAGACCGTAGTGGCTCTTGCCGCGCTCGCGGTTCACGTTGCGGATGGGGATTTCGCAGATGGATGCTCCGTACCAACTGGCGAGCGCGGGAATGAAGCGGTGCATCTCGCCGTAGAGCGGAATATTCTGGATGACCTCGCGGCGATAGGCCTTGAACGTCGTGCCGAAGTCGTGGATAGGGACGCCGGAGAGCCGCGCCATCATCCAGTTCGCGCAGGCGGAAGGAAGGCGGCGCAGTATGAAGTTGTCCATGCGCACTTTGCGCCAGCCAGAGACGACGTCGTAGCCCTCGTCGAGCTTTTCGAGAAAAGCGGGAATATCGTTCGGGTCGTGCTGCAGATCCCCGTCCATGGCCAGAATGAACTCACCCGACGCGTGGTCAAAGCCGGCCGCCAAAGCCGAGGTCTGGCCGAAGTTGCGGCGCAGCTTGACGACCAAAACGCGGCTATCAACGGCAGCAATCTCTTCCAGGAGCTTGTACGTCCGGTCGCTGGACCCGTCATCGACGAGAATCAACTCAAAAGAGTCCTCCACCTGCTCCATGACTTGCTTGAGCCGTGCATACAGGATGGTTATGTTTTCTCCTTCGTTGTGGAAAGGAACAACGACCGAGTATTTGGCCATATAACTCCTTTCGACGGAATCTCCTTTTTCGGCACGGGTTCAATGAAATTGTATCGCTCCTGAGGCAGATTGCGAGGCCAAAGGAACGTTTGCCCCGAAAAGGCCACCGTTTGCGGAAGAAAAGCCGGACGATTCGCTGCCGCCCTTACTTTGCCCGCCACATCGAGAGGCCTCCAAGTCAATTGCGCCTACACCTACCCATTCTCCTTTGTCCTCCGTGATTCTGGTTCGCGGCGTTGCGAACGCTCGGCTAGTTTGCCGGAAGAGGCAACAGCGCAATCCTGCGCGGCATCGCCGCGAACCGTGTCTCGTCAGGTGTCCTTCCGCTAGCATCATCCAGTAATACCGCGCATGCTCTACCAGCCGCCCGCCCGTCTTCTCTGACCGCTGCTGCAAGCTGGTCAACGACCACGATTCGATTCCTTTCGGCAATACCAGCCGCCGCCACAGGTTTCCCATATTGTAGGCGAGAGTGCTGAGTCACAACCGAACTTCATTGCCGCGGAACCGGTGGCAGCTCAGTCAGGCCATCTTTACCGCATGCTTACCGTCCTTGATCCATTGCTCTGCCTTGCCGCGCTGGATGCAGAAGTGGACAACCTTCACGCTCCTGAGTTGCGTGTTGGTCACGATTGAGCCCGCCCGAGGGAACAGTTCCCCCGGCATGGAACTCCACTTTGGCAACTACCCTCCGCGCCGTTTTCCAACTGGACGCCTGGTCGAGAAAGCCCTTGTACCACACGACGGGTTTGTGAGCCGGACGACTGACTGAGCGCGTCAGCATCTCTTCAATATCACGCATCAGGCAGTCGTTGGCCGGAATCCGAATTGCGTACTTCGCGCCACGCTCTTCGAGTGCTTCGTAGATGTCCGGCTTGGCAAAGGCCGCATCAGCCCGGAACCAGACTTCCTTGCCCAGATTTTGTTGCCGCTCGATCTCCGGCAGCAGGAGTTGCTCCCAACCATCGGCGCTACGAACGTTGCCCTGACGCAGTTGCGCAGCCACGCTGTTGCCCTTGCTGTTGAACAACAGAAGCGGGTGATAGCAGGTGGATTCATAGTGTTTGTTGTAGGCGCTCTGTTTGCTAGACCGTCGGGCTGAGGTCGCGCCAAAACTGCAAGAGAGCCAATTTAAAGGCCCGTTGCCTCTGTCGGACCGGTTTCCTGCTTGGGGTTTCTTTGGCATTAGCCAGTGCTGAGTCTGTGCAAAATGCTCTGGGACACGAAAATCTCGGCGGCCAGTAGGACCACCATCGGACTCGTGCCATGGTCTATCTTTCTTCAGGCGCTGATGGTCTGAAATCGTATGAAGCACCTATGGTAAAGCCGTTGGGGTTGAGGTCGTGAGGTCCGAAGGTGTGGTGCCAGAACTGGTACTCATAGTCGCCGCGTATCCAGATGTGTCGCCAAGCACGGTACTCCACCCCTCCGCCGGGAGAAAAGACAGTAAAGGTGTCATGCGAATACGTCCCGACAGGAGGGAAATCGATACTGCCTATGCCGACCAGATACTTGGCGTAGGGACGGAAGTTGCGAAAGCGATTCCAGGCGTAGATCGCCCCGCCCTCGCCGGTATCCTGGCGCATTTTGGTTATTCCCGCGGGACGGCCATAGTTGATATCATGTCCTTCGGCTTCAATGCCCAAGCCGTTAAGAACCCCCGGCATACGGTTGGGGTACCAATCGACCCACGCCGAGATGCCTTCCGTCTTGCTCCCAGGGCCCCAATCGAGCCTGAAATCGGAGAAAGCGGCGCCAACGACGATCGGCACGCTACCCTGGCGGGCCGTTGGGGCAACCTGGCAATAGGTGGGAAATACAGCGGCTACAAACATCGCTGCAGTGATGAGCTTGGGGGCCAGCTTTAAACGCATACCGTCTCCTTACAAGTTGAGGAACACCTTCCCCTGAGGCAATGCCCCTTGGAGGGAGAGTGATTCATAGCTTTTCAAGATTTTCAAGGCTGGAATTCAGCAGCTATGCAGTGTCTAACGAGTGGATTTTTCCAGCAGGCTTCTCGTACCTTTAAGGCCCGAATCCGGAAGTGAAATTTTGCCTTCCAGGTCACAATAGAATATACCGTTAGATTACCCAGCTCGTGATCTTTTTTGCATTCATTTCAAGGCCGGGAACCCTCGCGCTGCAACAGGATCGTCAGGTGCCGGTAGCCGCACCGTACCCGGCTGCCGGCCAATTCCCGCAGTCGCACCCGTAGTGCCTCATGACGCTCCCGATGATGCTCATAATGGAGGGTCATTCGTGGAACCGGAATCAGGCTTGGTCCAAGTTCAAGAAGTTTCTTCGATCGGCCAAGGCTCGTACCTCCGAAGCTCTGGACAACGCCATCCGAAGCCCTCAGAACCATCACCGCCCTTGACAGCGTTCCGTGGAACACTATCTGCCGCTCTACTCAGAGCGCGTAAAGTGGAGCGACAGAACCGTGGTCACGGTGCGGCCGCTCTTTTCGGGGTATGTGTCTGCCCACGTTACGCCCTTACAGACTGACAACTTGGACAGCAAGATGCAGAATACGTAGAAACCCGCCAGAATGAGTTATCGAACACTCCTGCCGCTACCCGGAGAATGCGACCGCCATGTCTTCTGAAATCAAGCGCGATGATTCAAATAAATGCTGTCTTGGACAAGAGTGACTTGCACCACAGGCTGATGATCATGGCCTTTGCTTCTCCTGCATTGCCCGCTGCCCGTTCGTCGTTCCATGATCCAGCAATGAATCAAGAGCTTGTTTTGCCGCTTTAAAGGCGAAACGGATACCGGTTTCCAAGTTGACTTGGGGCTCCCAGCCCAAAGATCGCATTTGCGTGGAATCCAGAAGTTTTCGGGGAGTGCCGTCCGGCTTGGAAGTGTCGAAGACCAAGGTGCCCCCAAAGTCAAGAACCCGGCAAACCGTCTCCGCCAGTTCCCGAATCGTTACATCGCTGCCATAACCTACGTTCACCAGCAGCGTAGGATCTTTGCGCAGCATCGTTTTGTATTCCTCTTCTCCGAGCATCATCAAATGCACACATGCGTCTGCAAAGTCATCGCTGAATAGAAACTCTCGCCGCGGATTGCCAGTGCCCCAAACCACTACCTCGCTCCGGCTTGCGCGCTTCGCCTCGTAGACCTTTCTGATTAGCGCCGACACGACATGCGAGTTATTCAGGTCGTAGTTATCGCCGGGGCCATAGAGGTTAGTGGGCATAGCAGACAGGTAGCGCGTGCCGAATTGTCTATTATAGGATCGGCACATTTCGATTCCCGCAATTTTGGCAATCGCATAAGCCCGATTCGTAGACTCAAGCGGTCCGGTCAGCAGGTATTCTTCTCGGATAGGTTGGGGACAATCGCGAGGATAGATACAACTGGAGCCAAGGAATAATAGCCTTTCAACGTTGTTACGATACGCGGCCTCAATCACATTCCCCTGGATGGCCAGGTTATCGCGAATAAAGTCTGCCGGATAAGTATCGTTGGCATGAATGCCGCCCACCTTGGCTGCTGCCAGGATGACATACTCCGGACGCTCTTTGGCGAAGAACGCGCTTACCGCATGCGCGTCCTTAAGATCAAGTTCTGCATGAGTTCGGAGAATGAAATTGCAAAAACCCTTCCTCTGCAAGCTCCGCACCAATGCCGAACCTGCCAGGCCACGGTGACCGGCCACGTAAATGCGGCTGTCTTGCTTCATTAACTCCCCCAGAATCGAATGTGAGCGAGTGAAATCCGGCGTGCGCTAGACGGCAGTGTGATCCAGGGTGCTCCGCGAACGATCTCCCGTCTAACTGCGGCTCACTTTGGTCAATGCTCATGAAAGCCGGCGACGGTCTCAAAGCCATGTTGGTTGACCAACAAATCGCGCTGGGCCTGTTTCAGATCTTCACTCGCCATTTCAGTCACCAAGTCACGGAAACTCGTGCGCGACGTCCAGCCTAGTTCGTGGCGAGCCTTCTCCGGATTGCCCAGCAACGACCCCACCTCGGCCGGGCGGAAGTAGCGCGGATCGACGCGAACCACGGTCTCACCTCTGTCATCCACAGCGCGTTCATCCATGCCGGCTCCTTCCCATTGGAGCGGCATCTCGAGTTGTGCAGCGCTAAGGTTAACAAACTCTCGCACGCTGTGCTGCTCGCCCGTGGCGATTACATAGTCCCGTGGCTCCTGCTGCTGCAGCATGAGCCATTGTGCCTCGACGTAATCTCGAGCATGTCCCCAATCCCGCAAGGAGTCCAGATTGCCAAGGTAAAGGCAGCTCTGCAACCCCATTTTAATGCGCGCCAGGGATCGGGTAATCTTGCGCGTCACAAAAGTTTCGCCGCGAACAGGAGATTCGTGATTGAACAGAATCCCGTTGCATGCATAAATGCCGTAAGACTCACGGTAATTCACCGTAATCCAATATCCGTAAACCTTAGCCACGCCGTAGGGAGACCGTGGATAAAAGGGTGTGGCCTCCGACTGCGGCGCCTCCCGCACCAGGCCGTACATCTCAGATGTAGATGCCTGATAAAACCGCGTCTTCCTGGTCATTCCCAGCAAACGAATGGCCTCCAGGATACGAAGGGTGCCCAGCGCATCGGCGTTCGCAGTGTACTCAGGTTCCTCAAAAGAGACCATGACATGGCTCTGGGCGGCAAGATTGTAAATTTCGTCCGGCTGGACCTTTTGTATGGTGTTCACCAGGCTCGAAGTGTCGGTTAGGTCGCCGTAGTGCAGCACCAGCTGCGGATGATCTACATGCGGATCCTGATACAAGTGGTCGATACGCTGCGTGTTGAAAAGCGAAGAGCGGCGCTTGATGCCATGCACCTCATAACCCTTCTTAAGGAGGAACTCAGCCAGATATGCGCCATCCTGGCCGGTAATTCCCGTGATCAGAGCGACTTTCGGCATGAATTATTCCCTCGCTGATTTCGCATGGCAAGCCACATCTCAGAGCAGATGAAGCTGTGTGTTTCAAAAACATTCCCGTGGGGTGAGCGCCGGAAGGTAGTGAGCAGATTCTCATGACGGACCAGCAATCGTCGTAAATGTCCAAGCCATGCGGTGGTGCTTTCGACTGTCGGGAAAGAGAATGGCGCGGTATCTGCATCGAGCGCAACCCGTTTCCAACGCCTCCCCATAATCCAAGACTCCGGTCTTCCTGCGCTCGAATTGCTTGCGATCGTCAAGGGTGCTGAAGACGCTGTGTTGAAGGCGCCGACATTGAAGCGATTCAACAGCGCGGTAAGCATATCGACCGACATGTAAAGACGCGGTTCGGCGAACGTAAGACCTTTTCCGTCAACGTCGCGTGAGTGTCTTGCATGAAACTGCCGCGCGTAACGATCACATACTTCGCGCCAGGAATGATGGGCAAGAATCATCCGCTCGGCGCGGAAAAGTCGAAGATCTCCCCCAGGCTAACGTCCGAATCACCCCTCAGCAATCCAATTTTAGCATTGAATCCGAGGGGGCTGGACGCGGGCAAGGGTGCGGTCATTGAGCAGGGTGCCTCGGTCGTGCTGGTAAACATCGCCGTAGAGAGGTCGGTTTCACCTGCCACGGTCGGTAAACGTGATATCCGCTGGGGCGCGTTCGCTCGCCGCGCTCGCGCTACGCGCCAGTGGATTTCCCCGAATATCGGGTCCTCAAAGAAATAGGCGCCGAAGAGCGCCTAGCCGTGCCTCTTAACAAATTCAGGTTTCAATACGGTTTCACGTGGCCTTCACTGCGATCAGATTGCTAACTTACGTGAAGACAAAGAGTTAAAGGTGCGTGCAGTCTTCCGGCTGTTCAATTTCTACGCCGCTGTCGGTTGGGATTAGGAATTCGCCTGAGGGAGATGCGCTTCGGAAGAAACTAGCTACAGCAGTGCAAAGCCCCTAGGCGGTATCCACATATAGCTGAAGTCTGAGCCATGCACATGCAAGAGCGGTGCAGGCTCGGAAAGCTTCTATATTTCGGCAGTAGCGGGTGCTGAAGCGGCGGAACTGCTTGAGGCGGTTGAAGCAGCGTTCGATGAGGTTTCGTAGTTTGTACAAGGTACGGTCGTAGCTGCGGGGCTGTTTCCAGTGCCGCCTTGGCGGGATCACGGCAACCGCACCCAGGGCTTCGATAGTGGCGACGATCTCGGTCGAATCGTAGCCCTTGTCGGCAATCACGGCTTCGGCCCGTTGGCCTTCCAACAAGCTGATTGCCTGAGGGTATTCCGCAGCCTGTCCAGGTGTGATGCGGAAGGCTACGGGCAGGCCAGTTTCGTCAGCCAGCAGGTGGATCTTGGTGCTCAGTCCACCTCGGGAACGCCCCAGAGCCTTGTCTTCGGAGCCCTTTTTTTGCGGCCCGTGGCCGCCTGCTGGTGAGCGCGCACGATGGTCGAGTCGATCATCAGGTATTGATTCTTTTTGTCCGCCACAAGGTCGGCGAAAATGCGCTCCCAGACACCCGATCGCGCCCAGCGCATGAACCGCGCATGCACGCTCTTGTACTTGCCGTAACGCTCCGGAAGATCATGCCAACGGGCCCCCGAACGAAGCACCCACGATACTCCGTTGACGAACTGGCGATTGTCCGCTGCAGTACGGCCAACATGCTCCACTCGGCCAGGAAGCGTGTCCTTGATCCGCTCCCACTGCCCTTCGCTCAACTCATATCGACTCGACATGCTACAAGTGCAACAAATCAAACACCCGCTGCAAAGTCTATATGTGGATACCGCCTAGAGTGATCCGGCAAAGGTTTGGTGCGAAAGGCGCTCTCAATTTCCTAACACGCCGGATCCTAGGCTCGGTCTGGGCCAGCAATCGCCGATTGGCATTGAAGACGAAGGTTCGATCGAAGAGTTGGCAAATGGGCTCCTTCTGAGCAAGGCTGCTCTCCAATACAGGCTCAGGGATCTTTAGCTCCATCCACTCACATGACCATATTGTCGCTCCATGTAAGGCATTTTATTGCATCGTTATGTATTTGTGATGCATATTAGGGTATCACTTGATTTTTCTTGTGATGTATTATATCGTATCAAATATGATTATTGATGCAAAGAACGGTATCAAGCCTTTGCGGCAGAAGGCGTTGCCCGCCGAGATGCGCCACGCCCTGATAGAGGCGCGTAAGAAGCGCGGCTGGAGCCAGAGGGACCTGGCAAGCCGCCTCGGCATCGGCCAGAGGCACATCTCCGGCATCGAGTCCGGCAAAATCGTGCCACGCTATGACACGCTCCTTGAGATCGTCCGTATGCTCGACCGCGACCTCATCATCGTGCCCCGCGCCCTGGTGCCCATCGTACGGTCGCTCGTGCGCGACCACCTCAAGGACGAGTCGGGTGAAGGAGCGGAACGGTCTCTCTATGCCGCCGATCGCGACGAAGACAACTCGCAGGAGCCGCGCGATGAAGTTTGACCTGAAGAAACTCAACGCGTTATCCGTGCGTCTGTACGGAAAGCAGATCGGCGTCATTACCCGCCTCGCAGGCGACCGACAGCTATTCGCGTTCGAGCAAGACTATATCGACGATCAGCTGCGCCCCACCCTGAGCCTCTCATTCAAGGGCAACACCGGCGGGCTCGTGACGAACTTCCGCCCCGTGGGACGTCGTGTTCCGGTCTTCTTCTCCAACCTTCTGCCTGAAGGCCACCTGCGAGACTATCTCGCCAAGCGAGCGGACGTGAATCCCGAGCGCGAATTCTTCCTCCTCGCCGTCCTCGGTGCCGACCTGCCAGGCGCGCCTGTCGTTGTGCCGCTTGAGGGCGACGAGCAGCCATCCGAACCACACCACGGTCATGATGATAACAGCCGTGACGACGGTCAGGGCGGCGAAGAGCCGCTGCGCTTTTCGCTCGCCGGCGTGCAGATGAAATTCTCCGCCGTCAAGGAAGCCTCCGGCGGCCTGACCATTCCCGCCGGCGGTTTGGGCGGCTCATGGATCGTCAAGCTTCCTTCCGCACGGTATAAAGCGGTTCCCGAGAATGAATTCGCCATGCTGGAACTGGCCCGGCGCGCCGGCATCTCCGTCCCTGAAAATAAGCTCGTCGATGTCGCAAGCATCAAAGGACTACCTGAACAGGCCCATACGGTGGAAAGCAAGGCTCTCGCGGTGAAGCGGTTCGACCGCCTGCCGGACGGCAAGCCCGTCCACATGGAGGATTTCGCGCAAGTCTTCGGGGAATTCCCCAACAACAAGTACAAGTTCCACAGCTACGCAAATATCGCCACCGTGTTGTGGGCGGAAATCGGCGAAGACGCCGTGATCGAATTCGTCCGTCGCCTCGTATTTTCCGTCGTAATCGGCAACGCCGACATGCACCTCAAGAACTGGTCCCTCCTCTATCCAGACCGGCGCACGCCCGCGCTCGCGCCGGGTTACGACTTCGTGGCGACGCTTCCCTATATTCCCGGCGACACGCTAGCCTTGAGTTTCGGCGACAGCCGCAGTCTTTCCGAAATCACGCCCGACCAGATGCGCCGCTTTGCCGACACGGCGCGCATTCCGGCGAGCCCGCTTTGGAAGATCGCGGTAGAAACCGCCGAGCGCACTGCCGAATCCTGGAAAACACTTGAACAGGCGGATGCCCTGCCTAAAGAACTCAAGGACTCGATCGGCAGGCAGATTCTGGGTGTCGCAGCCGGTGTCAAGTGACCGGGCAAATTCCGCACAAAAACTTCGACTTCCTACCCCCTTCCTACGATGAACAAGGAATCTTGATTCTTAAAGCTCTGCAGGCCAAGGGTGTCTCTGCCCCAGCCATGGCCACCCCACCATCAGTTCCCTCATGCTAACCTCAGAAATTGTCATCTCAGGCCATGTCCCAGCTCCCGAGGCCGAATATCTGCGATTGCCCGAGCTACCGCAAATGAAAATGCGGGTTTATTACCTCAAAATCTCGTCTTCCACTGCTTCTTAGCGCCTGATTTTTTTCTCCAACTTCGTTCACGCGCCACGGCAAGTTCATTTTTTCGCTTTTTTACCTCAAAACTCGGACTGTTCGAATCGCTAGTCAGCGAGATTGATTCTCGGTGTCTTGGCAATCTGAGTCGGGACGCTCACCCTGCGCTGACAGGATGCCCGGCTGCGGGTTTGAAGGAGCATACATTGCTCTCGGCAAGTTGCTCTTTGGTGAGGCTACGAAGACACTGATTATCGGTTCAATACCCGTCCCGCATCGGCTTCGGCCGATTTGCCCCAGGATGTTTTCCAGCACAGCAAGAGGAGTGACTGAATGATAAAGTAGGGGTATGAACGCAGGCAGACGTGTGGCCAAGACCCTTGTGCGCCAATGCGCAGTTGTGTTGGCGGGACTTCTCCTCATCGCCGCCGGCGCACTCGCCGCACAGCCACCTGGAGCGCCGGAGGGCGCGGGACAAGCGGGAAACGCCAATCCTCACGCATCCCCCTGCGAGCCTTCCGCATTGGGTTCGCCGTTCATTCCTGTAGACAGTTGGATCTATCCGGCCATGCTGCGGCTTTACTCACTGGGCTATGTAGACGATATGTTCTTGGGCATGCGCCCGTGGACACGGGCGAGCGTGAGCCGCATGCTGAAAGAGGCTGGGGACAACCTCGAAGAAGCGAATGGCGAGGGCGGCTCGGCTGCGGCAGAGGCGCAGGAGATCTACGACGCCGTCAGCCGTGAGTTGCATTCCGGCACCGACGGCCCCGACGAGGTGTATCAGAAGCGCGCCTGCATCGAGTCTGTATACTCTGTCGCGCGGGCCATCAGCGGCACGCCTCTGGACGACAGCTATCACCTGGGCTCGACGATCATCAACGACTACGGGAGGCCCTACGAAGGAGGGTTCAATAACTATTCCGGCGCCAGCGGTTATGCTACCGCGGGGCGATATCTGCTCTATGTGCGTGGCGAATTCCAGGGAGCGCCTTCGGCCACCGGTTACTCCGCTTCGCTGGCTAACGCTCTCTCCACGGTCGACGGCACAGCCTTTCTCAACGCCGCTACCGGCCTGCCGTACAGCCAGGCCACCATCCCCATGGGGCCGATCGGCGCGGCTACCGATGGACGATTCCTGGAGGCGTACGTCTCAGCGCAAGTACTCAACAACGTAATCTCCTTTGGCAAGCAGGATGAATGGCTTGGGCCTGGGCTAGGCGGCGCGATGGCATACTCGAACAACGCCGAAAACATCTATGCTTTGCACATTGACCGTATCGAGCCCCTATACATTCCTCTGCTCTCCCGGCTAACCGGACCTTTCCGCTATGCGTTTCTGGTGGGCTCGCTGAGGGGACACACCTTCATGCCCAACCCTGCCTATGTGGCCAATCCATCGCCGAATGTGCCGAACGTGATCAACCCCGGGGATCCATGGGTACACGTAGAGAAGATCAGCTTCAGGCCCACAGAGAATCTCGAGTTTGGCTTCGAGCGTACTGCGCTTTTTGGGGGGGAAGGGCACTCGCCCGTCACACTCCATACCTTTCTGAAGAGTTTTTTTAGCCTGTCCGCACCACAGCCTAACGTCAAGTACACGCGCGACGATCCAGGGGCGCGTTTTGGCGCGTTCGACTTTTCGTACCGGCTGCCCTTCGTCCGCAATTGGCTTACGCTCTATGCAGACTCCGAAGTACATGACGACCTATCGCCCATCGATGCTCCCCGGCGCGCATCCTGGCGGCCAGGTCTTTATCTCTCCCACATCCCTGGCATTCCCAAGCTCGATATGCGCGTCGAAGCCGTCTCCACTGATCCTCCTGTCTCGACCAGCAACGGCGGTCATTTCATGTACTGGGAAGTTATCGAGAAACAGGGCTACACAAATCAGGGACAGATATTCGGCGACTGGATCGGGCGCGAGGATAAGGGCGGCCAGGCCTGGGTCACCTATCACCTGAGCGGCAACGAGTGGTTGCAGGTGGGATTGCGCAATCAGAAGGCAGCTAAAGACTTTTTCCCCGGCGGCACAACGCTCGACGACATCGATTTTCAGGCGGTCAAACGCATCGGACGAGATCTTGAGATCAACGGCAGCTTCGCCTACGAGCACTGGAAGGCCCCAATCTACCCTTCCGGGACACCCGCCTACCCCGCCAGCCAACAGACCGTGACCACCACAACGATCCAACTGACTTGGTTCCCAGAGCGGAAGATCAGCTTTTAACGCTTTTTCACGGTTTGTGTACGATCAAGTGCGTTCTCCTGCTCACGCGTCGCTATTTTACGATGAACGTTCGACGGGACTTTGGGGTCCACTCGACCAACGAGTGAACATTCCAAAACCTGACCACGAGCCGTTGTATAACTACCACCTCGCGCCGCCCTGCGCGCTCGGCTTCGTAAACTCTTCGGATCAGCGCAGGCAATACGTGCGAGTTATTCAGGTCGTAATTGTCGCCGGGACCGTAGAGGTTCGTGGGCATTGCGGACAGGAACTGCGTGTCGAATTGCCGATTATAGGATCGGCACAGCTCGATGCCGGCAATCTTGGCAATCGCATAAGCCCGGTCCGTAGGCTCCAGAGGGCCGGTGAGCAGGAACTCCTCCCGGATAGGCTGGGGGCAGTCCCGATAGGGGTCTATCGTTTCCCGCACCAAACCGTACATCTCCGATGTAGATGCCTGATAAAACATCGTCTTCCTGGTCATTCCCAGTAACCGAAAGGCCTCCAGGATGCGAAGCGCGCCCAGCGCGTCGGCGTTGGCAGTGTACTCAGGTTCCTCAATAGAGACCATGACGTGGCTCGCGCGGCCAGATTGTAGATTTCGTCGGGCTGCATCATCTGAATGGTATTCACCAGGCTCGAAGTGTCGGTCAGGTCGCCGTAGGGCAGCACCAATTGCAGATGGTCCACATGCGGATCCTGATACAAATGGTCGATGCGCTGGGTGTTGAAAAGCGAAGAGCGGCGCTTGATTCCATGGCCCTCGTAGCCCTTTTTAAGCAGAAACTCGGCCAGAAATGCGCCATCCTGGCCGGTAATCCCAGTAATCAAAGCGACTTTCTTCATTACGCCTTCTTCAATAAGGATAACCGATGATTTTCTCGGCAGGTTAGGCGCAAAATGGGAAACGCAGCGAGGCGTCCTCGACTTCGGTTTCTGTAACCACGGTAATCGTTCGTACCGCTATTCGCCAGGAAACCGGCGGAGGGAGAGCTAATACGTCGCAGGCAGCTCTTTGCCGTAACGGACCATCAACCGTGCGAGACAACGGGCCTCCCAGTAGCGGGGCAGGAAGCGCCGAGGATTGGACACCGTACGCCAGAGCCAACCAAGGCCGACTTGATCAACCCACGCCGGAATATAGACCTGATCTCCCGTCAAAAAGGCAATCGCCGCGCCGATGCAGTGAATCCTGGGGAGATAACCTAGTCTCTGCTTGAGATAGAAACCCAGCGGCTCCTGAACTCCGCCGCCCAAGCCAAGAACTACGTGCCGTGGACGCCGGCGTTCGACGAGTTGGAGCAGCACCGGATCTTGAACGCAGCCACTGTAGTACGGCGCTACATAAACGTCCGCGGAGCTTACCACGACATCCTGTTCGCGAAGCCAGCGAGTCGTTCGCTCCGCGCTTTCTCGATGCGGCAACACCCAAAACGTGCTGCCGGGCTGCCGGAAGTCGTTCTGCAGCAACAGAGTTCGCAAATACTTGAGGCCGGAAAGTTTGGAGATTTTTGGCCGGTACAAGACATTCCACAACAGCACCATAAATCCGCTGTCGGCGATGGCTAGATCTGCGCCCAAAAGGGCTTCGCGATAAACGGAATCGGTGGCAAGAGTTCGCAGCCCGGGGCCCGATGGAACAACGACCAAGCCACCGCTTTCAGAAAGAAGATCAATCGCCTGTTGAGCCCCGCCCACGAAAAACCGGATACCCAGGACCTTTTGGAACCGTACGTTCGCAAACATGTCATTACCCTCTGCCACCAGAACGCCCTGCCGGCTTGGAAGAAGTGGGGTTCATCTCGCCGTGCTCGCTGCGTTCGTTCGGTACCCCTCAATCGAGCTGCTGGGAAGTACTTCTCAACGATCTCTAGCTTCGCTGCATCTCGCCGTTCTCTTACGTCATACCTTCGAAAGCGACTGTGAGAATAGCAAATCCGCCTGAATGCAATGTCCGGCATCGCTGTAAGTCGGATTCTGGATATCATCAATTGAGAATCCCCGATCCGCCAGCAGGGCGATAACATCTGAAGCCAGTTTTTGGCCGGCATAAAGCTCGATAAACGAGCACTCACAATACACCCATTGGAAGTGAGGTAGCATTGATTCGCAGCCTCTTAACGCCTCGTATTCAAAGCCTTGGACATCTAGCTTCAGCATCGCGTTTTGCTTCAACTCATCAAAACGAACGAATTCATCCAGCGGTCCGGCATGCACTTCTGCAGTTGACACCTCTTCGGTACCGGGGAAAATCCTCGACTGAACGGAAGAAATGGGTAGCAACGATGAAGAGTCGTCCCGCTTCGAGATATGCATCGTTCTCTGCTCCGCCTTCGGCCCTATCGCAGCCTGGTGCAGCATAACCTGCCCATCACCGGAAAATACGTTGCGGAAAATAGACGCCGGACCGGGTAGCGGCTCAAACGCAATAACACGCGCGCCAGGCGCCCACTGGCGAACTGCTAGGGCAAACTGCCCCCGATTGGCACCAATGTCGATTACCGTCACTAGATTGCGACTGAGAACTCTTCGATGCTCGACGCCAGCAAGGACCCGATGATACACAAGCGCCCGAGTCAACCGGGCTGACTGAATAACTTGTGCAAACTTGGCGACCCTGGCCGAATTCAAGGAGGCTCCTTCGTTGCACTACTTCAAAAATATGCTAAAACGGTTTGCGTCCCGGAAACCGTAATTTTTGAATGCTAAAAGATCAGCTAGCCCAAGCCAATCTCTCCCAAAAGGGCGGTCGCAACAGCAGTTGGCGCATAGCGTTTCCTGACGGCGCCCGCCAGCATCTGGTATTCCTCCGAAGACCGCTTGTGGTCCAGGCATTGAGAGATCGCCTCAGCCCACGTCTCTGCGGATGCACCGTCGGCGCAATAAGTCGCTTTTCCAAGCGTAACCTCGGGGAGTGCCGTCCCGTTCGCGACCAGGATGGGCACCTCAAATCCAGCCGCTTCAACGGCAGGCATTCCAAACCCTTCATAGGAGGACGCGAGTACGAACAGACTTGCATGCCTGTAGAGATGCCCTAGGTCTACATCGGAGACAAATCCAGCAAGGGTGATCTTCTGTCTCTGTTCTTCCGAAACTCCGCTTTGAAGAAACCGATTCACTTGAGCTGATGGCTTTCCGACCAAGATGAGGTTGAAATCCTTATAGCGCCTCGACAAATTCATATATGACCTGATAAGTTTAAGCGTATTCTTATGGGGGTATTGGTGTGCAACGCTCAATATATACGGATCCGTCGTCAATTTGAGAACAGTATCGCTTGGGGATCCGCACTCGTACCGGCTCCAATCAATGGAGTTATAAACAACCGTGCAACGGCTCGCGAGATTCTCGCCGTAGTATCGGGCAATTTGATCCTTTTCAAACCCTGATATGAGAAAGACATGATTAGCAAGTCTGAGCGTCCTACGATAATTGAGATCCAACCAGCGCCTCTTGCAAACGGAGAAGTATCCAGGAAACATACGGTGCTGACAATCATGAATTAGTACTGATACAGCATCACTACGCCTAAACAGTTCGGGCGGCATGAAGTAATTAGGGTAGAGTACCTGCGTGCGCTCTGTCCGTATGTTGGCATATACTGTTTCCTCGGCAAATCGAGTTTGAGTACCCCCTAGAATCTTAGGGTACTTCCGCAACTCAAGATGTTCATTCGTCTTGGACCACGAAACGAACTCTATATCTAGCCGGCTAAATTGGGTATATGGGAGAACCAGCTTCTTATTGAGAGCCGCTAACCCTCGAACAAGGTTGTAGATGGAGGAGGCAGCACCCGAACCGGCACCCCGCCGAATTGCAAACATCGGAATTTCAAGATCGAACATGGATATCCTACATCTATTGAATCCAGAATAAGATAGAGCCATTCCGGCCGTCGGAATCCGCAATCTTGGTCGAGTGGCCGAGTAGGAATCTGTCCCTACGCTGGCGCAGGACGCGGGCATCCTCTTCGCTGCGCGACAGCTTCTTCAAGCCATTCTACTTCAACTTCTCCAGCCGCCGCGGCATCTCTTCCAGCGTCCGGTTCAGCTCTTCTATGGCTACTTGCATAGGTGAGTCGAGCCCACCTCGTCCTGCACCCTCGGCGGTACCAAATACACCTGATGCGGGGCTATATGCCTTGAATGTCCAAAGCCACGCTGGTCGGCTCGATAAACCCCGCGCCGGGCACGCTGGGGTCGTTGAGTGAGTAACCCACAGCGGTGGTAATCACTCCTGCCTGCGCGTGCAGCATGGGAGCCCAAAGCAGGAGCAGCAGAGCCGCGGAAACACAGGCTGACCGCAAGACCCTGCGCCGCGGGGCAGCCGCGTCCTCGCGGCCCTTCGCCGCATTCGCGTCACGAATTGTCGCTGGCCGTATGCCCATCTCGCTCCCCTCGCCTCACCGCGCGCCGCATGGGGCCGCCGCTTTCTGCGGTCTACTGGAAGCTGAATTGGACGGTAACGGAGATTGTTTGCTTGGATCCGACAGTGACCTGGCTGGGGTCCGCACCGATTCCGTCCAGGGTCCGGCCGGAAAATGCGTTCGCGTAAAACCCGCCGCTCAACCCCTGAGTATTCCCATTTGCTGTTGAGCAGTTTGCGGGGGCCACCGCAGAACCGCATTGCACCATAAACGTGCTCACAGTTCCTACAACACCGCCCCCGCTGCCAGCGGTTGCAGTTCCCTGAAGGGTGACCATAAGTGCTCCGTCGGGCGCTGTTTGGAAGGAAGTAGGCGAGACCGAAAGCGTCGCGAAGCAAGAAGGATCTGAGGAGCATGTCGTGGGCGCGACCGTGGGCGAGACAATGGTGCAATTGGAATAGGTGATCGTGTTATAGCAGGGCGTTTCCCCTAAGTTTTGCTGCCCTGGCGGAGGGCCGAGAGAAATAGCCCATCCACCTGACGACGCTTGTCCTGAAAGCAGGTTCGTCAGGAATATCGCTCCTAGTTGCAAGCTGTTCTCAAACTCCGTGTGGGAGACAAGCTTGCCGTCGGGGTTCCTGACCTCGATGATCCAGTGGCCATGCACCGTGATGCCCTCGTGGTTTCCCCCAGGCTGCCGCTGAGCTGGCGCCGTCGGTTGCCCGGCCTGGGCGGCCGGTGAGGCCTTTGCGGGCGTTGCCGGAGCTGCAGCGGGAACCGCGGGCGAGGCTGCGCTTGACTGAGCGCGTCCCGCAATGGAGCTGGCAAGCACCAGGGCGAGGAGGGTGGCAAGCACCAAGCCCGTCCCGGCGATTCGTGCGATGACCTCGTGTTGTCCGTTTGTCTTCATTATGTTTCTCCTCTCCGGTGTCCTTCCCTTAAACTGGAATCCCCGTTTTGGCGACCCTATCAGAGCCAGTGTACGCCCCGCCGCCGCCCGACGGAGCAATGCAGCTCCTGAAGGTCGCCAGAGGCCGACCCGGCGCTGCTTCATCGAGCCAACCGGACAAAAAAGGTGAGTTTTCAAGCGGTTTCGTTGACACCTCTCCGTGCCTCCTTACTATTCCCTTGATTTCCTTTGCCACATCCTCAGCTCGCTATCCGGTGGGCAGCGGCAGTGCCTCAATCCGCCGCACCATGCTTGCGAACAGCCGCCGGTCAGATGGCTCTCCGCCAACAGCAGCCAATAGTAGCGGGCATGTTTCACCAACCGCCCGCCGGTCTTCACCAGCCGCTGCTGCAAGCTCGTCAAGCGACCACGTTCTCGATTCCCTTCGGCAGCACCAGCCGCCGCCACAGGTTGCCCAGGTTGTATGCGATCACGCTCAGCCACAGCCGCACCTCGTTCGACCGGAAACGGTGGCAGCTCAGCCGCGTCATCTTTACCGCCTGCTTGCCTTCCTTGATCCACTGCTCGGCCGTGCCCCGCTTGTTGTAGAACCGTACCACCGCCCGGCTCGGCAGTGTCAGATTGGTCACGATGAACCCGATGCGCGGGAACAACTCTCCGGCATGATGCTCAACCTTCGCCACCACCCGCCGCGCCGTCGTCCAACTGGCGGCCTTGTAGAGAAAGCCTTTGTACCACACGATCGGTTTGTGACTGGGACGCCCCACCGGGCGCGGCAGCAGTTCCGCCACATCCCGTTCCAGGTTCTCATTGGCCGGGATGCGGATGGCGTACTTCACGCCCCGGCTTTCCAGCGCTTCGTAAATCTCCGGCTTGGCGAAGGCGGCATCGGCGCGAAACGCCACTTCCTTGCCCAGCTTCTGTTGCCGCTCAATCTCCGGCAGCAGAAGCTCTTCCCAGCCCTCGGCGCTGTGCACGTTGCCGGGACGCAGCTTTGCCGCCAGACAATCGCCGTCTCGGCTGAACAGCAACAGCGGGTGATAGCAGGTCGATTCGAAGTGGCCGTTGTATGCGCTCTCTTCCTGCTCGCCGTAGACCGGAATCTCGGTCGAGTCCATGTCCAGGACCGTGCGGTACCCTGAATCCAGCGCTTCCGCTTTACCCACCAGTTCCCGATTCAGCCGCGCCAGTCCCGAGAAGTTCCCATCCTCGGCCAGCATCTGCGCCTCAAAGCTCTGCAACCGGGAGGGCAGGGCTGCGCCGCGATCCCAAATCTTCTCCGAGCCGATCAGACGGAAGCTCGGGTCCTGGGCCAGACGTTCGGCATCGTTCACGTCTTCGTATCCGGCCAGGCGGCTGTACACCGACTGGCGCAGCAGATCGACAATCGGTAACTGTGCGTTCTTCGCACGCGTGTCGGTAAGGCATTCAGCCGAGCAAGTTCGCCGAAGCCCAATCGCTCGTCCAACTCACGCACCAGAATCAGCCCGCCGTCAGAGGTGACGCGGGAACCCTGGAAATCGACCCTGAGAGAAGCGTTGAAGGAGAGCTGAAAGGGTCGTTTTTGTATCTCACCCATTGGGTCCTGATCTCCGGGGCGTCTGGATCGCGCTTGCACCCTCATAAACATTGACGATTACGACGATCCGAGGTTTCAGAATTACGACTCAAAATGGAAATGTG